>NZ_JACLHY010000009.1 GCF_014397245.1 Arenibacter arenosicollis | reverse complement strand
GATGCACGGCCAACAAGAGATAACAATGAGAACATATAAATCACAAAAGCTCAACGGCACTATGGCCGTTGAGCTTAATTAACTATTTTTAATCCTATAAACCGTAACGGTTATTTAGGACTAGACAATAAAAGAGATTCACTAAATTAAGAATTTGAACATTACCACGTAATGTCCCTATTGTAATGAAAATGTCGACAACCTTTTGGTTTGTCTATTTTAAAGTCATTATATGAAGAATATTTTGGTTTTTCTTGATTGGGCATTGTTCCCATGGATCTTTTAATTCCTGTTAAATTTTCTGGTGACATATTTTTCATATTTAATCTGTTTACAATTATTTTATTTTGAGTAATCAAATTTCAAATTTTTATAGGACAATTTATTTATAGTTTTTTTCGATTATTTTATAATATTTTTAGGTGGAAAAGGCGAAAATATGAGGCTGACTTTAGTTAATCGCATTTAAGAAGATTGCGCTAGTGTAAGAAGAGGTTTGTGTCATTGATAAATTGCGAATTTTTGATTGACAACCCTAATTTGGTTTATATCTCAATCTAAAGGTCGTTATAATAGCTACGCCATAATTTCCTAAAAAAGTGATTTGTTGTAAAAAAGGGTTAATTATTTTCTGAAATATTATAAAAGTCCTCCTTAGCTTTTTCCATTTCTTCTTTAGTATTTTCCGTTAAATTTTGGAGAGCACCATCGTCATATTTGCTAATTTTCTCAACTCTGTAAAACTTATTATCAACCGGTAGTACATCCCGATTTATTATATACCCTCCTATTGCCAACAGGTACAAGCCAAATAAAAGTATAGATCTCTTCATTTTATATTTATTACATAACACAGTAAAAATTGTGATATAAAAATAATATTGGCACAAAATTCTTGTTAACACAATCGCATTATTCTTTACCTTTTTCAACAAAAATTAACAACGGTATTTGCTATTAGGACTGTGTTATTAGGTGGTCATTGTAATGTGTTGTGTCGTTTCGTTCAATTGTTTATTCATTTGAATTAATGTAATTGAAACCCCATGTTTACTTTCACGTCGTCAACTATACCTTTATTCAGCTATGATTTTTTCATTAGAAATGATTATTCCGTTTTTTTGTGGTTTTACCGCGGCATTTACAATATTCTTCATATTCGGATCAGTTAACGAACCAAAAAACCAATTCTCAAAGGATATTCAACAATTTCAATTTAACGGAAATATAAATCGGACTACTATTCGAAACAAAGATGGTTTTGACCAAAATTTTGTTATAAATTTTAAAGACGACCACACTTCCAAAACCAAAAGAAGTTTTAACAAGAGCTTAAAACTGCTCCAGATAAAAATTGAAGAGTTTAAAGCACGAAACAATGTATCATAATTGCAATAAGTTGTTGTTGGATATTTAATGTTAATCAGGATTGTAATATCATGGGTATCATCTTCTTAGAAATTGGTTTATTGCTAAAGGAACGCTAAACCGATAAGGGGGAGAATAGGCCTCGATGGCAAGAGGGACATTTTAACGAAAAAACCCGAAATTATTGGTGTTAATTAGAATAAATCTCCATATTTGAAGTTAAAGTATTTCACCAAATTATAATGGAAATTTATCCCCCATGAATACCAAGAATGTCTTATTGATCGAAAATTGTATGCTTGATGCCATATTAATAAAAGAGTCCCTCCAACAAAACGGAGGACCTTGTAATATTAATCTTTTAGAGGATGGTATTGAGGCAATAGTGCATATTGAAAGTGTGCTACAAGATAAGAATAACGAAATCCCGGATTTAATTATTGCCAATGAGGAACTTATTATGATTAACGGAGTCAATATTTTATCTAAAATAAGTAAACTGAATAATTTTTATATTCCAGTTATAATAATGACTTCGTCAGGATCCGAAATACAACCTCATTTTAACAGGCATACTTGTTGTTATATTTCCAAACCCCTTGAGATTAAGGAGTTTTTGAAAGTATTTCGGGAAATCAAGTATTATTGGTTGAGCCTCGTCAATTAGACCACAGTTCATCTATCTCAATTAAATAGCCCCGTAAACCTAAGTCTACGGGGCTATTTATTGTGGGATATAGTGAGTTACATGGACCAGGCCTTCCCTTGTGTAGTCTCCTCTAGGTTTACACATCCTTTTTGCTCACCTGGTATAGCCTTATACGCAAGTACATTTTTTCCAATGTGCTCGGAAATTTTAAACGCAAAAATTCCCTTATCCCTTAATAACTTTAGAAAGCTAAAACATATGGCGTCCTGTGAAGGCGTACTGTTTTTGTCTGTTGCGGAAGCCCTTTTTTCTTTTTCCCACTCACGTTGGCGGGTACTGGCAGCTATTAAATAAAAAGCCAACCGCCCATCAATATCCTCGGAGGTTAGATTACCGACATTGCTCTTTTGCAAAAGGTCCAAAGTGGATGACAAATACACCCCTACCCCTTCTTTTATATCCTCCTTCTCGATTTTGGTAGATATCTTATCTATATATCCATCCAAGAATTGGGTTAAATTTAGATCATTTGCACCCGGCACATCTGGAGTTGGAGGTAAAATTACCTCTAAGGTCTTTGCCACCAATTCGGCCTCATCTTCCGAAAAAAATAATGGAGTCCATGTTGTTGTTTTGGAACCGCAACTCTGGATAAGACCCACAATAGTGGAGGACATTGTAATACCACCTATGGATAAACCTATATTTTTAAGTGCTTGTCTTCTTTGCATAATTCGAAATTATAAGTTTAACTTCTTCAATTCTTCCACTGCATGATTTGCCGCCCTTGCCGTCAATGCCATATAGGTCAGTGAAGGGTTTTGATTGGCAGAAGATGTCATACATGCACCATCGGTAACATATACATTTGGTACTTCATGCAGTTGATTGTATTTGTTCAAAACTGATGTTTTTGGGTCATGACCCATTCGAGCCGTTCCCATCTCATGTATTCCACCGCCAATGTAGGTCTTTCTATTTCTAGCCTCTACATCCTTAAATCCTGCACTTTCCAACATTTCTTGGGCTTGAATGATCCAATCCTTTTTCATAAGTTTTTCATTTTCCTTGAACTCTGCATCAAAAACTATGGTAGGTAAACCATACTTGTCCAGTTTTTCGTAATCGAGAAACATGTGATTTTCATGATATGGTAGAACTTCTCCAAAACCACCGAGATTTATTCGCCATTCCCCTGGTTCAAGTATCGACTTTTTAAGCTCTTCCCCATAGGCATACTCGGCAATTATTCCTCCATAATCATTCCGGCTTGCCCCTCCTTGGTATCCGTAGCCCCTAAGGAAATCAACCTTTGCGGATTTCGAATCTATGTTTCTAAATCTTGGTATATAAAAACCGTTAGGTCTTCGACCAGTATAATACTTATCATGAAATCCGTCAATTTTCCCTGTAGCTCCACCTCCCAATTGGTGATCCATGACGTTATGCCCCAATTCTCCACTAGCATTACCCATTCCATTTGGAAAAGCATCAGACTTTGATTGCATTAGAATTGCCGTTGAAGCCATGGACGAGGCACATAAGAAAATTATTTTTGCCTTGTATTCTATTACTTCCTTGGTATCGGCATCCACAATCCGAACTCCAGTGGCTTTCTTTTTATCCTTATCATACATTACCTCAAAAACAATGGAATTGGGTCTGATCGTCATATTCCCTGTGGCTTCGGCCATAGGTAGAGTTGAGGAATTGGAACTGAAATATGCACCATAAGGACATCCTCTTTTGCATCGATTTCTAAATTGACAATTTCCCCTTCCTGAACCGGGCTTTGTGCCTTCTGTAATATGCGCTACTCTGCCAATAGTCAGAACCCTGTCCTCATAACTGTTTAATATCCCTTTTTTTAAATGCTCTTCCGCACAATTGAGTTCCATGGGCTTTAGGAAAACGCTATCAGGTAGTTGGGGTAGTCCCAGTGCTTCACCGCTGATACCTACATGTTTTTCTACGTACCCGTACCAAGGTTCTATATCTTTATATCGAATAGGCCAATCTACGCCAATCCCTTCTTTTGCATTTGCTTCGAAATCCAAATCGGACCAGCGATAGGTTTGTTTACCCCAGATTAGAGAACGGCCACCTACTTGAGTACCCCTGATCCAGTCGAATCGTTTTACTTCGTCATAATCATAATCTTCATCCTTATTAAAGAAATGGCGAGATGTTTCATCAAAACCCCAACGGGATTGTTTGGGGTATTTTGCCATTACTTCTGCAGGAGTCTCCCCTCCATTTTCCATATCCCAGGGATCAAGGTGCATTGTGGGATAATCAACAATATGTTCTACCATTCTTCCCCGTTCCAGGACCAGTGTTTTGAGACCTTTTTCGCAAAGCTCCTTCGCGGCCCAACCACCGCTTATTCCAGTTCCTACAACAATGGCATCATAGGTGTCTTTTAATGATTCTACGCACATGTATAATATTATATTAGTGAATTTGTTATTAGGTTCATTTAAGAATCTGTGTAATCAATGTAACAACTGTTGTTGCGCATTCACATACAACTTGCCTACTCTAATTATTCCAATTTATAACACGAGTTTTTTTCGTTGTTTCACAACCCCAATTTTTTTAACAAAAGCACAATTTAGAAAAATTATTATATACGGCTGTCCTGTACTGTACCGTAAATCAAAATAAAAAGAAATATCTATGGGTGAGTTAAGTCAGGAGAAGGAAATCATATTGACGAATTTCCCGCATTTTTCTATTTACTGAATTGAATCTATTATACTACCACAGGTCATCATTTGCTCTCCATAATACGGATTGCGAATTTCCTTTTGGTTGCTAAGCCAAAATGCCCCCTTATTGTTATTGGCCATTGGACATTTTTTTATGTATAATCTTTCGTTTAACCCATCAATATTCTTTGCCAAGGGAACAAAATTTTCATTTAGCATAACGAAGTGCGCACGCTGGTTTTCTAAGTTTGGGTTATCCCCAATGGCATCCAGCATTTTAATACTCTTGGTTAGGTGAGTTTTTTCCATTTTGCCTAATCCTTCCAAGTTTATCGTTTTTAGTTTTTGGGAAGTAGATTTTGCATAAACAGAAACCTGCTTTGAATTACTTTCTACAAAGGCATCCTTCATATCAATATAATGATCTAGGGCAGCTCTAAAACTAACTTGAAATGCTTGGGGCAATTCTATTTTCATTATAGGCGCTTCTGACTCAGCTGTTAACCTGTCCTTATTCATCATGGATTTTTTACCTTGTAACTGCGCAGCTGCATCTACGGTATAGGTTCCATTGGTTACGATTTCATCGCCATTTTCCAACCCGGAAACGACAGTAAAATCGTCTCCATTTCTATTGCCAAGGGTAATTTCCCTCATTTCAAATACAGGTTCGTTGGGATTGGTCTTAATATAAACCAATGAACGTTCCCCTGTCCACATAACGGCAGTAGCAGGAATGCTTAATTGCCCAGATGGACTGGTTGTAGAACTTTCAATTTTCCCAGACACGAACATTCCAGGTTTGAACAATCGGTCATTATTCTGCAATACAGCGCGAATGGCAACCGTTCTGGTTCTTGTATTTAGAACAGGGTCTATAAAGGAAACACTTGCATCAAACACTTTGTTGGGATAGGCATTGGAAATTATTTTAATTTTTTGACCTACCTTAAATTGTGCTATTTGATTCTCATAAACGTCGAATTCGGCCCAAACCGAATTTAAGTTACTTACCTTTAAGATAGGCTGCCCTTGTTTAACATAGTCCCCTTCCGAAGCCAGTTTCTCAGAAACCGTACCCGAAACGGTTGCATAAATTGGGAAGTTTTCCAGTACTTTTCCTGTATCCTCAATGCTATTGATTTGCCTTTCCGTAAGCTTCCAAAGTTGCAACTTATTGCGCACAGCTCTATATAATTCCGGCTGTGATTCCTTTAAGGATGCAGCAGTAATCAATTCTTGCTGAGCTGCAACAAGATTGGGTGCATATATGGTAGCCAACAGTTGACCTTTTTTCACCTCTTGACCAACATAGTCTATATTGAGACGTTCTATCCTACCATCAAAATAGCTGGCCTGAATAGCATTCGCTTCCTCGTTCAATTTTATTGTACCTGATAAGGAAACAGCATTTTCCCTATCAGAAGAAGTATTACCGACTTTTACCGTTTGAACGTTTGCCAAGGCCATAGCATTCTTGGTCATTTTTATTTCGTTCATGGCAAGTCCGTCAGCACTTGTTTCCGCTGGTATCAGATCCATACCACAAATAGGACAGTCCCCTGACTCAGGTTGCATAATCTGCGGGTGCATAGAACAGGTCCACATTTGGACCATGGATTCTCCTGAGTGATCGTGATCATCCGAAATATTGGAATTCTCTGTATCTGTATTGGATGTTTGTGTTGATCCTCCAAAAATGAGATACCCGGCAAGTAAACCGGCAATCACGGCTATCCCAATGTATAAAATGTTTTTATTCATGATATTTTTTTCAGGGTATTATTTATTATTTTCCAATCTGTTTATCATTGCCTTCATTTCCTCAATCTCTTTTTTTTGGGCTTTAATGATATCTTCTGCCAACTTTTTGACCTCTGGATCTTTAATGTCGGCCCGCTCACTGGTCAAAATGGCTATGGAATGATGCGGTATCATAGCTTTCATCCATAGCACATCTCCAATAATAGGAGCTTGTGCTCTTACCAGCGTCAGTGCAGTGGTAAAAAGAACTATACTCCCCAGTACAATGGCAATGTTTTTCTTATTATTCCTGTACATACTACGCATTGCAACAAACATAATTATCGCCATTGCAGAAATGCCCAAACAGCTCATATAGAAACGTGTAAGACTAAAATATACATGATCTATTTGGTAGGAGTTTAAATACATTGTAATGTACATGGCTACAAATGATGCAGCCAACATTAAAACAAATTTTGTGTATTGGTTATCACTATTTCTATCTTTATTTTCCATTGTTATAGGTTTTAAGATTAATAATTAAATTCTCTTTTCCATTTTTTTCTAATAATTAATATTATTTATGAAATAGATTTAGTCCTTAACCGCAGCGCATTTGCAATTACAGAAACAGAGCTAAAGCTCATGGCCAATGCCGCTATCATAGGGGAAAGCAGAATTCCAAAGAATGGAAATAGAACCCCTGCCGCAATAGGGATTCCCAAAGTGTTATAAATTAGCGCAAAGAATAAGTTTTGCTTAATGTTCTTCATTACGGCACCACTTAGGTTACGGGCCTTTACAATTCCGTGTAGATCCCCTTGTACCAAGGTTATGGCCGCGCTTTCAATGGCCACGTCCGTGCCTGTTCCCATGGCAATGCCTACATCACTTTTAGCCAATGCAGGTGCATCGTTAATACCGTCGCCCGCCATGGCAACCACCTTGCCCTGTTTCTGTAATTTCTCTACTTCATGTAATTTATTTTCAGGCAGCATCCCAGCCTTAAAATCGGCTAAATTAAGTTCGCTGGCTACCGCCTGGGCTGTATCGTGGTTATCCCCTGTTAGCATTATAACCGCAATACCCCTATCCTGTAATTCCTTTATGGCTTTGACGCTTGTTGCTTTAATTTTATCGCTTATTACTACATAACCAACGGTTTCGCCTTTTATGGATAGATAAGACACTGTTTTTCCCTGCTTTTGATAGGTCTGCACTTCATTTACCATTTCAGTCGAGAGTTTGGCATTGGCTTTTTCCATCATTTTGGCATTGCCCAGAGCTGTATTTTTGCCGTTTACCTTTCCTTCCACACCCTTACCGGTTATGGCATTGAAACTATCTGCTTTTAAAAACTCAGTTTTTTGCTCCTTACCGTACTTTACTGTGGCTTCGGCAAGTGGGTGTTCGCTAAGACTATTGAGAGAAACTATGTATTGAAGCACTTCTTTCTCGGAATGCGAATCTCCAAAGGCACCTACTTTTTCAACGGTAGGCTTTCCTTCTGTGATGGTTCCTGTTTTGTCTACAATAAGGACATCTACCTTGTCCATTTTTTCCAGGGCCTCGGCATTCTTTATGAGCACCCCGTTCTGGGCACCTTTACCAACACCTACCATTACGGACATTGGCGTTGCCAAGCCCAAAGCACAAGGACATGCAATGATCAATACGGCAATTGCATTTACCAAAGCATAAACATAGGCGGGTTCAGGGCCCCATACGGCCCAGACTCCAAAAGTGATAACGGCTATAATTACAACAATAGGTACAAAATACCCCGAAACGGTATCGGCCAATTTTTGTATTGGTGCGCGGCTTCTACTGGCATTGTTTACCATTTGTATTATTTGTGCCAATAAAGTATCCGAACCCACTTTTTCAGCTTTCATTAAAAAGGATTGATTCCCGTTAATGGTTCCACTGCTAACTTTATCACCAACTACTTTATTGACGGGAATTGGCTCCCCTGTAATCATAGATTCATCAATAGAGGTGTGGCCCTCGGCAATTGCTCCGTCTACGGGAATTTTATCTCCGGGTTTTACCCTAAGGATGTCTCCTATTTGTATTTTATCTATGGAAACTTCCTGCTCTTGCCCGTCAACTACTTTAATGGCCTTGTTGGGGGCGAGTTTTAAAAGCTCCTTTACTGCCGAATTGGTCTTACTATGGGCACGTGCTTCCAACATTTGTCCCATTAGCACAAGGGTAAGGATAACTGTAGCAGCTTCAAAATATACATGTACCGTACCCGCCTCTGTCTTAAATTGTTCCGGGAAAAAGTCGGGAACCAGCATTCCGAATACACTGAACAACCAAGCTACACCGGCACCTATTCCAATAAGGGTAAACATATTTAGATTCCAAGTCTTAATGCTTCTATATGCCCTCTCAAAGAACATCCAGGTGGCATAGAAGACTACAGGTATGGATAGTGCGAACTGTACCCAATTCCAATATTTCAATTCCAGAATATCGTATAATGGGTTATTGTGCCACATCTCCCCCATAGCAATTATGAAAATGGGTAGCGAAAATGCCGATGAGATCCAGAACTTCTTAAGCAATTTTTTATAGGACTTTTCCTCTGCGGATAGATCAGCTTCCATAGGGACCAAGTCCATTCCACAAATTGGGCAACTTCCAGGTTCGTCACTAATTATTTCTGGATGCATTGGACACGTAAATTGAGTTGCTGAACTTGTTGTTAGTTTCTGTTCCTCTACTAGGTCCATTCCACATACTGGGCAGTCGCCAGGTCGGTCATAGGTCTTATCACCCTCGCAGTGCATTGGACAGTAAAAAGTCCCTGTTCCTTCCCCCCTGGCTTTTGGCTTCTTATCGGCCATTTCATGGGCATGATGGTCTCCAGGCATGTGAATGGAATAAGTTCCGCCATCCTTTTTTAAAGCTTCTTGAAACTTCTGAATAGGAATGTGATTTTCCATTTCAATGGAAGCTTCCGCTTTTTCCAAATTGACCGTTACTTGTGAAACCCCTTCAATTTTTGAAAGAGTTTCTTCGACGTGACCTCTACATCCGTTACAGGTCATTCCATGTATGTGATAGGTGTGTTTCATAATTATTTAATTTTATTAATCAAAATTAAACATCGGTCGTATGTTTCTTTTTCACAATTCTGATTCTTATTTATACAATTTGGTCCAACGATTTTCTATCCCAATCTTGTAAGCTTTTATATTCAGACATAGACATGCCGGTACTACTTTTAAATTGTTTGGCTAAATGACTGCTGTTTTTATAATTGAGACTATATGCTATTTCAGAAAAATTTAATTGACCTAATTGCACAAGCTCCTTCACTTTTTCCAATTTTAGATTGATGGTATATTTTTCTAATGTAATTCCTTCATGTCTGCTAAAAAGTTTACTTAATGCTGTTTCTGTTTTTCCAAAATCTTCAGCTAAAATTTTAAACAAATCCTCTGTTTCTCCTAATTCAATTTTATAAATAAGCTTAACTTTTATTAGTTCTATTAAAGTATCCACTTCATTTTGAATAATTTCAAAACCTACTTTAGCAAGTGCACTATTTAGACTTTCAAAATTACTTTTTTGTCCTTTGGTTGCAATTACTTTTCCTAATTCCACAGACTCCACGATGTAATTTTCGGCATTAAAAATGGCCAAAACCGAAGCAATACAACGGTTACAAACCATGTTTTTTATATGTATGGCTTCCTTCATTTTAAAGTCTGTTCATTAATTGTGTCATCCATTGGGTAAAGATACTACGGCAATCTTACCGCGAAATCTGTAACTTTTTATTAATTACTTTTGTTAAATCGCCTGATCTTAATTTAGCTCTTTCTGTACTTTTCCACAGGCCAACATTTTACTGCCATAATATGGATTCTTTATTTCTTTACTGTTACTCAGCCAGGCTGTACCCTTATCGTACATTGGACAGAACTGCTCGTACAATTTTGTATTGGTGCCAGTGATGGCTACCATTTCCGTAACATCCTTGCTCAAAACTTTGAAATGCTCGCGTTGAACATCTATAGGGCTTTCTGCAATTTGTTCTAAATGTTCCTTAGCCTCTTCTATGATGTCCTGTAATTCTGCTTGCTCCGTATCGGAATATGTGTTGGTATCAAAATCGTTTAATGTGGCAAGCAACTTTTTACTTGTCCGGGCAGCTGACTCCGTATCATCTGCTACTAGTGCATCCTTGAGGGATAAATATCCATTTACCACAGCAATTGCTTTTTCATCCTGCGCAATATTCTCTATATTACCCTGGGCAGTTGCAGTCTCTTGGTTTATTTCATTACTTATTGGTGCGGTCGATTCTTTTTTGTTTTCGTCCTTACAGGAAGAAAGGGATATTATTGAAATCGCTGCAATTGTTAGTGTAATATTTACATTTCTTTTCATAGTTTTTGGTTTTAAAAGTTTCAATATTAAAATTAATTTAGTAATTGATAATCAATTGATTGATACAGGATTTTTATTGATTCGTTAGATAGTTTATTACGGCCATTTGCCCAAAATAGGCTTTAACGGCCTCTATTTCGTTTATCTGGAATTTCAGTTGCAATTCCTGAATGTCCAGTACATCATTAAAATCAATGGTACCCGTCTCATAATTTTTCATTAGGATTTCTTCTGCATTCTTGGCCTGTTTTAAATTGATCCGTTGGGTATTATATTTAATACGCGCCTCATTACGACCCGACTCTGCCTTTGCCAATGCCGATTGAAGCAGATTGAATCGCTCGTTTTTTTGCAATTCCGTTTCTTTTAGGCGCATTTCGTTTTGTTTGGAAAAAGATTTAATACGATTGTTGAAAATAGGGATCGAGAAAGTAAGCATAGGCATCACAATATCCTTCCCATTGTCGTCAAAACTCATGTCCGGTCTTTCCTGAATGGGAATGTAATCCAGTCCAAAACCAATATTGGGAGCTCCATCCTTTTTATTGAGCAATTCTGATTGAACTATGGATTCAAACATTTCATCATACTTCAGGATTTCAGGATTAAGTTCCAATCCATTCCCCAAGTAAATAGGGTCTTCCAAGGGAAGGGTCATTTCAGGAACAACATCAATAGACATGGTCTCTTTTCTATTTAAAAGATTGTTGAAATTAGTTTTTTCGGCCAAATAATCCTGATCCAAAATTGCCCTTTGTTGACGCATTTCATTTTGCCGTATTTGTAATTTCAAAACATCAACGGCCGAGGCTTTACCTACTTCAACTGAAGTCAATGCCAATCGCTCATAGGTCTTCAGTAATTGTATGTTCTGGTCCAGTACCTTTTGCTTCGCCTCAATGGCAAACAATTGGTAATAAGATTGGGCAACAGCAAGCGCCAATTTGCGTTTGGCTATAGCTATTTCAATATAATCCACATTGGACATGGACACAGCATAATTTTGCCGCGCGGTTATGGTTCCAAACCAGGGCAACATCTGTGATACCGAAAACCGTGCGCGTTGTGCTCCTGTGCGTGTTTCTGGTTCACTTACGAAATAGCCTGCGCTCACCGTGGTGTTGGGAAGGGTATTTACCTCGTTCACCTTCTCTTGGGCAATGCTATATTTAAGATCAAAGGCCTGGATCTGTGGATTATTTACCTGGGCCTCCTTAATATAGGATTGCAGATCCTGGGCTTTCACCCAAGTGGAAACCAGTAAAAGACAGATGATGAATGTTATATTTTTCATTTGCTTGCTCGTTTTAATTGAAACTCCTTTTTCCAGCTATATAATACCGGCACAATAAAATAGGAGGTGATATCTATGACCATCCCACCGAAAATTGGGATTGCCATTGGTATCATAATATCACTGCCTTTTCCGGTAGAGGTCATTACAGGCAAGAGGGCAAGGATAGTAGTGACCGTCGTCATTAAACAGGGTCTAATACGTTTCTCTGCCGCCTCCAATGCCGCCAATCGAATTCCCTTTTTATCTGTTGGATTTTCACGGTCAAAAGTTTGAGTAAGGTAGGTGGCCATGACTACCCCATCATCTGTAGCTATACCAAAGAGAGCAATAAATCCTACCCATACAGCCACACTTAAATTGATGGTTTTCATGTTGAACAAATCCCTTAGATTTTCTCCGAAAAAACTAAAGTTTAAAAACCAGTCTTGACCGTAAAGCCATATCATGATAAATCCGCCAGCAAAAGCAACCGTAATTCCCGTAAATACCATTAGGGAGGTTGCTACGGATCTAAACTGAAAATACAGTATCAAAAAGATGATTATTAATGCCAACGGAACTACTATTGATAGCGTTTTTTCCGCTCGCAATTGGTTTTCGTAGGTTCCTGTAAATTGATAATTAATTCCCTTGGGCACCACTAGTTCACCACTATCTATTTTTCCCTTGATTATGGCCTGTGCATTCTCCACAACGTTTACTTCTGCAAAGCCATCAAGTTTATCAAACAAAACATAGCCAACCAGGAAGGTGTCTTCACTTTTAATGACCTGTGGCCCCTGTTCGTATCTAATATTTACCAATTGGCCCAAAGGCACAGGACTCCCCTTTTCCACCGGGACATGAATATTTTCAAGATCTGATGGATTTTCCCGTAATTCCCGTGGATAACGTACCCTTATAGAGTAGCGTTCCCTGCCTTCCACAGTCTGTGTCAAGGGCATGCCGCCCACTGCTACCTGCAGAATTTCCTGTACGTCCATTATAGATATGCCATATCGCGCAAGTTGATCGCGATCGATATCTATTAATAAATAGGGCTTACCAACGATACGGTCTGCAAATACGGCTTGTTCTTTTACACCATCTACCTGTTTAAGAATCTTTTCCAACTGCAGACCAAAGGCTTCTATTTCCCGTAAATCCTGACCCTTCACTTTGATTCCCATTGGTGCACGCATGCCCGTTTGCAACATCACCAAACGTGTTTCTATGGGTTGCAATTTAGGAGCAGAAGTAACACCTGGAAGTTTTGTTACCCTAACTATTTCATTCCAGATATCGTCTGGCGAATTTATTTTTGGCCGCCAGTTTCTATAATATTCGCCATTGTTGTCAGGAACAAGGTCATCTCTTGTCGCCGTTGTTTGCAATTGGGACTCTTCATAATCTATGTCTTCGTCCAATTCATTATTGGGATTAATAATAAAATTGCCATTTTTTAGTACAAACAGGCCATCCTCGTTTACTTGATAACGCTGTCGCTCCCCAGCCGAATTTCGCATGTACTCCGATTTGTACTGAATTACATTTTCATACATGGAAAGCGGTGCGGGATCCAAAGCCGATTCTGTTCGTCCGGATTTACCTACTACCGTTTCAATTTCCGGAATGCTGGCCACGGCCATGTCCAACTGCTGTAGTACACGTTTATTCTCTTCTACTCCTGCATGGGGTAATGAAGTGGGCATTAATAAAAATGAGCCTTCGTTCAGGGAGGGCATAAATTCCTTGCCCGTATTTTTCATGATTAAAAATCCCAATGTCAAAACCGTTGTAGGAATTATCAAGAAGAGCAATTTATTTTCCAAGGCCCATTGTAGAATTCTGGAATAGTAGTTTCTGAAAATCGTGAATGTTCCCAATAGACCAAAGCAGATAATACTAACAAAAATAAGGTTCATGATTATGCTTCGATCAAAGCCAAGGGGTCTCCAATAAACGGCAAGAAGGAGTACAATGGCAACAACCGATATAATAATATTGATCAAATTTGCCCTTTTAGGCGATATTTTCCCTTGAATACCCAAAAACGCAGTGGCAGCAAAAGCTATAAGAATAAGTCCCAGCCAATATCCGTAAAAAATTGCTGTGGACCCAAGTGCAACCAGCACAACATTAAGAACATATTTGGAATTTAATTTGAGGTTGGTTTTCTTAAAGAATACTGCCGCAAAAGGGGGAATTAAAAAAAGTGCTATGATCAATGAGGCCGTAAGTGCCATGGTTTTTGTGAATGCCAAAGGCCGGAAAAGTTTCCCTTCCGCACCTATCATGGTAAAGACGGGCATAAAACTAATAATAGTGGTAAGTACAGCAGTTAAAATGGCACCGGAAACTTCTGAAGTGGCATTATAAATAATTTCGTTGATCGTATAGTCGGTTCCATCTTCGCTATGGCGCAATTTCTCATCTTCCAAATGTCTTATCATATTTTCGGCGAGAATTACCCCAACATCCACCATGGTCCCGATTGCTATTGCAATACCGGATAAGGCAACAATATTGGCATCCACATTAAAAAGCTTCATGGTAACAAAAACCATTAATACGGCTACTGGCAATAAACCGGAGATTAGAATGGAAGCCCGTAAATTGAATATCATTACAATTATGACCAGGATAGTAATGAGAATTTCCAAGGTCAAAGCTTCATTAAGTGTCCCCAAGGTTTCATGTATCAATTCCGTTCTATCGTAGAAGGGTACAATGGTCACTTGGGAAGTCCTACCATCCTCCAATTGCTTGGAGGGTAATCCGGCAGCCAGTTCCTCGATTTGCTTTTTAACATTGTTAATGACCTCCAAAGGGTTTGAGCCATACCTTGCTACTACTACCCCACCTACTACTTCCGCACCTTCCTTGTCCAATATTCCACGACGAGGTGCCGGCCCCATATGTACCTTCCCCAAATCCTTAATACGAAGGGATGTGAAGTTTTCAGAACTTACTACTGCATTCTCTATATCCTCAATAGACTCAACATAGCCAAGGCCACGCACCAAGTATTCGGCTTGATTAATCTCCAAGGTCTGGGCACCTATATCCTGATTGGATTTTTTAACGGCTTTTACAATATCGCTCAAGCTTATATTGTATTGCCGCATTATTTCAGGATTTACGTCCACCTGATATTCCTTAACATATCCACCAATGGAGGCGACTTCTGAAACTCCTGCAGCAGAAGAAAGTGCATACTTTACATAATAGTCCTGAATACTTCGCAATTCCTGTAGATCCCACCCGCCTGTAACATTACCTTCTTTATCGCGACCTTCCAGCGTATACCAAAAGATCTGGCCCAGGCCAGTAGCATCTGGACCTAGAGCTGGATTTACATTGTCGGGCAACAGTCCGCTGGGTAAGGAATTTAGTTTTTCCAAGATCCGACTACGCGACCAATAGAATTCAATATCTTCTTCAAAAATGATATAGATACTTGAAAAGCCGAACATAGATGAGCTCCTGATGGTCTTTACACCAGGGATACCTAAAAGTGAGGAGGTAAGAGGATAAGTAATTTGATCCTCTATATCCTGTGGGGAACGTCCTTCCCACTTGGTAAAAACTATTTGCTGATTTTCACCTATATCTGGAATGGCATCCACGGCCACAGGATCTGTAGGTAAAAAACCTGTATCCCAATTAAAAGGTGCGTTCACAATGCCCCAGCCTACAAAAAGAGTAAGCATTAGAACTGCAACGAGTTTGTTTTCTATTAGAAATTTTATGCCTTTGTTCAGCATGGATTTTGGTAATTAGACAGTTATAAATTTGTGTATTGATGGGCGTACAGAATATTGAACGCAACAAAAGTTGCCCATAACGGAAATGCCGTTGGGCTATATCCCGATGGTTATCGGGAACTGTCTAAAAATCAAATTAAATATAACTCGTACAAAACCTGCACGTCCCGTTTGAGAAAGGGCGGCGAATAATCCTTGAAAGATTGGATGTTTTCATCAAAGCCATCAAAAAGATTAATATACGAGTAAAGGAAAGTAGCAACAAAAGTCTGCTGCTCAAAAGTTAGTTTATCAAACGAAATCTTAAGGTCCTGATTTGCTTCCTTGACCAATTGATGTTCAGTACAACAAGATTTTGAAGTAATTTTAGTTTCGCAATCCTTTACCGGCTGTTCTTTTTCCATGCCACAGCTATCGGCACTGCTATAGAAAGAAAGATCAACCAATGACGCTCCACAATAATGCATATCCATGGTAAACGACATTGTAGTAAACATAACTACAAAGGCCATGGAAACCGCCAATACCTTATGGAAGACTTTTTTCATCTAATGCAAAATTATCAAAAAATAATAAGATTAGGCGTTATTAACATAAGATTAATCAAAATGACACAATCTAATGTACGGACTTTAGCATTCAAAATCTTTGTAAAAATGCATTGGTGTTATAATCTCTGTAAAGGAAAACAAAACATAACTTCATTAATACATTAATCCCTTTGTTTATCAAAGAACTTTAAAGTTTGTTCCAAATGCTTTTGCCAATACGGCCATTCGTGCCCGCCTTCAAATTCTTCGTAGATGTGGTTAATATTCAATGCGGACATTTCCTGGTGTAAAGTTCTATTGGCTTCCAGGAGATTATCCTTGGTTCCGCAATCGAACCTAATTGCCGGTAAGTTTTTTTTGTTCTCCTGAAGAACATCAATAACGTTGATATTCTTCTTTTGAATAGTATATTTCTCCAATGGTTCTTCAACAAAATTGGTCATCTGCTCAAACTTGGTAATGGCACTGTGGGCCGAAATAGCCTTAAATTTATGGGGGTTTTGCCCCCCAAGCATCAATGCACCATATCCGCCCATAGACAAGCCCCCAATACATAATGGAGAGTTTTTGGTTGCTCCGGCTATAGTTTCAATTATGGCCTCTGGAACATCGGATACGATCCATTGGGCAAAGTCTTTGTCCTTGTGGGATAAATAACCAGAACCGTCACCCCAAAGTCCGTCTGAAGGCATGGCAATAATGGCCGGACGTATATCGCCCTTATCCATTAATCTTTTTGCCGTAATATGCGCTCCACCTTTCATGGCCCAGGCCCAAGAACTTCCGTAAACCCCGTGCAGAAGAATGTAGATGGGAAGATCGGTTAATTTTTCTTCCACCTCAGGTATAAACAGACAAATGTCACCCCTGCCCTTCAAGTTTTTGGATTTGATAGTTAGAAACCTTAGTCCAGCGTTTTCAAAAGCTTCGTCCGAAAGTTCAACGGTTCTAAAATTGCTCATACCGTAAATTTAATTGAAAACTATTACACCCTTGGCATTTTTTCCTTGAAGCATATCGTCAAATGCCTGCTGTAAATCTTCAAGTTGATATTCCCGAGTAATCATCTGATCCAATTTTAAATCCCCCTTTTTGTATAATCGCATCAATTTTGGGAAATCTATTTCAGGTCGACATTTTCCATAAAGGGGATTGATGTATATTTTGTCCCATTCAAAGAGGCGCATATCAACAGTAATTTCCTCTTCAATACCACTCACTTGAACCGCTGTTCCTGCGTTCCTGATCATCGCCAAAGGTGCTGCTCCCAAGGATGGAATTGCGGTACATTCAAAAGCGTAATCGGCACCGCGGCCATCAAATAATTGCTTAACTTTTATGGCTAATTGGCTTAGACCCTTGTCCGATTTGTCGGCCAACATAACATCCGTAGCTCCAAATTGTTTGGCCAATTCCAGTTTATTAGGATTTACGTCTACCGCTAAAATACTTGCTGCACCGGAAATGGCACAAGCGTTGATGACGTTCAATCCAACTCCACCACAACCCAGAACAACTACCGAACTACCAGCCTTTAATTTTGCAGCATTTACTACAGAACCATAACCCGTCATTACCCCACAGCTAATAATACTTGCCGCAGAGAAATTTAGATTGTCATGATCAACTTTTACCAGTGCAGATTCCTTAACCAAAGCGTACTCACTAAGAGTGCCCAGATTGAACGAGCGCTCTATGGGCTTGCCTTTCCATAGGGTACCTTCCAAATGGGCATGGCCAGGTGTATATCCATTTCCACCCGCTACGACAGGTGAATTATTCTCGCAGATATGCTGATTTCCCTCCTGACATTGGAAACAGCTCATACATGGTGTTGCCCAATTTAAGATCACCTGGTCTCCTTGCTTGAAATTTTTCACTTTCGAGCCTACTTTTGTCACTAATCCAGCTCCTTCATGGCCCATGAGTACCGGCTTTCCCCAACTAAGGGAATCATAGTCGGTATGACAGAGACCTGCTGCCTTCATTTTTACCAAAACCTCATTTTCCAATGGATCGCTGAGGGTAACATGATCAATAATAAATTTGCCATCACCGGTAGCAATGGCACTCTTGGATGTTATGGACATACTTATATTTTTCGCTTTTTAAGAGTGGGTTTCCAGGCACTTATGGGTCTAATAAGGTGTGCAATTTTCCTATTCGTAACTATCCAACTCTTATTTCTTATTGATTCTTGCCCCACTTTTAATCAACATAGTAACATGGACATAGACTGTTGCACTTTTCACTGCATCAACGGCCAATATCATTTTGCCCCTAAAATACCAAAAGGCAATTTCTAATTTTAATACCTTTATAAAAACTATCCTAAAAATTTAAGATAAGCCCCATTATCTTCAAATTTCAGCATAATTTTCATCTAAAATATATTACAAGTGGGTATATTAATTTACATTTCAATTTGAACAAATACCGGGCAATGGTCCGAGAGACAGATTTCATTTAATTTCTCCGTGAAAACGGCATATCTATTTACAGCTGGGATATTTTTTAAAAAAATATAATCAATAACCTTTCTCTGATCAAAAGGTTTGGTATCAAAACCAGGAGAGGTCCAATTTGGACCATAGGTAAAATTAGCCACCGTTTGTGAGTTAACAAGACTATTTTCGTCCCTTGTATCCGTCAAACCTTGTATTGCCTGTGATTCAGGAACGGAATTAAAATCGCCAGTAACGATAACGGGTCTTCCCTTGGCTATATCTACAATTTTTGATTTTAATAATTGCGCACTTTTTATTCGTGCTTCTATCCCCCTATGATCAAAATGGGTATTTAAAATCAGGATTTCGGTATCGTTTCTCTTGTCCAATAAAACTGCCCAGGTCACAATTCTTTCCAAATTGGCGTCCCAACCTTTACTAACTTTTTCCGGGGTTTCACTAAGCCAAAAAGTACCTTCTTCTACTTTTTTATATCTATCTTTCCTATAAAATATTGGTACGAATTCTCCTTTGTCCACACCATCTTCCCTTCCAACACCAACAAAATCATACTCTTTCAAATTGGTTTTGAGGTAGTTTAATTGGGAAAGCAACACCTCTTGAAAACCGATGATATCCAAATCATAAAACTTAAGCATTCTCACCACATTTTCTTTTCTATGGTGCCAGTTCTGTTCCTTATCCTCTGGTTCATCATACCTGATATTAAAGGACATGATATTTGTTTTAGCCGTGTCTTGGGCAAATATGAACGCTGTAAAAAAAATTATTGCCAGGGTAATACATGTTTTCATTATCTATTTTTTAATGGTGTTACTTTATTTCCAAAAGTGCCCAGACCGGCTTGTGATCGGATAAGGGCGCTTCCATTTCTATAATTTGGCCATCAATGGCCTTGACTTTATCTCTTGGGTAAATAATATGGTCTATTACTCCACCTGCTTTGTTCTTCCCCGGTTCAAACTTTACCATAGACCCCAAGCGGGTAACATCTATATTTAAATCGCGCCAACTGGCAACCATTCCCAGGTCCACAAACATTTCATAATACGGACTCCTATAATCCTGGGTAGAGAGGACAAAGTTGAAATCGCCCATGAGGATTGAAACTTCCTTTGTTTGTCTGGCTTTTAGGTAGTCAACAAAGGCAGTTACCTTAGCTGTTGTTTCATCTATGTGTGCTTGATCTCTCCACCCAAAAGGAAAGTGGACAGAGTACAGTGCCATTACTTTATCATTAACAATTGTGGTTGCTCTAGTTACTGTGTGTAAGGTATCTGCCATTAATACTTCTTCATAACCTGAGAGTGGCATTCGGCTGGCTATAGTTTTATATTTGTCTAGATGCCCGGCAGTCGGGTATTTACCGACAATAACGTGATTTAGACCCATGATGGCCCCAACTTTTGCAGTCCAATCACCTCCCGGAGCCTCTGAAAAACAGACTACATCAAAGTTATATGGCTTAAGAAACGCGCCTATTTCTTCAGCGGTACCTTTGTCACTAAACTCAACGTTATAGGCGGCAACGTTCAATTGGATTTGATTGTTCTTGCTTGGATGCTGCTCTTGATTTGCATTATGACGGAATGAAAAGAGTATGACAAGGCAAATAGCAATCATTAATCCGGAAATAATTTTAAGGCTCATATATTTCATTGAAGTGATCTTTTTATAATTTATAAAAGGTAGTAAATAATGGTATAAAATAGGTTATAGTGTTTAAGGGAGGAAACATTATAGACATGCTGCCTGACAGGTATTACAATACAAATAGTGACCAAACGGGTTTGTGATCGGACTGGGGCTCTATTTCTTCTTCAATTATTGCGGCACTCTTTATAGTAACCCCCTTAAAGAGGATGTGGTCTATGACGCTTCTCTCCTCTATTTTTTTGGTTATATAAGTTGTTTTATCGTTAAGTGGTAAATCAAGGGATTGCCAGGAATTGGAAAACCCAATGTCATATAAATATTGCAAAGATTTGGAATCTTGGACATCGTTAAAATCTCCGGCCAAGATAATTTTTTCAATTCCTTTTGTCCCATTTCCTATTATTCTGGACAAGTGTTCAACTTTACTTGTCTCTGGATGCGACTTGCCGGATGGAACATGTAAGCTATAAATTTGGATACTTTTATCAGTTTTGGGTATTTTGAGGCTCGCTGCCACAACAGAGCTAGGTGACCATCCGTCACCGTCCAAAATAATTTCATGCTTATCTTTTAACCGGTATCTACTTAGTATTGATTTGTATTTCCCGTAATAATTCTTAGTTTTATCTTTAAATTCAGTCTCGTGATTCGCAGAAGCAATAGTCCCTTCGTAGCTGTAGGCCAGTCCCAAATATTTCCCTACTTTCTTGGTCCAACCTTGTCCTGGTACTTCATTAAAACAGATAATATCAGCCTTTTCGGATTGCAATAGTGCGGACACTGTTTTTGGAGTGGTGTTTTTCCCAAATTCAACATTATATGCGATTACTTTCAATTCCTGTCCTTGCAGATTGTTCAAAGGGGTGTAAATAAAAAGGACATATAAAAGATACTTTAACTCCTTTAAACATATATACTTCTTGATAGCAAATAAAAATCTACTTATAAAACTACTGCGTAAGTCCATTGCTTTACTATTTATTACAAATAACAATATTATTCGCTTTCTCGCCTTCCTTTTTTAATGTGGATTGTGGCCTCGATAATAATTTCTACCTAATGAAGAACGAAATTGTAAACCTAATTTCCCAAATGATATCCCCGTACTTTATATATAAATACGTTTATTGAAATAACATTTGGGAAAATTGCCTATATAAATATATGAAAATCGGTAAATATCCTTATGATATAGGCAAATACAAATAGGTTTAGATTATTTGATGTTTTTTTTACTCCTGATTTATTCAAATACTTTTAATTGATCCACTCGGGGTTCTGTTCTAGTACACCATCCGAATTATCAATGTCCGTCTGATATAGTGGCTGATAATAATTTTTAGGGCCGCTCCAAACTTTCCTTCCCACATCACTGGAAATCATTTTTTCTGGTCTTGCCAGGAATTCTTCCAAATCATATATTCCTGCCTTATCCCATCTCAGCAAATTCTGATATCGGAAATTTTCTCCGGCCAGTTCTACTCTCGTTTCATGGATCAAATCATCTATATCCGCTCCCGAAACCGGATCTAAACCAGTTCTTTCCCGCACAGCGTTAATCAGATCATCGCCAGCACCCGGACCATTTAGTCTAATTTGCGCCTCTGCCACCAATAAATAGGTGTCGGCCGCTCTTAAAAATGGAATATTTAGACCATGATTAAAGTTACCTGATTCCGTCCAGTCCATATATTTAAAATAGCTATGTCCTGTATTGGTTAAATCCGAAGTGTGTTCCACCAGTCCCAAAGAACCTTGAAGCGCAAATTCCCCATCGGATATGATGGTTACACTTTTCCTGACATCCCCGGCTTCGTATTCGTTTACCAAATCATCCAAAGGCTCCTGGAACCCGTACATTCCCCAAGGTCTAGGGCCTCTATGCTTTGACATAATGCTTTGGTTGATCCAATCCATATCGTTCATCATAATAAAAAGGTTTTCCTCTAAATACTGATTGCCCTCTCGGAAAAGGGAAAGATAATCATCTGCCAAAGGATAATTGTCAACAACATTTTGACCCGTCGTTATTGCCTTATTTAAAAATTCGGTGTTGTTATACTCCTTGGCCCTGTGCATATATATGGAAGTCATTACGGCCCATGCAGCACCTTTGCCAACACTGCCGGGAACATTGTTCATAGGAAGAAGGCCAATAGCCTTTTCCAGATCGGCCAATATAAAATCGCTCAATACTTCTGGAGACTCACATTTTGGAATATTGTATTCATTGGCCAGAACATTCTCTTCAGTAATAATTGGTACCTGTCCGTGAATAAGATATAGGCGGTAATACGCGTAGGCTCTCAAAAAATAGGCCTGCCCCATAATGGAATTATAGGAAACATCACCTATAGCCCCCAAGTCCTTTACTTTTGGACCATTGATCAAAATACCATTGGCACTACTGATTACCTCGTATTTATATTTATAGGTATCCCTGAGTTTATAGTTGGAGGGATCCGTGTTAAAAGTTTCGATTTCCTCATCCTGGGCGTGATCTCCGGCTCTCCAATGGTCGTCACCTTGATTGTCGAAAAATAGGTCGTGCATGCCCAATGCCCTTGTAGCCCATTGCCCATAGGCACCTGCCAAAGCGTCCACCATATCGGCTTCGGTAGTCCAATAATCCTGATCAGTCCGTTTTCCAACTAAATCTTGCTCCAATATGTCATCACATGAAGTTGTCATGACCATTGCAATTAATATAATTATATAGTTTTTCATCGTTATTTAGCTTTTTAATTAAAATGTGATATTTGCTCCGAGAACAACACTTTTGGACTGTGGATAGTTGTTATATATTACCCCACGTGTGAGGTTATTGGTCCCACTTTCTTCAGGGTCTACTCCATCAAAATTAGTAAAGGTCAGTAAGTTACGTCCGGAAATATAAAATTTCATATTGCTTACCCCTATTTGTTCCGTTAGGTTTTCCGGAATGGTATAGCCTAAAACAACATCTTTCATTCTAAGATAGTTACCGCTTTTAATTCCCAATTCGGAAACTCTGTAATTGTTATTTGCGATAATGGTAGACATTCTTGGATAGGTATTGGAAGTTCCTTCGCCACTCCATCTTTGGTAGGCCACGGCATCCATGTTGGCGCTCTGGGTAGGGTCGATTCCACGCATCATCATGGCATCGTACAAGTCATGTCCGAATGCACCACTGAACACCGCCGAAAAGTCGAATCCTTTATACTTTAGATCTGCATGAAATCCTAAAAGAAGTTTTGGATTGGCATCGCCAATATGTACCCGATCTTGTTCATCAACTATATTATCCCCATTGGTATCCACAAAGCGAACGTCCCCCGGGGTGATGTTAGATCTACGTGCGTCACTTGAGATATTGGGATCATTGTCTATTTCTGATTGATTTTGATAAATGCCATCTGTTTTCCAACCATAAAATGAACTAATAGGTTCTCCTTCATAGGTTCTGGTCTGTTCTCCTCCGGAAATAAATTTACTAGATCCATAAAGCTTGGTAACTTCATTTTTTATTAAAGTGGCATTCACGCCCAATTCAAAATTCAAATCCCCCACTTGGCCCACATAGGATGGTTCTATTTCGAAACCGGAATTGTGCATTTCCCCTATATTAGAATCGGGAATAGCTACCAGGCCTGCGGTATTCAAGCCAGGTAAGGGAATCAACATATCGGTAGTCAACCTATCAAAATAGGCAACATCCAAATTGAATTTATTATTGAACAGTCCCAACTCCAATAGGACGTTTAACGCACTTGTAGTTTCCCATGTAATATCCGGATTGGCAAAAGAGGCCAATCGTGTTCCAGTTAAATTGGTATCGTTCAAGACATATTCGGTATCCTTATTATAAACATTTAGATACTGAAAGGCCCTCACGTTTTGATTTCCAAGCTGACCCCATCCTAGGTTAAGTTTCATATTGGAAATGGTGGGATCATCTTTTAAAAAGCTTTCATTGGAAATTCTCCATCCTCCGGAAATTGAAGGGAAATAACCCCAACGATTTCCCTCTGCAAATCTTGATGAACCATCAGCTCTAAAAATAGCCGACACATAATATTTGTCATTGTAACCGTAAGTTCCACGTACAAATGCGGAAGCCAACCCAGTAGCCAAATAATCATTGCCACCACCTTTTATGATAGAAGCATTATCCATTACCAATTGGTTTTCGTCTACAGAGGCAAAACCCTCCCCTGACATATTAAGATAAGAACCTTTATCCACTTGCCCGGATATTCCAAGTACCGCTCCTATATTATGCAATCCCATGGACTTTTTGAAACTGGTAAACAATTCTCCCAAGGTAACAGTTGTTTCATCCGTGTTAATTCTAATAATAGGCAAGTTCTCCGTCCTGGATTGATCTGGAGTAATGTTCTGAAATCCTTCGAACTTTGAAGTCGATTTTTGATAAGATGCCCTGGCCGTTAGGGTTAAAGCGTCTGTAAAATCATAATCCGCCTTCAAGCTGATCAAGGTATTAAATTTATATCGATGCCTCCATTCTTCCTTAGCCTTATAAACCGGATTCCACATATCTCCCAATTGGGTGGATGCCTTTCCGGAACCATAACTGCCATCTTCATATTTTACAGGGATAGCAGGCATAAACCTATATGAAGAATAGATGGTTTGGGAAGTTCCTGTGCCACCGTCGTCCTGTGTTAACAAGGTGTGATTGTTTGTTATCCTTATGTTTTCCTCAATTCTAAAGCGATCGGATATCTTCTGTGTACCTCTCAACGAAATCCCCAAGCGTTTGAAATAAGTATTTATCTGGGTACCTTCCTCATCCCTATAAAATATATTGGCATTGATGGTAGATTTTTCCGAACCTCCGCTTATGTTCATATTATAGTCTTGAAAAATACCGTCCCTGAACATTTCCTCCTGCCAATCCGTCCTAGTCTGATTGTAGTACTCATCGGCCCATGGGGAATTTGGGTCTATGGGAAGACCATCCATTATGTATCTCTCTCGTTTTAATTCGTAAAGCTGTTCCGCATTGGTGACCGGATATTTCTTTATGACGCTATTAAAACCAGTGGAGGCATTAAGCCTTACCGTTGTTTTCTCGTTGAACCGGGCATTATTGGTGGTAATTAAAACTACCCCGTTGGCAGCACGAGTCCCATAAATGGCCCCCGATGCCGCATCTTTCAATATCTCCACAGATTGTATTTCCGAAGAAGCCAATTGCCCTAACATATCTGAGGATACAGGAACCCCATCCAAAACGATTAGCGGTTGGGAGTTGTTTATGGTTCCGATTCCCCGGATCCTTATACTCGGGGTACTTCCGGGTGTTCCAGAATTAACAAATTCAACACCAGAGGCCCTGCCCTGTAATGCCATCGCAGCATTGGATGCTGTGGATGTTTGAAAATCCTTTCCGTTTATTTGGGAAATGGATGATGTTACCTCACTTTTTTTCTGGGTACCATAACCTACCACTACAACATCATCGAGCTGAGTTGCATCTATAGGGAGGATTGCATTGACAATGGTCTTTCCGCCAACCGGAACCTCAACCGTTTTGTACCCTATATAACTGAAAACCAATGTTCCACCAGTACCCACTTCAATAGAATAATTGCCATCAAAATCGGTAACTGTTCCCGTGGCAGTACCCTTGACCACCACACTGGCACCAGGTAAAGGAGTACCGTTGTCGTCACTGACAACACCTGTGACCGTAGTGGCCTGAATGTTAACTTCGAAAAGTGTTTTTACGTCCAACTTATGGGCATACGTGATCTGTATTCCCGAAGCATACAATAATGCCACTAGGAATAAACTTCCGGCCCATGGCTTTTGTATTAAATTCATTTTGTATTTCATTTTCATATTATTTTTAAGTTGATTTTCCACTGTACTAATAAACTTCAGTGGCGGTCTGGTTTAAACATTTAAGCAATTATTGACATTATGACCAATACAGCATGCTTCGCTATAGTCAGAATGAATAAAAATTAAAATATTGCCAAAAAGTATTGAGAAACATTGGTATAGAACATAATACAATGTACCAGATGCCACTATTCACTGAAGCGTATAGATGTTTTTTTTAAAAAGTTATCGATTATTGCTGGTCTCCGATTTTGCCCTATACAGATTTATAAGAGCCTAAAGCACTAACAAAAATCACAAGTTGACGTTTATTGGAGCATTTTTAATGGAATTATAGCATGCAAATTGAGGCAAACGGAATAAGTTACTGAGGTTTTTTCATATCTTTGTTTTGCTTTAAGTGGTTAGAAATTTCTTTGATCGCTTTTAATTTTTCGGGGAATGTGACAGCATTTCCCGATTTTTTATACCCCAATGTATTGATTTTTTCCTTAAAAATTTGATTTTTGTATTAACAAATAGTTAATAATTTTTAATATTGCGAAAAAATTGCAACTTTTTATGAGCTTTATCTAATTTGGGTATTAGTCAAATCAACAAAAAATAAAACTAACCTCCTATGGCTTTGCCATATTATTTATGCAAACCTTTGCATTAAAAATTTAGTGTAAGATTGAATGCAATTAAAAGGTGTACTTCGGGATTATTTTGGTGGCCTATATACCAAACTTTCTCTTTTAGATATAAGGTAGTCAATGCATAAATATTTTACATATTTAACTGATCAACAATGATTTGTGTGCGGTAAATTTCAAATTTTAATTTGAAAAACAAGATTTCGAAACTTTTTTTACAGTGCAAAAAGTTAATGCTAAGTCTGTTTTTTACTTGCTTAATTTTTTTTTTGATGTAGGTGGTCTTGGTGCAATTTACTTCCTAAAAGGAATTCTACAAGTAACTTTATCGGATTATCGCAGATAAAGGGCGCATCGCACCCTACTTATTTGGGATTATAATTAATTTTGAGGTTGGGACATGCAATAATGTCTTAATTTTAAGTGGATTGTAGCATTCTGTTTCAGAAACTAATGCTATCTATAGTATCTCCCAACCAAGGGCAAATAGTATGATCTGGTAGTCTTTATTTAATCTTTAATTTGTTATCAAAATAAAAATGGGTCTAACCCATTCTCGAGCAGGGCGTATAGCTTAGTTAATAAAACTTACTATAATCCGATCTTCTGCGCTCCTTAAATCGGGAAATATCAAAGACTAAGAATAGTTCCAATGAATTGGGAATAATCTGTTTGGCCTCACCGCCAAAGGGCACTCTATAGTTTAATCCAAATTCAAAAGTCTCAAGGGTAAGGCTGGTCGCAAATCCTATTTCGGAGAACGAAGCATTTTCCATATAATTGAGATGCTCATTTATACCTATACTAAAATTACCCAGGGTAAAATCCTGATAAAAATCCAATCTAGTATTTGGACCTTGTACGGAAACTGCATTGAACAAATATAGATACGAGTATTCGGGTAATTTGGCCTGACCATATTTATTGATGTTCAATTCGTATCCAAACTGCCCTGAAATGAGCATATTTAAATTTACGTTATTTTCGCTCTGCTTTGATGAGATCCTGGGTTGATTCAAATGTTTAAGGGATAGTCCAAAGAGCATATTAATATCATTATGTATCAAAACTGAAGCTCCCATATCCAAATAGCCTATATTTTCTGAAGCTGTAATGGGATCAATGGTATTAGCACTGATTTGTCCAGTAAATATGTTAATTTGATCCTGAAAGGTAAGATTGTTAAAGTCGTACCTGTAGTTGCTATAAGCTGCCGTTATTCCAGGATATAGTATCCAATCGTTCTTCAATACCAATTTGTACATATAACTCAAGGCAGCCGAAGTATAGTTAAATCCGGAGTTGTTTAAATTATTATTGAACAAATCCAAGCCCAATTGAAAATTATATTCTTCAAAAGCGGTTGAGCCAAAGGCGTATTTGTGCTGGGATTGGGTACCTTGATTTTGACTTGCAAATTCTGCCAATACCCCTATCCTAGTTTTGTCCTTAAAGGCATGAAAACTTGGATTTAAAGATGCTGGTACCTTACTAAGGTTGTGCACAAATTTCTCCTGGGCATTGGCCCCTAATGAAATTAAAATTAGTAGGAGGATTGTTATATTAAGTTTTTTCATCTCTAGCGTAATATTGAGGCTTCGCCGGTTTTGGTTATTTGTTTGTTGTCTTTGGTGGTTCCAACAAATAAATATCGGAAAGACGTATTTTTATAGGGTTTGCCCGAACTGTAATTACCATTCCATCCCCAATTTACTGGCATGTCGTCATAGTTATATGCTACACTGTAGATCAAGGAGCCCCACATGTCATAAATTTGAAAGGTAAAGGAAGCCATTCCAGTAAATTCTCCCTGGAAATAATCATTTATTCCATCAGCATTCGCTGAGAACACATTGGGGAACATTACATCATAACCGTTACCTACCTGTAGGCTTTGTTCCACAGTTTTGCTACAACCCTCTTCGTTAAATAAAGTTAGCGTTGTGGTAAAAATACCGGGGTAACTAAATTTATGTGTGGTCATAATGCCGTCTGATGTTGGGTCTACGTTAATTATTGGACTTCCATCCCCAAAATCCCATGAAGCATTGCCATAACCAGGTTCGCTGGTTATACTGAATCGAATCTCCTCCTTGGCCATTAATAGACCTGTAATTTCGTATTCGTCCGATGTATAGGAAAATGCGGGGTCTGTAACCCCTGCACTAATAGGCATCGTAATTCCACAACCTTGATCATTGACCACATTGAGGGTGGCGTTGTCCAACGGACTTGCAATTTGAACGGAATATGTATTCGTGCCAGTTTTTACAGACGGCGCAAGTGCATTTTCATAGTAGAAGCTTAAATCGCCAGGTTGACTATTAAAAACTGATACTGAAATGCTACCTGGATTGCCCAAGCAAAGGGATTGATCCAAATAAGGTCCGTCTAACAGTTGAAGCGATTGAGCTTTATTGATAGTTATTATTTCCTGATAATAATAGGATTTATCACCATTGTTACATCCACTTATATTACTTCTAACAGTAAGTCTTAACCTTCCTTCTTCCAGGCCACTTAATTGTGTTATGTTTTGGCCTAAAGGTGTGAACACAGGATCTGGATTGTTAGCTGTACCAGCCACCTCTTTTTCCCAAACAATATTGTAAGGTCTAAGGCCCCCACTTACTGCAATGGAAATAGCCCCATCATTGGTTGCTCCACAGCTTACTGGGGTTATTGTCTTGTTTACCACTATTGGAGTATAGGTAGTATTAAAGGTAAATTCAATTTCCTGTGAAGAACAGTCATTGCTATCGGATATGGTTAAGAAATAGGAACCATGTACCGCTTCAAAACTGGTGATGTCTTGGGCCACAAAATTGTTGGGGCCTCTCCAATCGTATAGGTAATATGGGTTGTTACTAGTGTCCATAAACGGTTTTCCTCCTGTAATCAAATTGGTATTCAAGGTAAATGAGTAACCTACTTCACATGGTGGAATGGTATAAGATTTGGAACCGGAATAATCCATAGGTTCATAACTCTCCATGGTAAACGTTTGTACAACACATTGGTTGGCATCGGTTACTTCTATAACATGACTGTTATTGGAAAGTGCGCTTATAGTAGTTTGCGTACTGCTAAAGATTACTGGAGTTCCGCCATCAACTGAATACTGGAAAGGTGATGTGCCTCCCTGCACCCTAAAAGTTAAGTCCCGTCCGGTATTGGTATCAACACAACTAGAATTTCCAGTATCCACCTTTGTTGCACTAAATACGGTAGGAGCAGTTATCACAAAAGTCTGTCTTACAGTACATGGGGCATTTGGATCGCTGTTGGTATCTATTATAACTACTTCATAGCTTCCTCCTCCCAAATTGGTAAGACTAGTATTATTGGTAGAGTAACTTGTTCCGTTTTTGTACCAGTTTATCTGCAACTGACTACTTGGATCAGAGCTTATCTGTATGCTTATTTCAGCATTGGCGTCCCCAGCACATTGTAGTTGTGCGTTGGTCACCTGAACATTACTTATTTCAAGTACTGCTTTGGAAGCTACATTTGCCGTATAACTTGTGGAACATCCAATTTGGTCGGTAACGGAAAGTACGTATACCCCAGGGGCCAAATTACTAATGTTTTGCGTTGAATAGGTGGCATTGTTGGGTCCTGTCCAACTAAAATTATATGGAGGGTACCCACCTGTTACTGTAGTAGCTCCAATATTTAAACTAATACTTCCATCATTTTGACCAAAACAGGTTGCGTTTTCAACAACTACGGATGCCTGATTAAATTGTAGGCCCATAGGTAAGGTTACGGATTGTGATTCCGGTATAGCACAAGAGGCATCCTTAATACTCACATTATAGGTAGCCCCACCGGTTAAATCGGTAAAGGTAATATTTGGATTGTTGGATGTCTGCTCGAAAGTCGTACCATTAGGCCTCGTAAGCGTATAGGTAAAAGGTGCAATACCTCCAGTACTAGTTGCCGAAATGGCCGTATTACAGGTGTCTCCAATATTTAAGGTCAAAACCTCAGGTTCCGACACCAAGAATGGTGAAGATGTTGTACCGCAATATTCATTGTAAACCGTTAATTGGTATACTCCTGCTGTTAGATTGCTAATACTTAATGTGGATGCCGTAAAGCTGTTATCTCCAATTTTAGACCATACATAGGTGTTGGCAACCGAATTTGGTTGGGTGATTACATTGGTGCTATTCACGTTCGGGTCGGATCCAGTACTGACATATGCCGTAAATCCAATTCCTGCAACCTTGGCGGTCAAGGTAATTTCATTGAAATTGCTTGTTGCTACGGCCGGACTTAAGTTTGCGCCGGTTGCAGCATTGATTTTTTGTGCAAGCGCAGCGGCCACTTCATTGTTATCCTGTGGTTGATTAATTCCGTTCAAGGTAACTTGATGCTCATATACCTTACTATCAATAATTATACTGTAGGTATTGCCTAAAGTTGGAGTTCCAAAAAGTGAAATGGTATTGATTTGCTTCTGGGCCGTATTACCTCCAGTGATTCTGGAGTTGGGTATTACAATACTTCCATCATTTCCGCCATTACAGCTCACATTGCTAATATCATTGGCAATAATGGCATCATTATTTATAATGGCATAAGGTATTACGGTTACTATTTTTGGCGAGGTTTCATCACTACAAGCTACTCCATTAATAGTGCTTGTGACAACTCTTTTAAAATAGGTTGAAGTTGTCAACGTACTTGGAGGAGTATAATTTGGTTGAGTGGCTCCTGCTACTGAAGTATAAGTTTGATTATCCGGAGAAGACCACCACTGATAGGTGAGTACACCTGCACCCGTTGCGGATTCCTGTTCCACAATGGCCAAAGGCTGACTTCCATCACAAACCGATTGATTGTCCGTTATTTTACCGGCATATACTGTATTGAGTGTTACTTTTATAGTATTGGTTTCCACCACACAGGTTTGATCTACTAAAGAAGTTCTTGTCGTAGACCTCTTATAGAACATTGTTCCCGTGGGTACTGGAGGCGTATAGGATGCCGAACTTACGGCAAGATCTGTCCATGTTGTACCATTAGGGGATGAATACCAATTATAGGTTTGGTCTACAAAAGTACTGCCACCCGAAACTGTCAATGCCGCTGGTACAACCCCTTCACATATAGTTTGGTCATTGGTTAATGTTCCTGGCAATAGTGGTTCTGTAACCTGCACCACTACAGTATTGCTGTCTTCAGAACAAACAACATTATTCATTGTTGAGAAGGTAGTCCTTTTAAAATAAGTGGTAGGAAAGCTTCCTGCAATTGGATCATAGGTACTATTTACTGCACCATTTATTATGCCCCAATTACTATTGTCCTCCGATGAATACCACTGGTACTTTAATACCCCTTCCGCTGTACCGTTAACAGTATTGCCCAATATGGCAGGGTCATCTCCATAACATATTTTTTGATCACCTGAGATGGTACCTCCATCAACATCATTGACATATATTCCAATTACATTACTTGGAATATAAGTTCCACATGGCACACCGTCCACAGTGGCAAGATAATCCCTACGGTAAAATTTATCGGCGGTAAAGGCGGTTCCAGGCGTATAGGTTTCACTGGTTGCGCCGGTTATTTCAGTAAAGGTTGTTCCATCGTTCGATTCGTACCATCGAAAAGTTAAATAAGGAAGTCCTTCTATAGCGCTGGGGTTTCCTAGCGTTGGGGCCATGGAATTATAACAAATAGTTAAAGAATTCCCTAAATTTCTGGCCTGTGGGACCAATACCACAACAGGGTTACTATCCACAGTACATTCTACTCCTGAGATATCCGTACTCTTAGTAGTTCTAATATAAGTTTTTGTAAATGTCTGATTGGCCGGGGGGTCATAGCTGGTTGCTGTAGCTCCAGGAATCAATGCGCCATTGGCATACCACTGATAGGTTAAGGTTTCTCCGGTTGAAGCGGTCAGTTCCTGAATTAAGCTAGGGTCATTTCCTTCGCAAACTACCTCCTGGTTAGTTCCATTTGTGCCGTTTGGGTTTGTAGTTCCTATAGTTCCTCCCGTGGCATTACCTCCGTTGATTATTTCCAAAACATTACTGGTAACACTACATTGAACGCCATTTAAGGTAGAAGTACTTATTCTTCTATAGTAAATATCCTGTGTAACCGGTGGTGGATCATAGGAAACGGATGTTGCGCCCGATATATCGTTAAAGGTGATATTGTCATTGGAAGATTGCCATTGATAAGTTAAAGTTCCTGAGGCTATCAATTGAAAATTTGTACTGAAAGGTTGTGGGTCTCCCGCATTACAAACTTCCGTACTTCCTGTTCCCCCGGAGGAGAAAGTAATATTATGGCTAGGTGCATTGTCAAATTTATTTACATACACTATTACCGGTTGTGTTATTGCTTCGCAAGTGGTACTTTGCAAGGTAGCTGTGGCCTTTCTTCTAAAATAGGTGGCCAATTCATTGGTATTGACCGGTGTATATGTAGACTGATTCGAACTTGCAATATCGGACCAAGCATTGCCATCCAGTGAACTTTGCCAAGTATACGTGATCGTACCGTTGGAAGTGGCATCGGCCGTACTAATTAATGGCGGAATATTTCCTGACCCACATACTGTTTGTGTTTGGGCAATTGTTCCTTCCGAAAGGGAGATCAAAGTAACTAAGGTAGGAAGACTTGAAGCTTCACAGGTATTTCCATTGTTGGTGGAAGTTACATTTCTTCTGAAATAGGTAGATGCTGCCAATCCTGAAGAAAAACTTAGACTCTCTCCAGTTTCTCCAGTTAAAACCGTGTAGTTTACATTGTCCAAGGAGATATACCATTGAAAATTCACCCCTACCCCGGCTGCTGTACCGTTGGCAACAGTAATAGTGGATGGTGTTTCGCCTTCACATACCACCTGGTCAGCGGATCCTTCTCCACCGGAGATTGCGCCTGCTACATTTATGGTCACTACGTTGGTATAGTTGGAGCAAACTTTGGCGTTCAAGGTAGTAGTATCCAATCTTCTATATTTGGTAGATACTGCAAGTACACCTGGTGTATACGTAGCTCCCGTTGCCGAAGCTATAACATTCCAGTTTGCACCATTGTCCGTTGACGACTCCCAGGCATATGTTATATTTCCTGCCGCTGTAGTGATGGATATATTCACCAAAGTACTTGGCGCCTGTCCAGCACAAACATCTTGATTATTTCCGATTACTCCAGTGTTCAAGGTGTTTACAAAAACGTTGCTCACTGTAGAATTCTCCAAACAGATTTTGGAATTATTGGTAATTATTGTTTGTCTTCTATATTTTGTGGTTACCGCTGGGGCACTGGCAAAACTATATGTAGCATTGGTTTCTCCACTTATATTTGTGAAATTACCCGTCGTGGCCGATTGCCATTGATATGTGATGTTGGGGCCTGCAGCTGTTCCCCCGCTCACAGATATGGAATTGGGAATTTCCCCTGCGCAAATCGTTTGGTCTGCACTTGCAGTACCTCCATTAATTTGGCTGAGCACTGTAATTACTATTTCATTGGTATAGTCGGAACAGGTATAACCGTTTAAGAGTATATTATCCTGTCTTCTATATGTTGTTGATTGTGTAAGGGCAGTTGGTTGATATTCCGCATTGTTGGCTCCAGAAATTGTAGTCCAAGAACTTCCATTAAATCGTTCCCATTTATAGGAAATAGCACCTGTTCCGGTAGCATTGGCGTCCGATGTAATCGTGTTTGGGGCAGCATTGTAACATACAGTTTCAGCACCAGTAATACTTCCTACTCCAAAATTGGTATACGTTATGGTGGCAACTGTACTAATGCCCTGACAACTTGCTCCTGAAACAGTAGTAACCCTTCTAAATTCTTCGGTACCTGGATTTAAGTTGGAACTGGCATTATAAGTGCTTAAAGTAGCTCCACTTATGTTTACCCAGTTACTTCCATTGTATTTTTGCCATTGATAGGTTCCATTGTTTTCCCCATTATTTATAGTTAATAATTGTAGATCACTTAAGGAACATATGTTCTGATTTGTAGCGGTACCTCCTAAAACTGCAGAATTTACAATAATGGAGACGGCAGGTGTTTCTTTAAAACAGCTAAATCCGTTCAAGACGTTGGTGACCCTTCTTTTAAACGAAGTGGTTACCGATAAGGCAGTAGGTTGATAGAAATTATCCGTGGCTCCTGCGATAAGTTCCCATGGTCCGGAATCATTTTTATACCACTGATAGCTTGTTGTACCTGCTGGCGTTACGGCCACATCCCCTGAGGTACTTAATTGTTCTGGTATTTGTGTTGCACAAACATTTTGACCGGTTCCATCGGTAATACTTCCTGGGTATATTTCATTTACCGTTATTGTTGCCGGGGTACTGATCTGTGTACAAGACTCCCCATACAGAGTAAAGGTGGTTAAACGTCGGTATCTACTAATTCCATTAGGGAAAGATGGCTTGTCTACCACTAGGATTTCCGTATTGGAATTGGCTATGGCAGTCCAGGTCCCGTTTACATCCTTTTCCCATGCAAACGTTCTGGTTTGGCTTATGTTAGACCCTGTAATACTAATATTCTGTACGTCGTTAATGGCACATACTTGTTGATTTACACCCGTACCGCCCGTTAATGGAGTAAAAGAAATGGCAGCCAAATTTTGGGCATCTACCAGTGCATTAATTTTATTGGCATTCCCATTTAAAATATATTTCAAATTCCCATTGGTCGTAGTGGAACTTGGAATTAGTTGTATTCTAACATTTTCAATAGTAATTATATCCTTGGTAGTTTGGGCATTAACAGTAAGGGTAACTTGTAATCTAGAGGCATTACCTGGATCCTGGGTTACGACGGCATTTGAAATATCGGCCCCTGATTTGAGCATGGTAGTGGCGTTGATTGTAAAATTGGAGGGTGCCTGAATAAAAAAAGTGTAGGTACCTGTACCAAAATCCGTTGCCAAGGCTTCGGTCAAAACCAGATTTCCAAGATTTAGTTCGGATTGGGGTAGATCACTACCACAGGAATTGAAATTGGTATTCTGTAGACTGGTAGTAACCTGAGCTGTACTATTCCAAGCGTTAAAACTAAACAACAGGATTAGAAGTAGTAGTTTTGCGGTCGATTTTATCATGATGTTGCCCCTTATATTATAATTGCAATTAAATAGTGCTTTTATTTCCATCTTGTAGGAAAGACCTTATAACGGGAGAGGAGTTCAATATATTGCAGCTTTTTTCCTCATATAGGGACCACAACTACTGTTTTGTTGTGAAACCCTATTTTCCTGTGGTGAAAGACCGATTTTAGGCATAATTATAATGTTAAATAAACATGGTACATAGTGCTGGAGAGGCTATATAATATTTGGTTTTTTATGACAGTCAAATGATGCAATTTGGTGCCCAATTTATGTTTGTTTCATTCGAAGGATTTTCATCATAAATTATCCTGAAATGGGTAGTTAATTTGTAATTGATCAATCACTCCAATTAGCTAATATTTAATGTAATTTCAATCCTAAATAATCGTAATTTTAATAGAAAAGGTGGTTGACTTTCGGTGTAAATAAATGTGTTTATATGTGAGGGTGAAATATTCATAACGTATAAACTATACCAATGTCCTTATAAAGGGAATTTTGGAGATTTTTCCTTAAAAATCATGGAAAAACAGGAGCTATTTTAATCTTGGGAATCCGTAATTTGGAGATATAATTTGTACGATATATGCCAAGACCGATTTTAAAAATAGGACACCTTAATCACTGGGTCATAGCTCTGTTTTTGGGCATTCAGGGATTTCCTCAAAGCACTGAAATAAATAGTCATAAAGATCAATTGAAATCTTTGGGAAAAGATAGCCTTACAGTGGCCTATTACTATGAATATGGAAGTACTTTTGAAAATAGCCTACCAGATACCGCAATGTATTATTATAATATGGCTAGGAATCTATCCACGGAGATTAAATACAGAAAGGGGGAAGCCTCCTATGCCAGTCATGCCATAGAAATCCTTAACGATCAAGGGAAATTTAGGGAATCCCTGGACCTAACATTGGAGGCATTACGGATTTATGAGGAAATAGGAACCGTAAAGGATTTGGCCATAGCCAATTTAAATGTGGGTAGTGAATGGCAATACCTGTCCGATTTTCAATTGGCCGCGGAATATTATCTCAAAGCCATGAAATTGGCTGAGGAGATTGGGGATAAAAGACTTCAACGTATTACAAATAATAATTTGGCGTCCATCTTTATTAATTTAAAGGAGTATGTAAAAGGACTTGATTACGCTAATAAATCACTAATTATAGCGAAGGAATTAAAAAATGAATATGCAATTTCTTCATCTACTTTAAATATTGCCACGGCCCAACTATATTTAAAAGAATATGATAATGCTTTGGCCAACTATTCCGAAATAGAAAAAATTGGCTTACAGATCAATGATTTTGAAGTTATTCTGGATGGTTGGCTGGGTATGGCCGATGTCTTTAGTGCAAAAAAAAGTATCCCCCAGGCGTTGGATTATTATATGAAGGTCATCGACTTTTCAAAGGAAAAATTGGCACTTGAATATGAAATGTATGCCTATATGGGTATTTCCGATGCCTATGTTTACCTCGAGGATTATGATGAGGCCGAAAAGTTTATTTGGAAAGGTATAGACCTGGCCCAAAAATTGGGTTCAAAATATGAGTTGAAGGACTTGTATTTAAGGGCTTCCGGACTAAAGGAAAAGACCAAGGATTTCCAGAAAGCGTTGGAGTATTACAAGCAGTATGAAACTCTTAACGATTCTATTATTGGCGAGAAAAGTATAACCAACATCAATTTATTGGAAGCCAAATTTGATTCTGAAAAGAAAGAAACCATGATCAATAATCTGGAGACGGAAAAAAAGATCAACCAGCTGGCTATACAACAAAAGAGTTCCTTGAACTATCTATTAATTGGTGCCATTGTCATGGTTGTCGTAATTAGTTTTTTGGCCTTTAGAAATTATAGCCATAAACAGAAGCTTAATCAGCAACGCATCAATGAGCTGGAAAAAGAAAAACAACTAACGGCTACGGAAGCGGTTCTTAAAGGAGAGGAACAGGAACGAACGCGTTTGGCCAAGGATTTACATGATGGATTGGGGGGCATGCTCTCTGGAATAAAATATTCCTTTCAAACCATGAAATCTGACCTCATAATGACGCCCGACAATCAAAAAGCTTTTGCAAGGAGTATGGATATGCTGGACAGTTCTATTCAGGAAATGAGAAGGGTGGCACACAATCTGATGCCGGAATCGTTAGTGCGGTTTGGTTTGGATATCGCTTTGGAAGACTATTGTAAAGGCATAAACAAAAGTGGAGCCCTACAGATAAATTACCAGTCCATTGGATTAAAAGACCATAAATTTGAACAAACTACAGCCATCACTATATACCGTATTATTCAGGAATTGATCGGCAATACCTTAAAACATGCGGCCGCAAAAAATGCAATTGTCCAGGTTACCAAATCTGACAATTTATTAACTATTACTGTTGAAGACGATGGTAAGGGTTTTGATATTCGCCTATTGAACAAATCAAAAGGAATGGGATGGATAAATATAAAACACCGAGTGGATTTTTTGAAGGGAAAGCTCGACGTAAATTCGAAAGAAGGAAATGGAACCTCTGTTCACATAGAATTTGAAATCTAAATGGATACCAAAATTTTTATTGTCGACGACCATTATATGATCATTGAAGGCATTAGGTCCTTACTTCAGAATCAAAATGGGATTGAATGGATAGGACATGCCATGAATGCGACTTCGTGTATAGCCTTCTTGGAGCAACATGAACCAGATGTGATATTAATGGATATTAGTCTTCCGGACAAGACCGGAATAGATCTGTGCTTGGATGTAAAAACCAAATACCCAGACATCCATGTCATAGGTCTTAGTACCTTTAATCAGAATAGTTTTATTCAAAAAATGTTGGACAATGGAGCTTCGGGTTATATATTGAAAAATGCCACACGCGAGGAATTGGTGTATGCCATTTCAACGGTTCTTAATGGTGAAAAATATTTAAGTTTTGAAGCTGAATTGGCAGTACAAAAGAATGAAAATTCAGTTATTCCAGTAATTACAAGACGGGAAAAGGAAGTCCTACTCCTTATAGCGGAGGGAATGACCAATAATGAAATTGCTCAAAAACTTTTCATCAGTACTACGACAGTGGATACCCACCGAAAAAACCTATTAAACAAATTTGAAGTAAAAAATACGGCCTCTTTAATTAGAGTTGCTACAAAGAACCAATTAATATAATACAATTGGTCTTTGACTTTTCATTTTTCAATTTTTCTGGGTAAAAAACCGATCGTTCAATAAGAAATGAAGTCTAAAAGTGTTACTATGTGATTAATTGGTTAATTTAATACAGAAAGTTTGATTAAATAAATTGAAGGCTCATAATTTAGAAAAATAAATCGCGGGAATGTTATCCAGAATAACAACTAACGGATATTATCTATTTTTTTTGACCATTGTCCTGACCATATTACTGGCAGGCTTAGGTTCGTACGGATTGGCGGAGACCAGTGAAGCCAGATATGCCGAGATTAGCCGTGAAATGCTAAATTCCGCTGATTATCTCAATCCAAAACTTCTAGGTATTTTTCACTTTCATAAGCCTCCCATAGTCTATTACATTACTACCCTCGGCTATCGTATTTTTGGAATTAACGAGTTTGGCGCCAGGTTCTTTCTACAAATTGCTATAGTACTTCAATTAATCTTTGTTTACGGTATGGCGAACTTACTCTACAAAGACAGGAAAATAGCTTTTATGTCTGGATTGGTATATTTTGCTATGCCCATTGTATTAATATCCAGTCGTAATTTAACTACGGACGCATATCTTACCACTTTTATCTTGGGCAGCCTTTTTTGTTGGCAATATTATACCTCAAAAGGAAAGTTGTTGGGACTCTATTTATTCTATTTTTTAATGGCAATTGCGTTGCTAACCAAAGGCCCAGTGGCCCTACTATTTATTTTGATCTATATTGTTGTCTATAAATCAATATTTAAGCGGAGTTCAAAAATTAATATTCATCATATTTTAGGAATATCGCTTTGTCTTATTCTTGGCTCTAGTTGGTATGTTATGGTTGTTTTGGGCAATCCCGGTTTGTGGGATTATTTTATAGAAAAGCAACTTTTATCCAGAATGGCGTATAAATCATTTAACCGCTCCAAACCATTCTGGTTTTACATACCCTTAATCATCGCTCTAGTGCTTCCTTGGTGGTGGATAATACCACATCAATTTAAAAAGAAAGGAAAGAAAATCCTGAATATGGGAAGGGAGGATAGGTTATTACTGATTTCAATGGGTTGCCTTTTCTTGATTTTTTCAATCTTTAAGAATAAAATGGTCCTTTATATCCTACCGTCTTTTTGGTTGGTGGCCATTTTAATTGCTGCACAATTGATTAAGGCTACAAAAGCAATCAGGAGTACTTTGAACATGGTATATGCAGCCCTGATGGGTTGTTTGTTCACGGGTATTCTAGCTTTGTGGATTATAAAACCAGATTTCGTTCAAATTTCTACCGGAACATTAATTAATAGCTTTATATCGCTGATAGTCCTAGCTGTAATTTATTTTCTTGTGGATAATCTTAGACCAGAAAAGCCAGCGATATTAGGTGCAGGTTTTGGCGCAGCTTTGATTTTAATTTCAACTTCGTTAATGGCTCATAATGGTCCAACCTTTAATTCGACCAAAGAATTAATGGGATATATTAACAATGTAACTCTCAAAACCCATAAGACAGTTGTTGTGTATGATTATCTCCTTTCCTCTATACCTATCTATTCTGATGCGCATCAAATTACCTTAAAGTTAAAACATAACACAACAAATAGGGAAATACAATTTCAAAATAATGATGATTGGAAGGAATCTCTTTGGGACATAAATGATCAAGTCATGGTTTCGCGTTTGGATTCACTCTCCTATAGTCCAAATACCTACTTACTTATTGATAAAAAAAGGGGGTTCAAGGATGGTTTAAAATACTTGGAACCTCATTTCAAGAATCGCAAGGTGTACCAGAATTGGCTAATATTATTTAATAAATAGCGATTTCCAATTTCGCCCAACCACTTCTTATTCTGGTTTTATAGTTTTTGTCTAGGCAGGCATATAGACTATTTAATACCTTAAAATTAGTTTGCCAAGATATGGTCCCACTACAATATCTGCAATTTCATTTTCTCAAATCCGGCTTTGGAGGCGCCACAAACAGAACAACTGTAATCCTCGCCAAGGTCTTTAAATGCCGTTCCAGCGGGAATTTGGGATTTGGCATCCCCATAAGTTTCATCGTAAACGGTGAAACAGGAAGTACATTGATACACCTCTTTCAATTGGTCATCATTTGTATTCTTGGGGGCTTCTTTTTTTACCACTGCCCTGCCCAACTGATCGAAATAATTTTTACTAAGTTCCATTAAAAGACCGGGGAGTTCTATCTTATCCACGTCTTGGGCGTACACTTGATATTCTTGGGTGTTGGGATCAAAATTTCTGAAATGCAACACATTGTAGGTAGGCCTCACGGCAAAATCCTTAACTATTGTGGGCTGGGTGTTTTTTTCAATGATAACGGAAGAGAAATGGGTTCTTTTTCCCGTTTCATTACTTATTCCAAAGGTAAGACCGTAGGTACTTATATCGTTCTGGTCAAAACTAAGCACCAAGAATTTTTTTAACTCCAAAGCCTCCATGTCATCCACTGGGAGATGCCAGTTCATTTCCAATTGCGAATGACGAATATTTATTCCTTTTTGTCCCAAGAAACGTTCAAGTTCGGGCCTACTGGAACTTTTAACACCCTTGATTATGAATGATTTCCATGGTGTAATGCATATTTTTCCAATACTGTTGTCCAAGCAAAACCCACATAATTTTTTTAGAAAATCCAGATCGTATCTATTGTTTCTCCAATAAAGTCCCAACCAATATTCATCCAATCCCATCCTGTTCATTCCTTCATAATATGGAAATTTAATATAGGGAATCTCCAGTTCTCTCTCAATAGTCCTGTTGTTGGTATCCAATTTTTTATTGAGGACAAAAAACAGCTCATCTATATCCGCTATGTCAGTATATATTTCCTCAATGGCCTTGGCTACAGTATTAATGTCCCAGCTATAAATTAGTACGGGGTAGTAAACAGACTTTGCCCAGTGGGGCAGTTTAACGTTAAGATACCAATAATCCTCATTGTCCGATGCTATAAAGTTTAGGTTACCGCTAAAAATGGGAACCAAGCGCTGCTTGGGATCGGTAATATTGATCTTTAATTTTGGCAGATAATCAAAACCCTCCAAAATGTACAAATATGTAGAACCTTTTAGCCAGTAGGTCATTTCAAAAATATCGGCGGACACGTAGGAACATACTATGTTTTGATAGCTTCTATCGGCAATGATATCCGTATTAAATTTTGATATTTGTTCCAGTTGTTCCTCCTTGGCATTTTTTAAAGGAAACAATAGATCCAGTCGGGATCCAAAAAATACTTCCTTCAGCCCGCCCGCTTCCAACATGGCAATGATATCCTTAAGTTCTCCAGGAGAGGTTACCCCCCCTTTGATCAGTATTCTATGTAAATCATCATTCATAATATTGTGTTTTATGAAGTAACCGTTTGTAATTGTTTACGCAGGATATCCTGTATCTCGGGTTTGCAACTTCCACATCCCAATCCGGCCCCTGTTTCAGAACATAGTTTAGAGAAGTCCTCGCAGCCTCCGTTGATAGTTTCTATTAGATTGCCTTCCCCGACTTGACTGCAGGAGCAAACCAATTTTCCTTTTAAGGGAACGGAATTCGATTGCCCTCTTAGTAGCTCGTTCCGTTTTTCCGATAATTCAATTTCCTCTTCTATTAGTCTTTTAAACTCGGCAAACTCATTTTTATCCCCCATTAAAATGGCACCTTTTAAGGTGTCATCCTTAACTATACATTTCTTATAATATTTTTTGCTGACGTCCATCAGAATTATTTCCTCATAGCTACTGTCGTCCATGGGAGCATTCACCATCCCCAGACTACATAGGTCCAGATTTTCAAACTTTAGAATATTCATGAGTATGGACCCATTATAAATACTGCTAAAATCCCCAAAAATGTATTTTGCCGCAGTATCTGCCTGTTGCTCGGCGGCCGAAGTAATTCCAAAAAGTGCATTCCTAAATTCAGCAATTTCACCTAGGGCAAAAATATTGGGATCACTGGTCTGTAAATATTCATTGACTACCACTCCCCTTCCGGTTTTAAGATCGGTATGTTTTGCCAATTCAATATTGGGGCGTGTGCCAATGGCGTAAACTATGGCATTGCACTTTACGGTCCTTCCAGTTTTTAAGGTAATTGAGAGTGAATTTTTATCATCCCTTTCCTCAAACACCGTACTTACCTCATTGTCATAATAAACCTTGATTCCCCGATCATTGACATCCTCTGCCAAAAGTCGACTTGCAATTCTATCCAACTGTCTTTCCATTAATCTAGGGGCACGTTGAATAATACTGATATTAACATTCCTATTCTTAAGGGCCGCTGCCAACTCAAGGCCTAAAAGCCCACCCCCAACAATAACCACATGCTGTTCCTCCGCGGGAAGCCCTGTATCCTGTAAATATTTACGCAATTTATCGGCATCCCCGCGTTCTCTCATAGTAAAGCGACCGGGCATATTTATTTGTACCTCACTTGGCACAAAAGCGCGACTACCTGTGGCCATTATAAGGATATCATAGGTATGTTCTAAACCATTGTCGTCCATTATGGTTTTATTAGTCCTGTCTATTTGCGTTACTCCAATCCCAGAATGCAGGGTGATATTCAACTTTTGAAGTTCGCCTTTTTTTAATTTTTCCAAGGCTTCCCAAGTAAGTTCCTCGCTCACATATTCAGGGAGCAATACTCGATTGTAAAATGGATCTTTTTCCTTGGAGAATACATGGAGCTCATCGGTTTCATTTTTCTCCCTATAGGTTTGAACAAATCTATAAGCGGCAGCTCCCGCTCCGATAATGAGAATCTTCTGTTTGGGTTTTACATATTTAGCCACTTCTACGGCACAATATTTAAAATCGGGTTCTTTGGAAACTGGGTCAACCAGGTCATTGGTCAAATTATTGGCCCGTCCAAAATCGTTATTGAGCACTTTCCCCCAATGCATGGGAAGGAATACTACCTTTTCGCGAATGTCGAAATTCACCTTTACCTTTACCCGAACCGTTCCCCTTCTACTTTTTATGACGGCTATATCCCCATCCTTTAATTTTCGCAAATAGGCGTCCACCTTGTTCATTTCCAAATACGGATCGGGAATATGCGTCAATAGCCGCTTTACCTTCCCTGTTTTGGTGCGGGTATGCCATTGATCCCTTACCCTTCCGGTGTTGAGTATTAATGGATATTCAGGAGTTGTTATCTCAGACTTGTTGTAAAGTGAAGCAGGGGCGTTAAAGTGCGATTTCTTGTCATTGGTAAAGAATTGATAATCCGTAAACAATCTTGGGGTACCCATATGTGTGGCGTGTGGAACCGGCCATTGAAAACTACCTTCCCGCTTTAATCTTTCATGGGAAAGGCCTGTTATATCTATTTCGGTGCCTTTGGTTAAAAGGCAATGTTCGTCATACACTTCACTGGTATTTTTATAATCAAATCCATGATACCCCATTTTTTGGGCGAACTTCCATAATATTTCAGCATCCGGTAAAGCTTCCCCTGGGGCACCTATCACTTTGGGAAGATAACTTATACGCCTTTCTGAATTGGTCATTGTTCCATCCTTTTCCAACCAGCCGGCAGCGGGTAAAAGCAGATCTGCAAATTTGGTACTCTCGGAATTATGGGAAATATCCTGAACCACTACAAAACTTGCATTTTTTAATGCCCTTTCTGCCTTGTGAACATTGGGCATACTTACAATGGGATTGGTGCAAATGATCCAAACTGCTTTCATTTTACCACTTTCCAGAGCATCGAACATTTCGGTTGCAGTGTATCCGGGTTCTGATTTTATTTCTTTTCCTCCCCAGAAATCTGTCACCTCCTTACGGTGCTTGGGATTGCCCAATTCCCTGTGGGCAGCCAATAAACTAGCCATTCCACCTACTTCCCTACCCCCCATGGCGTTGGGCTGTCCCGTAAGTGAAAAAGGTCCGGCTCCTGGTTTCCCGATCTGCCCGGTAAGCAAGGACAGGTTCATTAAAGAAACATTTTTAGAGACTCCAATAACACTCTGGTTTAGACCCATAGTCCACATGCTTATAAAAGCCTTGGCGTTGCCAATATACATTGCGGCCTTTTTAATATCCTCCACGGAAACACCACACAGTTCGGCTGCCTTTTTTAAAGAAAGTTGAAAGGCACTTTCCTTTACAGCATCAAAATTTACAGTGTGCTTTTTAATAAAATTCCTGTCTATCTTTTTCTTTTCTATCAACCAACGGGCCATGGCGTTAAACAGAATAACATCTGTCCCTGGTAAAATCTGTAAATGTAGGTCTGCTGCAGCGCAGGTTTGCGTCTTACGGGGATCTACGACTATTATTTTTACATCAGGATTTTTCTCCTTATGATTTTCTATCCTTCTAAAAAGAATGGGGTGACACCAGGCCGGATTTGCCCCGGCAATAAGAAAGCAATCTGAAAGTTCTATATCCTCATATGAAATGGGCACGGAATCTTCACCCAACATTTTTTTGTAGCCCACCACTGCAGAACTCATGCATAGCCTGGAATTGGTGTCAATATTATTGGTGCCAATAAAGCCTTTGGTGAGTTTATTTACTAAGTAATACTCTTCTGTAAGACATTGACCCGAAACATAAAAGCCCACACTATCTGGGCCATGCTTTTCAATAATGCTCTTAAATACGGCTGCGGCCCTATCAAAGGCCGTATCCCAGGATACTCTTTGCAAAGGGTGGTTTCTACTCCATCTCATTTCAGGATACAAAATACGATCACTGGTATCCTGGGCTACATAATTGAGGTTTTTCCCCTTGGAACAGAGCATGCCCTTGTTCACCGGATAATCGGGATCTCCTTCAACACTAATATTGCCCTTGGAGTCCTGTTCTACCAAAATTCCACATCCAACCCCACAATAGGAGCAAATAGTTTTATGTTCGTTCTTTTTCTGCATAAAATCCTGGTATTAAAAGAAACCATTTAATAATGGTTTAAAATTACCAAATTAAGTATAAATACGTAGTATTTTATTGATAATAGTTAAGCAGAATATTGATGAAAAGACAATAAAAGTGATCGTATATTGGATATTACCGAATTAACACTTACCTAAATAAGCCATTGACTTAAGTAGGGTGGTAAATAATTACCGATCAGGTATAAGTTATACCAACTTATATTCCTGTGCTTTCTTCGCCAGGTCCATAAGGTTATTTACCCCCATCTTTCGCATTAGATTAAAGCGATGGGTTTCAATGGTGCGTTTGCTTTTTTGAAGTTTTTCCGATATTTGCTTATTGGTAAGCCCTGAAAGTACAAGCTCTAAGATTTGTAGTTCCTTACTTGTAATTCCAAAGGAGTTATTTCCATTTGTTGTTGGTAATTGATTCTCCTGCTTAGCCTTTCCTTGACTCAATAAATTGTTTACCAAAACATTGGAAATATCACCACTGAAATATTTTCCACCTTGTTCCACTGTGGAAATGGCCTTAAGAAATTCTGTTTTACCGGTATCCTTTAAGAGATAACCACTAGCTCCGGCATTAACCGATTTAAGGATATATTCTTCGGAATCGTGCATTGAAAGTATAATACATTTCGTTGTAGAAGAATGTTTTTTAAGTTCCTCTACAGCTTCTATGCCATTCATTTCTGGCATTCGGATATCAATTATTAAGAGATCAGGATTCTTGTCCAGTACCATTTTAACGGCCTCCTTACCATTGGAGACTTCTCCGATCACCACATAATTTTCATCTTCCTCCAATAATGCACGAATTCCATCCCTTACCAAGGAATGGTCATCAGCCAATACAATACGCGTAGTTTTATTCACAATTGTTATTTTCTTTCCAAACAAATATAGGATAAAATTAAAACTAAGTATTCATACGGTGAAAATAGATTCTTCATTTTTGATTATAAATCTAATTAGCAATGGCACATGAGCTATAGTTTTAATATGGTGGCTAAGTATGACCAACCGGGCTTTTGAAGATAATTTTCAAGTGACGCTCTTAAATCAAAAGCCCCACTAATTGGGGGGCTTTGATTATAATTTTCTTATTTTGAAGTATTCAAAAATTTGGGCTTGATGACCAACATGGCCCATGCCCAGTTTTGGCTACTGGCCGAGGCATCTTCTGTGATGCCTTTTAATTCATACATTCCATCGCCAGCAAACATTTGGGAATAACCCAATTGTAGGGAATAGCCGTTGAATGCCTGTGAAAACACAAGATCTATTTCCGTACCCAGAGATTTTTCGCCACTGGGTAATGCTTGCTCTCCACTAAAATTAAGCGCCTTTAGTAGAAGGCTTGATTTTTCTCCAAGTTTAAAATTGGCACTCACATGAACATCGAACAAGCCTACGGAATTGGCATGATTGCCTACGTAGAAATAATCCATAAATCCGTTGAATTTATGATTGGTACCATATAGTGGGAAAAACGCTTCCGTTTTATCACTTGTATTGGCATCATTAGCACTAATGATTTCCATACCTGCCCCTAAACTTACTTTGGCTGAAGCGGTATAGTTAATATCCAGTCCCAACAAATAAGCTCCACCCACATCAACAGCACCCTGTCTTTCACCTGTTTGAAGATAAGCGTTCAAGGCTGCACCGAAACTGCCTTTTTTATAGTCCAAATGTGTTCCTAGGGTCTGCAGATTACTTAGCCCATCCGGTGTGGTTCCATCCGTTTCAAAATTTTGGAAGCCATTGTTCAACAGCAATAGGCTCCCACTTAAATTTTTCCAATTTTCCTTTAAATAAAGGTATTGCATGGTTTTATAGGAAAAGAATCCAGTTGTATTATAGGCAGTGCTTACCGATTGAAATCCACTGGGGTTGTCGTAATCCTGGCTGTAGGCCAATCCAAGATCCAGTTGAAATTTCTCCTTGGCATATTTGAAAATGGCGGCATCGTGATTACGTCCCTGTTGTGTCCATCCAACACTGCCCAAAATACGCTGGTCGTCATAATCCAAGGTCTGTCTTCCTAATTTGGTGGAAAAACCACTTCCCAGATTAATATCGGCCCAAGCCTCAAATACAGCAAAGGAATTATTCTCATCATCAGGAAGAAGTTGTCTGTTTTCTCCCCATACCATAACATCTTGCAGGCTTACATAAAACTTATAGGCCTCTATATCGTAACCAGCATTTAATCGTAAACGGGTTGATACCCCAAAACCGGCATCGGCATCATCGGAGATTAGGTTTCCAAAACCATGACGTAATTCGGTACGAGGTCTAAATTCACCATCCAATGTAAATTGGGCATTGGATAATGGTCCATATAGGGCTATAACGGTAAATAATAGGTATATTCTTTTCATCTGTTTTTATGTATTTGTTTTTAAGAGGCCAGATGTAATTCGCCATTAAACTTTTACTCACGAATTTTTAATTTAATTTTTGGTGTTCGTGAATCGTTGATTTCAGTTCAAATCAAGAACTATTATGGCTTATTTCATATTTTGGTCAGGTTTACGGAATTAGGTATTAATAATTGCTGATTCCGTAATTGGATTTGAATTTCAATGAATTGGGTTCTATTTTGGGAAAACATCCCATTTAGCTGCCCTCCTATTTATCCATACCTGATAATGCAAGTTCAGCTTTGGTTTCATCGATGACGGCTTTTTCTTCGGATGTAGCAAACCTAATGGCCAGGGATAATACGGCTGCACTCACTATAAATCCACCTATAATAAAGAACCCATTGGAAACTGCTGAAGCTGCTGCCGTGGTCTGAGCTGCCTTAACAGCTTGTTCGCCTAATTCGCTGTTAGCCGCTATGGCTGCACTCTCTGCCACTGCCGATTTGGATTTCAATAACATGGCGGCCAAAAAAGCACCAACATTTCCACCTGCACCCACAATTCCGGAAATGGACCCTATAGCCTTTTTGTTAATGAAAGGAACTACCGAGAAGGTGGCACCTTCCGCCATTTGAACTGTGAGGCTAAATGCTATTAAAAATATCATTCCGAACACCAAACTGGTGGTTAAGGAAAAGACAGAAAGCATTACTCCTTCGGCCGCCAATATCAAGGCAAGAAAAATAACCCTGCCACGTAGGCCACGAAACTTTCCGAAAAGATCGCCAAAATATCCACCTAAAGTCCTGGCAAAAATGTTCATTAGGGCAAAGGATAACACCAAGTTACCTGCTGTTGAGCGGTCAAGACCAAATCTATTCTGAAGATAATCATCCATGGTGCCATACACGGTCAGCTCAATTCCAAAACAGGCTGCATATACCAAAAATAGAATCCACACCCTATAATCCTTTAATGTACTTAGGAAAGACACTTCATCTTTTTTTAAGCGGGGCATTTTTCCTTCTTCCTTTAATTCTTTAAAATTGCCTTCTGGAGTATCTTTGGTAAAGAAATAATAAATAATACCCATTGACAGGCAAATAACTCCGGCTATTACCATAGAATACCGCCAAGCTATTTCTTCGGAAATACCGAAACTGATAACCCCAGCAGCAATTAATGGCATGCCTAAGCGATTGGCTCCTCCTCCTAGATTACCCCAACCGGCAGAAGTGGCATTTGCCGTACCCACAATATTGGGAGCAAACATTATGGAAGTATGGAATTGTGTTATTACGAACGAAGCTCCTATAAAGCCAATAAACAACCTACATATTAGAAATTGAAGCGGGGTTTGTACAAAACCCAGAAGTATCACTGGTATGGAACCAAGTATCAATAAATACGTATAACATAATCTAGGGCCGTATTTATCACATAACTTACCTATTAACAATCGAGCAAACACGGTTCCAGAAACTGCTAAAATAATGGAGTTCCATTTTTGTGTTGGGGTCAAGCCCAAGTCCTTAACTACGTCCGGCATAAAAGGGACAATACCGAACCAGGCAAAGAAACAAATGAAGAAGGCTATAGAGGTTATCCAAAATGTACGTATAGGAACGCTCTTTAAGTTTAAAAGTTCTAATTTCGTAGCTTTGGCAGAGACAAATTCTTTCATAACTGAATTGTTTTTAGGATTAGTTATTTCATTCAACAATTCAAAAGTAAGTATTTCTACGTATTATTACTTATTATTGTTGCGTAATTATGGAAATTGGATGTATTTTTATTAAGGTGAAAAAATATTGAGCTTGCATTTGCGAAATTTCAGAATATTGGCTGATTTAATTACAGTATTGTAAATAAGGCATTCTAAGTTGGTTCTTAATAGTTGAGAACCCTTTGAATTTCTTCTTCAAAGAATGAGGGGTGTTCCGCCACAACTTCCCCAACTACTATTATTCCAGGCTGTGTTGCATCTATTTGATTTACTATGGAATCGGCATCATTAAGTATTCCGGTTATACAGCTTTCATTTCTGGTTGTTCCATTTTGTATAATGGCGAATGGGGTCGATACATTTCTAAACTGAGAAATTTTATGGGCGATTTCCTGAAATCTACGTATTCCCATTAGAATGATCATAGTAGCGGAAGACTTAGCGGCGAGTTCCAGATCTTCGGAAAAGGAACCATCGCGTTTGGTGGCGGTCATCACCCAAAAACTACTACTAATTCCGCGTCGGGTTACCGGTATTCCCTGACTAGCCGGAACTGCAATGGCACTTGTTACCCCTGGTACCACCGTCACTGGTATCCCAAAGGACTCTACATATTCCAATTCTTCACTGGCTCTACCAAAAACAAATGGATCACCTCCCTTTAAACGTACCACATGTCCGTAATTAAAGGCATGTTCTACTATTAATTTATTAATGTCCTTCTGTGAATAGGAATGTTGTCCGCATCTTTTTCCTACATATAATTTTGGGATATCGGTATTTAATTCATTGAGTAATTCCATACTTACAAGAGCATCGTATAGGATTACATCGGCATCTTCCAATGCTTTGTATCCTCTTATGGTGATAAGGTCGCTACTCCCAGGACCTGCACCTACTAGACTTACTTTTGGGGCTTTAGATATGCTCATAATTTCTATTGTTTTAGGTGTTCAATTAAGAATTCCGCAACAAAACTACGTATTTATTTTTATAAAAACACATTATTATTACGTAATAATACGTAATATTGCTACGTAACATTTAAACGTAGAAGTATGAAGACCGTAATTGTAGTTGGAAATGGAATGGTTGGATACAAATTCTGTGAGAAGTTTGTCGCCAAAGTAGATCAAGACTCCTTTAAACTAATTGTTTTCGGAGAAGAACCAAGAGTTGCCTATGATAGGGTGCATTTGAGTGAATATTTTGAAAATGGGGACGCAGAACGTTTGTCAATGGCTCCTCGCGAATGGTACCAAGAGAATAAAATTGAGCTTTTTACCAACGAGAGAGTTACGGACATTCATCGAAATTCGAAAACCATAACAACCCTAAGCGAAAAAACCTTCAACTATGATTACTTAGTGTTGGCAACAGGATCTAGTCCCTTTGTGCCACAGATAAATGGGGTGGATAAGGATGGAGTATTTGTATACAGGACCATAGAGGATTTGGAAGAGACTCTTGCTTATGCGGATAAAATAAAAAAGAAAGTTCAAAAACCTAAAGCTGCCATATTAGGTGGTGGCCTATTGGGGTTGGAAGCTGCCAAAGCCGTTATGGATATGGGTCTTGAACCTCATGTAGTAGAATTTGCCCCTAAATTAATGCCCAGACAGTTGGACACCAGAAGTAGCAAGGTGCTTCAGGTAAAATTGGAATCTATGGGAATCAATATCCATTTGAGCAAAGCTACCAATCAAATTTTGGGTAATGGTCATGTAATAGGAATGGAATTTGGAGAGGATGATGTCCTTAATGTAGATATGTTGGTTATTTCGGCAGGAATACGACCTAGGGATGAATTGGGAAAAAGTTGCGGTCTTAAAATGGGTACCCGAGGAGGAATCGTGGTGGACAATAAGATGAGGACCTCAGACCCTAATATTTTCGCCATTGGTGAAATTGCCCTTTATAACCAAATGATATATGGTCTTGTAGCCCCTGGATATGAAATGGCGGGTGTTGCCGTGGATCAAATAATAGGTTTGGAGGAAACTACTATGGCCGCGGAAATAGATATGTCCACCAAGCTTAAATTGATAGGTGTGGATGTGGCCAGTTTTGGAACTCCGTTTATGCCAGCGGAGAAAGGTCATTCCATTATTTTCGAAAACAAGACTGAGAGTCTATATAAACGAATTAATGTAAGCCACGACGGCAAAAGACTTTTGGGTGGTATACTAGTAGGAGATGCCAAAGATTACAATATGTTATTGCAGATGTATCTCAATGAAATGCCCCTTCCCAAAAACCCTGAGAACCTAATTTTAGGAAGTCGAAGTGGTGAGGATGTCTCTTTTGGCAGTGCTATGGACCTACCGGATACTGCCGTTGTATGTTCCTGTGAAGCGGTCTCTAAGGGGCAAATATGTTGTTCCGTAAAGGAAGATGGCAATGAAAGTTTAAAAGCAATAGCCAAGGCTACCAAAGCAACTACGGGTTGCGGAGGCTGTAAACCTATGGTAGACGATTTGGTCAAGGAAACCCTAAAATCGCTCGGGAAAGTGGTTAAGGAATCAATTTGCGAGCATTTTGAATATTCCAGACAGGAGCTTTATGATATTGTAAAACTTAAGAAAATTGAGGACTATGATTCCTTATTGGACGAGGTTGGAAAAGGACATGGTTGTGAAGTTTGTAAGCCTGCTGTCGCCTCTATCTTTGCAAGTATCTATAATGAAACCGCAAATAGACAAGAAACTATACAAGATACAAATGATCGATTTTTGGCCAACATTCAAAGAAATGGTACCTATTCGGTGGTTCCGAGGGTCGCTGCAGGTGAAATTACCCCAAAACAACTTTTGGCTATTGGTAGGATAGCCCAAAAGTATGATCTGTATACCAAAATTACGGGTGGTCAGCGTATAGACATGTTTGGCGCCCAATTGCATGAATTGCCTCTTATTTGGGAGGAATTGATCGCAGAAAGATTTGAAACTGGTCAAGCCTATGGTAAATCGTTACGCACCGTAAAAAGTTGTGTTGGCTCAACATGGTGTAGATATGGGATGGACGAAAGTGTAACTTTTGCCATTGATATAGAAAACCGATATAAAGGAATCCGTTCCCCACATAAAATTAAAGGGGGTGTTTCTGGGTGTATCAGGGAATGTGCGGAGGCAAGGAATAAGGATTTTGGTTTTATAGCCGTTGAAGGTGGTTGGAACGTTTACATATGTGGAAATGGTGGTGCCAATCCACAGCACGCACAGTTGCTGGTCGAAAGGGTGGATAAGATTACTGCCACCAAATACGTGGACCGATTTTTAATGTATTATATACAAACCGCTCCTCCCCTAACCCGTACAGCAGCATGGTTGGACAAACTTGAAGGAGGTATTGACTATGTAAAAGATGTTGTTATAAACGATTGTCTTGGTATTGCAGATCAATTGGACAGTGAAATGCAACATTTGGTGGATACGTACAAATGTGAATGGAAAGAGGCCGTTGAAAATCCAGAAATTAGAGCCCGTTACAGCCATTTTGTGAATGCTGAAGAAGCTGATGATACTATTGAGTTTGTTTCCCTAAGGGAGCAAAAAATGCCTAAGGCCTGGGTTTAGTTGTAATCCTGGAGATTTAATTTACAATCCAACAATAAATATGTTGAACAACAGGTGCAGCACAATTGCATCCTATCTAAAATAATAAAAGATGATATCTAATTTAAGCACTTACGAAGTTGTAGAATCTGAAAATGTCAGTATTTGGTTCAAGGCGGCTGCTGTGGTCAAATTCCCTATAAATGGTGGCGCCTGTGTAAAATATAAGGATAAACAAATTGCAGTATTCAATTTTACTAGGGAGGGCACTTGGTATGCATGCCAGAATTTATGTCCACACAAGATGGAAATGGTGCTGTCCCGAGGAATGATAGGAGAAGATCAGGGCGTACCCAAGGTAGCCTGCCCGCTCCATAAAAATTCTTTTTCCTTAAAAACGGGAAAACATCTTAATGGAGATCTAGACCGTATAGCGACATATCCGGTTAAAATAGAGGATGGCTTTGTTTATATTGGTTTTTCTGAATAGCTTTGGAAAAAACCAATATAAATCATGGCCTCAGAAAAACTTAATGAAGCCTTCCGTCTGTTCGACGAAGCTAATGAAAATGACCCCAATACAGAGATGTGGCAGGGCAAGGAATATCCAAAAGAGTTGCTGTACGCCATAAGGATGACAGATAAACTAAAAACATTTGCTCCGGAATCTTCCGAGGCCCTTCAACTAACGGCGAGGTGCCAGCATATCAGAAGATGGGAGATCCCTAGGGAATCCTATGAAATGAACAGGACAGGATATCTAAAATGGCGACAGGACCTAAAAAAGTTTCATGCGGACAAGGCCGGTGCAATCCTTAAGAAGGTGGGGTATAATCAAGAAATGATAGATCAGGTAGGTTTTTTATTGGAAAAGAAACAACTTAAAAAAAATGCCGATACACAGACTTTGGAAGATGTTATTTGTCTTGTATTCCTAGAATTCTATTTTGAACCGTTTTCCCATAAATACCCTGAGGAAAAACTAATGGATATCCTTCAAAAAACATGGCGAAAAATGTCCGAAAAAGGCCATGAAGCTGCATTAAAGTTACCCCTTTCTCAGGAGTCCCTACAGCTTATAGGTAAAGCACTGCAGGGATAGCAACTATTTTAGCAACAGAATTTGGGAAATGAACAACGATAAATTACTTACACCATTGGACACCTCCACCTTTTTAAGGGTCCGTAAATGGTATTTATTTGCGTTGGCTACCATTGCCCTTAGCATAATATTTGCCCAAATTCTTATTCAAAATCATTTGAATTCCCAATTGGATGATTCCAAAGTAATCAACATAGCGGGTAGACAAAGGGCCTACAGTCAAAAATTGACCAAAGAAGTACTTCTGTTAAAGGAAAGCGCGGATGCTTCACAGCGCGTCCAAGTCATTACAGAATTAGGTGAAACTCTATCCGTTTGGAAGAACGCCCATGAGACATTGCAATTTGGTGATATGGCCATGGGTATTTCGAAGGCAGAAAACGAGGAGGTTAAAGTTCTATTTGAAAATATAAACCCGCACTACAATGCTATGGTTGGTGCTGTAGAGCATATTTTGGGTGATTATAAGGAAAATGGAAATTCCATTCCAAAGCAGTCGGATATTGATGCGGTCCTAAAAAACGAAAGTGCCTTTTTGGCCATGATGGATACCATTGTCAATAAATATGACGCCCTTAGCAAAACACATCTACAAAATTTAAAATTCAAGGAGTATCTCTTATTGGCATTTTCACTTCTGATATTGTTGTTGGAGATATCTTTCATCTTTAAACCTCTTTCCGTACAAATTAGAAATACCATCAAAAATTTGATGATCACCCAAAAGAAATCGGAGGAAAGTGCGCAGGAAATAAAAAAACTTTTTCAGGAAAAGGAAAAATCTTTGCAGGAATTACAGGAGCTTAATTTTGTAATCGATAATGCTGCTCTTTTCGCAAGCGCCAAGCAAGATGGACATGTTGTCTTTATCAGTAAAAAGTTCAATGAACTTCTTGGGCGTAATGATCAGGATACAAATAGGCTATTATACGAAATGTTGACCACTGATGAAGGGCAACAACAGTACTTAATGGAAGTATTAAAAAGCAATAGGAAAAATATAAGGACAGAGGAAATAAAGATAAAAACAGCCAAAGGCGAGTCGCTATGGTTGGATATGTCCATTATTCCAATGCACCAATCTGCCCAACAGTCTATTTTAATTTTGTGTTCCGATATTACCGAAAGGAAAAAGAATCAAATGAAAGTGGCTCAATTGACCAAAGAAAATTATGAGGAGACCATGAGGCAAAAGCAGTTGCAGGCTAGCCAGATTGTAGAAGGACAGGAAGAGGAGCGCAAACGAATTGCAAAAGATATTCATGACGGAATTGGGCAAATGTTAACGGCCTTAAAGTTTAATATAGAATCTATTAATTTGGCCAATAAGGAAAAAACGGCCGAAAAAATAGAATATATCAAGGCGCTTTCAAGCGACTTGATCAAAGGAGTACGTACTGCTACTTTTAATTTAACCCCTCCTGAGCTTAGTGATCATGGAATATTTCCTGCACTTCAGAAAATGACCCATGAACTTTCAAAACTCACAGGAAAAAACATATTGTTCGAAAATAAAACCGAGGAAAATATTAGATTCAATTCGCTGGCAGAGACCAATATTTATAGGGTGGTACAGGAAGCCGTGAACAATGCTATAAAATATGCAGAGGCTAATTATATTTTGGTTACCCTTAATTTTAATGACGACGTTTTAAGTGTAGTTATAGACGATGATGGCAAGGGTTTTGACGACTCCATCCTGGGAAAGGTACCCAAAAATAACAGTGAAGGTGGAATGGGCCTTTTCTTTATGAAGGAGAGGATGAATTATATAAATGGACGCCTTTTTATCAATTCCATAAAAGGGAAGGGAACTCGTGTAACCATCAACTATAAAACGGACAGCCGGGAATTGATAAAAAAAGAGGAGTAAATAGATTTCAATTCCACATTATTTCTGGAATCGAAGTTTTTAATTATAGTTTCCAAAGGAAAATGGAATCGATGAAAAGCAGAAATTGTTTTTAATTAAATTGTAACATGAAAATCAGGATAAAAGGAAATTCGATACGATATAGGCTTACCAAGACAGAAGTTGAAACCTTTTGCATTGAAGGTTATGTTGCGGAGCGAACGGAGTTTAAGGACCAAATCTTCAACTATGAGTTGCGGAGTCATGATCAAATCTCCAACCTGGATGCCATTTTTAAAAATGATACTATTACCCTGTACCTGCCAGAGCAGGATAAAAAAGATTGGGCAACTAGCGATCGTGTTGGGTTTCAGAATGCAATTTCACTTGGAAATGGTAAGGAACTATTTTTACTTTTGGAAAAAGACTTTGTCTGTTTGGATGAGACCATTGAAGATCAATCCGATAATTATCCCAATCCATTAATGGACAAAAGGAAATAATTCCTTAAAATCACTTAAAAAATAATCAGAAGTCGTAATATGTTGGGGGTACATCTTTAACACAAGGGTTTCCCCCCAATAGCCTGCACCTATGGCAGAACCTCTTTTAGGAGATATATCTCCGTGATTCTGACCAAAGGATTCTTTTGCTATTTACCTGATGTGTACCTTCTGCATTCCTTCTCGATTCGGTGGTTGTTTTCGCCCTGTATATTAATGTTTTCATATCCTATATTTTTCTACAAAGTAAATACGGATATCAGGATACCACAATCACATAAGTGTGTGAAATTAGACATCAAGCCCTTCTAATAACAATTGGGTGCTGGTAAAAATGAGGTAGACAGTTAAAGGAAATTTGTATTTAAAATTTCGCGGTAAAAGTATTTTTATATCAAATGCCCCCGTATTAGGCAGCAGGTTAAAGTTTTTATACAATCTTCATAAATAAGATTAAACCCAAATTTTATTGGCTGGGATTATTTATTTTGAGCGTCTTATATACTTCGTCTATTATTTCCAATCGATCCGCAAGGACTATTAAGGTGTCATCACTTTCAATTTTAGTTGAGCCGCTCGGGGTAATAAATTTGTCACCCCTTTTTATCATTGCAATTATTGCGTTTTTGGGAAAGCCCAATTCAACTATTTTTTTGTTCGTAGCAAAGCATTCCGAACTTATGGAAATCTCTCTCATTATTGTCTTTGGATCTTCTGAAAATAGCAAATCTGTCGGAGATAACTTTTTGGCCTTTTCCGGAATAGCAACACCTAACCATTTAGCCACGACGGAGAGTGTGGTTCCCTGAATTAAAATAGAAGTTACCGAGATAAAGAAAACAATATTAAAAATCATGTTTGCTTTGTCTATTCCCGCCAAAAGTGGATAAGTGGCAAACACAATTGGGACGGCCCCACGTAATCCAACCCATGAAATATAAAAACGTCTTCTCATTTTCATCCTGAAAAAAATGAGACTTAGAAATACACTTATTGGCCGTGCTACTATTATAAGGAATATTGAAATAAGTAAACCCACACCCATTACCGGGATAATTTGAGATGGAAACACCAACAATCCTAATGTAAGGAACAGAACAATTTCCATCAACCAGGCTAAACCATCGAACATTTTTAAAATGGTTTTTTTATGTATCAAATCTTGATTGCCTAGATACACGGCGCAGATATAGATGGCTAGAAAACCATTGCCACCAACGAAGTCAGTGGCCGAAAATGTTACAAACATGAGGGCAATAACCAATACTGGATAGAGTCCCTCAAAGTCGAGCTTAATCTTATTTATCACATATTTACTAAGTTTTCCAAATCCAAAACCCGCTGCTCCCCCTAAAATCATCTGTTGCAAAAACAAAGGTATTATGGAGAAAACACTTTGATCCTGGTGAACTACCAAGGTTAAAAAAGCGAGCGTCAGGACATAGGCCATGGGGTCATTACTACCACTTTCCAATTCCAAAGTCGGTCTCAGGTTAGTTTTTAAGGCCAGACTTTTTGATCGCAAGATTGAAAAAACAGCGGCAGCATCTGTCGAAGAAACAATGGAACCCAACAGCATACTTTCGTAAATGGTAAAATCGGTGATCCACCATACAAAGCAACCAATGGATAAGGCGGTAAATAAGACTCCCAATGTGCTTAATACAAGTCCTTCGCGTAAAATGGGTTTCACCGTACTCCAATTGGTATCCAAACCCCCTGAGAATAGTATAAAATTAAGCGATACGATTCCAATAAATTGTGCAATTTTGGGGTCGTTGAATCGGATTCCCCCTATACCTTCAGAACCTGCGAGCATTCCAATGGCCAAAAAGAGCAATAAAGTGGGAACCCCAAACTTATATGAAGTCTTTCCAACAACTATACTTATAAAAAGAAGAATTGAACCGACAAGGAGTATATTTTCAATCGTTAAATTCATTTTGCGAAACTACTATAGGTTTCTTCAAAAATAAGCGTTCTTATGAATAAATTTAGTTTTAAAATTAACTTTACTTGTGCTCCAATGTAATAGGCACTCTCTATATGCCTTTAAGCTTGAAAATTTCGCTGTCTTTTAATAAATTTCGTTTACTTCTTGGCTACCCAATCTGCACTATTTTTTAATATGGTCTGGTAGGCCTTTAATCCGTGGGCTCTTTCGTCATGCCCTAAAGTATTGCCAACAATTTTTGCGGTTGGATGTTTTACGATCCAAACAGCAGGATATTCTTTCCCTGATTTTAAGCCTCTGCCTACTGCCAATACTTCTATTTCAGCATCTGGGTCCTTTTCCAATCGGTATAATTCGTCAACGATCTTAAATTTGGCAGGTACTCCTTTCATAATGGGATGATCAGGCTTTAGCACCCTAACTTCAAATTCTTGAAGATCCTCATGGGACCTAGATCCTCCACCTACCAATGTTTTGTTATATTCCGGCCAATCCTTCCAATTGTACCAAATACTCGGATGGTAGATAAGCATATTCATCTTGCCCTCATTAACCCTTGACATAATAGCATTTCTGGTATTTCTGTCCAATGGTTTGTTGTTACTTAATAAAAGTATATCCGTGTTTGGAACAAGAGTTCCCAATTCCATTGGATTCTCTGTGTATATTACGGTGTTCTTACCGCCAGCACTAAGGATCTTACCATCTGCAATGCCAAAAAAATTGAGAAAATCATGGGAACTACCGCCGCCCATAACGGAAATTTTTTGGGCTTCCTTGTTTTCAGAAATATAGGATCCAGGAGCGGTTACAACAATTACTCCTTGCATCATACGCCAATGTCCTGGAAAAGTGCAGACATAGGGGTAAATACCTGGAGTGTCTGGAAGTTTAAACACTACAGATCCTGTAACACCCGGTGTCAACATATCCGTTGCTCCCAATACGTATCTTGATTTAGGAACATATCCCATTTTTTCTGCTTCCGGATTTTTTAGAAAACCATCTACCATAGCCCCAAAACTGTCCAAACTTCCCGGTTGTATTACCACCAAATTATGCGACATCTGATCTTTGTTTTTCAGAACTATTTCTACTGTCTGACCGGCCGTGGCATGAAGGGTTGTCTTATCATAAGCCATTTCCTGGTTAACGGTATTGAGCATAAAGGTGACATCGGCCTTTATTTTACCGACTTTGCCTATACCCATATCAATGTGTTGATTACCTCCTGTATTTACGCAGTGAACAGCAATAAGATTTTTCCCTTTTTTAAATAATTGACCCTTTTCACTATCCAGCTTTATGTATTTATACGACTCACTGGATCCCGCTTCCGCTATCAAAAGTTGTCCATTGACATAAATTTCATAATCGTCATCATGTGCAATTTTAATCACTGGTTCAATAATTTCATCAGTAATAACCACTTCTTGTCGCATCCAGATATCGGAACTGCTCCATTTTGTGTTCACATGCTTCATATTATCCCCTCCAAATTTAGCAGTTCCCTTCTTCCAGCCCGAATCATTGAATTCTAATTTCATCCAGTTTTCGGAAGGTTTTTCATTGGTATAATTCCAAATGGACTTTTTCTCTTCTGCGGAGGGTACGAGCATAACTACAGAGGACGGTTCCACTTCCTCAAAGTTGGATTCCCTATAATAAATCTTCAGTGCGGCATTGATCCATTTATCCGAAGTACTGGAATCGTCTTGGGAAATTTTTTCTATTTCAGCATACAAGCCATTTGATTCTGGCAATTGTCCAGCCTTTAAAACTGCAGCTAGCTTGATCTGCGGATCGGAACTATTTAAGAGCCCCGATTGCGCCAGACTTTCACTACTTTCCTTCGTTAAAGGCATCAAAGCCAATGCCGCACGTTTAACGGCATAGGAACTATTGGTCAACGCATTAACAACCACTTCCTTGGCAAGGGCATTGGTACCGTTAAGTGCGCCCAAGCCGTTCAAGGTCCACAAAGCATGCAATGCACTGGCATTTAGACCACTTTTATCAATATTATCATTGTTCCCAGCCAATTTGATCAATTCGGGAATAAGGGAAACTTTTTTATTCTCCACGATTAAGCGCTGTGCGGTAACTCTCCAAAACATATTATCGCTTTGCAAAGCCTTCAAAAGCTTTTTATCATCATCGGAATTTAAGGAGGTGATATCTGAATCATCACCATCTTCATGGGTAATTATATATATTCTACCATGTCCATAATCACGTAACTGATTTTTATGGGCATTCCCTTCACCTTTATCAGCATTCCAAATTTGATTGTCCATCCCACGCTTATCCGGGTTATGTTGAATTACTGGATTGTACCAATCCGCGACCCAAATATTTCCATCTGGTCCTGTTTCAGCAAAAACTGGAGCGGTCCAGGCATCAGTACTGGCAAAAATATTGCTGCCATCAACCTCCTTATACCCTGCCCCATACTTGACGATTTTTGCTATGTGTACCAAATGTCCGGTAGGTTCTGAAACATACATTTGATTTTGATAGGCCTCTGGATAATTTCTTGCTGTATAAAAATTAGCACCCGCGGCTGCAGTATATCCTCCACGAACATCTACCTGTTGCAGTGGTATAGTATCTACCGGAGTAATTTCATAGTGTCCTTGAATAAAATCGGCATTGATTGCCCATGAAGGCAGTTTATTTAAATAATCGTAATGTTTTAACGGTATACCCACATAACAACAATGGTTATTATTGGCGGTCGATCCAAATATTTCAAAATTCTCGTTAAAACCAAGTCCCCAGGTATTGTTGTTGAATTGACCCACGGGTTCAAAATAAGAGCCGTCCTTGGCAAATTTGTAGACTCCCATTTTAAATTCAACAGGCTTTCCCTGAAACTGATTTTCAAATCCGGAATATCCTACAGATCCCCAAATCATATTGTCCAATCCATAGCGTAAATTGGATGGTCCCGCATGGGTGTCAAATGTTCCGAAACCTTCGAACAATACAGTGCTTTTGTCCATTTTGTCGTCTCCATCGGTATCTTCCAGAAAAACCATATTGGGCGCTTGGGCAGCAATGGCACCGCCCTTTACCAGTGTAATTCCGGTCGTTAACTTTTGCTCGGTGGCGAAATCCGTAAAGGTATCTGCCTTGCCATCTCCATTAGTGTCTTCACAGATAGTGATCCTATCACCCCCAACATCATTGCTAAGACCATGTGGATAATCCTTGGACTGCACCACCCAAAGTCTCCCTCTTTCATCCCAAGTAAAGGCTATGGGATTTATTATATTGGGTTCCGCTGCAAATAATTTAGCGCTAAAACCATCAGGAAGTTGAATGTGTTTCTGGGAATCTTCGGGACTTAGAGGGTTCTGGACCTTAGGGTTCTCGCCGGTATAGGTCAACGGAGGTGGGGGAGATTTTTCTCCAGAGCAGCCAGATAAAAGAACCATTCCACAGATCAGTAAGGAAAGGTAAGCAGTTATATTTTTCATTTTGTTCGTTTTAATTTAATTACTTGCTATGGCCAATTAATAAATTGATGGTTTTTTGATAATGGGAATATATTACCCGATCAGATTCGTGGACGATATTCTGAATAGGGTGCATTTTCACTTACGTCCACCGTTCCTGCTTCCCAACCTTCTGGGGGTGACAGGATGGCCAAAAACTCCAATTCCCCTTTCCCGGCATTAAAAGTACCATGGGCAACATTGGCCCCGATATAGACAGAGTCGCCCTCCTCCAAAATCTGCATCTCATCCTCTATCCATTGTTCGGCCGTACCTTTAAGTACGTAAAGAATTTCGTGCATTTCTGGATGAACGTGAAAATTATGTCCCCCTCCTTCTGGCATGACCACTTTTACCATATAGGAGTCGGCCTGCTTTATAATTTCGGGATGATAATGCCAATGATGTACCCGCCCTAAGGCCTTTTCGAACATTAAATCCTTTTTCTTTACAAATTTCCAATTCCTTTCCATCATTGAACTAAAGGGTTAATGCTTTAAACTCCTTGGTTAAATTGGTCAAGGATTGTTCTATACCCATTCGTTCCAAGGATGAGGCCCCCACAAAACCGTGCAGGCCTTTACAATGTTCCAAAACATATTTTACGTCGGCTGGTGTATTGATCGGCCCTCCATGGGCAAGAAGAAAGGTGTCTGGATTCGATTTTTTCACGGCATCAACAATGCGTTGTGTGCGTTCCAGGGCATCATCCATAGATGCCGAAGCATTGGTAACCCCAATAGATCCGCCGACAGTTGTACCCACATGGGCAATTATGGCATCGGCTCCCACATCGGCCATTTGGATAGCCTCTTCTGGTTTACCCACATATACCACGGAGAACAAGTCCATTTTGGTGGCTAAATCCACCATATCTACTTCTTTTTGAAAACTCATTCCCGTTTCTTCCAGTACCCTTCTAAAATGACCATCTATAATGGAATGGGTTGGAAAATTATTCACACCGGAGAATCCCATATCCTTCACTTTTCCCAAAAAGTGCCACATTCGTCTCCTTGGGTCGCTACCGTGAACTCCACAAATTACAGGAACCTCCTCCACTACGGGTAAAACCTCAAACTCCCCTATTTCCATAGCTACCGCATTGGCATCGCCATAGGCCATCATACCGGCAGTTGAACCGTGACCGGACATTCTAAACCTACCCGAGTTATAAATAATGATTAAATCAGCCCCTCCTTTTTCAATAAATTTAGCACTGATTCCTGTACCTGCACCAGCAGCAATAATTGCCTTTTTTTGATTTACAACTGCTTGTAACCTATCTTTAACTTCTTGTTTTGTGTAGGGGTTTCCTTTCCCTGTCCATGGATTCGGCATAATTTTTCTTTTGATTAGTTGATTATTGTTGAATTTTTATTTGTTGCACTTCATTGAAATTTTCACCAATGCTAGTTTTTGATTATTTCCAACAGGCATTTTACGGACTCAACCGCGAAATTCTCAGTATTGATATTAGAGTCAACCTCTATAACTTTAATATTTTCATTTAGATACTTTTTAAGGGAATGAAACAATTCCTGATCTATTTTAGGATTGTGAAAAACCTCTCCGATTCCTCCAATTTTGGATAACCCTCCCTTGGGAAATAAAACGGTCACGGGAGCCTTGGATTTATTCAGTTTTTCGGCCATAGTCCTTCCAAGAATTCTGTTCTCTTCTTCGTTTGTGCGCATAAGGGTTACATCTGGTGCCCAACTGAATAATTGTCGGTCCTTATATTTTTTCGGAAGTGTATCCAAAGGTCCAAAGTTTACCATATCCAAACACCCTGGGACTATAACTTGTGGTAATCCCATTTTTGACGCGGCTGTCATTCGGTCTGGTCCAGCACTGCATATTCCCCCACAAAGTTCATCGGCCAGTTCGGTAGTAGTAATGTCCAATATAGCATCAAAGTGACCATCCAAGGTTAATCCTTCCATGGTCTTGCCACCGACCCCAACGGAATGGAATGCCAAAACCTCATAGCCTTTATTCTTTAATAACTCCGAACATTTGTCCACACATGCTGTAGTATTGCCAAAAACGCTAATGGCAATGGATCGGCCTTGTCTTTCGTTATTTGAGACCGAGGCCTGCATCATTCCAACAATGGCAGCCGCCCCTTGGCGCATTACTACTCTACTTATACTATTCAGTCCGGCTACATCCACGATTGAAGGCATTAAGGTAATATCCTTAATCCCAATATGTGCGGATAGGTCTTTCGTTGCCAAAGTGCTGATACATAATTTGGGAATACCAAAAGGCAAAGTTTGCATGGCTTTAAGAGCAATGAATGTACCGCCACCGCCTCCCATACCTATGATGGCTTTCACTTTATTCTGAAAAAAAAGATCTGCAATTATACCTGCCGACCCATTTCCCATAACTTCAATAGCCTTACCACGATCGTTTATTTTACGCAGGCTAGTTAGGGAAGCTCCACCTCTTATAGCCACTTTTTCGGCCTCAAAATGTACTGGAAACAAATCGGTAGAGCCCATTACGCCAGTATTTATCGTAATTACACTAGCTCCTTGCTGTACCAAGCAGGTATATAGATAACAAAAATCTTCTCCCTTGGTATCGAAGCATCCCACCATTACAATACTTCCTTCTTTTGACAATTGTTTATTTGGTGTTATACTCATTCCTATTCCTACTAAATATGGCTAAAAGCTTAATTGAAACAAATTATGGTAGACATTATATTTTTGGCACAATCCTGTATAAGTTTTGGGGCCTGCCGAATGGCTTCCTTTAATTCCATTGGCTGATTTACAATGGAATACACAGCGCTTACTCCAATGTTGTAAATCCCGTCTATGTTATCCCCAATTTTTCCAGTAATAACGATTACCGGTACATTGTGTTTTTTTGCCATCTTCGCAATCCCGGATATCGTTTTGCCATGTAAGGTTTGTTCATCAATTTTACCTTCGCCGGTAAACACCACATCGGCCTGCTTTATATATTCCTCGATTTTTAGCGTTTCCAATATTAATCCTATCCCATTTACCAGGCTACCTCCTAAAAAAGCCATTAGCCCAGCACCAGTCCCTCCGGCTGCCCCGGCACCTGGAGTGTCAGAAATATCAAATCCCACTGTAGTCTTAATTATTTTGGCATAATGGGCAAGGTTACGATCTAGTAATTTCAAATCTTCCTTATTTCCACCTTTTTGCCCTCCATATACCATGGAAGCACCGTTTATACCAGTTAATGGATTGGAAACATCACAAGCAACGACAACCTCACAATGTTGAATTTTATTATCAAAATTGGATAAATCTATGGTGTGTAATTCGTTTAAACTACCTCCGCCTTCATTGATCTCTTTCCCCTTATCATTCAAAAATTTGGCCCCTAGAGCCCTTATCATACCCGCTCCTCCATCATTGGTGGCACTACCTCCTATGCCTACTATAATTTTATTACATCCTTTTTCCAGTGCATCCTTAATTAATTGTCCTGTTCCATAGGTGGATGTAGTCAATGGATTCTTTTCAACTTCCTTCAGCAATTCCAAACCAGAAGCTTTGGCCATCTCGATTACTGCAGTCTTGTTATCGTTTAAAATGCCGTATTCGGCCTTTATTTGCCTCTTAAGGGGGTCCAATACAGAAACTGACACTCTTGTTCCTCCAGCACCTGCCATAATTGCCTCCAACACCCCTTCGCCACCATCGGAAATCGGGATTTCATGGATTATGGCAGCCGGCATTACTTTTCGTACCCCTATGGCAATGTTGGCCGCCACTTCCATGGCAGATAAACATTCCTTAAAAGAGTCAGGCGCAATTACAATATTCATTATATCTTGTATTTAATGTTTTATAAACATTTGTCACGCTCTTTACAAATATAGCGTATTAAGCAAGCGTTTTATAACCTAAATTTCACCCAATACATATTATATATTGACCATTACAAAGTTTGTATTCTTTATAATCATTGCTCAAAATTCTGGAATTACTAAATCCTTCTAGTTCACCTTCGATTTTAAGCTTACAAAATCAACCAACAAGGGAAAGGCCGGTTCGGTCATATTGTGTCCATAGCCGTCCATTTCATATTGAGTAATATTTGGGTGTCCCACAACTTTCATCATCCGATAGAAATAGGCATTCTCTTCATAACGCCCTAGCATTTCTTTTTCACGGTCCCCGGTGATCAATAAAGTTGGTGGCGCATTTTTACGTACATGGAATAATGGTGCCCACTTGTCTATAATGGGTTGCTCTCCTGGGATACCTTGTTCTTTTCTTATAGTGAAATGTGTTATGGTATGACCACTAAAGGGAACCAGTCCAGCTACCTTATCCGAATCAATATTGTATTTCTTTAGCCAACTTTTGTCCATGACAGACATCAAGGCCAAATATCCTCCTGCCGAATGGCCAGAAACAATAATCTGATTCGGGTCGCCATTATAACGGTCTATATTTTTAAAGACCCAAGCTATTGCCGCAGTAGCATCCGCAATACAGGTTTCGGCCTTTACCTTGGGAGAAAGCCTATATCCTACTCCTATCACACAGAATCCTTTATTTTTTAAGGCAGATGGAATTTCCTTTTTACCACCGGTTAACCCTCCTCCATGAAACCAAATCACTACGGGTACCTTTGCCTTGCTTTCCGGGTAATAGATATCCACTAGACACTTCTGTTTCATATAGTCCGTTTGGTCAACAGTCTGGGAATCGTAGTAATACACATTATCCAACGTCTTATACTTTGGGTCCTGACCAAAAGCGTATATCGGCATAACCGCCAAAAACATGTAAATGAGTAACTTTTTCATGGAAAAATTGGATTTTGAATTGATTATATGGTTATAAATATTTCTCTAATATCATAAAAACAGATTAAATTAAATAGTCAAATCCTCTAAACTCCCTATTACTTTGCGATATACTTGAGAATTTTCTAATAAATTAAAAAATTGACTTTGTTCAATTCATCTAACTCCCAATGATAATTGAAACTTCTTCATGGATTATGCAAAATATCCACCTAAAGTAATAGCATGTGGGGTGGATGTATTATGTATATTAATGTTTTGATGGTCAATATTTAATCTGTATTCGGTAAAATATAGGTTATATAGCGCCTGTGATATAAGCTATATTTGTAAGAAGCACCTTGTGCTCCAATAAGGATCGAATCAGTTTTTTTTGAATTAATGAGGAAAAAAATGAGACTAAAAAGACATGCAAACAAAGCTGAAATTGATTTTTAATTTCTAATTTTTAGTAGAGGTGTTATAGTTTCCTTGTCTGGATAAGTGCTGTACTCAAATAAAATTATATTTTTAATTATAATATTGTAACTACTGATAAACCAGATAATTATATGCATTTATTTAATGTGTAAATTTAATAAATAAATTTAGTTCCTTGGTGAAATACAAGACTAATTCCATTGGATATAATATCTTTAAAAGCGACCTTGATTTCGGTTTTGTGCAGTTATATTAATCCATTTAAAAGAAAATAAAATATTGAATATGAAAATAGTTATTCTAGACGGATATACTTTAAACCCAGGAGATTTGAGTTGGGAGAAATTAAAGGACTTTGGTGAACTTACGGTGTACGACAGAACTGAATATGACAATGATAAAATTATTGAAACCATAGGCAGCGCTGAAATCGTTTTTACCAACAAGACGCCTCTGCCCAAAGAAATATTGAAAAAAGTACCATCCCTAAAATATATAGGTGTTTTGGCCACAGGGTTCAATGTAGTTGATGTTGATACTGCCAAAGAATTGGGCATTGTAGTGACCAACGTCCCCAGCTACGGAACCACAGCCGTGGCACAAATGACAATGGCCCTACTCTTGGAAATGTGTCATCATGTAGGGGAACACAATCGTGCCGTAAAACAGGGGGAATGGTCTAAAAGCAAGGACTTTTGCTTCTGGAACTACCCTCTCATCGAATTGGACGGAAAAACTATGGGAATTATTGGTTTTGGGAGAATTGGGCAAGCTACCGCCAAATTGGCCCAAGCATTTGGTATGAATATTTTGACGGCAGGAAGCAGTAAGAAGCCTGAACTGGAGACCAGTAACTGTAAACAGGTGGATATGGATGAACTTTTTGCCAACTCGGATGTAATAAGTTTACACTGCCCTCTTACCCCGGAAACCGAGGGTATTATTAATGCTGGCAACATTTCCAAAATGAAGGATGGGGTCATGCTCATAAATACCTCAAGGGGACAATTAATAGTGGAAAAAGATCTAAAAGAGGCTTTGGATTCAGGCAAGATTTCCGGCGCTGCGGTAGATGTGGTTTCCAAAGAACCCATCGACAAGGACAATGAGTTGCTAAAAGCCGAAAACTGTATAATAACACCTCACATCGCTTGGGCTCCAAAAGAGTCTAGAAGTAGATTGTTAAATACTGCTTTAGAAAATTTGGAAGCTTTTTTAAAAGGCAAGCCCGTTAATGTGGTAAATAAATAATAATATTTTCATTTCAAGCAAACACTAAATTATAACCAATGCCAAACAACCTTAAGCAGAAATTACGCGATAACCAAAATATCTACGGGACCTGTATTATTTCGACCTCCCCTATTTGGTCCAAGGTTGTAAAGGGCAGCGGATTGGATTTTGTTTTTTTGGATACGGAACATATTCCTATGGACAGAACGGAACTCACTTTTCTATGTCAGGTGTATACTGCTCATGGTTTGTCCCCAATAGTCCGTATTCCCAGTCCTGACCCTTATGCGGCGTGTATGGCAAAGGATGCTGGTGCGGTAGGAGTCTTGGCGCCCTATATTGAGAGTGTATCTCAAATACAACAAATGGTGGGAGCAACCAAGTACAGGCCGTTGAAAGGAGAGCGATTACAAAATGTACTTGCGGGGAAGGAAGAGCTATCTGTTGAAATGAAGACCTATCTAGAGCAGTTTAACCAGGATAGTTTGTGTTTAATAAACATTGAAAGTACTATTGCCGTGGAGCGTTTGGAGGAACTTCTTAGTGTTCCCGGATTGGATGGGATAGTGATAGGACCCCATGATCTTTCCATAAATATGGGTTTACCGGAACAATATGATCATCCCGATTTTGAAAGCACGGTTAAGGAGATCATTCATAAGGCAAGGAGAAAAGGAATTGCTGCCGGAATACATTTTCCCGCCCATCCAAATTTTCAGATTAAATGGATTAAGGAAGGGGCTAACATTGTATTGCACAGTTCCGACCTGCGACTTTTTAGTCAAAAACTCTCCGAGGATATGAATACTATAAAAGGTGCCGTGGGAGATGCCCAGAATCTATCAGATGATAACGAATTAGCAATATGACCAATTATAAACGCCAATATTAAATCAATTCATTATGAGGGAATTAATCTATTTTATATGAATATAAGCTTTAAACAATTTTTACTTTCACTTTGTTTTATCGGGCTTTTTCCGTCTTCTTTCTTTGGGCAAAAGATAGACATGAGTAAATCTAAAATTATTTGTCTCGAGAAAAAAGATCCTCTGGTTATCAACGCCATATCCGTACTAAAGGATGAAATAGAAAAAAGGAGTGGAATTGTATTGAGCAGGGAAAATAAATTTCCAAAACATTCACAAAACCGTATGGTCATTGGACTTGAAGGGGGATTAAATAAATTCCCAATTGAGTATCAACAACTTTTGGGAACCATGCCCGTAACTAATAAGGAAGGATATAAAATAGCAATGCTGCCCAAAGATAACGTGGTCCTGGTTGTAGGCCATGACTCGAGGGGAGTATTATATGGAATTGGAAAACTTTTGAGGAAATTGGAAATGTATCCGGGACAGATTTTGCTGCCTAACGATGTAAACATTTCGTCTACCCCTAAATTTTCTATCCGGGGCCACCAAATGGGTTATAGACCCAAAACCAATGCTTATGATGCATTTTCTGTTCAGCAATTCGACGACTACATCCGTGATATGGCCATTTTCGATGCCAATAGCATTGAAATAATGCCTCCACGTACCGATGATGATTTCACAAATGTTCATATGAAAATTCCTGCCATTGAAATGATTGCGGAACAATCAAAGATATGTGATCGCTATGGCATGGATGTTTGGATGTGGTATCCCAATATGGGTTCGGACTATACCGATCCAGATTCCTTAAAAGTGGAAATTGAGGAACGACGCCAAGTATTTAAAGCCATTCCCCGTTTGGATGCACTATTTGTTCCAGGGGGAGATCCCGGGGATTTGGAGCCGGATGAATTGTTCAATTGGCTGAAGATAGAAGCAGATGTGTTGCATGAATATCATCCTAATGCCAAAATATGGGTTTCCCCACAGGTTTTTAGACCTACCAAAGCCTGGTTCGATGCCTTTTATGGACATATAAACAAAGAGTACTCTTGGCTTGGAGGGGTTGTCTTCGGTCCATGGATAAAAACTCCCATAAAAGAAATTACGGATCGAATTAATCCAGGTATTCCTATAAGGCGATATCCCGATATCACCCATAATTTAAGCAGTCAATACCCAATTCCACACTGGGATTTGGCTTATGCCATAACCTTGGGACGAGAATCTATCAACCCACGGCCGCAAGACCAAAAAATAATTCATAATGCCTTTGACCAATATGCACAGGGAAGTATTAGTTATTCTGAAGGAACCAACGATGATGTCAATAAAATAATCTGGAGCGATCAGGATTGGGATCCAGAAACCCCGGTTATGGAAACCTTGCGCGATTATGCACGTTATTTTATAGGACCCAAATATACCGAAACCGTATCCCAGGGATTAATGGCTTTGGAAAATAATTTACGAGGCCCCCTACTTAATAACGCTGGTGTAATTACAAGCTTGCAACAGTGGCAGGATATGGAAAAACAGGCTTCCAAGGAGGTCTTAGGAAATTTCCGATTTCAAATGGGACTTATAAGAGCCTATTTTGATGCTTACCAATATAGAAGATTGATTTATGAGACCGAATTGGAACAACACGCTCGAGAAATATTGTCAACAGCCAAAGCTATAGGTCCAATCAACGCTATAGTTGATGCCAAGGATATTTTATATAAGGCAAAAAAGGAACCCGTTATGTCCGAATGGAAAAATAGATGCCTTGCCTTGGCCGATGATTTGTTTGAAAGTATTGGTGCCCAATTGACGGTAGAAAAACATTTCGCAGCAGGTGGACGTGGTAATTTTATAGATAATATAGATGTTCCGTTGAATGATGGCATGTGGTTGATAGATCAACTCGCAATCATTGAAAAAAATGGAAGCGAATCTGAAAAATTGGTAGCTATAAACCAATTATTGGAGCGTAACAATCCCGGTCCTGGAGGGTATTATGACAATTTTGGAACACCTAGGAGTTGGAACCGGGTAGTCTCCAATAAAAGTTATGCAGAGGACCCAGGAGGTTTGAAATCGCCAAGGGTCAGTTTTGGGGTTGGTCTAAAAGGAGAGGAATGGGTACATGAAATTACGGCCATAGGATTTGACGGACATACAACACCATTATCTTGGATGAACCAAGTAACCAGCTTATATGATGAGCCACTGAAGATGATCTATAATGATTTGGACCCCAATGGTTCCTATGTCATTAAAGTGGCATATACAGGTCGTTTCCGTTCAAAAATAAAATTGACGGCGGAGAATACACTTGTGCACGACTTTATCACGACCGGAGTTCAACCTATTTATGAATTTAAAATTCCAACTGCTGCATTACAGGATGGTGTTCTGGAGCTGGAATGGACCTGTGGTGAGGGAGAACGGGGAGCTCAGGTATCCGAAATATGGATAATTAACCAAAATGAATTAATAAAGGAGTAAATCATGGAGGAAAAGAAGAATAAAATGGATAGTAGAAGGAAATTTTTGCTTCAATCGGGGTTGGCTGCGGTGGCTATTCCCTTCACCCAGATTTCCTGTCAACCGTCAAAAGATAAGGTAGTAGAAGTAGAAAATGAGGATTCTTTTGAATTTGCTTTCTTAACGGATATCCATATAAAACCCGAAATGAATGCGCCAAAAGGATTTCAAATGGCCATAGATAAGGTGAATGAATTGAATCCTGATTTTGTAATAACAGGCGGAGATCTTGTCTATGATACCATGCGCGGGAATTACGAACAAAGCGAATCGCTTTTTTCGTTGTACAAAGACATGAGCAAAGGATTTAAAATGCCTGTTTATAACTGTATTGGAAATCACGACTTGTTCGCTATCTATGAAGAAAGCCCGGAATCTGAAGATCATCCCGATTATAAATATGGAATGTGGGAAAGGCATTTCGGGAAGACCTACTACTCTTTTGACCATAAAGGATGGCATTTTATTACCTTAAATTCTTTGGACGTAACGGACAACAAAAGATATAAAGGTTACTTTCATCTAGAGCAATTGGAGTGGTTGAAGCAGGATATTGAAAAAGTGGACAAATCTACGCCCATTGTTATCACCACACACATTCCCATGATATGTACCTATTCACAATTAAATGGAGGTGAGGGAAGTAGAACGGCCAATAATGCTTCGGATGTTTTTAAAATAATGGAAAACCATAATCTGAAATTGGTTCTACAAGGGCATATTCACTGGAAGGAATACGGATTCGTCAATGACCGATTTCATTTTTTAACTGGTGGCTCCATTGCTGGAAACGGATGGAAAGGGAGAAGGCATAATACCAAAGAAGGTTTTGTAAAAATTAAGGTAAGTGGTAATGATTTTTCCTGGGAATATATAGATCACGGTTGGGAAGCGGAAAGGCTTAAATTGGCCGATAACACTATTTAATACTCACAAATTAGCACCTGGATATTTGCCTTTTGGGTAGATTTGTAGAAATGAAGAATACAGTAAATACAGATTTTACCCTTATTGTTGAAGAAGTCTATGTTCCATGTGGCTTAAAAACATCAAACCTGGTTCTGGACAAGGAAAGCAAAGAATATGAGGCCTCCACTTTTAATTTGAACGCTCTCATTATAAAAGCGAGAAGAAGTAAAATCACTCCAAAAAAAATTGGGCAATTCGTTACCCTGTGGAAAAGAAATGTAAACGGGGAAACAATACCATTGGAAGATTCTGAAGAAATAGACCTTATTGTAATCACCTCACGAGAGGAATCACACTTAGGCCAATTTGTTTTTCCAAAAAACCTCCTGATGGAAAAAGGAATTATATCCCACGGTAAAAAGTCGGGCAAACGTGGTTTTCGTGTTTACCCTCCTTGGTCACAACCCGACAACAAAACCGCTCAAAAAACCCAGAAATGGCAACTTGAATATTTTTTGACCATTGAACAAAATTATAAAACGGACCTGCAGAAGGCACGTGCCCTTTATCTGCAGTCGTAAGGGTTGTAAGTAATATTCCTATTACTGGACTAGCCTTTATTCTTTAACGTTAAACAAAATAAATTAATTAATAGTGCTGTACGGCCTACCTTCCCTCCTTCCGTAAAACTTCCAAAGGTGGACTTTTTATAACGCCTATGCTATTCCCCAGACCAATTAGCAAAACAAGCACGGTAATTCCAGGGAACAGCACCAAAAATGGAAATAAGGATGGTGTAAAAGGGGATTCGAATACGAACATAGCCAACAATTGGCTACTTATTAAAGATAGTAGAATTCCAGATAAACCTCCTAAAATACCTAAGTACAGATACTCCAAGGCCACTATTTTCAATATTTGTTTGCTCTTGGCTCCAATAGTCCTTAGAAGTACACTTTCACGTATCCGCTGATATTTACTGGTCCTTACTGCACCCAAAAGCACAATTATCCCCGTAAGGATACTAAAAAAGGCCATAAAATTAATGATCCAAGAAATCTTGTTTAATAAGTTTTCTATAACAACCAGTATTTGTCTTATATCCAGGATGGATACATTGGGAAATTCTTTTACCAATTCCTTCTGAAGAGATGCCGACGCATTTTCATCGGCTACCCTGGTCGTAAGAACTGTAAATTGAGGAGCCTCTTCCAAAATGCCCAAAGGAAAAACAATGGAGAAATTTAGTTGCATACGTCCCCAATCCACCGTTCTTATATTGGCAACAACAGTATTCATGATTACACCTTGTACATTAAAGGTCAATTCGTCCCCAACCCCTACCTTGGCATCCCTCGCAAAGTTGTCGCTAATGGAAATAGGTATTTTTTCCTTAGAAGTTACCTTGGAAACCCATTCGCCAGATTCCAATTTCTCGGATGCAATTAGGCTATCCCTATAGGTTACCCTAAACTCATGGTTTAAGATCCAAGAATTTATGGTAGAAGTGGTATCCTTTCTGATATCGTTTACCCCCTTCCCCTGTATGCTATTTACCCTCATGGTAATAATCGGGATATTGGTCAATACCGGATATCCATCCCGGAGAATGGTATTGGCTACAGCCTCTTTCTGTTCTGTTTGGATGTCCAAAAGAATCATATTTGGACTATTGGGGTCTGTTCCCATAGCCGTCTTGGCCAACAAAAAATCTTTGGTAAAATATAGGGTGCTGATTAGAAATGTTCCTATACCAATTGCCAACACCAATGTGAGGGTTTGGTTCTGGGGTCTAAAAAGGTTCAATAAACTATGACGGGCAGTAAAATTCCAGGAAGTTGGAAAGTATTTCTTTATGGTTTTCATTGCCAATGCGGACAGACCTGCCAGTATAACGAAGGTTATCAAAATTCCAGCCACAAACGACACGGAATATCTCCAATCCTTTAATAACCAATAGGAGAAAAGAAATAAAAAGCCCAAAATTCCCAATGAGACCAACGCCAGTCCTCTCTTAGATCTTGACCGGTCCACTTCCTGTACCCTTAAAGCCTGAAGCGGTGAAACATATAGGGTACTCATTAAGGGGTAAAGGGCAAACAAAATAGACATAAAGAGACCTAACAAAAGACCCATGGCTATAGCTTTTGGCGCCAGGGATATTTGCACATCCACAGGTAGTAGATCCCCTAGAAATATAGGAAACACCTGCTGTAATATTAAGCCAACTATGGTACCAATAATTCCACCTATCAACCCTAGCGCTCCAATTTGTAATAAATAAATTAAAAAAGTTTGTCTTTTGGTTGCCCCTATACATTTTAAAACGGCTACCGATCGTAATTTTTCCTTTATGTAAATGTTGATAGCACTTGCAATCCCAATACAGCCTAAAAGGAGGGCAATAAAAGCGACTAGATTAAGGAATTTTCCAAAATTACCATATCTCCGTCCCAGGTTGGCACTGGTAGAAGTATGGGTGTCCAAATCTGCCCCTTCGGCATCTAAGAGCGGATCCAAATATTTTTCCAATTTTTCTAGATTTGCATCGGGCTGGACAAAATAAAATTCATAGTCCAACCTACTTCCCTTTTGGATCAATCCTGTTTCCTGGATAAACCTATACGGAATTACTACGGGAGGAGCTATAGAACTGAACAGCCCGGAACTCCCCGGTATGGATCTTAAAGAACCCGCAATAGGAAAGGTTACTTCACCAACTTTAATACTATCCCCAGGCTGTAGGTTATATTGTAGCATAACTGTGGCATCCACCAAAGCGGCTCCCTCTTGCTGATAGTTATTCGCTGCTGATACCGGTACCGTCTCCAAAACACCATAAAACGGAAATCCTCCTTCAATACCGCGAACTTGTACCAATTTAGAAGTTCCCGATTTTGGGAAAGCTGCCATGGAGGGAAAATTAATTTCTTTGGCATCAGGTCCCCCAAGGGAGTCCAATATTCCTTCTACCCTTTCGTTGGGAGGATTTCTACTATCCACTATAAAATCGGCTCCCATTAAGGATTTGGATTGTTCCGAAATATTTTTTTTAAGGTTATCACCAAAGGACTGTATAGAGACAACTGCTGCAATCCCCATAATGATAGAGGCCATAAAAAGTAGTAGTTTTCTCCTGCTGGCTTTTCCATCTCGCCATGCCATTTTTAGGAGCCACTGAAACCCGGCCTTCGTAGTGCTGGTATTATTTTTCACAAGGCTGTTGTTTTCTGGTTGGCAATAATCTTACCTCCTTTTAACCTTAAAATGTGTTGGGTTTTGGCCGCCAATTCCAAATCATGGGTTACAATTACCAAGGTAGTGCCGGCATCTGCATTGAGCTGGAAAAGTAATTGTATTACCTTTTCCCCTGTTTCTGCGTCTAAATTACCAGTAGGTTCATCCGCAAATAGGATAGATGGATTATTGGAAAATGCCCTGGCCAAGGCAACACGCTGTTGCTCGCCACCAGAGAGTTGTGAGGGATAATGATGAAAACGATTTTGCAAACCTACCTTGTCCAGTAGTTCCATCCCGTTCTTCATCGCATTTTTATCACCCCTTAATTCCAGTGGAATAGCAACATTTTCTAAAGCAGTAAGTGTTGGCAGTAGTTGGAAATCCTGAAAAACAAAACCGACATGTCTATTCCGAAGTATGGCTCTTTCATCTTCGTTTAAACTTCCCAGCTCGGTACCGCATAAGGTCACCGTGCCAGAATCCGGTTGGTCCAAACCTGCACATAGACCTAATAAGGTGGTTTTTCCGCTGCCAGAAGGCCCTACAATGGAAAAAGAATCCCTCTCTTCCACATCAAAGGTAATTTCCTGCAATACAGTAAGTTTTTTGGAACCACTACTATAGATTTTCCCTAAATTGTTCACGTTTAATATCTTTGCCATATAATGTCTATTTCGTGGTTTTTCTGAAGTAGGCAAAATACAGAAATGATTTTGATTTTAATCCAATATCCCATGCGAACCTTGTTAAGATTTTCTTATTTATTATTTATTTTTTGCGCCTCTTGCGGGAATTTGGGCACCAAGAATCCCGATTCTGAAAAAAAGGAGAATAATGGTTCTGAAAGCATATTTGATACCAAAACTGAAAAAAAGGTGATATTGTTTTTTGGAAACAGCCTTACAGCTGGTATGGGGCTCGACCCCAATGAGGCGTTTCCAGCTTTGATCCAGGCAAAAATTGATTCTTTACAGTTGCCTTTTAAGGTGATAAATGCCGGTTTAAGTGGTGAAACTACTGCAAGTGGCAAAAATAGAATTAGCTGGGTGCTAAATGGGGATATAGACATATTTGTATTGGAACTCGGCGCCAATGATGGTCTTCGTGGTATTCCACTGGAAGAAACGCGCAAGAATTTAGAGGAAATTATAGATGTAGTGCATCAGAAAAATCCAAATACGACCATTATTTTAGCGGGAATGCAAATTCCTCCCAATATGGGGCAGGAATACACCACAGAATTCAAGGATATATTTCCTTCACTTGCGCAAAAGTATGATATTGGTCTAATCCCATTTCTTCTGGAGGATGTGGCAGGAAATCCAGAACTGAATCAGGCAGATGGCATACATCCCACTGCTGAGGGACAAAAGATTGTAGCCAATAATATCTGGCCCATTATTGCCAAGGTTATTAATGAGTGAAGTAGTTTAAGGTGATTAAGGTAGACCTTACATGACATAGCATTCTATTTTCAATTCGCTTATACAATCAATAGGAAGTAATAAAATCATACATATTGGCTAACTTATTGCAATCCTTGTCCAGCCTTTTATAGTTATATTCGCCCAATAAAATTTCTGTTTATTGCCAGTTTACATGTGGGTTCAGAACTCCTTTCCAATAAAATTATCAAATACTTTGGTCCAAAGTACCCAACATACCAACCTATTATTCCTTATTGGGATTAAACTTTCCTATTTAGTTCTTGGAAGTAGGAACTTAGTTAGGGTGAAGATTAAATTGGTTGGGAAACAACGGCAAATACTCGCTTTTAATATAAACCCAATTCTATATATTAATTTATAATCGATTATGATAAGAAACAAAATCACATTTTTATTTACATTTTTATTTGGATTTCTTTCCCTCGTCACCGCTCAGAAAAGTGAAGCTTTATTGGAAAAAAAATCCGTTCCTATTTTTGAGAATGGTGAGGCTCAGGTAATTCCCGGTTTTAGTGACGAAACAAAATGGATAACACATGACCTCTGGGTTGAAACTGAATTTGATACCGACGGGGATGGCAAAAAGGACAGAATGCATGTTTCGGTAACCAGGCCTAACCAAACTGAAACCGAAGGGCTTAAATTACCTATAATTTATATAAGCAGTCCTTATTTTTCCGGCGTTGCCCCTAATTTGCAAGATAGTTTCTGGAATGTAAGGCACGAACTCGGGGCCAGTGCTGGGGAGCGTTTACACCCCGAGGTAGTACGGACTGGAGAAAGGCCTATTATTTCCAATTCCCATATCCAAACATGGGTACCCCGCGGGTATATCGTGGTACATTCCTCTTCCCCAGGAACAGGGCTGTCCCAAGGTTCTCCTACTGTTGGTGGAGACAATGAATCCTTGGCGCCTAAAGCGGTTATAGATTGGTTATGTGGCAGGGCAAAAGGATACACGGAACCTTATGGGAATGAAAAGGTAAGGGCTTACTGGTCTACTGGTAAAGTAGGTATGACCGGCACTTCGTATAACGGAACTATACCCCTGGCGGCCGCCACAACTGGGGTTAAAGGTTTGGAAGCCATTATTCCTATTGCTCCTAACACTTCTTATTATCATTATTATAGATCCAATGGCCTTGTTCGTTCCCCGGGAGGGTATTTGGGTGAGGATATAGATGTACTCTATGATTATATCCATAGTGGTGATGAATCCAAACGGTCATATAGCAATAGGGTTGTTAGGGATACCGAAATGAAAAATGGTATGGATAGGATAACAGGTGATTACAATGATTTTTGGGCAGGACGGGACTATTTAAATGATATAGGCCCCATGAAGGCTGCCTTATTAATGGCGCACGGATTCAATGATTGGAACGTAATGTCGGAACATAGTTATCGAATTTATAAAGCGGCCAAAGCCAAAGGCCTGCCCGCTCAAATCTATTATCACCAGAACGGTCATGGAGGAGAACCACCTTTGACCATGATGAACAGATGGTTTACGCGGTATTTGCACGGTGTTGAAAATGGAGTTGAAGAAGATGCCAAAGCGTGGATCGTTCGTGAAAAAGATGATAAAAAAAGCCCAACGCCATATACGGATTATCCTAATCCTGAAGCAGCTCCCGTAACTTTATATTTGAAAAAAGGTGCCCCCGAGAAAGGCGAATTAAGTACAGAAAAAACGGTAGGGCAAGGTGTGGAAACCTTGGAGGATAATTTTTCGTTTTCTGGAGCTACTTTGGCCCAAGCTGAAAACACAAACCATCGTTTGCTATATGTTACACCTGTTTTATCAAAGGATATCCATATTTCCGGATCTCCGAAAATAAGTATTTCTGTTTCTAGTAATAAAGCTGCCGCCAATTTATCGGTATGGTTGGTTTCCTTGCCTTGGAACGACCGGCACGATGCTAAAATAACGGATAATATTATTACCCGGGGTTGGGCAGACCCCCAAAACCATAGATCCCTTACCCAGAGTGAACCATTGGCAGCTGGGCAATTCTACGATCTAAGCTTTGAACTAATGCCAGACGACCAGATTATACCCAAAGGCCAGCAAATTGGTCTTATGGTCTTCTCTAGTGACAAGGAATTCACGCTCTGGCCTGATCCGGGTACCGAATTATCGGTGGATTTGGATAAAACTTCTATAAGCTTACCTGTTGTGGGTGGAGAAGTAGCTCTAAATATATTTGCAGAATAGCTATCTAAAATGGAAATATAGCCTAAAGCAGACTTGGCTTCATTTTGAAATTTTTGAATTTAACATCATAATAATATCATCTCGGCGACAATAATCATAATCACCCAAAAAAAAACTCCTTTTTCCGTCAGTATTGGAAAAAGGAGTTTTTATATTAAAGAGGAAATATAATTTCCTTGAGATTCGTAAATTCCAAGTTTACTTGCTCAAGTACATCTTACGTCTAGAGTACAAATTGTAAAATTCGTCGTCCTTAAGACTGTCTATAAACAAAATGCTCTCCCCGGTACTCTTCATTTCCGGTCCTAAATTCTTATTTACGTTCGGGAATTTATTAAAGGAAAATACAGGTTGTTTTATGGCAAAACCTTCCAACTGAGGATTAAAGTTAAAATCTTTTACTTTTTTCTCGCCCAGCATCACCTTGGTCGCATAATTTACATACGGCTCCTTGTAGGCTTTCGCGATAAAAGGTACTGTTCTGGATGCTCTAGGGTTAGCCTCTATGATATAAACGATATCATCTTTGATTGCAAATTGAATATTGATCAACCCTACCGTGTTAAGTGCCAAGGCAATTTTCTTGGTGTGGTCCTTTATCTGCTGCATTACAAATTCACCCAAATTAAAAGGCGGCAAGGTAGCGTTTGAATCACCGGAGTGGATTCCACATGGTTCTATATGCTCCATAATTCCGATGATGTATACATCTTCCCCGTCACAAATGGCATCAGCTTCCGCTTCTATGGCGCCATCCAGATAATGATCTAACAACAATTTATTGTTGGGTATTTTTCTTAAAAGGTCTACAACATGTGCTTCCAACTCCTCTTTATTGATTACAATCTTCATTCCCTGTCCTCCCAGTACATAGGAAGGTCTAACCAACAAAGGAAAGTCCAGCTCATCTGAAAGTGCCAATGCTTCATCAGCCGTTTCGGCTACACCAAACTGTGGGAAAGGAATGTTATTTTCCAATAATAAGTTTGAGAAACTTCCTCGGTCCTCAGCCAAATCCAATGCCTTGAAACTGGTGCCGATTATTTTTATTCCGTATTTATCAAGCTTTTCTGCCAACTTAAGTGCCGTTTGACCTCCAAGTTGAACAATAACGCCCTCTGGCTTTTCATGCCTTATAATATCATAGATGTGTTCCCAAAAGACCGGCTCAAAATAAAGTTTGTCAGAGATATCAAAATCCGTGGATACCGTTTCGGGATTACAATTGATCATGATGGTCTCATAACCGCATTCGGAAGCGGCCAACACACCGTGTACACAGCAATAGTCAAATTCTATACCCTGTCCAATTCGGTTGGGCCCAGAACCTAAGACTACAATCTTTTTCTTATCGGTTACAATACTATCGTTCTCCACATATCTTTTTCCGTCCGGAGTTTCTATTTCCGCTTCAAAAGTAGAGTAATAATAAGGGGTCATTGCCTTAAACTCGGCCGCACAGGTATCAACCAACTTGTAAATTCTATTAATATTTAGGGCTACACGTTTGTTGTATACTTCACTCTCGTAGCAATCCAGCATATGGGCTATTTGCCTATCGGCAAAGCCTTTTTGCTTGGCTTCCAACAAAAGATCTTTGGAAAGTGTTTCTATGTTATAGTTGGAAATTTCTTTTTCCAGTTGATAAAGCTCTTCGTATTGCTTTAAGAACCACATATCTATTTTGGTGATCTCATGGATTCTGCTCAAAGGTATCCCCAATTGTATGGCATCATAGATTACAAAAACTCGGTCCCAGCTTGGGATGGTAAGTTTGCTAATGATTTCATCATAATTAGTGTACCCTTTGCCATCTGCTCCAAGACCGTTTCTCTTTATTTCCAAAGACTGGGTAGCTTTGTGCAGGGCTTCTTGAAAAGAACGTCCAATGCCCATTACCTCTCCTACCGATTTCATTTGAAGTCCCAAAGTTCTGTCCGAACCTTCAAATTTATCAAAATTCCAACGTGGTATTTTTACGATAACATAATCCAACGTAGGTTCAAATAAAGCTGAAGTGGATTTTGTAATTTGATTACTCAGCTCATTTAGGTTATACCCAATAGCAAGTTTAGCGGCTATCTTAGCGATAGGATAACCAGTGGCTTTGGATGCCAAAGCTGAAGATCTGGAAACCCTAGGATTTATTTCAATAGCAATAATGTCTTCTTTCTCATCTGGACTTACCGCAAACTGAACGTTACATCCACCGGCAAAATCCCCGATACTGCGCATCATATGAATTGCCATATCACGCATTTTCTGAAAGGTTTTATCAGATAGGGTCATTGCAGGTGCTACAGTGATGGAGTCTCCTGTATGGATTCCCATGGGGTCCATATTTTCAATGGTACAAATAATGACCACATTGTCATTCTTATCCCTTAACAATTCCAATTCGTATTCTTTCCAGCCCATTAAGGCCTTGTCTATCATAACCTCGTGAATTGGGGAAATTTCAAGTCCAAGACTTAGAAGTTCATCAAAATCCTCTGGTTTATAGACTATTGATGCTCCTGCACCACCAAGGGTATAGGAAGCTCGTATTACCAATGGAAATCCAAACTCCTGGGCAATTTCCTTCCCTTTAAGAAAGGAGGTGGCAGTTGCTTGGGGTGCCATGCCTATGCCAATTTTAAGCATCAGCTCACGGAATTTCTCCCTGTCTTCAGTTATATTTATGGCATCAATATCTACACCTATTATCTTTACTCCGTAATCTTCCCAAATTCCTTTAGTATCCGCTTCTATACAAAGATTTAATGCAGTTTGACCACCCATAGTAGGTAAAACCGCATCTATATTGGGATGTTTTTCCAAAATCTCCCTTATAGATTTTGTAGTCAAAGGTTTTAAATAAACATGATCCGCCATGGTTGGGTCGGTCATGATCGTAGCTGGATTACTGTTGATAAGTATGGTTTCTATGCCGTCTTCTCTTAATGATCTTAATGCCTGTGTGCCTGAATAATCGAACTCACAAGCTTGACCAATAACGATAGGGCCGGAACCAATAATTAAAATAGAATTTAAATCTTTTCTTTTGGGCATTTTAATAGTTATTTATAAATATGAAAAAAGGGAATTGGACAAAAAAAAGGTGCTACTTCGGAAAAAGTAACACCTTGTTATTTTAAAAAAACAATTCTATCATTATTTTTTGTGCTTCAGCTCCGAGGATACAGATAGTTTCTTTCTTCCTTTAGCTCTTCTTCTAGCTAGAACTTTTCTACCATTGGCAGTAGCCATACGTTCTCTAAAACCATGTTTGTTTTTTCTCTTCCTTTTTGATGGTTGAAATGTTCTTTTGCTCATCGTAGCGTATTTTTTATAGTATGCTTAAATTTCTTTTGACAATGTTTAAATTTTGCTTCATAGACAGCAAAATCCGGCTGCAAATATACAAAGAGTTTTTTCATTGGCAAATCAAATTAAAAAAATATTTTTTTAGGATTGCCCACCCTAAGGCCCACAGGATTTTATTACTTTTGCATCGGCTTAACCAGAATGATAGTTTAACATGAAGCGCTTTTTATTTTTAATGGTTTGCATCCTTTGTAATACGGGTGTTTTTGGACAAACCACATTACAATATCACTTAAAAAAGGGAGACGTTTTTAAGATCAAACAGGATGCCGAACAAATAATCACACAGGAATTGGATGGCGCGGCCCATGAAATTACGAATCATATTGATGGAATTTTGGAATTTAAAGTGCTTGGTGAGGTCAATAATGGTTATGAGGTAACTTTGACTTTCAAGGATTTAAACCTTAAAATGACCTCCAGTATTCAAGGCGAGTTAATGAATGTGAAGGCGAAAGTGGTCAAGGAAGAAGACATGCAGTCCAAAATATTCAATACTATTTTGAACAATCCAGTGAAAATAGTTTTGGCAAAGAATGGTAATATATTGAAAGTACAGGGCGGTGATAGTCTGGTAGCGAAAATGGCGAGGGCCTCGGGGTTGGAAGATGAATTCGCTATCAATATGATGAAAAAATCCTTGGAAAATGAGTTTGGATCGGAAGCTTTATCCAATAGTTACAAGCAGATGACATTTATTTATCCTGATAAAAAAGTCAATATAAATGACAAATGGGAGAACGCGTATGATGGTAAATTGAAGACCACCAATACCTGGACTCTTAAGAGTATTGTAGACAACAAGACGAAGATTAGTGGAAAGGCCAAGGTATTAATGGATATAACGGATGCCAATACCAGTATGAAACTAAGCGGGACACAGACCACGACGGTCACCGCCGACACTAATTCCGGTTTTATTATAAATATGGTAGTAGAAAGCCTAACGAGTGGGATGTCCACAATGACACAAATGGGCGGAGAAAAGATTCCAACCACTATAAAATCTAAAATTACATACCAATTAATTAAATAGTAATATGTTCAATAAAAATTTAAAAATAGTCATAGCTGCTCTGATTATAGCTTATGCAGTATATCAATTTATAGAAGGTAATATCGGAAATGGGATTTCCTTGATTCTCCTCTCCTCTATTTTTATATTTCTATATTTTAGGAATGAAATTATTTTATTGGCGTTCTTAAGAATGCGTAAGCAAGATTTGGAGGGTACCAAAAAATGGCTCGATAAAATAAAAAATCCGGATGCTGCCCTTACCCAAAAGCAAAATGGGTATTACAATTACTTAAACGGTATTATTTTTTCACAGACAAATCTTACCCAAGCCGAAAAATACTTTAAAAAAGCATTGAAATTTGGCCTTAATATGGATTATGATGTGGCGATGGCCAAATTAAGCCTTGCCGGTATTGCAATGCAGAAACGTAGAAAAAGAGAAGCGACCATGCTATTGAACGAGGCCAAAAAGTTGGACAAACAAAATATGCTGGCAGAACAGATAAAGATGATGCAACAGCAGATGAAAAAAATCTAAGGCCTTGTCCATGATTTTTCCATAGAGCTTTTTTAAAACAGTAGTATTACCTTTGATTTTTCCTGTTACAAGAGCCTAGACGTTCAGAACTTAGGAATAGGGAATATATATAATTTATAATAAGGGAGCCCATAACCTACTAAAGGATTCCTTTAGTTTACGACCAATTCCGCGGTTTATCCACCGGTCTAATGTAACTTCCTCACAATCGGCAATATCCAGTTCAAATTGTTTTCGCATTTGTTCGTTTACCGTCTTGTTATAGATTAATGCATTTATCTCGAAGTTTAGTGAAAAACTACGATAATCCAAATTAGCAGTACCTATACTGGAAAACATCTCATCTATAACGAAGGTTTTGGCATGAATAAAACCCTTGCAATATCTAAAAATAATTATTCCAGAATTTAGACATTCTTCTATATAGGAGTCAGAGGCATATTGTGCTGCCCAGGAATCCGATTCATAAGGTATAATCACTTTAACTTCCACCCCACTCCTGGCAGCTGTGGTCAATGCTGTTAAAATAGCAGCATTGGGCATAAAATAGGGAGTAGTGATCAGTATACTTTTCTTGGCTGTATTAATGGCACAAAACATCGCCTCCATAATATTTGCCCAATCACTATCGGGACCACTGGCAGCGATCTGTATGGCAACAGGCTTCTTGGGCTCAGCTTTATGTTTCGGTAATAATATTTCCTCAATATCCAACTCTTCTTTTGCGGCAAAATTCCAACTTAGTATGAATGAGGATTGCAAGGCTCCAACGGCCCCTCCCGTTATACGGAGATGTGTATCCCTCCAATATCGATCATTTTGGAAGCTGTTGTCATATTTTTGATCCAGATTAATTCCTCCAACATAACCTATATCACCATCGATTACAACAATCTTCCTATGATCCCTATAATTTAATTTGCTGGTAGAATTGGAAAATAGAACAGGCATGAACGCAAAATGTTGAACACCGCTCTTGGTTAATTTTTTCTTATTTTTAGTAGAGATATTACTGCCTACATCATCATAAATCAATCTTACAATCACCCCTTCTTCGGCCTTCTTGCAAAGTATATCTATAATTTGGGTCCCAAGTCCATTATCAAAAAGCACAAAATATTCCAAGTGGATATGATGCTTAGCATTATTCAGATCCTCTCGTAATAATTTAAACTTTGCCTCCCCATTAATTAGGATATCTACCTCATTATCAAAAGTAAGAACTGCCTTATCATTATTCCTTAATAAACGGTAAATCTTGGCGATCCCTTCCCCGAAAACTTCCTCCAAATCTTCTCTCTCCGCACTATTAAGACTAAATTTTTTCTGCCAGCGCTTGAGTCGACTATTATCATTTATGTATTTTTTGTCGAATATCTTATCCTTTCTGTAGTCCTGGCCAAAAAAATAATAACCCAAGAGGCCTAAAAATGGGAAGACGATAAGTGCAAATACGTAGGATAAAGTTTTAACAGGGTTTCTGTTTTTTAAAACAATGAACACCGATAAAATAATCACCAGAATGTAATTGATTCCAATGAGAATGGACCAAATATTATCCCTTACATAAGTTGCCATTATTTGGAAATCTTGTAGTAGCCTTTATTTGGAATTTCTATAGTATATTTCTTTTTAGAAGAGTTATTTAGATGTGGCTCCCTCAACCATGGATTGTGCCTCTTTAAAATCTTGTAGTTTATTTCATATTGATTAGCGAAATCGGCAAAATTGCTCACCGGTTCATTAATTTCAACATTAAAAGTTGGAACAGCGGTATACATATCCTCTTTTTCAAGATGGAATCCGTATTTCTCAGGATTTGATAGTATTTCTTTAATTGCCAAAATTCGAAATACATAACGACCTGTTTCTTCCCCTAAAAGAAGATCGTAGTAGCCATCCGCTTTCTGAATACCCATATACTTTTGAATTCCCCCTGCTCCGGCGTTGTATGCTGCAGCGGCCAAGGTCCAACTACCAAATTTATCTTTTGATCTTTTTAAATACCTACAAGCTACCTCTGTCGATTTTTCAATGTGATATCTTTCATCCACGTTGCCGTTAATTTCCAAACCGTATTCTTTACCGGTAGCGCTCATTATCTGCCAAAAACCTGTTGCGCCCGCAGGAGAAACTACATTTTGAAGTCCACTTTCTGCCAAGGCCAAATATTTAAAATCGTCCGGAATGCCATTCTTAACCAATATAGGTTCTATAATGGGGAAGAACTTATTGGCTCTCTTCATTAACAATAGGGCATTGGATTGCCAATAGGTATTCACCAAAAACTCGCGATCAACACGTTCCATAATCTCTGGATCCTCAAAAGGTACCGCTTCACCGGCGAAATTTAAATCCTCAGGTATCTCAATTGCTGTAATGCGGTAGCCCACATCCCCTCCGTCATTATTCTCAGGTTTGGGATTTTCTATCACCATGGCGGTTTCCTTATACTGGTTTTGTACAGCAAATATTAAGGTACTTCCCACGAAAAAAACTCCCAAAATCATTAAAATATTCTTTATAATTTTCATTTTTTAAATTTTATAATTTATTACTATTTTTTTAAGTCGTACTACATTGGGTAAGGCCATTCTGCCACTTTGGTAATCCATACCCCGTACCCAGTTCTACCTCAAAGATATTAAATAGAACTGCCTTATTGCAAAATAATTGTTGGTAAGTGTTCATTAAACCATTTTGATCGGTGAATTATCATCGTATGAGTCCCATTTTTAACCGTGATACAATCTTTGATGTGACCAATGGGGAAGACGGGATCCTTCTCACCGTGAATATGTACAATATTCTCCTGGTACTGGGTTTGTTTCCAATTCACGATAGTATCTATAGACCAGTCCAGGTAATATTTATCGCGGATAGATAAATACTGTTCATAAAGCGCCAAGCGCTTGGGTACGGTTTCTCCAAAGGCATATTTTGCCAATAATTCCATATTATTTACTAGTCCGGTAGGCAACAGTTTATGCACTTTGGTGTACTTGGCAAAAATCATTCTCTTGGGTAGTTCCGATTTACTTTTAACACTCGAAATAATGATGACTTTCTCTACTTTAATATGTTTTGCCATTTCCTGAACTAGAATTCCACCAAAGGACACTCCTATTAGAATAGCATTTTCATGTTTTATATAACTGCACATTTTTAACGCGTAATCTTCCAAGGATATATTCTTGTCGGGAATTACCCAATCCAAACAATGCTTTTCAAAGGTCCCGGACGGCAATTCTATTTTATCAAAAATGGAAGGATTGGCTGCCATGCCGGGCATGAAATATACGTGTTTTTTATTTTGGACCATTTGGTTTTTGAGCATGCTATTTAAATAGGATATTTGCTTTTTTTTAGCTAACTTTGTTTTCTTGGCTTTTTTGTCCCCACTTAGTATTTGCTTAATTTACAAGCCTAGATTATAATTTGAGAACGTTATGATCCAAAATTAGTCATTATTTAAAATCAAACTATATGAATGAAGTAGAAATTAAGGACAATGGCTTCTTGAGACAATTTGAAGCCAGGGTTGACGGCCACTTGGCCAAAATTGAGTATTCTTCCCAAGAGCGTAAAGTTTTTTTAACCAAACTTGTTATACCTGAGGAAATAACAAAGGAAGGTTTTAAAGAAGATTTTATTAAAAGTGTTTTGAGCCATATCCAAGAACAAAATTTAAGAGTCGTACCTACTAGCCCTCAAATAGCAGGTTTCTTGAGAAAAAATCGACAATATAAGGAAATGCTTCCCGTTGGGATAAGAATATAACCGTCATTAAAAAACCTCTCACAATCGAGAGGTTTTTTATTTTTATTCTTGTGGATTTTAAGTCTTATCAAAAATAATAAACATGTATGAAAGGTTTGGCTAGACCGATGCCATACTTTCCACTTCAGTACATCTTACCAATCCGTCATCATCAATTTCTGTAAGATTCACCTCTTGCAATGTATTTACCAAGCCAGGATTCCAAGGTGCCTTTATTTTTACATAATTTTCAGTAAAACCGTGTATGTAACCTTCCTTGTTTTCAGCTTCGTACAATACCGTTCTTCTGGAACCCAGTTGTCCCTCATAAAAAGCCCTTCTTTTTTTCACTGAAAGCCCCCGTAACATCTTACTTCTCTTATTTCTGACTTTTTTGGGCACTACACCATTTAGTTCCACTGCCTTGGTATTATCCCTTTCGGAATAGGTAAATACGTGCAGATAGGAAATATCCAACTCATTTAAAAAGTTATAGGTCTGCAAAAAATGTTCCTCCGTTTCTCCTGGAAATCCAACTATTACATCCACACCTATACAGGCGTGTGGCATAACCTCTTTAATTCTTTTTACCCTATCAACGTATAATTGGGTCAAATATCTTCTGCTCATTAATTTTAGAATGGCATCACTACCGCTCTGAAGTGGAATATGAAAATGGGGTACAAAAGAATTGCTCTGCGCCACAAAATCTATGGTTTCATTTTTTAATAAATTTGGTTCTATGGATGAAATCCGTAAACGGTGAATTCCCTCTACCTTATCCAATGCTTTTACCAGATCTAAAAAAGTATGTTCATGTTTTTTGTTGCCAAATTCCCCTTTTCCATAATCGCCAATATTAACTCCTGTAAGTACAATTTCTTTGATGCCCTTTGCGGAGATTTCCGCGGCATTCGTTAAGACGTTCAGCAGGGTATCGCTCCTGGAAATTCCCCTGGCCAAAGGAATAGTGCAATAGGTACATTTGTAATCGCAACCATCCTGTACTTTTAAAAACGCCCTGGTGCGATCCCCAATCGCATAACTACCTACATAAAAGTCGGCCTCTTCAATTTCACAGGAATGCACTTGTCCAAAATCGTTCTTGGAAAGGTCATTGACATAATCTGCGATTTTGAATTTCTCGGTTGCTCCCAAAACAAGATCAACGCCGTCTACCGCTGCCAGTTCTTCGGGTTTAAGTTGTGCATAGCAGCCAATTGCGGCTACAAAAGCGTTTGGATTGCTTTTTTGTGCTTGCTTAACGATCGACTTAAATCGCTTGTCGGCATTTTCAGTAACGGAACAAGTGTTGATGACATACATATCCGCATTTTCAGAAAAATCTACACGTTCAAAACCTTCTTCTACCAAATCCCGCGCTATAGTTGAAGTTTCCGAAAAATTGAGCTTGCAGCCCAAAGTATAGAAAGCGACCTTTTTTTTCATCATTATCTTTCTTTCTCTGAATAAAATTCAGTTTCTATTACACCTAATCTATAATGACTGCAAATATACCAAATAATTAGGCAGCCATTTAGTCAATACAAATGGTTTGGAAAATTTAATGGGATATGGTTATTCTTTACGCCAGCGCTTGGTTTCCTCAAAAACGTGGTTAAGGATCTTAGCGTCCATTTCATTGAATTCCACTCCCCTACGCGCCATCATTACTTTAGCGGCCTCAAAAGCCTTGTTGGGCTGATAGGTAGTGAATCCCGTGGCACCACCCCAACTAAAACTGGGGACAAAATTCCTAGGGAAGCCGGGCACATAAATATTGCAGTTTACACCTATTACCGTTCCAGTATTAAACATGGTGTTTATGGCCGTCTTGCTGTGGTCTCCCATCATTAGGCCGCAGAATTGTAATCCAGTCTGTTCAAATTTCTCTGTATCGTAATTCCACAGGCGAACTTTGGCATAATTGTTCTTTAAATTTGAATTATTGGAGTCAGCGCCAATGTTGCACCATTCTCCAAGTACCGAATTGCCAAGGTAACCTTCATGGCCTTTACTGGAGTATCCTATAAGAACCGAATTAGAGATTTCTCCACAGACCTTGCTATAGGGGCCAACAGTAGTTGGGCCATAAATTCTGGCACCCATTTTTACGACGGCTTTTTCGCAAAGTGCAAAACCTCCCCTAATTAGGTTACCTTCCCATACCTCGGAATTCTTACCAAGATATATAGGTCCTTCGGAAGCGTTTAGAATACTGTACTCCACGCTTGCCCCTTCCTCCAAAAATATATTTTCGGGGTTTACCAAACTATTGGTCTGGGAAATGGAGGCGCTTTTCCTGCCTTCGGTCAAGAGGTCAAAATCTGCCTGTAGGGCTTCACCATTTTTAGAGAAAATATCCCAAGTATTTTGAATCCGCAATATGGGTCCTTTAAATTCTATATGGGTATAGGTGGAAAAATCTACCTCCTCTTGAGTCTCTTCGGAATAAAAGGCGATAACCTCCTCTCCATAAAATACAGCTTCCTTGGATCTTAAATTTGCTACCAGATCTACCAATTCGGCATTGGGCAAAAAGGAAGCATTAATAAGAACGTTCTCCTCCATCTCCACCATTGGAAATCTTTCAGAAAGATAATCCTCCGTTATAGTGGTGATAGTATTACCAAGGTATTTTTCCCATTTTTCCCTAATGGTCAAAATCCCGATCCTAATATCTGCAACCGGCCTGGTAAAGGTAAAAGGCAATAAGGCCTTTCTTACCGTACCATCAAAAAGAATATAATTCATACAACTAAATTAAAACAAAAAAAGTCACGCAGTTGCGTGACTTAATAACTCTTTTGTAAAGAAAATATTATTTTTTAAACTTCTCGTACTTGCTCTTAAATTTATCGATACGACCTGCAGTATCCAAAAATTTGGCCTTACCGGTATAGAATGGATGTGAAGTTCTTGAAATCTCCAATTTTACTAATGGGTATTCAACTCCATCAACATCTAAAGTTTCTTTGGTATCAGCTGTGGATTTAGTAAGGAAAACCTCTTCATTGGACATGTCCTTAAAGGCTACCAATCTATAATTCTCTGGATGTATATCTTTTTTCATTGTAAAAACGTTTGTTCCTGCTTAATTTCGAGGTGCAAATTTAAATATTTTTCTGAAAACAACAACTTAAAATCTTAAAAAAGAAAAATAAAAATTATCTAACTTTAAATGTAACAAATTTAACAACTTCACAACTAATCTGAAAAAATCATTAAAACTTTAATCAACATGGAAGAAACCAAACCAAAAACAGGTAAATACGCTTTAACTTATGGACTTATCCTCGGTGCCATTAGTGTTGTATTTATATTGATGTTATACTCGTTGGATATGCATTACCAAGGTGGCCCATTGGTCATGGGTGTAAGCCTTCTTATAACCATTGCCGTAATCGTTATAGGTATGATGCAGTTCAAAAAAGACAACAGCGGTTTTATGTCCTTTGGTGAAGGCTTGAAAATTGGTATCGGTATTGGCCTAGTTGCCGGTATCATTGGCATTATCTTCAATCAGATCTTGGCCGGAGTTATTGATCCAGAAATGATGAACAAGGCCATGGAGTATCAAAAAGGGATGCTTATGGAAACTACTAAAATGACTCCTGAACAAATTGATGCTCAAATGGAAATGGGTAAAAAATTCACAACGCCCTCAATGCAAATAGTATTCGGACTAATTTATAGCGTAGTGGCAAGTCTTTTATTATCACTTATTCCCGCATTAATTTTAAAAAAGCAAGAAACTATTCAGTAATTTGTACTTTTGAAAAGATTTTCCATTAGTACCGAATGAATATATCTATAATAATTCCTTTACTCAACGAAGAAGAATCGTTAACAGAACTGCATGATTGGATTGTACGCGTAATGCAATCCAATCATTTTTTATATGAAATACTTTTTATCGATGATGGAAGTACAGATTCTTCTTGGGACATTATCACTAATTTGGGCAAGACCAATCCTAATGTAAAAGGAATACGCTTCTTAAAGAATTTTGGGAAATCCCAAGCCTTACATGCCGGTTTTAAGGCCGCTCAAGGCGATGTGGTCATAACTATGGATGCAGACCTTCAGGACAATCCAGAGGAAATCCCGGAATTATACCAAATGATCGCTAATGAAGGCTTTGATCTTATCTCCGGTTGGAAGAAAAAAAGATATGACTCCATCATTTCCAAAAATCTCCCCTCCAAACTATTTAATTGGGCCGCCCGTAAAACTTCAGGGGTACGGCTGCACGATTTTAATTGTGGCCTAAAAGCCTATAAAAAAGAGGTTATAAAGACCATTGAAGTTTCCGGGGAAATGCACCGCTATATTCCAGTATTGGCCAAAAGTGCCGGATTTCACAAAATTGACGAAAAGATAGTTCAACATCAAGCCAGGAAATATGGAAAAACCAAATTTGGTATGGACCGCTTCATTAATGGTTTTTTGGATTTAATTACCATCTGGTTCGTTTCCAAGTTTGGCAAACGTCCCATGCATCTTTTTGGTGCTTTGGGAGTATTGATGTTTACCATTGGATTTGGATTTGCACTTTATTTGGGTATCGATAAAGTTTTTATCAACCCCTTCGGAAGGCTAATAACCGAACGACCTCAATTTTATATATCACTGATAGCCATGGTAATAGGAACACAACTTTTCCTTGCCGGCTTTTTAGGAGAAATTATGGTACGGTCCAGAAATAATGAAACCCGCTACAATATCACAGAAGAGATAAATCTTACCGAAAAATAAACAAATATTCTTTGTATTTTTAAGAACATATAATACCAAACGACTATGGAAGCCATACTAAAAAATGCCAAAAGCTGGTTGACCGATTTTTTCGACGACAAGACCAAAAACGAGATTCAAAAGTTAATTGACAACAATACCGAAGAGTTAAAAGACCGCTTTTATAAGAACCTTGAATTTGGGACGGGAGGTATGCGCGGAATTATGGGTGCCGGTACCAATAGGATCAATAAATATACCTTGGGGAAAAGTACCCAAGGCCTTAGTAACTACCTTAACCAGGTTTATAAGGATGAACAGGTTAAAGTGGTCATCGCCTATGATTGCAGGCATAATAGTGACACTTTGGCCAGGACAGTTGCCCAAGTTTTTGCTGCCAATGGTATAAAGGTGTTCCTTTTTTCAGAATTGAGGACCACCCCTGAACTATCCTTTGCCGTAAAATACCTTAATTGCCACGCCGGTATTGTTTTAACAGCTTCACATAATCCGCCGGAATACAATGGCTATAAAGTATATTGGACGGACGGTGGACAAATAGTACCACCTGAGGACGGCGCTATTGTAAGCGAAATAAATAGCCTTTCATTTGAAGATATAAAATTCAATGCAGATGAAAGTTTAATAGAATTAATAGACAAGGAGGTTGACGAAGCATTTATTGAAGCATCCGTTAAAAATGGAAACTTCAATGCCAAGGGCAAGGACAACTTTAAAATTGTATTTACCTCCTTACACGGCACATCCATTACTGTAATCCCCGAAGTATTGAAACGGGCAGGGTATAAAAATGTTACCATAATTGAGGAGCAAGCCAAACCCGATGGTAATTTTCCAACTGTAGTCTCCCCTAACCCCGAAGAACCGGAAGCCCTATCCATGGCTATTAAAAAAGCCGAGGAAATTGGAGCGGACATGGTTATTGGTACCGATCCTGATAGTGACCGACTAGGAGTGGCCGTCCGCAATTTGGAAGGAGAAATGGAAATTCTAAATGGTAACCAATCCATGATCATGATGACCAAGTTCTTATTGGAGCAAAGAAAGAAAAAAGGTATTTCAGGGAAGGAGTTTATTGCCTCCACCATAGTTTCTACACCAATGATGGACTCGCTGGCCAAGGCCTATGGAGTGGAATGTAAAACTGCCCTAACAGGATTTAAGTGGATTGCTAAAATGATCAAGGATTTTCCAAACCAGCCTTTTATTGGAGGGGGTGAGGAAAGTTTTGGTTTTATGGTAGGTGATTTTGTGCGCGACAAGGATGCGGTTACCGCTACCCTATTGGCATGTGAGATTGGGGCCAACGCCAAGGCTAATGGCAGTTCTTTCTACAAAGATTTAATAGATTGCTATGTGGATTACGGGTTCTTTAAGGAAAAATTAATTTCCTTGACCAAGAAAGGAATGTCGGGCGCTGAGGAAATTAAACAGATGATGATCGATTTCAAGGATAATCCCGTTGAAACCATTGATGGCTCAAAAGTGGTTGTTGTAGAGGATTACAATACGGCAACTTCTAAAAATGTAATTACAGGTAAAGTATCCCCAATAGATATCCCAAAATCCAATGTATTGATATACATTACCGAAGATGGTACCAAAATGGCAGCCAGACCCAGTGGTACGGAACCCAAAATTAAATTTTACTTTAGTATCAATACCCAATTGAAGAAGGCATCCGATTATAAAAAAGTAGATGCTGAACTCGATGCTAAAATTGAAAGAATCCTTAAAGAGTTGAATATAGGTTAATGGAGTATTTTAAGAAAATTCTTCGCTTTGCGAAACCATACCGTAAATACGGATTTTTAAACATTTTTTTTAATATTCTATACGCCCTTTTCAGTGCCCTTTCTTTTGCCGCTTTAATTCCCATGTTGGATGTGCTTTTTAAACCGGAAAAAAAGATTTTGGTAGAACCGGTCTATGAAGGCTTTGGGGAACTTAAGGATTATCTGCAGGATTATATCAATTATCGTGTCAACCTATATTCCGGCGATGATGAAATGCGAGGTTTGGTCTTGGTGATTGGCCTAGTATTGATTCTTTTTCTTTTAAAGAATTTCTTTAATTACCTGGCCATGTATTTCATTACCTTTTTAAGAAATGGGGTATTAAAGGACATTAGAAATAAGATGTATGCCAAAATAGTGGACTTGCCTATTTCCTATTATTCTGAAAAGAGAAAGGGCGATGTTATTGCCCGTATTACCTCCGATGTATTGGAAATCCAACATTCATTCCTATCCATTTTGGAACTGATAGTTAGAGAACCCCTTACCATCCTGTTTACTATTTTGATCATGTTTGGGATAAGTACAAAGCTTACCCTCTTCGTGTTTATTTTTATTCCGATAGCAGGAATGATTATTTCCAGAATTGGAAAATCCCTGAAAAAGAAATCGGATCGCGTACAAAGGGAACAGGGGGAGTTTTTATCCATTGTGGAAGAAACCCTGGGCGGTTTAAGGGTTATAAAGGCCTTCAATTCCGAATCTAGATTTTATAAAACTTTTTCAAATTCCACCAATAGGTTTTTCCACTTTTCCAACAAGTTGTTGAACAGACAAAATCTTGCTTCACCAACTGGCGAATTTTTAGGGATATTGGTCATTGGCGTCTTACTTTGGTTCGGAGGAAAAATGGTTCTGATAGATAAGACTTTGGATGCATCCTCATTTATTGCATACATGGGGCTGGCATACAACATCCTTACCCCGGCCAAAGCCATTAGTAAGGCTTCCTTTGGGGTAAAAAAGGGTAATTCAGCAGCCGAACGAGTACTGGAAATTTTGGAAACGGATAATCCTATCGTAGAAAAGAAGGATGCCATTTCAAAATCTACATTTGATCAAGGAATAGAAATTAAAAACGTTTCCTTTAAGTATGAGGATGAGTACGTCTTAAAAAATTTTAATTTAAAGGTTCCTAAAGGTAAGACCGTAGCCCTTGTTGGACAATCTGGAAGTGGGAAAAGCACAATAGCTAATTTAATGACCCGCTTTTATGATGTAAATGAAGGTGATATCGCAATAGATGGTATAGATATAAGGGATTTTAGCAAAAAATCGCTACGCAGCCTAATGGGGCTGGTTACGCAGGATTCCATTCTTTTTAATGATACCGTTAAAAACAATATTGGTTTGGGCAAGGAGAATGCAACAGAGGAAGAAATAATTGCTGCGGCCAAAATAGCCAATGCCCACGATTTTATTTCAGAGCTGCCCCTTGGTTACGACACCAACATAGGTGATAGCGGGAATAAATTGAGCGGAGGACAAAAACAACGCTTGTCCATTGCCAGGGCCGTTCTTAAAAATCCGCCTATAATGATTTTGGATGAGGCCACTTCCGCTTTGGATACCGAGAGTGAAAGATTGGTTCAGGATGCCTTGGAGAAAATGATGCAGAATAGAACTTCAATAGTAATTGCCCATAGGCTTTCCACCATACAAAATGCCGATACTATAGTGGTTTTACAGAAGGGAGAGATTGTGGAACAGGGATCTCATGCTCAGCTCTTGGCCAAAGATGGAGTTTATAATAAGTTGGTTACCATGCAATCTTTCTAAGCGAGGTAAACAATCCCTTACCTATTTATAACCACTGGATTTTAGATTGACCAGTTAGGCAACTTGAAAAATACCGTTATCTTGAAACCTGTTGTTCCAAGATTTGGTTTTGGGTCAACCTATTCTTAAGTACGTCCAAATATTCGAGGGCTTCCTTATTGTCATAATCCGTATGTGATTTTGTTGCCCATTCCATGGCCGATTTTAAGTCGCCATTGATCTCGTTAATGACTGCCATGTTATAACAGGCCCTTCCTGCAATTCGGGGATTGGAATTCTCTACATCCTTTTCCCACAATACTGATGCTCCCTCTAAATCTCCATTTTCTATTAGCTTGCCAGCTAGGTCCAGGTTATCGTTACCTCGTGTAAAATACGATCTCTCTACATTGTTTTCATAGGGTAATAATCGTTGGCCGTAATTGCTGCCCGTTGACTTACTCTGCTCAACCAAGGTGTCCTTTCGCCCCTCTATGGCTCTATAAGCCTCTATACGGTTGGTGCCTTTGCCCTTGGAGACCACCTGGCCATTAAAAACAAATTCATCAATGATTTCATTCTTATTTGGATAATAAATTTTCCAGCCATTTTCTATAAGTGTTTCCAAGGTAATCTCCTGAGCCGGTACCTTTACCTTAACTCTCATAAGGTTAGGTTGCATCATGGATGTTTTCTTTACCGAAACTGTGGTCTCCGCATCAAAATAGGACATGGAAAATATGGCATCCACATTGTGGGCCTGGCAAATTTGTTCAATGGAAGCCCAGGAGATGGAATCATTTCCAGTGTCAAAATTCAATAGCCCTTCCTGCACGGAATCGAGCATTTTAATAGATTGGAATCGGTTATCCTTTAAAAGTTCGTTGAATAACCCTGTAAGAGCGGCATCCCTGCCCTGCTCGGCAAGCCATTGTTCCTCAGCTGACACCATTCTGTTAAGACCAGTTTCATCCTCTTCTACATCTGGCAGAATGCTCCTATTGATGATGCCTATCTTCTTAATTTTTTTTGAAATATTTACAGGTGAGGGCTCAATCGTCTGAAGAACGATTTGCTTGGTTGGGCTACAACTTATAATTATCATTAGTAGGCCTGAGGCAAAAAACCTAATAGAAAACTTGCTCATGCTATTTAAATGAAGTTGAATTGATAAAAGGATTAAGCGTATTAACATAACCTTCCTAAAACTCATTTTATAGGCAAAATATTGTCCAATAGCCCCAAAAACATTGTATTTAGGGGCTATTTAATCTTTAAACTGGATAAATACCTCCATTTATGCAATGCGTTTAGTACTCTTCCAAACAAGGCCGTCAATTCTATAAAGTAGTTGATAGCATTGTCCAAAAGCAAAAAGAGTCCAGTTCCCATTTTCTGGATACTGGACTCTTTTGTTGGATTATTCCAACAAAATGTACACCTATTCTAAGGTAGATGTGCTTATCTAGACGCTTGTTGCTCCAAGACTTCATTCTGGGAGAGCCTATACTTTAGGATATTCAAATACCTAAGGGCATCCTTATTATCATAATCAGCATAGGATTTTGAAGCCCAATCCATTGCAGCGTTCAAGTCGCCATTAATTTCATTTATTATGGCCATATTATAACAGGCCCTGCCGGCAATTTTGGCTTTTCTATTATCCAACTCTTTTTCCCACAGCTGGGCAGCACCTTGCCAGTCTCCAGTTTGTGCCCTTCTTTTGGCCACAACGAAATTGTCGGTACCACGTACAAAGTAATCCCTGCTGATCCTATGTTTGTATGGGGATATCCTAGATCCATAGGCATAACCAATATTTTTACTGAATTCTTCAACAGTTTCATTTCTACGGGCTACGGCCTCTATTGCCTTGATAGGATTAATCCCCTTTCCCGTTGAGACAAGATGATCTGTGTACATGAATTCGTCCACAATTTCCCTAGTCTGGGGGTTATAGATTCGCCACCCATTTTTTATGAAAGTGTTTAAAGTGACTTCATGCGCTGGCACCGCCACTTTTATTCCCAAACTGTTGGGAAGTTGCATCATAGAGGGTTTATAGGATACTTGGGTATCGGTATCGTAAAATGCAAGCGAAAAGATGGCGTCAACACCGTTGGCTTCGCAAATTTCTTCTATAGCATCCCATGACAGGCTAGCCGGAAAGACATCCAGTCCTTTTCGGATTTCTGTTTCGTTATCCAAAATTAATATTTCTTCAAACCTTCCAGATCTTATTAATTCATCAGATAGGGCGGTAATAGCTGCCTCTGCCCCTTTTTTATCCAAATTAAGGCCTTCGGCGGACAATATTTGATCTATTTTATCAAGTTGTTTATTTCCCTCGGAAGGTAAACTTCTATTGATAATACCAATTCTCTGAATATCATTTGGAATATGAACAATAGCTGGTTCAGTAGCTCCCATGGTTAAATTATTGGTGGCACTACATGACATCAATAAAATGCCAATACCAATATATCCGAAGATTAATTTAAGGTTTTTCATAGGTAGGTCTTTTATGGTTTTTATTAAAAACTATTGAAATAGTCTAGCTATAAAACACATACTGTGCCAAAAATATTGTTCCATGGACCAACATTCATCAACTTTTTACGTGGTCAGCACAACTAATTACCCTAAAAAAGGTAGACTTTACGTGTAAATACATGGTTCTACTGACCTCCCATATTACTCCTATTCCTTACCTTTGAAGGTTATAAAATGTTATGGTAAGGAAATCACAATAGATGAATAATATAGGTTCAAAAACGCTTCAAGATTTAGAATTCAACACCGTACTCCAGCAATTGGCTGGGCGTTGTACCACAGAACTCGGAAAGGAACAGGTCCTAAGTTTGGAGCCAATAGCGTCTAAAACTGAACTTTTGAAGGTTTTGGGGCAAACTTCAGAGTATCTGGCCTCCTACTCCAATGACAATAGGATACCCAACCATAATTTTGATGCCATAAACTCTGAACTAAAGCTCCTGAAAATTGAGAATACCACCTTGGAAGTAGGTGGTTTTAAGAAAATTGGTGCCCTTTGTACAACAGTTGCAACACACATAAAGTTTTTTATAAAATTCAAGGAATACTATCCCTTACTTTTTGAGGTTACGGAATCTATTTCCCTCAACACAGAAATTCCTCGGCATATAGAGGGCGTTTTGGATAAGTTTGGAGAAATAAAGGACAATGCCTCATCCAACCTACAAAACATTCGCTCTCAAATGGGAGTAGTCAAGGGTAAGATAAATCAAAGCTTTGCCAGCGCCCTCAACACCTATCACGCTTCCGAACTGTTGGATGAAATTAGGGAGTCGGTGGTAGACAATAGACGGGTACTTGCCGTTAAGAGCATGTATAGGAAAAAGGTCAAAGGGGCCGTGATGGGAACCTCCAAAACCGGTAGTATTGTTTACATTGAACCAGAAGCCACTCTTAGGTACAGTAGGGAACTAAGTAACCTGGAATTCGAGGAAAGGGAAGAGATTCAAAAAATACTGAACGATTTAACAAATAGGATACGGCCTTTTAGCCCTGACCTGTACTCCTACCAGGATTTTCTGGTACATATGGATATAACCGCTTCTAAGGCTAAATATGCCTTGGAAATGGATGCGCTACTGCCCGAAATAAGTGATAACAGAGAGCTTTACCTTAGAGATGCCTACCACCCTTTGCTGTATTTGAGCAATAAATACAAAAAGGAGAAAACGTATCCACAAACCATAGGCCTCCATCCAGAAAACAGAATTATCGTCATATCAGGACCTAATGCAGGAGGTAAGAGTATTACTTTAAAAACCATAGGCCTATTACAGGTAATGTTCCAAAGCGGTTTATTAATTCCGGTTCATGAGCGATCCAAGGTTTGTTTGTTCGACAATGTACTTACCGATATCGGTGACAACCAATCTATAGAGAACCATCTCAGTACCTATAGTTACCGGTTAAAGAACATGAATTATTTCTTGCGGAAGTGCAACGATAAGACCCTATTTCTAATCGACGAATTTGGAACCGGGAGTGACCCAGAATTGGGTGGTGCCCTGGCCGAGACTTTTTTGGAGGTCTTTTACGAACGAGGTGCCTATGGTGTAATAACTACCCATTATGCCAATCTTAAACTCTTGGCCAACGAATTGCCGCATGTTACCAATGCCAATATGCTATTCGATGGAAAATCGTTGGAACCTACGTATCAATTGGTCTTGGGACAGGCCGGTAGTTCCTTTACCTTTGAAGTGGCACAGAAGAATGGTATTCCCTATAGCCTCATAAACAAGGCTAAAAAGAAAATAGAACGCGGTAAGGTCCGTTTTGATGCCACTATTGCGAAGCTTCAAAAGGAACGCAGTAAAATGGAGAAAACCGGTTCCAGGCTACAGGAGGAAGAATCCAAGGCTAGAACCGAAGCCCAAAAACTGGAAGACCTAAATTCCAAGATCAAATCCAAATTGGAAAATTATCAGGAACTATATGACCACAACCAAAGGATGATCTATTTGGGGAACAAGGTAAATACGGCTGCAGAAAAATATTTTCAGGATAATAAGAAGCGTATTTTGGTTTCCGAATTAATACGTATTGTTGAAACAGAAAACAGTAAGCGCAAAAAACAAACTGTAAAGGAAGTTAAGGTTCAAAAGGCAAGAAAAGCCAAAGTTGAGCAAGAGGTCATTAAAAAGGTAGAGGTAATCCGCGAAAAGAAAAAAGTAGAAAAGAAGAAGGCCGAAGTAAAGGAGAAAAACAAACCACGCCCCATATTTACAGTGGGCGATCGTGTTCGTTTAATAGACGGAAAGGCTGTAGGCAGTATAGATAGTTTGGAAAAGAACAAGGCCATTGTCAACTATGGCATTTTTACCACCAATGTGGGAGTAGACCAACTGGAATTGGTAGAAAGAAAAAAATAAAAAAAGGGGTCGCACCTCTACTGAAATGATTGAAAACAAAAAAATAATTCTATTTGACGGGGTTTGTAACCTCTGCAATAGGTCCGTGCAATACGTAATTAAACACGATACCCGTAACGATTTTAAGTTTGCTGCCTTACAAAGCGAAATTGGGCAAAAATTAGCCCAAGAACGTGGAATAGACACTTCTGTGGTTGATTCAATTATTCTTATAGAACCAGGAGTGGCCTACTATACCAAATCTACAGCTGCACTAAAAATTGCGCAATCTTTTGGGGGTGCTTGGGGATTGACTAGCGTATTGGAATGGATTCCGGAAAAGATTAGGAATTGGGTATATGACTATGTGGCTAGAAACAGATATCACTGGTATGGCAAAAAAGAAGCGTGCATGATTCCCACTGCTGAATTAAAGTCAAAATTTTTGGATCAAAAATAGTACGTCACTGCCCTGTATTATTTAAGGACTGTGCAGATATTTAATGGCTGCATATTGTCCTGAAGAAGTAGCGTACACTCGATAAACTAATTTGGATATTTTATTACTTAAGTAGATAAACGTAAATTTGTAATTATCAATAAACTCAATTTAAATTATGGAATACCGTATAGAAAAGGATACCATGGGCGAGGTTAAAGTGCCGTCCAACAAATACTGGGGAGCGCAGACCGAACGCTCAAGAAATAATTTCAAAATTGGTCCAGCGGCTTCAATGCCATTGGATATAGTTTATGGATTTGCCTATTTAAAAAAAGCGGCGGCCTACGCCAACCATGAATTAGGCGTACTTTCCGAAGAAAAAAGAGACCGTATTGCTCAGGTTTGTGATGAGATTTTAGAAGGAAACCACGATGACCAATTTCCTTTGGTGATTTGGCAGACCGGTTCGGGAACACAAAGTAATATGAACGTAAATGAGGTTATTGCCAATAGAGCCCATGAGCTTGCCGGAAAGAAAATCGGTGAAGGTGAAAAAACCATTCAGCCCAATGACGATGTGAACAAATCCCAGTCGTCCAATGATACCTTCCCCACTGGGATGCATATTGCTGCCTATAAAAAAATTATTGAAGTTACTATTCCGGGCGTTACACAACTAAGAAACACCTTGGATAAAAAGGCAAAAGAATTTGCCAAGGTTGTAAAAATTGGACGTACGCATTTAATGGATGCCACTCCCCTAACCTTGGGACAGGAAATTTCGGGTTATGTTTCCCAATTGGACCATGGATTGAAAGCTTTGAACAACACTTTAGATCACTTAAGTGAGTTGGCACTTGGCGGTACGGCGGTAGGAACTGGCTTGAATGCTCCTAAGGGCTATGATGTGTTGGTTTCACAATATATAGCCAGATTTACCGGGCTACCTTTTAAAACAGCCGAGAACAAATTCGAGGCCTTGGCGGCCCATGATGCCATTGTAGAAAGCCACGGTGCTTTAAAACAGTTGGCTGTAGCACTTAATAAAATAGCCAATGACATTAGAATGATGGCATCAGGTCCAAGATCAGGCATTGGAGAAATTATTATTCCGGCGAACGAACCAGGTAGTTCCATTATGCCAGGAAAAGTAAATCCTACCCAATGTGAAGCCTTGACCATGGTGTGTGCACAAGTAATGGGGAACGACGTTGCCATAAGTGTAGGTGGAACACAGGGCCATTATGAACTGAATGTTTTTAAACCCATGATGGCGGCGAATATTTTACAGTCTGCACAATTGATTGGCGATGCCTGTGTTAGTTTCGACGAGAATTGTGCCGTTGGTATAGAACCAAACCACGATGTAATAAAGCAACTTCTAAATAACTCCTTAATGTTAGTTACTGCATTAAACACAAAGATTGGTTATTATAAGGCTGCGGAAATAGCGAATACTGCCCATAAAAATGGGACTACTTTAAAGGAGGAGGCTATAAATTTGGGATATGTTAGCGCAGAGGAATACGATGAGTGGGTAAAACCTGAAGATATGGTAGGTACCTTGGATTAATGCCAGAAGTAAATAAGTAAAAATCCTCGAAGCGAGTTGCCTGGTATCAGACCTATATATCCCGCTGTTTTAGCTGGATTAGTTAATTGATAAAGGGAATTAAATCCCAAGCCAATCACTGCTCCCCATTTAAGGTCCCGATCCAAGGATTGGGGTAATTAAACAAGAAACCCCGCCTTATCGGCGGGGTTAGTTCGACTATCGCATTCCAATTTGGGGCTTTTGAAATACGGGTCTCACGAGTAAATTTCTCCGGGGCAAGCCCACGGAGCATTTTAAAGGAACACGTTTTCAAACTTTAGCCACTTACTAACGAGACAAGTCTCGGGGTATTCACCCCTCTAGAATAAAAAAGGCCAATCCATACGGATTGGCCTTTTAGTTAAATGGGTAGTGTTACTATTATTTCAATTGAAACTTGGAAGTTCCCAATAATTTTAAACCATTGTCATAGACATTTACCATATAATTCCCTTTTTGGAATTCTCCAGCTGGCTTGTCAATGAAATCACATACATCCAAAGAACGGTTCTCATAGTAGAAATCGGTTCCTTTACTGTAAGTTACAGAAGCTCCAGAATCACTTGTTTTAGAGAAACTTTCTCCAAGTACATTTCCTTGTGGATCTAAAACTTCAATAAAGAATTGTCTGTCACCAGCTTGTGCAATTACGTTATCAGCTACAGTAAAACAAACTTTTAATTTGTCAGTAGCCTTAGCTCTAGAAGTAGATACCAGTTTACCACTAGTTCTTTCTTTAACCGCGTCAACAGAAAATTTAGATAGATTTAAAGCTGACCCTTTTGAAACTACATCTGCCAACTGAGTGTTCTGTACTACCAATGAATCGTTGAAAACTGTTTGTTTTTCCAATTCAACATAAGTACTGTCCCTTTGCATTGCCAAGAAAGTATTAGATCTGGTTAAAGAATCTACTTTTCTTATTAATTGCTCTCTTTCTTTTGTTAAAATACCTACTTGCTTTCTGTAACGATAAAGACTTGCAATATCAGATTTCATAGTCTTAACAGAATCAATGTATTTTGCAATGTTATCTCTAGCAGAAACCAATTCTTCGTTGGTAGCATTACTTTCCAAGATAGCTTTGTCGTATTCTGATTTTAAACTGGTCAGGTCTTCAACAACCAATTCTTTTTCTTTTGTAAGTAATGCAGTGTTCTTTTGTTTATCTTGATATAAACTTACTGTGTAAATGATTACACCAAGTAAAATAACACCTAATAAACCTGCTATAACCTTCAATCCATTATTACTTTTTGTTTCAGTCATAATTGTAATTATTAATTATTTAATTTTTTTTAGCCTTAAAATTATTTGTTTGTAACACTCTATATACGATCAAGTTTGGATTTTAGATTTTTTTAGTTAAAAAAAAATAAATTTTATCACAAAGAATCCAAAATTCTTACCTTAACCTTAGGAATTTGGTGATTTTGCTGATATGGATTTAAAAATAGTCCCCTTTAAATCCAGCTATGCCAAAAGGTTTAAGGAACTTAATGTAGCATGGTTGGAAAAATATTTTTATGTTGAACCAAAAGACGCCATTCTTTTGGAAAATTGTGAGGCCAACATAATAGATAAGGGCGGATATATTTATTTTGCCCAGTACAATGATGATTTAGTGGGTTGTTTTGCATTGCTAAAAATGGGCCCCAATGAATATGAATTGGGTAAAATGGCGGTAGATCCAAATTATCAGGGGTTAAAAATTGGTCAGACACTTCTAGGTTTTGCTATTGACCTTGCGAAACAAAAGAGATGGAAGAAATTAATTTTGTACTCCAATACCAAGTTGGAAAATGCCCTCTATATTTATAAGAAACATGGCTTTATAGAGGTTGAAATTGAAAAAAATCTACCCTACGCCAGGAGTGACATTAAAATGGAACTATTAATAAATTAAAATATTCTAATCATGCGGTATTCAAATTATATTATTGCCTTGGTTTCCCTAACAGGTTTTTTGTCACTGGGATGCAAGGAAAAATCCAAGTCAGCTCCAGTAATGGAGGAAGTTGTTAATCTTGTGGCCGAAAACACGGCTTCAGGTCTTAATATTACACCAATAGAACACGCCACGGCAGTTTTGGATTGGGATGGTACAATCATTTACGTTGATCCTGTTGGAGGCAAGGATGCCTTTGCCAATGTCGAGGAGCCAGACCTTATATTGATTACCGACATTCATGGTGACCATTTTAGCTTGGAAACACTGCAGGCTTTAAATACCGGTAAGGCCAAAATAATTGTACCACAAGCAGTAGCCGATAAGATTCCAGCCGAATTTACTCCACAACTGGACATTCTGAATAATGGGGACTCAAAAGAACGTTATGGAATTAATATCGAAGCGATACCCATGTACAATCTACGTGAAGAAGCTAAAGATTTTCATACCAAGGGAAGAGGCAATGGGTATGTGCTCAGTAAAAATGATCAACGTATATATTTTTCCGGCGATACCGAGGATATTCCTGAAATGCGCGCTCTACAAAATATAGATAAGGCCTTTGTCTGTATGAACCTTCCTTATACAATGACCGTTGAAAGTGCAGCGGATGCCGTAGCTGAGTTTAAGCCAAAACAAGTATATCCTTATCATTATAGGGGTAAGCCAGATGTTGGAGACGTTGTTAAGTTTAAAAAATTGGTAAATGAAAAGGATTCCAATATTGAAGTAGTACAATTGGATTGGTATCCTAAGGAAGATTATTAATGGATGTTCTGAAAAACCATATTGGTTAACATAAAATCCAGAACCTTTTAAAACATAAAACGCTGTTTCTTAATCATCTCGATTATAGAAACAGCGTTTTTATTAGTAATCCTCTGAACTAACGTATTAACTTCTTGTATTTTAGTCGCTTAGGTATTAAATCGCCCCCTAAACGTTTCTTTTTATTTTCTTCGTATTCAGAGAAAGAACCTTCAAAGAAGTATACTTGGGAATCCCCTTCAAACGATAAAATATGGGTGCAAACCCTATCCAGGAACCATCTGTCGTGGGAAATAACTACCGCACATCCGGCAAAATTTTCGAGACCTTCTTCCAAGGCCCTTAAGGTATTTACATCCAAATCGTTTGTTGGCTCATCTAAAAGTAGTACGTTACCTTCCTCTTTTAAGGTCATGGCCAAATGCAAACGGTTACGCTCACCACCGGAAAGCATATCCACTTTCTTGTTCTGCTCACTACCAGAAAAATTGAATCTACTTAAATAGGCTCTGGAATTTACCTGTCTGCCTCCCATCATGATCAATTCCTGCTCATCACTAAAATTCTGCCAGATAGTTTTTTCAGGGTCTATATTGGAATGACTCTGATCTACATAGGCAATTTTTGCTGTGTCTCCAACCACAAATTCGCCCTTGTCCGGTTTTTCCTCGCCCATTATCATACGGAAAATGGTGGTTTTACCTGCCCCGTTGGGGCCAATTATACCTACTATGCCCGCTTGTGGCAATTTAAAGTTCAAATCTTCATAAAGTAATTTATCCCCGTAGGCCTTACTTACTCCATTGGCTTCAATAACATTGGTTCCCAATCGAGGTCCGTTTGGGATATAGATCTCCAGTTTCTCATCCAGTTGTTTTTGGTCCTGGCTCATTAATTTATCGTAGTTCTGCAAACGGGCCTTTTGTTTGGTCTGTCTGCCCTTTGCCCCTTGTCTAACCCAATCCAACTCTCGCTCCAATATTTTTTGTCTTTTGGAGGCTGTTTTGCTTTCTTGGGCCATACGCTTGGATTTTTGATCTAACCAGCTAGAGTAGTTCCCTTTCCACGGAATACCTTCTCCCCTGTCCAATTCCAATATCCATCCGGCCACATTATCCAAGAAATATCTATCGTGGGTTACGGCAATAACGGTTCCTTTATACTCCGCTAGATGATGCTCCAACCAATGAACGGATTCTGCATCCAAATGGTTCGTTGGCTCATCCAACAAAAGAATTTCAGGTTCTTGCAACAATAATCGGCAAAGCGCAACACGTCTCCTTTCACCGCCGGAAAGTATTCCAATTTTTTTATCGGGGTCTGGTGTGCGTAAGGCATCCATTGCTATTTCCAATTTGGTGTCCAGCTCCCAAGCATTGCTGGCGTCTATTTTGTCTTGTAGTTCCGCTTGCTTGTCCATGAGTTTTTGCATCTTATCTGCATCCTCATATACTTCGGGAAGCCCGAACATATCATTTATCTTATTGTACTCATCCAAAATGGCAACGGTTTCGGCAACTCCTTCCTTGACTACTTCCAGCACTGTTTTATTTTCATCCAATTGTGGTTCCTGCTCCAGATATCCAACCTTATACCCTGGAGAAAAAACTACATCTCCCTGGAAGTTCTTATCCACACCGGCTATTATTTTTAGCAAGGTAGATTTACCGGAACCATTAAGACCTAGAATTCCGATCTTTGCTCCATAAAAGAAGCTTAAATAAATATTCTTTAATACCGGGGTATTGGCAGTTTTGTACGTTTTGGTAACCCCGGACATGGAGAAAATCACTTTCTTATCGTCCGACATATTATATATGTATTATTAATTTTGATTATTTTATTTTGAAGTGTTGGGTCAGTCAATATGGGTTTTCAGTATTCTGTTCTATTCTTAAGATTAACCTTAACCCATTATAGTACCCTATACCCTTCCTTTTAATGCATTAAAAACCCAAGCAATTGCGAAGAAACCTATTCCAACTGAGGCAAATCCCCATCCGGCTACATCATCATATCTAAAAGCGCCCAACGCAATTAGCGAAAGACCTACAATTATCATTATAAAGGTTGCCCAAGCAAGCACTGTATTCTTATTCATTCCCATGTTTTAATCGGTTTGGTTTGTAGAGCCTCAAATATCGTAAATTTTACAAGAATTTATCATCATACAAAAAACTTTATTCGTGAAACACGTATTTCAGAAGCCGCAGGCTCATTGAAATGCGATAGTCGAACGAATCCCGCCTGTTTAGCGGGGTTTCTAGTTTAATACCACTACCCATGGATTGTTTCCTAATAGGGGTTCAGATTTTCCCTTGGGGTTTAATACCTTTTATTCCTCGAAAGGAAATACTATTCCATTTTGCTTTCTCACCGTGTCCATTATGGTTATTAAATCCAAACTGTTTTGATGGCTCCAAAGATCACTTTCTAATTTACCTTGGCTAAGACAGGCATGCACCTCATTAATTTCATAGTAATACCCCCTTCCAGTGGTTGGTAGCTTAATCTCTTCGTTTTCATTATTTCTGTCAATGGTAAATCCTTGGGCCTCATGCCATCTGCCAGGAATATATATGGTGCCTTTTTCCCCGGAAATTTCTGCTTTCATTTCGGATCTACTGGTAAAGCCAGAATATAAAATGGCCTGGGCCTTGGGGTATTTAAAGATTATTGAAGTCTGTATTTCGGCACCATTGGCGTGAAAATTGGAAGTAGATAAAATTTGATCCGGGTTACCAAGAAGCAAATAGCTTAAAAAAATAGGATAAATTCCGATGTCCAATAAAGATCCTCCAGCAAGTTTCGGATTCAACACCCTTCCTTCAAAATCCCTATCCAGGGCATAAAAGGCAAAATCTGCATGTAAATAGGCCAATGAACCTATTTCACCAGAGTCTACCGTCTCCTTTACCTTTTTAATGGCAGGATTAAATCTACTCCATAAGGCCTCCATTAAAAATACTTTGTTGCGTTGCGCAGCCGCTATCATTTTTTGGACCTCTACCCTATTTACACCCATGGGTTTTTCACATAACACGTGTTTACCGTTATCCATGGCCATAATAGTAAGTTCTGAGTGCAAGGTGTGTGGTGTGGCAATATAGACTACATCAACTTCCTTGCAATCGAAAAGTTCTTTATAGCTCCCAAAAGCATTGGGCACTTGGTATTCCTTAGAAAATGCTTGGGCCTTGCCCATATCTCTAGAGGCGACGGCATATATTTGAGCTTCATTTACCAAGGCAAGGTCCTTAACAAAATTACGGGCAATATTGCCCAAGCCAATAATTCCCCATCTCACTTTTTGTCCCATTTTGAATATGATTTAATTAAAGTTAATAAATATAACTCCTTATCTTTATTGCGCAAAAGAAAGCCAGCGTAACATGGACATCAACTTCAACAAAAACGAAGACCACAATAAATTACTACTATCAGATTTAAAAAATAGACTTGCCAAGGTAAAACTTGGTGGTGGAAAAAGTCGAATTGAAAAACAACATGCCCAAGGCAAATTAAGTGCCCGTGAGCGTATTGATTATCTATTGGACAAGGGAAGGGATGCTATAGAAATTGGGGCATTTGTAGGTGATGGAATGTATGAAGCCCATGGTGGATGTCCGTCTGGAGGCGTGGTTATAAAAATTGGCTATGTAAAGGGCAAACAATGTATCGTTGTGGCCAATGATGCTACCGTTAAGGCTGGTGCCTGGTTTCCGATTACTGCAAAAAAAAACCTAAGGGCACAGGAAATTGCCATGGAAAACCGCTTGCCCATAATATACCTGGTAGATAGTGCCGGGGTATACCTTCCCATGCAGGACGAAATTTTCCCGGACAAGGAACACTTTGGAAGAATATTTAGAAACAACGCCATTATGAGCAGCATGGGGATTACTCAAATTTCCGCTGTTATGGGCAGTTGTGTTGCAGGTGGGGCCTATCTCCCTATCATGAGCGATGAGGCATTGATAGTGGACAAGACAGGAAGCATTTTTTTAGCTGGTAGCTATCTGGTAAAAGCTGCCATTGGGGAGTTAATCGACAATGAAACCTTAGGGGGAGCAACAACTCATTGTGAAATTAGTGGGGTTACGGATTATAAGGCGAAAGACGATAAAGATGCTTTGGATACTATAAAGAAAATTGTTGATAAAATAGGAGACTATGACAAGGCAGGGTACAATAGAATAACTCCAATTAAACCTAAGGAAAAGGAAGATGACATCTATGGCATTCTCCCAAAATCAAGAACGGAGCAATACGATATGTTGGAAATTATAAAGCGATTGGTTGATAATTCCGAATTTGAACAATACAAGGAAGGCTATGGAAAAACAATACTTACAGGATACGCCCGTATAGACGGTTGGGCTGTGGGCATTGTAGCAAATCAACGCAAGGTGGTAAAAACCAAAAATGGGGAAATGCAATTTGGTGGTGTCATATATTCCGATTCTGCGGATAAGGCCACCCGATTTATTGCCAATTGCAACCAAAAGAAAATCCCTCTGGTATTTTTACAGGACGTTACCGGATTTATGGTGGGTAGTAAAAGTGAGCATGGGGGAATTATAAAGGACGGTGCAAAAATGGTCAATGCAGTGAGTAATTCGGTTGTTCCTAAATTCACCATTATTATAGGCAATAGTTATGGGGCTGGAAATTATGCCATGTGCGGAAAAGCGTATGACCCAAGATTGATTGTGGCTTGGCCCAGTGCCGAATTAGCAGTAATGAGCGGTAATTCTGCCGCCAAAGTATTACTTCAGATAGAAACAGCTTCGCTAAAGAAAAAAGGAGAAAAGATAACGGAGGCTCAAGAAAACGAACTTTTTAATAAAATAAAACAGCGATATGACAACCAAATATCGCCCTATTATGCTGCCTCCCGTTTATGGACGGACGCTGTAATAGATCCTTTGGACACTCGGAAATATATTTCCATGGGCATAGCGGCAGCCAACCATGCTCCTATTAAAAAGCCTTTTAATTTGGGGGTGATTCAGGTTTAGGAATGGTTTGAATTTACCAATTAATTAATGTGACAATGTTTTGTTTTATGGCTAACCTAGTACCTTTTATTCTTATTCAATAAATAATTTTAACTCCGTATTGATGGTAAACAGGTATACATCATCATTAGTATGGGTAAGTTTAAAAACTTTCATCGACTTTCTTTGGGCCGAAGTGCCATAATCAAAAAATGTAGTTACTTTTAGGTATGTTGGGTCTTGCGTTCCGTTTCCGAAGTAAGAAATATTAACCACCCATTCCCCTTTTAGTTCGTCGTCCAAAAAGAATTGTTTACTAGAGTATCCTTTTAAAATTTCTGCGGACAATTGGGCTTCCTTAGATTCAATAGTATATTCCCAACTATCATAATACTTTTCAGGATCAATAAATTGTAATTCAAATTCGGCTGCATTATTGTTCCATTCTATAACTACCCTGGTCTTTGGATTTTCAGAATTGTCCTTCACCACCTCACTTTCCAATATAAACTTCTCCCTATACAAGTTTATTATATTCATCCGTTCTGTGTTCATAAGCTCATCCGTACTGCATCTGTCAAAGGGAACAGAGTCTAAGTCGTTAACAGCAAGCTCATAACGGGTATAAATATGTAATGCCTTTTGGTAATTCCCTATATCTTCATAGGCATTAGCCACATCCCTGTGCGACTGGGCATCCCTAGGCCTAAGCTTCAACACTTTCAAGTATTGCTGTAAGGCATTTTCCGAAAATCTTAATTTTTCATACCTGTAGGCCAATGCCTTTAGCGCCATGGCATCATGGGCAAATTGATGTGCCATAGTATCCAGAATTGCTAAGCATTTTTTGGTATTGCCCCAAGTGGTCCTGAAATATTCGGAAATGTCGAGTAAATAATAGGGAGAGTTGCTAAACCTTGTTTTTTGATTTTTAAATAATCGATAGGCTTTTTCTTCCGAATCGGCCAACGAATATTCTAAAATATACTCAGGAATTTCTGGAGAATATGCCCGTTTTACTGCCAACTGATCATAAATACTATCCCTTAATCCAGAATTATTGTAGATTTTCTCTACCCCTAGTTCATCTATGCGGGTCTGCTCCTTGGTATTTATAATAATGACTCCGCCAGCACCTCTAGGACCATATCTAGAAAATGCACCGTTACGGGTAAGTACCGCAACACGTTCAATATCATGAACTGAAATAAATGTCGGGGCCTGTTCATATACAAAGCCGTCAACATCAAAAATGACTGAGCCTTTTGTACTTGCATATTGCGGCAGATAAACACGAGGGTCCAAGGGGTTAGTTACCCTGTCAATTACCATGTTAGGAACCCATACAAGTAGGGCATCCAAAAAATCTGTCCCTGCTGGCATTAGATTTTTACCATCAATGACCCGCATCGAATATGAAGTCCGGTCCTTGTCCATAATTCCCCATGAGGACTTAATTAAGTTAGTGTTGGTGGGGTAATCTACCAGTAGTTCTTATTGACTTTTACGCTTTCTCTTTTTTACTACAACTTCATCCAATTCCTCTATATGTTGTGATAGCTTTATATCCAATACATTGTTATAATCATCAACAGTTACTTCAATAGTTTGCATTCCCAAATAGGAAAATGCCAGTATATTTCCAGAATACACTTCGATACTGTATTTTCCTTTGGCATCCGTTTTTGTTCCACTCGCGGTACCTTTGATGACCACATTGGCATTGGGCAAAGGTTGGCCCAAATGTGTGACCTTACCGCTGATGGTAATCTTAGTTTCCTGAGAGGTGCCTATAAAGAAAACTCCAAAAAATATGATAGCGATTAAAACCCTGACCATCTGGTAATCTTTTTAAATTGAAAGTAATATTCAATTCTTGAATTTAGGTAATTATTTTAATTTAAAACCCTGATCCTCTATATCTTATATTTGAATAAAGTTTCGGTTCTATTTACCTTTCCATTGCCCGTCTCCAAGAACTTTGGTACGTTAAATATTTCTTTAGGAATTTCAAATTTAGAAATTGAGTTTAGGGATTTGATATTCACATGTAATTGCTCCTCATCAACATTTCCTTCGACGACCAAAACCATTTTCTGGCCCAATTGGGCGTCAGGGAGTCCAGAGACAAAAAACCTTGTATTTATTAACGACGACAACTTTAATTCCAACTGCTCTGGAATTATTTTTATCCCCCCGGAATTAATGACGTTGTCATACCTGCCCAGCCACTGGAATTCTGAAGAAGACATAAGGTTTACCACATCATTGGTAACTATAATATCGTCCGAAACTTTAGGAGCTTCAATTACTAGACAATCCCTTTCATCTTTTGTGAAAACAACATTTGGCAATGCTTTAAAATTGTTGGTATTAGAATCATTGGCAAACTCCTTTACCGCTATATGAGTAATGGTTTCGGTCATTCCATAAGTTTCGAAAACCCTGGTGTTTACATTACTTAAACTTATTTTAAGTTCAGATGAAATGGGTGCACCTCCTATTATTAAAGTACCGATTTGGTCTAAATAAGATATTGAATTTTGGACCTGCATAGGTACCATGGCCACAAAATCATAATGCTGGGAGTTCAATTCCAGTGGATGGGTGGAAGGTTCAACAAAGTCCATTTCCCACCCTAGAACCATGCCCCGGACCAACATCATTTTACCAGCAATAAAATATGAGGACAAACAGTTAAGGGCTTTTGCCCCAGGTCCCAAATTAAAAAATGTTCCTGTGGCAAGTGCGGAGTTGACCATATGCTCCTTTTTCAAGGAAATTATTTTCGGAACGCCAGTAGAGCCTGAAGTTTTAACTTGAACGGAATCTGAATCATCCAGCCAGTCCATAAGAAAATTGCCTACTGCAACTTCATACTCCTGTCCTTCCTTAACCAGGCTGTATGCCAATTCCTTTAAATCCACAAAATCGTAATGGATTCCGTTGAATTTGGATTTAGGATGGATATTTTTATAGATTGGACTCACTTTCTTCAACTAGTTGTACCGTTTCAATACTTTGCACATCACCAGCAAGCCGCTCCTTCCAATCGGTCCAGCCATATTTTTTGGAAAATACAATCAATAAAATGGGATATATTACCAAAACTGGTAAAAAAACATCCCAGCCCAACTTAGGTTCCGATATATCCCGATAAAGGGATTCGGTCTGAAAGGCAGTCCAATCTGCGGTTACTAAGAGGGCCGTCAATAAATTATTGGCCGCATGGAAACCTATGGCCAATTCCAATCCTTCGTCCATTAGCGTTAATATTCCAAGAAAAAATCCAGTACCAATATAATAGACCATTATTCCGTACCCCAATTTTTCAACCTCAGGATTAAAAAGATGCAACAATCCAAAAATCATTGAGGTGATTACCAATGGCACCCATCTTTTACCTGCCATTAACCCTATGCCCTGCATGAGATATCCGCGCATAAAATATTCTTCAAAACTTGTTTGGAGTGGAATCAAAAACACTGAGATAAGGCACAAAATAATAAAGGGTTTCGCATTAAAATTGAAAACATAATCCTCAGGGGACATATAAATGTCCACTCCAGTTATTAAAATAGTAATCAATCCCCAAAGCCCGAAAGCAAAGAAAACTCTTTTCCAATCTATCCTATTTCTGCTGGTGGTAAGGGAAACTATGGTTTGGCGATGTACAAATTTAACGGTAAGAAAGGTTGCCAAAAGACCAAAAACAAAAGAAATCAACATTAAAAATAGAAATAGGTTGCTTCCTACCATTTTGGACATCCCAGTGACATCCGTAGGAAAGGTTTCTCCTCCAAGAGACTTCACAATGATGACCCCAAGCAATGGAATTGAACCTAAAAGTTGCCATCCAATAAATATGATCACAATTCCTACCAAATACCTCCAAGATTCGTGATTTCCTTTATATCCTTGTTCAATATACATATATGCTCTGTATTAAATTAGTTTCCCAAACCTTGTTATTTGCGTACTTTAAAGTGCCATTCTCCACGGTTAACGGACTGTCAAAATTATTGTTGTACAAACCTCCGGTACCCAGTCCCTGAGGTAAGTTATTATTTAATGTATAGGTCCACTGGGCAATGGCGTTAAGACCAATATTACTTTCCAATGCACTGGTAACCCACCATTTTATATTGCGTTCTTCTGCTATTTCAATCCACTCCAAGCTTCCCTTGAATCCACCGATTAAACTTGGTTTTAGGATTATATATTCTGGTTTTATAGTTTGTAGCAGATTCTCCTTTTCCGTTACATGTGTTACTCCAATAAGCTCCTCGTCCAAAGCAATTGGAATGGGCGTATTTGAGCACAATTTTCTCATTTCATCGGGCTTCCCAGCCTTTATAGGCTGCTCTATGGAGTGTAGATCAAATTGAGAAAGGCGTTCCAGTTTATCCATGGCCTCCGAGGCAAGAAAAGCGCCATTGGCATCGACCCTTAGTTCAATTTCCTTTTCGCTGTATTTATTTCGAATGGATTCTAAAAGGGCTGTTTCTTTCTCAAAATCTATTGCTCCAATTTTTAATTTTAAGCATTTGAAGCCTTCCTCCAACTTTTGTTGGATTTGTTGATGCATAAAATGTTCATCTCCCATCCAAATCAGTCCGTTGATTGCTATGGGCCGATTGTTTTCCGTGAATTCTGAAGGATAAAGTAAAAATGGATCTTTGGAATTTAGGGATAAAAAAGCTTGCTCCACCCCAAACTGAATACTCGGGTAATCCATTAAAGCGTTCCATAGTCTTTCTTTCCCCAAATGGATATTATGGCAGGTCCATTTTAGCCTTTCTTCATAGTCTGGGACATCATCAACACTTAGCCCCCTTAAAATACCGCATTCCCCAATTCCGAATTTTTGATCCTTTTCCAAAATAATAAAGAAGGTTTCTTTATGGGTCATTATACCCCTGGAAGTACCGCTGGGACGTTTAAATTCTAAAATGTATTTTTTGTAGGTCGCTTTCATGAAATATAAAATCAAATTTAGTTATCTTTTTTTCTTAAACTGAAAAAAATGACGACAAAAGTCAACAAAATGGTTTGGATAACGGGAGCTTCCTCTGGCATTGGTGAAGCACTGACCTATGAACTTAAATGAAGGGCTATAAACTGGTTATTTCTTCCAGAAAATTAAAAGATCTACAACTAGTAAAGAATCGTTGCCCAAACAAGGATTATATCTCCATACTCCCACTAGATCTGGCAGCTCTGGATAAAATGTCTGAAATGGTAAATGAAGCTTTGTCTTTCTATGGACGAATAGACATATTGATAAATAATGCAGGTATTAGCCAACGTTCCTTAATTATGGAAACGGATTTGGAAGTATATAAGAAATTAATGGACGTAAATTATATGGGCACCATCGCCCTTACCAAAGCAATCCTTCCTCATTTTGTGTCCCAAAAAAACGGCCACTTTGTTACTGTAACCAGTTTAATGGGAAAGTTTGGATCTCCTTATCGTTCAGGATATTGCGGGGCGAAACACGCTCTTCATGGTTTTTTCGATGTCCTACGTATGGAACACGAAAAGGACAACCTAAAGGTTACCTTAGTGTGTCCCGGTTTTGTAAATACCAATGTAGCGATAAATGCCCTTACTGCAGATGGCACTCCCCAAGTAGACAATGATACTGCCACAAGAAATGGGTTATCTCCCCAGGTCTTTGCCAAAAAGATGGTGAAGGCTATTGAAAACGAAAAATTCGAAGTTTACATTGGTCGGAAGGAAGTGATGGGTATCTATTTAAAAAGATTTTTCCCTATACTGCTACACAAGGTGGTACTACGAAATAAAGTGAGATAGTTAAACTTCTAAAGACTCCCCTATTTCCAACAATATTAAATCCTTCCCAAGCTTGGAAAATTTTTGAATGGATTCTTTATGATCTATTACTATATACCCGAAGGTATCGTAATGGTAGCCCAAAACCTTAGAGCACTCAACAAAATCGGAGGCTTTAATGGCATCGTCCACCCCCATGGTAAAATTATCCCCAACTGGTAATATTGCGAGGTCTAATTTAAAAGACATTGGGATAAGCTTCATATCCATAGTCAATGCCGTATCTCCCGCAATATAGACATGTTTACCTTCAGAAGATAAAACAAATCCGCCAGGTTGACCCCCGTAAGATCCATCAGGAAAGGAAGAGGTATGAATGGCATTTACATATTTCAGGGTCCCAAAATCAAATTTCCAACTGCCTCCATGATTCATGGGATGGGCTTTGAGTCCTTTATTTTCATAATAGGTTGCAATTTCAAAATTGCTCACTACCGTGGCATTATTCATTTTCCCAATTTCCTCTACATCCAAAATATGATCTTGATGGGCATGGGTAACCAGGATATAATCGGGTTTTAAATTTTTTATATCAATTTTCCCAGAAGCTTTTTCATTCCCGGTAATAAAGGGGTCTACCAATATTCTTTTGCCTGCAGTTGTAATTAGCAGGGAAGCGTGACCTAGAAAAGTAATTTGCATAAGTTGAACTGTTTTAATTCAAATTTATTTAAAATTGAACCAAAAACGAACTCCTTCTGAAGTTTTATCAATATTTAATGTAGATTGAAGTTGATTTACCAGACGATTCATTAGCCTGATTCCCATAGAGGAATTGGCCCTGTCGTCTGTATCTTCCGGTAATCCTATGCCATTATCGGTATACTCAAAATACCCTTCTTGAGTCCCAGTTTTCCTTAAATGGATATAAATTTTTCCATTTTCATCATCGTCCGGGAAGGCATACTTAAATGAATTGGAAACCAATTCGTTTAAAATAAGCCCAAAAGGAATGGCCCTGTCAATATCCAATTCCACGCCTTCGGCATCTATGGCAATATTTATATTATGGCCACCTTTTTTGTAAACCGATTGTACACTGTTGATAAGGCTTTCTATATAACCTTGCATTTCTATGACCGAGAGATCATCATTCTGATACAATTTTTGATGGATCAACGCCATGGCCTTTACCCTACTCTTCCCTTCTTCAAGGGCCTCTATGGCGGCCTTGCTTCGGGTATTTTTTGTTTGTAAACTAAGTAAGCTGGAAACCATCTGTAGGTTATTTTTTACCCTATGGTGTATTTCTTTTAAAAGTGAATCCTTTTCCACCAAGGATGCCTCAATAATCCTCTTTTGCTCGGCTATCAATCGCTGGTTCTTAATACTTTTTAAATAAGCAAATACAAGGCCTGCAAATCCCAGAAGGGTAAAAATCAAGGAAATAAAAACAATGTTGATTCTTTCCTCTTTGGCCTGTAAGTCGCTACGGGATTGCTCCAAATCCTTCTTCTGCTGCTCCATCATCTTTTTGGAGTATTCTATTTCCTGCCCTGCAACAGCCGCCAACTGTTGCTTTTTCATAGAGGATTCATTCCTATTTAATGAATCTCTAATCCTTACGTTTCTCTTTAAATATTCAACAGAATTTTTAAAATCCCCTATTCGGTCATAGTATGAAGCCAATAATCTATTCTTTCTAAGAATATTTTCAATTTTTACGGGATCTAATCCATTCAAAAGATACTCCTTAGCTTTTTCGTAATCTTCTTTCTGTAGATAGCAATCTGCCAATTCCAAGGTATTCTCTACCATTTCTGAAGAGAATTTGCCTTTGTTGAACTCGTTGATCAAGGTTACGGAATTTTCCAAATATGGAATGGCAATATCATATTCCTTTAGGAGGGCATGACATTTACCAATATTTCCCTCAATGATTCCCTTTAATAAATTGCCATTACTTATTTCCTGTTCGGTTTTCTCCCTGCTTATGTCATTTAGATAAACATCAATAAAGCCTTTGGCCTTCTTATAATAAGTTAAGGCAGTAGGTATGGACATATCCAATAGTAGATAGTTTCCAACGTTGCTCTGATATTGGGCCTGGCCATAATAGTCGTCCTCGCGAATAGTTTTTAACTTATCCTTGATATAGTCATCCATAGCCTTTCTATGAAGTCCAAGGTTGGAGTAGATATCATAAAAAATAACCTTGTCCGTAAGACCTAAGTTCTTTTTTTCATTTCTAATTTCAAATTGGCGATCATATAGTCCCAATTTAGCATAGTTGTTGTCTATTAGATCCAATAGAATCTTTTTGGATTCCATATCCAAATTTTCAATTTTCTTGTATAATTGGTTTGCAATGGCCACACTTTTGCTAAAGTCCCCTATATCATAATAAAGCTGGGATTGCATAAGCTCATATTTCCTTATGCTTAATGTATCCTGGACTTTTTGTGCATTGTTGTGATAAACATTTACAGTTGCCTGCCAGTCATAGGCTGAATTTTCCGAATAGCGATTTGTGGTACCAAAGAAATAATCGAATCTCTCCTGCACGCCCTGTTTATTTTGAAACTCTTGAAAATGATTGGGCTTGGCAACTGAATCTTGGGCTGGTAGATACCAAAAACTCACTGAACAAATCAATAATGAAACAAATATTTTTTTAAAAGACTTCGCCATTGTTCAATTGTTGTCTAAAATTCTCTAATTAGTCTTTAGTATTTTTATTATTATTTATGGCCTTTGGTATAATGGTACACAATATTACAAACGTTAAATCGGGCTTATTGTTGTTCCCCGAATAGTCTCATAAACCATCATATTTGCGGCCCTATCACCAACACTACCCAATTCTAGGTTTAAGTGGGCAAGTTAACCAATATTTCAGCTCTCCTGTTTTTGCCTGCAATATGTGGGATTCAAAAATAAAAAAGGCGATACAATATAATTGCACAGCCTTTTTATATATGTAATGATAAGATTTGGGACTCTTGATCAGATCAAAAATATGTTGTAACATTGGAATTTTTAGAATTTTGTTGTGTAATACCTATATGTTGTTGTGAAAGTAATAAATTGCAGAAAATCGTGTATTTCATCGGATATATTGAACATTTCATCGGATAAAATTAAAATAAGTAAAGCCTTACAATTCCAAGATCTAAATCCTATTTAGACTACATACAATATTCTATATAATTCTAAATAATTTCATTCCAGGACCCCCCTCTTAATCGTTGACCTTTTTTAATTGATTTTTCAGCTCCTCCATAGATTCTTGAAGTTGTCTTAGTAATCCTTTCTCAGAGGTGGCATCAACACCAAAAGTTATTTTACTACTAACCTGCCAAAGCTCTTGTATGTCCTCCGTATTTACAGAATATGGAGGGTAGTTTTCATTTAAAGAAATTAATGAAATAACGGAAGGATTTGGAGATTTTTCTATTTTTTTCACCAACACTGCGTCCTGTAGGACCACTACGTAAATCTTATTGGGACTAATTTCCTGTAGACCTTCCACTGCCTTGGCCAATACCCACTCACCTGGCTTTAAATTGGGCAACATACTGTCCCCTTCAATCTGAAAACCGCGATAAGTTGCGTTTCTAAACTCTGGCAATGGAATATCAAATGCCGGTAGTTGTCTGTACCAACTGGTATCCTGTATATTTTGTGGATAACCGGCTGCCGCTTTTGCATTCACCAATACCATGTTTTCGTTATCGGATGAATTTACGGTAACTACCTTTGGTATAACACTAATATTAGTAACCGATAGGTGCTTTTGGTTACTTTCTCCAAATAACCAAAGTGGATTGATCTTAAATTGCTTAAGCAGTTCCACCACTACTTTTCCAGACAATTTTGTACGCCCTCTTTCTATATCCGCAGTGGTATTTGAAATGCCAAGCAGGTTGGCAAAATCGGATTGGGTATATCCCAACTCCCTGCGTAGATCTGTAAAACGCTTTGTTACAATTTCCATATCCTCGTTCATTCTCCAGGTTTTAAATTGATAAAATTACAATAGGCATATTCAAATATGTTGAACATTTAACTTCCTATAGGCTCAAATATACGGAATTTGGAATATATCCAAAATATTTATTGGACTATTTCCATAATTAGGAAATAATCCATATATTTGGAATAATTACAAATACAAAGAAATGACTCTGGAAGACATACATCAAAAATTAAACATACTGGCCCATTCCGGGATGGAGGATAATCACTATTCCAACAATCCATCCTATAAGGTTCATAACGCTATCAGAAGTCATTCCGTAAAAAAGGAAAGAAGACGATTAACAAAGGAATTTAGTGTGCAACTCAGTTTATTCGATTAATTATGGAAAATCCTAAAATTTTAATTTACGATGGTAGCTTCAACGGGTTCTTAACCACAGTTTTCAAAGTTTTTGAGGAGAAAATTGAAGTAACCAATATTCAAAGGAACACAGAAAACCAAAAAGGTTTGTTTTCCGAGGCTATAACCGTTTTCACTCAAATGGATAAGGCAAGGCGTGTTTGGAATAGTATACAAAACAAAAGCAATGCAGCTATAAAGTCAATATACTTCGCCTTTTTAAGTGAATCCAAGGGTGTTGAACTACTTCTATACCAATATATACGTTCCATGTATGCCAATCCTGATGAGGAACGCATAGACGATATTGCGGAAATTATATTAAAAATTCAACAACAATCAAGAATGGTGGCGAGGGAAAAACATAGAATTGAGGCCATTGCAAATTTTACAATATCAAAAGACCAAATCCTTTTTTCCGATGTATCTCCCGGTTTTGATGTACTGCCTTTAATTTCAAAACACTTTCGCACCAAATTCAAGGGTCAAGAATTTATCATTTATGACCGAAAAAGAAAATATGCCATATACTATAACCTGTACACTGTTGAAATTATCTCCTTGGAGCTATCGGCATATCATAACAAAGAAGTAATATCCCAGACTACCTTAAAATATCTTATAAACAATAAATTACATTCACAATATACCAATAAACCGCAGATGGGGTATATAAATGAAAGGGCTGCAGTATAAATATTTATCTGACTAGGTTTTCTGCTAATTGAAATTATAAATCTGTTTTCCGTATTTTAAAATTTAATCTTTTGTATAGGAAATGGGCTTAATTAAATTTAAGAACCTATTCCCAAGCTGGTTTACTTGGTTTTTTCGCCCACAAAATTATCGCTCTGACTTTTAAAAAGCACATTGAATGTGGTTAAGCTTCCATAAATACGAGTAATGTATTGTTGTAAATCTACCTTTTCCTGATCGTCCAAATTATTACTACTGTTTATTTTCTGTTCCATCACTCTTATTCGATCTCTGACCATAACAATTTTGTGAAAAAAAGTATCCATTGGAATTTCTTTGTCCGTCAAATTGGTATCCCCAGGTTTTAGAACCAAACTCCCACCCTTCCACTTATCCGCAATTGGGGTTATGGCACTGGCATCACTCCATCTTTTTAATATTGAGATCAGCGATTGTTCTACCTCGGAAAAACTTATGGTATCCACTTCATCCTCAACTGCCTCTATGACCTCAAAATCAGAACCCAAATCAATAGTTTCCAGTCCATTATCCATAAAAGTAACTCAATAATGTTTGGAGGTAACATTGGTAACCACTCCTTTTCCAAATTCGCTGTGGTCGATTCGTGAACCTATTCCTAAAAGTTGCATTTAAAAATAATTTAAAGTTAAAAACGCTAATTTATAGCTAAGGTTTTAATCTACAAAAAACTAAATAGCACCAACTTCATTTTTAGGCTTCAAAGTCGTAACTTCGCACATTGCTAATGAAAATGATTAAGTACGAAGAGAATATAGAGGTTAGAGGCGCTCGTGTGCACAACCTAAAAAATATAGATGTTACCATACCACGCGAAAAGCTGGTTGTTATTACCGGATTGTCTGGAAGCGGAAAATCATCCCTGGCCTTTGATACTATTTATGCAGAAGGGCAAAGGAGATATATTGAAACTTTCTCGGCATATGCCCGACAGTTTTTGGGTGGATTGGAGCGACCCGATGTTGACAAAATTGACGGACTATCGCCAGTAATTGCCATTGAGCAAAAAACCACTTCAAAATCGCCCCGGTCAACAGTTGGAACTATTACCGAAATTTACGATTTCCTTAGACTTTTATTTGCAAGGGCAAGTGATGCCTACAGTTACAATACTGGGGAAAAGATGGTTAGTTATGATGATGCTCAAATAAAGGAATTGATCATATCCTCTTACAAAGGTAAAAAGATCAATGTACTGGCGCCGATTATCAAATCCAGAAAAGGACACTACAGGGAACTTTTTGAGCAGATTGCCAAACAAGGATTTGTTAAGGTAAGGATAGATGGGGAAATAAAGGATATTGTAAAAGGTATGAAAGTCGACCGTTACAAGACCCATGATATCGAGATTGTTATAGACCGACTTAAAATTGAGGAGAGTTCCGAATTGGACAAACGTATTTCTGAAACTATTAATACGGCAATGTACAGTGGCGAAAATGTATTGATGATTTTGGAAGAAGGAACCGAGGTTCCCCGCTATTTTAGTAGGGATTTGATGTGTCCCACAACCGGAATTTCATATCCTTCCCCGGAACCCAATACTTTTTCCTTTAATTCACCCAAAGGCATGTGTCCGGATTGTAACGGGCTGGGGCATGTCTATGAGGTTAATGAGAATAAAATTTTTCCGAACAAAAAGTTATCTATCAAGGGAGGAGGCATTGCCCCCTTGGGAGAATATAAAAATTCTTGGGCCTTTAAACAGATTGAAACTATAGCCCAACGGTATAATTTTGAAATTACTTCCCCTGTTTCCCAAATTCCTGATGAAGCTATTCAGATTTTATTATACGGCGGTAAGGAAAGTTTTGAGGTTGACTCCAAAACCTTAGGGGTAAAACGTCTGTATAAAATAGATTACGAAGGAATATCCAACTTTATAAAGAGTCAATTCCACGAGGCCAATTCTACTTCAATCAAACGATGGGCAAAGGAATATATGGACAAAATTGAATGTCCAACCTGCGATGGAACCAGATTAAAACAAGAGTCCCTATACTTTAAGATCGCCAATAAAAATATTGCCGACCTCTCTAATCTGGATATTACGGATTTGGCCGATTTCTTTAGCGGTCTGGAAAAAAAATTGGAAGGCAACCAATTAAAAATTGCCGAGGAAATTATAAAGGAGATAAAAACAAGGATTCAATTTTTATTGGATGTAGGCTTGGATTATCTGTCCTTAAATAGAAATAGTAAATCCCTTTCGGGAGGAGAAGCACAGCGCATAAGGTTGGCCACACAAATTGGATCCCAACTGGTAGGTGTTCTATATATCCTGGATGAACCTAGTATAGGTTTGCACCAACGGGATAATGAACGTTTAATAAAATCCTTGGAATCGCTTAGGGACCTCGGAAATTCGGTAATTGTTGTGGAACATGACCGTGACATGATAGAGCGTGCAGACCATGTCATAGACATTGGACCTAAAGCGGGGAAACACGGAGGGGAAATTATATCGGAAGGAACACCGGATGCCCTGAAAAACCATCATACCCTGACTGCCGATTATATTTCAGGGAAATTGAAAATTGAGGTTCCCAAAAAACGCAGGGAAGGGAATGGGAAAACCCTTGAATTAACTGGTTGTACCGGTAATAATTTAAAGAATGTCTCAGTAAGTTTTCCTTTGGGAAAAATGATTGGGGTCACCGGGGTTTCCGGCAGCGGAAAATCTACCTTGATCAATGAGACCCTATATCCTATATTAAATGCCTTTTATTTTAATGGTGTTAAAAAACCAATGCCCTACAAAAAAATTAAGGGACTGGAGAATATAGACAAGGTAATAGACATTAATCAATCTCCTATTGGAAGAACACCAAGGTCAAATCCGGCAACCTACACCGGTGTTTTTAGCGAAATCAGGTCGCTTTTTGCCAAGACACAGGAAGCGGCAATTAGAGGGTATAAACCCGGCCGTTTTAGCTTCAATGTAACTGGTGGCCGTTGTGAAACCTGCCAAGGTGGGGGTCTAAGGGTTATTGAGATGAATTTTTTGCCCGATGTATATGTCGACTGTGAGACCTGCAACGGGAAACGTTTTAATAGGGAAACACTAGAGATTAGATATAAGGGCAAATCCATTGCAGATGTACTGGAAATGACTATAAATGAATCTGTAGCGTTCTTTGAGAATATCCCTAAAATTTATCGCAAATTAAAGACTATACAAGATGTAGGCCTTGGATATATTTCCTTGGGTCAACAGTCTACCACCCTTTCAGGAGGAGAGGCACAACGAATAAAATTGGCTACCGAACTATCTAAAAGAGACACCGGAAATACCTTTTATATTTTGGACGAACCAACTACTGGCCTGCATTTTGAGGATATCAGGGTATTAATGATCGTGCTTAATAAACTTGTAAATAAAGGTAATACGGTTCTCGTAATCGAACACAATATCGACGTTATTAAAATGATGGACCATATTATAGACATTGGTTACGAAGGTGGGCGAAATGGTGGTATGGTAGTTGCGAAAGGTACTCCTGAAGAAGTGGCCCTGGATAAAAAGAGTTATACCTCAATATTTCTAAGAAAAGAATTAGGTTTGTGAAATTAATAGTCCATTTAGTATACTATTTTCTTCAAAATAGCATTTTATATGCAATGTAGGTAATAGTCTAAAATTGATTATGGGTAAAATTATAACATGAGAAAAGAACAACATCATAAAGGATGGAATGAGATAAAAACCAATGATTCCTGGGCCCTATTTAAGATTATGGGCGAATTTGTGAATGGATTTGAAAAAATGAGCGCTATTGGCCCATGTGTTTCCATCTTTGGGTCGGCACGTACAAAACCAGGAGACAAATTCTATGAATTGGCGGTAAGCGTTGCCAAAAGCATTTCCGAGGCCGGTTATGGAATTATTACCGGTGGTGGCCCTGGAATTATGGAAGCCGGTAATCGAGGGGCACATTTAGCAGGTGGCACCTCTGTTGGATTGAATATTGATCTTCCCTTTGAGCAACATGACAATCCTTATATAGACGGTGATAAAAGTTTGGATTTTGATTATTTCTTTGTGCGCAAAGTTATGTTCGTAAAATATTCCCAAGGTTTTGTGGTAATGCCGGGCGGTTTTGGCACGTTGGATGAACTTTTTGAAGCCATAACCCTTATACAGACAAACAAAATAGAACAGTTCCCTATCATTTTGGTAGGTACCGAGTTTTGGGGTGGATTGATGGATTGGGTGAAAAATTCAATGCTCACAGTCGGAAACATCAGTCCAAAAGATTTGGATTTGATCCAGATTGTTGACACGGAACAAGAAGTTGTAGACATAATCGATGCCTTTTACAAAGGCAATATATTAAGTCCAAATTTTTAAATTTAAAGATTTGAAGCAGTTGGTATATATTACGAAACCTATTTTTTTCTTGATAATTTTGTTTATCAATGGTCTTTGTATAGCACAACATACCAATAAAGTTATAGCAACATTAAATAAGGAAATTAATGAATTTACTATTCAACAAGAAATTGAGTATGTAAATAAATCCCAGGATACCTTAAATCTTATTTATCTTAATGATTGGGCAAATGCCTATGCCAATAAAAATACGGCATTGGCCAAAAGATTTGCTGAAGAATTTAAAAAAGGCCTTCATCTTGCAAAAGATGAAGAGAGGGGTAATACTAAAATAGTAAGTACCGTTGATGACGACTATCGAGGATTGGATTGGGGGTATGCTCCTGGTAAGGATATTATTAAAATTATCCTTAACCGTCCCCTGCTACCCCATGCATCGACAAAAATATTTATTACTTATAAAGTAAAATTACCTTCCGACAAATTTACTACCTACGGATATAATAATAGAGGTGGCTATTATCTTAAGGACTGGTATCTTACACCGGCAGTATATGATGGGAGTTGGCATTTGTACTCCAACAAGAATTTGGAAGATCTTTATACGGATATGGCCAACACGTCCATAGAACTCGTTATTCCGGAAAATTTAAATGCAGTTTCAAATTTTCATGAATTAAGTAAAAACATTGCAGGCAATCTTCAACATATTTATTTTCAGGGAACGCAACAAAAAAGTGGTGAAATAATAATAAGTCCAACCAAAAATTTTGTAAAACATGTAACTCCCGAACTTACAATTTTGACCGACCTAAGGTCTCCTAGATACGATGAAATTTCTTCAGGGATTTCAATTAACAGAGTATCTAAGTATATCTACGAAAACTTGGGCGACTTTCCACATAAGCATTTATTGGTAAGTGAGTTGGACTATAATAAGGACCCCTTATATGGCATAAATCAACTTCCTAGGTTTATACGACCTTATGAGGAGCAGTTTCAATTTGAAATGAAATTTCTAAAAACCGCTCTCAATAGTTTTATTAAGGAAACCATGTTTCTTGATACAAGAAATGAAAAATGGGTTACCGATGCCATTTTGAACTATCTAATGATTGGTTTTGTTGAAGAATACTATCCAGATCAAAAATTGTTGGGCAAATTATCCAGCATTTGGGGTATACGTAGTTTTCATTTGGCCAAAATGAATTTTAACGAACAGTATCCTTTGCTTCATATGCTATCGGCTAGAAGAAATGTTGATCAATCCTTGACCACACCCAACGATTCGCTAATAAAGTTCAATCAAAAAATTGCTAACAGGTACAAGGCCGGATTGGGTCTGGCCTATTTGGCGGATTATACAGGTAAAGAACATGTAGATCGTAGTGTGAAGGAGTTCTACATAAACTACAGATTAAAACCATCTACTGCGGCAGATTTTAAATTTATTGTCGTGGAAAACTCCGATAAGGATATTAATTGGTTTTTTGATGAATATGTGTCTACTACCAGTAAAATTGATTTCAAAATAAAAAAAGTACAAAAACTGGAGGATTCGTTAGTTGTTACTTTAAAAAATAAAGAAGGCACTAATGTCCCTATTTCCCTATTCGGGATAAAAAATGACACAGTTGTTTCTAGTTATTGGTTCAGAAATATTGCCGAAGAACAGACTTTCACCATTCCAAAGAGCGGTGAGGACCGTTTGGTGTTGAATTATGATCAGACCATACCAGAATTCAACCAGCGGGATAATTGGAAATCACTGAACGGTTTCTTTTCCAGTAACAAAAAATTGAAATTTCAATTTTTTAAGGATGCCGAAGATCCGTATTACAACCAAGTTTTTTATGTTCCGGTGTTGGGGTTCAACAAATACGATGGACTCTCACCAGGTATGAGGTTGCACAACAAAACCTTATTGGAAAGGCCTTTTGTTTTTGATATAGCGCCCACATATGCACCTAACGAAAAGACATTCGTTGGATATGGTAAATTTAATTTTCGGCATTATCACGGAACTAGTGGTTTATATGTTACCAATTATTCACTTAGGGGATCTACCTCCCATTTTCAGGAAAATTCGCGTTACAGCACCTTAAGTCCGTCTATAGGTTTTGGTTGGAAACCCAGTAACCTTTTACTGAATAAAAGAGAAGCATTAATTCTTAGATCCATAAGTGTCTTTAGGGACATTGATCCAAATCTACAAACTTTGGGCCTGGAAACAGATCCGGACTATAATGTTCTCAACGCAAAATATTACAACACCACGAACAACATAATTAATTACCTATCCTGGTCTGTGGATGCACAGTATTCCAATAAATTTACCAAGCTTGCCTACGAATTGGAATACCGTAAACTTTTTGAAAACAATAGGCAATTTAACTTACGTTTTTTCGCTGGTAAGTTTATAAGAAATGAAACCGCGGGGAACACGGATTTTTTTAGTTTTGCCCTTGACCGACCTACGGATTACCTTTTTGATTATGATTACTTAGGTAGATCGGAAGGATCCGGAATCTACAGTCAGCAAATTATTGTTGCTGAAGGTGGTTTTAAATCCAAATTGGAAAACCCTTTTGCCAATGATTGGATGGCAACCGTTAATACCAGTGTAAATATTTGGCGTTGGATAGAACTATACGGGGATTTAGGTGTGGTTAAAAATAAAGGAACGAAAGAAAGAGTGGTTTACGACTCTGGGATACGACTAAATCTGTTAACGGATTATTTTGAACTTTATCTTCCTTTGTACTCCAACAATGGTTGGGAGATATCACAACCTCAATATGATCAAAAAATTAGATTTGTTATAACCTTTAGTCCTCGGACCTTAACCGGACTATTTACTAGAAAATGGTTTTAAAATATTGATAAATTCTTATAACAAAGTTAAATTATTATGATATTCATAATATTTAAAAACTCACTTCTGTTTTCTTTAAAGAATTATTAATTATTATCCTCCTCCATTGGTTGCAAAAACCATAATGATTTGATATTTTTGCGAGAAACCATAAACTCCGAAATGAATATAGATTCCGAAGCAAGCAACGATATTTCATTTGACGATTTTCAATTACAGATATTGAAAGACTATGAAATTGCTGTCACAAGCAGGGAATGTAGCCTACTGGGAAGACGGGAAGTTCTGACGGGAAAAGCGAAATTCGGAATTTTTGGCGATGGTAAGGAACTCCCTCAATTGGCTATGGCCAGATCTTTCAGGGATGGGGATTTCAGAAGTGGTTATTATAGAGATCAAACTTTTATGATGGCCCTGGATTTACTTTCACCAAAGGAATTTTTCCATGGTTTATACGCTACCACCGATATAACTAAAGAAACCATGAGTGCGGGTAGGCAAATGGGAGGACATTTTACTACTTTTAGTTTAAATGAAGACGGAAGCTGGCGAGACCTCACCAAACAAAAGAACAGTAGTGCCGATATCTCTTGTACGGCCGGACAAATGCCAAGATTATTAGGCTTGGCACAAGCCTCTAAAATCTATAGAAACGTTAAAGTACAAAATAGTTCAAAATTTTCGGATAACGGCAATGAAGTGGCATGGGGAACCATAGGCAATGCCAGTACCAGTGAAGGGGTTTTTTTCGAAACCATAAATGCTGCCGGGGTATTACAAGTACCCATGGTAATTAGCATTTGGGATGATAATTACGGTATCTCCGTTCATGCCAAACATCAGACTACCAAAGAAGATATATCCAAGATTTTAGCTGGTTTTCAGCGTGACCAAAAGAATGCGGGCTATGAAATTTTGAAAGTAAAGGGCTGGGATTATACCGCCCTGATCCACGCTTATGAAAATGCCTCGGACATTGCGAGGGATGAACATGTACCTGTAATTATCCATATTACCGAACTCACACAGCCTCAGGGTCATTCCACCTCAGGTTCACATGAACGTTACAAAAGTGAGGAACGTTTGCAATGGGAAAAGGATAATGATTGCAATAAGCGTTATAGGGAATGGATACTGGAGAATAGGATCGCTACCGAAGAGGATTTAAAAACTCTTGAAAAGAATATAAAAAGACATGTACGCAGTGCGCGTAAGGAAGCATGGGAAGAGTTTTTGGCTCCCCATAAACAGCAGAAAAAAATATTGGTGAACTTATTGGACAATGCTGCCAACTCCAGTATCAATAAAAATTTTATTACTAAAATCAAAAACGATTTAATAGCCATCGAAGAACCCATAAAAAAGGATATGGCTTCCAAGGCTAGAAAAGCGCTGCGTTATTTATTGGGGGAAAGCAGTAAAGAGAAAGATCTTTTGGCAGCTTGGACCAATAATTTTTTAGAGGAATCCCAAGCCAAGTTCAGCACCTACCTTTACAACGAACAGAGCAACAATGCTTTGAGTGTTCCAGAAGTGAGACCTTCATATAATACAGAACCCGAAGAAGTAGATGGCAGGGTAATTCTAAGGGATAATTTTGATTTGCTTTTTGAAAGGTACTCCCAAGCCCTAATTTTTGGAGAGGACAGTGGGGCTATTGGAGACGTAAATCAGGGATTGGAAGGACTGCAAAAGAAATATGGAGAACTTCGGGTTGCCGATGTGGGAATTAGGGAGGCTAGTATAATTGGGCAAGGAATAGGAATGGCAATGAGAGGTTTGCGACCCATTGCTGAAATTCAATATTTGGATTATATTTTTTATGCCCTATTTACCTTGACCGATGATTTGGCTACACTTTTATACAGGACAGTTGGTAAACAGAGAGCTCCTTTGATTGTGAGGACCCGTGGTCACAGATTGGAAGGAATATGGCATTCAGGGTCGCAAATGGGTGGATTAATTCATCTGTTGCGCGGGATGTATATTTTGGTGCCCAGAAATATGACCAAGGCCGCTGGGTTTTACAATACCCTTATGAAAGGAAACGAACCTGCCCTATTGATCGAAAGTTTAAACGGTTATCGTCTAAAGGAACCCATGCCAAATAACCTAGGTGAACTGTGTACCCCAATTGGAGTGGTTGAAGTGGTAAGACCAGGAGAGGATATTACCTTGTTATCCTATGGCTCTACCCTTAGAATTGTAATGCAAGCAGCTAATGAACTCAAAGAAGTAGGTATAGATGCGGAAGTAGTGGATGCCCAAAGTTTGTTGCCTTTTGACCTACGCAAGGATTTATGCAAGAGCGTTAAAAAAACAAGTAGGTTGTTGGTTATAGACGAAGATGTACCTGGTGGCTGCTCCGCCTATTTAATACATGAAATTATTGAAAAACAAGGAGCTTACAAATATTTGGACAGTGCTCCCCAAACACTTACGGCAAAGCCTCATAGACCGGCTTATGCTACAGATGGAGACTATTTTTCCAAACCAAATTTGGAGGATATCTTTGAGAAAGTATATTCTATAATGCACGAATCCAACCCTATGGATTTTCCCAAGCTTAGATAGTATTAGCTATGGGTGACAATGTTTTTTACCTGCTCTATAACGCAATTCTTTTTTTAATTTATTAAAATTTTAAAAAACTAATGTTTACTTTTAACCCGCTCTAAATCTATTAATTTATTTATACACCCCCGAATGAAAGACCTAGGCCTACTACTTCTACGCGTTTCCTCCGCAGTTTTAATGATTACCCATGGACTCCCAAAATTTCAAAAACTCATTGGAGGTAATTTTGAATTTGGCGATCCCATTGGCATAGGTGCTGCACCTTCCCTATTTCTCGCCGTTTTAGGTGAATTTGTATTCCCTATTTTGGTTATTATAGGATTTAAAACACGTTGGGCTACTGTACCCACTATAATCACCATGTTGGTAGCGACATTTATCGTACACGGATCCGATCCATTTAATGTAAAGGAAAAAGCTATTCTATTTTTAATAACCTTTACCTCTATCCTATTACTTGGTCCTGGAAAATATAGTTTGGATAAAAAATAAATCGGTCTACTATTCAGAACTTTAAATGAGGTTTATAACAATCCCTGCCACGTTTGGTTTCCCAAACATTGACTTGGATAAGTGCGTATGCCTTGGAATCAATAAAGTTCGATGGCTTATTTGACTTATTTCCATTAACAACTATTGTTTCTAGCAGTATTGAATTAATTTAGAAAATTTTGAACAATAATTCTTTAAGGAGATCCTCTTGGGCCATATTAGATCCAACCCCTTTTCCCTTGACATCCAATTCCCTTAGATTGGAAATAATTTCACTGACCCGCCTCATGGGATAGTTCTTGGCTGCGGCCTGGATTTCAGTAACGAAATAAGGCCTAATGCCCAAGGCACTGGAAACACTTTTGGGAGAATGATCTTTTAGGCCATGATAGGTGAGCACTTGGATAAAAAAAGAATACAAAAGGGTAATGGTCAAAACAAAAGGATTGTCCTTAGGATTTTGGGCAAAATAACTGACAATTCTAGTGGCTTTTAGAACATCGCGTTCCACTATGGCTTTTTTAAGCTCAAAATTATTGTAGTCCTTGCTTATACCAATATTGGCCTCAATAGCTTCAGGTGTAATTTCAATTCCTTTAGGGACCACCAACGACAATTTCTCCAGTTCTTTGTCTATCTTACCTAAATCGGTCCCTAGAAATTCAACCAATAAATTGGCCGCCTTGAAAGTTATTCCGTACCCCCTGGAATGCAAGGATTTTTTAATCCAATCCGCAACCTGATTTTCATAAAGCTTTTTACTTTCAAATATAATCCCGGATTTTTTGATGGATTTATATAATTTTTTACGCTTATCCAGCTTATTATATTTATAACATAACACCAATACCGTAGAAGGTTGTGGTTGATCGGAATAGGAAACTAAATTTTCTATGGAACGGGATAAATGTTGCGCCTCCTTTACAATGACTACTTGGCGCTCTGCCATCATGGGGTACCTCTTTGCATTGCCAACGATGTCCTCAATGGAAATTTCCTTGCCGTATAGTATCACCTGATTAAATCCACGCTCTTCCTCCGTAAGCACATTTTTTTCAATATACTCCGCAATCTTATCAATATAGTAAGGTTCCTCCCCTGTTAGAAAATATATAGGTGCAATATTTCCATTTTTTATACTGCTTACAATTTGTTTTACCTCTTCCATCTAAAAAAATTCATCAACTTTGCACAATGCAACCTTTAAACTATCCCTCATATCCCTTTCGATTCAAAAATAGGGAAAATAAAATCTATATTTTTGATGTCATACGCAAAAAATTTGTGGTTCTTCAGCCCGAAGAATGGGTACGCCAACACGTGGTGCACAATCTAATTTCAGACAAAAACTATCCACAGGCCCATATCAACGTTGAAAAGCAACTACTTATTAATAATTTAAAAAAAAGGTACGATGTGGTTGTCTTTAATCCTAACGGGAGTATCGAAATTCTTGTGGAATGCAAATCTCCCGATATTAAAATAACACAGCAAGTTTTTGACCAAATTGCTAGGTATAACCTCCAGCTCAAAGCGAAATATTTAATGGTCACCAATGGGATGAATCATTTTTTTTGCAAAATGGATTTCGAAAATGAACAATATAGTTTTCTTAAGGATATTCCATCCTATCAGTCCTAAGGTGACGCCTTAAAAAGCTCATAGGAACATCTTAAAAATAAAAGGGAGTGGCTTGCAGTTATCCATATATTCATAGTCATTTATCGAATATTTCTTTAAATTGCCAACTTAATCCATTACTATCTAATTAGAATAATTGCCTTGTTTAATTGGGCAATATAGAAATGTTGAAAATAGCAGTTGTTATACTTAATTGGAACGGTGAAGGGCTTTTGGAAAAGTTTCTTCCATCTGTAGCCGCGTTCTCCCAAGAGGCAGAGCTCTATGTTGTCGATAATGCCTCCACGGATGGTTCAATTGCCTTTTTGAAAAAGAACTACCCCCAGATAAACATAATCCAGAATTTAAGCAATGGAGGTTACGCCAAAGGGTACAATGATGCTTTGCCCAAAGTTAATGCCGATATATATTGCTTGTTGAATTCTGATGTGGAAGTTACCAAAGATTGGTTGTTACCCATAATAAAAGAATTTAAAGGGAACCCCTCAGCTGCTATAATCCAACCAAAAATATTGGATTATAAGAATAAGACCTTTTTTGAATACGCTGGGGCAGCGGGAGGATTTATAGATAAGTATGGCTATCCTTTTTGTAGGGGACGAATTTTTAATGAATTGGAAGCGGATAATGGTCAATACAATGATGTAAAGGAAATATTTTGGGCCACCGGGGCATGTTTATTTATAAAGAGAGAAGTATTTGAGGAACTAAAAGGTTTTGACGAAGATTATTTTGCCCATCAAGAGGAAATAGATTTATGCTGGAGGGCAAAGAACAAGGGACACGGAGTATTTTACGTTGGCGGTTCGGAGGTGTATCATTTGGGTGGCTCGACACTAAGTAGCATGAATCCAAAAAAGACTTTTCTTAACTTTAGAAACTCACTTTATTCCATAGTAAAAAATCTTCCTTCAAAAAAAGCATTTCCAATAATACTCTTGCGATTGGTTTTGGATGGTTTAGCAGGAATCAATTTTATATTTCAGGGGAGATATAAGCATTGCTGGGCAGTATTAAGGGCCCATTTCAGTTTTTATAAAAATTTCATAAACATTTTTAAAAAGCGTGAAAAGGCCTGTTTTACAAAGAATTACTACGCAACAAAATCCATTGTTTGGTCTTATTATATAAATCATGTAAAAAAATTTAACATTTTAGTAAAAGATTAACTAAATTGGTCTCGCAAAATATTGCGTTTTATATAATTTTGCCTACATTAAATAATTCGAAACTTTTAAATTATTAATTCTATTATCATAACTATGAGAAAAATCATTTTAGGCTGTTTAGGTATTACCCTTTTGTTGTCTTCATGTGTATCGCAGAAAAAATATGCGGATATGGAAAACAAAGCGAAAGAAGCACAAGATTTATTAAATTCCGCGACAGTTAAATTAAACACCTGTTTGGAAGATAAAGCTGCTGCTACTTCGAAAATGCAAACATTGGAAGATCAGAATGCCTTCCTAAAAGCAAATAATCAGGACTTAATCAACAATATGGGCAACCTTACTACTCTTACAAGTAAAGGTGCCGATAACTTGGAGAAATCCTTGGAAAGCTTAAAAGAAAAAGATCTTACTATAAGAAAGCTAAATGATGCTATTACAAGAAGGGATTCTGTAAACTTATCTTTAGTTCAAAGTTTAAAAGGTGTTCTTGGAAACTTGGATGATGAGGATATCGAAATCAGTGTAGAAAAAGGTGTTGTATTCGTTTCTATTTCTGACAAACTTTTGTTTAGAAGTGGTAGCTTCAACGTAACCAATAGAGCCAAAGAAGTTTTGGGCAAGGTTGCACAAGTTGTTAATAACAAACCAGATTTCGAATTTATGGTAGAAGGTCATACCGATACTGATCCTTACAACAGTGGAGTTTTATATGACAACTGGGATTTAAGTGTTAAACGTGCTACTTCTGTTGTTCGTATCTTACAAAAAGATTACGGTGTTGATCCTAAGCGTATGACTGCTGCAGGTAGAGGAGAATATATTCCTTTATCTCCAACAGATAAAGCTAAAAACAGAAGAACCCGTATTGTTGTTCTTCCAAAAATCGATCAATTCTACAGCATGATCGAAGAAGGAATGAAAGATCCTAAAATAAACTAAGGACCATTTCATATATAATATTAAAAGCGACCAATTTGGTCGCTTTTTTTATGGAATAAATCGTGATTGAGAAACAGTACTTAATACTAAAATATATCTATACTTCCCTTACCTTCCCTAACAATTATGGGCTCGTCCTCTGAAAGGTCTATTACCGTAGAAGCAACATTATCACCATATCCACCATCTATAACAATATCTACAAGGTTTTCCCATTTCTCAAAGATCAATTCAGGGTCGGTAGTATATTCCAACAGCTCATCCTCATCGCGAATGGAGGTAGAAACTATTGGATTACCCAAGGCTTCAACCAATGTCCTAGCTATGGAATTATCAGGGATACGTATCCCAACGGTTTTTTTCTTTTTAAATTCTTTGGGCAGATTATTATTGCCTGGAAGAATAAAAGTATAAGGTCCAGGTAAGGCCCGCTTAAGTATTTTAAAGGTAGAAGTATCAATTTGTCTAACATAATCGGAAAGATTACTTAGATCGGCACAAATGAAGGACCAATTGGCCTTGGCCAATTTTACTCCCTTGATCCGTGCAATTTTTTCCAACGCCCTGGTATTGGTAATATCGCAACCCAATCCGTAGACGGTATCCGTAGGGTAAATGATTAAGCCACCTTTCCTCAATACATCCACTACCCTCTTAATTTCCTTGGGATTTGGATTTTCAGGATATATTTTTATTAATTCTGCCATATTAAAGGATCAAAATAAACGTTATCAATTTAAGAAATAATATTATATGCACAAGTTAGCGTCTATCCTACTTCTTAGCTTCCTCTTTATTATTACCAGCTCTTGTACGGAAGATACAATGACACCGGATATTACATCCTTGGAAGCAAAAAATATAATCAATTTGGAATACGGTTCCGAATCGCGTCAAAAATATGACATTTATCTTCCACAAAACAGGTCCATGGACACTAAAGTGCTGATTTTGATACATGGTGGTGGATGGAACGCTGGTGATAAATCTGAAATGGACGCTTTTAAGGATTTTATCAGAGAGCAATTACCGGAAATAGCAGTGATTAACATGAACTATAGGTTAGCAGACGCCGATAATCCTCCTTATCCCATGCAAATTAATGACATAGACCTTGTAGTAAGCGAATTACGTAATAGGGCTCAGGAATTTAAAATATCTACCGAGATAGGATTTATTGGTGCTAGTGCCGGTGCGCATCTTTCCCTCTTATGGAGCTACTCGCATGACACCAAAAAGCAGGTAAAGATGGTATGTAGTATTGTAGGGCCTACTAATCTTTTGGACGAGGCATATATAAATAGCACGAACCAAGAATTAAGGATTCTTTTAGATCAATTTCGGAATGACCCAGATGTTTTGGAGGAGGTAAGTCCTTTATACCAAGTAACCTCCACTTCACCCGCGACCATATTGTTTTATGGCGCTCAGGACCCGTTAATTCCCAATTCCCAAGGCATTGGATTAAGGGATAGATTGGAGGAATATAACGTAACACACCAGTTTACCCTATACCCCAATGGCGGTCATGGTTGGGTAGGGTTGGATCTTTTGGATACATCCATAAAATTAAAAGCTTTTATTCAAGAGAACTTGTAGTCGACCTTCTTAATAAAAAACTCTCTGTTTAACTATTGTTTAGAGCACTTCCAACTTGGCAAACCTGAGCAAAAGTTTCTTTATGTCTCCCTTGTCAAATTTAATTTCCGCTTTTTTATCATTGCCGACCCCTTCAATCTTAATCACTTGTCCCCTACCAAATCTGGTATGGTTTACTAGCGAACCCTCCGTTAAATTGGGATCCACCGAGTTGGTATTTCCAACAGGGGTACTAAGTTCCGGTTTTAGTTTACGTAACTTCCGTAATTGATTTTCATTGGGTTTTATTCCACTTGGTGGAGTACCATGTGTAGGTTTGTTCTGCCTTAATTTACTTTTATCAACATCGCCAAAAATATCAACATCGATCAATGGTGTATATCTGGATCTCACCACTGGAGTAAGATTTTCGACATATTTTTCATCAATTTCCTCAATAAATCTACTGGGCTCTGCATCTACGAGCTTGCCCCAACGATATCTGTTCTGGGTATAAGTTAAATATGCTTGTTTTTCCGCCCGTGTCAATGCAACATAAAACAATCGCCTTTCCTCTTCCAATTCACTTCTGGTATTCATACTCATGGCAGAGGGGAAAAGATCTTCCTCCATCCCTACGATGAATACATATGGAAATTCCAACCCTTTCGCCAAGTGAATCGTCATTAAAGCCACTCGGTCATCATCCCCAGTATCCTTGTCAAGGTCCGTTGCCAAGGCCACATCTTCCAAAAATTCGCCAATGTCCCCTTTGGCATCTGCCAATTCCTTTTGCCCTTCAACAAAATCCTTAATACCGTTCAACAGCTCCTCAATATTCTCCATCTTCCCAATTCCCTCCGGAGTGCCATCCTTTTTGAATTCCAACAATACTCCCGATTTTTTGGCTACGTGTTCTGCCAAAGTAAAGGCATCGGCACTTTCATTCATAATCTGAAAGCTCTTTATCATGGCTACAAAGTCGCCCAATTTTCTTTTAGTTCCAGAATTAATCTTTAGATCTATTCTGTCCAGGTTGTCCATAACCTCAAAAATAGAACGGTTGTAGTGATTTGCGGCAACGGTAAGCTTATCCATAGTGCTCTGCCCTATACCACGTGCAGGAAAATTTATAATACGCTTAAGCGCCTCTTCATCTTTTGGATTAATGACCAATCTCAAATAAGACAGAACGTCTTTTATTTCCTTCCGCTGATAAAAGGAAAGTCCCCCATAAATTCGATATGGTATATCACGTTTCCTTAGGGCATCCTCAATAGCCCTCGATTGGGAATTGGTCCTATACAATACCGCGAAATTACCATTGGGCATCTGGTTTTGCATTTTTTCTTCGAAAATAGTCCCAGAAACAAACCGGCCTTCTTCGGCATCCGTTGGACTCCGGTGCACCTTGATCAAAGGTCCTTCGTCATTGGAAGTCCATACGACCTTTTCCAATTGATTGGTATTCTTGGCAATAATGGAGTTTGCGGCATTCACAATATTCCTGGTGGACCTATAATTCTGTTCCAAGCGGTACATCCCTACATTGTCATAATCCTTTTGGAAGTTAAGGATATTACTAATGTTTGCCCCTCTAAATGAATATATACTCTGGGCATCGTCCCCTACTACACAGATATTCTGAAATCTGTCCGATAGTGCTTTTACTATCAAATATTGGGAATGGTTGGTATCTTGGTACTCATCCACAAGGATATATCTAAACCTGTCCTGATATTTGGCCAAAACTTCTGGAAAACGTGTCAACAACTCATTGGTCCTTAACAGTAAATCATCAAAATCCATTGCCCCGGCCTTAAAACACCTATCTACATAGTTCTGATAAATTTCGCCCATCCTTGGACGCTTGGCCATGGCATCTGCCTCTACCAAATCGGAATTGTTATAATAGGCCTTAACGGTGATTAGACTGTTCTTATAGGAGGAAATTCTATTTTGTACCTGCTTATACTTGTAAATATCCTTATCCAATCCCATCTCCTTTATAATGGCGGAAATAAGACGTTGTGAATCTTGGGTGTCATAAATAGTAAAATTGGCAGGGTAACCCAACTTATCACCATCAAACCTTAAAAGCTTGGCAAAAACGGAATGAAAAGTCCCCATCCACAAGTTTTTGGCTTCGGAAGTACCAACAATATCGGCAATACGCTTCTTCATTTCCCTAGCTGCCTTATTGGTAAAAGTCAAAGCCAAAATATTAAAGGAATCCACTCCAAGGCTCATCAAATAGGCGATACGATAGGTCAATACCCTTGTTTTACCTGAACCTGCCCCTGCAATCACCATTAGAGGGCCGTCCTTGTGTAAAACAGGAGCCTTCTGAGCCTCATTTAATTCATTGATATACTTCTCCAAAATGTGTATTGATATTAAGGTCCTTACAATCGGTGAATTTAGCCATAATTAGCCTTATCAAAAAATCAACTTTAATATTTATGATGAATGGATCCTCCAAATAGTTCTATTTTGAATATATTTATCCTTAAATCCACATTTAAAGAAAAGAAGTTTTTTATGTAATAATTCCTAAAAGCCACCATAACCACAAAATTATTGAATACATTGATTAATGGCTATGATGAACAACCTTTGGCTGATAAAATTTTAAATCCCATTTAGTACTATGAAATATTATTTGATCCTCTCCTTATTTTTATGGTGTGTAAATTCCACAGCCCAAAAATATAATCTTGAAAAGGAATTCAAGGGCATTGAACAAAAGGTAATTGATTGGAGGAGGGATTTTCATCAAAATCCAGAATTATCGAACAGGGAGTTTAAAACAGCTGAAAAAATAGCAACACATTTAAAATCTTTGGGAACAGAGGTTCAAACTGGAGTTGCCAAAACTGGGGTGGTAGGTATCCTAAAAGGAAATAAAAAGGGTAAGGTAATTGCTTTGAGGGCGGATATTGATGCCTTGCCTGTAACAGAAAGAAACGATCTTCCGTTTAAATCTACAGTGACCTCTGAATTTCTTGGGCAAGAAACAGGTGTTATGCATGCCTGTGGGCATGATACCCATACTGCTATCCTTATGGGTGTGGCAGAAATACTCGCTAAAAACAAAGATAAAATCAAAGGAACGGTCAAGTTCATTTTTCAACCTGCAGAAGAAGGCCCTCCACCTGGTGAGGAGGGTGGAGCCTTATTGATGGTTAAGGAAGGGGTACTTAAAAACCCCGACGTAGATGCCATTTTTGGACTGCATATCAACTCGGCCACCCCCGTAGGCGTTATTCGCTATAAATCTGAGGGATTAATGGCTGCCGTACAGCGATTCGTTATTCAGGTTGAGGGAAAACAAACCCATGGGTCCCAACCCTGGAAGGGCATAGATCCCATTCTAATCAGTGCCAAAATTATAGATGGGCTTCAGACTATAATTAGCAGGGAAGTTGACCTTACCAATGAAGCAGCGGTAATTAGTGTTGGCAAGATTACGAGTGGGGTACGTTTTAATATAATTCCTGAAAGTGCAGAAATGATTGGAACTATTAGAACTTTGGACTATGACATGCAAAAACTTATTACAGAGCGAATGAAGGAAATGGTACCGGCAATTGCTAAAGTGTACGGGGGTTCGGCCACGATTGATATAAAAAGTAATACGGACATAACCTACAATGACCCCAACTTGGTAGTTAAAATGCTTCCTACCCTCAATAGGGTTGCTGGTAAGGACAATGTACAATTACAAAAAGCGGTCACTGGAGGTGAAGATTTCTCATATTTTCAGAATGAAGTGCCCGGATTCTTCTTTTTTTTAGGCGGAATGACCCCTGGAAGCACTAAATCCTTTCCTCATCATACACCGGACTTCACTATAGATGAAAATGGAATGATACTTGGGGTTAAGGCCCTCACAGAAATGAGTTTGGACTTTTTGAACCAGTAAAAACTTGAAGAAGATCAGAATAACATCCCTGTCTGTTTACCATGGAGGATATCTAGGTGAATGTTGATGACAATGACTTAAACAAATACTTATCTTCTACATCCGGGTATAATAAGGAGCTGGTACCATTTACGAACCTTCAAGATTATTATAACTTTCCTTATTTGGGAGGAAAAGATTATATGGAAAATAAGAGGGTACCCAATTAATTTAAATCTTAAATTTGCCCGCGAAAGTAAATTTCATAATCTTGCAGAAAATCAATTAATTCAAAAATACCAAACATTCAAATAAATAAATTTTATCCATGAGAAGAAAAATTTTTACGACCCTAATTTTATTAATGTACATTACCATTACCCAAGCACAAAGCAAAAAAGACCTAATTCTGGAAGTGGATAATCTTAGGACTCAAGTAAGGGAAGCTGAAACGGCACTATCGGAATGTAGGCGGGAGGAAAGGATTGCGTCGGCTAAAGTAGAATCATACGAAGCACAGGTAAATGAACTTAAGGAAACCAATGGCAACTTATTGAAGAACTTGAATAGCTTTACTGAAGCATCCAACAAGAGATCCGATCATATTAACAGCACGCTAGAAAGTTTAGTTAAAAAGGAGGCGCAATTAAGAGTGATCAATGATGAATTGAGCCGCCGTGATTCAATTACCCTAGCTGTATTTACTCAATTTAAGCAAACTTTAGGTAGTGATCCCAAGATAACAGTGAGCAATGGCGCCATTGCAGTGGTGATGGACAACAGTTATATATTTGGGGAAAACACCAAGAATTATAAAGTACAGGACAAGGCGGAAGCAATTATCGCAAAAATTGGAAGCGTTTTAAAAGCCAATCCAACGATGGATATTCAAATTGTTAGTAACAGTAATTTAGTGGAATCCAAGGATAATAAGTCGAACAACTGGGAAATTGGTACACAGCAGGCTGCTGCTATAGCCAGGATCTTGGAAAGTAAATATCAAATAGAGCCCAAACGAATCGTTGCCACCGGTAAATCGGAATTAGGGTTATACAGCATTGAAACGGCCACAGAGATTATAGTGCAACCAAAATTTTATGAGTTCTATAAAATGGTCAAGGAGAATATGAAATAGATTTATCAATTTGAAAAGCGCTACCAAGCGCTTTTTTTTTGCTTGTTCCCCAACTGTCCAATAAATAAATGTATCTCGGAAAAATTTATAACCATCCATAATTTTTGAAGGAATAAGCCGTTTAACATTCTACAAACCAAAAAACACCAATACAAAATGACTGGAGAGGAAATTTTTCAACTTTTTGCCTATTTATTACCTGCAATAGTAACCGGAATGGTTGCCTTTTATTTTTTTAGATTGCACACAAGAAACGAAGAAGGTAGAAGGCGGTACCTATTGCACAAAGACACTCAAAAAAATACCTTGCCCATTAGACTTCAGGCCTATGAAAGATTGGCCTTGTTTTTGGAACGAATTGCCATTCCAAGTTTGGTGGTACGTGTAGGGCCAAAAAGCAGCAACAAAAATGATTACGAAAATTTATTGATCAAGAGTATTGAAAATGAATTTGAGCATAATTTATCCCAACAGATCTATATGACCGATGAATGTTGGAATATAATTAAGGCCGCAAAAAGCGCTACCATCCAAATGATAAGGAAAGCAGGTATGAGCGAGTCCGATACAGCGGATAAACTACGTGAAGACATTTTAAATGAAACCATGGAGAAGCAATCGCCTTCCGCCACAGCTTTGGCCTATGTTAAAAAAGAAATTGGGGAACTTTGGTAAAATAAATTAATTAGGAAACACTGGAAAACTTTTCCTGTGCATATTTATAACCTTGTTGCCACCATTGGGACATAAGTTTTTTATTAAAAATCAAGGAGTTTTCCGTAAGTTTAGTTGGAGTGTAATATAAGTTTAATTGCACTCCTTTATGTTTTGCGGCCAATACTCCTTCCGAAATATCATGGTATTCGATCTGGTCCAAGACAAACCCGTAAATACTCAACATTAAGGAAAATGGATTTTTACCAAGGACCCTATTATGGTCCATATTTTCAGATTCCAAAATAATGGCATCAATCTCCGTTGCTCCCCTTCTTATTGCCTCCCTAATAGGAACTACACAGCCCAAGCCCCCATCACCATATTCAAATCCGTCCTTTTTAACCAAGGACATAAAGGGGATATAGTTACAAGAAATCCAAATCCAATCACAGAATTCATCATAAGAAAAATCCTTAATGGATTTATATTCTACCCTGTTTTTAGATAGGTTGGAAACGGTCACAACAATATCTTTCCGGCCATTTTTTAACTCCTGGAATTCCTTTACCGTAAAATTCTTTCTTATCGTCCGCCTTAAAGCCTTGCTTTCTCCAAAAGTACGCTTGCTCTTCATAAATTGGAGAAAAGTGTTCAAGAAATTTATGGACACATATTCGCGATCGCCCTTTTTTCGAACTACAAAGGGATTAAGACTAAAAATGGAGCGCTGATTTACATTGGTATAAATATCATATAGCTTACCAATTTTATTTAAGGCCAGTTGTGGAATTAAAAGACTGCCTGTAGAAGTACCCACCAGTATATCATATTCCCTTTTTTCAACCTCCATAAGGTATTGGGCTACTCCACCAGCAAAGGCTCCCTTACTACCTCCCCCACTTATTACGAGTGCTTTCATAGAATTGCGGTCTCTATTTGGTTGGTTTCTGAATTTTTATGTTTGGCAAAATTATATCCACTTTCCCACCATACGGTCATTTTCTCCTTTTCAAATATGAGAGAGTTGGTAGTGAGTACGGTTGGTGTGTAATAGAAGTTAATGATAGCGTTATTATGGTTGGCCACATACTTACCGATCCTGATATTTTGTTGTTCTATTCTATCCAACATAAAAGCGAACATACTTGTAAGTAATGAAAACACATTTTTGGAAGGCATTCTGTTTAATTGTGTAACCTCGGTTTGCAATATTATAGCATCTACAACTTTAGCTCCTCTTCGTATGGCCTCTTCTATGGGAACCATGCTGCCAAGTCCCCCATCAGCATATTCACATCCGTTTTTCTTAACCAAGGTCATAAATGGGGTGTAATTACAGGAAATCCAAATCCATTCACAAAACTCCTCATAGGTACAATTGTTTATAGATTTATATTCAACCTGGTTTAAAGATAAATTGGAAACGGTTACCGCAATATCCAACGGTCCCTTTTTCAAATGTTCAAATTCCTCTATGGAAATGGTATTTTTGATTAATTCCAATAGATTATTACTTTCCCCAAAAGTCTTACTCCCCCTAAAAAAATTTTTCATCACATTTATATGATGGATACCAATGGTCTCTATACCATATTTCTTTTTTATCACAAAGGGGCAATTACTAAAAATATCATCTTGACTTACGGAAGTATATACCTCTCTAATTTTTTCGATTTTTTGAAGCGCAAGATGGGATATTAAAAGACTTCCTGTGGAAGTACCTAAAAATAAATCGTACTTGTGGTTCATTTCTTGCATCAAGTATTGGGCCACACCACCGGCAAATGCGCCTTTACTACCACCACCAGAAATAACCAAAGCTCTCATTCCGAAATCAGTTTGTTGCTAATATAACGCAATTCCACCTCATTTAATTTTACTTTCAACCTGTCAATTCGTTCTCTGTATTCCTTTTTTTCCAAAAGTTGGTCCAATAATGTGCGTGAATACTTCCTAAATTGCCATGTATGGTGTTGGGTTCCATTTATTAAATCCAACAAATTCTCATCTGAAAAACCAATCAATTCCTCCAAAAACTGAAAAGCCACCTGGCGTACTTCATAGGTGTACATTGGGGAGGTGTATCCACTTAGTTCCACGTAATAGTCATTGGTGTTATTGGGTTCATAATCTTTGGTGAGCAAAGCCAAGGTAAGCCACAATAATCGAATGTTTCTATTGGAAAAACCTATAACGTTTTTGGTCTTGTCCAAATAATTGGCCCTATCGCTCGGATAATTTATCCATAGCTTGTACAGCATCGCCTCTTTGGTTACATAACTTTCATCTTCCAAAAGGGATTCAAATTCAGATTTTAGCCCCAAGGGGATTTGACCCACTGAAATTGCTATGGCTTGACGGACCATAACATTATTGCTCCCTAGTACCTCACTTAAAAAATTTTCGGACATGGATTTAAAATAGATTTTGATTATTTGGGATTTTAATTGGTCGGATTTTGTGCTTCCCCAATACCTTTTTATAATGGATTCATTGTCTGTACTACTTGTCATTACTTCCCTTTGCAGGCTAAAGAAATTCCTTAAATCCTCCGATTCACGAACCAAGCTTGTTTTGGCCTCGCTAAAAGGAAATTCCTTATCCTCTAACCATCGATTCCGGAACACACCTAAATCAGTATCACTAACCAACTCCATTTCCTTAATAAAGTCATCCACAGTTGCATTTCTAAATTCGAACGTTTTTAAATATTGTTGGATTCCTTTTCTAAAATTTTCTTCCCCCAATTGTTCCCTCAACATATGTAATGCCCATGCTCCCTTTTCATAAAAAGTAAGGCTACTGGCCTTTGGATCAATAAGGGTTTCTCCCCCATCCTTATTGGTCAACTCCTGTAATTGGATTGCCGATTCGTATAATTTCCAATAATAATATTCTTTACCAAAGAGCTCTCTCTCGGCCAACAGCGCATAATAGGTGGCAAAACCTTCATGGAGCCAATGACTAGAGCCATCAACTTCGGTAACCAAATCACCAAACCACTGGTGTGCCATTTCATGGGCATTTACATTCACATAATTTCTATCCTTAAAGGCAATGGAATCCATTACATAGGTATCTGAAAAAATGGTTGTTCCAGTATTTTCCATACCCGCGTAAAGAAAATCACGGACAGGAATCTCCTTGTAATTTTGCCAAGGATAGTCAACCCCAATTTCCTTTTCCAAGAAGTCAAATATATCTTTGGTAAATCTATAAGTTGGTTCTACCAAAGAGCTGTCACTGGGGTAATGATATAGGTCTATGGGTACTCCCCTATTGGATAAAATCTGTTTTTTATGGTAGTCACCTATTGAAAACGCCAGTAAATAACTACTCATAGGCTTTTCCATATTAAACCTCCATTTTTTTAATCCGTCCAAGTCTTTGGTCCCTAATAAGTCCCCATTGGCAATTACCACATAGTTCTTATCAAAGGTAATGTCCAAATCAAATTCTACCTTTTCGGTCATATCATCAAAACTGGGAAGCCAGTGACTTGTATATTTGCCCTGGCCTTGGGTCCAGACCTGCTCATTGCCCAGTATATCATCGGACCAACCCAAAAAATAAACGGTTTGTTTGGGGATGGCAACGTATTTTATTTTCAGGGTATAAGATTTATTGGCTTTAAATGTTTTATGAACGATAATATTCTTACCGCTATTGGTAATCTTAACCTTTTTGTTGTTGAGCCGAGTCTCAATTAATTGTATATTTTGGGCGTCCAGAAAAACCGAATCTACTTTTTGAAGGGCCGTTAATTGATAGGTCACAGTTCCGGTAATGGTTTCTTGTTTCGGATCTATACTTATATCAACATTTCCGCGGATAAAATCTACCTTGTCCTGATGCTGGGCATTGATTGGAATATAGAAGTATATTAGTAATAGAAGTAAGATATATTTCATCCGTTTAAAGATATATATTTTCAAAGTTTAATTGTGATTGATTTAGGGAACCATTCAATGGATAGGATATAACAATTATTCTAATTCAGATTGGAGCCTTGTTTTGAAGTTATGAAATCTCTTTTTCAAATTTAGCATTTTAGATTATTGCAGTTGTATTAAGGAACCCCTATTTTAGTCTATTGAAAAAAAAACATCATCAAATTTTAGTCGTCAAAGGTTAACCGACAGGAGTTAACTATAGGATTACTAATAATAATTAAGTGTATCCCGATGAATTCCAATGTACTACAGACGCCTATTGCATACCTAAAAGGCGTTGGTCCCAACCGTGCAGAAACCTTACAGTCGGAGCTAGGTATACAAACTTACCAGGACTTAATAAATCTATTCCCCAATCGCTATATAGATAAAACACAGTATTATAAAATTAACCAGCTGCAAAGAACCAGTTCCGATGTACAGATCATCGGCAAGATTGTAAACATTAAAACGGTTGAACAAAAAAGAGGAAAGCGGTTGGTAGCCAAATTCATGGATGATACTGGCGAAATGGAACTTGTTTGGTTTCGTGGCCAAAAATGGATCAGGGAAAATCTGAAATTAAATACTCCCTATGTCATTTTCGGAAAGGTTAATTGGTTCAGTGGTACCTATTCCATGCCCCATCCAGAAATGGAACTACTGGTAGAACATGAAAAAGGACTAAAAATAAGTATGCAACCTGTTTACCCTTCAACTGAAAAACTGGCCAACAAGGGTATTACCAATAGAGTAACCAACAAACTTATTCAGCAATTATTCATGGAGACCAAGGGCAGGTTTGCTGAATCCTTATCCCCTAGCCTGATAAGTGAATTAAAGCTCGTCTCTAAAAGTGAAGCACTTTTTAATATTCATTTTCCAAGAAATCAAGAGCTATTGGCCAAGGCACAGTTTCGACTTAAGTTTGAGGAATTGTTTTACATACAATTGCAGCTCATATCCAAGAATTTGTTACATAAGCAAAAAATAAAAGGGTATAATTTTGATCAAGTTGGAACCCTTTTCAAAACATTTTATGAACACCACCTGCCCTTTGAACTTACCAATGCCCAGAAAAGGGTAATAAAAGAGATCAGGGCCGATTTAGGGAGTAATGCACAAATGAACAGATTACTACAGGGAGATGTGGGGTCTGGCAAAACTATTGTGGCACTAATGACAATGCTGTTGGCTATAGACAATGGTTACCAGGCCTGTCTAATGGCCCCAACGGAAATACTGGCCAACCAACATTTTATGGGTATAAAGGACCTACTTGGAAGTATCGGCGTTAACATAGCTCTACTTACAGGGTCTGTAAAAAAATCGGCCCGCAAAATAATCCATGAGCAATTGGAAAATGGAGAGCTCAACATTTTAATTGGCACCCATGCCCTGTTGGAAGATAAGGTGGCGTATAAGAATTTAGGCTTGGCCATTGTGGATGAGCAGCATAGATTTGGTGTAGCCCAACGCGCCAAGCTATGGCATAAGAACGATATTCCTCCCCATATTTTGGTTATGACCGCCACCCCTATTCCAAGGACTTTGGCCATGAGTCTATACGGAGATTTGGATATTTCCACCATTGATGAACTGCCCCCAGGCAGAAAACCCATTAAAACAGTCCATCGATTCGATTCCAACCGCTTAAAAGTATTTCAGTTTATAAGGGATGAGATAAAAAAGGGAAGGCAAGTCTATGTGGTCTATCCTTTAATCCAAGAATCGGAAGCTTTGGACTATAAGGACCTAATGGACGGTTACGAGAGCATAGCAAGGGATTTCCCCATGCCCGATTTTCAAATTTCCATTGTACATGGTAAAATGAAACCTGCTGACAAAGACTATGAAATGGAGCGATTTGTTAAGGGAGAAACCCATATTATGGTAGCCACAACGGTAATAGAGGTAGGTGTTAATGTTCCCAACGCCTCCGTTATGATCATTGAAAGCGCAGAGCGATTTGGGTTATCGCAGCTCCACCAATTAAGGGGCCGCGTTGGTCGTGGAGCCGATCAGAGTTTTTGCATTTTAATGACCGGACACAAACTCTCTTCCGATTCTAAAACTAGATTGGAAACCATGGTGGGTACCAATGATGGATTTCAAATTGCCGAGGTGGATTTAAAGCTTAGGGGACCCGGGGATTTAATGGGAACCCAACAAAGTGGCGTTCTAAACCTAAAGATTGCGGATATTATTAAGGATAATGATATTCTAAAAACGGCAAGATACCATGCCCTTAAAATTTTAAAGGAAGATATTAGTTTACAAAAGCACCCTATAATACTTCATGCCTATACACAATTGGTGAAATATAAAAATATTTGGAATTATATAAGTTAAGAGCTGCTGTCGTGCTTGGTTAATTGGATTTATTACGGTTTTTCGGAGGCTTGCACTCCTTGCAGAAATCAGAAAGTGCCAGAAGTTCACTTTTTACAACTTCATGTTCATTATTTAATTCTGTAGCTTTATTTCCAAAATCCGTTTCTAAATAGACCCTAGAACTAATTTTATTTCGTTCAGCAACCATTTTGTCAAAATAAGGCTGGAAAAATGTTGCATCGGAAAAGGTTTTTTTGTTTTCAAATAATTCCTTTCTAATTTCTCTAGCGTAAAGCTCTGAGAGATCAAAGTCAAATTCAACAAGAGCTATCAATCTTTCCGCCTCCAAACTGTCTGCTGCCATTATTACTGCTGCATCCTTTTGAAAGGTACAACTCACTTTGGAGTTGAAGTTCTTCGTGAACATGAATTCTATATTGGACATTTGAAAGGCAAAATCCAGCATAACACCAGATTGAACAAACACTTTATCAATATCCTCACTAATTGCCGTTTTTGATCCCTGAAAATCTTCAATATTAAATGTGTGACCAGGCGCCCAATCGATCCTGTTCTCCTGTGAGTATAACCAAGTGGTCAGAACTAAAAAAAGTAACACTAATCTATATGACATAAAAAATTTCCAATTACCTATAACCAATCATTTACAACAATTAATTATAAATCTATATTTCGTAAATATAATAAATCCGAGTGTTTTGGAAACCGATATATTTAAGGTCCAACTTTTGATATTGATTCCAAAAAACTAGATATTCCACTAAACCACTTAATACCACACTACATTGGATTAAAAGCACAAAAAAACCCTGTCATTTCTGACAGGGTATTGTTTTTGGGTGGAAGACCGGGTTCGAACCGGCGACCCTCGGTACCACAAACCGATGCTCTAACCAGCTGAGCTACAACCACCATTTGTAAACGGTGGCAAAGATAAATCTTTAGTTCTATCGTACAAAATAAATTTCAGCTTATTTTATAACAAAATGTAAAATGCTCAACTTTAGAATTATACCTATAAACCACCCCACTTTTATCGATAAAATACACGTTATATGGGATAAAACACACAAAAATTGGGGTTTTCACAACATTTATTAGCTTATTTTTTATTTGAAAGATATTTTTAGCACCAGTTAAACTAGGATAAATGTCTTTTAAAGCATTAAATATAAGTTCACGGGAGATTAAAGTAAAATTAACCGTGTTCTGGATTCTCCTTTTCCTTTGTGGAGTCAACTCTGCCCAGGAAACCTCCACTAGGGAATTGAGACAAAAAATAACAACTTTACGTAGTCAGAAGAAACAGGTTAATAAAGATACCATTTACATTGGACTACTCATCGATCTTGGTGCGAAGCTAAGATTCTTAAATCCTGATAGTCTCTTATTGCTTTCCAGCGAAGCGCAAAAATTAAGTAGTAATATAGAATACTTTAAAGGAGTAAGTGGGGCCTTATTCAACTTGGGAACCTACTATTCGGATATTGGTGAACACACCATTGCAATAGATAATTATGAAATGGCCTTGGTTAATGCCAAAAAGGATAATAATTATAATTTAACCTTAAGAATTGGCAATGAATTGGCCAATGAAAACGTCTATAGTGGTAATTATTCAACCGCTTTGTTGGGCTATTTGGAGAATATAAAACTTGCACAAGCCCATGACAATAGAAAAATGGAGTCGATTCTTTATGAAAATGTAGCCGATTTGTATGCTACTCAAAAGGATTATGAACAAGCTCTTTATTTTTACAATAAGGTAGAAAAAATAAATAATCTAATTGGAAATGATATAAACTCTGCCCACACCATGAGCAATGTAGCTTCCATTTATGCCGAAACAGGAGACTATCAAAATGCCTTGTTTAAGCTTAATCGAAGTATTAATATTTTCGAAAAAAATGAAGCTTGGGATTGGCTAGCTTTCGCCTATGAAGTAAAGGGTAAAGTGTATTTAAAACAGAAGCAATTTACGAGGGCTTTGTACTGGTATGATAAAAGTAGTTTACTACATGAAAATCTTCAGGACGACCGTGGAATAATTGACCTGTACAATGGTATGGCAGAAGCCCATTTTGGACTGGAAAAGGACAGTATTTCACACAAGTATGCATTAATGGCCTTTGAAATCTCCTCCACTATAAAATCGATGGAGGGTATTAAAAAATGTTCCAACACACTTTATAAAGTATATAAGAACCAGGAGAATTACGCGGCGGCCCTAAAATATCATGAAATTTTTAGACATATATCCGATACCTTATCTAGGGATGAGAACAAGATGAGTATGACGATGTTGAAAACAGAAATCAGCCATAAGAATCAGCAGGAAGCATTGATGATTAAAAATGAAAAAGCTTTGGCCAAACAGCGCCTTTACATTTATATTGCAATTCTATTTGTTATAATTATGAGCGCAATAGCCTTTTTAGTTATTAGGGGACAAAAAATCTTAAAAAAACTGAACAAGGAACTCGAAATACAAAAACTGGATCTAGAACAAAGAGAGTCCGAGTTATGGGAAACCAATAATACCAAAAACAAACTTTTTTCCATAATTGCACATGATCTTCGTGGTCCTATTGGAGCTCTAGAGGGCTTATTGAAATTACTTAACAGTGGTGATATAAAAGAATATGAATTCAAGGAGTTTATTCCCAAATTAAAGAACGATGTAAACAGTATTTCCTTTACCTTGAACAATCTTCTTACCTGGGGACAATCGCAGATGCGGGAAGCTACTACAGACCCTACCAATGTAGACCTAAACTCCCTTGTTGAGAACAATATTAATCTGCTCAGTGAATTGGCGTTTACCAAAATGATTACAATGGACAATTTAATAGTCAATAAGGCCATAATTTGGTCCGATGAAAATCAAATTGATATAGTTATTAGAAATCTTTTAAGCAATGCCCTAAAATTTACGCCTAACAACGGACACATTACAATTGGTTATGTAGACAGGCATGAATTTTTAGAGGTTTTTGTCAAGGATACAGGTATTGGCATAGACGAAACTGTTCAGGATCAAATACTTTCAAAAAACAGCAATATTACCACTTACGGTACCAATAATGAAAAAGGAACAGGTCTAGGCTTATCCCTTTGCAGTGAAATGGTAATCAAAAACGGGGGTAACCTTTGGATAAAGAGTGAACTTAATGTAGGCTCAACGTTTTATTTTACCGTTCCCAAGGGCAAAAAACACTTTCAAAAATCGGCCTAAATTAGACTGTCAAGGTCTTTAATGGCTACAAATCGCTCTGTAGTAAAACCTTCCGCATAAGCTATCCCTACCATCCTTCCCAGGTCCCGTGATCTATAAACAACACTATCTATAAAGTTCTTGCTGCTGATAGGTGTTTCCGGCTCCTTGCTTTTCGGGTCGTAGAATTGAGAACTATAGGCCATAATGGCCTTAACCTTTGTATCAATAAATTCCGACACATCTACCACAAAATCAGGTTCAAGATTTTTCCATTGTATATAATGATGTACGAGTTTTGGTCTCCAAGCTTCTTGCCATAGTTCCTCTCCATCAATCTTAGTATCTATTTTAATTAGTCCGCTCAAAAAACATGCATCACTTACCAGTTTGCTACCTTTGGCATGATCAATATGCCTGTCATCAATGGCATTGCACAATACCGTTTCGGGCCTATACTTCCTAATTATTTTTATTATTTCCAACTGATGCTTTTTGTCGTTGGTGAAAAATCCGTCAGCAAATTCCAAATTTTCACGGACCAATACTCCTAAAATATCAGCAGCCATTGCGGCTTCCTTATCCCTAATTTCGGCAGAACCGCGTGTGCCCAATTCACCCCGGGTCAAATCTACTATACCCACTTTTTTGCCGTTGGCTACTTCCTTGGCTATAGTTGCCCCTGCCCCCAATTCAGCATCGTCAGGATGCGCACCAAATACTAATATGTCTAATTTCATTTAATGTATGTCTACTTTGTTCTTGAAAGCTTTCAAATTATCTCCCAGAAAGCTTCTCTTTTATCAAATGTATGTTACCTCTGAATATAAAGCTGATTGTGAATCTAAACGGCCAATTCTTTTTCCTTCCTTACCATTTCCAAAGCCTGCTCAATATCTGCAATTAAATCCTCTGCTTCTTCAATGCCAACGGAAAAACGTATTAAACCATCGGCAATTCCTTGTCGTTTTCGCTCTTCAGCGCTCAAAAGGGAATGTGAAGTTAAGGTTGGGGAAAGCACAGTACTTTCTACCCCGGCCAAACTCATGGCTGGTTTTATTAATTTTAAGGACTTTTGAAATTTAGAGGAATTGAAATCAGTATTTAACTCAAATGACAGCATGCCTCCAAAGCCCTTCATCTGCTTCTTGGCAATGTCGTGGTCAGGATGTGAGGGCAAGCCTGGATAGTATACCGCCGCAATGTCTTTATGATTGTATAGGTAATCTGCCATACGTTGTGCATTCCCGTTTTGGGCCTTGACCCTTATCCCCATAGTTTTTATACTTCTTTCCAGTAACCAAACCGTGTAATCGCTCAGACTACCACCTAGATTTTTAGCTAAGTGAAAGATGCGTTGCATATACTCTTCCGTTGAAGCAACAGCTCCCGCACATATATCTGAATGTCCACCCATATATTTTGTAGCACTATGGATTACTATATCTATACCAAAATCTATAGGATTTTGATTCACAGGGCTGGCAAAAGTATTATCGATCATGGAAACAATACCATGTTTTTTTGAAAGGTCGGCCACTGCCTTCAAATCTGTAATATTCAATAATGGGTTGGATGGGGTCTCGATATAAATTACCTTAGTGTTTTCCTGAATTTTTGCCTCAAAGTCCTCAGCCTTAAAACCATCGGTAAAAGAGTACGATATCCCAAATTTTTCAAATTCCTCTACCACGAGATTATATGTGCCACCATAAATAATCTTTTGCAGCACTATATGATCCCCAGCCTTTAGAAATGCCATTAACGAGGTGCTTATAGCGGCCATACCACTACCAAAAATCAAAGCCGCCTCTGCATGTTCCAAAGCAGCTATCTTTTTAGCCAAGGCCACTTGATTGGGTGTGTTGAAATATCTTGGATAACGTTTAACGTCTATATCTTCAAAAGCATATGCCGTACCCATATACAATGGGGAAATGGCCCCTTTAAATTCCTTGTCCTCTAACTGACCAACATGCGTGCAGATGGTATTAAGTCCCTTTTTTTGCTCTTTCATTCTATCGATTTATATTGATAATGAATAATGGTGCATAAAGTTACAAAAATAGGTTATACATGAATTGCCTCGATCAGGCACTATAATATCCGTCACTATATAGGTCAACCTCTTTCATTTTCTACTATTTGGTTTTGGCTTTATTCCTAAAATTGAAAAATTTAAGTGGAAATCATTTAGTTTACTTGGTATAATATTTTTTGTTTCGCCAATAACTTACAGCTCCCAAAACCATTACACCCAATACCGTATAATAAATAAAGGTCGGGGTTATAACCTGAGCCCCACTGGCATAACTATGCAGACCAACCAGATAGAAATTAACTCCAAAATAGGTCATCATTATACTACCGAAAGCAACGACACTCAACAAATTGAACAACCATTTACCGCGTAAACCAGGAATCAATCTTGTATGGATCACAAAAGCATAGATCATTATGGAAATCAAGGCCCAAGTTTCCTTTGGATCCCATCCCCAATAACGGCCCCAACTCTCATTGGCCCATTGCCCGCCCAAGAAGTTACCAATGGTCAGCATTACCAAACCTACAGTTAAGGATAACTCATTAATTATGGTGAGCTCCTTAATGTTATGTTCCATTCTTTTCTTATTCTTTTCGGTGGTCATAATTATCAGGAGTAGACTCACCACTCCCAAGATCATCCCCACAGTAAGGGGACCATAACTACCAACGATTACCGCCACATGTATCATCAACCAATAACTATCCAGCACCGGCACAAGATTGGCGATAGAAGGGTCTACCCAACTCTGATGGGCAATCCATAACAACATAGCGGTCACAAAAGTAGCTGCCGCCACGGTCATATCGCTCTTCTTACTGAAAAGGAGTCCCATGCCAAGAGTGGCCCAGGAAACGTACAGGATACTTTCATAGGCATCGCTCCATGGCGCATGTCCCGAAATGTACCATCGCATTACCAATCCAAGGGTATGTAGAATAAAAAACACATAAATTAAGGTCTTTATGCCAGCTATACTAAATCTAAGCGCTTTCCTGTCCTTAATAATCTGAAATACAAGGAGAACAAACATCAATAAACCTACTAGGGCGTAATACTTGTAAAGTTTATTGTATATATCTGCCTTATTGTAGAAAACTTCCGCTTTAATTTTGTTTTCCGAAGGCAACACTTCACTACCGTGATTTTCTTGATTCTTTTTAAACGCGGCCAACAATTTATCGGCTTCTGAATAGTCGCCCGTTTTTACTGCTTTCTCCAAGCTCATTAAGTAGAAGGGAACTGCATTTTTTATGAAATTGGCATATAGGGAATCGGAAACCTGGAATTGCCCTCCCCTATATTCCACTGCAGAGATCCATTTGTTATTGTCATCATTAAGCAATGGGAAAATTTTAACTATTTCACCTGCCAATGCCCTATTCAATAGTACCAAACGTTCGTCCAGACTTTTAAAATCCTTTTGAAATTGATTTGGGGTGTTGGTAGCATAAGCCTCTTGAAGATACTCGGCTAATTTGTACTGACCTTTTTCATCAAAGAAATCTGTAGCCTTTGCAAATTTTCTACCATGTTCCAGGCCTATGATCTTACGAATACTGTCATTTTGCCCTTTCTTGTCCAAGGCTATGAATTCAGCATAATACCAGGCCGTTGGATTCAACATCATAGATAGAAATACTTGGTCAGAATTAAAATCCGTATACTTCTCCTTTAGACTAAGTTTTCTTAACAGTTCGGAGGAAAATGTATTTATGGGTTTCATACGCCCTCCGGCATCCTGAATCACCAACTTGCCAAACTTTGCAGCATGCTCCTTGGAAGGGGTGATAGCGTGCAATAAAGAATCTACCTGTTTGGCAGTGGGGGTATTATCGTGTGCATGACTATCTGCCTCCACATTTTCCTGTGCCATCATATTTAAACTAGCACCTAGAACAAATAGCATAGCCAACTTAGTTCTTTTGTTCTTTAGCTTTTCTAGAGTAGCACCCAAATCCTTAAATCTAGTCTTGCCAAAAAACATAATGCCCATAAGCCCGGCATATAATAAGAAATAGCCAATATAAGTTATCCATGTACCCCAAAAATCATGGTTTACGGACAATACGGTACCTTTTTCATCCGGATGAAAACTAGCCTGAAAAAAACGATACCCCTTGTGGTCCAAAATATGGTTCATGTATATGTCATAATCAAAAGGCCGGTCGTCCTCTATGGTAACCTTACTCATAAAGGAAGCGTAGCTATTTTCCGTTCCTGGATGCTTTTCTGCTATAAAATCATTTAGTTTAATACCAAAAGGTAATGTATACACCTTGGAGCCGTAGGATAGATTGAAGTCTAGCCCTCCCACATTAAACTCTCCTGAAAAATTGGATATGCCCTTAGCTCCCAATAATTTTTTACGTACTGTTTCCCCGTTAGCCGTAATATCCACTATTAAAGCATCTTGATCATTTTGGGTTTTTTCGTTTTCCGGAATTTCAATTACACCATAGGAACCTTTGATAATTGGTTCCGGAACTACGAATTGCATCCCAGCAGTGGTATATAAAGATCTTAATTGAAATGGTTGAAGGCTATCCTTAACCAAAGTGCCTTGAAACTGATCGGCCATTCTCATGTATTGTCCTTCGAAAGGGGATTTTATATGATAATCACCATCCGATTCAATAATATTTATTGCCCCCTCCGTCATCTTATTCAAGGAAAATAGCACATTATGAATACTGGTTACTTCCCCACTTTCCAAATAATGGTCATGGCGCTGCCCATCCCCAGCTTCAACAATTTTAAGATATTCCTTTCCGCTCCCATCTTCGATCAATCCCTCTTTGGCTCCTTCTATAAATCCCACATAGGATATGCTAAAGGGCTGTCCGTTAAAATCGGAATTCCATGGTAAATTGGATTTTATGGCTTCCGAGGTTACCAAAATATCATCTTCCAAAATTTTGCGTTTGGGCTCGTTGTTTATTTCCCCGTCCACAAAAACGGTCAGGTAAGTTTTGTCCGAATAAAAAACGTTTTCCGTGCTGCCTTCACGAATAGGCATCATGCCTTCAAAACTTATATATCTTGTGACAAAGGCACCTAGGATGATCAAAATCCATGAGAGATGTAGCATTAAAACCGCCCATTTTTCCTTTCTTAATAAGTTATATCGTGAAATATTACCAACAAAGTTGATGACAAAAAATACCATAATTGCCTCGAACCAGGTGGCATTATATATCCAGATTCTTGCGGTTTCGGTGCTATACCAGCTTTCAATAAAAGTACCGAAGGCCATGGCAGTGGCAAAAACAATAAATAAGACGGCGGTTAAACGTGTGGAAAAAAATATCTTTTTAAGAAATTCAATCATTTTGGCAAGAAAGGTTTGATTTAAACATGCAAAAATACATTTTTATAAGGGTTTAAATATTAAATCTTTTGTTAATTGAGTATTTGCATTTATAAAAATTGAAGAAAATTCAGTTTTACTTTAAAGCTTGTTTTCCCTAGGGCATTTTAACATTGGGCAAATAGGAAACAACATTACACTTTTACCTATTATTTGGATAAAATATATTGATCAAAGTAGTCAAAAACACCTTCAATTTAATATATGATGTATTGTTGGTAATTGTGTTACAAATTATATCCACTGATTTCATTATCAAAAGGAACTATAGGTAAACATTATAAAAGGTAAACATTATAAACCTAATTTGGAATGTAAAGCCTTAACCCAATGAATTTGAACTAAACCTAAAAATTTTGATGATCTCAGCAAATTAATTGCCTTTGAGAACCTCAATTGGATTTTTAAAAAGTATATCCTTCAAAAAACTTATGGTCCAAATCCCTAAAATTTTGATATAATATTTACTTTTGACTATGATATCAATTGTAATATTGGGAACTGGCAATGTTGCCAAGCATTTATTCGATGTCTTTCGGGATATTAATGAAATAAATGTGCTACAGGTCCTTGGTCGGAATAAGCATAAACTTTCCTATTTTAAAGATAAGGTCGCCACGAGTACGGATTTTTCAAAAATTGTAGATGCCGATATATTACTCATAGCGGTAAGTGATGACGCGGTAGCCGAAGTAGCACAATTTCTGACCGGTAAAAAGGGTGTAGTGGCACATACTTCTGGAAACGTACCTATTGCTGCTCTTGGCCATAAATCAAGAAGAGGGGTATTCTATCCACTTCAAAGTTTTAGTGAGGGAAAACCAATAGATTTTAAAAAGGTTCCCATCTGTATTGAAGCCGAAAATAAAGTGGACTTAAAATCATTGCAAGAGTTGGCTCAACTGGTCTCTTTTCAAGTTCATGAAATATCATCAAATCAAAGAAAATCCATTCATTTAGCGGCTGTTTTTGCCAATAATTTCACCAATCATCTATTTGCCATTGCCGGTGAAATATGTGCTGACAATGATTTACCGTTTAGCATTTTAGCCCCTTTGATAAAAGAAACTGTAGAAAAACTGGACTATTTGCCACCGATTGAAGCTCAAACCGGACCGGCCAAAAGAAATGATGTAAAGACCATGGAATCCCATTTAAATCAGCTTAAAAATAAAAATTATCAGGATATTTACAGCTTGTTAAGCAAATCTATAAAAGAAAAATATGGACAGAAGTTATAAGGAACTGTTACAAGACATTACCACCTTTGTATTTGACGTAGACGGTGTATTCACAGATGGCAAAATAATTATTACGACTGATGGGGAAATGCTGAGAACTATGAACGTACAGGATGGTTACGCCGTCAAGGTGGCCATACAACAGGGCTATAATGTATGTATTATTTCGGGCGGAACCAATGAAGGGGTTAGATTGCGTTTAAGAGGGTTGGGAGTTACCGATATCCATATGGGCGCCCACCATAAAATAGACCCTTTTGATGAATATTTGGATATCTACAATATAAATCCACAGCATGTACTGTACATGGGTGATGACATCCCTGATATTCCCCCAATGAGACTGGCTGGCATACCCTGTTGTCCGCAAAATGCCGTTCCGGAGGTAAAGGCAATGGCCAAATACATCTCCCATAAACACGGTGGTGATGGTTGTGTTAGGGATGTTATTGAACAGGTACTGAAAGTTAGGGGGCATTGGGCCGAAAATTTCAGCGCCGTAAACGATTAACGCTATGCCTCAAACCAGACTAAAAGAATACCAGGTAATATTAGCCTCGGCTTCTCCTCGAAGACAAGAGTTCTTGAGGGAAATGGGAATAGATTTTAGAGTACATATAATTGATATTGAGGAAACTTATCCCAACCATTTAGAGGGAGCCGCAATTTCAGATTATCTGGCAGAATTGAAGGCTAGCGGGTATAAAAATAAGTTGGGAAACAAGGATATACTCATAACTTCGGATACCGTGGTATGGCATAACAATAAATCCTTGGCAAAACCAGCAGACGAAGATGAAGCCTTTAGCATGTTAAAAACACTTTCCAATGATTGGCATAAAGTAATTACCTCGGTTTGCTTTACCACTAATGACCAGCAAAGAACCGTAAACCATTGCACCCTTGTAAAGTTTGGGGAATTGACCGAGGAAGAAATTTGGTACTATATAAAGAACAATAATCCTTTTGATAAGGCTGGCGGTTATGGCATTCAAGATTGGATAGGGCTTATAGGAATTGAAGAAATTCAGGGCTCCTATACCAATGTGGTAGGTTTGCCCACTCAATTGGTTTACAAAACGTTAATGGCCATGGTCGGCTAGGTTATTTTGAATAATTTTATAAAAATTTAAGTATTATGCAACGTCCTTTAAAATTCCATTTTTTATCTGTCCTGTTTCTTTTATTAATTTTTAGTGCTTGCAAGGAAAATTCAAAAAATAACGAAAACATTTCGCTTATAGCCAACGACGTAAAAATGTCCAATGCCAAACCGATAAAAAATCAGTTATCGGAAGAATTTAAAAGTTACTGGTATGCCGGAAAAGCGGAAATCACTTCCTTTAAATTGGAACAGGCCCGCTATGGTGAACTTAGGGACGGGAATGCCGTTTTAATATACGTAACAGAACCATTTTTGGCGGGCAAGCAAGTAAAGGCCGATAAATCACATCCTGATAATGTATCTGTCCTTAAGTTGAATAGCACCAAAAAATTCTTAACCGGTATCTACCCCTACTCTATTATGAATAGTAGTTTTTATCCGGTATCGGATAACCAACATGCCATTAAACTCACCTCTTCGGTACAGGAATGGTGTGGCCAGGTATTTACCCAGCTGAACAATAGGGACAAATTTGAGGTAAACTCCTTTTCTTATTTTGAGAGCGAGGGAGACCAAACCTTAACCGTGGATAAAACCGATTTAGAGAACGAAATTTGGAATAAAATAAGGATAAATCCCAACAATCTACCTCAAGGCAACATAACAATTATACCTTCATTGGAATATTTACGCCTTGCGCACAAAGAATTAAAGTCCTATACTGCCAATGCGGAATTAAGTACCGAAGGCAATCTCCATACCTATAAAATTACCTATCCGGAATTGGACAGGATATTGGCCATAACATTTGAAAAATCCTTCCCCTATACTATAGAAAATTGGTCCGAAACTTACAAAAGTGGATTTGGTCCCGATTCCCAAACACTTACTACCACGGCAACTAAAATAAAAACATTAAAAAGGGCTTATTGGCAGGAAAACAGAAATAGTGATGTATTTTTGCGCGACAGTTTAGGATTATAATATTTATGGAAACATTTTTTTTAGATTACCAAGATGAACTGGTGGGCACGGGCATATGTTTGTTGGTCTTTCTGATATTAAAGTATCTAGGTGCAAAAGCTATAAGGAAAGTTGGAAAAATTAGTGATATAAACAAGGTCCGTACGCGTTTGATAATAAAGTATTCCACAGTAGGCCTAACTTCCTTTGGAATAGTTGCCTTAATCTTGATTTGGGGAGTAGAGATGAAGGATATTGGTCTAGTTTTTTCCTCGGCCTTTGCGGTAATCGGTGTCGCCCTTTTCGCACAGTGGTCTATATTGAGCAATATTACAGCAGGGGTTATCCTGTTTTTTTCTTTTCCTTTTAGGATTGGGGATAAAATAAAAATAATGGACAAAGAGATTGAATTGCCTGAAGAGGTTTATTATATAGAGGATATCAGGGCATTTCATGTCCATCTCAGAAAGGCCAATGGCGAATTATTGACCTACCCTAACAACATGATGCTTCAGAAGGCAATTGTCCTAGCGGAAACCTACGAAGATTCGTTGGAAAATAGTGATGCCCTATAAGTTGTTAAAGAAGTTGTAAATATTATCATCTCGGATTATATATTTCTATATTTGAGGACCAACTAAAACAAAACTATATGCGCCTTCATTGGGTATTCTTTTTAGGAATACTGCTTTCTTGTAATCCTATTTTCGCACAAGCACCTAGAAAAAATACTTCTTCGGATATTTATCATGACATTCAAAAATTAAATTTCTTAGGTACTGCCCTTTACATTGCCGCGCATCCTGATGATGAAAATACCAGACTCATATCATATCTTTCGAATGAGGTAAAGGCTAAAACTGCTTATTTATCATTAACACGTGGAGACGGCGGACAAAACTTAATAGGATCCGAATTACGTGAATTGCTGGGTGTTTTACGTACACAGGAATTATTGGCAGCTAGGCGTATTGATGGCGGTGAACAATTTTTTTCAAGGGCAAATGATTTTGGGTACTCCAAGCACCCTAAGGAAACCCTTAAAATCTGGAACAAGGAGGCTGTATTGAGCGATGTTATATGGATTATACGTAATTATAAACCAGACGTCATTATTAATAGATTCGACCATAGATCTCCAGGTTCTACCCATGGCCATCACACCTCCTCTGCCATGCTGAGTTATGAGGCTTTCGATTTGGCCAACAATCCTAATATTTTTCCGGAACAACTAACGACCACTGATGTTTGGCAACCTAAAAGACTTTTTTTTAATACATCTTGGTGGTTTTATGGCAGTGAGGATAAATTTCAAAAAGCGGACAAATCCAAGATGATAGGTCTGGATGTTGGGGTGTATTATCCTTTGAGGGGTGTTTCCAATAACGAAATTGCATCACTAGCTAGCAGTCAGCACTTGTGCCAAGGCTTTGGTAGGCTGACCACTCGTGGGAGTGAAAATGAGTATATAGAGTTATTAAAAGGCGACCTTCCCAAGGACAAATCCAATATTTTCGACGGAATAAATACCACTTGGTCCAGAGTTGAGGGAGGTGAAGCCGTTGGTAAAATTTTACTTGAGATAGAGCAGAATTTTGATTTTACCCAACCCTCAAAACATTTATCCAAGCTTATTGAAGCATATAAGGCCTTATTGAAGATAAATGACGAACATTGGAAGACCATCAAGAAAAAGGAGCTGGAAGACATTATCCAATCCGTTTGTGGTCTTTATTTGGAAGCTACCACAACAGAATCACATACTTACCCAGGAAGCCATATAAGCGTAAATATTGAGGCTTTAAACAGAAGCTCGGCCAACATCAACCTTAAAACTGTTTCCCTTACGAATGATAATCAGTTAGTCAAGAACATAATTCTAAAGGAAAATAAAAAGGAATTGATAAAAATTGACCTGGAAGTTCCGGCCAATACAAGCTACACTAGTCCTTATTGGTTAAATAATAAAGGAACGATGGGTATGTATAAAGTAACGGACCAAAATTTAATTGGCAAACCTGAGACTCCCAATGCCTTTGAAGTTACCATTGAAATTGAATTCAACGGATTTCCCATTAAAATTAAAAAGTCTGTAGTATACAAATATTCCAAACCGGAAAAAGGAGAGATATATCAGCCTTTTGAGATTTTGCCTGAGGCGACAGCCAATTTTAAAGACAAAGTCGTCATTTTTGCAACTTCCGAACCCAAAGAAATTCCGGTAACTATAAAGGCCTTAAAGGACAATGTAAAAGGGGAGTTGCAATTGTGTTTTGGTAAAGGCTGGAAGGTGGATCAAGAAATTAAGTCCTTTGAAATAGAGAAAAACGGAGATCAACAAACGTTGCATTTTCTAGTAACTCCTCCGTCATATGAAGATGAAAATTTCATTTCACCAATTATTAAAATAAACGGTAAGGAAATCTCCAAAGAGCTGATCGAAATTAGCTACGACCATATTCCAAAACAATCTGTGTTATTGCCATCAGAAACCAAGGTGGTAAGACTTAATATTAACAAGACCGGAGAAAATATTGGTTATATAGTAGGTGCCGGAGATGAAATTCCAGAGAGTTTGGAACAAATAGGTTATAAAGTAGTGAAAATTGATCCTATTTCCATACAGGCCGGTTCCTTGAATAAATTTGATGCTATTGTGGTTGGTATAAGAGCTTACAACGTAGTGGAGGAATTGAAGTTTAAGCAACGCTATTTATTGGATTATGTAAAGGAAGGCGGTAATTTAATTATTCAGTATAATACTGCAGGAAGAAATGGGTTGGACATGGACAACCTTGCCCCCTACCCAATCTCCCTTTCCCGTGATAGGGTGACCGATGAAACCTCCAACGTTAAAATCCTCGCCAATAGCCATGCTGTTGTCAATTACCCCAATAAAATAACCCAAAACGATTTTAATGGGTGGGTTCAGGAACGCGGTCTTTATTTCCCAGATCAATGGTCCAAAGAATTCACGCCTATACTTTCTATGAGCGATGAGGGAGAATCGGCATTAAATGGCAGTCTTTTAGTTGCACCGTACGGTAAGGGAAACTATATTTATACGGGATTAAGTTTTTTTAGGGAGTTACCTGCCGGAGTAACGGGTGCATATAGGCTTTTTGCCAATTTACTATCCTTGAAACAGGAAAGCCAGAAATAACAACAAATAACAAGAATATTTATGTTCGAAAAATTTGATTGGAAAAAGGAATATACAGTAGTATTAGCTCTTAATATTATCTACATTATTGTTTTTTATTTAATAATGACCGGAAACCGTTAATATGGCTACAATAGACTGGATCATACTTAGCGGAACCCTTTTATTTATTGTTGGCTACGGTGTGTGGAAAACTAAGGGCAGTAAAGATGTTAAAGATTATGTCCTTGGTGGTCACGATGCCAAATGGTGGACCATAGGTCTCTCCGTAATGGCCACACAGGCCAGTGCCATTACATTCTTATCTACGCCTGGTCAGGCTTTCCATGATGGAATGGGCTTTGTGCAATTTTATTTTGGCCTACCCTTGGCCATGATAATTATATGTATAGTATTTGTACCTATTTATCACAGGCTTAATGTTTACACGGCATATGAGTTCTTAGAAAACCGATTCGATTTAAAAACCAGAACTCTGGCAGCCTTATTATTTTTGACCCAACGTGGACTTGCCGCCGGGATTACCATTTTCGCACCTTCTATTATTCTCTCTGCCGTTTTGGGGTGGGACTTAAGAACCCTAAATATCTTAATAGGTATTCTAGTAATAATTTATACCGTTTCCGGTGGAACCAAAGCTGTGAGTGTTACCCATAAGCAACAAATGTTTATTATAATGACAGGGATGTTCATCGCATTCTTCTTTATTCTTGGTTATTTGCCTGAAGACATTACTTTCAGCAAAGCCCTTAAAATTGCAGGCGCCAGCGATAAATTGAATATTTTGGACTTTAGTGTCAACACCACAAGCCGCTATACCTTTTGGAGCGGAATTACTGGAGGACTATTTCTTGCTCTGGCCTATTTTGGAACGGACCAAAGTCAGGTACAAAGATATCTTTCAGGTAAAACGGTGAGGGAAAGTCAATTAGGACTAATTTTCAATGGGTTACTGAAAATACCTATGCAATTCTTTATTTTATTGGTAGGTGTAATGGTATTTATATTTTTTCAGTTCAACCATGCGCCATTAAACTTCAATCCGGCTGCTACCAATGCCATAATGGAATCTTCGTATGCAGAGGATTACAAGATATTGGAAGAAGAACACTTGTTATTGGAAGGCGAAAAAAGAATGGCCCAAAACAAATTTTCAGGTGCACTAGACCTCAAGGAGTACGATGCCATTGAAGATGCAAAGCAAAACATTGTAAGTATTAACAATAAGGACAAAGAAAACAGAAAGGCTGCACAGGCTTTAATTTCTATGGCTAATGACAGTGTGGAGACCAATGACAAAGATTATGTGTTTATCCATTTTATATTAAATTTTTTACCAAAAGGGCTAATTGGACTTTTATTGGCTGTAATTCTATCGGCGGCAATGTCCTCTACCGCGTCGGAATTAAATGCCCTAGGAACCGTTACTTCCTTGGATCTATATAAAAGAAACAAAAAAGGAGAATTTACCCAGGCGCATTATGTCAAAGTTTCTAAGTTGTTTACCTTGTTGTGGGGAGTAATTGCTATTTCCATAGCCTGTGTGGCGAACCTTTTTGATAATCTAATCCAATTGGTAAACATTATAGGTTCCATATTCTATGGGAACGTTCTTGGTATCTTTTTAATAGCCTTCTTTTTCAAATTTATAAAAGGTAATGCTGTTTTTGTAGCCGCCTTAATTACCCAATGCATTGTAATTATTGGTTGGAGCTACGATTGGATGTCATATTTATGGTTAAATGCCTTCGGATGTTGCCTAATTATAGTTTTGGCAACGATATTGGAAGGATTTGATCGTCTTCTAAAGAATCCACCTATAGAAGCTTAATAATACCAATTAAATTAGTTCGCCACGTAATATCCCGCTACAAGAAATCGGTATCACAGTTATACTTGATTTTATTTTCGAATTGATTCAAATAAAGTAACCTTAAACCGAAATTTAAGTAAGTGCCAAAAATTTTTAGGTAGATTAGTGAGATTATTTCTATATTTAATGTTAACAAATAGTTAAAGTTCACTTGTAATGTTAAATATCCTTCCCCCCTTTCATCTATTATGACACTCAAAGAAAAATATACGATAAAGGACATTGCCCATATGGCAGGCGTTTCCAAGGGAACAGTGGATAGGGTATTACATAAACGGGGCAAGGTTTCCAAAAAAGCTTTTGAGAAAGTAGACAAAGTCCTCAAGGAGATTGATTATAGACCCAATCCCATAGCAAGAAACCTAAAAATAAATAAAACCTATAATATACATGTCCTACTTCCGGACCCACGTAAGGATCCTTATTGGATTCCTGCCAATGAGGGTATTATAGAAGCCTCCAATCAATTTATGCCTTTTGGCGTAATGGTCAAGAAATATTTTTATGACCCAAATGATAGATCTTCTTTTTTGGAAGAGTCACGGCAAGCCATCATTTCACAGCCAGATGTACTCCTAATGGCACCTATTTTTGACAATGAATCACATGAGGTTTTAAAACAGTGTTGCGAAAATAAAATTTCAGTGGTATTGTTCAATAACCACATAAATAGCTTCAAAGAACAAATCTTTATAGGTCAGGACCTAAAACAAAGTGGAAGGGTAGCAGCAAGTCTAATGGATAAAGTTATTGGGGAAAATGATGAAATTGCAATTATCCATATCAACAAAGAGCCTCATATGCAACAAAAAGAAAATGGGTTCAAAGAATTCTTTAAGGAAAAATCAGGCAGTAAGCACCTTGTACTTTCCAAAGAATTCAATTCTGCAGAAAAGCGGCGTTTTAATCAGGATGTATCTGACTTCCTTAAAAGTAATAAATCCATTAATGCATTCTTTGTTACCAATTCCAAGGCATACATATTAATCGAAGCTTTTCAAGAGCTTGAAAAAAGGGAAAGGATTGTAATCGGGTACGATCTATTAAAACCGAACATGAAGTACCTAAAAGAAGGTGCTATCAATTTTTTAATTCATCAAAAACCACATCGACAAGCTTTTCTGGGCGTTAGCTACATGGCCGAACATTTTCTTTTTGGCAAGGGCTTGCCTACCCAGGAATTCCTACCTATCGATATTGTTACTTCTGAAAACGCGCAGTACTACATTTAAGTAGGATAATCATCACATAAACCTTAAAAAAATTAAGGTTTTATTTAATGTGTTCGAACACATTAACACGAATACTATTTGTTAGTTTAAAAAAAAAGGTTAATTTCACTCTTAACTTATTATTAACAAACAATAACTAATTTTTAACAAACAACTAATTTATTAACTCAAACAACTTTATTATGATCAAAAAATTGCTATTATTTTTTGTACTGGTATTGGGGACTTACCCTTTATTGGCACAAACTAAAACGGTGACAGGAACGGTCACCGATGCTTCGGACGGTTCCCCTTTACCAGGTGTAAACGTTTTGGTACAAGGGACTACTACGGGCTCTCAGACGGATTTTGATGGAAATTATTCCATTGAAGCGGCAAGCGGTAATGTATTGGTATTTTCATTTCTTGGAATGAAGACGCAATCGGTTACAGTAGGTGCATCAAATACAATAAATGTATCCATGCAAGAAGATGCTGAACAACTTGGTGAAGTTGTTGTAACAGCGTTAGGTATTAAAAGGGAGGAAAAAACGTTGACCTATGCCCAGCAAACAGTAAAGGCAGATGAGTTGACAGCAACAAGAGACCCTAACTTTATGAACAGTATTTCAGGTAAAGCCGCAGGGGTTGAAATTAAAAAGAGTAGCTCTGGTGCAGGTGGTTCTACCAAGATTGTACTAAGGGGTAACAAATCCCTAAGTGGTGATAGCTCACCATTATTCGTAATTGATGGTATTCCTATGGCGAACAACAAAGGAGGCCAACCAGGTATGTGGGGTGGAGTTGATGCCGGTGACGGTCTATCTGCTATTAACCCTGATGATATTGAGAGTATCAGTATCTTAAAAGGTTCCAATGCTGCTGTACTTTACGGTAGTCAAGGTGCCAATGGGGTTGTAGTAATTACAACCAAGCAAGGTTCTTCAGGAAAAACTACGGTAAGCCTAAACTCTGGTTATACCTTTGAGCATTTTCAGGAATTACCAGATTTGCAATTTAAATATGGTGCAAACGGTAATGCCAAAGAAAGTTGGTCTACAACTCCTGGCGATTATGCTAGTGAATATGTCGAGGAATTTTTCCAAACAGGACATAACTTTAACAATTCGGTGACAATAAGTGGTGGTACCGACAAGACAACTGCCTATTTCTCTTATGCCAATATTTCGGCTTCAGGAATTACACCAAAAAACAAGTATCAGAAAAACAACTTTACATTTAAACAATCTACCAAGATGTTCAATGATAAAGTTACTGTTACTTCAAACGTTATTTTGGCTCTTGAGGAGACTGAAAATAGACTACCAGCAGGATATTACTTAAATCCACTAACTGGTCTTTATATGTTTCCGAGAAACAGGAATTTTTATGATTTTCAGAATAATTATGAAACTTTCAATACTGATAGAAACTTATATCAACAGAACTGGTTTGTTGTGGATCACCACCAGTCCAATCCTTTTTGGATAATAAATAAGGAGCCAAGAATCGATGAAAGTAAAAGGGTTATTGGTAGTTTAAATGTGGCTTACGATATTACCGAAAAACTTAAATTACAGGTTAGGGGTAACTATGATTATGCTGTAAAGGAGTTTGAACAGCAGCACGCTGCAACATCCAATTCCACTAACGTACACCCTAAAGGTGCTTGGGATTACAGAAAATATGATGATCAATTGGTCTATACCGATGCTATACTTAGCTATGACACCGATTTAAGTGATAATTTCAGCTTAAATGGCGTATTGGGAGCTAGTTATCAGAAAACAATTTACGGCGATGGTGTAAGTGTAAATACCGGTACGATAGGTTTACTTTATCCAAATGAGTTTAATTTTCAAAACTTACCCACCAATGTACAGGTAAATTCTACATTCGACGGTTCTGTAATTAAACAAGGTGCTTTTGCCAACCTTCAATTTGGTTATAAAGAAATGTTGTTCCTTGATCTTTCTGGAAGAAATGACTGGGCCTCAACTTTGGCACTTACCGGAAATGACTCCTACTTTTACCCATCAGTAGGTGTAACTGCTTTAGTTAGTGAAATGTTTACTATGCCTGAAGCAATAAGTTTTGGAAAATTAAGGGCTTCTTATACCCAAGTAGGTAACGAAGTACCCTTTAACAGAATTAATCCACAAAATACGGTTAGTAGTAACGGTGGAGTTAACAGAAATACGGTAAAGCCATTTTTGGATGCAAAACCTGAAATCATCACCAGTTTGGAATTTGGTTTTGATTGGAGATTTTTTCAAAATCGTTTAGGTTTAGACTTTACATATTATAGTTTGACCAGTACAGATCAGTTTATTCAAGTGCCATTATTGCAGTCTGAATCTGAAGGAGGTTTTACCACTAAATTTATCAATGCAGGTGAAATCACTAATAAAGGTGTGGAAATTACGCTTAGTGCAACACCAGTTAAAACAGAGGATCTACAGTGGGTAACAGCTTTCAACTTTACCAAAAACACCAACGAAATTGTAGATATAGGACCAGATGATGACAAGGTAATTAACTTAGGTTCTTCTGAAGGTTACCAATCCAAGCTTGTTGAAGGTGGAGCCTTCAATGATCTTTATGTTCTTAAATTTTTAAGGGACGACCAAGGGCGAATCCTTTTCGATGCAGGAAAACCATTGAGAACTCCTACAACGGAGCTTGTAGGTAATTTGGATCCTGATTGGACTTTAGGTTGGAACAACAATTTTAGTTACAAGAGATTTACACTTGGTATGCAAATAAATGGTAAATTTGGTGGTAAAGTATTTAGCCAAACAGAATCCATGTTAGATGGTGCTGGGGTTTCACAAAGAACTGCAGATGCCAGGGATGCTGGTGGTGTGACTGTTAACGGTGTTGACCAGACTTCTGGAGCTGCAATTACTACGGTCGCTGCGGAAACTTGGTTTAGAGCTATTGGTGATAGAAACGGAGTTGGTGAGGCATATGTTTATGACCGTACCAATATTAGATTGAGCCAACTTTCTTTGGGTTATAATATTGATGTGTCCAAATTAGGACTGCCCATATCAGCGGCCTCATTATCCTTTATTGGGAACAACTTATTCTTTATCAGCAAGGATGCACCGTTTGATCCAGAATTAGCAATGAGTACCAATCAAAATGCTCAGGGATTGGATAACTTTAATCTTCCTTCTACAGGAACTTATGGATTTAATCTAAAAGTAACATTCTAATTTATAAAAGATGAAAAAGTTAATATATCTAATTACAATGGTTATTGCCTTTAGTGCATGTACCAACGATTTTGAAGAAACGAACACTGACCCGTATCAAATTTCCGGCGAATCATTAAAGCAGGATTTCAACCACGTTGGTGCGTTCTATTCTTCCATGTTGAGCCAAATATTTGGTAACCAGGTTGATCATAATTTAACCAATGTTACCTTCGCTCAGCATTTGGCCACTCCTACTCCATTTGTTGGTGGTGTTAACAACACGACCTACTATATACGTTGGAATGGATATTGGGCAAGGGAATACAACAATGTTATGGCTCCTGCGAAACAAGTAATCGATATAGCCGAAGCAGATGGCTATAGCGTCTTTGTGGAATGGGCCAATTTAATTAGAATTGTTTCTATGTCAAGGGTTACTACCTACTATGGCCCAATTTTGTATACCAACTACGGATCAACTGGAAGTGCCTTATATGATAGCGAGGAAACTTTGTATACTGCTTTCTTCAGTGATTTGGACAGGATAATAGCTGAATTTAAAGCTAATTCGGATTATGTTGGACTAAATAATTTTGATGCCAGTTATGGTGGTAATGTAAGTAAATGGGCTAGATATGCAAACTCCTTAAGATTACAATTGGCCATGCGTATCTCCAAAGTTGCTCCAGCTATGGCCAAGGCCGAAGGTGAAAAAGCTATGGCCGATTCTGCTGGTTTAATTTTGACCAATGCCGACAACTTTAATATTTCACTTTACGGTTCTAAATTTCACCCAGCCCAAATATGTTTCGAATGGGGAGATACTCGAATGAGTGCTACAATGGAATCTATTTTGATAGGATATCAAGATAGCCGAATTGAAAAATTCTTTGATCCTGTTTCCGATATGTCTTTAGTTACAGATCACCCAGATTGGCCTTATAAAGGTATTCGTAATGGTGCTGAGTTGGTTGCGAAGGATGACCGTTTAAGCTTCTCTACCATTGATATTGATTTTAATGATCCGGCAAAAGTTACCAAACGTAAGGTAATGAGTGCTGATGAGGTTCATTTTATATTGGCTGAGGCTGCACTACGTAATTGGACTGGTGCTGGTGGACCTGGAGCTGCACAAGCACATTATGAGGCAGGAGTTAGAGCTTCCTTTGAATTATGGGGAGCAGGTGGTGTAGATGCCTATTTGGCGGACAACACTAGTCTACCTATAGACTACAATGACCCTGTGGCAACTGGTGCGGTTAACGATTTCGTTAATCAGATCACCACTACTGTTGCTTGGGATGAAGGGGCAAGTAACGAGGTGAAATTGGAGAAAATTATTACCCAAAAATGGATTGCGGCCTATACCAATGAAATGGAAGCATGGGTGGATTATAGAAGAACTGGGTATCCAAAACTACCTCCAGTATACCAAAATAGCAGTAATGCGGATTGGGGAGTAATTCCTGATGGAGAGGCTATAAAAAGAATGCCATTTGTTAATTCCGAACGTGAAGGTAACGCTGCAGGTGTTGCAGATGCAACAGCCAAACTTGGTGGACCAGATGAAATAGGAACAAGACTATGGTGGGATACAGGCGGACCAAACTTTTGATATTCAAACATCTAATTTATTAGTGAACAAACTAAAAACCTGTGATTTTAAAATCACAGGTTTTTTTATTACATAATGATTTTTACCAAGCATAAAAATTTTGGATAAAGACCTAAATTTTCATTTTAAACCTATCCATTTATATTGACGAGTCCCCTTAATTGTTTAACTTACCTTCTTTAATTTGGCCTTGTTGCCTTAGGTTTATATCTCTTAAAACTAACACATGAAATCTAGCCATTGTTGCTAAATTCCAAATTCATATGAGTAATACAATCACCAAAATATGCCTGCTTCTCACAACAACAGTATTCTTTTCTTGTCAGCAGGTAGATGAAAGCAAAATGTTCTCCCTGATGCCCAGCAATAAAACGGGAATCACTTTTAAACCTATTTTAAAGGAAACCGAAGAATTTAATATATTAACCTATGGTTATATCTATAATGGCGGAGGCGTTTCTGTAGGCGACCTTAATAATGATGGTCTTCCCGACCTCTACTTTACCGCAAGCATGGTGGGCAGTAGGCTATACATAAATAAAGGAAATTTTGAATTTGAAGAGATTGCGGAAAAGGCTGGGGTTTTCGCCGAAGGTTTATGGAACACAGGAACTACCATGGCTGATGTTAATGGAGATGGATATTTGGATATTTATGTGTGTAGATCAGCAGCCAAAGACGATTTTAAAAGAAAGAATTTACTTTTTATAAATAACGGTGATTTAACCTTTACCGAGAAGGCAGCAGAATACGGCATTAACGATGCTGGTTATTCCACGCAAGGTGCTTTTTTTGATTATGACAAGGACGGAGATCTTGATTTATATGTGGTTAATCATTCCTCACAGGAATATTCCAGTTTTAGACAAATATCAAATAACCTTAAGCGCCAAAGAAACCCGGCCTATGAAGACCGACTTTATAGGAACGATAATGGAAAGTTTGTTAACGTAAGCGATGATGCCGGGCTTGTTTCCAATGTTTTAGGATTTGGTCTCGGTATTGCGGTATCGGATGTAAATAATGACAACTGGCCAGATATTTATATTTCAAATGATTTTAAGGAACAGGATTATTTATACATCAATAACCATGACGGCACTTTTACCGAAAGTCTGGAAAAATATATTGGGCACACCTCCCATTTCTCTATGGGATCCGATGTAGCCGATATCAATAATGATGGGTATCCGGAAATTATGACTTTGGACATGCTTCCAGAGAATAACTACCGATTAAAAATGGTCTCGGGTCCAGACAATTATGACAAAAATAGTTTCTTGGAAAAATCTGGATTTTACTATCAGACCATGAGAAATATGATGCATTTGAACAATCAAGGCCAATCATTTTCAGAAATTGGTCAATTCGCCGGGGTTTCCAACACCGACTGGAGTTGGGCTTCCCTTTTTACAGATTTGGACAATGACGGCTATAAGGATCTATTTATAACCAACGGGGTAAAACGGGATTACACCAATATGGATTTTTTGAATTATGCCGTACAGGACAGAATTAATCAAAATAAAACAGGGGTTGAGACGGCCATTACCGATTTATTGGAAAACATGCCAGCTACCATTGAAGAAAATTATACTTATCACAATAACGGCGACCTTACTTTTTCCAAAGTTAACGAGCAATGGGGCCTTAATCAGAAATCGCTCTCCAATGGTGCTGTTTACGCTGATCTTGATAACGACGGTGATCTAGACCTTGTGGTCAATAATGTAGACGAGTATCCATTCGTTTACAGAAACAATAGTAATTTGCATAACACCAACCACCACCTAAAATTCAATTTTACAGGCGAAGGAAAAAATACATTTGGGATTGGCTCAAAAGTTATATTGAATATTGGAAATGAAATACTTATGCAAGAATTGATGCCAACTAGAGGATTTCAATCTTCCGTAGATTTTAATTTGATTTTTGGACTAGGGGCTGTTGAGACAGTTGATAAGGTGAAAATTATTTGGCCGAATGGTAAGGTTCAGGTTATGACCGATGTAAAAGCCGATCAAACAATTACACTAAATCAGAAGGATGCCGCTTTGGTAGAGAATAATTCCGAAGCAATAGTTGGAAAAACCTATTTTTCCAATATAACCGTGGACAGCATTATCCCCTACCTTCATTTGGAAAATGATTTTAACGATTTTAAGAGGGAACAGTTGCTACCCCATAAACTATCCACCCAAGGACCAAAAATTACCAAAGCCGACATAAATAATGATGGCTTGGAAGATATATTTGTTGGCGGGGCAAAAGGGAGTGAAGGAAAAATGTTTGTACAAACAGGATCAGGGAAGTTTTTGTCTGTAAATGAAAAATTATTTAAAACTGATAAAGATTCAGAAGACATTGGATGCCTCTTTTTTGATGCGGATAACGACAATGATATGGACCTATATGTGGTAAGTGGAGGCAATGACTTCAACGAAGACTCTATAGAATTGCAGGATAGACTATACATTAATGATGGCAGGGGCAACTTTTCCAAAAAAACCGCGGCATTACCGAAAATGCTTACAAGCAGTTCTACTGTAAAGGCTTCCGATATTGACGGGGACGGGGATTTAGATCTTTTTGTGGGAGGTAGATTGGTGCCTGGTAAATATCCAACTTCGCCGAGAAGTTATATTTTGGAGAATAATGGAAAGGGAATGTTCAAGGACATCACCACTACAGTTAATAAGGACCTTGAATATCCTGGAATGGTTACAGATGCCTTATGGACCGATTTTGACAACGATAAAATTAATGACCTTATTATAGTTGGTGAATGGATAGGCATTAGAACCTTCAAAAACGTAGAAGGCAAATTGGTGGAACTTTTAGACAATAACGGTTTAAAAGATTCTGAAGGATGGTGGAACAGTATTGAACAAGGGGATTTTGACAAGGACGGTGATATGGATTATATTATTGGAAACTTCGGTAGAAATTCTCAATTAAAAACCTCAATAGCCGAACCGGTTAGATTATATACCAAAGATTTTGATAGCAATGGTTCCCTAGACCCCATAATGAGTTCTTACAATATGGGGGAAGAATTCCCTGTTTTTTCAAAAGATGATATGGTAGGTCAATTAAGTGGGCTGAAAGGTAAATATTTAAATTATTCCGATTATGCCTCAGCAAAAATTACGGATGTTTTTAGTGCAGAGAAATTAAAGGATGCAATGGTTTTGAGCGCCAAAAACTTTGACACCAGCTATATGGAAAACCTAGGGAATGGTAAATTTAAACTAGTTCCACTGCCCGTTCAAACACAATTTTCACCCATTTATGGGATTCTAACAGATGACATTAATAATGATGGAAATGAAGATATAATTGTGGGAGGCAATTTCTTTGGAACAAGGGTCAAATTTGGAAGGTATGATGCCAACAAGGGTATAGTCTTTTTTGGAGATGGCAAAGGAAGTTTTAAACCGGCCGGCGTAATGGAAAGCGGTTTAAATATAGACGGAGAAATAAGGGATATCACCAAAATAAGCTTGGCAGATAAAACCGAAGTAGTTTTGTTCGTAAGAAATAACGAAGGCATTGCAATGTATAAAATTAAATCAACTAAATAATAGAAAAGTGAAAGCAAGGAGTATCAACCTAATAATTGCACTGGGATTATGTCTCGGTATGTGGGCCCAATCGGGGTCCGTTACCATAAAGGAAGAAATAATGTCCTTGGATACGTATAACTTCAGTAATCCAAATCCAGTGCCCATCCTTACGGATAATACCAAAATTTTTCCCTATTTCAAATTTGAAAGTTATGAACATGTTTCTAAGAAGAAAGACTGGAAAGTAGTAACTCTTGAGAATGAATTTATAAAAGTCTTTGTACTACCCGAAATAGGTGGAAAAGTTTGGGGAGCTATAGAGAAAAGTACTGGCGAAGAATTTCTTTATAAAAATGAAGTGGTCAAGTTCCGGAATATTTCAATGCGGGGACCTTGGACCTCCGGCGGAATTGAATTCAATTTCGGCATCATTGGTCATCATCCATCTACGGCTACCCCAGTGGATTATACTGTACAGACCAATGAGGATGGCAGTGTTAGCTGTGTGGTAGGTAGCTCGGATTTACCCTCTCGTACCGATTGGAGGGTAGAAATTAGACTCGAGAAAGACAAGGCATATTTTGAGACCAATGCTTCATGGTATAATGGTTCCCCAATTAATCAAGCTTATTACAATTGGATGACGGCTGCGGCTGTGGTCACGGACGACTTGGAATTCATATATCCAGGTAATCAATTTTTGGAACACGGTGGGGCTGCCAAACCATGGCCAATAGATGATAAGGGCCGCGATCTATCATTATATAGAAACAATAATTTCGATAAGGATATCTCCGAACATGTAGTAGGCGATTATAAAGACTTTTTTGGAGGGTATTATCACAAAAGCAAATTTGGTTTTGGACATTGGGCACCCTACGAAGAAATGCCCGGACAAAAACTCTGGTTATGGTCAATGGCAAGGTCTGGGGGCATTTGGGAGGATCTACTTACAGATACCGATGGGCAGTACATGGAATTTCAGGCAGGACGTCTTTTCAATCAGTATTCCCCAGGGGAAACCAATCCTATTTCCCAAGCCAATTTTGAGCCATATGTCATGGACCGTTGGCGAGAAATCTGGTTCCCCTTTAAGGAAATTGGAGGAATGGTCGATGGCAATGAGCACGGAGTGCTCAATGTTAAGGAATTGGAAAACAGCATTTACTTAGGAATTAATGCACTGCAATTCCTGAAAGATAAATTACAAGTATCAATCAATGGTAAAGAGATTTTTTCACAAGATCTTAGTTTAAGGCCCATGGAACTTTTTTCCGTGGAAATTCCGGTATCCGAATCAGGGGAAATAACGGTTAATTTAGGAGATAAGAAGCTTTATTACACCTCCAATGGTGAAGGCACCTTAATAAAAAGGCCTTTTGTTGATGATGAAAAGCAGGAGGTTTCTGCTAGTCAAAAATTATATCAGGAAGGTTGGGAGGCCCTAAAGTTCAGGGACTACAATCTTGCAGCTAAAAAATTAAATGAGTTGGTAGAGCTAGAACCCTCCCATCAGGATGGATTGCTGAAATTAGCGGAATTGGATTACCGTAATACCAACTATGACAATGCATTGAAATATGCTAATAGAGTATTAACGCAAGATACCTATGAGGTTGAAGCCAATTACTTGGCAGGAATTATATATCGTTCCAAAAAGGATTTTATAAATGCTTTGGAATCTTTTGGATGGGCAGCAAGAAGCATGAAATATAAATCAGTTTCCTATGCTCAAATGTCCGAGATATATTTCTTGCTTCAGAACTTGGATAAAGCGGAGCAATATGCCAATAAAGCATTGGACTTTAACACCTATAACCTAAATGCTCGGAAAATTAAATTGCTGGTTCAACGGAAAAATAAAAAGATCAGTGAGTTTGAAAAAGAGAATGCTGAGTTATTGAAAATAGATCCATTAAATCATTTTGCCTTGGTTGAATCTCAGTTTGCAATTGGTAACCTTCCTATTGAAAAGCCCGCCCAAATTAATAATGAATTCCCTGACGAATCTTTATTGGAACTGGCCATATATTATAACAGTATAGGATTGGACCTGGAAGCAAGGGAGGTATTAAAACTATCCAAAAACAATGTAAAAAGCGGTCTATGGACAGCATACCTAAATAGGGACCTCGATAATGATTTAAGTAATAAGTATTTGACCAAAAGTATAGAATCACCTATCGATTTTGTTTTTCCATACAGACCTGAAACTATCCCCGTATTGCAGTGGGCAATGTCTAAAAGCGGGAATTGGAAATTAAAATATTACTTGGCCCAGAATTACATTGCCGTCGGTCAAAAAGAATTGGGATTACAGCTTTTGAAAAATTGTGGAACCGAACCAAGTTCGGACATATTTTATCGCTTTAGGGCAAGAATGTTCGAAAATGACGATTATACCAATAACGAAAAAGATTACTTAAGGGCCCTACAAATAAATGACTCCGATTGGAAACTAAGGGAGGAATTGGTTCAATTTTACTTAAATAACGATAAAAATGAACTCGCATTTAAATTGGCCAAAAAATCATTTTCCAAATTTCCAAAAAATGCCAATCTCGGTTTAATTTATGCAAAGGCTTCCTTGTTGACCGGCCATTATGGAAAAACAATAGAAGTCTTAAAAGACATAAATATATTACCCTTTGAGCATGCCTCAGAAAGCAAACACATTTATAATCAGGCCCACATCCTATTGGCACTGGAAAATATTAAAAGCAAGAATTATAAAAAGGCGATATCACTTGTGGAATCTTCAAAAGAATGGCCCGAAAATCTTGGAGTGGGAAAACCTTATAATCCTGATGAAAGAATACAGGATTATTTACTGGCCTATAGTTATGCCTCCCTCAATGGTCCGGACCGCAGTAAAGAGTATTTAACCCATGTTATTTCCCATGCGAATACAAGTAAAAAAAGTACTGTATCACCAAATGACCTATTTGAACTCTTATCCCTTAAAAAATTGGGGAAAGAGGCAGAATTGGAATCGTTGGTTAGTCAAATTTCAAATACAAATGCAGGCAATAGTCAAATTGCCAAGTTGATTTTAGCATTATACCGCAATGATTCAGCTTCACTACTAGAAATCAAGGACCAAAAGGGTTTGAATAATTCCTTATGGAAAATTATGGAAGCAGCGAGCAAATATTGATTGTCTATACAAAGTTTAATAGACAGTCCTATGGTCATTGGAATCCTACATCAGAAAACCATAGAAATTAACCTACGGAATGAAACAAAAAAAGCTCACTTTTCAGTGAGCTTTTTTAATATTGAATTTGAATACTACTTAGCCCCCCACTCTTTTAGGGAGTCTTTGTTCATTTTTACATAATCTGCGTTACCTGCAGCTTCGGCCGCAGCCAAGGATTTTTTAGCAGTTTCAATAGCTTGTTTTTTGTCACCGGCCTTGGCGTAAATAAGCGATTGTTGCCTTAATTGCCAAAAAGCAGGTTTCTCAGTCATGCTCATGGCTTTATCCATCCATTCCTTGGCTTTATTGATATCCTTACCAGAATTCATATAATATACAGCAGCTGCATAATAATCATTGGCATCCGGACCTTTCATTACCTTCTCTATGGCACTTGTAACGGCTTTATCCGTAGGGACATCAAACTTTACCCCTACATATACATCTGACCAATACATGCCTAAAGTGGCGGCGTTATCAGAAAGACCGTCGATAGAAATCGTAAAAGTTTCAACCTGAAATGGTAAATTTTGCACTTGAGCCATTGTTTTAGCAGCAACTTTGCTTTCGTCCCAAGTTGCCGGTGTTCCTCCGCCATCGGCATCGGTATAAAAGATAACCTCCCAGGAAGTAGCTCCCGGTTTGGTGAAAATGGCATAAGAACCAGCTTTAAGCTCTTGATTACCAACTTTTACATTTTCACTAAAGGTAATTTTGGTTCTTGCATTGGCCCCTGTCCTCCATAATTTATCATAAGGAACCAAATCTCCAAATATAGTTCTACCCCGCATAGATGGCCGAGAATATTCAACGGTAACATCGGTTAATCCAACTTTCTGAATAAGTGTCGAGGATGGACTCGGTTGCGGTGTGTTGATCTGTGCCTGTACTCCAAAAGAGACAGCAATCATTAATACTAAAAATGTTATTTTTTTCATGTTAATACGTGTTTATTATTTATATGCTAATTTACATATTAAAAGACTAATCTGGAAGTCCTATGCGAATATTGGCCCAAGTAAATTATATAATTCAAGAAATTAATAATGTAGAGCATCCAACCCAATAGTACTCCTTTTTTTTAGTAAATTTAAAAAGCTTTAATTTCCGGGAAATGTCAGAAAACAAAACCCTGCCTAATAACAAATCCGTTATTTCGTTTTTAAACTCCATTGATAGCGAGGAAAAACGCAAAGATGCATATATATTATTGGACTTATTTAAAGGCATAACCAATGAAACCGCAGTGATGTGGGGCGAGAGTATTATAGGTTTTGGCAGTTATCACTATAAATATGATTCTGGGAGGGAGGGAGATATGCCCATGACCGGATTTTCTCCTAGAAAGGGCAATTTCTCAATTTATATCATGACTGGTTTTTCCAAACAACAGCAACTTTTGGAACAATTGGGTACACATAAAACAGGTAAGTCCTGTCTTTATATAAAACGATTGTCCAATATAGAATTGGACGTCCTATCGGAATTGATAAAGTCATCATATCAGTATTATAAAAACAAAAATTCCCAATAAATCTTCACATGCAAAATTTTACAAAGTATTTAAAAGCCAAGGCGAACATACCCGAACCGGAATTTCAACTGTTAATTAAGAAAGTAAAATTAAAAAATATTGAAAAAGGGGAAACATTACTGCGTCCTGGAGAAATTTGTCGCCATTCCTTTTTTGTTGAAAAGGGGCTCCTGCGTTCGTATACGGTAGACAACTCCGGCAAGGAGCATATTATACAATTTGGTTCGGAAAATTGGATCGTTTCTGATCGAAGTAGCGCTTTTTTTAATGAGCCTTCAGATTTGTTTATCGATGCCATTGAGGATACCAATGTAGTTTTAATAAGTTCCGATTTTATAAATGAAGCCAGTGAAATAAGTTCCTCCTTTAGACACTTTAATCAAATTGCGCTTCAGAACCATATCCGACATCAACAAAAAAGGATTAATCTTTTATTAAGTGCCAGTGCCGAAACCAGGTATATGAATTTTATAACATTATACCCTGATCTAACCCTAAGGGTCCCCCAATGGATGATAGCTTCCTATTTGGGCATTACCCCAGAAAGCCTTAGTAGGGTACGCAAAGAATTGGCGCATAAAAACTTTAGACCAAACTAATATCCTTCTTATCATACATCAATGCACAGGAAACAAGGTTCTTGTAATATTGTAATGTAAATAATGTTTAGATAAAGATGAAAACAAAAAATATAGAAATAGTGGTTGCTCCAAGAGAGCCCCACTATGTTGGTGACGGATTTAGAGTACATAATTTTATCCCAAGCGGATATAGGTTGGATATGCAAAGAATGGATCCCTTCATTCTTCTAGATTACAATTCCCCTTTTTACTTCCCTCCTACAGATAAGCCTAGGGGCGTAAGTGTACATCCGCATCGGGGTTTTGAAACGGTTACAATAGCTTACCAAGGTAAGGTGGCCCATCACGATAGTTCAGGCAACAGTGGAGTAATTGGCGTAGGTGATGTACAATGGATGACCGCCGCTTCGGGGATACTTCATAAAGAGTACCATGAAGAAAATTTCAGCAAGGAAGGCGGCTATTTTCAAATGGCGCAATTGTGGGTGAATCTTCCCGCCAAGGACAAAATGACTGTCCCAAAATATCAGGGAATTACAAATTCGGAGATAAATAAATATCAATTGGCAGATAACAAAGGTGTTATTGAGGTCATTGCAGGGAAGTATAAAGATATTAAAGGAGCAGCGTCCACATTTTCACCGGTAAACATGTTCAATGCCCGGCTTGAAACAGGTGCCAAAGCAGAATTTACTTTTCCAAGTACTTACAATACTGCATTGTTGGTGGTAGATGGGGAAATTAATATAAATGGATCACAGACCGTAGCAGAAAATCATTTTGTACTCTTCGAAAATGAAGGAGAGGATTTTAGCATCGAGGCCACAAAAAAATCAACGGTACTGATTCTAAGTGGAGAACCCCTAAACGAACCCATTGCCGCTCAAGGGCCATTTGTTATGAATACGCGTGAAGAAATAGCACAGGCCATAAAAGATTACAACTTGGGCAAATTTGGCTATTTGGAAGAGTAATGTTTATATTGGAAGTAGGATTATTACATTATTTATAACGCTAAATCAAGATACTTATGGACTACAAATTGATAGATAATACGGAGGCCAAGCAATATGAATATCATATTGATGGTGTTATTGCAAAAATTGAATACATAAAGGCAAAAGATAAAATTTATCTTACCCATACGGAGGTTCCCAAGGAATTGGAAGGTAAAGGGGTGGCCTCTTCCTTGGTTAAACAGGTCTTAGAGGATATAGAAACGAAGGGGCTAACCCTAGTCCCTATGTGTCCGTTTGTCGCTGCTTACATTAAACGGCACCCCGAATGGAAAAAATTAGTCTTAAAAGGAATTAATATTGCATAACTATGGAACAAAAAGATAATTTTAAGGAATATACCAATGGTGAAATTACGGTAGTCTGGAAACCTTCAAAATGCATACACTCCGGAATATGTGTCAAAACCTTGCCGCAAGTTTATGATCCCAAAGGGAAACCATGGATAAAGCCAGAAAACGCCTCTACTGAAGAATTGAAATCCCAGATTTTAAAATGTCCGTCTGGAGCTCTATCGTTTTATATGAACAACGAGAGTTAAAGAAGTTATAGTTAGTAGCTTCTATAAAATGTATGATTAGCTATTTATAGAGTATATTTATGCGCAGTTATGGAAGTTTCTATGAATATCAATGGGTAATTGTACCATATTTAATACAGTAATGTGCAAAAAGAAGCGTAAAAGAATGATTAATATATTTTACAACAGTCTACATTTTACAGGAAATAAAATAGGCATTGCTTTATGCGCCCTTGTTATGGTACTTAGTTGTACTGAGGAAAAAAAATTAAGTCATTTAGACCCCATTAATTGGGAAAGGAAATCCATGGCACTTCCTGCCAACGATAGCCTTATTAAGGGTAGTTCGTATCTTTCAATATATTCTTCCATATATGATGGCACCGAAAAAACCTTACATCATTTAACGGCAACGGCAAGTATGAGGAATGTAAGCAATACGGATACTATCTATATACTTAAAGCTGAATATTATAATACTAAAGGAGATCTTATACGCACCTATTTTAACAAACCTATATTTCTAAAGCCTTTGGAAACCATAGAAATTGTTATCGATCAAGATGATAAATATGGTGGTACGGGAGCGAACTTTGTTTTTGATTGGGCCGTAAAAGCCGATAATCACGAACCTATTTTTGAAGCCGTTATGATTTCCACTACAGGACAACAAGGAATTTCATTCACCACAAGAGGAATAAAATTATAGTGCCGGGTGGCATGAACTAAATTACATGTGGGTTGCTTCTCCCCTCCTAACCGATTAAAAAAAAGACTATCTTTAATCTGGTCAAGATAAAGGAATATTTACCATCTTTCTTGCTATTTCTGTTGAACCTAATTCATTGATGAGTTATGATAAAGGTGCCCTCTTTTGGTAGTAAGCTTAGAAAGAATATTGTGGAGGTACCGGACATAATCAACAATTGTTCTGGCATAAGGGTTTTTGGCCAATTGTTGAAATCCTTTTTGTTTAGTACGGATGTTGCCATTATTAGAAACACCAATGCCAATGCCATCATAGCCGTGTATCCTTTCACCCCTCAGCCCTTAATTTCCCATTCATTAATTTTGGCCGCTGACAAACCTATCTTTTGTGGCGTTGGTGGTGGAATTACCACGGGTAAAAGATCGGTGGAACTGGCATTACATGCCGAATTTCAAGGCGCACTGGGGGTTGTTCTGAACAAGCCCACGCCCAATGAACTAATAGCGCGACTCAAAGCAAAAATTGATATTCCCGTGACCATTACCATTGTCTCCGAAAAAGATGATATTAAAGGGCGGATTGCCGCTGGAGTGGACATTTTTAATGTTTCAGGGGCCAGTAAAACTGCCGATATCGTTAAGCGCATCAGGGATATAGACCCTGATATTGCCATATTGGCTACGGGAGGTCATAATGAGGAGGATATATTGAGAACAATTGAAGCAGGTGCCAACGCCATCTCTTATACCCCACCATCCACAAGCGAATTGTTCAAAGAGATTATGATCAAGTATAGAACGGAATGACCTTTAAATAAGGTGACATAACCAACACTTAAATAAACTGGAATTAAGCTTTTAGTACATGAATATTATACACAGTATCCCAGAAAACATTTTTGAAAGTATAGGAATTGCAGCTGGTCTAAGCGCCTGTCTGGTAATTGCCATACAGGTATATAAGGAATTCCGTTACAAAGGTCCTAGCAGCCTCTCCAACGGCTTTATTTTTGGATGGGTATTTATTTATCTATTTTGGTGCTTTTACGGAATTCGGTTTAATACCGTGGCCCTTTGGCTAACCAATGCCATTGCCGTAGTAATACAATTGGTCCTTTGCTTCATTGTGATTAGAAAAAGGAAAATATATCCTTCCCAAACTTAACTCCCGTCGTTTTTTTTAAATGATATTAAAGCCAAATACATTTTTAGGCATATTTATTCTTTTGGTGCTCTTGGATCTAGTCACGGGATCGATGCACTTTCAGGAGATGAGGCAGTTTACCAAACCGTTATTATTAATTTCCTTAATATTGTTTTTTGGAATAAAGGGAAGCCATTTACCCAAAAAGATTTATAGCTATACACTATTGGCGCTCTGTTTTTCATTATTGGGAGACATTCTATTGCTCTATGATCATCTTGCAACTTTGTATTTTATACTTGGCCTAATGGCTTTTCTATTAGCGCATATCAGTTATGCCTTGGTATTCTTTACACAAGGCAAAAAACTATTTAAAAAAGAATTACGATTGGTTTCTGGATTGCTCTTTGCCTATGGCACTACCCTTTATTTAATTTTACAGGAAAATTTGGGTGCTTTAAAAATTCCGGTGATTATTTATATCCTAGGTATTCTCACTCTGTCCATTACAGCCTATAGCAGAAAAGATCAGGTGAATTTCCCAAGTTTTAAATTAGTCTTCATTGGTTCCCTTTTCTTTATTGCGTCGGACAGTATTTTGGCCATCAATAAGTTTCTATTTGTAATACCTTTGTCCCACCTGTTGGTAATGGGCACCTACGCCGCAGCACAATATTTAATAGTTAAAGGTTTACTGGCCAGTAATGACTGAATTTATAAGGCTTATTTCAGCGAAAGATACCTACCCTTTAAGGCATGCTGTTATGTGGCCAAACATGCCGATCGATTACATAATCCTACCCAACGATGAACAGGGAATCCATTTTGGCCTCTTTGTAAATAACACCCTAATTTCCGTAGTTTCATTATTTATAGAAAATAAGGAGGCTCAGTTCCGCAAACTTGCAACTACCAATTTAGAGCAGGGCAAGGGTTATGGCGGCCGACTCCTCTCCCACCTTATTACTTACGCAGAAGGTAAAAAAGTCAACAAAATATGGTGCAATGCGCGTGTGGACAAAAAAGATTTTTATTTAAAATTTGGTTTTAAAAGCACCAATACCGTTTTTATAAAACACAAAATCGACTACGTGGTGATGGAAAAAATGATAATACGGTAATAATTATATCTAAAATAGCATAGCATTTATTATTTGAAACATTTTTAAGTACCTTTCTTTCCTGTAAATTTTTGTATTTCACTATTAACCTGTTTATCTAAAAGACCAATTACCATCACTAAAAAATTAAAACCTATTAAAGATGTATAAGTCACTATTTCTGATCCTCGCTTTTTTTAGCTTGCAAAGCCAGGCACAAAGCTTTGATTTCCAGATAGACCATTCTTCGTTGATCGTCAACAATCTGGATACAACGGCAGATTTCTATGCCCATATTCTCAAATTAAAGGAAATACCACATCCGGACCAAGCCCCTGGATTTCGTTGGTTTTTAGTCCAGGGCAATTCGCAGCTTCATTTGATCCATAAAGATACTGTGGTCATGAAAAAACATAAATCCATGCACCTTTGTTTGTCCACACCCAACCTGGAAACTTTTATAGACCATTTAAAAAATAATAACATAGAATTTGAAGATTGGCCGGGTAAAAAAGGTGCCGTTACGCTACGTTCGGATGGAGTGCGACAGATATACCTACAAGATCCAGAAGGTTATTGGATAGAAATCAATAACGCAAAACACTATTAATAAAACAAAACCACAGTTAAGTAAGATTTATTAAATTTGGGTAAAAATGAATAAACCCTAAAAAGAATATGAATAAGGAAAATGCACAACGGAACACTATAATCGATGCCTTCATAAATAAAGAGAAGGTTAATTGGCAAGAAGTGCTTGCTACTATAATTTCCGGTTTTGATTGTACAACGGGTACAATCCATTTTTTAGATGAGCAAACTTCCTTATTAAAGGTCCAGGCCCACCAAGGTATTCCTCCTTTTTTGGTACCCAAACTTTCGGCGATTCCCATAGGAAAAGGAATGGCAGGTATAGCAGCGGAACGTCGTGAACCGGTTGAAATGTGCAACCTACAAACCGATGATTCCGGGGTGGCTCGCCCTGCTGCCAAAGAAACAAAAGTAGAGGGTTCCATTGCGGTTCCCATGTTACTCAATGGAAAATTATACGGAACCTTGGGAATAGCCAAACCTGTTCCCTATGATTTTACATCAGAAGAAGTTAGTGACCTATTAAGTATCGGTGAGAAAATAAGTGGGTTTGTAAGTCAATAAACATAAATAATCCACGGCATAAAATAATAAAAGGACCATCGATTAGAAGGTCCTTTTTTATAAACCAAAGTTATAACCTCGGTTAAACTCTTGTAATCTTGGCTCCAATGGCACGCAAACGCGTATCAATATTTTCGTAACCTCGATCGATCTGTTCTATATTGTGTATAGTAGAGGTGCCTTTGGCAGACAAGGCTGCTATCAGCAAAGAAACTCCTGCCCTAATGTCCGGAGACACCATGGTAGTAGCTTTTAGACTGGATTTAAAGTTATGTCCTATAACCGTAGCCCTATGGGGGTCGCAAAGAATAATCTTAGCACCCATATCAATTAATTTATCTACAAAGAACAAACGACTTTCGAACATTTTTTGATGAATTAATACTTCACCTTTCGCCTGGGTCGCCATCACAAGGATAATACTCAATAAATCCGGAGTAAGTCCAGGCCATGGAGCATCGGCCACCGTTAAAATGGAACCGTCTATATAATTTTGAATCTCGTAGCCATCCTTATGTTCCGGAATAACGATATCGTCTCCCTTGCGTTCCAATTGTATACCCAGTTTTCTAAAAACTGTGGGAATCTGCCCCAAGTCGTCCCAACTAACATCCTTGATCGTTAAATGACTTCTGGTCATAGCCGCCAATCCGATCCAACTACCAATCTCGATCATGTCCGGCAACATCCTGTGCTCTGTACCTCCAAGGCTATCAACACCCTCAATTTCCAATAAATTGGATCCTATACCGGTAATTTTAGCTCCCATTCTATTCAGCATCTTACATAGTTGCTGTAAATAAGGTTCACAAGCCGCATTGTAAACGGTAGTCTTTCCATCCGCTAAAACAGCTGCCATAACTATGTTGGCCGTTCCGGTAACCGAAGCTTCATCCAGTAGCATATAGGTACCCTTGAGCTTTTTGGCTTCGACCCCATAAAAGTGCTCCTCCTTATTGTATCGGAATTTGGCCCCCAATTTTATAAAACCTTCAAAATGGGTATCCAAACGTCTACGCCCAATTTTATCGCCCCCAGGTTTAGGAATGTATCCTTTACCAAAACGTGCCAATAATGGCCCCACGAGCATAATAGAGCCTCTTAAGCCTCTACCATCCTCTTTAAATTGTGTGGACTGCAGGTATTCCAAATTAATGTCATCCGCCATAAAAGTATATGACCCTTGAGCTTTCTTTTGAATTTTAACCCCCAAATCCTCCAACAAGGATATTAGTTTGTTTACGTCTACAATATCCGGGATATTGGTAATAGACACTTTTTCTGAAGTAAGTAGTACGGCACAGAGTATTTGTAATGCTTCATTCTTTGCCCCTTGCGGTGTTATTTCACCATGTAATTGATGACCGCCTTCTATTTTAAATGTTCCCATTAAAGTTTGAGAAGATTAGTACCGTTTTTTACCGCGGTTTTGATTTCTTTGCGTTTTTTTACCAGTATTGGTCCTTGGAGTTTTTGCGACACGATTCTTAAGGAACTGCCCACTTTCGGTCAGGTTTTCACCCTCCTTGGCAAGGTCTATTTGTCCATCGCTCAACTCATATAGATGCTTGAATATAGCTTTGTCGTCAACGGTGTCCTTATTCCAATTTAGGTAACACTTTTTCATATGATTGGCAATTGCATATTCCAATCCATCCCGCATATCTCCCTTTTCCCATTTAACGGCCACATCGATCATACGTTTAATGTTGTTACCATAAAATCTATATTTTGGAAAGTTTTGGGGATATTCCAAAGGATCAGGACGCTTTTGCAAGGTTTCCTGAGAAGTGATCGGGAATGGTGAGTCCACGTTCAATTTAAAATCGGACATGATAAACAATTGGTCCCATAATTTATGTTGAAAATCGGGCACATCCCTCAAATGTGGTTGAATATTGCCCATAACACTAATTATGGCCTGTGCCACACGGTTACGTTCCGCATCGTCCTCAATGGAAATTGCATGATCCACCATTTTTTGGAAATGACGGCCATATTCTGGTATAATGAGCTTTGATCGCTCAGTATTGTATTCTAAGTTTTCTACTAAATTCAATTTGAAATATTTATTGCTATTGATTTATGATAAGGAAGTATTCTTATAACGTCTGCAAATTAACAAAATTATGCTAGAAATACTATTTTAGAGCGATATAACCCCTTTTACCTCCCCTACTTCCTTGTATTTACGAATTACTTCGTCCGGATTTTTAAGATTCACCGTAATGGACAAGCTGGTATATTTGGCATTTTTGGATTGTTTGGATTCGATTACGGCTCCTGTATTATCAAAAATATCCTGGATCTGCTTAATCTTTTCAGCGTCGGTAGGCACAATAAATTTGTACAAATAATTGGAAGGCCATTTACTGGTTTCAGCCAACTGTTCCTTTAATCTAGTATAAAAGTCATCTGATTTATCTTGATTCATACCAATGTTTTTGCAAATATATAAAGTATCATTGGCAATTTTTTAATCTTAGGGGTATTTCATTACTTTGCACCACCATTTTATGCAAGTTATTGCACAACCTTAAAGGACATTATTTGAATATCGAAAAAATTGTTATCACGGGTGGGCCCAGTACCGGAAAGACCTCCATCATAGAAAAAATTGAAAAGGAAGGCTTTTTATGTTTTAATGAGATATCACGGGAAATTACACTGAAAGCAAGGCAACAAGGTATTCCCCAGCTATTTATTTCAGACCCATTGCTTTTTAGTGAGCGAATTATTGAGGGCAGGATAAAACAGTTCAAAGCAGCCGAGGAGGTAAGTAATCCCTTGGTGTTTTTTGATCGTGGCATTCCTGATGTGGTGGCATATATGGATTGTTTTGGACAAGCTTATGGCGACCATTTTGTGGAAAGCTGTAAGAATTATAGGTATGACCACGTATTTTTATTACCACCTTGGAAAGAAATACACGAGTCTGACAATGAACGTTATGAAAACTTCGAAGAAGCCCTGCGTATCCACACTTTCTTGGAAAAAGCCTATACAGATTATGGCTACAAAATTATAAATGTTCCCAAGGAAACCGTGGAAGGAAGGGTTACCTTTATACTCAATAAAATAAAAAATCTATAGTGCAGCAGCACCCTAAGGATATATTACAGAAATATTGGGGCTTTCCGGATTTTAAAAATTCACAGGAAGAAATTATAAGCGCCGTATTGAATGGGCAGGATGTTCTTGCCTTGCTTCCTACTGGAGGCGGAAAATCTTTGTGCTATCAGATACCCGCATTGGCCCGTGAAGGTATTTGCATTGTAGTGTCCCCTTTAATCGCTTTGATAAGGAACCAAGTAGAGACCCTTAAGAAACTGGGAATAAAGGCCATTGCCCTTACCGGAGGCATTTCGTTTGATGAAGTAAACAACTTATTGGACAACTGCCTGTACGGCAACTATAAATTCCTTTACCTCTCACCGGAAAGACTGCAACAAGAATTGATCCAGGAGCGCATTCGGCAGATGAACGTAAACCTGATCGCCATTGACGAGGCCCATTGTATCTCCCAATGGGGAAACGATTTTAGACCTGCCTATTTGGAGTGCCACATCCTTAAAGAATTGGCACCCAGCGCATCTATGATCGCCTTAACGGCCACGGCAACAGGAATGGTAGTAAAGGACATATGCCTAAATTTAAACCTGGAACAGCCCTTAGTGGTAAAAGATTCCTTTTCCAGAAACAATATTACCTTTAGCGTATGTTGGGAGGAGGACAAAAAATACCGTCTTAAAGAATTATGCGCCCAAACCAATGGAAGTGCCATAGTATATGTTCGGAGCAGAAAAATGACGATGGAATTGGCCTATTACCTAACCCAACAAGGACATACGGCCACTTTTTTTCATGGCGGCATTTCCAAAAAGGACAAGGATATTAGGTTAAATCAGTGGTTGGAAAACAAAGTGAAGATTATGGTGGCCACCAACGCCTTTGGAATGGGCATAGACAAGCCAGATGTTGGCCTAGTGGTACATTATCAAATTCCCGATAGTATGGAAAATTATTTCCAGGAAGCTGGAAGGGCCGGTAGGGATGGGAATCCGGCGAATGCTGTACTAATTACCAACCAAACCGATGAAACACAGGTGCGAAAGCAATTTTTAGGGGTGTTGCCAGATGTTGACTTTCTAAAACTATTATACCGAAAACTCGCCAACTATTTTCAGATACCTTTCGGGGAAGGAAGTGGTGAAACCTTTCAATTGCCATTTAATACCTTTTGTGACACCTATAAACTTAATACTACATTAACGTATAATGGATTAAGGTTGTTAGACCAAAATTCGGTCATAACCCTAACCGAAGCATTCTCACAAAAGACGACTATCCGTATGATAGCTTCAAAGCACAATATATTTGCTTACCTGGAAAAAAATGAGAAATCCGCACCCACCATTCAAACTATACTGAGAACCTATGGCGGAATTTTTGATTTTGATACAAAAATCAATCCCCTATTGATCGGGCGAAAAGCCAATAAAACTGAAAATGAGGTGATCGAGGTCTTGGAACAATTGGAAAAAGATGAAATAATTGAATATCACGCCCAGCACAGCGATCTGGAAATTACCTTTTTGGTTCCTAGGGAGGATGAACGGACTATCAATATCTTCGCAAAGAAAATCAAACAAATTCAGCAAGTAAAAAAAGACAATGTAGAAAGTATTTTAGGCTACATTAAGAACAATACCCTATGTAGAAATAGGCAACTATTAAATTATTTTGGTGAAACCAACGAAGAGAACTGTGGAAAATGCGATGTCTGCATCAAAAAAAATCCCGTGGGCAATGATATTATAAGAATCATAGAACAGGATATATTACAAATCTTAATGGTAAAAAAAGTAAATTCCAGAGGATTGATAAAATTATTGACCTATAAGGAAAGTTCTGTTATTTTGGCAATACAAAGACTATTGGAAGATAGGAGAATAAAAGTAAATACGATAAATCAGTACGAAATAATCGAAAGATGAACAAATCACGAATAGTGTTTATGGGTACCCCGGATTTTGCCGTGGCCATTTTGGACAAACTCGTAAAGAGTGACTGTAATATTGCTGGCGTTATTACAGCCCCGGACAAACCTGCTGGCCGGGGAAGAAAACTGCATGAATCTGCCGTTAAGGCCTATGCCAAGGAACACCATCTTAACGTCTTACAACCTACCAACTTAAAGGACCCCGATTTTATTAAGGAATTGGAAGGATTGCAGCCAGACCTACAGATTGTGGTAGCTTTTAGGATGTTGCCCAAAGTAGTATGGGATATGCCTCGTCTTGGGACTTTTAATCTTCATGCTTCCCTCCTGCCCCAATACCGTGGGGCGGCCCCAATTAATTGGGCCATTATAAATGGAGAGAAGGAAACTGGAGTGACCACCTTCTTTATTGATGACAAGATCGATACTGGAGAAATTTTGCTTCAAAAGAAAACATCCATTTCCGATACCGAAACGGCAGGCAGCTTACACGACAAGTTAATGTATCTAGGGGCCGATCTGGTTTTGGAAACCATAAATAAAATAGAACGTAAGGAAATAGTACCCTACAAACAGCAGGAAGATGCCCCATTAAAGGAGGCACACAAACTTCATAAGGAGACCTGTGAAATAGATTGGCAACAGAATATCTCCACAATTTTCAATTTTATTAGAGGGCTTAGCCCCTATCCTACTGCCTGGACTACCTTGTACAATGGGGAAGAAGAATTGTTCCTAAAGATATATTTTACCAAAATGGATTTGGAACCACATCAATTAAAGGTTGGGAGCGTTGTAGCCACAAAAAAAGAACTAAAGGTAGCCGTAATGGGAGGCTACATTAATTTACTGGAAATTCAATTGCCAGGTAAAAGAAAAATGGCCACCAAAGAGGTGCTAAATGGACTAAAATTAACAGAAAACGCCTATGTTGGGTAAACCCCCATGTTCATTGGGGGTACGGTGAAACGTAAAAAACGTCCTACTTTATCAACAAACGTTTCAAGTTATCAACAAAAATGCGGATTTCCCCTTATTTTACTTGCGTTAATGGCAAATCCGTATAAATTTGTTGAAGTATTTAATTATAATTAATAACACTTAATTTATCGAAATTATGAACAAAACAGAATTAATCGATGCAATGGCAGCTGATGCTGGCATTACTAAAGCCGCAGCTAAAAAGGCATTGGAATCTTTCCTAGGAAACGTTGAAGGTTCTCTAAAAAAAGGTGGTAGAGTATCTCTAGTAGGTTTCGGATCTTGGTCTGTATCTAAAAGAAATGCAAGAGAAGGTAGAAACCCATCAACTGGGAAAACTATCCAAATTGCAGCTAAAAATGTAGTGAAGTTTAAGGCAGGTGCTGATTTGAGCGGTGCAGTAAACTAGTCATAATTTATTATACATTGAAAGCACTTCTCTATCGGGAAGTGCTTTTTTTGTACAAACGCTTTTCAGATTAACAGATTTGTTATATTTTAGAGATACAAGAACAAATTATATGGTTGCTGAAAAGCCAAGAAAAGGCAAACTACTTATTGCTGAGCCTACCCTATCTGGTGATGTTTCCTTTAACAGGTCTATTGTCTTGTTGGCGGAACATAACGAGGAGGGATCTGTTGGTTTTATCCTGAACAAACCTTTGGATTACAATATAAACGACCTGGTTACCGAAATAGATATTCCTTTTCAAGTTTACAATGGTGGTCCGGTGGAACAGGACAATCTTTATTTTATCCATAAGGTACCAGAATTAATCGTAAATAGTATTGAAATTTCCGACGGTATATACTGGGGCGGAGATTTTGGGTCTATTGTAGATCTTATCAATAATAAAATTATTTCTGAAAATGATATAAGATTCTTTCTGGGATATTCAGGTTGGTCCTCACTTCAATTGGATGAGGAATTAACTTCCAAGTCGTGGGTGGTAGTCAAGAATGTCTATGAAAGTGATATCATACAAAAATCGTCCAATGCTTTTTGGAAGGAAAAAATGATGGAATTGGGCGGAAATTATGTTATTTGGTCCAATGCCCCGGAAAACCCCAGTCTAAACTAAGAATGTTCAATTGAGCCTTGCGGCCGCATTAAGCTTGCCCAAAAGATCGGAAGCCACTTTATTGCCGTACTCCTTTTTCCTATATTTCGTAATGGGTTGAATACCTCTAATGGCGTTGGTAATGAACAATTCGTCCGCTTTTTGCAACTCGAAGGGCGAAATAAAGGCTTCCTCAAAATTATAGTTATCCAACGCACCTAAAATTCCGATCAATTTCTTTCGCACAATTCCGTTTAAACAACCATCCTTTAATGAAGGGGTCTTGATAAGCTGGTCCTTTACCAAAAATAGATTTCCATTTAAAGCCTCTACCACCTTTTTTTCATTGTTGAGCAACAGACAATTCTGATAACCATTTTCGGCAGCATAAATGCTCCCTACCACATTGATAGCCTTATTGTTGGTCTTTAAGGTGGAAAGCATATCCGGATTTACATAAAAATCTTTAAAAAGCTCTACTTCGTAGGTTTCATTATTTAGGGTATAGAACGGGGAGTCCAATACACTGGTCTCTATTATGTAGGATACGTCATTGGTTTGGGGCAGATATAGTCCACCATTATTTCTAAAAACGGTGAATCGGACTCTGGCCGGTTTTTCCAATAGTGCATTGGCTTTTACGGCTGCCATTATCTGTTCCTCCAAAAATTCCATGGTAAAATTCATAGGAATCTCCATTCTTAAAATCCGCATGGACGCCATAAGGCGGAGGTAATGATCTTCCCAAAAGAAAATTTTACCATTAACTACCCTAATGGACTCAAAAAGGGCATCACCATAACGGAGCCCCCTATTTTCGTGATTAAGGTAAAATGTATTCTTAGAAAGTAGGTTTCCGTTAAAATTAACCATAAAAAAAGCCTTGAAAAAATCAAGGCCAAAGGTACGTTTTATTCCCTTAATGCCTTAAGCAGAACCCAAAACTTGTTTTAAACTGGATACTTGGTTCTCCCATAGCATTTTAGATTCGTCCACTTCATCCTCATCCGCAAAATCTGTAATAAACAGGGACACATCTTTGGTTATTTCATCTACGATGATACGCATTTCAAAAAAACTATCATCTTCTTCCGCTACCCAGGTAAATTTTACAAATTCATCGCTCTTGCGTTTTAATAATTTTGCTTGCTCTTCGGAGCCGTCCCAAATAAAATTGAACATTTCACCTCTGGAATTTACGTTGTCCGCGAACCATTCCGAAAGCCCTGAGGGGGTAGATATATATTGATATAGTAGTTGTGGCGAAGATTGAATTACAAATTCAACTTCATATTTAATTTTATCGCTCATTCTTAATAGTGTTTATGGTGGACAATATATATATTTATAAATGATAAAAAAATAAAACCGAGATAATATTTTTAGCGATCTAATTTGGAAAGGACCAAAAATTAACTTTATATTTGCACCCGTTTAAAACGGCACGGCGAGGTAGCTCAGTTGGTTAGAGCGTCGGATTCATAACCCGGAGGTCACGAGTTCAACTCTCGTTCTCGCTACAAAACTTAAGTTTATACAAATCAACGGATTGGTTACTGCCAATCCGTTTTTTTATGCCTTCTATTTCAGTACTTTTGTCTACCGTAAACGAAAACGCAAACGTTTTTAGAATGAAATTGAACTATTCCGAACCCAAAATATACACCGGAGGTGTTGATGTAAATAGGTGGTCTTCCCTAACCAAAAAGGAGCAACAACAAGCCCTGGACAAAGATTGGTTCGTTTATTTTTCCTTTAGAGACCCAAAAACGGGCAGGCTCAAAAAACGACCACAGATAAAAGGAGGTGCCAATAGGCTAAAGACAAAAAAGGAGCGATTAACCTTTCTAAAAATAATCCAAAGAAATCTTTTGATACTGCTCGAAGCGGGTTTTAACCCTTACAAAGATAATTCCGACCTAGAAGAGGATTTCTTGAACGGCAGATTATTAAATGGTAAGCGATCAACAAGCAATACAAAAACAGTTGAAAAGGCTCATTTAATAACTGAAAAATCGAAGGCACCGAAAGAAAAGGAGTCGGTTCAAAATAATATGGTTAGCATTAAAGAAGCCTTTGGCATTGCATTAGAAACCAAAAAACAGGTTCTTAACCAAAACTCCTTTTCCAAATACCGTAGTAGGATCAATGCTTTTAAAAAGGCCATGTCTGAATTGTATTCTGAAAATGATTCAATCACCAGTATTACCAAAAAGGACGTTATAGGTTATTTAAATGAAACCTTGACAAGGACCAGTGCAAGAAACCGAAACAATGTTAGAACTGACTTAAGTTCATTTTTTCAAGCGTTGGAGGACAATGAATTGATAGAAAATAATTTCATAAAAAAAATAAACATCCTTAAAGCCGTTCCAAAAAGAAATAAATCTTACACACCCCAAATACAAAAAGACATTACTGACTACCTTGAAAAAAATGACACCCTTTTATTACTCTTTGTACAGTTTGTCTGTTATAACCTTTTACGCCCTATTGAGGTATGTAGGCTGAAAATTGGAGATTTAGACCTTAATGACAGGAAGATATACGTAAAAGCCAAAAATAGTCCTGTAAAGATCAAGATTATACCAGAAATTATGCTTGCCCAGATACCGGACTTGACAAAGAAGAATAAAGAGCATTATTTGTTTACACCCTATGGCCTCGGAGGGGAATGGAAGGTCGCTGACAATGACAAAAGAAACTATTTTACCAAAAGATTCAAAAAGGTAAAGGACCACCTTGGTCTAGGTATTGACTACGGACTTTATAGTTTTAGACATACATTTATCTCCAAATTATATAGGGAGTTTGTCAAGGCAACCACCCCTTTTGATGCCAAAACTAAGTTAATGCTCATTACCGGGCATACTAGCATGGATGCCCTTGACAAATATCTACGCAATATTGATGCAGCCTTACCCGAAGATTATTCCAATCTATTAAAATAGGTCTACTTCTACTCTATAAGATTATTTGCACCACCAATCATGAAATAATAAAAATTTTACACTTAACATAAATATATGGAGTAAGAAATAATGGTAATACAACAGATAATACTGTATTTCATCGATTAAGCGAATTCCAAAACCAATATTTATTAACTTAGAAGGTTAGAAACAAAACATTGGATGTAGTAATCCCCCCACTTTACATCAGCGAAAATTTTAATTGATTTATAGGATTTATAGTATGCTTAAAAGTATCTGGATGCGGCCTTGTTGAATTATAGTTTGCTATAAGTATTATATCATCAATGATGCTATCCAATTGTTGTAAAAAATTATAATGAACCATACTTTCAAACACCTCCTAATAGTTGTTATAATCTATTTAACTCCTATATCTTGTTCATCACAAGATGTTTACGATAAATTTTCTCGGAAACTATGTAAATGTTTAGAAAGGGAAAAAGTACAAGGCCCTTCTGGAATGGAACCCTGTTTTGAGGAGCTCCTTGTAAAAAACATGAAGGAATTAAAAGAAGTCTATAAAGTTGAAGCATTTTCGGATATAGATACCGAAGACCTTGGAAATAAGGTTGGAGTCAGAATGTTAAAGAATTGCGATTACGCCATTGGAATATTTTCTAATCAAGATAAAGAAGAAAAAGAGAAAATAGTAAAACAGGCCAATTTGACTTGTGATGATTTAAAATCAGGAGATTTTTATTATCTCACTAATAAGACAAATATCGTTCCTGACACAACTCATGTAACAATTTCTAAGAATATGTTTCTAGAAAGGATGGATAACGGACGGACTTACTCTTTATTGAACATAAATTGGCAAGATGAATGCAATTTTGAATTAGAATTTAAAGAAAGTAATGACCCTTTAAAAAAGGAATTGAGTACTCCTGGAGATAAGTATAAATATCAAATTCTTGCAAATCGAGAAAAATCTATTGTATTAAAAGTATTTTGGGGCGAACACGAATTTCAAGTTGAGTTCTTCAAAGGGAAATAACGTTTTACAACAAAACCTATAAACAATACGGGCTGCGGGCTTAATCGAAAGGTTTGCGTATATTTAGGAAGTCCGCAAAATCTTTGGGATTTTGCTCTAGACAAGAAAAAACAAATCAAAACCAAAAGATTTCGCTATGTGCGTGGTGGAAAGCAAACGCTAGTTTGCTCCCGTACTGTTCATAGCTCAACCGTTAGCTGCAAGCAGGTACGTTAAAGGGACATCCTTTACAAAGTTAAAGTCACATAGTTTACACTTTTTTAGGTTATAATTTGAGATCAAAATCAAATTATCATGCCTTGGAAAGAAACAACAACTATGGAACAGAAAATT
>NZ_JACLHY010000008.1 GCF_014397245.1 Arenibacter arenosicollis | reverse complement strand
CCTTTAATGCCAAAGTAAAGGCTTTTAGATCACAATTTAGGGGAGTCAGGAATACGGAATACTTCTTATATCGCTTGATTAAATTATATTCTTAAAATGGTAAAAACCCAGATTTTGGACATGATCCTTAATCCACCCCCACTATGTCAGAATTCTCTAAAAGAAGAGTAAAACTTGTATTTACCCTTTCATTAGTAACTACTGCTATAACCATAATTTGGTTTTTTCTTGCCAGAATCTTGGAAATGTACGAATTGAGTAATTATATTGGGGCAACGGCACCATTTTTTATCCTTTCCGCTATTATTTCCAAAAAGGGTAACCTTACTATGGCCCGTTTTATCTATATGGTCGCTTTTAATTTAAGCGTTACCTTAACCGCTTCCTTCATTGGCAAGGCCGGAAGTGTAGAATATATATTGATGTTTGCCATGGCATTGCCTTTTGTATTGTTTTCCTTTAGACGTGAAAAACTCTTCATCGCTATCTTTTCGGGGTTGTCAATGATATTTTGGTTTCTCTTGTATTTTACGGATTTCAACCTCTTTACAGATACACAAATGGATGCCGTTCAGGCAGGAAAGTATATTTATCCGATTTCCATTGCTACTACTATTTTATTGGTAACCTATCAATTAATCTATTTCTCTTGTATAAATGCTGAATTTTATTCGAAAATTCATAATCAGAGGGAGGTAGCCATTGAGGCTTCCAATGCCAAGTCCAGGTTTTTAAGTATGATGAGCCATGAAATAAGAACTCCCCTTAATGCCATCACCGGTCTCTCTCATATATTAGGGGATTCCAATCCGCGAGAGGATCAAAAGCAGAATATAGATGCTTTGAACTACTCGGGAAAAATACTTTTGAACTTGCTGAACAATGTATTGGATTTCAGTAAAATGGAATCTACAAAAATTGAACTAGATCCCATTCCAACGGATATTATGGCAGCAATGAAACAGATAAAAAAGATTCACGAGCCCAGTTGTTTGCGCAAGGGAATTACTTTTGAATTGGAAATTGATGAAGAACTTCCAATTGTTTGGTTAGATATTGTCCGTTTCAATCAGGTAATTAATAATCTCGTTACCAACGCTATTAAGTTTACCGACAAAGGCAGTGTGACCTTGAAAATTGTAAAGCAGGACGAAACTGATGGCAACGTAATTATTCGTACAGAAATCATAGATTCAGGAATTGGTATTGCTGAGGATCAACAAGAAAAAATATGGCAGGCATTTACTCAAGCATCCAGCAGTACAAATCGCTTATATGGCGGAACCGGACTTGGCCTACCAATTGTTAAAAGTATTGTTGAAACTATGGGTTCCACGGTTCAGGTTGAAAGTGAAATGGGAGTCGGAAGTCGCTTTTATTTTAATCTTGAATTGAAGTTGGCCTCGAATAAGGAGTTGGATCAAATCACCCAAAAAAAAGTACACGATCTAAAGGGCAAAAAAGTATTGTTGGTTGAAGATAATCAGATCAATGTTATGGTTGGGAAGCAAATATTGGAGAAGGCCAATTTAGTAGTAGATGTGGCTTATGACGGTCTTATTGCTGTAAATAAAGTGCGTGAAAATAATTATGATGCCCTTTTGATGGATATTCAGATGCCTGTAATGGATGGATATACCGCTTCCAGGGAAATTAGAAAATTTAACAGTACTGTGCCTATTCTAGCCTTATCGGCCTCGGTGTTTCAAGAGGTGAAGGAGAAAATGCTTGAAAGTGGTATGAACGGTTTTATTTTTAAACCTTTTGACCCAGTTGACCTGCTCAATAAAATAGAGGAGATTGTTGATAAATAGAATTTGATACTCTATATCGAAGTACAACTGAGGAATCAGTGACTTATAATTTAATAAACTTCTGGCCTAGCAGGATAGTAGCAGGCAACTTTCCGGTTATCGATTGATCAAGAATATATTCCGTGTCCTAAGGCCGAAAATCGTAGGTCATCAAATTTTCTTTTGTGTCAAGATTATTATTGATGTAATTGATCGGGGCAATGAGGGTGATGTAAATTGGAATAAATTTTAATAGACATCATAATGAAAACACAAGCATATTTAGCATTTGACGGAAATTGCCAAGAGGCACTTAATTTTTATGCAGACTCCTTAGGAGCAGAAATCAAGAACCGGCAGACTTATGCCGATAAGAAAATTGATGTTCCAGCCTCCTATCGAGACCGCTTACAACATGCAGAGCTTAAAGGTAAGGGCGTTCATTTTATGGCCTACGATGCCGCACCAGACACCCCTTTGACAGTAGGCACCAGAATTCACTTAAGTGTAGACCTCGATGATAAACACGAGGCCAAGGAGCTTTACGAGAAACTATCTGCAGGAGGTCGCATACACCACGAACTTAGAGAACGCGAATGGAATGCACTATTCGGTCGTTTTACCGATCGCTACGGTATAAATTGGATGATAAATTGTGACTTGAAATAATAGGGAAGCACTGGTTGGTTCCAACATCTGCAAAATAGAAATGAAAAGTTATATGGAAGAATGGTTTAAATTTTCATGGGAAGCCTTGGGTGCAATCCTTATCACTGCAGTTGGCATCTACGTTGTAGTCATCTTTATGACACGTATTTGTGGCAAGCGTAGTTTTTCAAAAATGTCCAGTTTTGATTTTGCCATGACAGTTGCTGTAGGTTCAATTATGGCTACTGCTATTCTATCAAAAACTGTAAGTCTTGCCGATGGCATTACGGGCATCGTTTCCGTTTATTTATTGCAGATAGGGGCAGCTTATGCAAGAAGAAACGATACCGTAAAAAAGGTAATGGATAATACGCCTTTATTGCTTATGGATGGCGAGAACATTCTTGAAGAAAATCTTCGAAAGGGTCGAGTGACCAAATCTGATCTACGGGCCAAATTGCGGGAGGCCAATGTAACGGAACTTTCGGAAATAAAGGCTGTAATTTTTGAGACCACTGGCGATATTTCGGTACTGCATAAACAACACGATAGGCCCGTTAATGGTTTTCTTCTGGACGATGTGGCCAGGTCATAGCATATAACTTATATTAAAGACATTTTTGGTTTGGTTGGTTAAAGGGTATTTCCGTTAGTATAATGGAAATATCCTTTTTTTTAGTACTTGCCAAAAGTGTTCAGCGAGGGCTCTTTAAGGACATAGTTGTTCCGCAAAAAAGCATGACAAACTTTAAGATTGCGTAGTAAATACGTTTATACCTACCTGAAAGTCGAATATAAAGGCCAAGCCTGCCTAATAAGTTAGTTCCCCCGAATACCTTTTCAGCAAGCTGGCCCGTATGGCTTCCTATGACTATAATTGCACGGAACTGGGTCCTTCCAATCTTATTTCTTTGGGCAAACCTAATCCTATAAAAAGACAATCCCTTACGGTTTTCCGCAAGGAATTAAAATTTGTGTCAGGAGCCTAAGCAACTCGGGGCCTAGGATTAAATTGTATTTCGTGTTTTGTACCCCGCTCAAGGAGTTTTTGTCTGGTGATGTTTTTGATGGAAATGGCGGTCGTGCTGGGATGAAACGAAGTAACCTACAGGGAGGCATTCAAGTTCCCTTGATTGTTCGATGGCCTGCAAGAATAGAAGCGGGAAGAACTAGTAACCGCCTTATTGCGAACTATGATTTATTGGCAACCCTTGCTGAAACCACTGGTTTTTCGCGGCCTTTTAACACTGACGGAATTTCATTTTATAATGAATTGATAAATCATAGGGAAGGAGAAGAGCATGAATTTGTGGTGTATTCGTCATATACCGGGCCGACCCTAATTTCTGATGAAGGTTGGAAGATTAGGACGGATCTAGAAAAGGGAGTATTTGAACTATTTTATCTGCCCGACGATTTTAAGGAGGAAAAAGATTTATCCAAACAACGTCCCAAAAAGAGAGAGGAACTCAAAAAGAAACTTTTATCTGCCTGTGAGGGAGATTTGCATAATGGTCTTTTCAGCAACCAAGGTAGCATACTTAAAGTACCAAATACGACGAAAAGGTAAAATATGTATTGAATGTTCGCTTTACTAGATACCGACTTGGGAGAAGAAAATAATCTTGCAAAAGATTATCCGGAGGTGGTAGCCGAGATGAAAAATATTTTTGAGGAAGCCAGGACGCCTTCTGAGGTGTTTACCTTCGATCAAGGTACTTATTTGAATATAGAATAAAGATTGTTAGTAGTTAAGTTAGTTTTTTAATTGCAAAGGGGCTTCTGTGTTTGGAAGCCCCTTTATGTTTTATAAAATTTGCCACGAACATTTTTTTGTTACAAGTACCAAGTTGGAGGCAGTACATGGGAATAAACTTTAAATTAATATTCTAAAATAATTCACAATGATAATTATGATAATAATCAGTTGTCATTGTATATTACTTCTGAAAACGAATTTTTCAATGATCAAACTAAATTCATACAATATGAAGCGATTAAAAACCGTCAGAAAAAAAATACCACTCCTGTTTTTTATCCCATTGTTCACCTTCTTGGGAAGCGCTCAAGACACAGTTAAAAAAGTTCGTGATAACCAAAGACCCAACATCATTTACATCCTGGCCGATGATCTGGGGTATGGTGATTTAAGTTGTTTTGGCCAAAAGAAATTTTCAACACCGAACATTGATAAGCCGGCTGAACAAGGTATGATTTTTACCCAGCATTATTCCGGGTCAACGGTCTGTGCTCCTTCCCGATCCGCATTGATGACGGGGCAGCATACGGGGCATACACCGATTAGGGGAAATAAGAAAGTGCCCTTGCCTTCCGAAAGTATAACAGTGGCAGAAATCTTAAAGGAAAAGGGCTATACTACAGGTGCCTTTGGCAAGTGGGGTATGGGATTGGTGGGGTCTCAAGGTGATCCATTAAGTCAAGGTTTTGATCATTTTTATGGCTATAACAATCAGTCATTGGCACATAATTATTATCCTTACTTTCTTTGGGACGATGAAGAAAAAATTATTTTGGAGGGGAACAAGGACAAAGCAACCGGAGATTATGCCCCCAACCTGATCCATAAAAAAGCGCTCGACTTTATCGACGAAAATAAAGACGTCCCTTTTTTTCTTTATTATCCCTCTATCATGCCCCATGCAGAACTTGTGGCACCTAGTTCTTATATGGACAAATATAAGGGGACATTAGAGCCAGAAAAACCATACAAGGGAGTTGATGAGGGTCCCAAATATAGAAAAGGCCCATACGGATCCCAAGAATTTCCACATGCCGCCTTTGTAGCCATGATAAACATATTGGATGACCAAGTGGGAGAAATTATTGAGAAGATAGAAAGGCTTGGCTTGACGGACAATACCATTATAATATTTACCTCGGATAACGGACCGCATCAAGAAGGAGGTGCGGACCCTGATTACTTTGACAGCAATTCCATTTACAGAGGGTACAAACGAGATCTGTACGAGGGTGGAATTCGTGTGCCCATGATCGCGAGTTGGCCTAATAAAATTGAAAGAAATACCAAATCGGACCATATTTCTGCATTTTGGGACGTCCTGCCTACCATCGCCGATCTTTTGGATATAAAAGTGGAATCGGAAATAGACGGAATATCTTTTTTGCCTACGCTGCTGGGTAAAAAGGACCAAAAGGAACATGATTATTTGTATTGGGAATTTCATGAACGCGGAGGTAGACAAGCCTTATTGGCTGGAAATTGGAAATTAATAAGGTATAACGTAAACGAAGCTGGAGATTATGAGCTCTATAACTTAGAGGAAGATCCAAGTGAAACTAGGAATGTTATTAAGGACTACCCCAAAAAGGCCAATGACCTCATAGAGGAATTAAATAAAAGTAGAACGCCTTCCAAGGAATTTCAATTTAAATAAACGCTTAGAGAGGCATTATGAAGAGATGTAATTTATTAATGGATGATCAGTCCCCTAAATATTTTAAAGCCAAATTTAATATCATTTTTGCCTGTGCTTTACTTGTTTGCCATTTTGCTTTTTCACAAATGAAGGAGGTAGTCAAGGTAGATATTTCTATTGATAAGGAATATCAGACCATTCACAACATCGCAGCTTCCGATGCATGGGCGGCCCAGTTTACGGGCTTATGGCCAGATTCTAAAAAGAACCAAATGGCCGATTGGTTGTTTAGTCTTGAAAACAATTCAGATGGGTCTCCAAAAGGAATTGGGCTATCGTCCTGGCGTTTTAATATTGGCGCAGGTAGTTCAGCCCAAGGAAGCGATAGCGGGATAAAAGATCCCTGGAGAAGGGCGGAGGGTTTTTTACAAGACAATGGGAGTTAGAATTGGCGAAAGCAAGCAGGGCAACAATGGTTCCTCCAGGCCGCAAAACAACGTGGCGTAGAACAATTTATAGCTTTTGTGAATAGTCCGCCCATTCAAATGACCAAGAACAATAAGGTGCATTCCGAGGACGGATTGGCGGCTAATTTATCCCAGGACAAGTATGTGGATTATGGGGTGTTCTTGGCAAATTTTCTTCACCATTTTAAAGATAGTCTAGCCATTGATTTTGACTACATAAGTCCGTACAACGAGCCACAATGGGAATGGAAAGGCGGGCAGGAAGGTTCCCCTTGGAACAATGATGAATTGGCAGACGCCACGATGGTAATCGATTCCGTTTTTATCCAGCAAAAAATAAATTCCAAAAATAGAGCTTACGGAGGCCGGGGCCATAGACTATTTAACAGGGGAAAAAGAAAAGCATCACAATAGGAGCAACCAAATTGAAACATTTTTCAATCCTGGGAGTCCCAACTATTTAGCCAATTTAAAATCGGTGGCCCCAAAGGTTGCTGCACATAGTTATTTTACAACTTGGGATATTCAAAAACTAAAAAGGGAAAGAGAGCGAATCGCCGAAAAGCTGCTTAAGTATCCTTCGTTGGAATATTGGATGAGCGAATACTGCATTTTGGAGAACAATGAGGAGATTAAAGGAAAAGGCCGGGATTTAGGTATGCAGACTGCACTTTATGTGGCCCGACTTATCCATGCCGATCTAACCATTGCCAATGCGAGTGCTTGGCATTGGTGGTTGGCCATGAGTCCCTACGATTTTAAGGACGGACTTATTTATGTGGACAAGGACACCGAGGATGGCAATTATTACGACTCCAAATTGCTATGGGCCTTGGGTAATTACTCTAGGTTTATTAGGCCCGGGGCTAAAAGGGTTTTTGTGGACTACGAGAACATTAACGAGGAAGGGAATTTAAGGAATGGGGTCTTAATATCAGCCTATAAAAACCAGGATAAAAGCATCGTGGTCGTGGTGGTAAACCAACAGGAAAAAGCCATCGATTTAAAGCTGAATATGGCATTTCCTGCAGAAACTAGGATGAATAGCTACATAACCAACGAATCCTTTAACCTCCACAAAATGGATCAAAACCTTTCAAAAAAGAACTCGATCGAGGTACTTGGAAAATCGGTGACAACTTTGGTGTTGGACGCCGTGGAATAATTATTAAGGATATAAGCCGGGAGACCTAAAACAGATTGGTTTTTACCGAATCGAAATAACTGGCGCTCACTGGAATGGCGACTTTTTCAATAAACAGATCCTTTCCCTTCAAGGCACTCACTTTTTTCTTATTTACGATATAGGACCGGTGTACCCTCATGAACAATTCCTTTGGCAGTTTTTTTTCCAAAGCCGTAAGGCTCTGGTTGCTCATAATTTTACCATCTGTGGTGTGATAAATGGCGTATTCGCTATCACTCTCAATATAAAGAATGGAATCATACCTCAGTTTATGCAGATCGTAACCTGATTTAACTATAATGGAATCTTCCGTGGCTTCCTGATCCGGGTTTGTTTTTATTTTGTTGACCGCCTTAAGAAATCGTTCAAATGTAATTGGTTTTAGAAGGTAGTCCACGGCATTAAGTTCATAACCTTCCAAGGCATATTCGGAGTAAGCAGTGGTAAAGATGATCTGTGTGGTATCCGGAATCATTTTTGCAAAATCGGTACCTTTAATTTCGGGCATTTGGATATCCAAGAATAGAAGATCTATTTTTTGTTCTTTTAAAACTTTAATGGCGTCCAAGGGATTTTCAAAATCGGCCATCAATTCCAAAAAATTTACTTTTCCAATATAGGTTTTGAGCAGGCTACGTGCCAGCTCCTCATCGTCTACAATTAAACATTTAATTGTCCCCATTCAAATCTATTTGTAGTTGTACTTTAAAAGAAGTTGCTTCTTTCTGAATTTTTAAGGTATGTTTTTTCGGATATAGTATATCCAATCTTTTCTTTACATTTTCTAGTCCTATTCCTCCAACCTTGTCTTGGTGCATTGGTTCTTTGGGAATGCTGTTTTCTATTTCAAAATTGATTTTTTTGTCGTCGGAAAAGATACTGATTTTTAAAAAGGCATCGGTAATCTTTTCCAAATTACCGTGCTTTAGGGCATTCTCAACAAAGGGAATGAATAGCATTGGCGCTACTTGTACAGCATCGTTTTTAATTTGAAAATCGGTTGTTATGGGATAGGTTTTACTGCTTTTAAGGACGTACATGGCCAAATAGTCCTTTATGTAATCGACCTCTTTTCTAATAGGTACAAAAGCTTGTTCACATTCGTACAGAACATATCGCAGCATATTGGACAAGGTACTTATGCCTTGTTGGGTCTTCTCCGAATTTGTTACGGATAGGGCATAGATATTATTTAGGGAGTTAAATAAAAAATGAGGGTTGATCTGTGATTTTAACAGTTTCAGTTCGGTCTGTAAATTTTCATTTTTATTGCGAATGGTTTCTTCTTCCTTCCTTTGGGCAAACAAAAATGTCTCCACAAAGGTGGCCAGCACATAGGCTATGGACAGTACCAAGAAATGGATCAAAAATTGAGGTGGTGCCTTTGGTCGCACGCCAGGTGGTGGACCTACTTCATGGGTTGGTGGACCTCCTCCTAGCAGTCCCATAGAAGTATTGGAAATAAGGGTTGCACAGAAAACTATCAATATCAAAGAAACGATTGCAAAAAGAACATACTTTTTTTTAAACAAAAGAGCAGGAGCTGTATAATATATCAATACGGCAACAACTACAATTTGCAATATAAATGGTGGTGTATTCCGTTGAAGAAAGAGTACATCATCGGTCATGAGCAACCAAGCCATGAGCCATACGCTGAGCCATAGCAAGATGTGAAAGAGAAATCGTTTTGTTCGGTCCATGATACAAATAAACGGAAATATTTTTCATGCCAGTGCGAAAATGGTGCTTGTATACCCACCTAAATGTAACGTTCACAGTTGTTAATGCGGCATTGGCTTAAAACTTCCTTTGGTTCGCTGAATGGATCCATTTAGCGTTCAACCATTGCCCATCTTTGTAGTCCAAATAGTGAATTCTAAAAACAATAACAATGAAAAAAATGATAGTAAAATCAGTAGTATTAACAGCAATGGTAACCGTATTTTTTAGCGCTAATGTTAACGCACAACAACCTCAGGGCGGGCAGGGTCAAAAAGAGCCACCATCTGTTGACGAAATTTTCGAGCAAATGGATAAGGACGAGGACGGAAAACTTTCTAAGAAGGAAGTAAAGGGACCTATAAAAAATGATTTCTCGAAAATAGATACCAATGAAGATGGCTACATCACCAAAGAGGAATTAGAAAAAGCTCCCAAGCCCAAAGGGCGGAAACGTGAGTAGGACATGTGCCCAATAGTTAAATTCTAAAACAAAAACATGAAAAATTTAATTCCACTTTTATTTGTAAGCAGCATGCTTTTCATTTCCTGCAATAGTTGCAGTAATGACAGCACCGATGTTAGTGACGGAACCAATGATAACGATACTGTAGATGAGACTACGGTTGTAAATGTTGATGCGTCCCTATTCCTGACAAGTAATGGATCCGTTACCGTTACAACGGTACCCTGTACTCTTTCGGATGGCACCTCAACCGACTGTTATCAGATTGTAGCTACCAGCACACCTGCAGACCATGAAATGGGACCATGGTGTCCAGACAATATATCTGATGATGCATCGGCAGGTGGAATTTGGCTGGAAAATGGAGAAGTGTATGATGTAGATGGAGCCTTTATTGAAAACATGGCTAATTTTTATAACGATAGCACATGGAAAATGTATGACGCCAATGGGGATATATATACCACTGAAACGGAAGATGATTGTGCCAATGCCGCCAACCCGAATGTAGGTGAAGAGTACGAAAATTTTTGTGTGGAATGTTTACCCTCCTATGTTACAGATTTAACACAGACGTATTTAATTCCAATTACGCCAGTTAAGCAATCGGCTTCTACGGATTTTGGTGGATTTGGCCCTCCAGGGATGGGTGGGAACGGACCTTCCCAAAGGGGTGTAGCTTTTAATGGGGTTGTTTTTGATGCTCCGGCACCTACAGACGCCATTTTAGGGGCCTATACTTTAGCGCCTTTTGATGATGCAGGAGGACATATAAATTTAAATGCCGGGTACCATTATCACGCCGCTACAGGTGTATCTACCCAATTAACGCAAGATGATGGGCATTCGGCTATGATCGGTTATGCCATGGATGGGTTTGGCCTATATGCACAATTGGATGCCAATGGGGAAGAACCTACGGATTTGGATGATTGTAGAGGACATACGGATGAGACAAGAGGGTATCACTATCATGTAGCGGCTCCCGGAACAAATAGCTTTATTAATTGTTTAAACGGAGCTTACGCTAATTAATATTAATTGAGAAGGATAAAGTCTAGGCATAACTAATTAGGCTTGATCTTTTATCTAAAAGTTAGGATTATGTATAGAAGGATTCTCATCATTTGCTTACTATTTACGGCTATGACGGTTAAGGCCCATCAGGCAGATGTTTCCACCACAATGCTGGTGGAAAAACAGGACAACAGTTGGGTGTTGCAGATCAGTGCATCCTTAACCGCCTTTCAGCATGAGATTCGAACTCATTTCGCCGATACACCTTATCAAACTCCAGAAGAGTTTCAGAAAATGATATTGGAACATATTAAAAACAATCTCCATTTAAGTTTCAATGGAATTGGGGATATTTCTTTCAGTAATGGTGTGGTTATACTAGGTCATGAAACCAAAGTTGTCTTCGAGGTCTTCGGAATACCTTCAGAAATAAATTCGGTATTGGTTAAAAATAGCGCCTTTAAGGACATTCATAAAAACCAGAGTGCCCTATTTCTTTTTAAAGAAGGATTTAGCAAGGAACAATTTGTTTTAAATGAGGCCAATGATCACACCCTGGCGTTAGAGGTTAGCGGTAATAAGTTTGTGGAAGCAGGCCATAATGAGGCAAGTATTTTTTCGTCAAGTACAGCATTTGTTTTGTTGGGGGTTTCCGCTATAGTTGTTTTGGGTCTGAGTGTTCTGGGGTTAGGATTTTTATTCAAGAAATTCAAAAGGCGTAAAGAAATTCCTTAACCATAATTCGCTGATTTCTTTTCGCTGAACTAAACGAGTCGTTCGCTTAAAGATTGAGGCCGTACATGGATTTGAAGATTTTGATGTCTCCTATTAAACGAGCTTTGTCCTTGTGTAAGTGCTAATAAACTAAAATTATTATAAATAAATTGATATGAAAAAAGAATTAAAAGTGAATAAAGGTATCATGGCAATAGCAATGGGCTTAGCCTTGCTATTAACTACTCTAATTGCCTGTAGTGCGGATAGTGCTACTGATGAGGATACTGAAGAAACTGTTGTGACCGAATTGCATGCTGCATTTTCAGCATTCAATTCCGATGCCACCACTATTTATTTGGATGGGTCCAATGTAGTAATAGAAACTACCGGTTTGCCCAACCATGAGTCGGTCTATTGGGGAGAAGGAAATTCCCTATATAAGGAGGAACCCGATGTGGATAGAACACCAAGCATCATGTCCAGTAATAACAATGCTACTACAATTACTGTGGATGCAACTCCCAATTTAACGGGGAGTACGGTTTCTACACAGCTGAACACTATAGGAATCGCGGTAAGCGGGGCCTCTATTTTTAATGATCAAGAAGGAGGTGGCCCATTAAACCAAGCAGCGGCTAGTTTGGACTGGACGGGTGCCCATATAGGTCCTGGAGTTTACCATTATCACTTGGAGCCCAAAGCCTTCACCGATGATGATGAGAATCTAGTAGGGATACTCTTAGACGGGGTTTTTCTTTATGGAAGACAATGTAGTTCCACAGGAACATATCCTACAGATCTGGATTCTTCCGGAGGCCATACCACTGCTACGCAATATACAGATGGAGTAGAGGAATATCACTATCACATCATCAATGAATTATATTCAACAACAGGATCTTATTTGGCTTTTGCCGGTCCATATCAGGGATACTAAAAAAATAATATGCGACCATTACTCCTATTGATTATTACGACCTTATTCCTGATAAATTGTAAAGAAGCCACTGGTGTAAAAAGCGAAATGGAGATAGCTATTGTAATCTCCAATGTTGAGGTATCCAAACAGGATTTGGTTCTTAACCAAATTGAAGGGAAATGGTATTATAAAAACCAGCCTTACAATGGGTATTCGGTGAAATTTCATGCCAATGATACCTTGGCGGAAAGACTAGGGTTTCTAAATGGTAAGAGAGAAGGCGTGGCAAGAAGATGGTCAGAAAATGGAGTGCTTAGGGTAGAGTCCACCTATCATCAAAATAAGTTGGTGGGGGTTTATAAAAGTTGGTGGGAAAACGGAGTGTTGGCGGAAGAATCCCATTACGTTAATGGCTTGAAGCATGGGGAGGAAAAACAGTGGCATGCCACAGGGCAATTGTCCAAATTAAGGCAATTGATAGACGGTAATGAGGAAGGATTGCAAAAGGCCTGGCTGCCCAACGGTAAGTTATATGTTAATTATGAGGCCAAAAACGGACGCATTTTTGGGATGCTCAGGGCTAATTCATGTTATAAGTTAGAAAATGAGGTGGTTATTAGCGATTAGAAAAGTTGGGTTTGTTTTAATGTGTTTGTTTGCATTTCTTACGGGCTGCAAAGAACAAGTTAAAAAGGAGAATATTAAAGTGGAAGAAACAAGTAGGGTAGCATACCTGCCCTACTATAGTGATGAATCCTTTACTCCATATTGGTTATCCCCTAATAGTGAAGAGGAAAAGAGTTTCCACAAAATTCGGGATTTCAGTTTGGTAAATCAATTGGGGGATACTGTTTCCCAAAAGACTTTCGATGATAAGATATATGTTGCGGATTTCTTTTTTACCACTTGTCCTGGTATTTGTCTAAAAATGACGGGTAATATGGTAAAAGTGCAGGAGGCATTTAAGGACGATCCAGAAGTATTATTGTTGTCACATTCGGCAACACCCTCTATAGATTCTGTCCCCATACTTAAGAATTATGCCGAAAAAAACGGAGTAATGGATAATAAATGGCATTTGGTTACAGGGGACAAAACGGAAATTTACGATCTGGGAAGAAATCAATATTTTGTAGAAAACGATTTGGGGGTGCCAAAGGATATAAACGACTTTTTGCACACGGAAAACTTCTTATTGGTAGATAAAAACAAACATATTAGGGGTATTTATAATGGGTTGAACAGGGCATCCATAGCCCAACTAATTACAGATATCAAAGCCTTAAAACTGGAGTAGTTGCTATGCGTTTATTTGCGAAAATTCGACGGGGTTTCATTATTTCCGGCAAATTCAAAAACTATCTGTTATATGCCTTTGGAGAAATATTCCTAATTGTTATAGGTATCCTGATCGCGTGGAAAATCAACGATCTTAATGAAATCAGGAAAAATCGGATAGTGGAGATGAAAATCTATCATAGCCTGTATGAAGAATTGAATACAAATTTGAAAGTTCTTAATGAGGGCATTGTTAAATACTCTGGCAATATTAACAGATTGGAAGCTACCATGAGTTACATTGGCCTGGCTCCCGAACAAATTACGCCAGGGGCCAAGGATACCATAGTGCACATTAATTATGCTCCAATGGTCTTGTTGGACGGGGCCTTAAATTCTGTTATCAATACTTCTAAATTTGAAATTATTGAAAGCGATTCGTTAAAAACCCTTATAGCCAATTATCCCACTGAAATTGCTGAATTTAAGATTACAGATTCAAAGATCAATGATATAGTGGTCAATCACTTGCAGCCGGTATTGGAAAAACACCTTGCCTTAGTAGATATACTTCCACAGGAAAACCCTAAGTATAACAACATTAGGGATTTTGGAAAAATGTCCAATTATTACACATTATTGAATACAAAGGAATATCAGAACGCGTTGGTAGATAGATTGATACAAACTGAAAACCTTTTGACCCAGGCCAAAAAATTAAGGAATAGAACCCAGATTATGGGCATAAAATTACGCCAGGAGCTGGGGTATCCTGAAGAATATTTACAATAGAATTTCATTGTGGACACGTACGACTTAGTACTTAAATCGACCTGTGTTTAAAGAGGCCAGTTTAAGTGATTTCGGAAAGCAAAGATTTTGTTGGCGATTTTGTAGGTTCCCATTAAGATGAGGGGAGATATTCCTCTTATTAGTTTAGTTAGATTTAAAAGGGAGGTAGTTCCTCCCTTTTTCTATTCGTTTGATACCAAATCCATAAAAATCAGGCAGTCAATTCAATTGAATTGATATTGTTATACAGTTTCAACCATCACCCTTGATCATAAAATGAAGTCCAGGAGGCATAAAACCTCTAGGAAATAGCGTTCAAAACAGCATAATTATGCCAATAATCAATACTAAAAGCTATCTTTTATTTTTAAAAGTTAATTTTACAGATATTAAGTTTTAAAATAAATAAAACATGATGAAAACGAAATTTTTTGTAGCTGTTCTTGGTTCTGCACTATTATTAACAATCTCCAGTTGTAAGAATAAAACTGAAGAAAAAACAGTGGTCCAGTCGGAAAGACCCAATATTCTTTTTATAATGTCCGATGACCATACCGCTCAGGCTTGGGGGATTTATGGGGGCATACTCAAGGATTATGTACACAATCCCAATATTAAACGGTTGGCCGCAGAGGGTTGCGTTTTGGAGAATTGTTTGGTTTCCAATTCCATTTGTACACCCAGTAGGGCAACGATCCTCACCGGACAGTACAGTCATATTAATGGAGTTACTACCTTAGGCGCGGGCTTGTCTCCCAAACATAACAATATAGCAAAAGAGCTGCAAAAGGGTGGTTATGCCACATCCGTTATAGGGAAATGGCATTTAAAACAAGAGCCTGCAGGATTTGATTATTATGCAGTATTGCCCGGGCAGGGCGATTATTGGAACCCAAGATTGAAAACAGCGGACAATTGGGAAGACTACTACGGTGGAGGTAAAGTAGTGGAAGGTTTCAGTACCGATATCATTGCCGATAAAACCATGGAGTGGATAGAAAACAGGGACAAATCCAAACCCTTTATGGCCATGTGCCATTTTAAGGCTACTCACGAACCCTATGATTACCCTGAACGCTTTAGTCATCTATATCGCGATGAGGAAATTCCTGTTCCCGATTCTTTTTATGATCAAGGAGCGGAAACTACAGGCCGGGTATTTAAAGGACAATCCATAGATAACCTTCAAAAGCGCTATTTGGCTGCCACTGCCGATCCGGCATTGAGAAAAGATTATATGGCCTATCCGGAATTGCCTTTTTCGGTTGAAGGTCTTAGCGCAGATGAGGCAAGAATGAAAACCTATCAGAAATTTGTAAAGGATTTCATGCGCTGCGGAGCTGCCATTGATGACAATATAGGCAGGTTGTTGGATTATTTGGAAAAATCTGGATTGGCAGAAAACACCATAGTTATTTACACGGCTGATCAGGGTTATTTCTTAGGGGAACACGGTTGGTTCGACAAGCGTTTGATCTATGAGGAATCCATTCATATGCCATTTGTCATAAGATACCCAAAAGAGATTCCCGCTGGGACCCGTAATGCCGATATCATTGAAAATGCCGATTTCTCGGCCCTGTTTGCGGATTATGCCGGTATAGAGTATCCGGAAACCATGCAAGGCCATAGTTTTCGGGAGAACTTAAAAGGAAATACCCCTGCAGATTGGCGCAAGCATGGCTACTATAGGTATTGGGACCATTCCAAAGATCGCCCTGGCCATTTTGGAATTAGGGGAGAGCGTTACAAGCTCGCATTTTATTATGGAAACGGACTCAAAGTAAATGAGTATACCAAAGAAGAACAACCAGATAAATATTGGGAATTCTTTGATTTGGAACAGGATCCCAAGGAACTTCGAAACGCCTATGATAATCCTAAATACAAGGATATCATCAAAGAAATGAAAGAGGAGATATTAAGGCAAAGGGAAGCCTTGGGGGATACCGATTCGGATAATCCGGAAATACATCAAATTATCGATGACCATTGGGAAAGTTAGGAATACAAGGGTGCACTAAATAAGAATTGAGCAATAATGATCAGAAGTTAAACGGATGCAAAGAAGAAATATACTTACCTTATTTTTTGTCCTGTTCTTACTAATTGAAGGGACAAAGGCCCAGGAAAAATTAAAATTGTCCTATATACAACCTGCTACAGAATGGACAGAAGCGTTACCAGTGGGCAACGGTAGTCTTGGGGCTATAATCTATGGAGGTGCTTCACTAGAGCATATTCAATTTAATGAAGAAACGCTTTGGCGTGGACAACCCCACGATTATTCCAACAAAGATGCTGGAGATTATTTAAATGAAATACGGCAGTTGCTTACAGAAGGTAAACAAATGGAGGCCCAAAAATTGGCACAGCAAGAGTTTATGAGCGAACCCTTACAGCAAGTGCATTATCAACCATTTGGTGATATTTATATCGATTTCAAAAACCATGATAACTACACCAATTATAAGCGCGAACTCAATTTAAATAATGCCATTGGTTCGGTATCCTATACCGTTGAAGGTGTAGAATATAAGCGTGAGGTATTGTCCAGTTTTCCGGATCAGATTATTGCGGTTAACCTAACTTCCAATAAAGCCAAAGCCCTTAATTTCGATTTGTGGTTAGATGCTATTCATGAAGATAAAGCGGTGAAGACCAATGGTTCTACTCAAACCCTGGAAGTTAAGGTTAAAGATGGCGCTTTAAGAGGGGTATCTACGCTAAGGGTGGAAACAAACGGTACCGTAAAAACGGTGGGAGGGAAACTTCAAATCTCCAAGGCCTCAAAAGCCACCATCTATTTAACCGCTGCTACAAATTATATTGATTTTGAAGACGTTTCCGGGGAGCCTGAAAAAATGGTATCTGAAATATTGACTAAAGTTGCTAGTACAAATTTCAAAGCGGTTAAAGAAAAGCATGTCTCAGATTACCAATCCTTATACAACCGTTTTGACATTAGTTTTGGGGATAACGGAAAATCCAAAAATCCGACCGATCAACGTATTTCCGATTTCAGCAGCGATCCAAATGATCCGCAACTGGTTGCGTTGTATGTGGCATATGCGAGATATCTAACCCTTGCCAGTAGTCGCCCAGGAACAAAGCCAGCAACGCTTCAAGGTATTTGGAACGATAAATTAACACCCCCATGGTTTAGTAGTTATACCACGAACATTAATTTGGAAATGAATTACTGGCCGGTAGAAATGTACAATTTAAGTGAATGCCACGAACCCTTGTTCGATTTAATTGAAGACCTTTCAATTACGGGAGCCAAAGTGGCCAAAGCACATTACAATGCCGAGGGTTGGATTGCACACCACAATATTGATATTTGGCGTGGCGCAGCTCCGGTAAACGCATCGCACCACGGTATTTGGTTGGGTGGGGCGGCTTGGTTAAGCACCCATATATGGGAGCATTATCTATACACCCAAGATAAAGAATTTTTGTTGGAGAAGTACCCGTTAATGCGAAGTGCTGCCTTGTTTTACAGTCAGTTTTTATACGAAGACCCCAATACAGGGTATTTGATTAGTTCACCATCAAACTCCCCGGAAATTGGTGGTTTGGTGGCTGGCCCAACCATGGACCATCAGTTGATCAGGGCATTGTTCAAAAATATTATTGAAGCTTCAAGAATTTTAAATACAGATCAGGAATTTGCTTCAACCCTGGGGCCTATGATTGCTAAAATTGCTCCAAACCAAATAGGAAAGCATGGACAATTACAGGAATGGTTGGAAGATAAGGATGACCCGGAAAATCATCACCGTCATGTTTCACATCTTTGGGCGGTGCACCCGGGGAATGAAATTAATTATGAGGACACGCCAGATTTAATGGAGGCGGCAAAGCAGTCCTTGGAATATAGAGGTGACAATGGCACCGGCTGGAGTTTGGCCTGGAAAATTAATTTTTGGTCTCGATTTAGGGATGGTGACCATGCTTACAAGCTATTGCATAAACTTCTAAGTCCTGCCGAAGGTGCGGATGGAAAAGAAGGTGGAGGCTCATACCCCAATCTGTTTGATGCACATCCACCATTTCAAATTGATGGAAATTTTGGAGGTGCCTCCGGAATTTTAGAAATGATTTTGCAAAGCCATTTAGATAAAATTGAATTATTGCCAGCCTTACCTACTGCCTTGGCAGAAGGACGTGTTTCGGGTATTGTGGCCAGAGGAGGGTTTGAATTGTCTTTTTCTTGGAAAAAAAGTCAATTGATAGGCGTTTCGGTACTTTCAAAAAGTGGTCTGCCATGTATTTTAAAATACAAGGATAACACTATTGAATTTGAAACTGAAGCAGGAAGAACCTATCATTTTGATGGTTTGTTGAACAAAAAATAGAACAATATAATGTATAGAATAAAATTGATGGCGATTATTATTACGGCATTTTTAAGTTGTAAAACAGTATTGGTTGCCCAAAATAAAAATTCCAAACCAAACATAATCATTGTCTTTACTGACGATCAAGGGTATCAGGACGTAGGCGTTTTTGGTTCGCCCCTGATTAAAACCCCAAACCTTGATAAGATGGCTGAAAACGGTATAAAGTTTACTGATTTTTATTCGGCTTCACCCGTGTGTTCCCCATCAAGAGCAGCATTGCTGACAGGAGCTTACCCAACTCGGGTTGGGGTTCCAAAAGTACTTTGGCCAAACTTACCAGGAGGATTACCAAATGAGGAATTGACTATAGCCGATATGCTTAAAACCCAAAACTACGTTACAGCTTGTATTGGGAAATGGCATTTAGGGGATAAGGATCAATATATGCCAACTGCTCAAGGCTTCGATATGTATTATGGTATTCCATATAGCAACGATATGTCTGTATATCCTAAAGCCAAAGTCTCAGAAAAGGTTTTGTACAGAGAGGGCATGACCGTCGATAGTTTGAGACAGGAAAAATGGAGAGGAGGCGTTGTGCCGTTAACGGAACAAAATGAAATTATTGAATACCCCGTAGATCAATCGACATTAACACAGCGCTACACAAAAAAAGCTTTGGAGTTTATTGAGGAGAATAAAGAAGAACCGTTCTTCTTGTATCTAGCGCATTCAATGCCCCATATTCCCTTATTTGCTTCCGCAGAATTTAAAGGGAAAAGCGCACGAGGTTTGTACGGTGATGTCATTGAAGAGATAGATTGGAGCATGGGCCAAATTTTAGAGACTCTGGAAGCTATGGATCTGGATGAAAATACCCTGGTGATTTTTACATCGGACAATGGCCCATGGAATCTCAAGAATGGTCATGGGGGATCTGCCCTACCCTTAAGAGGGTTTAAATTTGAGACCTATGAAGGCGGAATGCGGGTTCCCATGATCGCCCAATGGAAAGGAGCCATACCTGCTGGGACCGTTTGTTCCGAAGTAGCCTCCACCATAGATTTATTGCCCACTATCGCCCATCTGACCAATAGCGATATGCCCGAAGAAAAAGTGGACGGAAAAAATATTTGGCCGTTATTGGCGGGGAAGAAAAAGGCTTCGCCACATAAGAAAGAGGGGTTCTATTATTACTCGGGCGAAACAGCGGAAGCTGTTCGAAAGGGCGATTGGAAACTAAGGCGGAAAGAAGGGGAAATAGAACTTTTCAATCTAGCCGAGGATATATCCGAAAGTGACAACTTAGCCGAAACCCATCCTAAAATAGTACAAAAGCTGATCAAGATGCTTGACGATTTTGACACCGAATTAAAAGCGGACAATAATAGGTATCGGTAAAGGAACATTTAAGGGTAGTGGTTAGATGATATTTGGGATAGATCGTATTGATTTGTAGCTTTCAACGGATCGCTTCGATGGCCCAACCCATGGGGAAAGAACGTTTAAAAAAAAGGAGCTTGAACTTCATAGTTAAATAATATTAGTAAAATGAAACGACTGGATTTTTTAAAAAAAGCTGGTGCGGCCAGCGTTGGCTTAGCATTGCTCCCGCAGGTATATTCTTGCGGAACCAATAAAAGTATAGCCGAAAAGGCCTGGTCAGGGTTAAGGGCACAAGAAGGTCCCATATTTTCCTATGTGCACCCGAAAAAAGGCGTACCAAATGTATTGCTCTACGGGGATTCGATCTCAATTGGTTATACCACCACGGTTAGGGAGGAACTGGCAGGAAAAGCCTCGGTGTTTAGAATATTCAGTAATGGTATTTCTAGCCACGACTTTATTCCAAAGATGGATAAACTTGAGCAAACTATGTTTAAACCACATTTAAAAGGTGGTTGGGATTTTGAATGGGACGTGATTCATTTCAACGTAGGACTTCATGACATAAAGTACATGAGCAGTAAGGGAGTGGATAAAGAAAATGGAAAGATCATTTCCTCTGTGGCGACCTACCAAGAAAACATGAGGGCCATATGTGAATACTTAGAACTCAATTTTCCTAATACTAAATTGATTTTTGCTACCACTACCCCCGTTCCCGAAAACGCAAACGGGCGTTACGCTGGCGATGCCAAAAAATATAATGAAGCCGCTTTGGAGGTATTAAAGGACTATCCTTCTGTTATTATAAATGACCTATATGGCTATACCCTGCCCAATCATGAAAAATGGATGGTAAAACCTGGTAACGTACATTATAATAAATTGGGGACAACGGAACAAGGAAAGAAAGTAGCCGAAGTAATCCTTGAACAACTAAACCAATAGTTAAATGTCTAAATATTTCACGTACATACTGTTTTTTTCAATGTTTGGGTTCAACCTTCAATTAGTAGCCCAAAACTATCATTTTGTACCACAACCTGAGTCGGTTTCCTTTATAGATGATGCATTTGTTTTGGACAAGAATACCAAAGTGGTGGTGCCCAAAAAGTTTCAAGGGGTTCTTATTCCATATTTAGCGGAAAAATTCCATAAGGATCTAGGGCTTAACCTTACCTATTCTTACCGAAATCCTGAGGTGGGGGAAAAGCATATTTTATTTAGGTTGGATAAAAGGTTGTCGGTAAGGGATGAGGGTTATTTGCTAGAGGTGCAACCAGAATCCATTGTGGTGACCGCCAAGGATTACGGAGGACTTTTTAATGGATTTCAGACCTTGCGCCAGTCCTTTCCTTTGCAAAATTCCGGAACGGTAAAACTGCCGGATATGACGGTCAAGGACAACCCTAGATTTGGTTGGCGCGGCATTATGTTGGATGTTTCCAGACATTTTCAACCTAAAGAATTTATCTTAAAGCATATAGATGTTCTTTCCTCCTATAAGGTGAACAAATTCCATTGGCATCTGACCGATGACCAAGGGTGGCGTATCGAAATAAAAAAGTACCCAAACCTTACTGAAAAAGGAGCTTGGCGTGCCGACAGAACTGGCGTAAGCTGGTGGCAACGCGAGGAAGCAACGGCCGAAGAACCAAAAACGGTTGGGGGTTTTTATACCCAAGAAGACATTAAGGAGGTCATTGCTTACGCAAAAGTGCGCAATGTTGAGGTTATCCCGGAAATTGATGTACCGGGACACAGCAAGGCCCTGGTGGCATCCTACCCCCACTTGTTTTGCTATGATGAATCCGACGCCAATTTTGAAGTTGCCGTAGGAGGCAAGGCGCCCGATAATGCGGTCTGCGCAGGCAAGGATACTACCTACGAATTTTTGGAAGGGGTAATAGAGGAGGTTGCGGCGCTGTTCCCGTCAAAATACCTTCATATTGGTGGTGACGAGTGCAATAAATCCAATTGGAAAAAATGTCCGTATTGCCAAGGAGTAAAAACAGAAAACAACTTAAAGGACGAAGAGGAACTACAGAGTTAATTTATACAAAAGGTGCATAAGATGGTAAAGGCCCAAAATAAGACCATGATAGGTTGGGATGAGATTTTAAGCGGTCAGGGTGCTCCGGGAGCGACCATTATGGCATGGAGAAGAGGTACTTATACCCCGCAGATTACAGCACCTCAAAATGGTTATCCTACCATAATGACATCTTATAAATATATGTATATCAGTCAGGTTCAGGGGCCTACTTTTATGGAGCCCGAAGGGCCAAAGGTGGTATTGCCCTTGTCCAAAGTATACGCCCATGAGCCCATTCCGGAAGAATTGACACCCGAGGAGGTAAATAGGGTTCTTGGTAATGAAGCCTGTTTGTGGGGAGAATTTACGTCCACTCAGGAACATTGTGAATATATGCTGTACCCACGTGCCCTAGCCAGTGCAGAGGTGTCATGGAGCGATCCCAAAGTTAAGGATTGGAAGCGATTTCAAACTGCCCTGGAAGACTCCCACTTTAAAAGACTGGAACGGGAGCAAGTAAATTATGCCAACAGTATGTTTACGGTATATGCGTCATACGCCTTGGACCAATTAAAAAGCGAGGCCCATGTGTATTTAAATACAGAAACTGTTGGGTATGATATATTTTATGCCCCCAATGGGGAAGACCCTTCAACGGCTTCCGTTAAGTACGAGGGCAATTTTATTGCGCCTCCCAAAACCCTTGTTAAAGCTGGGCTCTTTAATAAGGAAGGAAGACTATTGGGGAGCGTAACAGAAATCAGATTAAAATAAAAAACATGAAGTTTTCTAAATTATAAATCCTTTTTCTGATGATGATGGCATCGGTAACAGGACAGGAGCCACCTAATATCATTTATATTATTTGCGATATGGGGCCGTACAGGTCTTATATCGGGAATAGGGAAAGGTTCCCACTCCCCAAAGAGACAAAATAGCTAGGGCGGGAATGGTATTTACTGACGCCTATTCCTCTTTAGAAACAGGAAAAAGGGAACTGGATATTATACCTTAGGCCTAAACCTTGAAATTTGCGTTTGCCGATTGGAATCAATTTAAAAAAGAGTTATAGCGGCCATTAATTTGAAATTGGTTTTAAATGAAGCTTTTATAAGGCCAATGACAAAGCTTCATTACAGGCCCAGAAAAGAAAAGAATTGGGTCTTATGGCTTTCTCCTATTGGGATTCGGGTATCATTGATTACAATTCGGTTCCTTTGTATGGTCTTAATGACATTAACGTTGACAACGAAAGATTTATGAACCCGTATAAATTGGTTTTGTGGTAACTTGTCCAAAAGGTCCTTAAAGCTTAAAAGTGTCAATATTGTCTTGTTGGTACCTTTAATATGGATTTTAAGATAATCCTTAAGCCCTTGAATGTATTCAATTTCATCCAGATCTATCTTAATATTTTCATGTTCGGATTTCACAAAAATAAATTTCTGTGTATCGTTCTGCCCTCCATTGGAAGGAAAAATATTGGCAATTGAAGGTTTTTCCTTTTGTGCCAAAATTTCCTTGGTTCTGGAAACTGCCTTAATAAATCTATGGTAAGGAATTGGCTTTACCAGATAATCCACTGCATTCAGTTCAAAACCTTCCACTGCATATTGGGTATAGGCTGTGGTGAATATAAACAAGGGTCGGTTTTCCAGCGCACTTATAAATTCCAAACCGCTGATTTGGGGCATTTCAATGTCACAAAAAATCAGGTCGATATTCTTTTCCCTAATAATGGATATGGCATCCAATGGATTGGTAAATGTCCCTACAACCTCTGTAAAATCTATTTTTTTGCAATAGTCCGTCAATACATCTATGGCCAATGGCTCGTCATCAATGATTATGCAGTTCATAGTTTTTTAAATTTAAAGTTAAATTTACTTCGTAGGTTTTTCCATCATCATTTATAAGTAATACATGGGAATGGGGATATAAATAGTTCAATCTATTTTTGACGTTCTCCAGACCCACTCCGCTACTTTCCGATTTCGCTTTAAAAGTCCCGATTATGTTGGTTACTTGTAGATGTATGGACTCGTTATTTATGGAAAGGTTTATTTTAACAAAGGTCTTTCCGTTGAAATCCGTACCATATTTGAATGCGTTTTCAATAAAGGAGATAAATAATAGCGGGGGTACAAATTTCCCTCTTTCCTCGCCCGATATTTTTAGGGTTACATCCTCACTATTGGATAGTCGCAGCCTTTGCAATGCCACATAACTTTTAATGTATTCCAGTTCCTTACCTAGCGGAACCAGTTTTTTGTCGGCTTCGTAAAGCATATACCGCATTAGTTCGGATAAATTAATGACCGCTTCAGGGGTGTCCAGGGATTGTTTTACGGAAAGGGAATAGATAGTATTCAAGGAATTAAAAAGAAAATGCGGGTTTAATTGGGTCTTTAAAAATTGAAGTTCTGACTGTATTTTTTCTTTTTCCACTAATTTTCTCAGGTCCTCGTTTTTCTGCCATTCCGTATAGACCTTTAGCATGGTGCTGAAAATATAGGGCACGGCAAAGATTACGGTGGTCATCAAAAAAAAGCGGAATGCCCCTGGACCACCATCGCCGTGTTGTCGCATACGTACGGCCCTTCGGGGAAGCTCATCGGGAGGAGATGGAGGGAAAGCTATATTTGTATAAAAGCCTACTGCGAAAAGCAGTAAGACCGAAAGTACAATATAGTACCAAATACGGTCTTTCAGTAATAATTTCGGTACCAGGTAATAATAATTGAGGTAGAAGAGTGCCATGGCCAAGAGTAATTTTGCCAATAGATTATAGGGTAGGGACCTGGAACCAGTCAAAAAAGGATAGGACAGCAAGCCGTATAGCATGAACCATAATAATGCGTGAACAAGCCATTGCGGAATATTTTTCTTATCAAGTACCATGGACTTCTTTAGTAAAGGTTAAATTCAGGAATCTGCAATTCTTTAAGCTCGGAAATTGTCAATATAGGACTTTCTTTTTTTAATAATTTGCTGATGACCTTATTGGCGGTACGCTCTGCATCCTCCGCGGTTTTAAACGGCCTTTTTCCTTTTAAAATAGGAATATACTCCTGTTTTATAAGTACTCTGCTCTCTAGTTCTATTTGATATCCATAGCCATCACTCACTTTAAATATTTCTGAATGTAGGGGCAATTTACTTTCTGTTGCACCGATCTTGTAATTTGAAAAGCTCAAAAATAGAAATCCGAAAACAACCGCTATTAAAATATATGCTAATAATATTCTTTTCATTTATTGATAATCTTAAAAGAGCTATGCCAATCAGCATAGCTCTTTTCGCTAATTAATAAGTAAACATAATCAAAATCATTAATCTTCGTCGTCGTACTCGTCATAAGGGAAAAATTGCTCCAAATCATCCAAATACAGACTACCTGTGCGGCCTAGGCCTATAAATGCCTTTGCGTTATTGGAGAATACTACTGCATCCTGTCTTGATGTTCTTTCAAAACTTGTTTTGGATTCCCAAGTATCGGTACTAGGGTCATATTCCCAAATAGATTGTAAGGTGCCCCCATAGGTTCCAGTGGCTATATATCCATAATCGTTTAAGGTAAATCCTACTGCATTGCTTCGAACAATGGAGTAATCATCTTCTTCGTCAAGATCCAATTTCTGGGTCCAACTTTCTGTGGCCGAATCAAAAGCCCAAAAGTCATCCAAATAAATACCATTGGATACACCAGTTCCCATATATACATAATCCCCTATGGTAAAGGTAATTGCTGCCCTTCTTTTATCACCGCCAAAGCCCACCAACTCGTGCCAAGTATCGGTATTAGGATCGTATTTCCAAAAATCCTTCCTGTCGTTGTCACCGTCAAAGCCGGTTCCAAAATAACCATAGCCATTTATTCCAAAGGCCACGGCACTTCGCCTTGGAGTAGATGGGAAAGCTGCAATTTCCGTCCATGTATTGCTGGCAGGGTCGTAAGAATAAAAATCTGCCAGTTCATCCAAGCCATCATAACCAGAACCTATATATCCCTTGTCATTGATGGAAAAACCTACAGCGGCATTCCTTGCTGTTCCCGGGAAGTCCGCTTTTTGGGACCAATAATCACCATCCATATCATAGGACCAAAAGGAGGTTAAATAATCATCCCCATCATAACCTACACCACTGTATCCTATATTTCCAATGGTGAAATAGGCACTGCCGCTACGTGGACTCCCATCAAATACCGATTGGTCTATCCAGTTCCCCAAATCTTCGTCATCTTCGTCGTTAGAGCAACTAGCCATTAAGCAAAGTGTTAAGCTGGCCATCGTTAGCATTTTAATGTGGTTTACCCTTCCCTTCATATTATAAATGTATTTCATTAGTTAATTTTTTTTCAAAACTAGATGGCGAACATGGTGTTTGAAACTTAAATAGATAAAGGCACCTATTTAACATATGAAAACGGATATTTTATCTACCAATGGTAGAGGGTATTTAATAGCTAAAATTCGCCCTTTGGTCTTATAAGTCAGTGGGTTGGTCTATTGGGGTTTCCGGGCTAAGGAAACGCTTTTACTTTTGGCTTCAAATAATAAACGAATGAGAAAACTCCTTGGATTTATAGCTTTGTTGATATTATTGGTTTCATGTAGCGATGATACTATTAATGAATCCGATTTTGTGGCTGGCGGGACATTTACCAACAGTAATATAAGGGTAGTACAAATAGATACCATGAACGTGGAGACATACACCATGAAGTTTGATAGTCTTGTAACTTCACAAGCCACCCGCATGCTGATAGGGAAATATATGGACCCCGTTTTTGGGGCGGTAAAAAGTTCGAGTTATGCGGAATTGTTGCCAAATAGTTATTTTATCGATTCCGACGCAGAATATGATAGTATAGCCTTTTTTCTGAAGTATGACAATTATTATTATAGCGACACCCTTAAAAATAATACCATCCATATTAAGGAATTAAGTGAACTTTTAAAGCCGGCCGATGGGAGCGATTTTTACAATACCAGCAAGGTAGGGTTTTTAGAGGAAGATTTAGGGTCTATAACCTATGCCCCAAGACCTTTGGGAACGGATTCGTTATATATTAAATTGAGTGACTCCTTGGGGTTAGACCTTTTTGAGCAGTTGCAACAAAAGGATATTACCAACACCGAAGAGTTTAAGGACTACTTTCATGGGATTACCTTTCAGCCGGGCGAAGACGACGATGGGTCCATAGTAGGTTTTGATTTTTCTACCAGTGTAATGAGAATGTATTATAGTATTTCCGGAGAGGAAAGTCGGACACAATTTACCGCAGATTTTACCATAAATACAACCAGTAGTCCCATTCCATTTTTTAACCAGATGTCTGTGGTTGAAACCAACGAATATTTAAAGACACTAACAGATAAGGAAGTTGTTCTCAATAGTTCCGAATCGGATAATCAAAGTTTTGTACAATCTGGTATTGGATACACGACCAAAATAGAATTTTTGAATCTAAAAACACTGTTCGATATTCAGGGCCAGGGTACTTTGTTGAATGCTGTTCTTAAAATTAAACCAGTTTTGGGATCTTATAGTGATGAACTGGCCTTAAGGGACAACCTATCGCTTTTCATAGTAGATCAAAACAATGATTTAACGGAGCAATTGGTGGGAACGGATAATGCAGCGGTACAAGCCACTTTAAACCGTGATGGTCAAGAATTCAATGACATTTATTATGAAATACCCCTGACTACCTATATAGAAGGAATATTGTCTACAGAAAGGGATGCCGACTATGCAATTATTCTTTTGCCAGAGAATTACAACAGCACTGTAGACCGTTTTGTTTTAATGGGAAAAGAGGGCACTAACCAAGGTGTAAAATTGGAACTTACCTATGCAATATATGATGAAGATGAATAAATTACCTTTATTTGCCCTATTTCTAATACTTTTATCCGTAATTCCTGTTTTGGGCCAATCCGAGGGGCTCACAAGTTCACCTTATTCCCTATATGGTCTCGGTGTAATAAATCAGACCAGTATTGGGCGGACCAATGGGATGGGGTATTCCGGTATAGCCTTGAAATCGGATACGGAAATAAACAATTTAAACCCGGCCAACTTTGCCTTGACACCCCAAAATTCATTTTTTTATGATGTAGGTCTAAGGGGAAAGTATAACAATTATAGCAATAGGATAAACGATGAGGCAAAAACTACGGTCAACTTTTCCAATTTGGCCCTTGCCTTTCGGATAGCGGACAGACTGGGTGCAGGTATTGCCCTGGTTCCATATACCGATGTTGGTTATACCCTGGTAGGGGTAAAAACCAATATTGAGGGATCTGAAGAATACTTTGAAAGTAATGTGAATGGACTTGGCGGAATGAGTGATCTTAAGTTCAACCTGGGTTATGGAATTACCGATAATTTAAGGTTTGGAGCCAGTTTTTCCATATTATTTGGAAAAATTGAGGAGGAGGAATCCTTTCAGGTTTACAGTAGTGCCCTGGTCTCCACGGAGGATACCAATTACAGCGGTGCCCGTGTTGGTCTTGGATTGCAATATGACCTCACAAATAAAATCACCATTGGAAGTACGGTGCAACTTCCAACGAGCCTAAAGGGTAGTGTAAGGCGCTCTGTAATTAAAAGTCTGAACGGGGTTGAAATAGACGTGGAAGAGGATGAAAGTGATACTGTCGCGGATTTCAATATGCCATTGGAACTGGGGGTGGGGCTAAGCACAAATTTTCTAAAATCCTTTACCTTAAATGCTGATTATAAAAAGAATTACTGGAGTGATACCAAACAGACCGAGAATATAGGAACATACGTTGATCAGGATATCTATGCGGTTGGTTTGGAATTCGTAAGAAATGCTGCCAGCTATAAATTTAACCAGCGTATTCGATATAGAACTGGGTTCAACTATGACACTGGGTATTTGTCCATTAATGACAAAAAAATAGATGGCTATAATTTTACCGCCGGTATTGGTTTGCCTATTGGCCGGGGTAATAATTCTATGCTTAATTTCTCCTATTCCTATGGATCCACAGGATTAATAGAAAATATACTCGTTAAGGAAAATTACCATGTACTTACCCTGAATTTAAGCTTAGAGGACTTGTGGTTTAAAAAACGTAAGACCGACTAATACCAGGTCACTATGAAGGTTATACAAAGCATTGAAATGCTATAGCAGAACGAACCCCGCTTTTTGGCGGGGTTTCTGTTTCTTATACCGTGGTCCTAAGTTTGGTTTCATCAAGGGGCCTAGGGTCAACCCCGGACCTAAATGTTATTCTTTGGGAACTTGTAAGGGGGATTACATCCGTACGGATTTCACAGTAAAAAAATCAATCCAAGCTATTTTTGGCAATGTAATCCAAAAAGTCAGGTTTATAATTTTCTGAAACCGTAATGCGTTGATCCCTAACTATGATCTGACTGCGTTCTATTACATCGATCGCTTGTAAGGAAACGATGAAAGAGCGATGTACGCGCATAAATTTATCTTTTGGAAGTTCCTCTTCCAAGCTTTTGAGATTCATTAAGGTTAAGATGGCCTTAGGCTGACCTTTAAGCCAAATTTTGATATAGTCCTTCAAGCCTTCAAAGTACAGCACATCATCCAGATTGATCTTCAATTGCTTGTATTCGGATTTAACAAAAAGGAACTTTTTATCTTGAACAGAAGTTTCATTGGCACGACCTTTGACCAAGGCAAACCAATCCTTGGCCTTGGTTGCAGCGATCAAAAACTCCTCATAGTCGAACGGCTTTAACAAATAGTCCAAGGCTTCAACCTTATAGCCTTCAAGAGCATACTCACTAAAGGCCGTTGTAAAAATGACACGGGTACTTTTGGGAATTAGTTTGGATAATCCAATCCCAGTGAGGTCCGGCATTTGTATGTCTAAAAAAAGTAGATCAACTTTCTCGTTTTCCAAGTACCTTAAAGCCTCTATGGCACTATCGCATTTATGTCTAAGATTTAAAAAAGGTGTTTTAGTTACATAACCTTCAATTAGCTGCAACGCCATAGGTTCATCATCCACTATTAAACAGCTTATCTTATTCGAGTTCATTTCCATTAAATTTCAAGTGTTAGCACAGCGGTAAAGGTTTCGTCCTTAACTTGATAAACAAAGCTGTGACTATCTGGATATAACAATTGCAGTCTTTTTCTAAGGTTTTCCAAGCCAATGCCAGAACCGCTTTTATCCGAATCGCTTTTGGGCAGATTTTGGTTCTTTGCTGTAAAGGCCAGAAAGGTATCCGTTATTTCCATTTTAAAGGACAATGAGGCCTCGCTACTGGCAGGAATACCATGCTTAAAGGCATTCTCTGCCAAGGTAATAAATAATAGTGGTACCACTTTAATATGTTGCGGAACAGTGGGAAAGGAATACGATATAGTAATCTTATCTGAAAACCTTAGTTTCATAAGTTCGATATACTGCGTCATAAAATCAATTTCCTTTTGCAGGGCTACCTTCTCGGTATCCGTATCGTACAATAGATACCTCATTAATTTGCCCAAACTGTGGATAGTTTTTTTTGCAGTTGCAGGGGAACTATCTACTAAGGCATATATGTTGTTAAGTGAATTAAAGAAGAAATGTGGCTGCAATTGATATTTTAAGTGCTGTATCTCTGCCTGCAACTTTATAGTCTGTGCCTCTTTGCGTTCGTTCTCGGATTTGAACCAGCGTTCTGTGGTCTTTAGGGCTACGGAAAATACAATGGGCACCATAGATGCAATCATGTCCACATAAAGAAATAAATTTTTCGGTGGTCCTTTATCGTTACTACGATTAAGGATTAGCTGGTCCATTAAAAAGCCCTTAAGCTCATGGTTGGTAAAAACAAAAAAGGCAATTAAACCAGAATTGATCAATATGAACGGCAAAATTTCATTCTTAAAAAGAAATCTATCTATAAGATAAAGATAATTGAAGTAAAAAATAATTGCATAAAAGCATAGCGGAATCCATGAGTGTATCAGGGTCCGATTAAAGATTTGTTCTGAATCTTGACCCAAGGAAAGCAAATAGGGTAGACCTATTAATATCGCCCACGTTAATAGGTGGAGTAAAGGGATTAAATTCTTTTTTTTATTCAGTGTCATCTACTTTGTTCTTATTCATATCGCAATGCAGTAATTGGGTCTAGAGATGCGGCCTTTCTTGCCGGATACCATCCAAAAAATATTCCAGTAACGGCACAAACAGCGAAGGAAATTATGATGGAGTATAATGCAACGTTAGTGGGCCAATGTAAGAATTTTTCAATAAATACGGTCGAACCAAGCCCTAGAATTACCCCTAAAAGTCCTCCAGTAATGCTTATTAAAATGGCTTCGATCAAAAATTGCATTAGAATATCCGATCCCTTTCCGCCTACTGCCATCCGCAGCCCAATTTCTTTGGTTCGTTCCTTTACCGAAACATACATGATATTCATGATGCCAATACCTCCTATCAATAATGAAATTCCTGCTACCGCAACCAAAAGAATAGTTAGCATTTCACTGGTTGCACTAAATGTAGAAATTAACTCTTCCATTGAACGCACGTTAAAATCATCATCTTGATTATCGGTCAATTTATGTTGTGACCGTAAAATTTCTGTTACTTGGGTTACGGCATCCGGAGCATCCTCCTCACTAATGGCAGAGGCTATGACCTGATTTAAATGATCAATGGCCAAAATACGCTTTTGTACCGTGGTAAAGGGAGCAATAACCACATCATCTTGATCTTGGCCAAAGGTGTTTTCCCCTTTTTCCTCCAATACCCCAATTACTTTAAATGGAATACTGTTAAAGCGGATCATTTTTCCAACGGGGTCTTCCCCATTGGGAAATATATTGTCCACAACGGTCTGGCCTATCAGAACTACTTTGGAGGCCGATTGCACTTCTGCATCGGTAAACATACTACCACTTTGTAGATCGATCATCTTAATATTTAGATAGTCGGGATTTACACCATAAATAGTAGAAGGCCAGTTGTTGGAACCATTAATAACTTGGCCGCCCCCATTAACCACGGGCGTTATATAGGTTAATAGGTCTGCCTGTTGCTTAATGGCCTTATAGTCGCTTAGCGTTAAAGATTCCATGGCGCTACGTTCCTGTCTAACCCCTCCACGCATATCTGCACCTGGTCTAATGGTTATCATATTAGATCCCATACTGGAAATAGTACTGCGAATACTGTCCTTGGAACCTTCTCCAATAGCGAGCATTGCGATTACAGACGCCACTCCTATGATAATGCCTAGCATGGTAAGAAGGGTTCTCATTTTGTTAAGAATGATAGCCTTAAATGCAATTTTAAATAAATTTAATAGTCTCATAATTAATGGTCTTCTATGGGTAATGAAGCCAATTCAGTTGCTGCTGATTGGATCTTTGCATTTAAATTGTCCTTGATAATATTCCCATCCTTTAGGATTATGGTTCTATTGCTAAAAGAGGCAATATCCGGTTCGTGTGTTACAAAGGTGATGGTAATGCCTTGCTTGTTCAATTCCTGAAATAGGGACATAATTTCATAAGAGGTCCGGGTGTCCAGATTACCTGTAGCTTCATCAGCTAGAATCATCACGGGGTTGTTTACCAAAGACCTTGCAATGGCTACCCGCTGTTGTTGTCCTCCGGAAAGCTGCGATGGGGTATGTTGCATACGATCTGCCAAGCCAACTTTTTCCAAAGCTTTTATGGCGCGTTCCCTACGGTCTTCCGTGGATACCTTACTGTTGTACAAAAGAGGAAGTTCTACGTTCTCCAATGCCGAGGTCCTGACTAACAGATTATAGGATTGGAAAATAAATCCAATTTTTTCATTTCTTATGGTAGCCAAGGCGTTTTTGTCCAGATCTTTTACTTTTAGGCCATCTATCTCATAGGTTCCCGATGTGGGTTGGTCCAAGCAGCCCAAAATATTCAATAGGGTACTTTTGCCAGAACCACTAGATCCCATTATGGTAACAAATTCACCTTCTTTGATGGAAAAGGAAATGCCCTTCAATGCGTGGACGGTTTCGTTGCCCATGGTAAACTCGCGCTTCAGATCTTCAATTTTGATAATCTCTTTACTCATGGCTGCTTATTTTTTTTTGTTGGCTCCCGGGGGTTTTGGCATAAACGGACTTTCGCCAGCGCCCTCTGGTCCTGAAAGTTCTTGGTTGCTTTGGGATTTTAAACTATATACCAGCTGATCTCCTTCATCAATGTCGCTTAATATCTGTACGTTTACCCCGTCACTGGCTCCTAAAGTGACTTTTTTAGGTGAAATGGCCCCGTTTTCTCCAAGTACCCAAACCATACTGCTATTTTTATCCTCGGGCCTAGCTTGTCCTTTATTTTCCTCACCTGGTCGTGGCTGTCCTTTTGGTGGTTCAACGGTTATATTTTGTTGCTCATTATAGGCCATCATCACTGGTGGCGTAGGTTTAAAATTAATCGCCTTGGCTTCGGCGGTCAAGACGTCCTTCAGCTCTAAAGTATATATGGAAATGGTGGCAGTAAGTCCAGGTTTTAATTTTAGATCTGGATTATCCGCTTTTATGACTACCGTGTAGGTAACTACGTTTGAAGTTACTGTTGGATCCAAACGTATTTGGGTTACGGTTCCTTCAAAAGTTTGCCCTAAATAGGCATCTACGGTAAAGGTTACCCTTTGTCCATCTTTTACTCCACCTATATCTGCCTCATCAACATCCGCCTCTACCTGCATTTCCTTTAAATCTTGGGCAATGGTAAATAGGGTAGGGGTACTAAAACTTGCCGCAACTGTTTGACCTTCGTCTATAGCCCTGGAAAGTACTACACCATCAATGGGTGAATAAATATCGGCATAGCTTAAATTGGTTCTGGCTCTTTCTAGATCGGATAGGCGTTGGGTCACCGTGCCTTTTGCCGTTTCAAAATTATATTGGGAGTCATCAAAATCCGATTTACTGATTACCTGATTGTCATAAAGTGTTTTTTGTCGGTCGTAAATGGTCTGCATGTAGTTCCTTTGGCTCAAGGCGTTATCATAAGCTGCTTGTGCCTGGGTAAGTGCAGCCATTAGGTTTGTTTTATCCAATTCTGCTAAAAGTTGTCCTTCGGTGACTACACTGTTGTAATCCACATATATTTTTTCCACGACTCCAGATACTTGTGTTCCTACTTCCACTTGGGTAATAGGTTCTATGGTACCTGTTGCCGTAACCATTGTGGTAACGTCCCCTTTTTTGGCTGCAATGGTCTTGGCTTCTATTACAGCACTGCTATCGTCTTTTATAAAGCTGTATGCTACAATAGCTAGTATTACTGATGCAAGGCTGCCTAATATGATTCTTTTTTTATTTTTCATTTTGATTAAAGTTTAATGTCGTTTCCTTGGTAAAATTGAAGCAATTGGTTGTACAATAGGTTAAGGTATTTGGCCTGGATATAGTTCTGTTCGGTGTTGGTATAAGTGTTCTGACTTACAATAAAATCGGTAGTGCTCAGTGCACCCAATTCATATTGTTTTTGTGCCAGTCTGAAGGATTCACTTGCTGCATTTCTGGCGACATCGGCGGCTACCATTTGACTTTGGGCCGTATTGGCATTTAGCCAGGCCGTTTCTATTTTTTTGTACAATTCCTTTTCTTCTTGCTCCAGTTCCAATTTGGCGATATCAATGTTTATTTTGGCGGATTGCACCTCCGATTTCGTTTTGTTTCTATTAAAAATGGGCACGTTCAGGGAAAGCCCCAGTCTTTGGTTGAAGTTCAGGTCGAATTGATCACTGAAGTTGAAATCTTGAGTTGAGGTGTAACCGGTGCCTAAACTTCCTATTAGGGAAAGGGTTGGAAGGTAGCCTCCCTTGGCAATATCCAAGTCCTTTTCAGAAAGGGATACATTTATCTTGCTAGCATTTATTTCCGGAAGGTTTTGCAAAGCTTCGGAATATACCTCGTTGAGATCCGGGACAATATTCAGGATAATTTCGTTGGAATCCGCAATCCCGAAATTAGAATCGGGAGGTAGCTCCAATTGTTGTTTTAAGTTCAAAAGCTGCAGTGCATAATCGTTTTTTGCATTTATAAGAACATACTGGTTGGTGGCGGTTTGCGATTTTGCATCGGTATACTCCTTTATGGCAATGGAACCGGCATCCAATCTGGCCTTGGCCCTTTCTTCCTCCTTTTGCGATACCTTTAGATTATTTTCCGCGATCAGGATATTCTCTTTGGCATATAGCAATTGTATATAACTTTCTGTAATGCTCAGAGTTATATTGTTCATTGCCTCCTCTTCATAGAGCGCATATTGATCAATAAGCAGTTTTCCCTGTTTGATCTGATTATTTATCTCATTTCCTTGAAAGAGGGTTACTTGGGAATTCAAGCCCATGCTGGTCGAATTTATTTGCTGGGAAACAAAATCGCTGGTAATAGGGTCAATGGAATTCCCATTGGTGAAGTTTTGAGAGGCATTCCCCGATAAATTTGGCAATCTAGAGGATTTTGTAGCCAAATAGTTTGCCTCTGTCCTGTTCTTGGATAGTTGGGCCTGTTTTACAGTAATATTGTTTTCAAGGGCATAGAATATGCACTCTTCCAAGGTCCATATCTTCTGTTCCGAATCAATCGGTACTTGCCCTTGTGCAAACTGAACAACAAAAATGATTGCCAAAATGATATTTTTTTTCATGGACTGTAATATTTCAAATCAAATATCCCGCTAATGGCAACCAACTTGAAATGAAATAGATTGTTGCGGTAATTGACTATACCAATTCCCGTTTTTTATCGATGGAATTTTTTTGGAATAAGGAACAGCTATCAGGGATTTGTGAAATTTCAGCGGAAAGTGTGATTTCTAATTTATGGCCTTATAGGGCGGTGCAATTTAACGAGCTCTTGGAAAGTGCACCTAAAAACGAGGTGGCTTATTATACCCAATTACTGAACACCACAGCTCAAAATCTAAATGTTTGGTGTAGAAAGGAATACGATAAGACGGCATCGGAAGTTATCTCGGGAAATATTGTTAAAGAAGCACAGCGATTATTGCGTTACACGGAACTCACGGTTACCGAAATCACCTTCAAGTTTGATTTTAAGGATGTTTCCCATATTGTGAAGTATTTTAAACGCCATCATGGAATTGCGCCGAAGCACTATAAAACAGGAATTATACCTTAAATATTTCAAATATACCATGTTACAATGTTATTTAAATGTAAATTTGACGCTTGTTTAAATAACTGTTACAAAATGAAATTACGATTACATTTTTTGCTTGCCTTACTTTTAAGCTCACCCCTTGTTTTTGGACAGATTACAGGTAGAATTGTGGATGGTACTGAGGAATACCCGTTGGAGTATGCTACAGCGGCACTTTATAATCAGGAAAATGGAGCATTGGTGGCAGGGGTAATTACCAATTTGGAGGGAGTGTTTACAATTCCAGATGTAAAACGCGGTGTTTATTATTTGGAAGCTTCCTTTATAGGCTTTCAGACCGAAACAATCAGTGATATACATATCCAAAACCGTAACGTTAAAAGCGACCTAGGTATTATATCCCTTAGTATTGGTGATAACCAACTTAGTGAGGTAGTGGTGCAATCGGAAAGGAAAACTGTAATCAATAAAATTGATCGGCAGGTATTTGATGCCAAGGCTTTTCAGAACACCCAAGGTGGATCTGCCACGGACGTAATTAAAAACCTACCTTCTGTAACGGTCAATGGCCTAGGTGAGATCAGTGTGCGCGGAACCACGGGCTTTGTAGTATTGCTTAATGGGAAGCCCTTGCAGGGCAATGCAGCAAACCTGCTTTCACAATTTCCTGCCAATGCCATTGAAAGGGTAGAATTAATTACTGCACCTTCGGCCAAATATGACCCGGAAGGTAAAGGAGGGATTTTGAATGTTATCACAAAGAATGGTGCAGCCGATGGGGTATATGCACAGATAAATGTAAAGGGCGGTTTACCGTCCATTGAAAAATACGATAATGCCGACCCTCATCAACGCCATGGTGTGGATGCTACCTATAATCTTCGTAAAGGGGATTGGAATATTTCATTGGGCGGCAATTATCAGCGCAATGATATTGGTGGAAGGAGGGAAGGCGATGTATTTACTATTATCAATGATACCCTTACCCAATTTCCTTCGGACGGGGAACGCAGCTCTGATGAAATAAATTATAGTGGAAGGTTTACGGTAGATTATACGCCCGACACAAAAAATACCTTTTCGCTTGGATTTTATGGAGGAAAACGAAGTACAGACCGTCTTGCGGATATATTATATTATGACAATCACGCTATTACCCCTGCTCAAGGCGGAGACCGGGTGTACACCTTTCAATATTATAACCACAACCTGCGCACACGCAAGGGAGATTTTGTCTTAGGAAGTTTCGACTATGCCCACAAGTTTGATAATGGTTCACAGTTGTCATCCTCCATTTTATATGAATACACCTTACTGGGAGGCCCAACGACCAATCAGAATTTGGGCTATCCTGATAACAATATTGTTTGGCAGGATGAGTACAATACCAATGACAACCCTTTGCATGGAGTACGTTTTCAGGTAGATTATGCCTTTAAGCCGTTCTCATTTGGACAATTGGAAACAGGTTATCAGTATAGAAACCTAAACCATACCGGGGATTTCGTTTATGAAAGAAAAAATAATAGTACTGGAGAATTTGAACTGATCCCTGAATTTTCAAGTGAGGTGGATTTGGCGCGGAGCATTCATTCCGGATATGCCCAATTGAGCGGCACCCAGGAGAAATGGGAATATGCAGCCGGACTTCGGTTGGAAGCAATGGACAGGGATTTTGATCTTAGGGATAAGACCAATACCATTGACACCACTTATGTTTATGATCATGTAAAATTGTTCCCATCCGCATCGGTGCAATATTCCTTTGAAAACAACACTAAATTAAAAGCTGCATATAGCAAGCGTGTTGAACGCACCACGACCTTTAAAATGAATCCCTTCCCAGAACGTGAACATTCAGAAACCTTGGAACAGGGGGATCCTACGCTCTTACCGGAATTCATTGATCTTGTTGAGGTGGGAGTGACCAAGAACTTGCAAAAAGGAAATTCCATCTTCGCCACTGCCTATTTTAGAAATGTCGACAATTTGGTAAATAGGGTAAATACCGTTTATAACGATACTATTCTGAACCGAATCTATTCCAATGTTGGGAAAAGTAGGTCCTTGGGACTGGAATTGGGTACGCAATTGAAACTAACTGAAAATTGGTCCAATTTTATCGGCGGTAATGTATACAGCTATAAAATTGAAGGTGTTTTTGACAATAGAAACATAGATAGCGAAGCTGTGGTCTATTCCGTCAACGCCAATAGTACCTATAATTTTTCCGATACGGCATCGGCACAGTTTACCTTTAATTATATCTCCGATCGCAACACCGCTCAAGGTGAGGATTCGCGCTTTTATTCGCCAAACCTTACTTTGCGTAAATCCTTTTTGGATAATAGGCTTACGGCCACATTGCAATGGCAGAACATAGATATGGGGTTATTGGACACCAATGAACAGCGCATAACCACCTTTCGCGAAAATGAATTCTATACCACTACCAATTACGTATATGAGGTAGATATGATAATCCTTAACCTTTCCTACACCTTTAACAAAAACAAAAATAAATCCAAATTCATTGAAAGTGAATTCGGTAAGCGGGAGTTTTAGACATCTGATTGGAAATGATAATTGTTACATGTCCAGAAGCTAATTTCTGAACTGGAAGTAGGTAAGGGGTACATTTTTATGAATGGGATATTGAAAATCGAATTTCTATCTTTTCAACGCAAAGTGTCCGCTTAAGTAGTTATTATCGCCAAGGTTCAAAGTAAACCAATAATCCGATTCCGGCAAGGGTGCACCCTGGGAACTGCCGTCCCAGCCTTGGCTGTCATATTCCAATTGACGTACTAACTTTCCATACCTGTCATATATAAATACTGCTGATCTAAGGGTTGGATTCAAATCTGCCCAGTTGGGATGCCAGAAATCATTTATACCATCTCCGTTAGGTGTAAAAAATTTTGGATATACCGTATTTTTGGTCATGTCTATACAACTAGTGGGGTCTATGGTAACACTGAAATTGGATTGTTCCCAACATAGGCCAGTATCGGTAATTATGTATATGAGCTGGTTTTTAGTGATTATATCCCCTGCATTCAGAGTGTTGCCAGTTCCGTTGGTTTCAGTATTGTATTGGTTTCCAGAGGGAAGATCCGGGAGTTTATAATTTTCACATACCACAATATCCCTTTGCGGCTCTAAATATAGCCAACATTCTTCCACGCTATTAAATGAATATTTTGGACAGCCACTAGCAATTTCCATGTCATTAAATGGGGTTATGGTCACAAAAATAGTAGCATTGTTCGGAAAATCTATTTCCTCGGTATAATTGACCATATAAATAGTTTTACTTAGTATGTCATCGGCGGTAGCGGAAGTGCCCAAGGTTAAAAGGTAACCTGATGCCCCCGGGGTTTCTGTCCATGAGATAGTGGTAGTGGAAGGTATGTTTACGGAGCCGTTTGGTGGACTTACAAGAGTTGGACATTCCAACTGGGCATAAGAGACCAAGCCAAATAAGGCTAGGGGTAGGTATAATAATATTTTTCGCATTCCACATCGTTCAAGTTATACAATATACTGGAAATACCTCATTTTGAACATGGTCAAGCTTATTATATTAAGGAAAATCTTGCCTATGGTCTTAATTTGGATTAATTCAACTATTTTATGAATGGAGGTGTCGACTTTCTAAATTATCTTAAATACTTTAGGTAGGGCTATGTGACCTTAAATAGTTAACAAAGAAAATTTACAAATGGTTAGGTCCACTAGCAACCAAAGGATTTGGGTTTTGGCGAATAATCGGCTTTGGTAGACCGTTGAAATTTGAACTAGATGTATAATTGGTTAATTTTGTCCATGAATAACACCAAGAGTTTAATGAATTTGAAATTCCAAGTTTTAATTTTTAGTTTAATATTTTTTTTGGGCCTTCCCAAGTTGAAGGCGCAGACCCAGGATCTTGATACCATGAGTACATGGAAAATGTTGGGGTATGACGGGGCAAGTGCCTTTGGAGGATTAAAGCATGCCTATTCCAGGCCATTTCATTGGGAAAAGGACGATTTTATAACCGCAGGGGCCATTATCTTGGGAACTGGGGCGCTGTACGCATTTGACGAAGAAAGCTCCGATTGGTTTCGGAATCAGGAGGAGGACGTTCCAGGGATATTCAAGGAGACCGGTTATTACCTTGGAAAACCACTTTATAACTACTCCATCAATGGAGGGGTGTATTTAATTGGACTTTTTACGAAGAATGAGAAATGGAGAAAAACAGGGGTGCTCTTAATTTCCTCGGCCACTACGGTAGGATTAATTCAGTCTGTGAGTAAAACTTTTGTTGGGCGGGCCAGGCCTATAGCCGATGTGGGAAAAGGAAACTTTAAACCATTTAGCAAGGAAGCCGCCTATCACAGCTTTCCCTCAGGGCACACTATATTGGCATTTACTACATTTTATGCCATAGGCAAGCAATTTAAAAATCCATGGGCCAAGGGTGGGTTTTACACTTTGGGGCTTCTTTCTCCGGTTACAAGGCTTTGGAGCGGCGCCCATTGGCTAACGGATGTGGCCTTGAGTGTGGCTGTAAGTGTTGTGGTGGTAGACTCAATAGATAAATACCTTAATAAGGAACGGTATCCCGGGATTATGTCTAGGGACAAAATTAGCTGGAGACTGCAAGTTGGACCAGGAACCATAGGCCTAAGAGGGACTTTTTAGGTTTTTAATAGGTGTGTTCTTTTTAATTAAAATATAGTGTTTGCTGGTTTTGTATATTACCATCTATTTCAACATCAACCTTAATCCGCCAAGCAAGTAATATGAAGTTCATAAAACAGTTTTTATATAGTCTATCCTTTTTAGGGATAGTAATTTTAAGCGTAATGTGTAAGGACGAAAAGAAAAAGGAAGTAACCCAAAAGATTGAAAAAGTGAGTATTGAAAAAAACGAATTTGGGACTACGCCAGATGGTGGGAAAGTGGACCGCTATACCCTTAAAAATAGTTCAGGAATGACCGTGGATATAATAACCTATGGCGGAATTATAACTTCCATCAAAGTTCCAAACAAAGAGGGAGTTTCAGAAGATGTGGTTTTAGGGTATAACAACCTAGACCGGTACATGGAGAGTAGCCCGTATTTTGGAGCAATTATAGGCAGATATGGAAACAGGATCGCCAAAGGAAAGTTTTCTTTGGACGGAAAGGAATATAGTTTGGCCGTTAATAATGGAGAAAACCATTTGCATGGAGGTATTAAGGGTTTTGATAAAGTGGTTTGGAAGGCATCAGAGGAAACGGGTGAATATTATGCAGCCTTAAAATTGGTTTATTTGAGCAAGGATATGGAGGAAGGCTATCCCGGGGGCTTGAATACAACGGTTACATATACGCTTAAGGAGGACAATTCTTTGGATATGCTCTATGAGGCAACCACAGATAAAAAAACAATAGTAAACCTTACCAATCACAGTTATTTTAATCTTTCAGGAGACTTTTCCAAAACCGTTCTTGATCAGGTCCTCAGTTTGAATGCGGATAAATATCTTCCGGTAGACAATACCTTGATCCCCACAGGGGAAATTGCCGAGGTGAAAAACACTCCGTTCGATTTTAGAAAACCAACATCTATAGGAAGCAGGATAGAGGCGGACGATGATCAATTAAAGAAAGGCGGCGGTTACGATCACTGCTGGGTTTTAAACGGTCAGGACAAAGGACATCGACTGATTGGAACGGCCTATGACCCAGAAAGTGGCCGGGTTTTGGAAGTGTTCACCACTGAACCAGGGGTACAGTTTTATTCTGGTAATTTTCTGGATGGCACCCTTCCTGCCAAGCAAGGGGGAACCTATAAAAAAAGAAGTGGCTTTTGTTTGGAGACACAGCACTATCCGGATTCTCCAAATCAATTGGATTTTCCATCGGTGGTACTCAATCCAGAAGAAAAGTATAGCTCAAAAACTACCTATAAATTCTCTACTAAATAAGGGGGACATTGATGTTAATATTGTGGTCATTTACCATTAAAACATCACCTTCTTGACTTAGGAAGAAAATTAAGAAGAAGGGAAACGCCAATAAATCTCAATTTAAAGCAGACATTACAATGTCTTCTTCCTGTTGGTTATGATGGTTTGGGAAATAAAGAAAAGAAAAGGGAAGTGCACAAAAGTATTCTTCCCCTTTAATTATTTTAATAGGTCCTTCTTTTAACTATTTTGTAGGTAATTAGCGCTAAGGCTATAAGCAGACAAAGCACAATAGAGATGAAGGGGTTATTTTCTATAAGCTTTACAATTGGGGCAACTATTTCCATGACATATAATGATTTCTGATTATCTAACAATTAGATCAATTATTAACGATTTTTTTACTTAGATATTTTATCGGTACAAAGGTTGCTCTAAAACTTCTTAAATAAATTGCAAAACACTCAAAATCTTTGTTAAAATTACTTGTAAACACCCTCGTTTTAATGGGATTATCGATGGCAAGTATTTAATATGGGCAATTAAAATGGGCTGCGAATCCCCACAATAGGCTGAATTTCAACTCCTTGGAAATACAAAAAAAAGGGGTGTATGAAACACCCCTTTTTAAATAAATTGTCCTGTAATATTGTGATAATATTTTTGTTTCCTCCACTCTGGCCTAAAACAAAAACCTCAATAAAAATTCATTTGTGTTTTTGGCACTGGCCAGTTCGCTACGGGTACTTACCTCATAGGCATATCCCAATAGCAACCTTTTTTTAATGCTGATATTCACCAGTCCGGCAAATGCCCCATCTGTCCTGTAGCTGCCCCCGAATTCAAAAATGTTGTCAAAGGAAAGCATAGCGTTGAAATCTACGGAAACAGGTGCCCCACTAACATAACGCCCCATGGCAGATGGCCTCAACATTAGGTTGGTGGCCGGATTCAGCATCAGCTCATACCCGGCCGTGGCGTAGACATGTGGCTTTGCCAAGGCCGCCGTGGCCACACCGTTGTCGTTATCCGCACGTTCCGTAGAAAGGAGACGTGGAACCGCCAAAGAAGCATACCACTTACCACTTTTCAACAGGGCCCCTACTCCCACATTGGGATTAAAACGGGAGATGGAGGAGATACTGGGATCCGAATTTACATTGTAGGTCTCCAGGCCGGAGGTGTTAACGCTGTACGAGTTACCGCCTGCCTTAAGCCCTAGGTAGAGCTCCGTTCCTTGGGACAACTGCAGCCTATAGGAAAAGTCGATGCCCGTAAAGGTCTGGCTTTCTACAAAGGTATTGCTGTTGTAAATGGATATCCCTATCCCCAAATTCTTGCCCAGGGTGGTCCCGAAGGATACCGCCTCTGCACTGGGGGCATCCTGGACACCCGTCCATTGTTGCCTGAAACTGGCGGTGACCATGGTCTCCCCATCCACGCCTACGAAGGCGGGATTATAGGAGTTCATATGGTACATATAATTGGTGATCACCCCTTCCTGCTGGGCAAACAAGGTGCCGCCCACCAACAAAAGTGCGCCTAAAAAAATCTTATTGAATATCTGCATGTTGATAATGTCTTTAGTTGAAATTAATGGTTTGGTTAACGTGAAGTGATATAAAGCCATCCGTCCTGGTCTACTTTACCATCACCGTCGAAATCGATCTGGAAATAATAAGATCCGGCACCGGGTAATTTGTTATTTAGGTTTTTGTAATGCCCGTCCCAATCATTCTGATAGTTCCTGGCCGAAAAGACCTCTTTGCCCCAGGTGTTGAACACCCTTACCAAGGAATTGGGATGGTTCTCAATACCATAGATGCTCCAGGTATCGTTGATGCCATCGCCATTGGGCGTAAAGCTTTGCGATACTTTAAGTTCCATGGAATCACAGACATCCCCTATGCCATCATTATCGGCATCGCGCTGGTCAGTATTAGGAGTTTGTGGGCAATTGTCCAATGAATCCAGAACACCATCTCCGTCGGCATCCTTCTGGGAATCTGCACAACCTATAGCATCCACGTTTTCACCGGATGGGGTATTGGGACATTCGTCCTGGTCATCGTTTACACCATCGTTGTCTGAATCCTTTTGGGAAGGAGTACAGCCATAAGCGTCCACTGCTTCATCTTCGGGGGAAGCGGGACATTGGTCTTCCGCATCGTTCACCCCATCAAAATCTGCATCCTTTTGGCTATCTGAACAACCATTGGCATCTGCAGTTTCTCCAGTTGGAGTATTATCGCAGATATCATTAGCATCAGTGACTCCATCGTTATCACTGTCCCTTTGGCTATCGGAACAGCCATTGGCATCTACAGTTTCTCCGGTTGGAGTATTATCGCAGGTATCCTCGGCGTCAGGTACACCGTCACCATCGGCATCCTTTTGGCTGTTAGAACAGCCATTGGTATCAACAGTTTCCCCTGTTGGTGTGTTTGCACAGTTATCAACATCATCCATAACACCATCGTTATCGGTATCTTTTTGACTATCTGAACAGCCATTTGCATCTACAGTTTCTCCTGAAGGCGTATCGGCACAAGTATCAATTGAATCTGAAACACCATCGTTATCGCTATCCTTTTGACTATCGGAACAGCCATTGGCATCTACAGTTTCTCCGCTTAGGGTATAAGGGCAGGTATCATTGAAATCATTGACACCGTCGTTGTCCTCATCATAGCTTGAGCAATCTTTACCATTATCTATTATCTCCCAGCCATAATTATCAATAAGGTTTTGACGAGCTTGTTCTCCAAGACAATATGTACTGTTACCACCACTAAAGTCCAACAAACGTGATGGAACCTTTGTCTCTCCTGTATCCAAACTACTCCAGCCTAAAAGTATGCCGTCATAATTGATAGTAGACAAGGTTACATTTAGAAACATATCTTCGATGTAGGACAAACTACCTATATCCCATGTCCCAAGATTTTGATCAAATAGAGACGCATTTTTAAACATGTCCTCCATAGTTATGACATTGGATACGTTCCATGAACCAATATTTTGATCAAATGCAATGGCGCTTTCAAACATTCCTTGCATTGCTTCCACTAAGGCAACATTCCAAGATCCAATATTTTGATCAAATGCAGTTGCGTTGTTGAACATAAAGTCCATATCGGTTACGCTACTTGTATCCCATAAACCTATATCCTGGTTAAACATAGCTGCCCCTTGAAACATGCTACCCATTGTTGTAACATTGGATACATCCCATAATCCAATATCCTGGTTAAAAACAGTTGCACCCTTAAATATACTACGCATTATTGTGACATTTGATACGGTCCATGAACCTAAATCCTGGTTAAACATAGCTGCCCCCTGAAACATGTTAGCCATTTTTGTAACATTGGATACATCCCATGAACCAATATTCTGGTTAAATGCAGCCGCACCATCAAACATACTGTTCATTGTTGTGACATTTGACACGTTCCAGGAGCCAATATTCTGGTTAAATGCAGTTGCCCCGCGAAACATACCAGCCATATTTGTGACATTTGATACGTTCCAGGGACCAATATTCTGGTCAAATGCAGTTGCACCGTATAACATATTAGACATATTTGTTACGCTGCTCGTATTCCATGAACTTATATCTTGATTAAAAGAAGTGGCATCAAAAAACATATAGGCCATGTTGGTTACCAAAGAAAGATCAGGAACATCTGTGGCAATTACTACCATATTGGAACACCCCATAAAACTATTTTCCATAGATGACCAAACTTGGCTTCCCCATTGTTCAATAGTCAATATTTTATCCTTATCTCCATCATAATTAAAATAAATATGCGGAAAGTATCCTGAAATCGCTACGGTGTAGGTGCCTGCAGTGGCATAGGTATGTGTTGTACTCCCCGTATACACGGTAGTATCCGTTGTACCATCGCCCCAATCCACGGTATAACTAAAGGTACCGGTTCCTGTTGGGATAGTAATTTGGTTGTCTGCAGATGTTCCTGGGTTGTCTGTTTTCCAGGTGGTGATAAAAATGTGGGAACAATCCTCTCCTCCATCGGTTATTGTCCAACCATTATCGTTGATCATCTTCTGGCGCGCAGTAACCCCGAGACAGAAGTTGCTTGTCCCTGCACCAAACCGAACACCAGGCTGAAGCGTTTGGTCGCTCCAACCCATCAATATCCTGTCATAGTTATCAGTGGACAAGCTTGAGCTGAACATTTCGCTCATATTGGCCACATTGCCCACATTCCAATTGCCAAGATCCTGATCAAATTTGGCAGCTCCTTGAAACATGAATTCCATGTTGGTAACATTATTTACATTCCAATGGCCAATATCTTGGTCAAATTTAGCTGTACCCTGAAACATGCTCCCCATGTTGACCACATTGCTCACATCCCACGACCCTATATTTTGATTAAATGCTTCGGCCCCAGCGAACATATATTCCATATCTGTAACATTACTTACATCCCAATCCCCTATCCACTGGTTGAAACTTTTCGTTCTCTCGAACATAAGCGCCATATTGGTCACTTGGCTTACATTCCACAAACTTATATCTTGATCAAAGGCAACGGTTCCATTGAACATTCCACGCATGTTAATGACATTACCAACATTCCAAGATCCTATACGCTGATCAAAGCTTAATGCAAACCAAAACATTCGTTCCATATTGGTCACATTAGTTACATCCCAGGTTGTTATGTCCTGGTTCATGTTTTCTGCGTAAGCAAACATATTACTCATATTGGTTACCTGAGAGAGGTCCGGCACATCCATGGCACTAATAACCATGTTTTTACAACCATTGAAACTGCTCTCCATTGAGGACCACACCTGACCCCCCCATTGCTCCACGGATAGTAATTTTTGGGCATCGGAACTGCCTATTGGGAATTGCAAATGCGGAAAATTACCACTAATGGTAACTGTATAAGTGCCTGCAGTGGCATAGGTATGCGTTGCACTCCCCGTATACACGGTAGTATCTGTTGTGCCATCGCCCCAATCCACGGTATAATTAAAAGTACCGGTTCCCGTAGGGATGGTAATTTGGTTGTCTGCGGAAAATCCCGGATTGTCTGTTTTCCAGGTGGTGATAAAAGCTGAACTGGCAGTAAACACAAGATTGTCTAGACCCATTCTATAATTGGCTGATCCCGTATATGAAACTATCATACTTGTGACCCCAATCCAATCAGCAGGAGAAAATGTGGTTACCGATCCTGCGAGGGCGCCAGAATTATCTGCGATACTAATTGGTGAACCTATGTTTGGTGTAAACACGTAATCAAGGCCTGTACTATTGTTAGTGAATTCTCCAATTTGAAAACTACTGATGTCGATAGGAATATTAAATGCAACCGTATAGGATTCATTTGACGCCATTACGCCTGGGTCTAGAAAGCCACTGGAAACCCCAGGAAGAATTCCTCCATCACTTCTGGTAGCTATTAAGGTTGCTGTGCCTGCTGAAGAACTAGATGTAACGGTTGGTGTTCCTCCACCCGTGTAAATACTCATAGTAAATTTATCTTGAGCGTAGGTTAATGCTGTTAACGAAAATAGCATTAAGGAAAAAAGGAATAAATTAAGCTGTTGCTTTTTCATAAAAGTGTATTTATTAATGTATTGGTTTTCAATTCTTGTTTTAGATAGGCTATCATAATCTTTTTAGGGATTTGTATTTCATGGTTAGGGTTTATAAATTGTATTTTTTTTATTAAAACTATTAAGCGACCTTTTTAAATATTTTGTACACTGTTCCATAGTGGTCTGCCTTATCTTAAAGAAAACCAGTTAATCGGGGGTCAATTATGAAGAAGAGGATGAATCTTATAAATAATTACCTACTTGAGTGCGCAAGGTATTTACGTGAATTAAGTATCAAGAATTAAAGTTGTCAATAGCCCAATTTTCATCCTGAACAAGTTAAAACTTGTGGTGTTGCATATTTGCGATAACTGATTTTTGAGGTAGTTGGTCGATAAAATATTTTGCCGGACCGCATAGGGGATTTTTTAAAAGGCCATTGATGCCCTTACATAAAAAATACAAGGGTAAGTAGAAAAGACTATATATGGGAAGTGGCCATGGATAAAGCGAAGGATGCTTGCTTAATCGGGATCGAGCTCAAAAGATATGTGTGAATTGGAAAAAGATAGAAGAGACTATCTCAGAGTTCGTGTTCTGTTCATTTCTTTGCATGGCCTGGTTATGTTCAGTTAAGCGTGTCATTGTTATTCCAGACCTAATCTTTCTGGATAGGTTAAGGCCAGAATAGAAATTACTTTGGTCCAACTTCTTGGTCTACAACGTTTATAGTTTGGTCGGTCTTCTTCTGTAGTGGAGATAGAAAGGCCGTAATAAAATATTGCTATAGGAGTCTAGGACCAAAACACTTCCTCAATGATTTGTCCACTAGAGCTTGCAACCAAATAATTTTAGACTTACACCCCAAATGTTACAATCCCCCACTAAAAAAGGGGACAAAACTAATTGGTGATTTTTGAATGTTCAAAACTCAGTTCAGCAACCTATTTCTTTTGTCCTTTTTCATGACTTTGGTGACCAGTTTAAATAGATGCGATTTAAGTTCCCTGTAGTGAACCGAGTATCTGTTCATTTCGGTATTCAATTCCCAATGGGTTTCCGTATATGCTTTTTCCATTTTTAACTGATCTATTTGATCAAGCATTATTTCCAATTGGTTTTCGTGGGCCTGGACTTTTTTCATCAGTACGATTACCTCTTTTTCTGCTGTGCTGATGGCTCCAATGATTTCTTTACTTTCGGTGAAAAATTCGGAATCCGTTAACTGTAAGGTGTACGATTTAACCAAGTCATTTAAGAACAGTTGTTCGTCCCTGATAAATTTTAATTCCGACATCCATTTTAGACTAGCCTCGTGCATTTCGTTGGGGTCTAGCCATTCGATCATTCTCTTTTTATTAATTGCAGCGTTCATAATGTTGTGTTTTAGATTAAATACATGACTCTTTAGGTTTTGATGTTCCCAGTATTTACAAGCTTAATTAGTAATGCCAAAAGCTGGTAATGGATAAAAAATGGTCGGTAGTTGCAAATTTATACCTGCAACCTTAAAGTTAGTAAATTGAAAAGCGCAGGTAAATGATTTTGGTCATTTTTAGGGATTGATCTTAACTTTTTTCATACTCGTCAATGGACTTTCTTATTACCCGAGTCTTTGAAAGGTTTTGGCTGTTATTTTTGTTGGTGGTGCTCAAGAAAAGAATAAAATATCCTTAACTTTTATATTCTCTTTTTAATCAAGAACTGTGGTTAATTAGTGGAAAATCAATAAATTAGATTGATTTTGAGCAGTATTAACAAATTCTTACCGTTTCATATTTTACGGCAAAGGGTAAGTATTTTTAATTTTGGCGTACTAATGATAAAAAATCCCAAGTAATAAGTAATGGGTATTATTTGGAATACTTAAATCAACAACAGGATGAAATACCTTTCAAGATTTAAATTTCTCCCCTTTTACGCTATTTCCTTACTTCCGATGTGGGCTCTATATAGGGTCTCGGATTTTATGTATTTTTTGGTATATCACGTTGTGGGCTACCGAAAAAGGGTTGTATTCAATAACTTAAGGAATTCTTTTCCCTTTAAGAGTGATGATGAAATAAAACAAATAGCCAAAGATTTTTATAGGCATTTCTGCGATATTGTTTTGGAGTCCTTCAAAAGGTTGACAATAGGGGAGAAGGCCATAAAAAAACGTTTGCTCATTAAGAATCCTGAACTCATACAGCAATATGTGAATGAGGATAGAAGTATTCTCATGTACACAGGTCATCAAGGGAATTGGGAATGGTTGGTTTTTTTGCCATTGATGTTTCCCTATAGTTCAAATACGTTTTACAAACCTATCAAAAACAAATATTTTGAGGAGTTGTTCAAAAATATGCGGGAAAGGTTTGGTGTAAATTGTGTGGAATCGGACAAGGGGTTTAGGACCATTATTGATAATCATCAAAGGAAGGTACTTACCTTAAATTGTATGATCGGCGATCAAAGTCCAACCAAAAAGAGTTCCAAATACTGGTATAATTTTTTAAATCAGGAGACTGCCTTTTTTGTCGGTGCCGATAAAATTGCCAAAAAAACAGATCAGGTAGTTCTGTTTCCGTTCTTCAAAAAATTGAAAAGGGGTTATTACGAATTGGAATTTCGGATTATAGAGGATCACCCACAAATAAGAAACAATTTTGAAATATTGGAAAAATACGCCCAACAATTGGAACAGGCCATTGTTAGTGCTCCGGAATTGTGGTTGTGGAGCCATAGACGCTGGAAATTAAAAAGGGAAAATGAAGCGGCTTTACAGGAATTGGAACATGTCTCCAATTAGGGGTACTCTTGGTTTATGACGTTCTTTATTGCTTCCTTTTCGGGTCATATTAGATTAGATGATGACTAGGGTAATGGTTTTAGTTGGAAACTCTATTTTTTGGGACCCTTATTGTTTTTCTCCTTAAATATCAAGCTAAATACATATCCAAAAACAAAACAGGATACCAATCCAAAAAAGGCATACATTAAAAAGTTTATTGTGGTGTAGTTACTTATATAGTAGATTAAAATCCCACTGAATACAAATCCGATCAGGGTGCCTTTGGCATTTGCTTTTTTTGTAAGCATGCCCAAAAGAAACATACCGCCCAGTCCACCCGTAAACAGGCCCAGGTATCTGTAGAATTCATCCCATAAGGATTTTATGTTGGAACTCGCCATCCATAATGCAAACAACACCCCTAAAATACCTGTGGTTATGGTGGCTACCCTGGCAATGCGCAGTAGGCGTAAATCGGCTATTTCGGGGCGAAAATGCTTGTAAAAGTCACTACAGAAAGCTGTGGAAACTGAATTTAGGCTACTGCTAATGCTGGACATTGCCGCGGAAAAAATACCCGCCACGAGAAGCCCGGACACCCCTGTAGGGAGTTCTTTAACAATGTACCATGGGAAAATAGAGTCGTTGTTGGTAATGGATGGGGATAGACGATCGGGCATCTCCGAATAAAATAAAAATAGCAAGGTTCCAATTCCAAAGAATATAATGGTCGCCGGCAAGGTCATAATGGCGTTGGTGTAGACTGTTTTCTGAGAATCCTTAACATTATTGCTGGTCAAATAACGCTGAACGATGGTTTGATCGGTACCTTGGGTTACCAAAGCTGAAGCCAAACCTCCGATAAATACTACCCAGAAAGTGGAATCGGTAAAATTGAGTTCCATGTTCATAATATTGAACTTATTTTTATCCGAGGCATAATCTATCATTTCACCGAGGTTGGCCTCTGTGTGGAGCATAATCCAGATGACAGCCAATACACTTCCTCCCATTAATACTACAACCTGTAATACATCGGTCCAGACTACAGCTTCAATACCACCGAAAGCGGTGTATATAATGCATAGTATACCCATGATTAATATGCAGGCCTCTACGGGTATACCGGTAACTATGGATACTGCCAATGAGGGAAGCAATAGTACAATCCCTATCCGTCCCAATTGAAATAGGATAAACGACAAACTTCCCAAGGCCCTGGCCGTATAATTAAACCTATTCTCCAAAAATTCGTATGCTGTGGTAATTCTAAGCTTGGCGAAATATGGGATAAAAATATAGGCTATAACAGGGGTAATCAATATGGCTGTCATATTGAGCATAAAATAGGACCAATCTGTGATAAAGGCTTTGGCCGGTATAGCCATAAACGTGATTGCGCTTAGCAAGGTTCCAAAAACACTTAGCCCGGACGCCCACCAAGGTATGCGTCCCCCTCCGGTAAAGTAATCTTCTGTGGAGCGCTGTTTTCTTGAAAAATATAGCCCTATGAGTACAGAAATGCATAAATAGGCTGCCAATATACCGTAATTTAAAAATCCAAAAGGATGGGCCGCATCCGCAATATGCAAACCTTGGACTTTTGGGGTTCGTATTCCAGGGGATATTTCTCCTGAAACGATTACAAAATCGTTCTGATGATGGAAGGACAATGCCGTAACCGGTATTTTGGTGTCCAGACTATCATGGATGAAGAACTTTTTAGTAATGGTATTGTAGGCCAATATGTTTTTACTAAAACCAGGATGGTTATTTAATATTTTATTTCTTGATTGAATTAAATTTTCCCGTATGGAATCATTTGTCTCTTGGGGAATTATTAAGGCATAGTTTTCCAATTGATTGAAAATTACTTCGTCTGAACCCCCATAGATCATAATGTGCATGGATCCCATTGCTTCGGCTGAAGCGCCCATTAATACCGTTGGTTCGTGGTCCAATAGCACATCGCCTTCTTCTTCCCAAGTGTTTTTATTGAGATTGTAGGATAAATAGTTACTGTGTGCTTCGGAAGGTTTTCCCTTTACTTCATTCCTTCCTCCAATGACAAATATTTTTTTTGCCTCGGAGGCTTCCTGAACTACTGCTGTATGTAGTGCTCTGGCTGCACCTGGAAAATCTGGAAGTTTTTCCCAGGAAGTTTTGGTTTCTATATTTAGACGGTAGAAGGAATTGGTGCTTTTACCATTATTTATGCCTCCAATGACATAGATATAGTCTCCGTTGATAACGGCAGCACTGTTGGATAAAGGTTCTGGCAGATCGGGGTAGTTAACTATGGTTATGTCAGATGTATTCTTATTATAGCTCAACAGAAAAACGGCAGCAGAGGTTTTTTCTATGTTGTTGCCACCAATACAGAGAATTCCATTGGGAAGATTTATGGATGCTCCGTAGGCTAAGGGGTAAGGCAGCGAAGTTTTGGCTAATTGCCATGCATTGTCATTAAGGATATAGATGGAATTGCTCCATTTTTTTTGTCCACCTTCCCATGGAAGTGCATCTGGAAAGTTGGCACCACCTGCGGCAATGATGACGCCCTCATGTACGCCACCCAACATGCCCGCATAACCTAAAGACTGTTCTTGTCCTGCTGCGGCGGGGAGATTCGGTAAATTACGGATTGAGAGTTTTAGGCTGTCCTGACCAAAATTAGATAATGTGCTTAAGAGCACTAAGGTGAAAATAGAAATCTTATGTAATATCCCCATATAAGGTAAAATTAACTTGGTCTGCAATATACTTAAAAATAAAGTATTATGTATAACATATTAATTGGATTTCTCATTTTAACGCATTTCTAGAAATTAAGGGAAGACACTTGGAAAAATATTGTTATTCGTACATATCATCAACATCCACCTCATGGAGTTCCTTTAAAAATTCGGCAATACCGTCTGTCACTGCCCTAAAGTAGTTTGCTCCATTTTCTGGGCTGGCCATTTTAGGATTTCCTACACCAGTATCCTTTGTTACTTGAGTCCATTTACGTTGTGCGGAAACCCATCCTTCCTTTAATCCTTTTATTTTGAATGTTTTGGCTTTTCCATCACCCGCCTCGTCCAAGGGTAGCACCAAATTTGGATTTAAATGCATTACGACCGCGGTTTCCAATTCGCCTGCGTGATCTCCAGGCTCTGTAAAAAATTGTGACCCATCTTTTACCTGCCACCAGTTTAATGAGCAAACAAAGATGCTAGAGTGTATAATACTTAGTTCCCTAATAATTTGTTTAAAATTGTTACCACCGTGTCCGTTTATGATGACAAGTTTTCTGATCTTATTGGCTTCCAACACCTGAACCACATCTTTTAGAAGTGCCATCTGTGTACTTGGATTCATGTTTATACATAGATCAACATCCATTTGTCCGGTATTGACCCCAAAAGGAATATTGGGCAGGACTATTACCTTGGCATCCTTGGACCAGGCCTTTTTTGCAGCTTCAATGGCAGCATTTTCTGCCAATATATTATCGGTTCCATATGGTAAATGGTAATTGTGGGCCTCCGTGGCACCCCAAGGTAATATGGCAACGGTATACTTTTGCTCCCTTACGGATTTCCAGTTGGTTTCTGCTAAAACGTAGGGTCTTGGACTTGTATTCATCTGTTTATTTTTATCGTTTTTATTTGTCGAGGCTAATTGGTTAGCCAAATGCCTGCATTATTCGGTATTTGTGATGTGAAATGTACTCCATATTTTTTAACAATATGTAATACATAAAACAATTTGTATGTAATTAACTTAAAATAGTCGTAATATTGTCATAAATTACACAAAATTGGGCAACCTATGAAGCGAATTAAATCAGGTTGTAATATAACTCTAATGGTAGTGAAGCATGAGTACATTTAAGAAGATCGAACCTTTGGAAAACCTGTCTTTGGTAGATAAGGCCGAAATTAGAATCTTGAAATTTTTTAAGGAGAACAATTTAAAGCCGGGAGATGCCATTCCAAAGGAATTGGAATTTTCCGAAGCACTTGGAGTAAGTAGGACGGTGGTAAGGGAGGCTTTATTGCGATTAAGGACATTGGGGATGGTAGATTCCAAGAAACATAGAGGGATGATACTTACCCAGCCCGATATTATTAACAACTTTGAACGAATTCTGGATCCAGCTCTTTTAGGGGAGGATATAATTCGAAATTTATTTGAATTGCGACTCATTCTCGAAATGGGTATAGCGGATTTCCTATTTGAACATAAAACGCAAAAGGATTTGGATGAATTGGAGCAAATAGTGACTTTGGAGGAGGAAACCAGTTATGAGAAAAATCGATTTTCACTAGACCGGGAAATTGCCTTTCACGGTAAGCTATATCAAATGTCCAACAACGCTACCGTTCAGAGATTTCAAAGTTTATTGTTGCCGGTTTTTGAATACGAGTACTTACAATCCTCTAGGAAGAACAATACCGAATATCAGTACTCCTCTGGTCAATTTGTGACCCATAGAATGCTGATGGATAATTTAAGGGTAGGTACCCCCGAGACCTACAGAAGTGCCATGCGCCGACATTTGGAACCACACTTTGACCATGTTCTAAAGAATGGTAAAAAGAAAACTGATTCGTAGGTCAGTCCAGCTTGGAATAAAGTAAAGGAAAAAACTTTCCTTCCATTTTTTTGCCTTTGGGAACACTTGGAACGCCAGCCAAAAGTTCATCATCTGTATTGCTTATTGTACCATCGGCAAATACATTAAGGACAAATGCCCTTCTACTTCTTTCCGACTTGTTTTCATAGGAGCCATGTACCATTAGGGGATGATGAAAGGTGGCATACCCTTTTTTTAATTCAATGGGAGTTGGCTTAAACTCCTTTTTTTGATCCTCGTTAAGATATTGCATAAGTCCATTCATGTCACCCGCAAGGGATGGCGCATCCAAAAGGCCCCATTTATGGCTTTTTGGGATATAATGTAGACATCCATTGTCTGTCGTGGCATCATCCAATCCTGTCCAGCAGGTAAGGTGTTGCATGGCTACGGTCCTTGTCCAATAAGAGTAATCCTGATGCCAAGCTACTACACCGCCATGGCGAGCAGGTTTACAAAATAATTGGTCGTGCCAAAACCTAACGGATTTGTTATCCAGTAATTGATGGGCTGCCATTATAAAGGCAGGGTTCCATAGAACATCATGTAAGCCCGGGGCAATGCGCCAATGACCTAGGGAATGGAACAAAACCGAATTTGGGTCTTGGGACTCGTTACTATGAAATTCGTAGAACAAATGATGGCCAGGATGATTCGGGTCCATTATTTCCGCCAATTCCTGATTTAACAAATCTACCTGCCAATCTTCCAAAAGCTTTATGCCGGATACATACCCAAATTCCTTAAAGTGGGCCAACTGTTCATCGGATAGTTTGTATTGCTCCCATTCCGCAGCCGATTTTGGCAGTTGGAACATGTCCGAAACAGGATGGTCATAATCGGCTAAATCTTTTATAATGGACATAGTACAGTTTATTAAATTCTATTTGCAACCAATAAATTGCCACAACTCTAATTTGGTGGGCAAACTGTTATAAATATATCCAATATTTTTCGATATGTCAATTTATTTAGACCTAATGAAATTGACGGAATGGCCTTGTAAATAATTTGTTACTATTAATTATCTATTTCTTTTTATTTTTCGGTTTTCTGTATTTGTCTTTTCCATCTGTGAGCCATTGTAACGAAAAGCTTACGAAAGGGTTTTTCTGGTAATCATCCTGTTCAAAAAACAAACCTATATCCCCGTTGTCCATTATAGTCATGGATGAGTAGGCCGATTCTCCCTTATAAATTGTTTTTCCTTCAGACCAGGTTTCGCCTTCGTCATAACTAATTCTAACCGTCATGTTAACACGTCCTTTTTCACTTTTGGCATTGGAGAACAATAACCTGTTTTTCTTGTAGCCATCCTCAATGGAGGTATAGCGAACAATACTGGCATTACAACCCGGATCGATCAAGGTGGTTTCAGGTCGAGATGCCCAACTTTTTCCCTCATCACTGGAAATATGTACGTACCTCATTTCTTCTTTATTGGCCCTGGCATTGATCATCCAATCCCCATTGGCCAACTCCATAATTTTGGATTCGTCCGCAGGACTCACAGGAGTATCTATAAAGAACCAGGATTTCCCGTGGTCCTTACTGCCAAAAACATGGAGCCCACTATTTAAGTTTACCATGCAGTGGAGTAGTGCACCCGATCGGGTCTGAATACCTCGGCCAGAGGTGATAAATTTAAAATCGTTATGCCATTCCTGCTTTGCAATCTGGGGGGTAATATCTTCCGGTTGGCTCCACGTCTTTCCGTTATCAGAACTTTTTACAACATGTAAATAGTAAACGTCCTTTTCATTATCCAAATCCATATAATTGTAGAAAAGGAAAATTTCGTTGGTAATCCCGTCCACTATCATAGAAGGATCGGAAGCCGATCTGCCTAACGGGAAATCTACTATTTTCTCTATTGCAGACCATGTTTTGCCATTATCGCTGCTTCGTCTTATCACAATATTAATATCCTTACTCCATTTTAGGTCGCCACAGGAAGGCACCCTTTCATCAATGGCAGCAATGATATCCCCATTTGGAGCGGTAGCCAAGGCGGGGATACGATAGCAGGAAACATCTGGATTCATAGAGGTGTTGAACAGATCCTGATGGTTTATTACCCCATCGGTGATCTTAAAAGTTTCTTGTTGGGCCCTACAGCCGAAGGCGACCAAAAAAAGTAGTATGAGTGTATTTTTCATGTCTATTAAATTTATGATAATTTCTATTTTATTAGTGAAACTCAATTTTGAGAAGTCAGTAAGACGCACTGAAAATTGAAAGTTGAACTAATCCCGCCTTTTTCGGCGGGATTTAGGTTCAATACCTCGACCGTTGGGTCGATTCCTATTATTGGGTTCAGGGCTTGCCCTGAGGTTTAATACCTTTTATTCCCTTATTCTCCATTCTCTCGAAGGTTTTCCAGCATTGGAGCATAGCTCTTGGCACATGGAAACATCCTTTCCATTTACCTCCTTTGAGGTTTAATAATACTTCCCCCCTTCGGTTTAAATATCCGAACCATTCCCCGTGTTCCTGGTCTGAAAAATGATTCCAACTATAGTCTTGTACTTTTGTGTACCATTGGGAAATTTTCGGATCTTGCGTCTGTTCATAGGCCTTAGAAAGGGCCGCCAAAGTCTCCAAATGCACCCACCATAATTTTTGGTCCCATTCCAATTGTTGGGGTGGGTGACCCTTGGAATCCATAAAATAAAATATTCCGCCAAATTCTTCGTCCCAGCTGTATTCCAATATTTTAATAATGGTCTCCGATGCCTTTTTTATTAGCCCCTTGTCATTTCTTCTTATGGCAATATCGATCATAAACCACATGGCTTCTATGCCATGCCCTGGATTCAATAAACGGCCGTTAAAGCTGTCTTCCAGACTGCCATCGGGCTTTACGAATTCATAAATTATACCGGATTTTTTATCCAAAAACACTTCCATAACCTCTTGAACCGAAAAATCTATGGTCCGCTCCACTTCAGTGGATTCCAATATGTCTTCCAGCTCCAGAACCAAATTGGACAAGATCATGGGCAGGGCAAAACTTTTTAACGGTCTAGCGGAGGTTCCTTTTTCGTATTTGCCCTTAGGGTTGTCCTTCTTCTTAAGAATGTTTAGATACGTTTTTTTGGCAAGTTCTTTGTATTTCTGATCTTGTGCCGCTAGACCATATTGGGCAAAAGCCATAGCCGCAAAACAGTCTGAAAAAATGTTATAGGGTTGTATCAATGGTTGTCCGTCCGCGGTTAAGGAAAAATATACATTGCCTTGGGCATCCATTCCCTTATCCCTAATAAAATCCACCCCGATTTTGGCAATTTTCAACCACTTTTCTTTTTGTTCCACCTGATTGTACAAAGTAGAGAACATCCATGCCTGTCTTCCTTGCAGCCACATAAATTTATCGGTGTCGTAAACCTTACCTTCCCTATCCAAGCAGGTAAAGTAACCTCCATTTTCAAGGTCCAAGGAATGCCTCTCCCAAAAGGGAACAATATTGTTCAGTAGGGTATCTTTGTATAGTCTACTTTGTGGTTTCATGATTCCTTTTTAGTATGTTTTTTTTTAGCTACTTATTAATTTCGGATCATTGGCTTGCATGGTCCATAATCCCTAATGCTTCCAGTGTTGTCTTAGCCTCTTCCAGTTCTTTTGGTGAAAGGGTTACATGCGGAAATCTACTTGGGCCACAATCCACACCCAATACCTTCATAAAGGATTTCGCCGCCCCGTTAAAGCCACCTTTAGCATTTAGAATATCCACGAACTTCATGGATTTTTCCTGAAGTGCTGCTGCCAATTTATGGTCGTTGTTGTGGAATGCCTCTATGATCGATAGATATAAGGGTGCTAAATGGTTATAGGTACTACCTACCCAGCCCTCTGCTCCCAGAGGAAGGCTCGCTAATAAGATCTCATCAAAACCGAACAATATATTGTAGGCGCCATTGTTGAAATCCTTGCAATATTTATAGTCTATTAGGTTATTGTTGGTAAACTTTATGCCAGCAAAGTTGGGTATTTCCTTGGAGGCCAATTCCAAAAATTCGTGCATTAGGAAATTGGCTCCCGTCAATACCGGAATGTGGTAGTAATAGAAAGGGGTGTCAGGTGCGCAGCCTGCAATTTCCTTGCAATACTCCAGCAAACTTTTTAACGAGCTAAGTCTAAAATAATAGGGGGCCAAAGCAGCTATGGCATCCACCTTATCGGAAGAATGTGTCGCTAGGTCTTTGGCTTCTTTTAAACTGTTATGTCCTACATGGTTTACCAGGAAAAAGTCGTTTGGTTTGTTCTTGGACCATTCCGTGATAATCTCCTTTCTTTCTTTAGTCGTCAAGGAAACAAAATCTCCAGTAGATCCGTTTACAAAGGCTCCCTTCACCTTATTGTTTTTTAAAAATTGGCCGTATGTGGAGATTATTTCCAAATTTATTGAGGAATCATTATGCAGTGGCGCATAAGTTGCGGCGATCAATCCGTTCATATATTTACTTTTATTATGTATTACAAAATACAATTACGTACAAAGATTTCATTCTCCCAAAATAATTTAGTCAGATCACAATAATTCGTATTGTGAATATAGTTAGTCCTGATTTTATTATCCCGATTTTGTGGATGAAGCTTAAAAAGGGTTCCAAAAGAAATGGAACCCTTTTTTCAGAAAACAACTCAATTTAAACTAACTCAATATTTTAATTATATCCTGGTGTTTGTTCCAGCAAAGGGTTTCTGCCGATCATATCAGTTGTAATGGGCAATACCAATTTAAACTCGTCGCCTGGGTTTATGAAGCTCACATTGTCAAATACATAGCTGTCCCCAGCTCTTCTTAAATCCCACCATCTTTTACCTTCGCCTATAAATTCCTTATAACGCTCATCTAAGATGGCATTTGCGTTTTCCGTTTGTGTCCCATTTGTGTAGGCGTGAATAAGAGGCACATAATTTTCTCCATATGCCCTTTCGCGGATTTGGTTGATTTCTCCTGAAGGATCCTCGCCCAATAGGTTTTTGGCTTCTGCCAATAAAAGGATTACGTCCGCATATCTGTACACTGGAACATCATTTTCAAAAATACGCTCGGACCCAACAACCTGTCCTAAAAATTTATTGAATACGGAACCGAAGTAGGCCGTTTCATTATAGGTTGGATATCCAAGTCCATCATTATCGTCCACATACAATCTTATAAAAGTTGCATCCTTACGACTGTCTTCATTATCGTCCAACAACAGTATTGTTTTTTCCGATTGTCCATATCTGTTGGCCCCGGCGATAACAAAATCGCCCATAGAACTGCCATTATCGTTAAAAGTTGGGTTAATTTCCGTACTTCTTCCTGTAAGGCTATTGTAAAAGTTGGAAGCTTCATCCTGCTTGTACTGTATGGCAAAAATAAACTCGCTATTTCCTTCATTCCCAACACCCCATAAATCGGAGATATTTGGCTCCAAGGCTAGCCCGAAGGAAGCAACCTGTTGTAAGGCCGATTTTGCTGCCTCAAAGTCTGAAGCGCCACCTCCCATTAGATTACCGGACCAAATATATACATCGCCCTTAAGTGCTAAAGTCGCAGTTTTGGACCAGAAGTTTCTATTGCCTTCCCAGAAATTGTTAGCTGATCCAAAGGTGCTCAAGGATGTTTCTATATCGGTTTTGATCTGGGCCATAACCTCTTCTTTGGATGATCTGGCTTTGCTTAGGCTTGCAGGGTCTACATCGGCAATGGGTTCCAAAATTATAGGCACCCCTCCCCAGGTCTTTAAGAGCGTGTAATAATAAAGTGCCCTTAGGCCATAGGCCTGTGCCAGGAGATGGCTTTTGTCTTCCTCGTTTACAAAGCTAACGCCAGGAGCATTGGCCAGAAAATCGTTTATACGGTGTATTCTGGTATATAAACCTGCCCAGCCACCAAAGGGGGCCGTAGCAACGGTGATGTCCGATCTTATCAAGGACTCGTTACTTGGGGATTCGAAGGTGCGGCCTCCCCAGATATCACTTCGTATTTCACCCAACAGCCATAAATCATCCGCAGAAGATCTTAAATTGGCATATAGGCCCGTATGGGCGGTTCTAGCTCCTTCTTCTGTATCCCAAAAGCCGGCTGTGGTTAATTCACTTGGGCTGGTGAGTTCCAACTCGCTTTCACAAGCACCCAATGTAAAGGCTATTAATAGTATAGAAATATATTTCTTCATCGTAGTAATTTTAAAAAGTTAGGTTTAATCCAATGGTAAGGGTCTTTGGAACAGGGAATGCTCCGTATTGCACACCACCCACTTCTGGTGTTTCCCCAGTAAAACTTTTGAAGTAATGTAGGTTACTGCCCGTAACATAAATGTTCAATCTTTTAATTACATCATTGAAATATTCTGAGGGTACATCATAACTGAAGGTTACTTCCCTTAGGGCCAAATAATCCCCTTTTTCCCAAAATTGGCTGTTACCAGCATTTACAAGGCTGGAACTATCCCCGGAGTTTGCTCCTTCATTCCCTCTCCACACATTCTTGGTCCCATTTACAAAAACAAAACGTGGCCAGTCGGTATCCGTGTTGGTGGGTGTCCATGAATCCAATACTTCTGTGGGCTGATTTAAATTACCCTGGGTTTGCCCGTAACCTTTGTTGCGTATATGGTTCCATACCAAATGGCCTGTGGCAAAATCGGTCTTTACGAACAGGTTAAAGTTTTTGTACCTCAAGCTAGTGGTTAATCCTCCCAAGAAATCTGGGGTAGTGCGACCAATAACTTTTCTGTCCAAACTGTTGATTATTCCATCGCCATTTTGATCTTTCCATTTTACATCCCCTGCAAAATGCTGATTTTTATCGCCTGGTAGGAAATCGTCCTGAATGTTACTATCGGCATCGGCTTCTGCCTGACTTGCATAGATACCCTCTTGCTCATAGGCAATAACCAAGTCGTTGCCAACACGCTGGCCTTCCTGTAAGCCACCTACCCATTCTTCTTCCCCTGTACTGGCATTCCAGATCAACTGTCCGTCCTGTCTGTTTAGGTCGTTGGCATTTTCCGGAAGTTTCTCCACGTAATTCCTGTTGGAAGTGATAGTGGCGCCAATATTCCAAGTAAGGTTTTGGTTCTGAATTATATCTCCATTGACCTGAAGTTCAAAACCTTTGTTTCTAATAGTTCCATTGTTGGTCAATATACTGCTAAAACCAGTATAGTAGGGTAGTGTAAGATTGGCTAGTTTGTCCTTTATGTCCCTGGAGTACACATCTGTGATAAACGTTAAACGATTATTGAAAAACGAAATATCCAAACCTGCGTTTAAGGTGGTCGACTTTTCCCATTGCAGACCCAAGGTAGGTAATCCCGAATTGGCATAACCTGTTTGCCCGTTGTATACACCCTGACTTCCATAAGCTCCAAAAACGCCGTAATTGCTCAACACGTCCTGATTACCGTTGACGCCATAGCTCAATCTCGGTTTTATCCTAGATATGGTATTGCTGATATCGGAATTGGCAAAGAAACTCTCATTGTGCAGGTTCCATCCCAAGGATACCCCTGGAAAAAAGTCGCTCTTGTTGTTCCCTAGTCTTGAGGAACCGTCATTTCTAAAGGTAAACCCAAATAGATATTTGTTGTCATAATCATATAATAACCTACCAAAAGCAGAGGCAATAACATATTCTGTTTCAAAGCTGTAAGGAATTCCGTTGGCTTCAGCTCCTGCATTCAATGTCTCTATCAGGTCTGTGGGAGAATTTCTCGTTCCAGCAGAAGTGGTATAATAATTATCCTTAAAGTATTCGGCCCCGATCAAGGCGTTAAAATTATGGTTGCCTAAATTCTTGGTATAGTTCAAAGTACTGGTCAGTTGATTCCTTAAGGTCCTATCCAGACCTACCGAGGCTTCCCTGCCCGTTCTTAGCGGACCGGTGGTGCTTCCTACCCTATAGGCCCTATTAAAGCTTTCGTTGTGATTGTTGATGGTAAAATGGCTTCCGTCTACAGATAGGATCAGGTTGTCCAAAATATTCCAGTCAATTCCCACTGAAGCCGATAAGCGTTGTTCCAAATTTTTTCTAACAAATTTGTCCTGATAGTATAAAGGGTTACCGAAACTCTGGTTTTGTCCAACTGCATATATGTTGGACCATGTACCGTCAGGGTTGTTGTCATAGGTCCTGGAAGTTGGGGCTTGGCTCTGAAATCGTCTGAATACGGTGTCATCGCCACCTAATGGACTTAAGCTTAGGTTGGAATGGGAGTATAAAACATTGGAGTTGACCTTTAGGTTGTCCGTAATTCTATAGGACCCGGTAAATTTTCCTGAGTACCTTTTAAAGCCCGATCCCAGAATTAAGCCATCGTTGTCCAAAAGTCCCAGTCCTAAATAGTAAGAGCCTTTTTCATTTCCGCCGTCAAAGGAAAGGTAGTGGTCCTTGGTGGCACTATTTTGGTAAATTCGATCGCCTACGGTTTTATTGTCGTAAAACAAAATGTCCTGGCTTGGATTCAAAATATCTGGGATACTGCTCCATCCTGGTTGATTTAGTAAATATTGGTTGTCGGAATTTAGGAGTTGTGTGGTGAAAGGAGAGCTAATGGCATCCCCGCCTGTTCCCATACCGTTGGCTCCATCTAAAAAAGCTCCAAAAGATCCCGGGTTGTTGACGGCCTCCCTGAACCAAGAGATCGATTGCCTGTTGTAATTTATAAAGTCGGCCGCACCAATATATTTTTGGTCATTTCTTTCCTCGTTCATACTATACTTATATTTATAGTTGATCGAGGACTTTCCTGGCTTACCGGATTTGGTCGTTACCAGGATAACTCCGTTGGCCGATCTGGCACCGTAAATAGCGGTAGCCGCAGCATCTTTTAATACTTCTATAGACTCAATATCGTCAGAGTTCAAGGCATAAAAGCTTCCTGGTATACCGTCTATTAATATTAAGGGAGACCCGGTACCGTCAAAATTGGTACCCCCGCGCAAAACTATTTGTGGAGTGGCGCCAGGCTGTCCAGTAGTGTTGGTTACCCTTAAACCGGCTATGGTACCTTGCAGTGCTGTTGCAGCATTAGATCTTGTGGAACTTTCCAGGATTTTGGTATCCAATTTGGAGACCGAGGTGGTCAGGGTAGCCCTTGTTTGAGAGCCGTAACCTGTAACAACTACTTCATCCAGTAATGCGGCGTCTTCCTGTAGGGTAACATTTATGGTGATTTGATTGCCTACCGGAATACTTTGCGAAGTAAATCCAATATAGCTAAATACCAATACATCGTTGGGACCGGCTTGGATAGTAAAGTTACCGTCAAAGTCGCTCTGACTACCTGTTGTAGTTCCTTTTACCAATACGTTTGCCCCTGGCAACGGTTGTCCCGAACCGTCTGTTATGGTTCCACTTATATTCTTTTGTTGTGCCAGCATAGGTGTGCTGACCAATAAAAGGAATAAACTAAGAACCAATGTGATGCTTAGGGTCGAGTTTTTTGTTTGAATTGAATCGGATGATGGTCCATTTCCCCTCAATCGCTTAATAAAATGTTTCATAAATAATGTGTGTTTGAGTTAACATGTCGGTTAGATTTTGGGACAAGGTATAAAATTTATATACTTATGTTATACATAATGTTTAATTATTTTTGATTTTTAACACCTAATAGTATTTATTTTGCCTGTAGCCCAATTTTTAAATTAAAAAGGTATAATTAATATAAATATTTGCTTATTTATTAAGTGAAAAAACTGGGAACTGATGCTTGAAAGTTATTTTAGGGGATTAGATATTTATAAAAGGTATCCAACAGTGCAAACATGGTTTTTATACCAATTCATTTTAATGGATTAGGGGTGTTGTACTAAAAATTCCCGACTCCACAACCATTTTTGCCGCTTTTACAACAAAAATGTGGTCTGGTCTAAGGAAGACCCTAGATTTATACCGACCAATAAAAACCAACATGTATGAAAAAAGTACTTACGACCTTTGTTTTTGCACTTTTAAGTCTAGGCTTGTTTGCCCAACAAGGCATGAAACTAGGAATCCATGGAGGTCTGCCATTGGATGAATTCCAGGATCAACTTAGCCTTGTTGCGGGAGTGGATCTAGGATATCGCTGGGGTCTAAGCGAAATAGTGGACCTTGGGGTAATGGTAGGTTTCGTAAATGGATTTCCGGAAAAATATGATAGGGACATCTTTGCCGAGGATCTGCCTAACATTCAATTTATTCCCCTCGTTGCTTCTGTAAGAATATGGACATCCAATTCGTTCTCCCTTGGGGCCGATGTTGGTCAGGCCATAGGTATAAACGACGGCAATGACGGTGGATTATATTATAGGCCAACCATTGGTTATTTAATGGGGGCACAAACGGAAGTGAATCTTTCCTATACCGGTATCAAATTGGATGATGTTACTTGGACGACCCTTACTCTTGGTGTAGTCTATACCTTTGATTTTTAGGTCTATTAGTCTTATCCTTAAGTTTAAGAAAGAGAAGTTTTCCTTGATCAGTGTTTTTTAAGGTGGGAATTATATATTCCTAAGCTGTTGTTATTTTATTCGACCATCTTATAATTAAAAGTTGTGGTATTAATTCGCAGGCACTTTTCATTGTTGCATCTAAAAAGCAGCACCAAAAATTTCAAAATCTCCTTATAAGCGTTAGGAAATTGTTAATGCGTCAGACGGCATTGGTAAAACGATCTGCATTTTAGACATAGGGCATTGGTTGTTATTTTTTTATAATGTAAAGTGTTTTGTTTCAGGAAATCAGAGGCACCGGTTTGGGCTGTTCCAAAAGGAGTTTATTTTCTTGAGTATACCTTAATATATAGTTTGATTTTTTTATGATACTACTTAATTCATTTTGTGTTATTAAATAGTAAACGCAAGGTAAAATCATAAAATCGCTCAATTTTCCTATCACCAATTATATAGTTTTGCTGTAAATAACCAATTAAGATTATTAATCGGTAACGAATTTATGGGTCTGTAGAAATTGATTATGGGGATTTGTACCTTCGTTGATAAGGGGCAAGATAGTATGTAGCTTGCTTTATACCTGGTTTGGCAACCCTATAGGGGTTGATATTCAGGTCAGGAAATATTAACCTGGATTAGGGCAATTATACTCGTAAGAAATTTCTTCCTAATTCGACTTATGCAAACCTTTGCATTGTTTTTTAAGACCGTAAAATTTCGATATCCTTAATTTTGTGTTAAATTGGTTATGACAAAACTAATTAAAACTACTAAAATATGAAGAAACTGAAATTTTTGATGTTTGCCTTTATGATAGGCATATCAACAACATCATGGGCACAGACCACGGTTAGCGGTACGGTGTCCGATGAACAGAATGTTCCCTTGCCCGGTGCAACAGTTCTCGAAAAGGGAACTAAGAATGGAACAACAACCGATTTTGATGGTAATTTTACAATCCAAGTAGCTGATGCCAATGCAACACTCGCAGTGTCTTTTTTAGGGTATGCAACCTCAGAAATTCCGCTAAATGGTCAAAGCAATGTAAGCATATCGTTACAGGAAGACTCCTCATTATTGGACGAAGTGGTCGTTGTGGGGTATGGAACTCAAAAAATTAAGGACGTTACAGGTGCGGTTAAAAGGGTTACCAGTGAAGACTTCAATAAAGGAGTTGTAAACAATGCGGGTCAACTTATACAGGGTAAGGCTGCGGGTGTAAATGTTACCTCTTCAAGTGGTGAGCCTGGTAGTGGACAACGCATAGTAATTCGTGGACAAGGGACTATCCGTTCAGGGTCAGGGCCATTATTTGTTTTGGATGGTTTTCCTCTTGGCTTGGCAGGTACGGGTTCAGGTGAAAGTCCTTTGAATTTTATAAATCCAGACGACATTGAATCCATTGATGTGCTAAAAGATGCTTCGGCAACGGCAATCTATGGTTCAAGAGGTGCTAATGGAGTGGTCATTATTACTACTAAAAGCGGAAAGTCTGGTGTTTCAAAAATATCACTTTCTACCGATGTAGGTGTTTCTACATTGGCACGTAAATTGGATGTATTCAGTGCTGATGAATTTCGCAGGGAAGTGGCAGCAATTCCTGGAAGTGAACTGATAGATGGAGGAGGTTCTACCGATTGGCAAGAAGAACTGACCCGGGCCGCAATTACGCAAAATTACAATCTGGTTTTATCCGGGGGTACCGATAAATTAAATTATTACGCTTCCTTAGGACTACAAGATCAGGAAGGTATTGTTTATAATTCCGACCTAAAAAGAACAAGTGCCAGAATTAACGTAACCCAAAAATTATTGGATAATCGATTAAGAATTGATTATAATTTGAATACGACGCTGACCGATCAATCCAGAAATAATAATTTGGGGTATTCCACCAACCCTACATTTGACGCATATACTGCTGATGGGGAGATTAACAATCCTCTTAATTGGAACAATCCTTTATTGTCCAATAAGTATAATGGGGATTTTTCCGAATCTAGACGAATATTGATCAACATAGCACCTTCTTTCGAAATTTTGGATGGTCTGGTATACAAACTAAATTATGGCTATGAAAATAGATCATCGGACAGGGATCAGCAAACTATCGCCAATAGTGATAGAAATGATTTAGGTTTTTTAAGACAGTCCTTTGGAAAATATGAAAATAACCTAATTGAAAACTACTTGACCTATACTTTTGATGTAGGAGAACACAATCTAAGTATTTTAGGGGGTCACTCTTATCAAAAGACTTTTGCTAGAAATAGTAGTTGGTCCATTGACGAATTTCCATCTGATACAGGTATAGACCCTCGTAATAACCCAGGACTGGGAGGGGATACCAATATAACTGACCATAGACCTACTGGAAGTACCTATGAAGACGAATTACAGTCATATTTTGGCAGGGCCAATTGGAGTTTTATGGATAGGTATCTATTTACCGCAACGGTAAGAGCTGATGGTTCCTCAAAATTTGGTAAAAACAATAAATATGGAGTGTTCTCGTCCTTTGCAGGATCTTGGAGAATTATTGAAGAGGATTTTATGGAGGGTTCCATCTTTAGCGATTTAAAATTAAGAGCTGGATGGGGGCAAACTGGAAATCAGGAAATTCCAGGGAAAATTACAAAAGCCTCCTTTAGGGTTAGTAACTCTAGTAATGTAAGTTATCCAATAGATCAAAATGGTGCTTATCCAGTGGGATCTGAATATACCCGATTTGCCAACCCGGACATTCAATGGGAGGTTTCAACCCAGTCTAATGTGGGTGTGGATTTCGGATTATTTGATGGTAGTTTAACAGGTACCGTGGATTATTTCCATAAAGTGTCGGACAATATCTTATTAGAGGTTGTCCCAGTAGACCCTATTGTTCCGGCACCAACGTATTGGACCAATGTTCCTGACATGACCATTACCAACAAAGGACTTGAAGTAGCATTGGATTATTCAAAACGTAATCCTGATGGTTTGTCTTATGGATTTGGAGGAAATGCCACTTTTATTGATAATTTAGTGGAGGATTCCCCTTTTACCATTGTAACTACGGGATCTGCCTCTGGACAAGGTCTTACGGATGCTACTATTAATGGATTTGTTAGCGGAGAGGCCATTGGCGCTTTTTATATGCAAACATTTACTGGAATTGGTCCGGACGGTTTGTCTCAATTTGCGGACAATGATGGAGATGGTGAGATAACTGAAAAAGATAGGACCATTGTAGGAAGTGCTTTGCCCGATCTAACCTATAATTTTTACGCAAATTTAAAATATAAAAATTTTGATTTTACTTTGAATTTTAATGGGGTATCCGGAAATGAAATTTATGACCATACCGCCATGGGGAGTTTTTATAAAACCTTGTTGAGCAAATCCAATAATACTACGGCTGCTGCGATTGAATATCCAGAAGAAAGTATTATAAACTCGGCTGCGGTTTCTACGCGCTATTTAAAAGATGGTTCGTATTTAAGATTGAATAATATGACCCTTGGGTATTCGTTCGATACAAAATCCATGTCTTGGGCCTCTAATTGGTTACAAGAATTTAGATTGAGTTTTACAGGCCAAAACTTATTTGTAATTACGGATTATGATGGATATGATCCAGAGGTAAATACGGATAGTTCAACCAACGGAATTCAATCCTTTGGTATAGATAAGTTCGCCTATCCAAAAGCGAGAACATTTGTTTTTGGTGTGAATGTATCCTTTTAATAAAAAATAAAATTAGATATGAAAAACAAGATAAAATTAGCATTGTTGTTCGGCAGCATGTTATTAAGTTGGAATTGTACGGATCTAGAAGAGAATGTTTTGGACGAATCTTTGAATCCTAGTACTGAAGGTATCGATGAAGCTGTAGCAGCTATAGCTCCCGTGTATGCAAATGCAAATAATGATATTTGGAGGCATACTAAATATTTTGCCATGCAAGAAATCTCAACGGATGAAGCCATATTGCCCTATAGGGGCGGTACGGATTGGGGCGATGGAGGTAAATTTTCGGATTTATACCGTCATGCCATGACTCCAGGAAATTCCATCATGAAAGATGTTTGGGAAGGAACTACAAAACATATAGCCAGATCCGTAAGTGCTATTAATGCCTTAGAGCCTTTAACTGAAACAAATCCTCAAGCGGTGGTTTATTTAGCAGAAGCCAAGGCTATGAGAGCGCTTTATAACCATATTTTATTGGACGCATTTGGTTTGGTATTTGTCAAGGATAATATTGACGATCAATCCGTAATATTAAGGGGGAGTGAGGCAGTTGATTATTTAATAAGTGAGTTGAAGGCCGTTGAACCGGATTTGTCAACCACTACTGCAGTTGGCCCGGGAAGGATGACAAAGACTGGCGTACAAGCATTGTTGGCTAGAATTTATTTAAATGCGGCCGTATATAGAGATCCTTATGGAACACCTAATTTCAGTGCGGCAGATATGGATGCAGTAATCCAATATACAAATCAGGTAATCAATTCTGGTGAGCACGCCCTTTCTGCAGAATATTTTGAAATTTTTGACGATGAAAATCATACAAACAAGGAATTGATTTTTGCTATTGATCAGCGTCCAGATTTGGATGGTCATAATCGCATGGCTTATTTCTCTATGTCCGGAGATTTTTACCCACTTCCAGAATTTCCTAGTGCCAATGGTACTGATGCTGCAGCGATTACTCCGGATTTTTATCAGACCTGGGTAGATGCCTATGGCGATGTGGATCCAGCAGATGCCGATCCCCGATTCCATAAGGATAATTTGATAAATGAACCTGGATGTGTGAGCGCCGCAGATTTCGAGGTCGATAGAGGTATTTATAGGGGCTTGTTGTACGGATTGCAACATGATCAAGGAGGCGACCCCTTTGAACGATGCGAAGGTGATAAATATGTAGTGGACCTTGTTATAAATCGTAGGTCCGAGGTAGGTGATCCAGTTTTTCATTCCTTGGAGATCGATTTTACTACCAATAGTTCGCACAGTAACGGATACAGGGTGTTGAAGTATGAGTTTAGTAAAACTTCAGATTCTGGCCGAAACAAAGGACAACCTGATCTTGTAGTACTGCGCTTGGCCGATATGTACCTAATGCGTGCTGAAGCAATGCTAAGAAAGGGAGATGCCGGTGCGGCACTGGCCGATGTTAATTTCGTTAGAGCATCTAGAACCGCTAGGTTTACAGCTCCGGCACTTGACGCAATGGATCTTGACATTTTGTATCGTGAGCGTGGATTTGAATTTTATTGGGAATTTCAAAGACGGACCGATATGATTCGTTTTGGGAAGTATGAGGACTCTTATACTGAAAAAACAAATTCCGATCCCCAAAAGCGTCTTATGCCAATTCCTCAAAGTGCTGTTGATGGCGCCTCAATTCTTGACGGTTATTTGGTTCAAAACGCTGGATATTAGAAATAGTTAAGTGTTAATATTAATAAGGGCGGGCAAATTTTTGCTCGCCCTTATTGCTTTTAGGGTTATATAGAATATGAAAATAATTCTTAAGACATTCTATTTAAAGACGCTTCAACATATCATGATTAATTATTTTTCATGGGTTTAACTTTGCAAGCTAATTTAGAATTTTTGTTGTATTTTGGTTACCTTGTTCAATTCCCTAATTTGGGGCCATAATTGGTTAGATGAAATTTTTTGGTTTCATAGGGTTGACATCTTGTAATAAATGTGAATATGAAAAGGGAAGTACGGATTGGAAATGACAATTTATTATGAAGAAAGGCCGCGTTACTATTAAAGACATTGCGCGCGAGCTCAACATAGCTCCTTCAACAGTGTCCAGAGCCTTGAATGATCATCCAGCAATAAAAAAGGAAACCAAGGATGCAGTAAAGGCACTGGCAGAAGAGTTGGATTATCAGCCCAATCTTTTGGCTTTAAACCTGTTGCAAAAAAAATCCAATACCATTGGGGTTATAGTACCAGAAATTACTGGTCATTTTTTTTCCGCAATAATTACCGGTATTCAGGACGTGATTGTTAATTCCGAGTTCAATATCATGATTTGCTTGTCCAATGAATCCTATGAGGAGGAAATGACCATTGTAAAGAAGCTGTCAAAGATTCAGATAGATGGGGTCTTGGTATCGCCATCGTCGGAGACCAAGAATTTTGATCATTTTCGAAGGCTTCAAAAAAGCGGGATCCCTGTGGTGGTTTTTGATAGGGACTGTCCTGGATTGGAAGCTGATAAAGTATTGGTCGATGATTATCATGGGGCATTTCAGGCTGTGGAATATTTAATTGGAACGGGCTGCAAGAACATTGCGCACCTTGGGGGTCCCTTGAATTTGAGTACCACCGAACACAGGCTTCAGGGTTATCTGGATGCACTGGAAAAAAACAACATACCCGTTAATGGGAAACACATTGTTCATGTACCAGGGTTTTCACATAAAGATGGCATAAAACCGACAAAAAAATTATTGGAATTGAAAGAACGTCCGGACGCCATTTTTGCCTACAACGATAATATCGCAATTTCTGCCATGCACATCGCCAAAAAAATGGGTTTGAAAATTCCCGAAGAGGTCTCTGTTTTAGGCTTTGACGATGAACCGCATTCCTCGTTTATTACACCCTCCTTATCTACCGTTTGGCAACCGGTTTACAGTATGGGAATGCTATCTGCCAGAATTTTATTAAGTCATTTGAACAACAAGAATACCACACTGGAGTTTCGAAAGGAAGTCTTTAAACCAGAACTCGTTATTAGGGCTTCTTCCAAAGCAAATTAATTACTACCTCTAGAGTGAAATAATTCTGTAATTATGCAAACCTTTGCATAGACTTTTAATACGGAATTCTTCGAAACATCAATTATTTATTGTTATTTGTATAATATATTAAGGCTATAAATAATTATATCTAAATTTTGCATGCAAGTTTCGCCCAAAATATTATTTGAACATTGTTATGGCAAGTTTGCCATTCCAGCTGTAAATGTTTTTACCATGGAACAGGTCCACGGACTTTTTAGCTCCGGGGAAAAAGCCAATGCACCTTTTATGGTGCAAATTACACCTGCAGCACGGAATTACGCCCATCCTGAAATGCTTATGGCCATGATAACCGCGGCCTCCAAAATTCATCCCAGAGCAGTATTCTCCGTTCATATGGATCATGGGAACGAGGAACATGCTTTTAATGCTATTCAATCCAACGATTATGACTCCATTATGATCGATGCCTCCCATGATAGTTTTGATGGGAACGTAAAAAGGACCAAGGCAGTAGTGGAGAAGGCCCGTAAAAAGAACATTGTAGTAGAGGCGGAACTGGGGGTGTTAAGTGGTGTGGAAGATGATCTGTCCGTAGACGAAAAACATGCCAAATATACCCAGCCGTCCGAAGTGCAGGAATTTGTGGAATTAACAGGATGTGATAGTTTGGCGGTTGCAGTAGGCACCAGTCATGGAGCTTATAAATTTTCTGGTGGAGACGGTATTCAGTTTAAAATATTGGAGGAGATTCAGCGCAGATTGCCTAATTTTCCTATAGTGTTGCATGGTGGCTCTGCCGTTAATTTGGAGGAAATAGAACGGATCAACAAGGCAGGAGGGAATTTGAATGAAGGTGCCTCCGGGGTTTCGCCCGATGAGATTGTTAAATCCATTGCCTATGGAGTTTGTAAAATCAATATAGCAACAGATACCAGACTATTGTGGACCAGGGTGCATAGGGAATTCTTCAGGGATACTCCAGAGCTTTTCGACCCCGTTATTCCAGGCAAGACCTATATGGCGGAGTACGAAAAATTTATGCTGGAAAAGTTCGATCTATTGGGTGCCACCGGGAAAGTGAGCGACTTAAAATTTTAAAATTAAAAATTATGGAACATAATTCACATTTGCAGATAAAACCAAAATCCAAAACCGGGGTATATCATCAAATTACACCGGCATCGGCCAACTGGGAATATCTCAATTTTGAGGCAAGGTTAATGACCAAGGGGGAAACTTGGCAACACGATACCAAGGATAACGAAATGGTCATAGTGTTATTGAGTGGCAATTTTAAGGTGGAAAGCGATAAGGGAAACTGGGAAACAAAAAATGGCAGAAAGGATGTTTTTAGCGGGGTGGCCCATACTCTTTATCTGTCGCGAAATAGCAAATTCACATTAACGGCTATGAGCGATACTTTGGACATAGGGTACGGTTGGTGCAAGGTAGATGAGGATTTTCCTGCAAAATTCGTAACTCCAGAGGATACTCCCGTGGTTATTTTTGGTGGTGACAATGCTACCCGACAGTTCAATGATTTGGTGCCACCGGGTTTTGGTTGTAGTAAAATAGTGGTGCGTGAAGTATATACTCCTTCTGGCAATTGGAGTTCCTTCCCTGCCCATAAACACGATGAGCGGATAGTAGACGCTGAAGGAACGGTTTTGGAACCAATACAGGAGGAAACGTATTTCTATAAGTTTCAAAAACCGGAGGCATATGCTATTCAGCAGGTCTATACCAAGGATAGATCCTTGGACGAGATTGTTAGACCTAGACATAATGACGTGGTAATGATACCCAAGGGTTTTCATCCAGTGGTGGCGGAACACGGATTTCACTGTTATTATCTTAATTTCTTGGCCGGTACGGACCAATGCTTGGCCAATACCACAGACCCGGATCATGAATGGATTTATGATTCCTGGACCTCAAAAGACAAAAGATTGCCCTTGGTAACAGCGGAAATGAATAAACAATAATTTAAAATGAGCGATAAAAAGTTTGATGTAATCACGTTTGGAAGATCTAGTATTGATCTTTATTCACAGAATATTGGTTCACCATTTAATGATATTAAAGGGTTTGATGCCTTTGTGGGAGGATCTCCGCTCAATATAGCCGTCGGATGTGCAAGATTGGGTGTTAATGCCAGTCTTTTGACCGCGGTAGGTAATGACAAGGTTGGTGAGTTTATCCTAAATTTCTTGAATGGGGAGGGGGTAAACACGCATTGTATTCCCGTAAAAAATGGGACTAGGAGTAGTGCGGTTGTCCTGGGAATAGAACCTCCGGATAAATTTCCCTTGGTGTACTACAGGGACAATGCGGCCGATAGTCAGGTAGATATTGATGACGTGGACAAAGCCAATATTCCGGACTACAAAATATTGTTGATCAATGGTACTGCGTTAAATATAGAACCTACTAGGAGTGCTACTTTTTATGCCACTGAAATCGCTAATAGAAATGATGTCGACGTAGTTCTCGATCTGGATTTTAGAGCGGACCAATGGCATGATTACAGGGCATTTGGACTGACAATAAGGGCTATTTTGCCACGAGTGAAAATGGCAATTGGTACCGAAGAGGAGATTCTTGCCGCTACGCTCATCGATTCCTCACAAGTGACCATAAAGGAACAACAGATTTCCGCTCCGGAAATCAAAGGGGATATAGATGTGTCTATTAAGCAACTGCTATCCTCTGGCATAGAGACACTGATCGTAAAGCGAGGGGAAAAGGGCGCCAGTATATACCAAAAAGATGGTTCCAGGGAGGATGTTCCCGGGTTTCCGGTTGAGGTTTTGAATGTGCTGGGTGCAGGTGATGCCTTTGCCAGCGGATTCCTATATGGAATACTACAAGGATGGGATTTAAAAAAGGCATGCCGAATGGGTAATGCCAGTGGTGCGCAAGTGGTTACTAAAAAGGGTTGTGCCAATTTTATGCCAACCTTGGAAGAATCCATGGACTTTATAAAGCAGAAGGGCGGATTTTAATTTATATAGCGATGAAAACAAAAAGACTTACGGTGGCCCAGGCCACAATTGAATATCTTAAGAACCAATATGTAGAGCGTGATGGCGTTCAGAATAAATTTTTTGCAGGTTGTTTTGGAATTTTGGGGCATGGAAATGTGGCGGGTATAGGACAGGCACTTCACCAAAACTTGGATTTCCCATATTACGTAGCTAGGAACGAACAGGGAATGGTGCATACTGCTGCAGCTTTTGCCAAAGTAAAGAATAGGTTGCAAACCTTCGTCTGTACATCTTCTATTGGTCCGGGAGCCACCAATATGCTTACTGGTGCTGCGGCGGCCACTATTAATAGGATTCCTGTACTCCTAATTCCAGGTGACATATTTGCCACAAGACAGGTTGCACCGGTATTGCAACAATTGGAATCCAATGTAACCCAGGATATATCGGTCAATGATTGTTTTAAGCCCGTTTCTAAATATTGGGATAGAATTAATAGACCGGAACAATTGATTACAGCCTTGCCCGAAGTAATGCGGGTACTCACCTCCCAGGCCGAAACAGGTACCGTTACCTTGTGCATTCCACAGGATGTTCAGGCAGAAGCCTTTGATTTTCCAGAAGAAATGTTCCAGAAGCGTGTTTGGCATATAGGTAGAACTATGCCAGATCAAACGCTATTGGCAAGGGCAATTGAGCAAATCAAAAAAAGTAAAAGACCTATGGTCATTGCGGGTGGTGGTGCTATTTATAGCGATGCAACGGCAATATTAAAAAAATTGGTCAATAGAACGGGGATACCTGTGGCCGAAACCTTTGCGGGAAAGGGTTCCTTGGATTATAACGAACCACAGAACCTGGGAGCAGCTGGGGTAACAGGAACACCAGGGGCCATAGAGATAGCCAAAGAGGCCGATCTGGTTATAGGGGTCGGTACAAGATATAGTGATTTTACTACCATCTCCAAATCCGCATTTCAGGATCCCAATGTCCGTTTTATCAATATAAATATTACGGAATTCGATTCCTTTAAGCATGGAGCACTTCCTTTGGTAGGGGATGCTAAGGCCATATTGGAAACCTTGGATAAGGAGCTGTCCAATTTTAAAGTAAGCGCGGATTATAGTGAAAAAGTAGAAAACTTTAATAAGAGCTGGGATCAATTTGTAGCGGATATCTATGCCGAAAAGAATGAAGTGCCCGCATTTCAAGGGGAAGTGATCGGAGCTGTAAATTCATTTTCGAACCCAGAGGATATAGTACTCTGTGCCGCAGGCAGCCTACCTGGAGACCTTCATAAATTGTGGAGGACCAGAAACCCCAAAGGCTTCCACCTGGAATACGGTTATTCTTGCATGGGCTACGAAATTGCCGGTGGATTGGGTGCTAAAATGGCACGGCCTGAAAGTGAAATATATGTAATGGTGGGCGATGGCAGTTACCTAATGATGTCTCAGGAAATCGTGACATCAATCCAAGAAAAACAGAAACTAACAATTGTTTTATTGAACAATGATGGCTATTCCAGTATTGGAAGCTTGTCCAGTTCTCTTGGAAGCGAAGGTTTTGGAACTTATTACAGATATAGAAATGAGGAGACCGATCAATTGGATGGAGGATTATTGCCTATAGATTATGCGGCCAATGCTGCGAGTATGGGAGCCCATGTAATTAAAGTGAAAAATGTAAAGGAATTAAATGCCGCCCTTAAAAAGGCAAAAACCATAGACAAGACCACGGTAATCTATATTGAAGTGGACCGTAAAAAAGCTGTCCCAGGATTTGCCTGGTGGGATGTAGCGGTAGCCGAAGTATCAGAGAAAAGTGGCGTCAAAAAATCTTTGGAAACCTATAGGGAAAATAAGAAAACCCAAAAATATTATTTATAGACCATAACCAACCAGCCTTATGAATTCCGATCTCATCATTATTTTAACGTCTTTCCTGATTTTTACTGGAGGGGTTGCTTTTTTTACCTGGTACAGCCTTAGAAAAACCAATTTAACATCGTCCGATGGTTATTTTTTGGGAGGTAGAAGTTTAACGGGAATCGTAATAGCGGGCTCCATGTTGCTGACCAATATTTCCTCGGAACATCTTATTGGGATGAACGGTAATTCCTATGTCAATGGATTTATTGTAATTGCATGGGAGGTTACCTCTTCCATAGCCCTAGTAATTGCAGCCATTTTTTTTGTTCCCAAGTATCTAAAAATGGGATTGACCACAATACCGCAATTTCTGGAAAGTAGATTTGATGGGTTAACAAGGACTATGGTGGCCGCCATTCTTATCTTTTCGTTTGTGGTTACTTTGCTGCCTATTGTGTTGTATTCTGGTGCAATAGGTATTGAAAGTCTGTTTGGTGTTTCGGAGGCTCTTGGGGTAAGTAAATCTGAAGGGCTATGGATCACAGTAGTCATTATTGGGGTCATAGGGTCTATATACGCCATATTTGGAGGTTTAAAGGCCGTGGCCTATTCTGATACCATTAATGGATTTGGACTTTTATTGGGAGGTTTGTTAATACCAATATTGGCGTTGATGGCCATAGGGGATAACAACATTTGGGACGGATTGGTAAAGGTATATGACTATGCTCCCGAGAAATTCAATGTGGTAGGGGCAAGGGACTCTGTATTGCCTTTTGAAGTGTTGTTTACGGGATTGATCATTAATCAGCTATATTTCTGGGGAATGAACCAGACAATTATCCAAAGGGCTTTGGGGGCGAAAAATTTGAAGGAAGCCCAAAAGGGACTTTTAATAACCGGTCTTTTTAAGATTTTGATTCCCTTAATAATTGTGTTGCCAGGGGTAATTTGTTACTATTATTTTCAGGATACCTACTTTGACCAACAAGACACGGTTTATCCTCAGTTGGTTAAAAAGGTGCTGCCTGTATGGTTGATAGGCTTTTTTGCAGCCGTAATCATGGGAGCGGTTTTGAGCACCTTTAACTCTGTATTGAATTCAGTGGCAACCTTATTTAGTATGGACATTTACAAGAAACATATAGCCAAAAATGTAAGTGATACCAAATTGGTGAAGATTGGAAAAGTAACCTCTGCCATATTAGCAGTTATGGCCATTTTTGCAGCTCCAATGGTGGCCAATGCTTCGGATGGACTGTACCAATTGTTACAGGAGCTTAACGGAATATTTTTTATTCCTATTGCCTCCATTTTATTGGCCGGTTTCTTTATGAAAAAAGTCTCGGCAATGGGAGCTAAAGTGGCCCTAATTTTTGGACTAAGTTTTTATATTTTTATGACTTGGGGCTATACCTCCCATGGCATTCATTTCGTACATTTATGGGGGATAGAATTCTTGTTGAACGTGGCCATAATGTATTCTGTATCCTACTTCTATCCCAATAATAACAAGTATGAAATTACGGATGTCGGAGCAGTAAATCTGACCACCTGGAAATATACCATACCCATGTCCATTGGGTTATGCGCTGTTACTATTCTAATCTATGTTTTGCTCTGGAACAACCAATAGGAGCTCTATAATCAAAAATATTAAATATTTAAAAAAATGGAAATTCTAAAAAATTATATCGATGGTGTCTGGACTCCAAGCACCTCCAAAGAAACAAAGGACATTGTAAACCCGGCCACGCAAGAGGTCCTGGCAAAGGTGCCTTACGGTAAGGGAACCCAAAAGGATGTTGATCTGGCTGTTGAGGCAGCCTCAAAAGCTTATAAGGAATGGAGCAAAGTTCCTGTGTTGAAAAGGGTTCAGGTGCTATATCGCTTAAAAACACTCATGGAGGATAATACCGAGGTACTTGCAGAGATTATTACCAAGGAGTCCGGCAAAACCTACGGGGAATCTGTTGGGGAAATTCAACGCGCTATAGAAAATATTGAAGTGGCATGCGGAACGCCAATGCTTATGGCAGGCGATGTTATTGAAGATATTGCTACGGGAATAGACGAGATGATGATAAGGCAACCTTTAGGTGTGGCAGCATGTATAACTCCGTTCAACTTTCCAAGTATGATCGTTTTCTGGTTCTTGCCCTATGCAATTGCAACGGGTAACGCTTTTGTAGTAAAACCTTCCGAGAAAGTGCCCTTGACCATGATGAAGATTTTTGAGTTTATTGATCAATTGGATATTCCAAAGGGTCTTGTAAGCCTGGTACATGGAGGCAAGGATTCAGTAGATGCTATTTTGGAACATCCTGCCATTAAAGCAGTGAGTTTTGTAGGAAGTACTCCGGTAGCCAGATATATCTATTCCAAGGGTACGGCCAACGGTAAACGGGTTCAGGCCCAAGGGGGAGCCAAAAATCCAGTGGTGGTACTGCCCGATGCAGATATAGAAATGTCTGCCAGAATAATAGCGGACTCCGTTTATGGTTGTGCAGGACAAAGATGTTTGGCGGCTTCCACAATTATTACTGTAGATGATCAAAAAAGACAGATTAAAGATGCCCTTTATGAAACCGTTAAATCCAGAACTACAGGTTATGGTCTGGACAGGGAGATAAATATGGGGCCGGTAATTACTCCCGAAAGTAAGACGAGAATCACAGGATTGATCCAAAAAGGAATTGATGAAGGGGCAAAAGTGCTTTTGGACGGACGAAATGCTTCCATTTCAGGATATGAGAAAGGAAACTTCCTGAACCCTACAATTTTGGAGAACGTGGCTTTGGATAAGGAACTTATTAGAACAGAGATATTTGGTCCCGTCATGAGTTTGATATCCATGAAGAATATAGATGATGCCCTGAAATTTGTAAATGGAGGGAATTATGGTAACATGGCCTGTTTATTTACCGGTAGCGGTGCCAATGCCAGAAGGTTTAGAAATGAAGCCGACGCTGGAAATATTGGTATTAATATAGGGGTTGCTGCACCAATGGCCCAATTTCCGTTTAGTGGTTGGAAAGATAGCTTTTTTGGAGATTTGCACGGACAAGGCAAGCATGCCATAGAATTCTTTACACAGACCAAGGTAATAATAGAAAGATGGCCGAACATTTGGTCAAGAAAATTTTAATAGGAAAAGGGAATGATGAAAATTGCTAATGCTCCTTGTTCTTGGGGCGCCTTGGAATTTGACCTGGAAGAAAAATCCGAAGAGATAGGCTTTGAACAGGTATTGGATGAAATAAAGGAAACTGGATATATAGGTACCGAACTGGGCGATTGGGGATACATGCCCACTACACCCAACCTATTAAAAGCAGAATTGGATAAAAGACACTTGGATCTGCTGGGAGCTTTCGTTCCTGTGGCTTTGGCCCAAGTGGACAATCATGACAAGGGTGTTGCTTCTGCCTTAAAAGTGGCTGAGCTTATGTTCAATGCCGGTTATAAAAATTCTTTTATTGTATTGGCCGATGATAACGGATCTGTTCCGGAACGTACCAAAAATGCAGGGAGAATTAAACCCGCTATGGGGCTTACAGAAGAACAATGGAAAGTTTATGCTACTGGAGCTGAAAAGATTGCAAGGGCTGTGAAGGATGCCTATGGCATAAGAACAGTGTTCCACCATCATTGTGCGGGTTATGTAGAAACCCCTGAGGAAATAGACAAGCTTATGACTTTGACCGATCCAGAATTACTGGGCTTGTGTTTGGATATGGGTCATTACGCTTTTGGCGGCGGAGACCCGGTAAGTGCCTTAAAAAAGTACGGAAAAAGAATATGGCATGTCCATTTCAAGGATTATAGTCCCGAGGCCGCCCAAGCTTCACGAGCAGAAAATGGGGATTACTTCGATGCTATTAAAAGAGGGGTGTTTTGTGAACTGGGAAAAGGATCTGTAGATTTTCAAGCCATTGTAAAATTATTGGAAGAAATGAAATACAACGATTGGATCGTCGTGGAACAGGATATTTTACCCGGCATGGGAAACCCAAAAATATGTGCACAGGCCAATAGGGATTATATAAAATCCTTGGGGCTTTAGATAATTAAATTTTCAGGAAACGATCATTAAGAAATATAAAACGATGACAAAAGTTAAATTCGCCGTAGCAGGATTGGGAAGGATTGGAAAGATTCATTTGGAAAACTTGCTTCAGATGGAACATGTGGAAGTGGTTGCCGTAATGGACCCAATGGAAGAATGTCGACAATATGCAAAGGCAAAGGGCATACCCCATATCACAAGTACTTATAAGGAATTGTTGGCTGTTGCCCCCTTCGATTCCGTTGTAATTTGTTCCCCAACGGATACCCATGCCGATTATGTTGAAATGGCGGCGAAAGCAGGTATCCATGTTTTTTGTGAAAAACCTTTGGATCTATCCATGAAAAGGGTCGTTGAGGTCTTAAAAGTGGTAAAGGAGACTAACATTAAGTTGATGTTAGGTTTTAACCGTAGGTTCGATAAAGAGTTTAGAAAGGTTCATGAACTAGTAAAAGAGGGTGCCGTGGGAGAGCCCCACTTGGTAAAAATTACAAGTCGAGATCCGGGTGCGCCACCTGTAAGCTATATTGAAAAATCAGGAGGTCTCTTTCTGGATATGACCATTCACGATTTTGACATGGCCCGCTTTGTGGTAGGCAAGGAAGTAGAGGAGGTATATGCCAAGGGAGCTGTTTTGGTAGATGCCGCGATCGGTAAGGCTGGGGATATAGACACTGCAGTTGTTACCCTGACCTATACGGACGGTACTATGGCGGTTATAGACAACAGCAGGGAGGCCGCATATGGATACGACCAAAGAATTGAGGTATTTGGATCTAAGGGAATGGCACAGGCTGACAATAATTATGAAAACTCGCATCGCCTTTATACAAATAAGGGAATCCATGGGGCACTTCCCCTGCACTTCTTCCTGGAGAGATATGCTGAAGCGTATAAAACGGAAATGGCCAGCTATGTGAAGAGTTTAAAAAATGGCGAATCCGTCCCTGTGGATGGGAATGATGGATTGATGTCTCTTCAAATTGGACTGGCTGCCATAAAATCATTAAAGGAAAAAAGACCAGTGAAAATTTCCGAAATAAGCAATTAGATTCCTCAAAATTATGAAGACCCAAAATCAAGATCAATTTAGGATTTAAGGAAACCCAATCTTTGGTAAGATTATAATAATTTGTTAAATTGGGAGGATATTAAAATATCTACCCACTTATATTCTGCAATTTGAGGGCGTAGTGTTGGATGTTTTATATGAAATTTAACGGAAGTTAAATTATTACACTTAATATATGATGATAGACTGAATAGAAAGGCGATGAGGAAAAATTAGTTGAATCCATGAGCCATATACCATTGTAAAAAATACTCTTGCCATGGTAGGTGAAAGGATTTAACCTAGAATTTAAATCCATTGATAAGTTGAAAAAGAGTCAACCTAATGTCAACAATGAGTTTTTTCTTTCCCTATTGGAAAAGGGAGAGAAATGTGCATTTGAGACCTTGTTTAGGCTTTATTACTCCAAACTTGTTCAAATTGCCAAGGGATATTTAATTTACCACCAGGAGGCAGAAAGTATTGTCCAGAATGTATTTTTAAAAATTTGGGAAAATAAAGGGGCACTTAAGGAAGTGACCAATATTAATAGTTACTTATATACTATGACCAAGAATTCATGCTTGGACCAATTAAAGCATGAAAACGTTAAAAGGAATTTCTTAGATCAACGTTTTCGGATCAAGTCTGAAATTCAATATCAATTCATCCAGGATGAAGCGGCCTCCCTTTTACTGGAAAATGAATTGGAAAGCAAAATTATGCAGAGCATAGAATTGTTGCCGGAAAAGTGTAAAAGTATTTTCAAAAAAAGTAGATTCGAGGGCTTAAAACATAGTGAAATAGCCTCGCAGATGGGCATTTCACATAAGACCGTTGACAACCATATTGCAAGTGCCCTAAAGCATATGAAGCTTCATTTACGTGAGTTTATCACAATTTCCCAATAAATTTTTGACTTAGCACTAGGTGTAAATCTTTTTTGAATCGTCTTAATACTATACTTTGGATGATGATGGATAAAAAAATTTCCAAATACCTTAGAGGTACTGCTACTTCCTCAGAAGAAGAGGAGGTTGAGTTTTGGATTACTTCCTCTGATCAAAATGCCAAGAAATTCTATTCTTTTAAAGCCAAATATATTGCTTCCACTTTGGATGAAACGGAGGTAGATTTGGATTCTTTTTACCATACCCATATCAGTTCCACAAATTCTAATTCCAAAAATAAAGGTCGCGTTATCTTTACTATTTTGAAATCTGCTGCTATTTTGGCAATTCTTGTAGGGGTAACTTTTATTTTTAAAGACAATATTAATGATTCGAGTTCGGCGCCAATAATTTCCGAAGATGCCATTACCCTGCAATTGAGCGATGGAACCGTCGAGGTTATTTCGGAAGACGGGACGGCCAAAGTAGTGGATTCCGAAGGAAATGTGTTAGGGGCACAACAAGGGTCTCAATTGGTCTATAAGACCAACGATACTTCAAAAGAAAAGTTAATCTATAATACCCTTACAGTTCCATATGGTAAAAGGTTTGATATTGTATTGTCCGATGGAACCCAAGTAATTCTGAACTCAGGAACATCCCTTAGGTATCCAGTACAATTTTTAAATGGGGATAATAGACAGGTTTTCCTAAATGGTGAGGCTTTCTTCAATGTGACCAAGGACAAATTACATCCCTTTATCGTAAATGCGGATGAACTTAGCATAAGGGTGTTAGGTACCAAATTTAATTTATCCTCCTATCCTGAGGATCAATTTGTAAATACAACATTGGTCGAGGGCTCCGTTTCGGTTTATGATAGTCAAGAGAATTATGATTCTAAAAATTCCTCTTTATTAAAACCGGGTTATAAGGCGGAATGGAATAAGCACAATAAACAAATTTCCGTTGGAGAGGCAGATATAGCAATGCATACCGATTGGTTGAATGGAAAAATTATATTGAGACATGTGCCCTTTAAGAACATAGTCAAAAAATTGGAGCGACATTATAATGTGGAGATTACCAACAATAATCTAAACTTGGACGAAGAATTGTTTACGGCCAGTTTTGATATTGAAACCATTGATCAAGTTTTTAGAACGTTCAATGAGACTTACGAAATGGATTATAAGATCAACAACAGACAAATAATTATTAACTAACAAACCACAACGGCCAATGAATTAAACTTTCATCAATATAAAGAAATCACAGAATTAGCTTAAACGCTTAAGTTATTATAATGAAGGCACAAAGCCAAAAAAAAAATCGGAAAGTGCGGCAACACTTCCCGATAGTACGTGATTAAATTAATTAACCACTAACACACTACAAAAATATGAAAAACCTAATTAAGCCGGGGAGGGAATCCCGTTTTCGGCTACAATATGAGTTGAAAATGAAACTTTCTACAATAGTTCTCTTAATTGTTTCGCTTTTTCAAATTCATGCAAACGAAACTTATGGTCAAAAGACCAAAATTACAATGAATCTTGAAAATGTAAGTCTCGAAAATGTCTTGGACAAAATAGAGTCACTTACAGAATTCAAATTCATGTACAACGATAAGGAGGTAGATTATAAGAAAATTGTCTCTGTAAGTGCAGAAAAAGAATTGGTAACTACGATTTTGGAAAGACTTTTTTCCAAATTGGATATTACCTACGAAGTATTGGACAAGCAGATAGTTCTTAAGCCGGAAAAAAATGTTCCTTCCCAAAACAAGGATGTTGTAAAAAAGGTTGAGGTTTATCAACAGTTTGCTGTAAATGGGACTATAGTTGACAGTGAAGGGAATCTTTTGCCTGGGGCAAACGTCTTGGAAAAAGGAACTACAAACGGCACCCAGTCGGACTTTGATGGAAATTTTACAATCAGTGTAAATAGTCAGAATGCCATTCTTGTTATCTCCTATATTGGATATACAACCAAGGAAGTTTCGGTAAATGGGCAGGCAAATGTCTCCATAACTTTGGAAGAGAGTGCCACTGGCTTAAGTGAAGTGGTAGTAACCGCCTTAGGAATTAAGAGGGAAAAGAAATCCCTGGGATACGCATCACAGGAGCTGGATGCCGATCAGGTATCCTCTTCCAAGGAACCTAATCTTTTAAATGGTATATCCGGGAAAGTTGCTGGATTGCAGATTACGAACAGTCCTTCTGGATTGGGTGGTTCTGCCAGAGTATCCATACGAGGTGATGCCTCATTGAACATTAATGGGAACTCTCCATTGTTTATTGTAGATGGAACCCCTATAAGTAATTCAATAGTTGGGTCTAGCGGCTCTGGTACCCAAGATGTGGATTACGGTAATGGAGCTTCGGAAATAAACCCTGAAAACATTGAATCCATCAACGTACTTAAAGGACCTGCAGCAGCGGCACTATACGGTGCTAGGGCTGCAAACGGTGCAATCATTATAACTACCAAGAAAGGGAATACCAAAAAAGGACAATTAGGAGTTTCCATCAATTCTGGTATTACTATGGAAAGTGTTCTGTTATTACCGGATTGGCAAAATGAATATGGCCAAGGTAACAACCAGCAGTTTGCTTTTGTAGATGGTAGTGGAAGCGGTATTGCGGACGGTGTTGATGAAAGTTGGGGTCCAAGATTGGATACCGGATTAATGATCCCACAATTTGATTCACCTAGAGCCGACGGGACAAGAGGGGGAGACTACTTGGTGAGCAATTCGCCAATAACTCCCACACCATGGGTTTCCATGCCTGATAATACACTGGACTTCTTCAATACGGGCTATACGAAGACCAATAGCATTGCCATTTCAAAATCTGGAGACTTGGGAAACATTAGATTTTCCTACCAAAATTTGGATCAGGAAGGAATTGTACCCAATACCGATCTTACGAGAAATACTTTTAACTTAAGTACAGGGCTTAACCTGACCGATAAATTAACCATTAACACCAATATTAATTACATTAAGGCGGATAGTGGTAACAGACCCTCTTTGAGTTATGGTACCGAAAGTATAATGTATCTGTTTATTTGGTATGGTAGGCAACTGAATACCAATAGTATGCGCGATTATTGGATGCCAGGAAGGGAAGGCTTACAGCAGTTTAATTATAACTATAATTATCATGACAACCCTTTCTTTAATGTATATGAGAATACAAATTCACAAAATAAGGATAGGGTATATGGAAATGTCAGCGCTAATTATGCCATAAACGATAATTGGAATTTAATGGTAAGGACAGGTAGGGATTTCTACCGCGATTTAAGGACCAAGAAAAGAGCGTTTAGTACCCAACGTTTCCCATTAGGCTACTATAGGGAGGATAATGTGTTTTTTGAGGAGTCCAATACAGACTTCCTTTTATCCTATGATAAAACGTTCAACGAAAAATGGAACGTAAATATATCTGGAGGTGGAAACCAATTTCGCCAAAGGCAGGATTATACCCAAACGGTGGCCCCACAATTGATCAACCCAGGGATATATTCTTTTAATAACACAAGAAAACCATTGGAGGTGAACACAAACAATCAACAGAAGAGAATCAATAGCCTCTACGGTTTTGCCAGGTTTGCTTATGATAATTTACTTTTCTTGGATATTACTGGCAGAAACGATTGGTCCAGTACTCTGCCTACGGATAACAATTCCTATTTTTATCCTTCTGCTACCTTGAGCGCCATTGCAAGTGATATGTTTGAAATGCCGGAATTTGTGTCCTTTGCAAAATTAAGGGCCGCTTATGCCGAGGTTGGAAATGATACAGATCCTTATAAGTTGTCTAGTTTTTTCACCAATGAAACACCGTTCGGGGATAATCCTATTCTAACGGAATCTTCATTGATTCCCAATGCCGTTTTGAAACCTGAGATTACATCCTCTTATGAAATTGGGGCCGATATTCGTTTGTTTCAAAGTAGGCTTAATTTGGATGCCACTTATTACGACGGTAGAACCAAAAACCAAATTATCCCGATAAGTACTGATATTTCCAGCGGATATACCAGTAAATTGATCAATGCCGGTGAAGTAAGGAATTATGGTTTTGAGGCAATCTTAAATGTTGTTCCGGTAAGAACCGAGAGTTTTAGTTGGAACACCATGTTCAACTATTCCCGCAATAGAAGCGAGGTTACAGATTTGGGAGGTATAGATTATACCCTTACCGAAAGGAACAGTGTCTTCATACAGGCTAGGGAAGGCGGTTCTATAAGTGCTATTTACGGTAGAGGGTTTCAACGTGTTGAAGATCCAAACAGTGAATACTTTGGTCAAAAAATAGTTAATTCCAATGGTATTCCAATTAGAACGGATGGTTTGGTGTACCAAGGTGATTATGCACCCGATTATACGCTCGGAATCCTGAATAGTTTTAAATATAAGTCTTTGGATTTAGGTTTTATGTTCGATATAAGGCAGGGTGGAATTGTAGTGTCCAGAACCAAAACTATAGGTTCCACTTCTGGGCAATTAAAGGAAACCTTAGTAGGTAGGGAAACAGGTATAGTGGCAGAAGGGGTAGTGGAAACTTCCCCTGGAGTATATACACCAAACACAACTAATGTGGATGTAAGGACATACAACAACCGTTATTATGAACGGGATAACGTAGAGGCTGCCAAGTACGATGCTTCCTATACCAAATTGCGTGAAGTTTCTATGGGCTACACCTTACCGGCCAGAATTATTGATAAACTGCCAATAAGCAAGGCAAGATTATCACTGACTGGTAGAAATTTGGTGCTTTGGACGGATAACCCGCATTTTGATCCGGAAACGGTGGCCGTTGCCGGCGGTACTTTACAGCCGGGGATAGAAAATATGTCTTATCCCAGCACTAAAACATACACGCTAAATTTACAAATCGATTTTTAATTGCATAAAAGATGAAAAACATACATATTTCAAAACAGGGTTTCTTCATGTTGTTTCTTTTGGCGGCTTTTATGGGTTGTACGGAAGACTTCGAAGAAATAAATAAAAACCCGAATTTTCCTGAGCAAGCTTCTTCGGAATTGCTTTTGCCAGGAGTTTTAAGGCAAATGGCCTACAATTGGGGGAATCAAGGATGGGAAGAAGGTTTTACTGTAGTTCAGTATGGGGCCCGACTTCAGTTTACTTCTGGTGACAGATACAATTGGTCGCCTACAAGCGACCCTTATAATTCCAGCTACGATGGTTTAAGGGATATTGAGAATATTATTCGCGATAACAAAGAAAATCCCGATCGTCAAAATTATTATGGTGTTGGACTGATCGTAAAATCATGGATTTATTCCTATTTAACGGATGCTTATGGTGATGTTCCTTACACAGACGCTATAAAAGGGATTACTGATGATAACATTACGCCCGAATTTACACCGCAACAGGAAATTTACGACGGTATTTTGGCCGACTTAAAAACTGCCAACGCGGCCTTGACGGGCGCAGGTAATATATCGGGTGATATATTGTACGGTGGCGATGTACTTAAATGGAGGAAATTTGCCAATTCGCTCCGACTTCGTTTGTTGATGAGAATCAGTGATGTGGATAATTCAAAGGCCGTTGCGGGAATGGCGGAGATAATGGGTGACTTAACCACTTATCCTATATTTGACAGCAACGCGGATGCCGCATTGTTACAATGGAATCCTGATAACCCCCAACCCAAATATGATACCCGTTCAGGAAGTTTTGATGAGGTTAGATTAAGTCTTACATTGGAAACTAGACTTAAGGCTCTCAACGACAGAAGACTTATCGTATTTGCACAACCCACTTCCAATTCAGGAAAGGGAATATATTCCGATAATTTGGATGATTATGTGGGCATGCCAAATGGCTTGGATGATGAGGCCGCCTTAAGTTATAGTCCATCAGGAAACCCAAATGAAGTGGGGTCCAATTTTATTTCTAGAATTGGTATTCTTCTGGCATGTAGGGCGTGTAATGTTGAACTGGCTTCGGCAACCGCATCACAGACCATTATAATGGATTATTCCGAACTTCAATTTATCTTGGCAGAAGCTAGGGAAAGAAATTTCATTACTATAGGCGATGCGGCAACTTACTATGAAAATGGAATTAGAGCCTCATTTTCGTATTATTTGGATAGAATCAACGCTGGTGGATGGAATGAGATTGCGGCTGATCTACAAGCTTTTGATCTGGACGGTTATATTGCACAGACTACGGTGGCCTACTCAGGTACAGCCGGGGAAAAGTTGGAGAAAATAGCCTTGCAAAAATGGATATCCTTATTTTATACTGGTTTTGAGGCATGGTCCGACTGGAGGCGCACCGGAATGCCTGAAGTCATTCCCGGTGAGGATGCAGGCAATGATAAATTGGTGCCGGTAAGGTTTCAATATCCAAACGAGGTAAAATCAACCAATAATGCCAACTATCAACAAGCAGTTACCAGAATGGGTGGTGACGATTTAAATACCAGACTGTGGTGGGATGTTGCCAGTAATAATTAAATGGACAATTAAGTAAAATTTATTATGAATCTTTTAGACCATAGGGATTCTTTCCCTATGGTCTTTTTCTTGAGAATATTGATCCGCATTGAAATTTTTGGGGTGATGCTTTTCCTATTTCATAGTAAATTAGTTACCAACTAAGTAATTTATAAATAACCTAAACCAAGATTAATTGATATGAGCAAAGGCGTGAAGTACAAGAAAATGGACAAATCCTATTTTGAATCCAGGGAACTTAAACGCCATGCAGGTGTTTGGTCCTTATGGGCCTTAGGGGTGGGTGCCGTGATATCGGGACATTTTTCTGGATGGAACTTGGGACTGGCTTCAGGAGGATGGGGTGGTATGTTCGTTGCTACTTGTATTGTAGCTATCATGTATGTTGGGCTTACCCAGAGCGTTGCAGAAATGTCTCCTGCCCTGCCACATACCGGTGGCGCTTATTCTTTTGCCAGATCGGCCATGGGACCTTGGGGCGGATTCTTTACAGGACTGGTGGAAAACCTGGAATTTATTCTTACACCGGCCGTTATTGTGTTTTTTCTTAGTAATTATATGCAGGGAATTTTTGAAACATCACCGGAATTGTTGCCCCTTTGGTGGTTCGGATTCTATACGATCTTTACTTTGTTGAACATAGTAGGAGTGGAACTCTCTTTTAGATTTACTGTAGCACTTACTTTATTGGCTTTGGGCTGTTTGGGTATATTTTGGGTATCCTCTATCGGAAGTGCCGATTTTACTACCTATGCGTTGGATATTAAGGCAGGTGCCGATGGTACTGCTGAACATTTGCCTGGCGGAGGAGGTTCATTATTCCCTTTGGGCTGGGAAGGAGCCCTCAAAGCCATGCCCTTTGCAGTATGGTTGTTTTTGGCCATTGAACAATTGCCATTGGCGGCAGAAGAATCAGTGGATCCCAAAAAGGATATGCCAAAGGGATTGACCTATGGAATCATTACGCTGATTATTTCGGCTTTTTTAATCCTTTGGCTTAATGCTTCAATACCTTTGGGTTCTTTTGCCCTTTCTCAATCCGGGGAACCTTTATTGGACGGATTTAAAGTATTGTACGGTGATCATATTGCCAAACTTTTGGCCTTAGTGGCTTCCATTGGTCTTTTGGCATCATTCCATACTATTATCTTCGCTTTTGGGAGACAAATTTATTCCCTATCCAGGGCAGGTTATTTTCCAGTATTGCTGTCCCTTACCCATAGCAAAAGAAAAACACCTTATACCGCTTTGATTTTGGGATCTGTTATAGGTTTTTTGGTTTTGATGGTCACCAAATTTTTGGCCGGAAATGAAAGTGAGGTCTTTATTGGAGGGGCTTTATTGAACATCGCTGTTTTTAGTGCCATGTTATCCTATATTCTACAATGCGGTTCTTTTTTGTTATTGCGAAAAAACAAGCCTGATCTAGAAAGGCCTTATGTTAGCCCTTTTGGGAAGTTTGGTGCTTGGACCACTATTTTATTGGCAAGTGTAATTATATATTTTCAGCTACAGGATCAATCCTATAGGACTGCTGTCTTTATATCCATAGGCTATTTAATAATAGGTTTGGCATACTTTGCACTTAAGGGTAGGCACCGATTGATCCTCTCCCCTGAGGAAGAATTTGCTTTGGAGCACGAAACGAAAAAAGCACTTGTAAAAAACTAGATTTTATACGTGGAGGTGGACATTAATCAATATTTTTATAGAAGATCCCCTTGTTGGCTTGCATATATGTATTGAAAACTTGGATTAGCAACATTTGGGATAGTACCAATACCGCTGTGTCTTAAAACCGCACTTTAGATTAAGAATTGAAAAATCAACCAAAAAGTGGTCAAATGAAACCTTACATTGCATTAGGAGGGTTATTGGGCCAATACAAACAACAAAAATTAACCGATGAAATGAGCATAAACAAAATTAATTTTTTGCATACCAACCGAAATAATTAAAATTCTGCCTGCCGGAAGGCAGGTTTATGGGAAAGCGTAGCGATTGATTTACACAAAATTTTTTTATCGTGTTCATTTTCAGATTAATAAAAATTTTTAAATAGATGAAAAAGGAAGAACCAAAAATAACACCGGAATCGGTTAAAAAATATATTAGCGAACATCAGATTGAAAATATAAAGTTGGCTGTGGTTGATGTTGATGGCGTACTCCGTGGGAAATATGTGAATTCTAAAAAGTTCCTTTCGGCTTTGGACAAGGGATTCGGATTTTGCAGTGTAATCTTTGGCTGGGACTCCAATGATGTTTTATATAAGAATGATTCCTTTACCGGTTGGGCTGATGGTTTTACGGATGCCAATGCCACAATAGACGCGTCGAGTATGAGGGTGTTGCCAACGGAAGATTATAAATCGGTCATATTTTTGGTTGATTTTTCCGAGAGTAAAGCGGCAAGTGTGTGCCCCAGATCTGTACTTCGTAAAACCTTGGATAGATTAGGGAATATTGGGTATACGGCAAGCTCATCCTTTGAGTTCGAATTTTTCTTGTTCAATGAGACCCCAAAATCCATTCGCGATAAAAATTACCATAATTTGGAACCTATGACACCGGGTAATTTTGGATATTCCATATTGCGAAGTTCTACCCATGCCAATTTTTACCATGAAATAATGAGTCTTGCCCAGGAGATGGGAATGCCTTTGGAAGGCCTGCACACAGAAACCGGGGCAGGGGTGCTCGAAGGAGCTCTTGAATATTCCGAGGCGCTAAGGGCAGCCGATAATGGGGCTTTGTTTAAAAACTTTGTAAAAGTATGGGCACAGCAGAACAGTTTAATGGCCTCTTTTATGGCCAAATGGTCTTCCAATTATCCAGGGCAATCCGGACATATCCATATTTCTTTACAAAAGAAGGATGGTTCATCTGCCTTTTATAATGAAAGCAAGGAACATGGAATGTCAGACGTTATGCGTTGGTTTATAGGGGGTCAGCAAAAGTTAATGCCCGAATTGCTCGCCATGGTGGCCTCTACCTGTAACAGCTATACCCGTCTTATTCCAGGTTTTTGGGCACCTACGGCTGCTTCTTGGGGTATGGACAATAGAACTTGTGCACTTAGGGCCATCCCGGGATCGGAAAAATCACAAAGAGTGGAGTATAGGGTTTCAGCGGCCGATATTAATCCATATTTGGCGCTGGCAGCCGCAATTGGTTCCGGAATATGGGGTATAGAGAATAAAATTGAACCAACCAAAGCTGTGGATGGTAATGCCTATGATGTAGATTTTCCTCAGGAACTTCAGTTGCCCAGGACCTTATCACATGCTGCTGAGAAATTTAAGAATTCAAAAATTGCACGAGACTTGTTTGGTGATATATTTGTGGATCATTATGCGTATACCCGACTATGGGAAGATCAACAACAACTTGGAGCCATAACAGACTGGCAATTAAAACGTTATTTTGAAATAATTTAAAAAATGATAAACACTATATCACCTATAGATGGCAGTATTTATTACACTGCCGAAGAACATGGCCCAAAGGATATTGAGCAGGCTTTAAGTTTGGCCGAAAGTGCTTTTCCATTGTGGTCCGATCTATCCATTGCTCAACGTGCAAAGTATATTACATCTTTTGTGGAGGCCATTGTTCAGGATAAGAATGACATTGCTCTCGAAATTACCTGGCAAATGGGTAGGCCCTTGGGTCAGTCCCCGGGCGAGATAAAAGGGTTTGCGGACCGTGCCCATTATATGATAGGTGCAGCGGAAGAGGCTTTAACCGATTATAAAGTAGAAGATAGTGCCAATCCGGATAAAAGATGGGTAGAACGTGTGCCCATTGGTGTTGTTAGTGTGTTAAGCCCTTGGAATTATCCTTTCTTGACCTCTGTAAATGCTATTGTTCCTGCTCTAATGGCAGGTAACGTGGTGATTTTAAAGCATTCTTTTCAGACACCTTTGGTAGCGGAACGATATGCCAAAGCAGCTGCGAAGGCCGGCTTGCCGAAGGGCGTTTTTCAAATACTGCACTTGAACCATAAAAATACGGCCCAATTAGTTTCCGATACCAGAATTGACGGGGTATACTTTACAGGTTCTGTACAGGGAGGAATAGCCGTTCAAAATTCTTTGCTGAACAAGTTTATTCCCTGTGGTTTGGAATTGGGAGGAAAGGATCCCGCCTATGTAATGGCCGATGCCAATTTGGAGAATAGTGTAGAAAATTTGGTGGACGGAGCATTTTTTAATAGTGGACAATCCTGCTGTGGTATTGAAAGAATTTATGTCCACGAATCTCTTTATGACAAGTTTATTGACGGATTTGTAGCGTTGACAAAGCAATACAAATTGGGAAATCCTTTGGATGCAGGGACCAATCTGGGACCAATGGTGAAGACTGATGCGGCTAATTACGTAAGAAAACAAATAGAACAGGCATTGGGTAAAGGAGCAAAGTCCTTGGTGCCGGAATCCCTGTTCGCGGCATCCAAAAGAGATACTCCCTATTTATCCCCTCATGTACTGGTGAATGTGGATCATACTATGGATGTAATGAGCGAGGAAAGTTTTGGACCGGTAGTTGGAATAATGAAGGTGAGGAACGATGAAGAAGCATTGCGATTGATGAATGATTCCCAATACGGACTTACCGCTTCCATTTGGGGCAATGATATGGATAGGGCTATGGATTTGGGAAGGAGAATTGAAACCGGTACAGTTTTCATGAACCGCTGTGATTATTTGGATCCTGCCTTGGCTTGGACTGGTGTTAAAAATTCGGGAAAGGGCGTTACCCTGTCAAAAATTGGCTACGACCATGTTACACGGGTGAAGTCGTTTAATTTTAGAAAAGGGAAATAAAATTTAGAAATCAATTTATTGAATTAAAAAATAAGAATTAATGCAATTAGCAAATACAAATTGGAATTATCCTACCACCATCTGGTTTGGAAATGGTAGAATAAATGAAATATCACAGGCATGCCAAAAATTGGGGATCAAGAACCCTTTATTTGTTACTGATGAAGGCCTGGTAAAATTGGATATAGTAGAAAAAACTATAAACATCTTAAAAAAGGAAGGGTTAAATTTTACGGTATACAGTGATGTGCAGGGGAATCCTACCGAAAAAAATGTTGTCGACGGAGTGGCCCATTATGTAAAAAATAAACATGATGGAGTTATAGCATTTGGTGGTGGTTCTGCGATTGATGCGGCCAAGACAATCGCATTTATGTCCGGACAGACCAGGTCGCTTTGGGATTTTGAAGATGTGGGCGACAATTGGAGTTATGCCGACCTAGCCGGAATTGCTCCCATTATAGCTGTCCCGACTACTGCTGGCACAGGGTCAGAGGTGGGTAGGGCATCGGTGATTTTGGATGAAAAATTGCACACCAAGAAAATCATTTTTCATCCTAAAATGTTACCGGCAATAGTGATATCCGATCCTGAATTGACTTTAGGCTTGCCACCTCATATCACTGCTTGGACAGGGGTGGATGCTATGGTGCATGCCATTGAAGCATATTGCGCTCCGGGATATCATCCAATGGCCGAAGGTATTGCTATTGAAGCCATCCGTATTATTGCCAAATATTTGCCGATTGCAGTAAAGGACGGAAAAAACCTGGAGGCTAGGGGACAAATGCTGGTAGCAGCTTCTATGGGGGCAACGGCCTTTCAAAAAGGATTAGGTTCCGTTCATTCAGTGGCCCATCAATTGGGAGCCATTTACAATAAACAACACGGTTTGTTAAATGCCATAATATTGCCATATGCCTTAAAACAGAATAAGGCAGCTATTGAGGATAGAATGGTGCATTTAAGCAAAGTCCTGGGACTGGAAAAGCATGGTACCGATGCTATTATAGATTATATAATCGGTCTGAGAAAAGAATTGAATATTCCACATACACTAAAAGATATCGACATTAATACTGATAACGCAAAGGAAATAGGGGAAATGGCTTTTAAAGATCCATCAACACCTTCCAACGCAAAACCTGTTAATGCAAAGGATTTGGAGCAACTTTTTAAAGCTGCTGTTTCTGGTGAAATAAAAGGACTGTAAGAGTGAAATTATTAATAGTAGAAGGCAATAACGAACAAACACGCCTGCAAAGAGGAGCCTTTGGGATAAAGCCTTATCATCTAATGTTTCAAGAAATGCTGAGGGGCTTGGTCCCAAAGGCTCAGACAAATTTTGCCTTTCCGGCTGATGGGGCAAGTGAATTGCCTACAGCTGAACAATTGGAAAAATATGATGGGGTATTGTGGACAGGCAGCTCCCTTAGTGTCCTTGATGATATCCCGGATGTTCAACAGCAATTAAATTTTGCCAATGAGGTTTTCAAGAGCGGTGTGCCGTTTTACGGAAGCTGTTGGGGAATGCAGATAGCTACGGTAGTAGCTGGGGGCAAGGTGGCACTTAGCAAGAACGGTTTGGAGTTTGGAATCTCCAAACCAATTGATCTCACTCCCTTGGGAAGGAAAAGTCCGTTAACTTCCCACCGTAAAAAGACCTATTCATCACTGTGTATTCATTATGATGAAGTTGCAAAAGTGCCCGAAAACGCCCTTATTTTAGCCGGTAATTCTCATTCCAAGGTACAGGCAATGACATTCGACTATAAAAAAGGTTCATTTTTTGGGGTTCAATACCATCCTGAATTTAGTACTTCGGACATGGCATTGATCGGTTCGTTTTTATCCGAAAAATTGGTCAACAGTGGTGCTTTTAAATCTTTGGAGGACGTTAAGGAATTCGCCTTGTCATTGAAGGAACAGAAAGGAATTCCAACCGAGATTTCCGATTACCAACTCCATACCCAAGAAATAATGGCGTGGTTGAGGTATATATCGGGAGAATAAAAGAACTAATCTATAAAGTATTAAGAGGATGGTTTTAACTTTGAAAACCATCCTCTTTGTTATTTTGGAACAATGGGGAATTTATATCACTATACTCCTTTTTTAGTTGTTTTTAAAAGCGTTGGGATTGGGGCTTTTTCCCATTTCAAATTCTAGGACATCACCATTCATTATTTGAGTATAAGTGATAAAAGGTTCATCCAATATCTTTCCGTCCAATTTCAGGGACTGAATGTACATATTCTCTTCGGAGAGGTTGTTGGCTTTTATCTTAAAGGATTTTGGCTCACCGTTCTTGCGTAGGCTAAGGGTGAATTCTGGAAATTGCGGAGCCCCAATGGCAAATATATCCGTTCCCGGAGTGACAGGGTAAAATCCCATAACGCCAAAAACATACCAAGCCGACATTTGTCCGCAATCATCGTTTCCGTTGATTCCTAGAGGATGATTTCTATAATTAATGGTTGAGGTGTGCTTACGGATAAGCTCTTGGGTTTTCCAAGGTTGCCCTGCATAGTTGAAAAGGTAGGCATAATGATGTCCGGGTTCATTATCATGACGGTAGTGCTGCCCATCAAAATTTTCATTTAATTTGGCGGCATACTTATCCCTTCCTCCAAAGAGTTCAATGCTTCCTTGTATATCGTGCATGGCCCCAAATAAATAGGTCCATCGTCCACCTTCCGTAAAACCTTCCTGTACGTTTTTGTCCCAATCCCCATTAAATAGACGGGCATTTAGGAAGCCGGTCTCCTTATTGTAAAGGTTTTTGTAGTTTTTGCTCCATCCCATTAATCTCTCATAGTCTTCCATTTTACCCATATCCTTGGCCATTTGGGCAATGCTATAGTCATCTATTCCAAATTCAATGGTCCTTGTAACTGATTCCCGAGTCTTATCGGCTGCCACATACCCTAAGGAATGATAGTAGGTGAGTCCGCCCCTTGCCTCGTATAAAGTACCTTCATCCCTGTCCCCCCATGGCTTTTCGGTGTCTCTATAAGGTGGGTGCATGGCATTTTTTCGAACAGCTTCATAAGCTAGATCTAGGTCGTAATCCCTAAAGCCTTTTACATAGGCATCCGCAATTACGGCGTCGGCGTGGGTCCCCGTCATGATGTTGGTATAGGTAGGATTTGGCCATTTTGGCAGCCACCCGCCCTCTTGGTACATTTGCAATAGGGATTGTATCATAGGGCTAACCCGTTCTGGATGTGTAAAATGCAGTAGGGGGTGTAGGGCCCTAAAAGTATCCCAAAGGGAGTAATCGTTATACGAAACCCCTTTATGGACCTTATCATCGAACGGACTGTAATAGCGACCGTACTCAGAAAATTCCCTAGGAAACAACATGGTGTGGAACAAGGCGGTATAGAATATACTTTTCTGATCTTCCGTAGCTCCATTTACTTTAATTCTAGAGAGATTTTCTTGCCAAATATCCCGGGTATTTTCCACTACTTTATTAAAATCCCAATCCGGTATTTCCTTGGATAAGTTTTCGCGGGCTTGTTCCAAGCTTATAAAGGAAGTTGCAATTTTTACTTTGACCTTTTCATTTTTTTCCGTTTTGAAACTTATGTATCCGCCCATTCTGGCACCGGTCTGCTCTCTGCCCATTTCTTTTATGTCGGGTTCCGTCCTAAAGGAATTCCAAGTTCCAAATCGCTCAAAGGATTTATCAAATTGAATTACGAAATAGCCTTTAAAGTTTTTGAGCTCCGGTCCCAAATGTGAAGACATCCGCTCAGGGTTGTAACCAGTAATTTCCCTTTTATTTTCATCTATATTGATATAGCCGTGAAACGATTTTTTATTTTCCGTTATATTAATACCTTGGATAACGATGTGGGATTCATCGGACTTTGGAAAGGTGAATTGAAATATACCACAGCGTGATGCAGCCGCTATTTCCCCTTTTATTTTTTGACTTTTATCACCCATGGAAACACTGTAGTAATTGGGTTTCGAAATTTCATCCTTATGGGTAAATGGCAGGGCCCTGTCTTTGGGAAGTAACTTTAATTTTCCAACTTGAGGCATTACGGAGACGTAGCCATAATCGCCCATCCACACCGTTGGCTGGTGAGTGGCCATAAAGCCTTGTATGGTATTGTCTTCATAGACATAGGGCATTTCACTGATCTTGTTTTCACGTGTCTGGGCCACAAAATTGGTCATCGCAAAAGGGGTTCCCACACAAGGCATGGTACCTCCACCATCCCTTCCATCGATAAAACCAGCTGACGGGGTTCCAATTAGTGGGTTCACATAATCAACTTCCAATTTGTTTTGGGCGGACAGCCCTGTCATCCCAAATAAAAATATCAGGAGCGTGCAGTGTAATTGCTTATTTGTTTTCATGTAAAGGTTTTTTTAAGGAAAAGATATTTCCTGAATTAAGGTCTAGTTGAAAATGGTCCGAGGGTGCCCCATTTAAAAATTTATCAAAAATGTTCATCAGTAGTAACATTTTTCTTTTAGAGGGGGAAGCATCGCCTTTGAAGGAAGGATTGTTTAAAAAGGAATCTATTATGAATTGATATTGATGTGATCTGTTGGCCCCGATGTCATCCATAGCCAACTCATCAGCGCTTCTTAGCCTATAAAGATCCATTAACAAATCATAGCCGGACCAATCGTCCAAGTCATTTACATTAATTTGTTGTTCCCATGTTTTGCCTTTATAGAGATTTAGGCTGTCCACTACTTTCTCTGGATTTTCTCTATAGTCTTGCACTACCTCATCCATGGTTAGGGAGGTATTTAATTGGGACAGCAGTATTAGCTCCTTGCCGGAAAGGCCCACAACAAAATCCTTGAATTCAACTGGCCATTCACTAGGGAGGAATCGAAGTCTCACCAGTTCTTTAAGATGCCATTCCATGAATTCCATATAGTTTTTGGAAGACAAAATGTCCTTATTCCAGATACTTCTTTCTTTCGTGAGTTCCAAAAAGCCAAATTCTTGATGGTATAGCTCAAAAAATTCCTTATATCTGGAGACGGTATCCATGACAACAGTTTCCACCTCAGCGAATCCCCCATGTTTAAGTGTCAGTATTTTATAGGCCGGTTTGTAGGCTGCGAGTGAAGGGGTCTGAATATTGAACAAGGTATTGCCTTCCACGGAAACTGCGACTCCGGTATCATTAATGTGCATATGGCCTCCCAGATGAAGTTTTAGACCTGCTTCAGCGAATAATTGTGCGACCTTTTTATCGGGAACCCTTTTTATTTGCATCTTGCTGCCAACCAGTAATTCTTCCATTTCCGGGGATGCTCCGTCATTGAATTCCACCATGGGATAATGACTAAAAGCAACAAGGGTCTTGCCCTGTTTTTTAGCATTATCAGCTACTTTACGTACCCAGTCCAAAAGGTATTTTTTATCCGTAAGTAGATTGTTTAGTCCTAGCCCAGTATTTGGATATTCAGGTTGGGCAATATCAACATTTAACTTCTTGTCTTGAATATAGGTATTGGCATCAAGCGCCAATAGCCATAATCCTTCTATGGGTTCAACTAAATAGCTTATATCATGCATTGGTAAATTATTCGAAGGAATTTGGTGGCTTCTATTTTCTAAATCGGCAGTTTTACGAGCCTTGTCATAGCTGTAGGATTCGAAGTTGTAATTTGAAAAAGGAGTTTCCCAGTAGAGGTACTCTTTTTTTGGAAAAAAGCCATAATCGCCCAAAAACCTTGTAATTTCTTCATATCCCAAATTTTGAAGATCGCTGGATATTACAACGGGATTTTCCATATCCATCTTGGAAGTGTACATGTTCGGTTGGGACATAATAGGTTGTGACTTTCCGCCTTCACCCAGAAAGTCGGTCTTGCCATCCTTATGGTTAAAGGGTTGAACCACATCATGGTTCCCCGTAATCAGGAAAAACTGAAGTCCATAAGTCTTTGTGTAATGGTCAAGAATATTTTTTAACCCCCTAATGTGTATGGGCTGGCCGTCATCGGAAAAATCACCAGGCAAAAGAACGTATTTTATTTCCCTACTTACCACATCATCCAGGGCGGACAAAAAGGCAAAATAATTTTCATTGAAGATGCGTGTGGAATGCAGTTGCGATTTCATGGTCCTTATAAAGGCATACTCCCCATTTAGCTTAATCTTTAGCCCCTTGTAATCATTATCCTTTAGCTCGCCATAAACATCGCTCAAATGTACGTCGGCTAGGACGGCCAATTTTATACCTTCCGGATTTTTGATTTTTTTTGTTGCGCAGGAAGACGCGATTATGAAACTTATCATAATCAGTAAAATGCGCAAATGTTGTTGGATAATCATAAATGAAAACAGGAGTGGGTGCTAATCAAAAAAACAATAAAATATTGATAATGGGAAAGATAGGGAAATATTAATTATGCAAAGGTTTGCATAAATGCCTATTTCAGAAAGTCCTGATTATAGGTATTATTGATATGGAAAAGCTTATATTTTGTTTTTAACTAGGTAATGTAATAGAGTTGCCATTAAATAGGCAGAAACTAAAAAGAGCCTTGCCAGTTCGACAAAGCTCTTTTACGAGAACACTATATGAAAATGAAAAAATTACTTTTCTATTATTACAATGTAAATGTAAGTTGTTGTAATCCGTTTGGAAAATTATTGTTGTGAAGTGGATTGATTTTGAGGTGTCCCCATAAAATTTTGATGTTTGGAGCATATTTCTTACTTCAAATCTAAAAATATGCCGATATTTAATTTTTGAAATTCATGTTCCTATTTTTGTGGGAATTGATAATGTAGAATGTAATTAAAGATGTATGCATCAATCAGAGAGATTAGACGAGTTTAAAAAATCAGTTCATAACAAGTTCAATATTTATAATAGCTTGTTCCTTAATTTGCCGTATCAAAATATTGAAAATGTCGGGATGCTTATTCCCTTATTATTGGATCAGGCTGAAAAGGGATTGAAATCCGGGAAAAATCCGCAGGAAATTTTGGACGCTTTTTTTGAAAACTATGCCAAGATAGATTCGGAAAAAGACAGGATAGATTTTATGTTCCGGATTATTCAGTATGTGGAAAGACAAGTGGTGTTGTATGACAGTGTTGAGGATGCAGCCTTTCCAAGGCTACAGAAACACAGTAGTTCACTGACTATTGGTGATTATTTTCAGCTTGTTGACAAAAATAAAAGTTGGGACCAGATTTCGGAAAAATTGTCCACCTTTAGTGCTCGCATCGTTTTAACGGCACATCCTACCCAATTTTACACCCCTGCTGTATTGGATATCATTAGTAATTTAAGGAGTCTGATTTTAGAAAATAAAATCAATGACATTGATCTTGTGCTTCAACAATTGGGGCTAACCTCTTTAATCAATGCTAAAAAACCTACTCCCTTGGATGAAGCTAAAAATATAATATACATTTTACGGAATGTTTATTATGATGCTGTTGGTGACCTTTATGCCTACATCAAGGATAATATTGGCGACATGGATTTTAATAACCATAACATCATGAAACTTGGGTTTTGGCCTGGTGGGGATAGGGATGGAAACCCTTTTGTGACTTCCAGTATTACCAAGGATGTGGCCGACGAGCTACGTATTACCCTAATGAAATGTTATTATCACGATGTAAAAAACTTACAGCAAAAATTAACTTTTAGGGAACTGCAGGATGTAATATCCAATTTAAGGGGACGGTTGTACAATACCATGTTCGATGCCAGCAAAGTGTTGCGCTACGATGAAATTATAGAACCTCTTCTTGAAATTAGGTCGATATTGATTAATAAATACCACAAGTTGTACCTAAAGGATTTGGATTATCTTATAGACAAGGTAAAAATATTTAGGACGCATTTTGCCACCTTGGATATTAGACAAGACCATAGCGTTCATAGACAAGTGGTAGAAGCAATTCTTAAGGAGAACGGATATATTTCTGATAATATTGATGAACTGGATAAACAGGAATTAATAGATATCCTACTCCATAAGGAGATCAACCTACAACAACAGGATTTTGAGGAGGATATTGTCCGCGAAACCATCCAGAATATCCTACAGTTAAGAGGGATACAGGAAAAAAATGGGGAAGAAGGCTGCAACCGCTATGTTATAAGTAATTCCGAGAATATCTTTTCTGTTCTTTTTGTTTACGGACTATTTAGATGGTGTGGTTGGGATTCTGATAAAATTACCTTCGATATTATTCCTTTGTTTGAGACCATGAAAGGAATGGAAAGTTCAGAAAATACTATGAATGAATTGTTTGATCTCCCTGCTTATATAAAGCATCTGGATCAGCGCAGTTATAAGCAGACCATAATGCTCGGGTTTTCTGATGGCACCAAGGATGGAGGATATGTAAAGGCGAATTGGGAAATTTTCAAGACCAAAGAAAAATTGTCTGCCGTTTGTGATCAAAATAATATTAAGGCGATATTTTTTGACGGGCGTGGAGGACCACCTGCCCGTGGTGGAGGAAAAACCCATAGGTTTTACGCGGCACAAACCAAAGACATTGCCAATAATGAAATACAACTAACCATACAAGGGCAGACTATAACTAGTACTTATGGTACCAAGGAGCAGTTTATACATAACTGTGAACAATTATTAACTGCAGGTCTTTCCAATAATTTTTTCGGTAAGGAAAATATTATTTCCAAGGAATCCAGGGAATTATTGGAGGCCTTGTCCGATTTAAGTTTCAAAAAATATGATGACTTAAAGAATCATGATAAATTCATCTCGTACTTAGAAAATAAGAGTACTTTAAAATACTACCAAAAAGCGAATATAGGGAGTAGACCGGGGAAAAGAGGCCATAAGAAAAAACTGGAGCTCACGGATTTAAGGGCTATTTCTTTTGTAGGTTCATGGAGTCAACTTAAGCAGAATGTTCCAGGTTATTTTGGTATTGGTACTGCTATTAAGATTTTAAAAGATCAAGGGAAATTAGGGGATTTGAAAAAATTGTTCAAAGATGTCCCTTTGTTTAAGGCACTGATGCTCAATAGTATGATGTCCTTGGCCAAATGTTATTTTGAATTGACCAGCTATATGAAGGATGATAAGGAATATGGTGATTTCTGGAAAATTCTATATGAGGAATATTTGCTGTCCAAGGAAATGTTATTGCTTATTTCAGATTCCAAGATATTGATGGAAAAAGAATCGGTTTCAAGGGAATCGGTTAAAATAAGGGAAAATATAGTATTGCCTTTATTGGTTATCCAACAATTTGCCCTTCAGCAAATGAGTAAGGACACCGAGTATAAGGATTTATATGAGAAAATAGTAATTAGGTCCTTATACGGAAATATAAATGCAAGTAGGAATTCTGCCTAATGTTAAGAATGTAAGTATTTAAGAATGCTAAATAGGCCATAAAAAGGGACAGTCCAACATTGTTGGTGAATTTGGAAGTTTTTCAAATAATCTATCTTTTTTTGTGGCCATTTCCTACTATATATTTTCCACGGGTGAAAATTTATTCCTTAGTATTTATTAAAATTTTAAGGCCGATATAATTTATCATTTTTGAAATCGTTTCAGTGTTAACGGTTTCTTTGTTTATATTTGGGTATACACTGTGTATACCTGAATCATATAAAGTCAATAGCAATAGGGAAATATGTTACGACTACTAGGTATTCCCCCCTCTCCTTTTAAGTAGCTATTTAATGGCGGACCAACTGCACGGCACAACTTTGCTTTGTAAATACTGGTTCAAGTGAGGATTAGTTTATCCTGTTGGACATTAGGTTTATAATTTTGAATCTAATTCTAATGTGCAGGTGTATTGGAAGTTTTAGGCAATGATTATATTTAAAATAGGACGATTTTATGCCAAAAAGCAATATGACTACCTTACAAAACGAATTTGGCGATCTATTAAATAAGGAAGGTGATTTTTTTAGTCTCGTCCAAGAAAATTTTACGGATGGCATATGGTGTTGGAATTTGAAAAATCCGGAAAGGGGAGGTATTAGTTATAAGCTGTCACAACTACTTGGTTATTCGTCAACACCCGATAAAGTAGTAGAGGTCAATTTCTTATCATTGGTTAACCAAGAAGATCTAGTACTTATCCAAGACGCCTGTCAAAGGCATATCAACAATTCTGAAAAATATCCATTAAACATAGATGTAAGATTGAACCATTTAAAGGGGTATTCCTTATGGTTTAGTTTAAGGGGTAATTTGATGTTGGATGATTCAGGGGCTGCCCATGCACTTTTGGGTTCTGTTTTCAGTATTGAAAAATACAAGGAAGATGAAAGACAGTTGACCGTTTGGAAAGAACATTATAAAAATGTTGTAAAGGGGGCCAATATAGGGATATGGGAAGGTAATCTAAAAACAGGGAATGTAGTTTGTAATGAAAGATGGGCAGATATGTTCGGTTATACTTTGGCCGAGCTGGAACCATTAACCTACGGCACTTTTTTAAAGCTGGTTCATCCAGAGGATATTGAGGAGATAGATATTTCCCTGGAAAATCATGTTAAAGAAAACGGTATTTACGAGGTGGAATTTAGAATGCAACATAAAAAGGGGCATTGGGTTTGGGTTTTGAGCCGTGGTGAAATCACCAAATACGATGAAGATGGCCTTCCCGAAATCGTATCAGGTATTCATTACGATATAACTAGTCGTAAAACCAATGAAATCTTGTTGGAAAAGTATAAGAATCTTTTTGAACGGTCCAGTGAAGCTGCAAAAATTGGTTATTGGGAAGTTGATCAAGAGGAAAACAATATTTTCTGGAGTAAAGTCAATAAGCAAATACACGAGGTGTCGGAAGATTATACCCCAACCTTGGAAGCAGGCTTGAGTTTTTATTTGGAAGGTGAAAATCGTGAACGTATAAAGAGGATAGTTTCTCAATCCCTTCTGAAACCTATGGAGTTTGATGAGCAATTGCAGCTAAAAACACAGAACGGAAACTTGAAATGGGTAAGGGTAATAGGTGCTTCCGAACATAGAGGTAATAAGTGTGTTAAGTTATACGGACTTATTCAGGACATTGATGACATTAAAAAGGTACAGTTGGAAATTAGGTTCAGAGAGGAGCAATTTAGGCAAACCTTTAACCATTCTTCCATGGGAATGGCTTTGATAGATGGTCAAAATAAATTGATAAAAGCCAACAAAAGATTTTGCCATATTTTCGGTTATACCGAAGCTGAATTGCAGCAGATGGATCTGGAGCGTATTGCATATCCGGACGACTTAAAAATAAACCGGACTTTTATAGAAGAATTATTTCATGGTAAACATAAATATATAAAGTTAGAGCATAGGTTTATACACAAAGATGGATCTGTTATTTGGGCCAATATATCCATGTCCGCAATACATAATGACCATGGCGACATTATACATTTTGTGTCCCAAGTACAGGACATAACAAAACGTAAACAGAATGAACTTCTATTGGCTCATAACACGGACATAATGAAGCGCATCAATGAAGCAGCGAAAATTGGTATTTGGGAGTTGGATTTTGTAACCAATACTGTTTATTGGAGCCCAACTATTAAAAAAATGGTAAAAGTATCTGAAGATTATGTCCCTACATTAGAGCAAGTATATCTCTTTTTTCTGGAAGGGGAGCACAGGGCAGCCCTAATAGAGGCCATAAAAACAGCTACTGAAAAAGGAGAAGGCTTTGATCTTGAACTACAGGTAGTTACAACTGATCAAAGGGTGTTTTGGTCTAGAACGATTGGAATTGCGGAAATGGTGGATGGCGTCTGTACAAGATTATATGGTTTTTTTCAGAATATAGATGAAAAGGCCAGGGCAACAAAAGAATTGGCAGTCAAGGAAGAAGAGTTTAGGAGGTCTTTTAAACATGCCGCAATAGGCATGTTGGTCATAGATTTGCAGGGAAGACTGAGTAAGGCCAATCCTAGAATTTGTGAAATATTGGGATATAGTGAGACCGAAGTTCTGGAAAAAACAATATTTGATTTGGCGCATCAGGAGGATATGGGTAGACTTGAGGAAATGTTGGCAGAAATTCATAGTGGGGGACAAGGGTCGTTTAAGTTGGAGAAACGTTGTGTGCATAAAAATGGGGGCTATGTTTGGGTAAATGCAGCCATAGCGGCCGTTAAAAATGATGCTGGCAAGGTTACTCATTTGGTGGCACAGATTCAGGATATTTCCGACAAAAAGCTATTAACCGAAAACCTTACGGAGCATAACAACCGCCTGATCAATTTTGCCCATATCGTTTCGCATAATTTAAGATCGCATACCAGCAATATTTCCATGTTGTTGGATTTGGCATTCCAAGAGGATCCCAACGTAATTAAAAATGAATACTATCGCAATATTAAGGTCGTTTCGGATAATATGAACGAGACCATATACCAACTAAATGAGATTGTAGAAATAAATTCTAAAGTAAGCTCAACTTTAACTTCCCAAAATTTATTGGAAAACGTTCAGAAAGCTTTAGGAACGGTTGATTCCCTAGTTAAGAAAAACAATGCACAAATAGAATTGGAGGTTGATTGTGATATTAATGTACTCGCAGTGCATGCCTATTTGGAGAGTATTATTCTTAATCTGATTACCAACGCCATTAAATACAAATCTCCAGATAGGCCGGCCGTACTAAAAATTAACGGCGGAAGGGCTGGGGATTATGCTTTTCTGAGTGTTGCCGATAACGGACTTGGAATTGATTTGGACCGACATGGATCCAAGCTCTTTGGGATGTACAAAACATTTCATAGTCATCCAGAAGCTCGTGGCATAGGGCTTTTTATCAGTAAAAATCAAATTGAAGCCATGGGCGGTAAGATTGAGGTGGAAAGTGAAATAAATAAGGGAACAAAATTTACGACATATTTTAAAATTCTTTAATTGGATATCATAGTTATGGATACCGATCACGGTTATTCTGAAAATATCCTCTTAATTTTAACAATTTTTTAATAAGTGCTTAATGTCCAGATGAATAAATATTACTGATATTGGAAACCAACATATTCTATAGATTAAAAAGACTATGGGGTTTCAATTAAAAAAACACATTAATTTATAAAGTGAATGGGAATTAATACTACCTGCATCATTGATGATGACCCTATTTTTGTTTTTGGTTCAAAAGTTTTATTGAAGAATAATGGTTTCGCTTCAAATATAATTGTCTTTCAAAATGGGAAAGAAGCGCTGGAAATGATAGTTCCTATGCTTGAATCTGAGGAAGGTTCGCCTGAGGTTATTTTTTTAGACCTTAATATGCCCATAATGGACGGGTGGGAGTTTTTGGATGAATTCAGTAAACTTTCCAATGTGCAGAACATTAGAGTCTATATTTTAAGTTCATCTATAGATTCCAGGGATATTGAGAAGGCCAAACAATATGAAATAGTCAATGATTTTATTGCCAAGCCCTTAACGGATAGCAAAATCAGTGAATTGATTAAAAAAATACAGGGCTAAAATAGTTTTGTAATAATATTTTGAAGGAACCCTTTTCTCAGGAAAAGAGCTAATTATCAATGGAAAAATGCCAAATTAAAAGCATATAGTCCACTGTTTGTCTGTATTTTGCCAAATATATATTAATCCATTAGTATTTTAATTACCTCTGCATTATTTTAGTGGCCTTTTCAAGTATACAGAATACAAACTACTTATTTAATGAGATTATTATTTTGTTTTTTTCTTTCCCTTTCAATTACCATTATTTCATGTAAACCTTCCTATGATGAACCTCGGATTTCACTGGAGGATTATACGGTAGAAGATGGTTTTGACTTGGAAATGGTGGCGTCCGAACCCCTTTTGACAGCACCGGTCGCCATAGATTTCGATTCTAAGGGACGGATTTGGGTAGCTGAAATGACTGGGTTTATGGTCAATTTGGAAGGTGATGGGGAAGATTTGCCAAGTGGATCTATTAAAATTCTTGAGGATCTTGACGAGGACGGAATTATGGACCATGCCAAAACCTTTTTGGATAGTTTGGTGATGCCTAGAGCTTTGGCTTTGGTATACGGGGGACTTTTGTATGCAGAATCCCCTAACCTGTGGTTTGTGGAAATTGAGAATGATAAACCTGTAAACAGGGTTCTTGTAGATTCACTTTATGCTACAGTGGGTAACCCGGAACATCAGCCCAATGGTTTAATGATGAATTTGGATAATTGGATATATAATGCCAAATCCAATTTCAGATATCAGCGTACGAATGGAGTGTGGAAAAAAGAACCTACTACCCAGAGAGGGCAATGGGGTATTTCCCATGACAATTTTGGAAGACTTTATTACAATAACAATTCCACTCAACTATTGGGCGATCATATACTGCCCAATAGATTGGTCCGGAATAAATATTTTGTTCCCAAAAAAGGAGTGGACGAGACCTTGACCAAAGATCAACGTGTTTATCCCCTTCATGCTGCCTCTGTAAACCGGGGTTACGAAGAAGGGGTTTTGAATCAGGATAGTCTATTGGTTAATGTTACGGCTGCCTGCGGTCCATTGGTATATAGGGGCGGGATGTTTCCTGAAGATTACGACCAGAATGTTTTTGTATGCGTTCCAGAGGTCAATTTGATCAAAAGAAATATCCTATCTTTTTATGGGGATCGGGTGGAGGCCAAGCAAGCGTGGCAGGGAAAGGAGTTTTTGGCTTCCACGGATGAAGGGTTCCGCCCGGTAAATCTTGCCACCGGCCCCGATGGGAATATGTATGTTGTAGATATGCACCGCGGTGTAATTCAACATTATGCATTTTTAAGCCCTTATTTAAAAAAGATATCGGCCCAGAAAAAATTGGACACCATACTGGATTATGGTCGCATCTTAAGGGTCCGAAGCAAAGACAAACCAGCGAGGAGCATTCCCGATCTTGAGACTTTATCAGGATTCCAGTTGGTTGCATCATTGAAGGATGCCAATGGTTGGGTGCGCGATCGTGCCCAACAATATCTGATACATAAAAATAATAAGGAAACCCTGCCAGAACTAAAAGAAATGGCTTTGGACAATACTAGTCCATTGGCTCAAATGCACGCCCTTTATGTGTTAAAGGGACTTAATGCACTCTCTTTTGACTTCCTGCAGGAGTTAGCTCAAAGTGGTGATCCCGAAGCTGCATCACATGCCATTGTCCTTATGGAAGAGTATGCCTCTGACAAAAATGTTCCCAAAGCAAAAGATCTTTTTGCCGAACTTTTGAACAGGAATGAGCCCATGTTGGACCTATACCTTTCAACAACAATGGGGATTTGGGCCAAATACGACCAGGAAGTATTTTTTCCCATAATTTACGATTTGGCGAATAAATACAGTGATAAGAAAATTTATCAGGAGGCGATTGTCAGTGGATCGGAAGATGTTCTTACTGTCCTTGACTCCCAACTTGGGCAATTTAATAAGCTTAAGGATTCGGACCTCGCCAGTCTAACAACCGAAAGTGTGGAGCGTAAACGAAACGACAAACCTAATTATATTTATTCAACAAAAATTGCAAGAGCAGATTCTAGGACCAATGGAGCTATTCTGTTCCGACAAATATGTGCTTCTTGCCATTCGTCCAGTGGGGAGGGTATCCACGGATTGGCACCACCACTGGTGGGGTCAGAGTATATTTCTACGCATTTGGAACAATTGGGGCTTATTATTCTTCATGGCCTAAAAGGTCCTTTGAAAATAAAAGGCGAATTGTATGATGAGAATCATCAAATGCCAGGCCTTAAGTATAATAAGAATCTTTCCGATAAGGATATATCGGATATAATATCCTATGTGACCAATGCATTCTCTGTTAACCCTAAGGGTTTAAAGCCTGAAAAAATAAAGGAACTTCGCGATGTCAAGTCTAAAGACGGGATGGAGTATACAGAAGAGGAATTGTATGAGCATATTGGAAAATAGCCTTAGAGAGTAGAACGACATTTAGTGATAAAGATCGTAGATTAAAATAAAAATTAAATCCGGAAAAAGATGAAGACTTTTATAAATGATGATTTTCTTTTGCAAAGCGACTTTGCTAAAACTTTATACCACAATTATGCAAAAGAGTTGCCCATAATAGATTATCACAATCATCTTCCTCCACAAGAAATTGACAATAACCGGGTTTTTGAAAATATAAGTCAGGCCTGGTTGGCCGGTGATCATTATAAATGGCGTGCTATGCGTGCTTTTGGGATAAATGAACGCTATATAACTGGAAATGCCACGGATAAGGAAAAGTTTCTCAAATGGGCGGAGACTGTACCCTATACCGTAAGGAATCCTTTATACCATTGGACGCATCTTGAATTGCAACGTTATTTTGGAATTCAAGAGTTGTTGGGGCCTGATAATGCAGAGGAAATTTATGAGAAAACATCTGCCATGTTACAACAACCTTCCCACAACACTATAGGGCTTTTGCAGCAGCAAAAAGTGGAGTCTTTGTGCACTACGGATGAATCTATAGACACCCTTCAATTCCATAAAAACATCAAGCAAAAAGGAATTACGCCAAAAGTTTTTCCAACCTTCCGTCCAGATAAGACATTTGCAATAGAATTGGGAGCTGCATATGTTGCCTATATGGAGAAATTGGGAGAAGCGTCCAATATCAATATTACATCTTTCAAAGATTTATTGGCTGCTTTGGAAAACAGGATCAATTATTTCCATGAACAAGGAGGAAGGCTTGCTGACCATGGTTTGGAGCAATTATATCATTTCAAGGAAGGCACTTATGATGCTGAAAGTCTATTTAAAAAAGTTTTGGACGGTAAGGCACTAACTGTTGATGAAGTACAATATTTCAAGGCACAGGTGTTACTATTTTTGGGAAGGACTTATCATAAAAAAGGATGGGTGCAACAATTTCATATAGGGGCCATCCGGGACAATAATAAAAGGCTATTGTCTAAATTGGGGCCCGATACCGGTTTCGATTCTATCGGAGATTTTTCACAGGCCCGTGCATTGAGCGGTTTCTTAAATGAATTGGACGGAACAGATCAATTGGCCAAAACTATAATCTACAATCTTAATCCCTCCGATAATGAAGTTATAGCTACCATGGTTGGTAATTTTAATGATGGTAGCGTAAGAGGAAAGGTGCAGTTTGGCTCTGGATGGTGGTTTTTAGATCAGAAGGACGGAATGGAAAAACAAATGAATGTGCTTTCCAATATGGGACTTTTAAGTTGTTTTGTGGGAATGTTGACCGATTCCAGGAGCTTTTTGTCTTTTCCTAGACACGAATATTTTAGAAGGATCTTATGTAATTTAATAGGTAAAGATGTAGTAAATGGAGAGTTACCGGCAGATGAAAAATTGCTGGGAAAAATTGTATCGGATATTTCTTATTATAACGCCAAAAACTTTTTCGATTTTAATAAATAAGACTTTTTGGGAAGTGGTTATTCAAGGCTGCTACTAATAGCAAGAAATAAAAAATGCGCATCTTAAAAGGATGCGCATTTTTTATTGATGTTATAATATTGATAAGGGATTATGTCAAGGTTTTCCTATAGGGCTATCATCACATTTTAAATCGCCCACTACGTATTGCATACCATCCAAAAAGAATTGAAGCAATTCCGGATTATCCATGCTCTGGGCGTTATGTGAAGGGGAGCTATAAAACACCCTGCCTTTACCGTGTCGTTTTATCCAGGACACGTAGATTGTGTTGTCGGTAACTTCTTTACGTAAACCCTCCAATTTGTCAGCTTCTATGTACAATAAAGGTCTAAAGTTGTAGTCAGAATAGGCATTGTTGAAAAAATAGGGTTCATCCACGTGGGTAAAGCCCTTTCCTTTGAAGGCCTGTACCATTGGATGATTGGCATTAACCTCCTTTAGGTGCATTTCCTGTTGTTTGGGATGGTAGTCAAAGCTGCCCCCAGTCATTTTGCTGAATTCCCTGGAATTGTTTTGTACAGTGATTGCACCGTGCATGATCATTAATCCACCACCCTTTGCAACATAATCCATTAAATTCTTTTCATAATCTGCCGCCAATTTGGCAATGGTGTTGTCATTCAAGGTCGTGTTCTTCTTTAGTAGGTCCCAGAACAAGTCCCGCTTAGGTCCGGCCGGATTGGAATTGTTTAAAATTATGGCATCGTATTGCTTTAGATTTTTTTTATCAAAACTATCAACGTCGTGTGCAATAGTAATCTCAAATGCTCCCGATTTCCTCGCTAGGATTTTCAGCATTTCGTCGTTGTGTGGAATGGTCCAATGGTAGAAACCGGTATGCTGCGAAAATACCAATATTTTTTTGGTTTCTGCCGCAACTCTAGGTGCGGTAGGGGCAAGTGATTCAATTTTGGCAAGCCATTGGTCATCTATGGGTATTTCTTCTAGGCTTTGGGCGAAAATTGTTCCAACAAAAAGGAATGTAAATAAGGAGTAAACTGTTTTGTTCATTTTAGATATTTATTAAAGTGTAGATTCTCTTATTATCAGTTTATGTCTAAGGGTAATGGAGTTTGCGGGATGCAAGTCTATGCCGCCGTTTAAATGGCTAATAACACTTTGTCCGGCCAAAACCCCTAATTCGTACCCTGGATAATTTATGGTACTAAGGGTTGGGGTGACCAATTCCGAGATAGGGTCATTGTTAAACCCAATTATTTTAATGTCACTGGGAATTTTATACTTCTCTTTTTTTAATTCTTTAATACAATGGGCGGCAAAGGTGTCGTTGGCTACGAACAGTCCATCAATGGGTATGTCATTATTATTGATATGCGCAATGACATCTTTAACACTACTTGGGCCAAGATCGGATTCCAGTAAATTGGCCTGGTTAAATTTTAAATTGTGTTTGGCCATAGCTTCCTTAAATCCTTTCAGTCGCTCGGAATAAACGTTACGTTTTAGATTGCCACTAATATACAGAAGATTTTTGCAGCCCTGAGTTATCAAATGCTCTGTAGCCTCAAATCCGGCCAATTTGTTATCGATTATTATGGTGGAACAATTGGGCAAATTGTGCACCCTATCAATAAATATAAGTGGTATTTTGTTTCTAATGTAATTTGCAAAATGATCAAAGTCCGTAGTGTCGTAGGCCAAGGATACCAAAAGGGCATCAACTCCGCTATCGTAGAGCGTTTTTGCATTTAACTTTTCTTTTTCCATAGACTCCAAAGACTGACTTATAATCAAATTATAACCGGCCTCATTGGCTATTTTTTCTATCCCCGCCAGAACGGTGGACATGAAAATAGAATTGAGTTTGGGGACAATGACTCCAATGGTATTGGACTTCTGTGTGCTGAGGTTTACTGCAAATTTATTGGTTTTGTAACCCAGTTCATTGGCCTTTGAGATTACACGGTCCTTGGTTTTTTGGCTTATGGAGGGATGGTCGTTTAGGCTCCTGCTTACGGTTCCGGCCGAAACACCCAGCGTTTTTGCCAAATCGTAAATGGTAATTCTCTTGTCCATATTATAAATTGTTGCACAAACTCTGCAACAATAATACAAATAAAATTTTATTATTAAAGTGCAATTTAATTTAGGGAGTAAAATATGTGAAATTAGAGGGATTTTACCGTATAAATTCAACAAAAGTGATTTTTTTAGTTAAAAATTGCCAACATAATAACGCAATCGGTTGCGTAATAAAATGCAATTATTTAGATTTGTCCAGAATGTGAACATGATTTGGTTTTCCACTCATGACTAAAATTCAATAACTAACCAACTTTAAACATTTATGTATGAGAAATTTATTTAAAAAAGTTAGGTGCAGGGCGTTATTAATTCTAACGCTTCTCTGTACATTTTTTTCAATGTCCGTTTATGGGCAAGATGGTTTCACCGTTTCGGGAACCGTAGTAGACGAGTTTGGTGTTCCGCTACCCGGCGCATCCATTATTGAAAAAGGAACAACCAATGGGGTGGTTTCTGATTTTGACGGAAATTTTAGTTTTGAGGTGGCCGGCCAAAATGCCACATTAACTATTAGCTATATTGGTTTTGAAGAGCAGCAAATACCAATTAATGGTAACGCTCAAATTAATGTTACTATGCAATCTACTGCATCTACCTTGGATGAAGTAGTATTGGTAGGTTATGGCGCAGTAAAAAAGAAGGATCTAACAGGGGCTATTTCACAAGTGGATGCAGCCGCACTTTCCGACCAATCCACCAACTCGGTGACCGATGTTTTGAGAGGGAATGTGGCTGGTCTTAGCATTGGGCTTTCCGCTTCCCCTAAAGGTACTAGTCAAATCCGAATTCGAGGTAATAATAGTCTTAGTGCGGGTTCAAGTCCGTTGATAGTAGTGGACGGAATGATATATAATGGGGACCTGTCCGATATTGCTCCTTCTGACATCGATAAGCTTGATGTGATGAAAGATGCCAGTTCTGCCGCCGTTTATGGAGCAAGGGGGGCAAGTGGTGTTATTTTGGTAACCACAAAAAGAGGAACCAGTGATAAGCCTACCATAAATATCAATACTAGTGTGGGAATGGCATCTGACGCCTATAAGGAGCGGCCATACGACGCACAAGGCTATGTGAACTGGAGAACTGAAGTATTTAAAAGTATCAATCCCCAGAATACTATAGATAATCCGGGAAGATATGATGATCCCAGCAACTTGCCATCTGGTGTAACCTTAGATCAATGGCTGGCCTATGATGGATCTGCTGGAGACCCCACTAGGGCCTGGTTGAACAGAATTGGGTTTCAGGATGTAGAAATAGAAAATTATTTGGCTGGAAATAGTATTAATTGGTACGATAGGATAATGCAGAAAGGTTTTCGAAATGATATCAATACCAGTATCTCCGGACGAAACGGTGGATTAAATTATTATTGGTCCATTGGTAGAACCTCCAATGAAGGTATAATAAATGGAGAAAAATTTGAGGCATTGCGATCGCGATTAAATTTGGATGCTAAAATCACCGATTGGCTGACTGTTGGGATGAATACCCAATTTGCAAAACGTAATGAAGGTTTTATTGCCGCAGACCGTGGTCAAATAGAAAGATCTAGTCCCTGGGGTTCGGAATTCGATGATGAAGGTAATATACGCTTAAGTCCCCAAGACGATAACGGGGCGGGTGCTGTTAACGCATTTTTGGCTCAGAAGTTTAATGATCGTATAGACTTGGACCATACCTTTAATTCTAGAGTGTATGCCAAGTTAAAATTGCCATTGGGTTTCTCTTATGAAGTAGGGTATACCAATCGTTTGGAATTTCGGGAATATTACAATCATGCATCTGCAGCTAGCCCACAAAACGTAGTAGGTTCTGCTGTAAGACAGGTGACCAAGATTAATGAATGGCAGTTGGATAACATTTTACGTTGGGACAAGACTATAGATAAACACTCCTTTAATTTAATGTTTTTGGTGTATGGGGAAAAATATCAAAGTTATTTCACCCGTGCTAGAGCCAATACATTTGAGCCTAGTGATGCCTTGGGCTATAGTGCCTTGGAATTGGGTACCGTGCAAACAGTGGATAGTGAGGACGAAACAAGTACGGGCGATGCAGTAATGACGCGATTGAATTATAATTACGATTCCCGCTACCTTTTAACGATGACCATGCGTAGGGATGGTTACTCGGCCTTTGGAACCAACAATAAAAGAGCATATTTTCCTTCCATAGCAGGTGCTTGGACCATTTCCAATGAATCTTTTTTTAATTCGGAATTTGTTAATTTCCTAAAACTAAGATTGTCTTATGGGGAAAACGGGAATAGGGATATAGGAAGGTTTACTGCATTATCTAGACTTGGTGCAAATAAATATTTAAATGTGGATGCCGGGGGCAATGTTATTACCGTGCCTACATTTGACAATGGAACTCAGGAAAATACAGAGCTAAGATGGGAGCGTACCAAAGCTACCAATTTAGGGTTGGATTTTAGTTTGGCCAACGGAGTGGTTGAAGGTTCTATTGAGGCTTACCAAAATATTACCAATGATCTTATAGTTACTAGGGAGTTGCCCAATATTATTGGTTTTAACAATGTAACTACCAATTTGGGAGAAATAGAAAATAAAGGTCTCGAATTTACCTTGGCCACCCAAAATTATAATAGGGAGAATTTCCAATGGAATACCAGTTTTAATTTCTCTTTGAACAGAAACAAAATCAGGAAATTATATGGAGATCTTGATGAAAATGGAAATGAATTGGATGACATTACAAATCAGCGTTTTATAGGACAGGCCACAGACGTTATTTGGGGTCAGGAAGCCATAGGTATCTGGCAGACCAATGAAGCTGCCCAAGCTGCTGAGTATGGCGTTTTTCCAGGTGATTGGAAAATAAACGATGTTGATAACAGTGGGGATTTTACCGTGGATGATAATGTTTTTCAGGGACATAGATCACCACGCTTCAGTTGGGCGATGTCCAATAGGTTCACTATGCTAAAGAATTTTGATTTTTCCTTTGAGGTTTATTCCAATTGGGGTCAGAAAAGAGTGTTTAATGAAGCAAAAAACAGAAACGGTTTTATAGATAGGACCAACTCCATTCAAACCCCATTCTGGACACCGGATAATCCAATTAACGATTATGCAAGATTGTTTTCAAGTGATGGTAGTTCTAATTTTGCCATATGGAGAGATGCTTCATTTATCCGTTTAAGTAATATTACCATTGCTTATAGATTTCCAAAACCCCTTCTTGAAAAATTGTCTTTGCAGAGTCTTAGGTTATATGCCAACGCTAGAAATGTTGCGGTTTATGCACCTCATTGGGACTTTTACGATCCAGAGCCAACCAATATAGACGGAAGAAATTCCAATGGAAGTACTGATCCAAGTTTGCCTACACCTAGGTTTTTCACCTTTGGAATTGATTTAAGTCTTTAATAAAAAAATAATAACGATGAGAAATATTATATACAACTATAGAAAAGCCTTTTTAAGCTTTACCCTAATTGTGGCCTTTGCCTTTACGGGCTGTGAGGAAGAATTCTTGGATGCAGATCCACAATCGTTCTTTACTCCAAGTAATGCCTTAAATACGCCGGAAGGATTAAATAGCCTTTTGTCACAGGCTATGAGGAATTTAAGAGCAGAGTTTTATGGAGATGGTGCACCAATGATTACAGAGAATATCTTTTCTGAGGTTTCAGTGGAAGGAACAACGGATAAATCAGGTCCCGCCCAGGATTTAAATCTATTGATTTTGCCAGATGCGAACCTGAATAGTGCCAATTTTAACCGAATAGGATGGTTTTGGGAGGAATTCTATAAAGGAATTAAATATGCCAATACCGTTATTGGAAGATTGGATGATGCAGAGTTTGAAAGTGATTCGCAAAAAAATGATATTTTGGGACGAGCTTTGTTTCATAGAGCTTACAGGTATTATAGGTTGACACAGCAGTTTGGGGATGTTCCCTTAATATTGGAAGAGATTACCTCAGCACGGTTGGATTTTGTTACTACGGCTAGAGAGACCATCCTTAGAAAAATGCAGGAAGACCTCAATCTAGCGGTTCCTTTGGTAAACGCAGTTGCCAATAACGGTGATATTAACAAAGATGCGGTTTTGCATCTTCTGACAAAAGTAAACCTTGCCCTTGGTGATTTCGATGCCGCCATAGCCTCCTCTACCCAAATAATCAATGGGGGTACACATTCCCTTACCACGGATAGGTTTGGCATTGATGCGGGTAATGCAGCAAAGGATGTAACTTGGGATTTACATCGGGTGGAAAACAAAAGTATTCCGGGTAACACTGAGGGAATATTGGTTGTTATAGATAGGTTGGGTTATGAGGACAACGGTGACTATCCCGGTGGCACCAGTATTCAAAGACAAGCAGTTCCACTCTGGTGGCGCTTTATTAATACTCCGGATGGCCAGAATGGTATGTCAGATGCCCCAGGGATAGATATTGATCAAGTTACGGCAATAGGTAGGGGTATTGGTAGAAATAGGGGTACACATTATAGTACCAAAGAGATTTGGAAAGATGCAAATAATGACCAACGCCATAAGTTGGGCAATTGGTATGATATGGAAGATTTAGTGTACAATGCACCTAGTCTACAAAGTTCTGGAAACTCTTATTATGGAAAGAATTTGGAGCTTTATTTGCCCAATGGAACTCCACTTTGTTCGGATACCATAAGAAATTGGTATGGCTTTCCACATTATAAATTTTTTGTTCCAGATCCTTTAAATGTAAAACCAGCAGGAGGTCACGGCGATTGGTATGTATATAGGGTTGCGGAGACATATTTGTTAAGGGCCGAGGCTTACTTCTGGAAAGGAAATTTAGGTGCTGCGGCAGATGATATCAATGTCGTGAGAAGAAGGGCAGAGGCAGATGAAATTACTGCTACCGATGTAGATATTGCTTATATCTTGGATGAGCGTGCACGTGAATTGTATTATGAGGAAGGAAGGAAAACTGAGCTGACACGTATTGCCTATATTTTTGCTAAGACGGGTAAAGCAGCATACAATGGTAAGACCTATAGTTTGGATAATTTCTCTACCGATAATTTTTGGTATGACCGAATAATGGAGGTTACCGACTTTTACAATAAGGGTGTGAAAACTATTCACGGTGATGAATATACTATGAGTCCTTATCATGTGTTGTGGCCAATCCCTGCTTCGGCAATTAACGCCAATACACAGGGGGTAATAAACCAAAATGAAGGATATCCAGGAGCGGAAAATAATATTCCACCACTGACCACTATCCCTGAATAATATTAGAAGAATTGAGTTAATTAGTTTTTTGTAAATTCCATCCTTTAAACCTATTTAAATGAAGTATGTATTTCTTGGTTATGTTGTAATGTTGTTACTGTCATGTAATTACAAAGAAGCGTATAAGTTTGAAATAGCCGAGAAGGATGGAATTACTCTAGCCTCTCCAATTTCTTTAAAAATTGATACTTTGGGGTTGGGAGATGCAGACGACCAAAGTAATTTGGTGTTGAAGAATAATGGCAAACAGATACCTTTTCAAATTGACAATGGTCAGAAAAGGCTATGGTTTGTTCATACGCCTAACAATAACGGTTCTTATGAAATAGTAAAGGAAGAGGCTCAAATCCATGGATCGGAAGGAGTCAAAACGGATAAAAACAATGGCAACCTTCAATTGTTGAAAGGTTCCATTCCATTGCTAACCTATAGATATGGAATGACCTATCCTCCAAAAGGTGTGGATTCCATCTTTCGGAAATCCGGATACCTTCATCCTTTACTTTCTCCCTCGGGAGATACCCTTAGTCGAATTCAACCTCCAGACCATTACCATCATTATGGCATATGGGGGCCGTGGACACATACCCAGATTGAAGGGGAACGCGTCGATTTCTGGAATTTGGTGGAACGCCAAGGGACGGTCCTATTTAAGGATTTTAATGACACTTATTCTGGGGCCTTATATGGGGGCTTCAACGCCCGTCAAGAACATATTAACTTAAAAGCTTCCGAGGATAACCGAATAGCTTTGAACGAAGATTTGGACGTTAAGGTGTGGGACTTGGATCGCCCGGATAGGTATATGGTAGATTATACATCTAATTTTTCTTCCCCTTTAAAGAACGGTATTCTTTTTGAAGCCTATCGCTATGGAGGAGGTTTGGGAATGCGTTTTACGGAACGCTGGCATAAGGATAATTGTACGGTGCTTACTTCGGAAGGCAACGATCGCCTCACCGCTGATGGTACCAACGCCCGCTGGTGTATGGTAACCGGGGAGTCTGCAGATGGTAAGGGAACCAATGGTGTTTTGTTTTTAAGTTACCCGGAAAATAGGTCCCACCCAGAGCCAATGCGTATATGGCCCATTGATGGAAATGGGGGTAGGGGAGATATGTTTTTCGAATTTTGCCCGATACGTCACGAGGAATGGAAAATTGAGCCCAATAAAGACTACAGTCTAAAATATAGGATGGTGGTTTTTGATGGCGAACTTACGGCTGAGGAAGCGGAATCTTATTGGAAGAGTTTTGCGGAGATGCCCAGAATTGTTAATAATTAAATATGGGGACAGGGGAAATATCCATGTTTTCAACCAAATAATTTGTGAATTAAATTAAAATCAAAAAAGATGCAAAGAAGAAAATTCATTAATAACTCCCTATTGACCACTGCGGCCGTGGTTGGATTTCCAACTATAGTACCTGCAAGTGTATTTGGAAAGAACGCACCGAGCAATAAGATTAATATAGGACAGATTGGTTGTGGACGTATTGCCCGCGACCATGATATTCACGATACCATCAGGTTCGACCAATCCCGTTATGTTGCCGTATGTGATCTGGATTCCAATAGGGCAGCCGATGCCAAGGTTTTGGTGGATAAGTTCTACAAGGAGAAAACGGGGAAGGATAAATACATGAATACCAAAATCTACGATGACTATCGTGAAATGTTACTCAATAAGGACATAGATGCCGTGGTTATCAGTACCCCTGACCACTGGCATTCCCAGCCGGCAATGGAAGCGGCATTGGCTGGAAAGGATATATACCTGCAAAAACCTACATCGCTAACCGTGAGGGAAGGTCAACAGTTGCGTGAGGCCGTTCAAAAAACGGGAGTTATACTTCAAGTTGGAACACAACAAAGAGCCATGCCCCAATTTAGGGTGGCTGCCGAGCTGGTCAGAAATGGTCGCATTGGTAAAATACATACGGTTAAGATCGGACTTCCAGGAGATCCTGCCGGACCGGAAGCACCTGCAATGCCGGTACCTAAAAATTTAAATTTTGATATGTGGTTGGGGTCAACCCCAGAAGTGCCTTATACCGAAATTGGTGTGCACCCTCAACAGGGTTATAGTAGGCCGGGGTGGCTTCGCCTAAGAAGTTACGGTGCAGGAATGATCACAGGTTGGGGACAACACCATTATGATTCAGCGGCATGGGGAATGGATACCGAGCTAACAGGGCCAAAATCTGTCGAGGCCTTGGCAGAATTCCCGAAATCTGGCTTGTGGAATGTACATGGCGATTTCTTTGTAAAACACGAATATGACAACGGAATTACGGTCTACACCAGTGGCGGGTATACCAACGGAATACGTTATGAAGGTACCGATGGTTGGATCTTTGTATCCCGAGGTGCTTATCAAGCTTCAGCCTCCGATCCTGTGGATCAGGAAAAGAGCAGTAAAGCCCTTAATGCCTCCGATCCTAAAATATTGGAATCGGTAATTGGTGAGAATGAGATCAATTTGGAGAAGATCGATGATCAGCACGGGAACTGGTTGGACTGCATTAAAACAAGAAAAGCCCCAATTTCGCCAATTGAAAAAGGGCACAAGGCATGCGTAACTTGTCTGATCAGTGATATTGCCATGCAATTTGATAGAAAATTGGAATGGGACAACGAGAAAGAGATGTTTATTAATGATAATGAGGCCAACGCCATGTTGCACAGGGAACAGAGAAAGCCTTATGGGACTGACTTTGTAAAAGTTTAGTAAACATGTTGTATATTGAATGATGTAAAAATAATCCCTCCTTTGGTCAAAATAACTTGAACCAAGGAGGGGTTTGTCATTATTCACAAAAAAAAATTAATAAATGAAATATAGTATCTCGACCTTTCTTTTGGTATTGTTTCTTAGCTGTGGTCAAAAAAAAGAAGAAGTGAAAGCAACTGCTGATATTGCTCCTGACAAAGTAAGTTTAATGACTTTGGATCCAGGGCATTTTCATGCCGCCTTGGTTCAAAAAACAATGTATAATGCAGTAGATTCCACCATTTATGTTTTTGCTCCCGAAGGGGCGGAGGTAAGCGATTTTTTAAGTAAAATAGAAGCCTATAATTCAAGGTCGGAAAACCCCACCCATTGGAAGGTGAATAGTTATTTCGGGGATGATTATTTGGAAAAAATGATTGCCAATAAACCCGGTAACGTCATGGTGGTGGCAGGGAAAAACTCCAAAAAGATAGATTATATTTTGGCCGCAGTAAAAGCTGGGTTGAACGTTTATGCGGATAAGCCATTGGTGATTAATCCGGAAGGGTTCCAGAAACTGGAAGAGGCTTTTAAAATAGCTGAAGACAATGGGGTCATGATTTATGATATTATGACCGAGCGTTTTGAAGTTACTACTGGTATGCAAAGGCAGTTTTCCATGTTGCCCGATATATTTGGCCAAGTGTTGGAAGGAAATCCTGAGGAACCGGCCATTATTAAAGAAAGTGTTCATCACTTTTTTAAGTATGTTTCTGGCCAGCCATTGGTGAGGCCAGCGTGGTTTTTTGACGTAAATGAAGAGGGTGAAGGAATTGTGGATGTAACCACCCACTTGGTGGATTTGGTGCAATGGGAACTTTTTCCGGATCAGATTATAGATCGTACAGATATAGAAATGGTTCAGGCCAAGCGTTGGCCAACAGTTTTGACTCTGGATGAATTTACCAGGGTCACCGGGCTGGATAGTTTTCCCGATTATCTTAAAAAGGATATCGATGGTGATAAACTTAAGGTGTATTGCAATGGGGAAATGCTTTATAAAATTAAGGGGAAGTACGCCAAGGTATCTGTGATATGGAATTACGAAGCTCCTGAGGGCACTGGGGATACCCATTATAGTATAATGAGGGGTACAAAAAGTGATCTGATTATTAAACAGGGTAAGGAAGAAAATTATAAGCCCACATTATATATTAGATCCAAGGGCGGTGAAAATTTTGATAATCTAATTTCCCAGGCACTTGAGCAGACCATAAACTCTAAATTTCCGGGGACGAATGCTGAAAAAGTATCGGAGAATATGTGGAAAATTAATATTCCCGATGAATTTAAAATTGGTCATGAGGCACATTTTGCCCAAGTAACCCAAAATTATTTACAGTATTTGGAAGATGGTAAATTGCCAAACTGGGAGATACCGAATATGATTACCAAATATTACACTACCATTGAAGGCTATAAAATGGCGAAAAAATAGGAAGGAAATCTGTTTGTCTCCATTTTTTGATAAGACTTATGGAGATTTGTTCAACTATGTAAACCTTTGCATTTTTTGCTTTAGGGTAAAGCTTAGATATTATGCCCATTGTTGTTCCCTTGTATTATCTTTGGGTTTCGTTGAAGTAGAATAATAAAATTAGAATTGATGAGTAAACTTTTTTCGATTGAAAATAAAATATATGCCTTATCCGGTGCAACTGGAACTTTAGGAGGGTCAATTGCCAAATATCTTGTGGAAAATGGAGCCAAGGTATTGCTCTTGGGTAGATCCTTGGATAAGCTGGAAGAAAAATGCAAAGAATTAAATGAAATTCGTACTAATAGTGCTCATTTGTTCGTTCTGGATGTAATGAATGAAAAGCAATTAACCGAATTGAAGAACACTATAATCACTCAGTTTAAGAGGTTGGACGGTTTGGTTAATTTGGCAGGAGGTAACATTCCCGGAGCCACTTTGAAACCAGATCAAACGATTTACGATATTGAACTTGGTGATACCCAAAAAGTGGTGGATATAAATTTATTCGGTACCGTAATTCCTACAATTGTATTAAGTGAAATTATGGCAAAACAAGGATTTGGCTCCATTGTAAATGTTTCATCTATGGCAGCCAAACAGACCATTTCACGAGTGTTGGGATATTCCATGGCCAAGGCCGGAGTGGATATTTTCACCAAGTGGATGGCCAATGAACTTTCCTCTAAATTTAGTGATAAGATCAGGGTAAATGCCATTGCTCCTGGGTTTTTTATCGGAAATCAGAATAGAAGACTGTTGACTAATGAAGACGGTTCCTTTACGGATAGGGGCGAAAAAATTATCACTAATACTCCAATGGGACGTTTTGGTGATGCATCTGAACTTAACGGAATGGTACACTATCTACTTAGTGATGCTTCTTCATTTGTTACTGGAAGTATTTATGAAATCGACGGTGGATTTAGTTCTTTTTCCGGAGTATAACCCATGCAATATTTAAAGAAGACTCTACGGTGGTTCGGACCTAGTTTTGGAGTGTCCTTAAAGGATATCAAGGAGCTTGGTGTTGCTGGAGTAGTAACTGCTTGCCATCAAGTGCCCATTGGTGAGGTTTGGTCATCACAGATTATAGGTGAACTTAAAAAAGAAATTGAGTCCAACGGCCTGGAATGGTCCGTAGTGGAAAGTGTTAATATCCATAAGGCTATTAAATACGGTTTGCCCGAAAGGGACATCTACATTCATAATTATATTGAGACCCTTAAGAATTTGGCAGAGAACAAAATTAAGGTAGTCTGCTATAATTTTATGCAATTGATTGATTGGACCCGTACTAATTTAAATTTTGAGCTTCCAACTGGGGCAATAAGTTTGTTGTACGATCCTGTGGCTATTGCTGCGTTTGATTTGTTCATCTTGCAAAGGGATAGGGCAGCTGAGGTCTATGGTGATGAAATGGTCCAAAAGGCCAAACATTATTATAATACACTGAACCATCAGGGACGTGAGCTGCTAAAAAGTGCTATTTTGGCTGGGATGCCAGGGTCCAAGGAGGCCATTGCCCTAGCTGATTTTAGGTCTACCCTTGAGGAGGTCAGTAAGATTAAAAAATCGGTCCTCAGGGAAAATCTAGCATATTTTTTAAAATCGGTTATTCCGGAGGCCGAAAGGTTGGGTGTAAAAATGGCTTTGCATCCAGATGACCCACCATTTCCTGTATTTGGTATTCCCCGTATTGCATCGACTTACGAAGATTTAAAATTTATTCTGGATTGTGTTCCGTCTCCCAGTAATGGATTAACATTTTGCTCAGGATCTTTAGGGGCTGTTGGTACCAACGACCTTGTTAAGATTATTCGGGATTTTGGGCCTCAAATTCATTTTCTACATCTAAGAAATGTATCTAGGGAGGAAGATGGTAAGTTTTATGAAGCGGCACATTTAGATGGTTCCATACCCATGCCCAAGTTAATGGAGGCTATTGTTAATGAGCAACTAAGAAGGCAAAATAGTGGTCTTGGAGAGGTGGCAATTCCCATTAGGCCAGATCATGGCCATGTATTGTTGGATGACAAGAAAAGAAAGGATGAGTTCTACTCCGGATACTCCCTGATTGGCAGAGCCATAGGTATGGCCGAGCTCTATGGCCTGGAAAAGGGCATTAGGGAAATGCTTATGAAAGCTACTTAATGAAAATTTAAAATAGAGTGGAGATTTTTATGGAAGGCGCAATTATTTGGCTAGAATTGTAAGGAATTATTGCTAAAGTTCAAAAAAAGAGTATTTTTAAGGTTTGGAAATCAAATATAAACGATAATTACGTTAACGTTAACGACCGAATAAACAAAATGTATATGCAGGATTATAAAACCCTAGGGAGAAAATTTATTGTTGCCATTGGGATTTTGGCGTGTTTAGGGCTATACTCTTGTTCTGATATAACAAATCACAAAACTTTATTCTTCGCCCATTCCTTGCCTATTACACATCCTGTCCATAAAGGGATCGTGGCCATGCAAGAGGCCCTTAATGAAAAATCAGGAGGAAAGTTGCAGATCAAAATATTTCCAGATGGGCAGTTGGGTACAGAAAGGGAAGTTTTGGAACTGCTGCAGATCGGCAGTGTGGCCATGACAAAGGTAAGTGCGGCCGCAATGTCCAGTTTTGCCCCGGAATACAGGGTCTTGGGAGTACCTTATTTATTTAGGGACAGCGAGCATATGTTCAATGTATTGGAGGGGAAAATAGGAAAGGAACTTTTGGAGGGAGGCAGCGAATTTCTGCTTCGGGGTCTTTGTTTCTATGATGCAGGTAGTAGAAGCTTTTATACCTTGGACGGCTTTATAAAAACCCCAGAGGACTTAAAGGGAAAAAAGATTAGGGTTATGAACGATCAAATGGCCGTTAACATGGTAAACGATCTGGGTGGTTCCGCCACTCCAATGGCCTATGGGGAACTTTATACCGCTCTTCAGCAACGGGTAGTGGATGGTGCGGAGAACAATGTCCCTTCCTTTGTAACTTCCAATCATTATGAGGTGTGTAAATTCTATACACTGGACGAGCATAGTATGGTACCGGACGTCGTAGTAGTGGGTACCAAGTTTTGGGATACCTTTAGCGATACTGAAAAAAAATGGTTGCAGGAGGCGGCAGATGAAAGTGTGAAGAAACAAAAAGTATATTGGAAGGAAAACGTGGAGGAGGGTATGAAAATCTTAAAAGAGGCCAATGTGGAAATCTATAATCCGGATAAAAGTCCCTTTGTTGAAAAAACGAAGCCAATTTTGGAGGGATTGATGAAGGATCCCAAGATGAAAAAAATAATCGAAGAAATCAACAATCAATAATGCAAACGACGTATAGAATATTGAATAGGGCCATTGAGGGATTGTTAGTACTTATATATAGTTTATTGGTGCTTGACGTGGTATGGCAGGTAGTCTCAAGGTACGTAGTGGGGCAATCCAGCTCGTTCACAGAAGAATTCGCCAGATTTTCATTGATATGGTTAACGGTTTTGGGTGCTGCCTATATCAATGGACAGAAAGAAGGCCATCTTTCCATGGATTTTTTATTGTCCAAACTTCCAGCGGACAAGCAAAAAAGGAGACATAGAATAATACAGGTGGTTATGGCGGTTTTTGCCTTGATTATTATGGTTATTGGAGGAGGTAATTTGGTTTACACCACACTAAAGTTGGGACAGTTGTCCCCGGCATTGTTAGTGCCACTTGGGTATGTTTATGCCATAGTGCCAATTTGCGGCCTTATGATCATTTTCTTTTCCGTGTATCACATTAAAATAACCTTTAACGCCAACAACAATGAGTATTGAAACCATAAGTATAATAGTATTGTTTATTAGTTTCATGGGCTTGTTGGCCTATGGCGTACCTGTGGCATATGCCATTGGTATATCTACAACGATTACCTTACTGATCAATATAGCTTATATGCCCGCTACGACCACTGTTAGTCAGAGAATGACAACAGGTATCGATAATTTTGCATTACTGGCCATCCCCTTCTTTATTTTGGCCGGGGAAATAATGAACCGGGGAGGCATTGCCAATCGTTTGATCGACTTTGCAAAATCACTTATAGGAAGTTTGCCCGGGGGATTGGCATACGTTAATATAATTTCCGCTATGTTGTTCGGGGCCATTTCCGGATCGGCCATTGCGGCTGCATCTGCTATTGGGAGTACCTTGACAGAGAAAATGGCAAAGGATGGCTATCCCAGGGAGTTTAGTGCAGCTGTAAATATTAGTGCATCCACTACCGGGCTTTTAATACCACCCAGTAATGTATTAATAATATTTGCCTTGGCCAGTGGAGGTACCGCTTCGGTGGCTGCATTATTTATTGCAGGTTATATACCAGGATTATTGGTGGGACTGGCCATTATGTTCATGGTCTATTTGTATGCCAGAAAAAAAGGTTTGCCCAAGGAGGAAAGAGTGAGCTTTAAAAAGCTGTTCATTGATTTTAAAAATGCTATTTTAAGTTTAACCCTATTGGTAATAGTAGTGGGTGGTATCGTTGCTGGAATTTTTACGGCTACGGAAGCTGCGGCAATTGCCGTAGTTTATGCTGTTTTATTGGGCTTCGTAAACAAGGAATTAAAGTTTGCCGATTTTAGGCCTATTCTTCTTCGCAGTGCCAAGACAACAGCTATTGTTATGTTCTTGATTTCAACTTCCATGGCCATGTCCTGGTTGTTCTCTTTTGAATCCATTCCGCAGTCATTAACAGGCTTCCTTTTGGAATCTGTAAAGAACCCCTTGTTGGTGTTGCTGTTTATTAATATCACTTTACTTGTTGTGGGTACTTTTATGGATATGACCCCGGCGGTACTTATTTTTACACCTATATTTTTACCGGTAGTAATGGCATTGGGAATGCATCCGGTTCAATTTGGAATGGTAATCGTTCTCAATTTATGTATTGGGGTATGTACCCCTCCTGTAGGAACGCTGCTCTTCGTAGGTAGTGGTGTAGCCAAAGTACCGGTCACAAAAGTTATAAAGCCATTATTGCCTTTATTGGCAGCGATGACTACCGTATTGTTGATCCTTACCTATGTGCCGGAACTATCTTTATGGCTACCAAGAGTATTTGGCTTGATCGATTAAATCACAATTTTATATTTTAAACCAAGCCCCTATTGATTTTATGTAATAGGGGTTTTTTTGTGCCTTTGACATAACTGTTATAATTTCCTGTCTATTGCCACTTAAAGGGCTTATTTATAGGCACTTCTTGTCATTTTAATGAACTTTAATTTACTGTTTACTTAATTTATAGGCTTTGGGATTTTGCTAATTTAATATGGTTATGAATGCTGTTTATGCCTATTGTTACGGCCATTAATATTAACATCAAAAATTATCCTATATGTAAAATTTTTGTACTTTAGTGCAAAATATTTATTCAACGCAAAGTTATTCTTAAACATGAACATTAACGACAGAAGTTACCCAAAGCAAAAGCAGACCATTATTGGAATATGTATGGATGGAACCTCTTATCCATATTATGAAGGCGCCAAAGAAGTGATGCCGAATTTGCAACGTTTTATAAAGCAAGGTTCTATGGGAATGGTGAAAAGTGTTATTCCATCTTTTACCAACCCAAATAACATGGCTATAGTTACTGGAGTTACCCCAAAAGTAAACGGAATTTGCGGAAATTTTTATTGGGATACAGAGCTGCAACAGGAGGTTATGATGAACGACCCAAAGTATTTAAAAGTACCTACAATCCTGTCTGAACTGAGCAAAAATGGAAGAAAGGTTGCAGTAGTGACCGCCAAGGATAAGTTGCGGAAGATGTTGGCCCATAATCTGGACGGCATTTGCTTTTCTGCAGAATTTGCCAATCAGGCCACAATGGAAGAAAACGGTATTGAAAATGTAGAGGAAGGATTAATGGGCAAGGAAAGACCAGGAATCTATGACCCTTATATTTCTGTTTATTGTATTGAGGCCGGGGCCAAGTTGTTGAAGAGGGAACATTTTGATGTTATGTATCTGACTACAACGGATTTCGTGCAACATAAATATGCCCCTGGAAGTGCAGATGCGAACGATTTTTTATCGAAAATTGACCTTTGGCTGGGTGAGTTGGACAAGTTGGGTGCCATTATTGGTGTAACCGCAGATCATGGAATGCAGGCCAAGACCAATCCGGATGGCAGTCCCAAAGTTCAGTTTATAGAACAACTTCTGGATGCCCAAAATATTAAGTCAAGGGTAATTTTACCGATTACAGATCCCTATGTAGTACATCACGGAGCCTTAGGTGGCTATGGGACTCTGTATTTGGAGGATAAATCACAGTTAAAGGCGGCCAAGGAATATTTGTTGTCCCTTGACGGAATTGAAAAGGTGCTGACTAATAAGGAAGCTGTGGAAGAATTTGAATTACCAGGAGATAGAATAGGAGATTTGGTAGTATTGGCAGATTCTGCTACTACTATTGGAAGAACCCCGGATTGGCACGAACTGGACAAGGTGAAGGAAGGTTTGCGTTCACATGGTGGAGAGCACTGTCAAGAGGTGCCAATGATATTCAATAAGAAATTGAACACTGAATACAGTAATAAATTGGCATCTGGTACCAGTAGGAATTTTGATCTGTTCCACTTTTTGAGTAACGGATTTTCTAATTAAACCATTTAAAAACACTGCTATGATCGAATTTGGAAGTATAATCAATGGAAAACAGGTGAAAAGCGGTGAATGGATCGATATTTATAATCCATTTACCAAGAAACAGGTGGGTAGGGTGTCATCCATAGATACAAAAACTTTGGATAAGGTTTTAACGGATACCAAAAATACCAAGATGACCCTTACGCGCTATCAGCGCTATGATATATTGAACAAGATTGCAAATGCCCTTGAGGAGCGGGTTGATGAGGTCAGCAAAATGATTACCGATGAAACGGGACTTTGTTTAAAGGATACCCGCTATGAAGCCAGTAGGGTTTCCGATGTGTTGCGATTTTCCGCTATGAAGGCATTGGATGATGATTCCCAGGTGTTTCCTTGTGATGTTTCCAAAAACGGAAAACCCAGAAGGATCTACACTACTCGTGTTCCCTTAGGATTGATCAGCTGTATTACGCCGTTCAACCATCCTATGAACCAAGTGGTTCACAAAATAGCTCCCGCAATCGCGACCAACAATACAGTGGTTTTAAAACCTTCTGAAAAAACACCGCTGTCGGCATATTATTTTGCCCAACTGGCGTTGGATTGTGGGCTGCCGCCAAATATGTTGAATGTGATCAATGGTGCCGATGTACAGGCTACAGCTGAAATGATGACCATACATCCGGAAATTACTATGGTCTCATTTACTGGAGGAAGTAAAGTGGGGAAAATAATAGCCTCCAAAGCAGGATATAAAAAATTGGTTTTGGAACTTGGTGGAAGTTCAGCATTGTTAATTCTCGAAGATGCCGATATAGATGAGGCAGTAGAGGTAACCATGTCTGGGACTTTTAAGAATTCGGCCCAGCGTTGTACGGCCATTAGAAGGATTTTGGTTCACGAGAGTATAGCGGACACCTATGCCGCCAAATTGGCAACTCGAGTAAAAGCCTTAAAATATGGGGATCCCTATAATGCTGAAAACGATATGGGAACTGTTATTACTGAGGAATCTGCCATGGAAATGGAAGCGCGTGTCCAAAATGCAATAGATAATGGTGCAGTGCTTTTGGCTGGACATAAAAGGGATGGTGCCCTTTATGCCCCTACCGTATTAGACCATGTGCAAAATGCCCATGAAGTGGTTGCAAAAGAGACCTTTGGTCCTGTTGCTCCAATAATACGATTCACAACTTTGGATGAAGCAATAGATATCGCCAATGATACTCCATATGGTTTGTCCGGAGGTGTAGTAAGTAATCACTGGCCATCCATTCAGCGGGTAATTACCGAGTTGGATACGGGCACGGTAAATGTAAACGAAGCACCAAGTTATCGATTGGAATGGACTCCTTTTGGAGGAGTTAAGGATTCCGGCTTGGGGTATAAGGAAGGGGTAATAGAGACCATGAAAGGGTATACCTATGTTAAGACCTATTCCTTGCCTTGGGATATTGCCTAGGGATATATTTAAATTTTTCAATCATTATTTGAGTAAGTATAAATCTTAATCGAAAAAAATATTACATGCAAATAAAAAGAAATGTGTTGTTGAACCCCGGTCCTGCAACAACTACGGACTCCGTAAAATTGGCTCAGGCAGTTACTGATATTTGCCCTAGGGAAAAAGAGTTTGGCGATTTAATGGAATATTGTGCCACTGAAATCACCAAATTCGTAGGTGATCCCAAGGAGTATGCCACAGTAATGTTCGGGGGTTCGGGTACAGCAACAGTAGAGGCCATATTGAGTTCCGTGGTTCCTGAAAATGGTCGTATCCTTATCATAGACAATGGAGCCTATGGTAAGCGAATGTGTCAGATCACCAAAATTTATAAATTGGATACCGTGGTTTTTGAATCTTCTTCCATAGAACCTATTGACTTAAAGGCCCTGGAGGAAGTAGTCAAACGTGAAAAGGGATTGACCCATTTGGCCATGATCCATCATGAAACCACTACTGGTTTGTTGAATGATATCACAGCGGTTGGAAAATTATGTGCTACCTATAATGTAAGTTTTATTGTGGACTCCATGAGCGGTTTTGCCGCAATACCTGTAGACATGAAAGCTATGAATATAGATTATTTGGCCGCAAGCTCCAATAAGAATATTCAGGGAATGGCCGGAATAGGATTCGCCATATGCAATAAAAAGGCTTTGTTGGCAACAGAATCCATTCCAATGCGGAACTTGTATCTTAACCTATATGCGCAATACGCCTATTTTGAAAAAACACATCAAACAAGATTTACCCCTCCTGTGCAAACGTTTTATGCCTTAAAACAGGCCATAATAGAAACCAAGGCAGAAACTATTGAAAAGCGCTATGCAAGGTATGCCAAGTCTTGGGAAACATTATTAAGTGGAATAGGGGAGATGGGGCTGGAATATTTAATTGATAAAGAGCATCATTCAAAAATAATCACCTCCATTATTGAGCCTAAGAATGAAAAATATGATTTTGATGAAATGCACGATTTTTTCTTCGAAAGAGGATTTACCATTTACCCGGGTAAGGTTAATAATTATGACACCTTCAGGATATCCAATATAGGTCAGATAGATTATACCGATATTCAAAATTTTCTAAAGGTCTTAAAGGAATACCTTGAAAAAATAGGTTTTATAAAAGCGTAATTTCCGTACAGATTATCGTTTGTTAAATGTCTACGATTCTTTATAAAGTTTAATTTAAGTGTAAAGTCAAACCATGAGTTTAACGGCTGATCAGAAGTATTGGAGGAAAAGAATATTTGTTCTCACTTGGCTGGCCTATGCGGGATTTTATTTCGGTAGGAAAAACTTGTCGGTCACCTGGAGTTCCATGGAAAAAGACCTGGGCCTGGACAACTCTGATTATGCTTCCATTATTTTTGTTTACAGTTTGGTGTATACCATAGGCCAATTTGTAAATGGGTACTTATCGGATACTTTTGGGCCCAGAAAAGTGGTCACTTTTGGACTGTTTTTGGCTGCAATTGGAAACTTATTTCTGGGGATGACCTTTTCTGCAGGGGTGATAGTTTTCCTTATAGCGGCAAATGGTTATGGGCAATCTACTGGATGGAGCGGATTAATAAAGAATATGACCCCTTGGTTTAGAAGAACGGAACGTGGAATAGTCATGTCGTGGTGGTCTACCTGTTATGTTACCGGGGGCTTTCTAGCTACTATTTTTGCCACTTATGTGGCATTCGATATGGATTTCCTGTCGGAGCTGGGGTGGAAAAGAGGTTTTATTTTCCCTTCTCTAATACTTTTTGTTATTGCCATCCTGTACCTTCTGTTTACCAGAAATAATCCGGAAGACATTGGCCTGCCCAAAATCGTTGAAAATAAGTATGAATTTGAGGGAGGTGCCAAGGCAGAGAAACTTAAAATATTGGGCCTGTTGCTAAGGAACAGTTCCCTTTGGGTCTATTCCAGTTGCTATATGATCCTTAAAATGACCAGATATGCATTTCTATTCTGGCTGCCAGTGTATTTGGAGAAAGCGTTGCATTATGATGTAAGCGATGCAGGTTATATGTCTTCAGTATATGAGTTGATAGGCTTTTTTGGGGTCATCCTGGCGGGTTACAGCTCGGATAAGATCTTCAAATCCAATCGATTCAGTACAGTAGCTATTATGATGATAGGATTGGGTCTTGCCTGTCTTGTCCATCCCTATATGGTTCCTTACGGAAAAATAGCCACGATAATCAGTATAGCCCTTATCGGGATTGCCACTTACGGACCCGATTCCCTTATCTGCACTGCGGGGTCAATGGATGTTGGCGGTACCAAAGGAGCCGCAATGGCTGCTGGCATAATTAATGGCATGGGGTCTGTGGGACAGATGTTCTCGGGCTTTATAGTAGTGGCTATTAACGAGTATTACGGCTGGGACAATCTATTTTACTTTTTCGTCATCATGTCGTTTATTGGAGGTGGATTGGCCGCTTTAAAGTGGAACCAGCAAAGTACGGATTAGGTCTATCGAGGGTAATAATAACTGTTATTTCCAATATCATTTTATTCCAATTTCAAAGTAGAAGAAAAATGATTTGGCTATAAATAATATGCAATAGAAGAAATACAATTCAATGGAAAAGACCGATTTAGTAATAATTGGGGGTGGTATATTTGGTTGTGCAATTGCCTATTACTACAGTAAAAATAATCCGGAAAAAGAAGTGGTACTATTGGAGCGCAACGAACTTAATAACGCGGCTACCAGTAGAGCCGCTGCCCTAATGACCATGGTCCGCTCCAAGCGGTCTTATATTCCATTAACCATTGAGACCTTTAATGTGGCCAAGGAAATGGAGGAAGAATTGGGGGAGACTTTGGATTTTAAGGTAGTTGGTATGATGCACGTGGCAGCTAGTGAAGCCAAGGTCATGGATCTGGAGGAGCTTATGGAAATTGCCAAAGAATACAAACAGGTGGCCTATTATATAACTAAAGAGGAGGCACAAAAAAAAGCGCCATGGCTAAAAGTGGACGAGGCTCTGAATATTGGTTTTGTGCCCAATGAAGCCTATTGTGACCCTTATATGCTAGGGACATTCTTTGCTAGATGTGCTAGAAAACATGGAGCAAAAATTCGTCAAGGAGTTGAAGTCTTGGGCCTGATACATGAGGGTAAAAATGTTAAAGGGGTGAAGACCGCGGAAGGGGAAATATATGCGGACACAGTAGTAGATGCTGCAGGCGTCTGGGCGCCAATTTTAGCTGAGGAAATAGGAGCTGGTCTTCCCATGGCACCAGTGAGAAGCCAATACTGGATTACAGAAAGGGCCGATATTTTCCCAACAGATTCGCCTATGGTGTTATTGCCGGATGCCCAAGCTTATGCCCGTCCTGAAGGGGGTAGTTTGCTCTTTGGGATAAGGGAAAGTAAATCTCTGGTCACTTCGCCCAAAGAAGTGCCAAAGGACATAACGGATTTTGTATTTAGTGCCGATGAAGGAATGGACGATCTTTTTGAAAACGGGGAGCGACTTGCGCGATTTTTTCCTGCCTTCTATGATATGGGGATTAAGTATTACGTGGCGGGATTTTCGGGTTACACTCCCGATTCCCAATTAGTATTGGGGGCAGTTCCGGGTACAAAGGGTTTTCTAGTGGCTTCCGGATGTTGCGGGGCGGGTATTTCGGTGGCCGGAGGTGTAGGCCTGGGTATTGCGGAAATGGCTTCCGGTAGGTCAAATCCCATGGATTTTTCAGAGTTTGAAATTTCAAGGTTTGGTGAAATAGACCCCTTTGGTGACGATTGGTTAAACAAATGCGCCGCTGCCAGATCCAATAAGGTAAGTGGTTAATTAACAAAAAAACATTTTATGCAAAATCAAAATAAAGGACGTCGTAAGTTTATGTCGAACATAGGTTTGGGCTCTTTGGCCTTGGGTGTGGGGACTACGGCTGCTTATGCCTTTGCTCCAAAAAAGGAAGTCGTTGCGAATAATGCTGTTTCAATTGGTTTTATCACTGATATCCACCACGGATTTTGTTCAGATGGATTAGAGCGTTTGGAGGTTTTCATCAAGGAGGCTTCCTCCCGAAAATTGGATTTTATCATTCAAGGCGGTGATTTTTGTTATGCAACGGAAGAATCCCAGGAATGTATGGACCTCTGGAATACCTACAAGGGTGAGAAATATCATGTGCTGGGAAACCATGATATGGATAAGGTCACCAAGAAGGAAGCAATGGATTTTTTTGGAATGGAAAAGAACTATTATTCCTTTGATAAAGGTGACTTTCATTTTGTGATAATGGATGGCAACTATATTATGAAGGATGGAAAATATGAGGATTATGCCAATGCGAATTTTTATATTGATCAGGCAAATAGAAGCTTGGTAAATCCAGAACAGATTGAATGGCTGAAACAGGATTTGGAAAAAACGGATAAGCAAACCATTATTATTTCCCATCAGGCCTTTGACGAAATTTGGGATGGTTGGTCCTCTCCCAGTAGGTTTGCCGTTAGAAAAGTAATAGATGATGCCAATAATAGAACGGATTACCAAAAAGTAGTAGCCTGTTTCTGCGGTCACCATCATGTTGATGATCATAGTTATATCAACAATGTCCATTATTTTCAAATGAACAGTGCTTCCTATTTTTATGTTGGCGATGGATATGGTTCCGATGGCAGTAGGGCTATGTACAAGGATTCCATTTTCGCCTTTTTAACCCTAGATTCTTCCGGTCAAATTTCTATTGAGGGAAGGAAAAGTAGCTTTATGCGTCCGACCCCTTCCGAAAAGAATCATCCCGATGCCCCAAGGCTCTCCGCTTCGATAAGTGATAGAAATGTAAACTTTAAAAAGAAATAGAAAACCATAATTAAGGTGTTTTGGAAAAGTAGGCTGAAAGAATAGATTTCAATCCAATGGAAGCTGAAATCAATTAAAATTTTGCGCATGGTTTTGCCAAAAATAATTGCTTATTTTTGCAACGTAACACATATTACGGCTAGTTATTTGCTAGCCAATGACCAACAGCAGCTAAATGGATGATATTCTTATAAATATTGGCAGACAATTAAAATTGGCCCGCCAAAAAAGAGATTTAACCTTGCAACAAGTGGCGAAAAGGACCGGCGTTAGTGCTGGCCTTATTTCCAAGATTGAAAATTTAAGAACTACGCCATCCCTACCTGTTTTATTAAAAATAATGCAGACGCTTAGTATAGATCTGTCAGAGCTGGACCTGTCATCCAATGTTTCTGGAGATTATATAGTAATAAAAAATGGCATGGGGACCAAGGAAGATCGGGAAGATTCCGTTAATCTGGAATATACCCATTTGCTCTCCAGTACTTCCTCCGATAGTAGCATTAGGGTCTATATTGTTAATGTTGCCGCTGGGGCATATCGGAAACCCATTTCTACAAATGCCAATGAATTGATTTATGTTCTTGGCGGAAAGGTTAATTACTTGCTTAAAAAAGATAAGGTCCTCTTGGAAAAAGGTGATCTTTTGTATTTTGACGGATCAATACCCCACGGGGTTTCCAATGAATTCAATGAGGAGGCCACCATGTTAAAAATTTACTTTTTGCACTAAATACTTTTAGCCTTGGACTATTCACAAGGCATCGGGATGACTTCATTATTGCGCTGTGAATTGATTAATTATTCCATCTAGAATTAAGTCCTTCTCCAGGGAAGGTGTTTTTAGCATGCCAATCCCACTGTTTGGTTGGTTTTTCATTTGTGTTTCTGCTCAATTGCACCATTTTGTCAGGTTCTGGAAATGGCTTAAAGCATGTCCAGTGGCCAAAACCCATATTTATCCGAGTTTTTTAAAAGCTTCAATCCTAGCTATAGCAAAGGCTAGCGCTTGGGTATAAATTTTAACTATGATAATGCCATATCAACAGTTAAACTCTATATCGTTAAAAGGGTAATCGCACGGTTATTGTACCAAATGGGGTGTAAATAAAGTATAACTTAAAAACAATACATGAAAGTATTAGTAATTGGGGCTGGGAACATGGGATTGACCTACGCGGAGGCCATGTCAAAATCAAAACTACTTAAAAAAAGAAATTTAATGATTTTGGACAGTTCTCAAGAGAAGACCTTGTCCTTAAAAAAGATTTTACATTTTGAAGTACACGAAAATTTAGAGGATTGTGTACCTAAGGCAGATCTTATTTTTATTGCCGTGAAACCTTACCATAGTGAGGATTTATTTAAGAAGATGAAAAGCCTCGTCAATGAAGGACAAATTGTTATTTCAATTATGGCCGGGGTAACCATAAAATCGATGCAAGAAGGGCTCGGGATTCATAAAATTGTCAGGGCAATGCCAAACTTGCCGGCGCAGATAGGGAAAGGTGTAACATCATATACGGCTTCGGAAGAGGTATCTAGAATAGAATTATTGACTATAGAAAATTTATTGGATACCACTGGAAAATCTATTTTAGTGAGTTCCGAAAAATTTATTGATGCCTCCACTGGAATTTCAGGAAGTGGACCTGCATACGTTTTTTATTTTATGCAGAGTATGATGGAAGCTGCCTTAAAAATGGGCTTTTCGGCCAATGATAGCAAGATGTTGGTAAGTCACACCTTCGAAGGAGCCGTAGACCTATTCAATCAATCCGATCTTTCCCCCAATTCTTGGATGGATAGAGTAGCATCTAAAGGAGGGACGACTAGGGCAGCATTGGATTCTATGGAAGATAACAATGTAAAGGAACTGATAAAAGAAGCAGCCTATTCCGCTTTTAATAGAGCAGTAGAGCTGGGAAAGGACAAATAAGATATGTATAAACAGAGAGTAGTCATAAAAGTAGGTACCAATGTAATGACCAACAAGGACAACAGGATCGTTAAGCCTGTTCTTGATCATTTGGTACAACAGATAGCAGAATTGTACGAGCGGAATATAATGTCCGTTTTGGTCTCTTCAGGGTCGGTAATTGCCGGAATGGAAGTGATGGGCGAGAGTCAGATAACGGATAAGGCAACTCGACGACAGGTATATTCGGCCATTGGGCAACCTAGGATGATGCGCCATTACTACAACATATTTCAAGATTATGGAATGAAATGTGCACAGGTACTGGCTACAAAACGGGATTTTAACCCTGGAAACCATCGCGATAATATGATCAATTGTTATGAGGGCTTGTTGGCCGAGGGGGTAGTACCTATTGCCAATGAGGATGATGCGGTTTCGCTAACCAAATCCATGTTTTCTGACAACGATGAGTTGGCAAGTCTGGTTGCAGAACTTACCAAGGCTGATAAATTGATTATCCTAACGGATACGGACGGACTATATACCGGACATCCAGATGATAAGGATACGGAAGTGATAGAGAACGTTAGCGTAGATCAGAATGTGGAACAGTATATAAAGTCCATTGATAAAGGTGAGGCCGAAGGTAGAGGTGGCATGGGCTCCAAACTAAATATCGCTAAGCAGACCGCTTCCAAGAATATTCCTACCTATATAGCCAATGGAAAAAGAAAGCGGGTTATTCTGGATATTATTGAAGGGAAGAACGTAGGTACCAAGATTACGGTATAAGGTTTAGTAACGAAAAAATAAACGAATGAAATTATTAGATACAGAAATAAAAAATAAGGTGTTGCGATCCATGATGAGTATTTTGGAAAGCAAAAAACCTGAAATTATAGCTGCAAATAAAAAAGACCTTGATCTTTTTGATAAAGAGGACAGGGCAATGTACGATCGGCTCATTGTAGATGAAAAAAAAGTGGAAGGAATGATCGGAGCCATTTCGGAGGTCCTTCAACAGCAAGATCCAGTGGGTAAAATAAAATCTGAACAAGTACTTGAAAACGGATTGAAAATTGAAAATAAAACAGCCCCTTTTGGAACCATAATGATCATTTATGAATCTAGACCGGATGTTACTATTGAAGCTGCCGTTTTGGCTTTTAAGGCCAATAATAAAATTTTGTTGAAAGGAGGAAAGGAAGCCGTTCACAGTAATATTGTATTGGAAAAATGCTGGCATCAAGCACTTGAAGAAAATGGTTTGGATGACAACTGGATCCAATTGCTTCATATGAATAGGGAAGAAACTCAGGCCTTTTTGAGGAATCCTACCGAAAAGCTGGACCTAATAGTACCTCGAGGAGGAGAGCGATTGATCGCCTTTGTAAAGGAACATGCCAAATGTGCCGTATTGGTCAGTGGAAGGGGCAATAATTTCCTATATGTTGACAAGGATGCGGATTGGGCGCAAAGTTTGGAGGTAATCCTCAACGCCAAAACCGATAAGATTTCGGCCTGCAATGCGCTGGACAAAATTTTGGTCGATGTAAATATTGATGATTTCTCGAGTAGAATCAAAGAGCTTAAGGCCATCCTAAGTGAGCGCGGAGTTTCTGTTTTAGTGGATAATAAGGTAGCTGAAGTACTTCCTGAAAGCTCTAAAATAAAGGACGAAGATATTTGGTATGAAGAATTTTTGGCAATGAAGTGTGTTTTAGGGGCTGCAGAGGATTTGGATGGGGCAGTTCAAATGATCAACAAATATTCAGGAGGGCATTCGGCTACCATAATGACCAAAAACAGTGATGTGGCCAAAGAGTTTATGGATCAGGTAGATAGTGCTGCCGTATACCACAATGCTTCTACTAGGTTTACCGATGGCGGACAAATGGGTGTTGGTGCCGAATTGGCCATCAGTACAGATAAATTACACCATAGGGGGCCATTGGGCTTGGAACAATTGGTAACCAACAAATATTATGTCCATGGGAATGGACAAATAAGAGTGTGATAGAAAAACTATAGTCCCCAGCGGGATTTTGAATATCGGTGCGGCAGTCCTAAAGCTATAAATTGCTTTCTAGGGGCTGCCGTTTTTAATTTGAGAAAAGAAATTTTTATTAGAAGTATATCTGTTCGAGCCTTTATATTGTCAGGCTCGAACAGATTGCTATTGCACTTTATCTTCCAGTCCTCTTAGGGCGCTGTTTCTTATTTTTCGTTAGATAGCGAGAAAGGAAAATCCTCGGTTTTGGTTCCCCTATTTTTGTTTGGAGTATCGGACATGTCAAAATTCAATACAGCCCCTTGAACCAATTCTTGATGGCTCAACCAGTTTTTGGAATAGGCCTTGCCGTTTAAAGTCAGCGCATTTACATATTTGTTGGTAGTACTATTGTTAGGAGCATTGATGTTAATTTCCTTCCCATTTTCCAATATAAGTGTTGTTTTTTGGAACAAGGGGGTACCTAAAACATATTGATCTGTTCCTGGGCAAACAGGATAGAAGCCCATAGCGGAAAATACGTACCAGGCTGAGGTTTGGCCATTATCCTCATCCCCACAATAACCATCAGGTGCCGGGGTATACATACGATCCATGGTTTCCCTTACCCAATATTGGGTCTTCCAAGGTTGTCCTGCGAAATTATACAAATAAGGCATGTGTTGAATTGGTTGATTGCCATGGGCATATTGGCCCATATTGGCAACCTGCATTTCCCTTATCTCATGGATTACAGAGCCGTAATAACTCTCATCAAAAACTGGTGGTAATGAAAATACTTTATCCAATTTGGCGGCAAAGGCGTCATTTCCACCCATCAAATTTGCCAATCCTTGGATGTCGTGAAAAACGGACCAGGTGTAATGCCAGCTATTACCTTCGGTAAAGGCATCACCCCATTTAAAAGGGTTAAAGGGGGCCATAAATTCACCATTCTCATTTTTGCCTCGCATTAATTTTGTCTCTGGGTCGAACAGATTTTTATAATTCAGACTTCGTTTTTTATAAAGGTTGATTTCCTTTTTTGGTTTGTTCAAGGCTTTGGCCAATTGATAAATTGTAAAATCGTCATACGCATATTCCAAGGTTCTTGCAGCATTTTCATTGATGCCTACGTCATAAGGCACATAGCCAAGTTTGTTGTAATAATCTACCCCTGCTCTTCCTACCGCTGTCAAAGGTCCGGCATTGTTGGCTCCGTGGATCAACGCTTCGTATAAGGTGGCAATGTCATAGGAGTTGGTGTCTCCATTTTTTAGGTAGGCATCTGCCACAACGGAAGCAGAATTGTTACCCACCATAACATTTCTTAGGCCTGGACTTCCCCATTCCGGCAACCAGCCACCTTCTTTATAGGCATTGGCCAAACCTTCTTGTATCTGGGTGTTAAGTTCTGGATACATTAGGTTAAGAAAAGGGAACAATGCTCTAAACGTGTCCCAAAATCCCGTGTCGGTAAACATATACCCCGGCAATACTTCACCGCTGTATGGGCTGTAATGCACCACTTTTCCGTTAGCGTCATATTCGAAGAATTTTCTTGGAAAAAGTAATGATCTATACAGACAGGAGTAAAAGGTCCTGAATTGATCTACACTTCCACCTTCCACTTTTATTCTTCCCAGCTCCTTGTTCCAGGCAGCCCTTCCATTTTTTTTAATAGTATCGAAATCATCGGAGCCAAGTTCCTTTAAATTCAATTCAGCTTGGTCATAGCTAATGAAAGAGGAGGCCACTTTGGCTATAACGACCTCGCCTTTCTTTGTTTTAAAGCTTACAATGGCACCGGCGTGGTCGGTTTCAATCTCCAGACCTTCCAATAGTTGCTCCCCGTTAAAAGTCTTGGTGGTTTCGAAGTCCTTATCAAAGACCATCACAAAGTAATTTTTAAAATTATCTGGTACCCCACCGCTGTTCTTGGTCGTATACCCTATTATTTTACGTTCTTTTGGAATAATTTTTACATAGGAACCTTTGTCCAAAGCATCAAGTACAACGTGTGAATTTTCATTTTCTGGAAAGGTGAACCGGAACATGGCCGCTCTTTCTGTGGGGGTAATTTCGGTTGTAATGTCATGATCTGCTAAATAAACACTATAGTAATATGGTTTTACAATCTCTGATTTATGTGAATACCAACTGGCCCTATCATCCTCGGTAAATCTTGTTTTTCCCGTAAGGGGCATGATGGCGAACTGGCCGTAATCGTTCATCCAAGGTGAGGGTTGATGCGTTTGTTTAAACCCTCTTAGTTTATCAGCTGAGTAGGTATATGCCCAGCCATCTCCCATTTTACCGGTTTGAGGGGTCCAGAAATTCATGCCCCATGGCATGGCTATGGCAGGGTAAGTATTTCCATTGGACATGCTTGGTTTGGAATCCGTTCCCACCAATGGGTTTACATAATCTACAGGTTCTTGTGCATATGTTATCCAAGTTAACAATAACAATAAGGATATCATTTGATTTTTAATTTTCTTGTAGTTGATCATATTTAATAAATTAGAGTAGTGCCGGTGCCGATCGCTAATTTCATTATGAAAAGAACGCAAAGGCATCGTTTGAAGTTAGTTTAGAGTTTTGGATCTCGAAATTAGCACTTTTAAATATGGCAATAAAAAAATGAACACTATATTCCATTGAATTAACAAAAACACTTTGGTGTATTTGAAAATCTATCCAAAATGAAAGAGGGTCTATCATTTTGTGCCTTATCTTTGAATGGATTGCTTTTTTATTGGTAAAAGCAATTGTTGAAAAGTGCATGTGTATTGGAATAAAACAAGAGGCAATATGGAAAGGAATGAATTATACCCCATTTTTTTAAAGGTGTCCCAGCTCAATATTTTGATTGTGGGGGGAGGTAATGTTGGTTTGGAAAAACTGACTTTTATGCTTAAATCCAGTCCCCATGCCCAAGTGGAAATGGTGGCGCCTGAATTTTTGCATGAAACATTGGAACTTGCCAAAAAACATCAAGTAAAAATAACTAAGGATTGTTACAATAAAACCTACCTGGAAGGCCGTCATATGGTTATTGCCACTACCGATAAAGTTGCTGTAAACGAACAAGTATATCACGATTGCCGGGAAAGGCATATCCTAGTTAATGTAGCGGATAATCCTCCTTTTTGTGATTTTTACATGGGCGGGATCGTAACCAAGGGCAATGTTAAAGTTGCTATCTCTACCAACGGTAAGTCGCCCACAACCGCAAAGCGCCTGCGACAATTTTTTGAAGATGTAATTCCAGAGAATATAGATGATCTGGTGCAAAATTTAAACGAATTCCGAAAAACCATAAAAGGTGACTTCGAGGAAAAAGTAGAAACATTGAACGAGTTCACCAAAGGTTTGGTAAGCAAGAAAAAGGACTGAATTTACTAATAGGTTCAAATATAGTCCGATAGAATTGGTTGCTGAATGTCAACTTTGATTCCCTAATTCTACGAAAGCGTTTTCGGAAAGTTTCGTGATGTTGCGAAAAAAAATTACAAATTCCTGATTTTTAATCTATTACAAGGAGAAAGTCCTAAAAATTTTTATTGGCATCTACTTTCGTTTTTTGATTTCCTGGAAGTCAAAATGCTATCCGTGATATAGATTTTAATATATTTGATTATATCTTCTAGGATTTCCATATTGGGAATATATCCTATAAAATTTTGAGACATATGTATTATTTGGGTTTGGATATTGGCAGCTCTTCAATTAAGGTGGCCTTGGTGGAGGTGGCCACAGGAAAAAGTGTTGGGGTGGTGCAGGAGCCGGAAACGGAAATGGAAATGATAGCCTTAAAAAATGGCTGGGCAGAACAAGACCCCAAAGAGTGGTGGGGGTATGTCTGTAGTGGCATTAAAAAAATTAAACAAAAGTACGATGTAGAGGAAGACCAAATAAAGGGAGTGGGTATTGCCTATCAGATGCACGGTTTGGTTTTGGTGGATAAGCAGGGAGAGCCCGTTCGGAAGTCCATTATTTGGTGCGATAGTCGTGCTGTTGAGATAGGTCGGGAAGCTTATGTCGAAATAGGAGAGGAAATATGTAAGACCCACTTATTGAATTCCCCAGCAAACTTTACGGCTTCCAAATTAAAATGGGTAAAGGAAAACGAACCGGAACTCTACCAGTTGGGGGATAAGTTGATGTTGCCAGGAGATTATATAGCCTATCGTTTTTCAAATGTTATCAATACTACTATTTCTGGCTTATCGGAAGGGATCCTATGGGATTTTGAGCAGGATTCAGTGGCCGATCTGTTGTTGGAGCATTACGGTATTCCCAAGTCTTTTATTCCGGATATTGTAGATACTTTTAGCCTTCAATCCAAAATAGATGAGCAAGGTGCAGAAGAAAGTGGTTTGGCCATAGGTACTCCCATACTTTATAGGGCGGGAGATCAGCCCAACAATGCCTTGTCCCTAAACGTGTTTAATCCCGGAGAGGTAGCGGCGACAGGTGGTACGTCAGGGGTAGTATACGCTGTTACGGATAATCTTTCTGGTAAGGAGAGTACTAGGGTGAACAATTTTGCACACGTCAACTATACCCAAAAAACTCCAAGAGTTGGTAAATTATTAAACATCAATGGAGCTGGAATTCAATACCGTTGGCTGTTGAATAATTTGGATGTGGACTCTTATGAGGAAATGAATACTTTGGCTTCCGAAATTCCTGTAGGCTCGGACGGAGTATGTTTAATTCCTTTTGGTAACGGAGCGGAGCGCATGTTGAACAATATGGAGGTAGGAACCAGACTGGTAAACATCAATCTAAATAATCATGGCAAGGCACATATTTGTAGGGCCGCTCTGGAAGGCATAGCCTTTTCCTTTGTCTATGGTATGGAAATCTTGAAATCGGACGGAATAAACATAGAGGTAATGCGTGCAGGAAACGACAATTTATTTCGGTCCGAAATTTTCTCCAATACCGTAGCAACTCTAGTGTCACAGGAAATTGAAATTTACAATACCACAGGGGCAATTGGCGCTGCACGTGCCGCTGGAATCCAAGAAGGCGGATTTGAAAAATTTGGAACTTATATAACCAATAACGACCATGTAAAGACTTTTAAACCGTTGAAGGATAAGAGTGCTTATCAAAAGGCATATGAAAATTGGAAAAAAGAATTGGAACTAATCATTAAATCATAAAAACAAAGAGATGGCAATAATAGGAAACAAAGAATACTTTAAGGGTATCGGAGACATTAAATTTGAAGGAAAGGAATCTGATAATCCTATGGCATTTAAATATTACAATCCAGATCAGGTGGTTGCTGGTAAAACCATGCGCGAACATTTTAAATTTGCCATTGCCTATTGGCACACCTTCTGCGGACAGGGAGCAGATCCGTTTGGACCTGGGACCCAAAATTTTGCTTGGGATCAAGCATCGGATCCGGTACAGGCGGCAAAAGATAAGGCGGATGCCGCTTTTGAATTTATCAGTAAAATGGGCTTTGATTATTTTTGTTTCCATGATTTTGATCTTATTCAAGAGGGGGCTACGTTTGCAGAATCGGAAAAGCGGTTGTCCATAATCACGGATTACCTAAAGGAGAAGAAAGCGGCTTCCGGCATTAAATTGCTTTGGGGAACAGCAAATTGTTTTTCCAATCCGCGCTATATGAACGGGGCAGCTACCAACCCGGATTTTAATGTTGTGGCAAGAGCAGGTGGGCAGATAAAATTGGCCTTGGATGCTACCATAGCCCTAGGCGGCGAGAATTATGTTTTCTGGGGAGGAAGGGAAGGTTATATGTCCCTGCTAAATACAGATATGGGCCGCGAATTGGACCATATGGCCCAATTCTTGGGAATGGCAAGGGATTATGCAAGAGCCCAAGGATTTAAAGGTACCTTTTTTATAGAGCCCAAGCCTATGGAGCCATCCAAACACCAATACGATTTTGATACGGCCACTGCCATAGGATTCCTTCGTGAATATGGCTTGGAAAAGGATTTTAAAATAAACATAGAGGTAAATCATGCTACTTTGGCGCAGCACACTTTTCAGCACGAATTGGCAGTAGCTGCTAAAGCTGGAATGTTGGGCAGTATAGATGCCAACCGGGGGGATTACCAAAATGGATGGGATACGGACCAGTTTCCAAACAATATTCAAGAAACTACCGAAGCCATGTTGGTCTTCTTAAAAGCTGGAGGACTGCAAGGTGGTGGAGTAAATTTTGATGCGAAAATAAGAAGAAACTCCACGGATTTGGACGATGTTTTCCATGCACATATTGGAGGGGCTGATACCTTTGCAAGAGCGTTGATTACCGCCGATAAAATCATTTCTTCCTCTGCCTATGAGAAAATGCTGGCGGAAAGATATAGTTCTTTCGATTCCGGAAAAGGAAAAGATTTCGAGAACGGGAAACTTAATTTGGAGGCACTGTATAAAATGGCCCAAGAAAATGGGGAATTACAATTACAGAGTGGAAAACAAGAGTTGTTCGAGAACATCATCAATCAATACATATAACAAGCATATTTATTATTAGAAAATTGGGCAATTGACATATTGCAATCTAAAGATTTTACAAAATATCTTTTAAAAGTATTATAATGGGAGTTATTTTACCGAAATTCGGTTTAAGTTGATTCTATGAAAAAAATAACCCTAAAGGAGATTGCCCAATTTTTTGATGTTTCCATTTCAACGGTTTCCAAGGCCATCAATGATAGCCATGAAATTAGCCAGGAGTTAAAGTTTAAGATTCAAACTTACGCTAAGGAACATAAATATAGGCCCAATAAGGTAGCCTTAAGTCTACTGCAAAAGAAGACCAAAACCATTGGGATAGTGGTGCCCAATATTCTCAATTATTTTTTTACCCAAGTTTTTTCGGGGATAGAAAAAGTAGCAAACGAACGTGGGTATAGCTTACTTAGCTGTATCAGTAATGAGTCCTATGAAAAGGAGGTGGCAACTTTGGAATTTTTAGGAGGTGGTACGGTTGATGGTCTAATAGTGTCCATGGCAGAGGAAACCCAGTTTAAAAATCACCTAGGTCATTTTCAGAATATACTGGATGAACAGGTTCCCTTGGTTATGTTCGATAGGGTTTCTGATGAAATCTTATGTGATAAGGTAATAGTCGATGACTTTGAGGCGGGCTATAAAACCACTAAATATTTTTTAAATCTCGGTTGTAAAACGGTTGCATTGGTTACCGCAATTGACCATTCAAGCGTTGGTAGATTGCGGGTGAATGGATATAAGAAAGCCCTAAAAGAGGCCCATATTCCTTATGATGACAAATTAATACTAAGGGTTGGCAAGAAAGACGACCTAGAGGTCCTTTTGACCTTCATGTTGAATTATAAGCCTATTGACGGTATAATGGCTTTGGATGAAATTACGGCGGTAGAGGTCTTGAGATTGATCAAGGCGAGGGGATATAGAGTGCCGGAAGACATTTCCGTGGTCGGATTTACTAATGGCAAATTGTCCCGTTACGTAACACCGGCACTTACTGCAGTAAGTCAGCATGGAACCTTTATTGGTGAAACGGCGGCAAAAGTGCTCATAGAAAGGATTGAGAACAATAAAAACACCGATAATATTACTAAGGTCATTAAAACCAGTCTAATAGTAAGGGATTCCACAAAGAGGGTTTAATTGCTCCCTGTGTCCAAATAGAATTAATCTATGGGTGTTAAGCCCTCCTTCACCACTTGGGTCATGTACCCAATTTCCTGAAGCGCCTTATTGGTAAAATCGAACAAACTAAGACAGCGGTCCAAATTTTGGTTTTCGTAAGATACCTTGTAATATATATTGTCGTTCAGGTAGTCGGTTAGGGCCCTTAATCCATGTATAAAGGGCATAAATACGGCTCCCCAGGCCAGTAGGTCTATTTCTTCCTTGTATAAAAAGGCACCGTTACTCTCCAGGCCCTTTACGAAGGCTTCAAACAACGGCTTCTCAAAAGTAATCTTGTCATGATCCTGTTCATCTTCAGCAGCCGTATTGGCAACTGTTCTTATGGCATCGCCAAAATCAAAATAAAAATACCCTTTCATAATAGTGTCCAAATCTATAAGGCAGAGTGCCTTATTTTCTTCCTTGGAGAAAAGGATGTTATTTAATTTGGTGTCGTTATGGCAAACTCGTAAAGGCAACTTGGAATTATCCAATATTCTTAGTTTTTCCAGTGTTTCCTTTGCAAAAGCAATAGCTGCTTTGGATGTTTCCAATTTTTCCTTTTTTGCGGATAAAAGGGATTCCTCAAATTGCTTTTGCCGTAATGAAAGATCATGGAATTGTGGTATGGTATCCACATAGTTGTCCATTGGTGCATTTGCCAACAGTTGATGGAATTTCCCGACTACCTTACCGGCCTGGAATGCAATTTCAGTATCGGTGGCATTGTCATAGGCGGTAGTGTTGTTAATATAGGTCATCAACCTCCAATACCCCGTTTTTGCATGCTTATAGTAGGAATTGGCCGTATCGGTTTTTAAGAGATCAATGGGAGTATAATCTTGGTCCTGCAAAAATTCGAAAGCGTTTGCAATATTGCCCATTAGACCATGTACATCCTTAAAAACGTTATGGTTTACCCGCTGAAGAATATACAACGGGTAATTGTTGTCCAATACTAAATAGGTGTCATTAATATAGCCCTGGTTAATCCCTTGGAATTGATATGTTTTCCTTTCTATGGAGAAATTTTCCAAAAGCTCGTTGAGCTCAACTGTTTTTTCTGTAATCATGAATTAGTTGATCTAAACATTGTCCCATAGCGGGGAGGTGTAGCCATTATCGTCTGTCATACGCTGTAATTCGGAAACAGCTACTTCCTTATCGCTGGCGTAGGTAACTCCGAACCATTGACTGGCTGAAGGAATTACATCCACATCTATCAAATTACTGTTTATCATTTCTTTTATAGCAAAAGGTAGATAAATTTCCCCTTTGGCAATATTGTCCTTATTGGCAATAAAACCTTTAAGATAATCTGTAATGAATGGAAATATAGAAGGTTGACAAACCCAAAAGTTCATGCTGACCAATTCTTCACCAGTAAATTTGGTGCCAGAATCCGTATCTATAATCACATTATCTTGGGCTTCTATTTTAGTATGTTCGTTTATGGAGGTTAGTTTTCCATTCTCTGACTTACACACACCTCTTGAAACAGATCCGTGCTCGGATAAGGTGTTTTTAAGGGTATAGGCAATTAGACCATAAGTCTCTTTCTTACCATTGTTTTTGATAAATTCAGCGGCGCTTTCAAAGGCATTTTTTCCGTAATAATCATCCGCATTAATTATGGCAAAAGGTTTGTCAATTACATTTCTTGCTGTCCAAACAGCATGTGCTGTACCCCAAGGTTTTGCCCTGTCTCCAGTAAAACTTACTCCTTCGGGAAGATCGGAGATTTCTTGGGCCAAAACATCCAATTTTACATTTTTTGGCAATCTGCTGGATAAGTGATCTTTTAAGAAATCTACATTTTCCTTTTTTGTAATGGCAACGATATGATCAAAACCATTTTTGAGGGCATCATAGATGCCGAATTCCATTAGAAATTCGTTCTTAGGGCCCAAATCATCAAATTGTTTAAGTTTTCCATATCGGCTACCGCTGCCGGCCGCCATTAAAAGTAATGTCATAATTGGTTGTTTTTAAGTTTACAAAAATATAGTTTTTATCATAAAAGGACTTCTAGAACGCATTATTTAAAAATTTAGTTTTGAATTGTATGGTATTTCACGCTTTTCTCGTTTCTAGGCATTCTATTTTATGAAGGGAAGAAGTGTATTTAGGTTTTCAAATTGGGTGAAAGCAGAACGAAACATTTATTAGCGATTGCGAAACCTGATAAGTGTCATATTTTAATAAGCCCCATCATGGTATTTTTGTTGCAATCTTATACAAAAACTGCTTATGTCCAATTTGGTTCAAAAATATAATATTCCCGGTCCCCGTTATACTAGTTACCCTACTGTTCCCTATTGGGATTTGGATTCTTTTTCGGGCCAGCAATGGAAATCCACATTGATCGGTAGCTTTAATGTAAGTAATGAGGACGAAGGAATAAGCCTATATATTCATCTACCGTTCTGTGAAAGTCTTTGTACATTTTGCGGCTGCCATAAAAGAATAACCAAAAGACATGAAGTTGAAGATCCATATATAAGTAATGTCTTAAAGGAGTGGAAGCTTTATTGCGATTTGTTTGATACAAAACCAAGAATAAAGGAACTTCATTTGGGCGGGGGGACTCCAACATTTTTCTCCCCTGAAAATTTGACCCGACTCATAAATAGTATTTTTAAGTCTGCTACCCATGCGAAGAATTATGAGTTTAGTTTTGAGGGACATCCAAACAACACCACCAAAGAACATCTACAGGCCCTTTACAATGTAGGTTTTAGAAGAGTGAGTTATGGGGTTCAGGATTATAATAAAAAGGTTCAGCTTGCCATTCATAGGTTGCAACCTTTTGCCAATGTGAAAAATGTTACCGAATGGGCCAGAGAAATTGGGTATACTTCGGTAGGACATGATATTATTTTTGGTTTGCCCTTCCAGTCCAAAGACGATGTTACCCAAACAATTTTGAAGACCAAGGAGTTAATGCCGGACCGTTTGGCATTTTATAGTTATGCACATGTTCCTTGGTTAAAGGGAAATGGACAAAGAGGCTATAAAGATTCGGACCTGCCAACGGCAGAAATAAAACGGGAGCAGTATGAAATGGGAAAGGCCTTGTTGGGTGAGGTTGGTTATTCCGAAATAGGAATGGATCATTTTTCACTAAAAACGGATTCGCTGTATAAAGCCATGGAGAATGGGACGTTGCATAGAAATTTTATGGGCTATACTGCTTCTAAAACACGTGTAATGATTGGTTTGGGAGTTTCCAGTATTAGTGATAGTTGGGGTAGTTTTACCCAAAATGTAAAAAACTTGGAAGAGTACAGCCACCTTGTTGAAAATAATATTATTCCCATTTACAGAGGACACATTTTAACTAAGGAAGACAAGATTATTCGCAAGCATATCTTAAATTTAATGTGTAGATTTAAGACTAGTTGGGAAAATCAACATGAAGTTTTCAGAGAGTTGGGTGCCGTAAAGGATAAGCTAAGTGAAATGGCTTTGGATGGGTTGGTGGAAATAGCTTCAGACAGCATTTATGTTACTGAAAAGGGAAGGCCCTTTGTGCGAAATGTATGTATGGCGTTCGATCTGTTCCTACATCGTAAAGCGCCGGATACAAGATTGTTTTCAATGACGATCTAGTTGATTCAAAGGCCTGTTTTGGTGACCTAATGATCGGGCTCAATATTTAATTCGTAGTTTAAAATTATTAATAAACATAAACAGATGAAAAAAATTATAGTACCCGTAGATTTTTCAGAACAATCCGAAAATGCTCTAAAAACGGCAGCTTCCATCGCCACAAAATATGGCTCTGAGATTTTCGTCCTGCATATGCTGGAATTGTCGGAAGCTCTTGTTTCATCCAATGAGCAGGCACATTACGAGCAAGCTGTTTTTTTAATAAAATTGGCAGAAAAAAGGTTCGAAACATTTTTGGATAAACCATACTTAAAGGGCATCAAAACTACGCCTATTGTTAAACATCATAAGGTGTATAGCGAAGTGAATGCCATTGCAGAAAAGCACGGTGCCGATCTAATTGTAATGGGTTCTCAAGGGACAGATGGGATCAAGGAAATTTTTGTGGGTTCCAATGCCGAAAAAATGGTAAGAAATTCCAATATTCCGGTCTTGGTAATCAAGGATTATATTGAGGGTTTCGAGGTGAAGAGATTTGTGTTTGCCTGTGATTTTGAGGAGGAAAACCTAGAAGCCTTTCACAGGGCAAAAAAATTGGCAGATAAGCTTGCTGCAGAATTGATTTTGGTAAATATTAATACACCGGGAGATAATTTCTTGAGCACAAAAGATGCCTTTAAGAAAATTAATAAGTTTCTACATTTGGCGAAAGCGAGTTTGGAGGTCGAGATATATAATGACTATACCGTAGAAAGGGGAATACTTAGCTTTAGTGAAGGTAGAAATGCCGATTTAATTGGTTTGCCCACACATGGCAGAAAAGGACTTTCCCATTTTCTTATGGGTAGTATAGGGGAGGATGTGACCAATCATTCCAAAATACCTGTTATCACTTTTAAAATTTAATGACTTCAGAAAAAGTATCAGGGTTAATGAAACTTTAAACCCAATTTAATTACTTTGGTTTTTATTCCTGTTGTGTTAAATTAGTGGTACGAAGTATGGCTTAAATCGTTATATTTGAGGGACATGGGTTTGTTAGTATCAACTTATTCCAAAAAATCCTCGATATGAAAGTTTATGCCATCATTTTTTTTTCGGTTGTTTTTATTTCCAATACTGTTAGAGCGCAGGAAGATATTTTATTAAAGGATTACGATCCTGTATCCATTTACAATATTCCCAAGACCAAAATAGCCAAAGCTAAATTTCCGGTGGTAGATTTTCATTCGCACCCCAACCCTAAGTCGGAACAGGAAATAAGGGAATGGGTAAAGACAATGGACAAATTTGGCGTTGCAAAATCCATTATACTTACCTATCAAACCGGGAAGTCCTTTGATAGTATTGTGAACCTTTATTCCAAATATGGAGACCGTTTTGAACTTTGGTGTGGTTTCGATTTTACTGGTTACAACGAGAAAGGCTGGAGTAAACGGGCTGTGAAGGAATTGGAAAGATGCTATAAAATGGGAGCTAAGGGAGTTGGTGAATTGGGCGATAAAGGCCTTGGCTTTTTTTACTCCAAACCCACACCGGCAATTGGAATGCATGCAGATGATCCAAGGATGAAGCCCCTTTGGGAAAAATGTGGGGAATTGGGTATGCCGGTGAGCATACATGTTGCTGATCCAATGTGGATGTACCAACCCATGGACGCTCATAATGATGGTCTGATGAACGCTTACAAATGGCGCATAGATACTCAAAAGGAGGGGTTGTTGACCCATGGGCAATTAATTACTACTCTAGAAAATGCTGTTAAGGAAAATCCAAAGACCACTTTTATAGCTTGCCATTTTGCTAATTGTAGCCATGATTTGGAAATTCTTGGAAGGCTATTGGGTAAATATGACAATATGTATGCCGATATATCGGCAAGATTTGCAGAAACGGCCGCTGTTCCCCGATATACAAAACGCTTTTATGAAAAGTATCAGGACAAGTTGGTATATGGTACGGATATGGGCACTGACCCAGAAATGTACGAATTAACATTTCGCATTTTGGAAACCGAGGATGAGCATTTTTACGATAAGAATATTTCATCCTATCATTGGTCCTTTAACGGTTTGGGACTTAGTGATGAAGTTTTGAAAAAGGTGTATAACGAAAATGCCAAAAAGATACTGGACTAGTTAAACACGCATAAAACTACATTCTATACTATTTTTTAAGCATGGGGAATAGCATCATTATTTCCTCATCGGAGGGTTGCTTGCCGTACTCGCATATTTCAAATCCCTCTATATGTTTAGCGTTGGAAGCTTTATTGCCGTACCACTTTTCAGCGCATTGCAAAAGGGCTTCATTGGGAGCTTGAGACCTCCAATTGGCCAACATTTCCAATCTGCCCTTATCATCCTTGGGTACTTTTTCCAAATTGCCGGCGGTCCAGGGAAGCCATTCAAAGAACTGTGATTTGTGTGCCGACATGGCATAAATTTTTTGATCAAAAGCGGCATCGATTATTACGGCGATATCCGGTTCGAAAGGACTAGGTTTTTGAAAACCATCTTCAGAGTATAGAAAAACCGGATTTTTTTGGAGAGGTGGTACTTCTGGGGCCACATTGGGGACTATGACCATATAGGCTGCGTCTTGCACCAAAACACCCGTATACCTGTGGTCTGGGTGATAGTCATTGGGTCGCGGGGCAATCACTACATCGGCATTCCATTTTCTAATTTCGCGTATCACCTTTAGGCGATTTTCCAAAGTAGGCATCAATTCCCCATCATGGTTGTCCAGTACCGTATATTCCACTCCAAACCTTTTACCAGCTTCCTTGGCCTCTGCAATCCTTATTTTGGCAAGTTCCCCACCGCCCATGGCATAATGACCAGCGTCACCATTGGTTAGGGATACAAACTTTACATTATGTCCCATTTTTGCGAGTAATATGGCAGTGCCACCAGTATCAATATCACAATCATCGGGATGGGCTCCGAAGACTATTACGTTGACTTTTTCCCCTTGGGAAAATAAAAAGGTTGCATTTAAAATAAGATAACAGATAAGTATAACTTTTTTCATTGGTCGTTGTTTAAGGTCCGGTTGCACCTGGCCATTGTCCAGTTCAATCCCAAATGTTTAAGAACAGGGGATTCCAGTGCACTAGAAAATTACACTATTTTTACAAGTACTACAAATCTGATTTACGGGTGGGAAGGGGCTTTTAGTGGCAATCCAGAGTACTGGTAACTACCTCCAAAACAGGTTCCGGTGAAATATAGGGGATTCCAAGTCCCATTCCCCTTAATATAAACAATAGCCCTATTAGGACCACGAAAACGGGAATCAATCGCTGAACCGATTTTTTGGCGCTGCCTTTTAGCATACTGCCAAAGTAAACAGCAGAGGTCATCAAGGGGATGGTTCCCACTCCAAATAAGACCATGAATAGCGCTCCAAGCCATGGGCTGGCCGTGGCGATACTACCAAAGAGGGCTATATAAACTAACCCACAGGGAAGTAGTCCATTAAGGAGGCCAATGGTTAAAAATGTATCTGGACTTTTTTTCTGTAATTCTTTTCCAAGTCGGCTTTTTACTTTGGACAATAGGGAATATATAGGTTTGGAGAAATTGTACTTGTTAAAAGTTTTATAGGGAATAAGTATTACTGTAATCATCAGGACCCCAATAATGATGGAAAGCCTTTGTTGCATTCCAAATACATAAAGTCCTTTGCCCAAAAATCCAAAAATTAGACCAAGAATACTGTAGGAAGTAAGCCTTCCCAAATGGTAAAGAAAAACCTGCATTAATTTTTTGGCGGGTTTATTATGATCTACCGGCAACATGAAGGCAATAGGACCGCACATTCCAATGCAGTGAAAGCTTCCCATTAGTCCCATGATTAAGGCAGATAACAACATAGTTTTGTGTGGTACTTTTGTGTTTATTTATTATTGTGATAGGTTATTTTTTTCTTGAACAAGTAAACCTCGCCTTGGTATTCCCAGAATACTTTAATGTCCCAGCGACCATCCAACAAACGATTGTCAGGTATGAGCAAATAGTCTTTGGATAAACTTACAGGTAAGTCAAAATCCAAGTGCTTGTTAGATGGCCTGTAAAGGGACACTGTACCTTTAATATTTTCTATATCCAAGTTTTTTGGGAATACTAATTTTAAACCCTTATCCGTTGTTTCCAATTTAAGGTCAACTTCTTTGGCATGGGCATTGTTTTCGGCATCAATTTCATTCTGATAGCCCAATTCCGCTCTGTAATAATTCTCGGTTACCAGATCATGATTGGCTTTGTGGTCCATGCTCATGCGGACTACAAAAAATAGGATAAAACTTATAAATCCGATGAAGGCTAGCACAATTCCGGTTCCCCAATTAATTTTCATAGCTTATTCTTTTAGTTGTGTTTTCCAAAGGGAAATCCAATTGGTTTTTAATCTTTTTTGACTTCTGCCCAGTGTTTAATTTATTTATAGCTTCTAGGGGCTAAAAATCTGGCGGTGGCCGTTTCAATTAATTCTTCCCCACTATATACTCCAATCCTTAATTTGTTCTTGTCACCTTCCAAAGCCGAATTATTTATTTCTACAAATAAGGTTCCTTCGGCCCTTTCTTGTGCAGGTACTATAAAATGTTCATGCCTAACTAGATTGATGGTCCCTTTGTGCGACAACAGTTTAAAACTCACATCCGTAATGTCCTCGGTGGTTTTATTTACTAACTTATAAGTGTAAACATTGCTAATTATATTGCCTTCCTTGTGCTCGTATAGTTGTCCAGGCAGTCTTAAGATATTGGCTTCTACTTCATTTCTCAAAAACAACATGCCGATCAATATCCCAGTTAGAATAACGAGTACTGCCGTGTACCCTTTAAGTCTAGGGGTAAATGTAAACTTGGACTTTTTCTCAATGTTGTCTTCACTGGCATAACGTATAAGTCCTTTAGGAAGGTTTACCTTTTCCATTATGGTATCACATTCATCTATACAAGCTGTACAATTGACGCATTCCAACTGAGTCCCATTTCTTATGTCTATACCGGTCGGGCATACGTTTACGCATTGGAAACAATCAATACAGTCGCCATTTCCAAGCGCATTTCTATCCTCTCCTTTTCTAAACTTTTTTCGACCATTTTCCGCTTCTCCACGTTTATGGTCGTAGGCCACAACAATAGATTTATTGTCGAGTAATACGCCTTGCATCCTTCCATAAGGGCAAGCTATGATACATACTTGTTCCCTGAACCAGGCAAATACAAAATAGAATACCGCAGTAAAGATTAAAAGTGATACTAGGGTGCTTACATGTTGTAAGGGTCCATCCGTGATATATTGCATTAAGCGGTCACTTCCTATTAAATAAGCCAAAAAAACATTGGCGATCAAAAAGGAAATAATGAAGAAAACAATTAATTTAAGGCCTCGTTTTCTGATTTTTTCAGCATTCCATGGTTGTTTGCTAAGACGTATTTGAGCACCACGGTCGCCATCGATCCAAAATTCTATCCTCCTAAAAACCATTTCCATGAAGATGGTTTGGGGGCACATCCAACCGCAAAAAATTCGACCAAAAGCAACGGTAAAGAGGGCTATGAAAATTACCCCGATTATCATCGAAATTACAAATAGATGAAAATCCTGTGGCCAAAATGGAAATCCAAATATGTTGAAACGCCTTTCGAGAACATTGAACATTAAGAACTGATTGCCATTTATTTTTATAAAGGGTGCCAGAAAAAGGAAGGCCAATAGAACATAACTTACATATTTGCGATATTCATAAAACTTTCCACTGGGTTTCTTGGGGAATATCCAAGCCCTTTTGCCATCCTCATTTATAGTTCCTATGGAATCCCTAAAATTGTCCTGGTCCTGTGCCATTTATATGTAATGCTTTTTTGGAATTTTGGGTATGCGTTAAAATGTGTTCAATAAGGTATATTAGGAATTTACTCCCAGGTCCAGATTTCTCCTTCAGCGGCCTTTGGATTGGCTGGGACCTTGCCGTTTATTTCACTAAGAATAAAGCTGGCCACTTGTGCTATTTCGACTGGTTTGAGGGTCTGTTTCCAAGCTATCATTCCCTTACCGTCCCTACCGCCTTCAGAAATGGTATGGAAGACGTTTTTGATTCCGCCTCCCAAGATCCAATGTTCGTCCGTAAGATTCGGGCCTATAGCTCCACCGCCATCCGGCATATGGCAGGCTACACAATTGGAGCTATAAATAGTAGCCCCGGCCTTAATGTCGGAAGCCTCAGTCAAAAGTTCCACGGAGTTGGCGTCAACCAAGCCTTTGGCCGTTTTTTTGTACTCTTCAATGGCAATCATGGCTTCAGCTACTTCCTGTTCATATTTCATGTTCTGTGTGTAATCATTAAATACGTGGAAACGTGCGAGGTAAACCACACCGAAAATTATGGTGGCATAGAACATATACACCCACCAAGGTGGAAGATTGTTGTCCAATTCACGGATACCGTCGTAATTGTGGTCAAGGATAATTTCCTTTTCTTCCTCTATAGGTTTGTTTCCGGTCATTTTTTCCCAGAATTCCTTACCCCATTTCCACTCCCATTGCTTCGATTTGGTTTCTAAATAGCGCTTTTGTGCTTCAGGGGATAATGTTTGGAACATTACGTTTTCCACTGATTTAAGAATCAATTCAATTCCTATCAATATGAACAACACCATCAACATAAATAGAAGGGTGATAGGGTATTCAATAAATGCTGGTTTGTCCCCGGAGTCAATAAAATACTCCATCAATCCGAAGATTAGGAAAAAGATTACGGGGACTCTTATCCACCAAGGTGACATATTTTTCATAATAATTCTTCTTTAGGTTGGTTTTCTGTTTCTAATGGTATTTCGCTTACTTCCTTAATATGTTCTTTAGAGGCAGTAAATACCCACCAGAAAAGAATAGTGAAAAACAAAAAGAAGATTAGCAGTGATATCATGGGATAGGTGGCTATGCCATCTATACTTTCCATATAACCTTTTACAAATTTTAGCATGACTTATTTGTTTTGTGAAATTATTTCGTCCGTTTCCTTTATTTTTATATCTGTACCCAAACGTTGTAGATAGGCTATCATAGCTACAATTTCCCTATCCTTCATTTCTATGAATTCTTCCCCGTTTTCGGCGGCATATTTTTTGTCCTCTTCATACCCTTTTGCAAAATCGGGATCGGAGTATAGATTTTTCTCAATTTTAGTCGCCTGATTATCCATGGATTGTTCGGCATATGCAATCTCCTCCTCGGAATAAGGAACTCCAAGGGTAACCATGGTCTCCATTTTGGTCTGAATGTTGCTCCTGTCGTGCCTATTGCGTACCAACCATGAATAGGAGGGCATAATAGAGCCTGAAGAGGTACTTTGTGGGTCGTACATATGGTTCAAGTGCCAGTTGTCCGAATATTTCCCGCCAACCCTTAATAGATCAGGTCCAGTACGCTTACTTCCCCATAGGAAAGGATGGTCATATACATATTCTCCAGCTTTGGAGTACTCTCCATAGCGCTCTACCTCACTTCGGAAAGGTCTTACCATTTGGGAATGACAGCCAACACAGCCCTCCCGGATATAAAGATCTCTCCCCTCCAATTCTAGGGGAGTATAAGGTTTAACGCTTGTAATTGTTGGAATGTTCGATTTCACCAGAATAGTGGGTACAATCTGGATAACTCCCCCGATCAAAATGGCAATGGTAGCCAAAATGGTCAATTGAATGGGCTTGCGCTCCAACCAAGTGTGAAAGGTCTCTCCGGCCGTTCTTTTCTTGGATACATTGGTCAAGGCAGCAGCTTCGGCCAATTCATCCTCTACATCGGTACCCTGCTTAATTGTAACAACTACGTTGTAAATCATTACTATTGCTCCAATAATGTACATGGTACCTCCAATGGCGCGCATCCAGTACATGGGGATAATTTCATTTACAGTCTCCAAGAAGTTACCGTAAGCCAAGGTTCCGTCTGGGTTAAATTCTTTCCACATTAGGGCTTGGGTAAAGCCGGCAACATACATTGGAAGGGCATAAAGTATTATTCCTAAAGTACCTATCCAGAAATGGAAATTGGCCATGGGAAGTGAGTGCAACCTTGTCTTGAACATTTTTGGAACCAACCAGTATATCATCCCGAAAGTCAAGAATCCGTTCCATGCCAAGGCTCCCACGTGAACGTGTGCAATGATCCAATCGCTGAAATGCGCTATGGCATTTACATTTTTAAGGGAAAGCATGGGGCCTTCAAAAGTGGCCATACCGTAACCTGTAATGGCAACCACCATAAACTTCAAAACTGGGTCTGTTCTTACCTTATCCCAAGCTCCACGCAAAGTCAGTAGTCCATTGATCATACCTCCCCAGGATGGTGCGATCAGCATTATAGAAAAGGCAACCCCTAAATTTTGTGCCCATTCAGGTAAAGTGGAATATAATAAGTGGTGAGGTCCGGCCCAGATATAAATAAATATCAGGGACCAAAAATGTACTATGGATAATCTATAGGAGTATACAGGCCTATTGGCCGCTTTTGGCACAAAGTAGTACATTAATCCTAAGAAAGGTGTTGTGAGGAAGAAGGCTACTGCATTGTGACCGTACCACCATTGCACCAAGGCATCCTGTACACCTGCATATACCGAATAACTTTTGAAGGCACTAACGGGAAGGGCAAGACTATTAAAGATATGAAGTACTGCTACTGTTACAAATGTCGCCAGATAAAACCAAATAGCCACGTATAAATGGCGCTGTCTTCTTTTTAGCATTGTCCCGATAAGGTTCCAGCCAAAGGCCACCCAGACCACCGCAATGGCTAAATCTATAGGCCATTCCAGCTCTGCATATTCTTTGGATGAGGTGTATCCCAAAGGCAGGGTAATTGCCGCTGCTACTATGATGGCTTGCCATCCCCAGAAATTAAAATTACTTAGGGCATCGCTGAACATTCTCGCCTTTAACAAACGCTGGGTAGAATAATAAACGCCGGCAAAAATGGCATTTCCCACAAAGGCAAAAATAACCGCGTTGGTGTGTAAAGGCCTTAAGCGGCCAAAACTCAACCAAGATATCCCATCGGTTAAATTTGGAAAAAGAAACATAAAGGCAAGTAATAAACCTACCGACATTCCTACAATTCCCCAAAACATAGTTGCATAAAGGAATTTTTTTACGATTTTGTTATCGTAATAAAACTGTTGTACTTCCATAATTACAATTTTTGACTTTCACTTTTTTGGTTAGATATTTTTTCGGTGTGCGCAGTAGTACTTTTTACAAGTTCATCTTCAAAAAGCATGCGAACGGATGGGGTATAGGAATCGTCATATTGACCATTCTTGGTGGCAATAATAAAAGCCGCAAAAAATATGACGGCTATAACAATACTCAATGACAGCAATAAATAAATTACACTCATACCTACCTGAATTAAGGCGTAAAACTAAACATGGAGAATATGGTATTATATGACATTTGTCAGGTTTTGATAAAATATTGAAAGTTCTTCTCTCCTAGAGCATATTTATTTTACACTTTCTTCAATCCTCAACTTTTTGTGGTGACTTCATCGCATGATTCGTTTAAGAAGGGATATCATAATTAATAGGTTTGTTTTAGTGAGGAAGCCAATAAAATGGGATTAATCCAAAATTTTGTGTTTTATGCCCGAATAATTCATTTTAAACAAGGAATTATGTGAAAGATTTTTAGTTTTGCCCAGCTCTGTTGAAAATTCGGCAATCCTTGGCCAAAATTTTCAATCAAGAGCGTAATAATAAATTTTTAACTTCATAGAATATGTTTAAAAAGGCAGGCTTAATTTTATTTTCAAGTTTGATTGTTTTAAGTTGTAAACATGAGGAGGCCCCATGTACTCCAAGTACCGAGGCAATAAATTATCCCTCATCGGATTCTTTGGCTCAGGTTTTAAATTGGCCAAAGGATTTGAAAATAACTGGATTCTCTGGTCCTGACCTAACTCCAAGTCCTGCCTGTATGGCCGTAGCTGCCACAGGGGAGGTCTTTGTAGGGGTAGATATGATGGGCTCCCTAGGCAAGGAAATAAACAAAGGGTTTATAAAGCGATTGGTAGATTGTAACCACGATGGCATTATGGATTCCCACACGGAATTTGCCCAGGTAGATAACCCTCGAGGTATTTTGGCCATAGGTGATCAAGTTTTTGTGTTGCACACTACCTTTTCTCCAGAAACGGGAAAAGCTTTTAATATGGATTTGGTGGTATTTGAGGATTTGGATAAGGATGGGGTGGCCGATGGCCCCGCCAAAGTTTTAATAAAGAACCTAAGTAATTCCAAATATCTACAGGAGAGAGGAACGGATCATGCCACCAACGGTATTCAAATGGGAATAGACGGGTGGATATATATTGCCGTAGGTGATTTTGGTTTCCATAATGCTACAGATCGCGATGGAACCCAATTGACCATGTTGGGCGGAGGAGTTGTTAGGGTTCGTCCGGATGGAACAGAAATGGAAGTTTATACCCATGGATTACGAAATATTTACGACGTGGCCATTGACCCGTTCATGAATATCTACACTAGGGGCAATACCAATGATGGTGGTGGATGGAACATAAGATTCATCCATCAGATACAATCCGGGGAATATGGATACCCTGTTCTCTTTAAGCATTTTACCGAAGAGATTCTTCCCGCATTGGTAGATGTAGGTGGAGGTTCGGGGACCGGATCACTTTATATGAACGACAACCGTTGGCCGGAAAAATATAATAATGTTCCAATGATGGCTGATTGGGGTAGAAGCTACTTGTACTTCCATAGGCTTACTGAAAATAAGGCTAGTTTTATCCAGGATGAGGAGGAGTTTATCCAGTTGCCTCAAATAACCGATGTGGATGTGGACGGTGCTGGAGTTATGTATCTTTCAGCTTGGGATGGTGCAGGATATTCTGGTAGTCCTGATAAAGGCTATGTGGTCAGGGTTACACCTGAAGACTATAATTACGAGCCATTCCCCATTTTGGAGGATTTTTTCTGGACCGGTAGTTTGGTAGATTTATTAAAGGCAGATAATGCCAAGACACGTCTAAGTGCCCAATATGAATTAATTAAAAGAGGTAAAGGGGCCGATAAAGTATGGCAGTTGGTGGAAGATAGCACTTTACCATTGGAGGTACGTGCTGCAGGAATATTCACTTTTGCCCAATTAGCGAGTGCGGCTGGAATAGACCGTTTGGTGTCCCTTACAGAAGACCCACAAGTCCAGGAATTTGCCCTAAGGGCCCTATCGGACCGAATGGGTTCCATTGATAATGTGCCTACAGAACCATTCTTAAATGCATTGAAATCTGATTCTGACCGAGTAAAGGCGGCGGCAATTGTTGGTTTGGGAAGATTGGGGAAAAAGGAAGTGGCCAAGTCTTTATTGGAAATTCCGGTTCCAAATTCCTTTCAAGCTCCTGGGATGGGTACGGAAGGACCCCATGCAAAGCCTAATGCGGAAATCATTATTCCACATTTGGCGGTCAAGACTTTGGTGAAATTAGACGCAGTGGATGCATGTGTAAGCGCTTTAAATACCGAACAAAAGGATTTAGCGTTGTGGGCAATGCGATATATGCATAGTCCTAAGGCTGTGGATGGATTGATCAAGGCCTATGAAAAAACAGATGATTCCGTTTTTAGGAATAAGATCATAAATACCTTGGCGCGTATTTATCACAAAGAGGCGCCCTACGATACTTCTTGGTGGTGGAGTACCCGTCCGGATACCCATGGTCCATACTATAAAACGGTAGAATGGGATTATACGCCAGTAATCCGCTCCTTTTTAAAAGGGGAATGGGAAAAAACTTCTGAAGAAGAAAAGGAATTATATGCAGAACTGAACAGCAAGTACCGATTGGCGATTGATGATTTTGGAACTGTGGAAATAACCGCTCCCAAGGAAGATATGCCTGCAATAGACCTGGAAAAGATCAAAAATAAAAAAGGACAAATTGGTGAGGCTTCCATTGAAGATATTATGATTGCACTGAAAAAAATAAAAGGTGATCCGGAAAAAGGCAAGGAAATTTTTAAAACGCAGGCTTGTTTTACTTGTCATAGTGTAGCTTCAGGTGAAGTAATGAAAGGCCCGTTTATGGGGCAAATAGGTTCTATTATGAACAGGGAGCATATCGCCGAATCTATTCTGAAACCAAATGCTTCCATTTCCCAAGGGTTTTCAACGGTGCAGATACAGACTAAAGAAGGCGATAATTATGTTGGGTTTGTAACCCAGGAATCTGCTACCGATCTTACCATAAGAAATATTGTAGGTACGGCAACCCAACTTAAGAAATCCAATATCGCTGAAAGAAAGGAACTCGAAACCTCTATGATGCCATCTGGGTTGGTAAATGCCCTTAGTTATGAGGAAATGGCTTCGTTGGTAGCGTATTTGGAGCAACAGAAATAAGAGAGGCAGCTTTCTTCATAAACCATTTAAGATAGTATATAAGTAAAAGGCAACTGTTCTAAACAGTTGCCTTTTTATTTGTTGAAGTATGTTCACAAAGTGTGTTCAAGCTGCCACAGTTCAACTTTGGATTATTCCCTTCCCAGTTTGCTTCCCAATCTGTTGGTGGCAATTGTCGTGAACAGTACAATACTGATAGAGCTTAACGGCATAAGAATGGCTGCAATAACGGGCTCCAATTGACCGGTAACCGCAAAATATAATCCCACTACATTGTATAATAAAGAAAGGACGAAACTTAGTTTTATAATTTTAATGGCTTTCCTTGAGGCTAAAATATATTGGTACAGAAATTTGAAATTTTTAGCATCCAGAATACCGTCACAGGCGGGGGAAAAAACATTTACGTTTTCTGATATGGCTATACCTACATTGCTTTGCGCTAAAGCTCCGGCATCGTTTAGGCCATCACCTACCATCATTACTTTTTTATTTTGATCTTGGAGCGACTTAATGAATTGGAGCTTGCTGTCCGGTTTTTGATTAAAATATAAAGGAGTTCCTTCTGGTAATAATTTGGTAAGATTGGATTTTTCGCCAGCGTTGTCACCTGATAGTATTGCCAATTCCAGATCTTGGGACATTCTTTGGAAGGTTTCTGAGGCCCCATCCCGATATTGGTTCTGAAAAATAAAACAGCCCTTGTATTGGTCGTTGGAGCTAAAGTGTACCGAGGTGTTTTCGGTATTGTCTGTTTGAGTATTGCCGACAAAGGCAGCCGAACCAACTTTAACGCTATCCGTAATGGTTGAACCCTTAATCCCCTGTCCCAAATATTCTTCATATTCCTCGAGGGGCACAATGTTTTGTTCCGCCAACATATCATATAGCTTTCTACTCAATGGGTGATTGGACGATCGTAAGGTGTTTTTTAACAAGGACTCTTCTTCGCTGGTCAATTCCAGTCCTTCATAGTATACATGTCCCTTTTCAGCAGTAGTAATAGTGCCTGTTTTGTCGAAAATAGCGGTATCGATCTGTGCCAATTGTTCAATAGTCTGCGTATCCCTTAAATAAAATCTATTCCGTCCAAAAATTCGCAGCATATTGCCTAAGGTAAAGGGTGCGGCTAAGGCAATGGCGCAAGGGCACGCAATAATGAGTACTGCGGTAAAGACGTTTACGGTTTTGCCGGGGTCTATAATTAACCATATAAATGCTGAGACAAAGGCTATCGTCAAGACGGCAATCGTAAATCTTTTACCTATACTATCGGTCAAGGTTTGAAAACTTCCTGATTTATCCTGTTGAAAAACGGCATTGCTCCAAAGTTGGGTAAGGTAGCTTTGGGAAACCGATTTTAAGGTCTCAATTTCGATAGCGCTGCTCAGTTGTCGTCCACCGGCATAAACTTTATCTCCGGATTTTTTGTCTACAGGTTCCGATTCCCCAGTAACAAAACTGTAATCGATCTTGGCATTGCCGTTAATCAGAATTGCATCCACAGGAATTAATTCCCCATTTCTTATAAGGAGCCTATCTCCGGCTTTAATGTCATATACCTGAGTGTTCTCCTCGGTGTTTTTACTTGTGATTCTAGTCACCGCAATGGGGAAATACGATTTATAATCCCGTTCAAAAGAAAGATAGGAATATGTTTTTTGCTGAAAGAATTTGCCTAAAAGTAAAAAGAATACCAATCCTGTTAGGCTATCAAAAAAGCCAGATCCCCAATCGAAAATAATTTCGACGGTACTCCTAAGGAATAAAACTAAAATTCCCAGCGCAATGGGGATATCAATATTCAAAAATTTTGATCTTATACCCTTATAGGCTGAAATAAAATAATCCTGTGCGGCATAGAATACCACAGGTAAGGAAAAGGCAAACATTAGCCATCTAAAAACGCCTTTAAATTGTTCCAACCAATATTCCCCGACCTCAAAATATTCAGGGAAGGAAAGAAACATGACATTTCCAAATGCGAAACCGGCAATACCCAATTTATACGATAAACTACGGTCTATGCCTTTTTTCTTTTTGTCGTAGTCGTCCAAGGAAATGTAGGGTTCATATCCAATTCTGGACATTAGAAGCACCAAATCCTTAAGGGTAATCTTGTCGGAATTATAGGTGACCCTTACGGTCTTTTTAGGAAAGTCTACCTGAGAACTATTAATACCGGTATTTAGTTTATTTAAGTTTTCCAATATCCAAATACAGGAACTACAATGTATATGCGGTATATATAGATTTATAATTTGGGTGCCATTATCGTTGAACTCTATAAGTTTTTCTATAATGTTTTTGGATTCCAGAAAGTCGTATTTACCTTCAATTTCCTTAGGTGAGGCGCCCGCTGCAGACTGCAGGTCATAATAATAGGATAAGTCGTTATTGGCAAAAATCTCATAGACAGTTTTGCAACCAACACAACAGAAGGTTTTATCATTATGATTTATGGGAGTTCTCCCGCAATCGTCACCACAATGATAGCAAGTTGCTTTATCCATAGATTATTTGCTTAATACCCGGTTGCAAAGATGGTCACGTTTACCATTCCAAAACATGACAATTGTCAGTTTTTCCCCAAGATATAACCTTTAAATTTGTCCATCAGGTAATTATGAATATATGGGCAGATGTGAAAATTGTATTATTCGTCAATTCAATTCCTTACGCGCAATGAACAAGGAGGAGTTGAAGAGGGTTTCAGATACTAAAACTACCAAAATTTTAAAAAAAGGAGAAATCATTTTTGGGGAAGGAGATAAGCTCAATGGTGTATATTGTGTGAGGGATGGGGTTTCCAAGTTGTCCAAATTAAGTCCCAACGGCAAAGATCAAATAGTAAAACTGGCAACAAAAGGCGCAGTTTTGGGCCAGCGCTCCGTAATTACTGAAGAAGTGGCCAACTTAAGTGCCATTGCGGTAAATGATATGGAGGTATGTTTTATTCCTAAGGATGCTATTATAGATACCTTAAATAGCAATCCCAATTTTGCTGTGGAAGTTCTGAGACATATAGCCCACGATCTAAAGGAGGCAGATGACGTTATAGTTAATATGTCCCAAAAAACAGTTAAACAAAGGGTAGCCGAAGCTTTTATTTATTTGGAGGAAAATTTTGGTGAGGATCAAAATGGCTATTTGGCCTTAACATTATCAAGGGAAGACATTGCCAATGTAGTTGGGACAGCGACAGAATCTGCAATCCGTATTATTTCTGAATTCAAAAAATTGGGGTTGATTAAGGCATCGGGAAAAAAAGTGGCCATAGCCAATAGGCAGGGTCTTAATGATGTTGCAAAGGGATCCTGATCCAGTTTACCATATTTCCCACTGTTTCTATAATTGTATTCCGTTCAGCCAGAACATTCAAATATTCTAAGAAGGGCCATTATTCGTTTTTGTTATTTCTTTTTTTAGGTTGTAATTCCGCAGTAAGCCATTATTTAGCTAGGTTTTACTTGCTTAATATTAACCAGTCCATACCATCCACAAAAGCTGATAAATGTCATAGTTCAGGTTTTTAACTTCCTATAATTTTACGCTGTAGTTTTTGCCTCCTAAAAGGCATTTATAAAATTTAGACCAGTTTGAAAAAGATATTATTACCTACAGATTTTTCTCCCAATGCTTGGAATGCAACCAAATATGCAATTTCACTTTATAAGCATCAGGAGTGCGAGTTCTATATTTTAAATACTTATACACCCACCATTGCCCATAGTAGGTTTATGGCAACAGGGGCCGTTGGGAAAGCTTGTGAGGATGTAGTAAAGTCCAATTCCGAGAAAGGTTTAGAACAGTTAATGGAGCAGATCCAGAAAAAGTATCACAATCCCAAACATAGGTTTGTAACCATTTCCTCCTTTAGTCTCTTGGTAGATGAAATAAAGAATATCATAGAAACCCATCAAATAGATTTAGTGGTTACAGGAACCAAGGGCGCATCCGGAATGGAGGAGGTGTTCATGGGAAGCAATACGGTAAGAATAATAAAATCGATAAAAAACTGTCCAGTTCTCGCCATTCCAGAACATTTTAAGTTTAGAACTCCTTCGGAAATCGCTTTTGCAACAGATTTTAACCGTTTTTATACTACTTCCGAACTAAGGCCTTTATTGAAAATGGCAAAGTCATTTAAGGCGGCCATTAGGATTGTTCATGTTCAATACGAGATTAAATCTCTTACTGAAGTACAGCAATTTAACCTAAATATGTTAAGGAAGTATTTAGGTGAGGTAGAACATTACGTTCATACCATTTCAGAATTAAATTCCGTTTCCCAGACCTTGGAAGTTTTTGCAAATGAATTGGACATTCATTTGTTGGCCATGCTCAATTATCAGCACAGCTATATGGAGAAAATGACCCGCGAACCTGTAATTAAACGTTTGGCCTTTCACACCCAAATACCATTATTGGTAATACCGGAATTGGGTATGGGAACTCCGCCCAACAGTAAAAAGGGCAGGGAAGTATCAACTTCTAACTAATTTCATGCTTTATCGGATTATCCTCATAAAAGTCCTCAAAGGTCCTGTCCGTGGTATAGTTGTCCGTAAGCACCTTAAAAAACATATATACAAGCATTATCTGCCCTAGAACAGTAATGTAAAAAATCCAATTAAAAGGAAAATTCATTGCGGCCATGATGGTAAGGGAAATTAAAACCATCGTTGTAGCGGCCACCCAAAACATAGCTATATTTCTCATCTTTTTATTACAAGTTATTTATAATCAAGGAGATTTGATGTTAAATGACTGCTAAATGTATAGGGGTAATTACAGGTGTTTTGCTAAAAAAATCATTTTTGGGTATGGCCGTATATCATTGTTTTTTTATACTTAGGTTAATGGGGTATAAAATATAGGCTTTTGTTGATATGAAATATATTTTTGATATTTTAGTGAATTATAGATGAAATGAAGGCTTTGGAGAATAGACGGACTTATATTGCGCAGCCTAAAATACTTGTGGCAACGGATTGCATTGTTTTTGGTTTTGACGAGGGCATATTGAAGCTTTTGGTCTTCAGGAGAAGAATAGATCCCTTTAAGGGGGAATGGTCCTTAATCGGCAGTTTTGTGGATGAAGAGGAGAGTGTATCCGATGCCGCTAGGCGTGTGCTTCTCCAGTTTACAGGCTTGGAAAATATTTTTTTGGAGGAGCTAAGGGTGTATAGCGATGTTGACAGGGATTCTGGGGCAAGATGTATTTCCATTGCCCAATACGCCCTGATCAGAATTAACGATTACGATAGGGAGCAAGTAGAATTGCATGGCGCCAAATGGTTTGCTTTGGAAGATATCCCGGATTTGGTCCTTGATCACAACGTAATGATCGCCGATGCATTGGAGCGATTAAAGCAGAAAACCACACTTAGACCTATTGGATTTGAACTCCTCCCGGAAAAATTTACTATTCCACAGCTTCAATCATTATACGAGGCCATTTATCAGACCAAATTGGATGATCGTAATTTTAGAAAGAAATTATTGTCCTTCAATTTGCTTATAAAACTGGATGAAAAGGATAAATCTACCTCAAAAAAAGGAGCCTTTTTATATAGGTTCGATTATGGAAAGTACAAAAGACTGGAAGAATCAGGGTTCAATTTTGTACTCTAACCAAATTAAAATAGGGGATAGGATGATTGTCCAAATAAGATCTTCCAAACAAGGAAAATCTAAAAACCTTTATTATCTTTGTCCTGTTGTGTTGTGTCTCAATGTAAATTGAGGCAAGGTTGTATTTGTCGAACCGTCCAGATGCAAATTTGGCCCGACAAGAACCGATGAAAGGCTTTCCATATTGGGAGGCTTTTTTTGTTTGCACTGTCTTGAGTTAAGGCATTTTAAGGTGCTGCTCCTCTTACTATCGCCTAGAATAGTCGTATTTTCAGAACATTTTATATTTCATTGTTTTTGCCCATCCTTCATCTGCTCCTTAATTGAATCGGATAATTTTAGATAATACTTATTTTATCGTATTTTTAGTTAGGAATCATTAATAACGATAGAGTTATGCCCTTATATCATAAATTAGGTAAAATTCCCCCCAAAAGACATACTATTTTTAAGAAAAAGGACGGTAGTCTGCATTATGAACAACTGTTCGGAACCATTGGTTTTGATGGTATGTCATCACTTATGTACCATCTGCATAGACCTACCATGGTAAAGGAAGTGGGGAAGTCCTTTGACGTTTCCCCTAAAGCCATGGTGTCGCATAATATAAAGTCAAGATTACTCAAAGGTTTTGAAGTGAAGCCCATGAACGATTATTTGGAAAGTAGAACAGTCATGTTGTTCAATTCGGATGTACATATCTCGCTTGCAGCACCCAAAAAATCCATGACCGATTATTTTTATAAAAATGCGGATGCCGATGAAATGTTGTTTATTCACAAAGGCACAGGAGTTTTAAAAACCATGTTGGGGGAAATAAAGTTCGAGTATGGGGATTATCTTATTATTCCCCGTGGAATGATCCACCAGATTAGCTTTGATAGTGAGGAGAATAGGTTGTTGATTGCCGAATCATATCATCCCATTTACACGCCAAAAAGATATAGGAACTGGTTTGGTCAACACTTGGAACATTCGCCATTTTGTGAGCGGGATTTCAAATTGCCGCAGAATTTACAAACCCATGATGAGTTGGGCGATTTTGTGATCAAAGTAAAAAAACAGGGACAATTGCACCATTTGGTTTATGCCTCGCACCCTTTTGACGTTGTTGGTTGGGATGGGTACAATTATCCCTATGGCTTTTCCATACATAATTTTGAACCCATTACAGGACGCGTACATCAACCACCTCCAGTGCATCAGACTTTTGAGACCTCTGCCTTTGTGGTCTGTTCCTTTGTGCCGCGCTTGTACGACTATCACCCCCAGTCCATACCTGCCCCATATAATCATTCCAATATAGATTCCGATGAGGTATTATATTATGTGGATGGCGACTTTATGAGCCGTAAGAATATAGATAAAGGATATATTTCATTGCATCCGGCGGGAATTCCCCACGGCCCACATCCAGGTACTTATGAGGCCAGTATAGGAAAATCCAAAACTGAGGAGTTGGCTGTAATGATAGATACTTTTAGACCATTGCAAATAACCAAGGCAGCTATGGATATTGATGATGGCAAATATTACCGTTCATGGTTGGAATAATACCACTGAATTGTTGAAATTAATATTGAATTTAAAAAAAATGGATATTAGTGGGAGTTGTAAATTACAAAATGAATTAACGAGGCAGCCAATTTTGCCGTTTGTTGATCAATGTCATAAGTAGGATTCATTTCAGCAATATCAAGACTTATCATTTTATTGGAATCGATAATAATTTTTAAGCATTCCAAAACCATTTCTGGGGAGAAGCCCATTGGGGAAGCTGCACTAACGCCTGGTGCGTAGGCCGATGAAAACCCGTCCATATCAATAGTTGTATAGATGTGGTCTACATCTGCTATAAAATCCTCTATTTCCTTCTTTATTTTATTGAAATGTAAGAGGTTGAAGTGTTTTTTTTCAATAAAGGAGACCCCCAATTCCTTTGCGGTTTCAAATAGGATTTTACTATTGGCATCCTCACGAATGCCCAAACACATATATTTAAATTCGGACTTGTCCAATTTGCATTCTTGGGCAATTTGATAAAAAGGTGTTCCGGAATTATTATTGGTTTCGTTTTGGCGAAGATCAAAATGGGCGTCAAAATTGATGATGCCAATGGTTTTTTTCCCGCCTTCCGCGGCTAGATATTTTTTTACTCCGTTGTAATGGCCAAAGGCAATATCATGTCCACCTCCAATAAGAATTGGGAAGGTGTTTTGCATTAGTAATTGGGTCACGGTACGTGCCAAAACGGTTTGCGTTTTTTTTAAATCCCCGTCTTTGCAATCTATGGTTCCCACATCCATTAATAAAGTACTTTCTAACAGGTGATTGGGTAGCTTGGCAAGTTGCTTTCTTATGGCATCTGGGCCTAGGACGGCACCAATTCGACCTTCGTTCCTTTTAACCCCCTCATCGCAGGCATATCCCAATACTGCCCAAGCCGGTGTATTGATACTGGGAAATTTATCAGTATTAAGATCTACGAAAACTACTTTTTCATGCAGGTAGAATTGTTGACCAGACTTGCGGCCTGTCCATAGCAATGAGTCGGTTTTGGAATAGGTGTGCATTCTTATTGAATTTTATAGGTTGATGGCCCAACTAACCGATGAATTTATTCTAGGTGAATAATGAACAAAATAAAGCATTTGATAAGTGTGAAAACTCCTATATCAATATTAGTGTTTTTCCATGTGATGCGAGCAAGTGTTGCCAAGTATTTTTTAAGATACCTGTCGATTTTTCACTGTGCTTTTGGCGCATTTATAATATCGTATTGTATAGCTTGAAGGATAAGTTGAAATCCCAATATAATGGATAGGGTAACGATCATTATGGTTCCTGTAGGGGCAAAGGTATTTATGTTGGCGTAATATATCCATTCCGAAATACCAAAAATAAGACCGAACATAAAAAGTGGAAAACCAAATAACAGATATACCGACCCAATATTAAAATCGTACAAAAAGTATTCTTTTACAATACGTTTTAAAAAAGTGTTGGTCAGCCTTGCTCCAAAGACAAATGGCATTTTCCATATTTTCATATTGGATTGTTCCTCCCCATATATGGCGGGCATAGGGACATCCTTAATGGCTGCTTTTTCAAAGTATAGTTGGGACAAAAGAGAGGTTTCAAAATAGTAACGGTTGGCAAGTTTGCTGAAATCCAACTTTCTCAAAACATCGGTTTTAATGGCCAGAAATCCGTTTGTGGGATCAAAGTTGTGCCAATAACCTGTTGCTGATTTAATAAGGAACGATAAGCCTAAATTCCCAATTCTACGAACAATAGGCATGGCTCTTAAGGCTGTTAGGTCCTTAAATCTATTGCCTTTGGCTACATCGCATTTATTGGCAATTAAAGGGTCTAGTAAATCTGGAAGGTAGCTAAGGTCCATCTGGTCATCTGCATCGACCTTGATTATAATTTCTGCACCAATTGCAATGGCCTCTTCAAGACCTCTTTTGGTAGCACCACCAACCCCTAAATTAATGGTATTTTCTAAAAAATATAGGGTTGCCTTGGCATGTACAAGTTTTTCCAAATCCTCCTTGGGTAATGGGGTTGGACTTTTGTCGTCTACAATTATTACATACTGTATGTATTCCGGTAATTTGGAAATAACGAGTAATATTTCATTTGAGGCATTGTAATATGGGATTACAACTGCGATTCTCTTGGAGCTATATTTCTGCATTTCCATGGTTGCCGTGTTAATTAGGATTCTTTGTTTATTATATCTTTCCCCTCTATTCTTTTAGTTCCCAGCCTGTTGTTTGGCGTAACTTAAATTTCCCCTTGCCAACTTAGAGTTCGGATCTAATTTTAGAGCTTCATTACATGCGGTTATTGCCTTCTGGTATTTGTTTAGTTCGTTGTAGGCGGAACAAATGTTGTTATAGGCAATGGCGTTAGGTGATATTGCTATGGATTTCCTTGCAGCTGCAATGCAGGTCTGATATTTTTCTTTCTTGTAATATTCAAGACTAAGATTTATATAATAATTTGATACTTCCTTATCTGATAAATTGGCGGTTACATTGGCGGTACTCTTCTTTTTATCCATAGCATTTTCCAAATTGTTTTTTGCCAATTGATAGGAGGGTTTTAACTCCAATGCCTTTTGGTAAGCCTCTATGGCCTGGTCATAATTCAATAAATAAAAATGGCCTATACCTATATTGTTGTAGGCATCAGCGTATTCAGGTTTTAATTCCAAAGCTTTTCCGGCTGCTCTAATACAATCTTCATAGTTGCTGGCATTGAAATATTGCAAACTTAAATTTAAGTATTTTTCAGGGCTTGGAGCACCGGCTACCTCTTCTTCAAGGGCGGCAAGAATGGATTTTTTGTTCAAGGCAATATCCAAGTATTTTTTAGCGGTGCTATCTTCTGGCCATTTTGCCAAAACTTCATTGCTAAAGTTTTTCATATTTTCCCAATCCTCAAGTTTATGAAAGGATTTTAGGATATATTCCCGGGTGTCAAGATAATTGGGAGTAAGGTTATTTACCTGGGTGAAATAATCTATGGCCTCTTTAAATTGGTCATTTTGAAATAAATACCGTCCGTAAAAGTATTTGGTTTTATGGTTTGAATCACTTAGTGATAAGGCCTTTTTAAAGTTTTTGTCTGCACTTTCCTTATCGCCTATGGCATTTTTTAAAATACCAAGATTGGTATAAATACTGGAATAATTAGGGGAATATTCCAAGGCCTTATTAAATGATATTTCGGCATTGGCATAATCTGCATCTGCCATAAGGGCAAGTCCATAATTCATATGGCCACGGCCGTTTTCAGGACTTTTTATGGTAACATCTTTCCAAAGACTACGCTCGTCTTTCCATACTTTATTTCGCTGGTGAATGCCATAGGCATTGGCGGTCAAGAAAAAGATGATGAACAAGGCCACTGAATATTGACCAATATGTGTGTTCAATATTCTTGGAAAATAGGTTTCAAGTATATATTTGCTGCCAAAAACAAAAGCTATTGTTAGGCCCATATAGGGTATAAAACTTCGGTGGTCGTTTAATACTTCTGCAAAAGGAAGAACGGAAGAAGATGGCAGTAGTGAGATGAAAAACCACAACATGCCAAAGGAAAATAATTTGGTTTCCTTTTTATTGGATGCCTTTAATGCCAAATAAGCCAAAAGACCTATACCAATTATCCCCAAAATCGGCCTATAATCCAAAATGGACTCAAAGGCCTTCCAATCAGTGTCGGCAGAAAGGTTATAGGGAATAAAATAGGTCAAAATATAGTGGCACATTACCAACGGCTGGGTAATTAGATAATTGTACCTATCAGGTCCTCCTGGGGCAAAGGTATCCGGCAACATGCTAAAATAGAACACTAAAAACGCTACAGTCAGTATAAAGGAAGGAAACACCTTGACAAAGGAGCGGATACATTTTTTAAACTCAGTTGCCCTATAGAAGTGTAAAAGGTCTACTTCTTCCTCAAATACTAAAAAATAAAGAAATAATAGCGGCGAAAAAACCAAGGCCATTTCCTTGGAAAAGAAGCCAATAAAGGGGAAAATAAGATAAAGATGCCATTTCCGCCATTTTCCGCCACTTAAAAATGCAACAAATCCTAATAAGACATAAAATCCTGCAATAATTTCCGACCGTTGAATAATATAATTTACCGTTTCTGCATTGGCACATAGTAGACCAAATGCCGCGGCGACCAGTAGTCCCCAAAATTGGTTGTAGTTGGAAAATTTCAGACTGTCCAATAGTTTTTTTACAAAAAGACAGAGCGCGGCACAGGTGAATATGAAGAATATAAAAATATGAATATGGAATGCTAAAGGGTCCAAACCATTTCCCAGTTTATAATCTATGGCGTTTTCAAGGGTAGTGTATGGCCGGTAGGTCTGATTGCTAGGGAGTGAACTAAAGGTGGTGGCATCCTTGAAAAATGCTTTTACGTCTACCTCTTTAATAGCATTGTTATCTTCTATAGTATGGCTATCGTCAAAATGAAAACCATTTAAGAAATGATTGGAATATGCCAGTATCAGTACAAACAACAATAGGGTGCCTAGTAAAATAAAAACCGGATTTTTAAATGAGTTGTAGTTGTTGCTGTTATAACCGGTAATCCTGTATATAGCCTTGGTGAACTTTGGTATTACTGCAATCATCGAGTTTGGTAATTTTTTTTCTTGGTTTTAGCGGCAAAAAATTACAAACTTCCTAGCCGCTCTTTCATATTTAATAACAACCTATATTATCCACAGACCTATTAATAATTACTTTATTTCCATGGCAGAATTAAATTCCAATTATCTTCTTACTATACTTTTTTAAAAACAAAACATCGGGTGTCAGGGAATATTTGTAAAAATGGGAATAGAAAAAATACGCCAATTTTAGTAGCCAATCTCATTAGATACCCTTGTTGGTTATCTTGTTCTATTCTATCGGATATTTCTGATAAATTGATGGTTTTCAATGGAAAGGATTCTACCTGTTCAAAATTGTTGTCCTTGGCCAGCCGCAACAAGGTACGTTTTGTAAAATAGCTCAAGTGCGGGCTGTGAAAATTAAATTGCCACATTCTGTCCAATATGGATTTTACACCAAATCTATAGGCTATTTTGGAAATGAAATAAATTATTCCGTCTTGCTGTGGTAAATTAATGATCAAAAGCCCATCGGAATTTAGCAAGTTATAATTAGCTTTCATTATTCCCTTTAAATCGGGTAAATGCTCCAAAACATCATTATAGGCAATAAAGTCGTACAGTAACTGTTCCGAGAGGTCTTGTGGGAAAAAACCATTCTTCACTTGCAGACCTTCCTTTTGGTAGCGGTCATTAAAGCGGGTTTCAGGCTCAATTCCCTCACAACTAATATTGTGATCTTTACAGACCTCCAGAAACCAACCATATCCGGGACCTACTTCCAGGCCATGGACTTTGGTTTTACCATGCTTTTTGATGGAAGTGATGATATGCTGAAAATTTTCCTTGCGTAAATTGATAAGTGCCTTCTCCCTAGTTTCTTCGTTGAGATCGGAAACTAAAGTTTTATTGAAGGTGGCATCAGGACAAAATTGAAAACCACAATTTGAACATTGATGTACATTAAATTTTAGTTGGTATTGTAATTTGGTTTTGGGATTGTTACAAATAGGACAGGGAATCATTATTTTTATTATGGTTTTTTTACTGATTATTTGCTTCAACAAAAGGAGAAACAATCCCGAATGAAAAACGATATAAGGACTGTTTCGTCCATAAAAATAGATGTTTCCAAGTAAAATATAAAATTTAGGAAAGGTTTTTACTTTAATAGTTGTATCGAGATCCAATATCACGCCATTGGGACATGGACGATCGACACGTGCCATTGCCAATTGACCAAAATATAATTGATTATTAAAACAATCTTTCCAACAATTCGTCTTCTACCAAATTGGGCAAGGTTACCTTCAATTCCGGAGTACGAGTCATTTCCCGTTTTATGGCAAATATTGCCTCCTTATTTCTGGCCCAACTTCTTCTGGATATGCCATTGTTTACATCGTAAAATAACATGCTTTTTAAACGTCTAGAGGCATCTTCGGAACCGTCCAGAACCAATCCAAAACCTCCATTGATAACCTCGCCCCAACCTACCCCACCACCGTTGTGGATCGACACCCAAGTGGCACCCCTAAAACTATCGCCAATAACATTTTGGATTGCCATATCTGCCGTAAACCTGCTTCCGTCATAAATATTGCTGGTTTCCCTAAAAGGGGAATCTGTACCGCCCACATCGTGGTGGTCCCTTCCCAAAACAATAGGTGAAGTTATTTCGCCCGACTTGATGGCGTTGTTGAAGGCCTCAGCAATTTTAGTCCTTCCTTCTGCATCTGCATATAGTATGCGTGCCTGTGAGCCAACCACCAAATTATTGGATGCCGCTTCACGTATCCATTTTATATTGTCCCTCATTTGCTGATGAATCTCTGGCGGAGCGGTAATCAGCATTTCTTCCATGGTACGTAAAGCAATGTCATCTGAATTTTGTAAGTCCATTGGGTCTCCCGATGTGCATACCCATCTAAAGGGTCCAAAGCCGTAATCGAAACACATGGGGCCTAGGATGTCTTGGACATAAGAGGAGTATCTAAAATCTTTGCCATTATTGGCCATTATATCTGCTCCTGCCCTAGATGCTTCCAATAAAAAAGCATTGCCATAATCAAAAAAATAGGTGCCCTTGGCCGCATGTTTGTTAATGGCCGATACCTGTCTTCTTAATGAGGCTTGTACCTTTTGTTTAAAATCTTCGGGTTGGGTCCTCATAAGAAGGTTGGATTCTTCAAAAGTTAGCCCTACCGGATAATAACCCCCGGACCAAGGGTTATGAAGCGAGGTCTGGTCTGAACCAAGATGGATAAATAAATTTTCCTGATCAAACTTTTCCCACACCTCTACAATGTTGCCTATGTAGCCCAAGGAAACAGCTTCATTCCGTTCCATGGCCTGCTTAGCTCTTTTAGTTAATTGGTCCAGGTCTACCAGAAGTTCGTTTACCCAACCTTGTTGGTGTCTTTTTTCCGCGGCAGCTTTATTTACCTCTGCGCAAATAGTAATACAACCAGCAATATTTCCGGCTTTGGTTTGGGCCCCGCTCATACCGCCCAATCCAGAGGTGAGGAATATTTTGCCTTTAGCAGATTCGTCATTTTTCAGGACTTTCCTAAAGGCGTTCAAAACGGTTATGGTGGTGCCATGTACTATTCCCTGCGGGCCAATGTACATGTAGGATCCTGCCGTCATTTGCCCGTATTGGGTAACTCCCAGGGCATTATATTTCTCCCAGTCGTTCTGCTTGGAATAGTTGGGGATCATCATCCCGTTGGTGACTACTACTCTTGGTGCTTCTTTGGACGAAGGGAAAAGACCCATGGGATGCCCGGAATAAATATGCAAGGTTTGTTCGGCGGTCATAGTAGCCAAATATTGCATTGTAATAAGATACTGTGCCCAATTCTGAAAAACGGCTCCATTACCACCATAGGTTATAAGTTCTTCGGGATGTTGTGCTACCTTGGGATCTAAATTGTTTTGGATCATTAACATAATACTGGCCGCCTGGGCAGTTTTTGCCGGATATGCATCAATGGATCTGGCGTGTATAGCGTAGTCTGGTTTAAAGCGGTACATATATATTCTGCCCAACGTATTCAATTCCTCTGCAAATTCCTTGCCTAGGGTTTCGTGCCAATCTGCTGGAAAATATCTTAGCGCATTCCTTATGGCCAGTTTTTTCTCTTCCAAGGAAAGGATGTCCCTGCGTTTGGGAGCCCTACTTGTAATCTTGGGATAGGTTTTTTTTATTGGTAATTCTTTTGGAATACCCTGCAATATTTGAGCTTTAAAATTCTCTGTCGTCATCGGTCCATTCATTTTTTGAGGTTTTATACTTCTACAGCCAATCTTCCTTTTTTCCAAACTAGGGAGGGTAGCAACATACCTTGTTGATAGAGTATTTCTTTATAATTTCCGGTAGGAAATGCAATTAGGTCGGCCAAAAGTCCGGTTTCAATTTTACCGCGATCCCTTAAGCCCAAAGCTGCGGCAGCCCTATAGGTAATCCCGGCCAGCACTTCTGCATTGGTCAATTTTTCAAAGGTGCCCAGAATTGCAGCTTGGGTCAACAGGTTTCCCATGGGTGCCGATCCTGGATTCCAATCACTGGCAATCGCCACAGCAGCGCCTGCATCCAATAGTTTTCGTGCTGGGGTATAGTTGCATCCCAACCCTATGGAAGCTCCTGGCAAGGCAGTGGCAATGGTATTGCTTTTGGCCAACAATTGAATTTCTTTTTCTCCGCTGGCTTCCAAATGATCGGCACTGATAGCATTGTATTTTACGGCTACTGCACTTCCTCCAGTAGAAAATTGATCGGCATGTACGGTGATATCGAATCCCATTTCTTTGGCCCTATCAAAATAGGGAGCTATTGATGTTGGAGAAAAGGCGCCTTCCTCTATAAAGGCATCAATCCTTTGTGTTAACCTTTCTTTTTTTAAAATAGGAAACAGCTCTGTGCTTATTTCCAGTAGATAGTCATCTGCCGTGCCATTATTATCTTTTGGAACCATATGGGCTGCCAAACAGGTAGGAACCAGATCCGATTTACATTCTTCCCTTGCCGATGCCATAGCCCTGAGCATTTTAAGTTCCTCCTGTACCGAAAGGCCATAGCCACTTTTTACTTCTATAGTAGTCACCCCATGGTTTATATGTCTTTCTGCTCTTTCCGTTATTAAGCTAATAAGTTCAGGTGTGCTGGCTTTCCTTGTTTGGGTAACCGTGTCCCAGATTCCGCCTCCGGACTTGGCAATTTCGAGATATGTTTTTCCTGAATTTCGCAGGGCATAGTCATTGGCCCGGCTACCTCCGAAGCAAATGTGGGTGTGGGTATCAATAAATCCAGGAATGCATATCATTTCGGAAAGGATGAGTAAATTCTCGGCATTTAAATTATTCGCTTCTTCTGATACTTGAGCATAAGGTCCTACGGCGTATATTTTTTCATCGACAATTATGATGCCCCCATTTTCAATAATAGTTAATTGTTGGTCCAATAATGCACCTTTAAGGGGCAATCCACCCATAGTCAAGATTTGCTTAAAAGGTCCGATGAGGGTGTATTTTTTCATTTTTGTCTTATTTCTAAAGTCCAGTGGCCAAGGTCCACTACTTGCTATCTAATATTCTTCAAATTCCAATTCATAAGGACAGTTCATTTTCAGTTTGTTCCGTTTCATGGTTTTTTGCACCGTCAGGATAATACTGCGGTCTTTGATCATATCTATTCCTTTTTCAATATCCTCTGAAAAAACCCTATCCTTATGGGCAAAGGCCACTTTTTTACGAACCTCCTTATGGACTTCGTCCAATAATACTCCCGATTTCATGGGTTTTCTAAATTCAAAAGCCTGTGCTGCTGTAAGGAGTTCTATGGCCAAGATTTTTTCCACGTTTTCTAGGACCTGCAGGGCTTTTCTCCCACTGATAGAACCCATACTTACATGGTCTTCCTGTCCTAAGGACGTGGGGATGCTATCGGCGCTGGCGGGGAAACACAAACCCTTGTTTTCACTGGCCAAGGCCGCTGTTGTATATTGTAGGATCATGTAACCCGAATTGATGCCGGTATCTTTCATCAACAATTTGGGTACTCCTGTACTGTTGCCTTCCAGGGCCAAATAAATACGGCGGTCCGAGATATTTCCCAGCTCAGAGGCGGCCAGGCAGGCGTAATCCAAGGCCATGGCCAAAGGCTGTCCGTGAAAATTCCCTCCACTAATAGTTAATTCCTCATTTATGATTATAGGGTTGTCCGTAACTGAATTTAACTCTATCTCCAATAGTTCCTTTAAATGTAACCAAGCATTTCTGGAAGCACCGTGTACTTGAGGGATGCACCTAAGGGAATAGGGGTCTTGAACCCGTTCGCAATCAATGTGGTCCTGCATTATTTCGGAATCTTCCAATAGGAAACGGATTCTTGTGGCTACATGACTATTTCCTTTAAATGGCCGTAGTTCATGCAGTTCCTTAAAAAAGGGTTTTACACTTCCTTGGAGCCCTTCGATCATCATAGCCCCAATGATATCGGCATGAGTAAGGCTAGCGTGCATTTTGTCTATGACCATTACGGCATGTGCAGCAATAAATTGTGTGCCATTTATTAACGCCAGTCCCTCTTTGGGTCCCAATTCCAAGGGTTCTAGGCCATAAATTCTATGGAGTTGAGCTGTGGAAATCAATTTTCTTATATACCTGACTTTTCCTAATCCTATTAGAGGTAAAAATAAATGGGATAAGGGAGCAAGGTCACCGGACGCTCCTACTGAACCTTGTGAGGGTACTATTGGAATGGCATCATTGTCTATGTGCCATATTATTCGGTCCAAGGTAGTTTCTGCAATGCCAGAATAACCTTGGGCCAAGGAATGGACCTTTAAAATAAGCATCAATTTGGCTATTTCGGTCTCTATGGGCGTACCTACACCTACACTGTGGCTTTGAAGTATATTGGTCTGAAGAATTTTGGTCTCCGCTTTGGAAATTTTTATTGTACATAAGGGTCCAAATCCGGTATTAATGCCGTAAACAGGTTGGCCTTGGTCCACTATATGGGCCACGACTTCATAACTGGCCCGAATTTTTTTTCTTGCCTTTTCTGAGATTTGTCCTTGAATCGTTCCCCTAGCAAGGCCCAGAGCAAGACCTGCAGTTAGATGATCTTCCCCGAAAAAAAATATTTTTTTTGAAGTAGTCATGGGATTATTTTTTTCAATATAAATTTATTGATTAAGTTTGATAATCACCAATACTATTAATATACATACTTAATAACCATGGGTTATCAATTAGAGCTCCGACATTTTAAATATTTTTTAGCGGTAGCAGAAGAGTTGCATTACAGAAAGGCTGCTGAAAAATTATGTATTTCCCAACCAGGCTTGAGTAGACAGATTAAGCAAATGGAGGAGATATTGGACGTAAAGCTATTTATTCGGAGTAAAAAGAAAGTAGCCCTTACCGCCGCGGGTGAATATTTGAAAAGTGAAATTGAGTTCATCTTAAATCATTTGGAAGTTACCCAAAAACAGTTGAGGCACATTCGGGATGGCAATTTTGGGGAAGTCCGTATTGGTTTCTTGGGTTCTGCCATGCAAGAAGTTATTCCAAATCTGTTGATCAAGCTTAAAGAAAAATTCCCTGGAATCCAGACCAATTTGGAAGAATTGTCCAACAGTGCCCAAGTCAATGCCATATTGAAGGATAAGTTGGATATGGGATTTGTGCGTTTGTCCAGGGTGCCGGAAGGACTTAATATTCAACCAGTCTTTAACGATACCTTTTCCGTAGTATTACCGGAATTATATCCTATGCTTACTAGAGAATTTAGGGATGTAGGACAATTGGCGGAGGAGAACTTTATTTTATTTGCCCAAGATTATAGTCCTTTGTATTTTGATACGGTGATGAGCATATGCGAAGACGCAGGTTTTACACCCAAAGTATCGCATAAATCGGTACATGCCCAGACCATTTTTAAGTTGGTGGAGAATAATTTGGGCATTGCCATAGTACCCACTTCCTTGCAATACGGTTTTCAAATGAAGGTGAAATTTATAGAATTAAAGAACATTCCGCAAAAGGCTATACTTTCTGTTTGTTGGAAGGAGGATAACAGGAACCCTGCCTTGAGGCATTGTATTAATTTGTTGTTAAACGAGTCATAGCAAGATCTTTAATAACTTTAGTTTGTAATCAAATAATTTAAAAGAATATGATTTTTGATATAATAAAGAGGCGCCGCTCAGTTTTTCCGGCACAATATAATGACAAACCCATTAGCAAGGAATCTATAGAGAAGGTTTTGGAGGCTGCCAACTTTGCGCCTACCCATAAAAAAACAGAACCTTGGCGTTTTAGGGTGCTACAAGGGGAAGCTAAAGAAAAATTAGGGCTGTTCCTTTCGTTAAAATATATGGAAACCGATCCTAAGCCGAAGCAATTTAAGGTAGAAAAGTTGATACAAAATCCTAAAAAAGCTGGGGCTGTTATAGCAATATGTATGCAGCGAGATCCGCAGGAGAGTTTGCCAGAATGGGAAGAGGTTGCGGCGACCGCCATGGCAGTACAGAATATGTGGCTCTGTTGTACCGAGATGGGTATTGGAAGTTATTGGAGTTCGCCAGGCCTTATAAAATATATGCACGATTTTTTTGAGTTGAAACAGGGAGAAATATGTCTGGGCTTTTTCTATATGGGCTATTATGATGAAGAAATTCCCGAGGTTACCAAAGGGCCATGGCAGGAGAAGGTAACATGGCTATAAGGATTTTTTTTAGGTGAAAAACGGAAACAATGTCGATCTGTATTCCCAAGCCTTATAAATAAATAGCCCTAAATAAATTATAGTAACCATAAATTTCAGGAAAGTACCGGTTAAAAAACCGAGAAAAGATCCAAAAGCGGCCTTTAGGGCCGTTTTTTGGTCCGCTTTGTTAATGAGCTCTCCCACTAATGCCCCTAAAAAGGGCCAAACAATGATGCCTAAAAACCCCAGAACTGGAAATATTAAGGCAACCAAAAGTCCAATTGTGGTACCTATCATACCCCATTTGCTTCCCCCGAATTTTTTGGTTCCCCAAACCGGAATAATATAATCCAAGGCAAAAACCATTACTGCAATGGCCAAGGTAATCCCCAAGAAGACCCAATCATCCGGGATTGCGGTGGTGAGATAGAGTAGGAGCAGGCCTACCCAGCTTATTGGAGTTCCAGGGAGTACCGGAAGAAAGCTGCCCAATACGCCAACAAACATTAAAAGAAGTCCAATAATCAACAATGCAATATCCATACTATTGTTTTGATTTCCGACGGGAATAAGTTCTCTGTTTGACGAAGATAGGGAGGAATTGTTACATGGAAGGGAAAGGATTGGGTTAGTCACTAGGACAGAGTCTATTTCGCTGGCGCGAGCCTGCCTCAGTCGGTAGACAGGCGTCACGCTCGTGCCTATTTAGAATTCCCCACTCGTGCCTACATATGTTTAGTAGAGGAAGGGTCCAGTACGAGCGTGACGCTCGCACTAGCTTTAGGATTTTCCTAATCTAAGTTGTCTATGGGAAATTATGTGCTTTTCCAAGGACTTGGGCTTACAATCCCTTCCGTCACCTCGACAGCTAACCAAGAATCCACCTTGTCCTCCCGTGGAAAACGCGGGACAGGCTTATCCAAGGGAAGGAGCCTAATGTTGTTATTAAACTCTAAGTTTTATTGTCACACCATGTAATGCAAAAATAATGCTCCTTCCCCCAATCAGGGGAAGGTGGGTTCGACAAAGGAGGAGCCGGAAGGGGTGAGAAACGCAATCCTTGTCGTGTAATGAAGAGAATGATGCCCAGCTATAGCTCCCACGGGTCATTTAGGATGACGCTTCATAAAAGATAGAAAACTAATCTAGCGTTAAATCCAATATTGAATACTCCAAAATCCCCCTCTTGAGAGGGGTTAGGGGTGTGTTTTCACTGCTTGCTAGTATTATATTTAGGAATCTATGCCCTACCTATATTCTATCAGGACTATTGGCTTTTCCAAGGACTTGGGACACCAATCCTTTCCGTCTCCTCGACAGCTAACCAAGAATCCACCTTGTCCTCCCGTGGAAAACGCGGGACAGGCTTAACCAAGGGAAGGAGCTTACAATTATTAAACACATAGTTTTACTGTAACACAATGTAATGCCAAAAAAATGCTCCTTCCTTTAATCAGGGGAAGGTGGCTTCGACAAAGGAGAAGCCGGAAGGGGTTAGAAACGCTGACCTTTTCGTTTAATGAAAAGAATGATGCGCAGCCAAAGCTCCCGCGGGTCATTTAGGATGACGGTTCATAAAATAAAGAAAATTAATCTTGCTTTTAATCCAATATTGAATACCCCAATATTCCCCTCTTGAGAGGGGTTAGGGGTGTGTTTTCACTGCTTGCTAGTATTATATTTAGGAATCTATGCCCTACTTATATTCTATCAGGACTATTGGCTTTTCCAAGGACTTAGGACACCAATCCCTTCCGTCTCCTCGGCTGCTAGCCGAGAATCCACCTTCCCTTAACCAAGGGAAGGAGCTTACAATGATTATACTTATGGTTTTATGTCACACAATGAAATGCTTAAAAAATGCTCCTTTCTCTAATCAGGGGAAGGTGGGTTCGACAAAGGAGAAGCCGGAAGGGGTTAGAAACGCTGACCTTTTCGTGTAATTAAAAGAATGATGCGCAGCCAAAGCTCCTGAGGGTCATTTAGGATGAGGGTTCATAAAAGAACGATAATTAATCTTGCGTTAAATCCAATATTGAATACTCCAAAATTCCCCTCTTGAGAGGGGTTAGGGGTGTGTTTTCCTCTTGCTGACCTCTTGCTGGCGCGAGTGTCACGCCCGTGCCTCTTTAGAATTCAGAATAAAAAAATTCTAGTATGAGTATGACGCTAGCTATAGCTTCAAATCAATTTTTTAACTAAAAAATTAGTTTAAACTAAATATTTAGTTATATTTGTTATAGTGTTCAACTAAAAAGTTAGTTAAATGAAACAATTAACCAAGGCAGAAGAGGAAGTAATGCAGGTATTATGGCAGTTGCAGAAATGCAACGTGGCCGCCATAATTGACGAATTGCCGGAACCCAAACCAGCGTACAATACAGTTTCCACTATTGTGCGCATTTTGGAAAGCAAAGGTTTTGTAGACCACGAACAAGAGGGCAGGGGCTATCTTTATTTTCCGTTAGTAAAGAAATCGGATTACGGCAACCAGTCCATCAACAAATTGGTAGACGGCTATTTTCAGGGCTCATTTAAAAGTATGGTCTCCTTTTTTATGAAAAAGAATGATATGAGTCTTTCAGAATTGGAATCAATACTCAAGGACATTAAAAAGGAAAAGGAATGATACAGTATATTCTAGAATGCATGGCCTTCCAGTTATTGTTTTTGATCGTTTACGATCTGTTCCTTAAGCGGGAAACCTTTTTTCAATGGAACAGGGCTTACCTGATGGGGACATTTGTACTTTCTTTGTTGTTACCATGGATAAAGATCGAGGCTTTAAGGACTTCCGTTTCTCCTAAATATTTTTTGTATCCGGAATATTTATGGGGTACTGATATGTCGGAAGGAGCGGTTGTTTCTCCTGAAAATTTACACTCTTTAAATCTTTCGGCGACCGAAATAATCTTTTTTGGCGGAATGTTCATTGCAGCAGTATTATTTGTTTATAAACTATACCAAATAAACCGACTCAAAGCCCAGGGCGAGATCCATTATTTTCAAAAATTTACCAGAGTGGTGGTACGGAACAGTGCTATGGCCTTTTCATTTTTCAGGTCCATCTTTTTGGGCGACCAAGTGTTGGAAAATGATCATCAAAGCATTATTCAGCACGAGCTGGTACATATAGAACAAAGGCATACCTGGGACCTGTTGTTCTTTGAATTGATGCGCATTCTAGGCTGGTTCAACCCCTTGGTCTACATATATCAAAACAGGGTTTCCGAATTGCACGAGTTCATCGCCGATGCAAAAGTGGCCAAGACCCATAAGGCGGAGCAGTATCAATTGTTGTTGTCGCAGGTCTTTCAGACCCAACATATTTCTTTCATCAATCAATTTTTTAAATCATCATTAGTCAAAAAACGAATCGTCATGTTACAAAAATCAAAATCAAAGAAAGTTTGGCAATTAAAGTATTTGTCAATAATACCCTTGATCTTGGGAATACTGGTATATACCTCTTGTGAAGAGGATAGTAGTATTGCCGACAAGGAAAATGTAAAATTGCAGTCATCCATAGATGTGCCCTTTGCCTCTATAGAAGTAGTTCCGGTTTTTCCTGGTTGTGAGGGTTCTGTAAATCCTAGGGATTGTTTCAATAAGAAAATTCAAAAACACATTAGCAAAAATTTTAGATATCCTGAAGAAGCTCAGGAAAAAGGAATTCAGGGACGGGTAAATGTGATGTTCACTATACAAGAAGATGGAAGTATCGGCAATGTTCGGATGCGGGGACCGGATAAAGTTTTGGAGGATGAGGTAGCCAGGATTATTTCTTTATTGCCCCAAATGACTGCCGGGCAAGAAAACGGAAAGAAAGTCCGGGTTCCTTTTTCGATTCCTATTACCTTTAAGCTTGAAGGGAGCGAAGAGAACGCAGGCCAACCCCGAACATTTAACTATGACGGTAGCGGATACGTTCCTTTTGCAGTCGTGGATGAAGTTCCGGTTTTTCCGGGTTGTGAAGAGGCCACGGATCCTAGGACATGTTTTCATGAAAAGATTCAAAGACATATTGGGAAGAATTTTAGATACCCTGAAGAAGCACAAGAAAAGGGCATTCAAGGCCGGGTAAATGTTATGTTCACTATTCAAGAAGATGGAAGTATAGGCAATGTTCGCCTGCGCGGACCAGACAAGATTTTGGAGGATGAAGCCGCTCGAATCATTTCTTTATTGCCCCACATGACTGGCGGCATATATCAAGGGAAGCCAGTTAGTGTACCTTTTTCAATACCTATAACTTTTAAATTGCAGTAAGCGGGTGAAAACAATGTTCCGAATTCTTTTTCTTCTATCAGTTGCCAAGGTCGGAGCCCAATCATCGACCTTGGCTGTATCCGACAGCCTCTACGCCGATGGTAACTACGCGCTGGCCATAAATGAATATGCCAAGGAAGGCTCTTACAGCGCCCAATTGCAAATTGCCCGGGCCTATAATGCCATGGGAAATTACGACAAGGCACTGGTACAGTATGACAATATAGTGCAGAAAAACAGTTCACATGTATTGGCCAAGTACGAGCTTGGAAAGCTGTATCTAAAACTTAAGAAATATGGTGCTGCAAGGTTGGTTTTTTCTGAATTAGCCGAAAAGAATAATCTAAATCCTGAATATTTTTACTATTTGGGAGAAGCATTAAAGGAATTAAATCTTTTTCCAGAGGGTATTGCTGCCTATAAGAAGTCGGTAAAACTGGATAGCACCCATTTGCGCAGTATATTTCAATTGGGAAAATACTATGTAATGCAAAGAGAACGGGATTCGGTCCTAAAATATGTAAATAAAGGCTTAAATTTTTATGAAAATGATGTGAGCCTAATCAACCTAAAGGCCCTCGCCAATTACAATGATAATTTAATATGGCTTGCTTTGCCTTATTTTGAAAGGCTGGTTGAATTGGGAGAGCATAAGGAATATATTTTTGAAGAAATGGGGTATTCTTATTTTGCCATGGCAAAGTACGAGAAAGCAAAGGAGGCCTACGAAAATCTCTTAACGTTTGATGAGGAGAACCCTGTTGCACTATTTGGTATAGGGAGTGCCTATTCTAAATTACAACAACTGGATAGCGCCAAAATTTACATTAAAAAATCAATTGAAGTACAAAAAGTGGTGTTGGATAAGGAATACAATGCTTTGGCCAGATTGGCAGTGGAACAAAACGATCTAGAATTGGCCATCAAATATTACGAAAGGGCTTTTATAGAAGACCCTTCAGGATATCTTTATAAGTACGAAGTTTGCTTATTGACCGATCAACATTATAAGAAACCTGAAAAGTCTCTAAAATGCTACGAGGAATATCTGAATAAATTTGGTGGTAAAAAAGATTATTTCTCGGAATTCACCTCTAAAAGGATAGTGGAATTAAAGGAGGAAATTCATATGGATACCCCTTAAATTGATCAAAAAATTGTAATTTCCGCCCAGAATCTGGCATACATGAGGAAAGTTGCGGTTTTGGCTTGTTTTTGTCTTTTTACCTCTTGCGACTGGTTTACTTCCAATGAAGAAAAAACCCAAGAATTGGTAAATGAGGAAATGCGCAATATAAATTTCAATGAGGTTGATCGATATCCCCTATTTGAGGATTGTGATGAAATGATGGATAAATCGGGGCAATTGGATTGTTTTCAAAATACCCTTTTGTCTCAATACACCGAGACTCTGGAGGATTTTGAGTTTCAATTTGTGTCTGACATCAATACCTCTATATACGTGGATTTTTTGGTGGACTACAAAGGAGAAATATCTGTCTTGGAAGTGCAGCGTAACGAGGATATTGAAAATCAGATTCCAGAATTTCGAAGTATCATCACCCAAAGTCTAAAAGAACTACCCCCATTATCGCCCGCCTTAAAACGAGGGGTGCCTGTATCCTCAAAATTTAGGATTCCAATTATTGTGAATTCTAAATAATCAACGGTATAAACCTAAAATAACTCCTGCATTGGCAAACGAAAAGATAATATTGGGTATTGATCCTGGAACCACCATTATGGGCTTTGGCTTAATTAAGGTGGTGAATAAAAAGATGGAGTTTCTTCAGATGAACGAACTTCTACTTCAGAAATATGACGACCCCTATACTAAGCTAAAACTAATTTTTGAACGCACTATAGAACTCATCGACACCTACCACCCGGATGAAATTGCCATTGAGGCACCTTTTTTTGGGAAGAACGTACAATCCATGCTCAAGTTGGGTAGGGCCCAGGGTGTTGCCATGGCCGCAGGATTATCACGCCAAATCCCCATCACCGAGTACCTGCCGAAAAAGATTAAAATGGCCATTACCGGGAACGGAAACGCCAGTAAGGAACAGGTGGCCAAAATGTTACAAAGTGTACTGGGATTAAAGTCGCTCCCCAAAAACCTGGACAGTACAGATGGCCTGGCCGCTGCCGTATGTCATTTTTATAACGAAGGACGTATTGAAGTGGGCAAAAGCTATAGCGGTTGGGATGCTTTTGTGAAACAAAACGGTGACAAAATCAATAAACAATAAACAATTAGCAATTGACAATAATATATCATGGGTATTGATAGTAATCCTTAAGCCGATATATAGTGAACATTAATCAGTAATAAGTAAACAGTAAGGCAACAGCCAACCGTGAAAAATTTGGTCAGACCTCTTTGCCAATTAATTCGAAGACTTATTTTTGATGTATTGAACAGTAATCAGTAGTTATGAGATTTCAGGATTTATTGGCTTATAAAAAATCTTTTGCCTTGGCAATGAAGATTTTTGAAATTTCCAAAACCTTTCCTAAGGATGAAAGATATTCCTTGACCGATCAAATAAGAAGATCTTCCAGAAGTGTTTCGGCTAATATTGCCGAATCTTACGCTAAGCGACTTTATCCTAAATATTTCATCAATAAATTAACCGATAGCGATGCTGAGAATTTAGAAACCCAAGTATGGATGGAATATGCGATGGAATGTCAATATATAAAAAAGGAAATATTCGATGAGATGGTAAGTGAAAGTCAGGAAATCGGGAAGCTAATCTATTTTATGATTAATAATCCTGAAAAGTTTGGTTCAAAATAGGTTAATTTTACTGACCACTGACCACTGACCACTGACCACTGACCACTGACCACTGAAAAAATGAGCGGCATCTACATACATATTCCTTTTTGCAAGCAGGCCTGCCATTATTGCGATTTTCATTTTTCGACCAATATGGGGAAGAAGGAGGCTATGGTATTGGTACTAATAAAGGAGTTGGAGTTTAGAAAAGAAGAGTTTAAGGATGAGGTGGTGCAGACCATTTACTTTGGGGGTGGAACGCCATCGGTTTTGAATACGGCAGAAATCGACCAGATAATTGGGGCAGTTTATAGTAATTACACCGTGGTAGCTGAACCAGAAATAACCTTGGAGGCCAATCCAGATGATCTGTCCAAGGAAAAAACAATGGAATTGGCCAATTCCCCGATCAATAGACTTAGTATAGGCATTCAATCTTTTTACGGCGAAGACCTGAAAATGATGAACAGGGCACATAATGCCCAGGAAGCTGCGGAATGTATTTCTCTGGCTAAGGTTTATTTTGATAATATTTCCATCGATCTTATTTATGGTATTCCCGGAATGACCAATGAAAGATGGATTTCCAACATAGAAAAGGCCTTGGACTATGGAGTACCCCATATTTCCAGTTATGCCCTTACCGTAGAACCTAAAACCGCCTTAAAAGCATTTATAGATAAAGGACTTATTCCACCGGTTGATGATGAATTGGCAGAAGCCCATTTCCATATTTTGGTCCAGAAATTGGAAGAAGCCGGATTTGTAAATTATGAGATTTCTAATTTTGGGAAACCCGGATATTTCTCTCGCAATAACACCGCTTATTGGCAAGGAAAAAAATATTTGGGAATAGGTCCTTCTGCGCATTCCTATGACGGGATTAGAAGAGGGTGGAATATTAATAACAATGCAAAATATATAAAAGCGATTGCCCAGAACGAGCTGCCCATGGAAACTGAGGTGTTGTCCAAAACAGATCGTTATAACGAATATGTCATGACCGGTTTGAGAACCATTTGGGGTGTATCCCTGGAGCGAATAAAAACCGAGTTTGGCCAGAAGTTTTATGCCTATTTGGCGCAACAGGCTCATAAAAAAATAGTGGACGGATTACTTTACGTAGAAAAGGATCATTTATTGGTCTCGAAAAAAGGCAAATTTTTGAGCGATGGGATTGCAGCCGATTTATTTTTGGTTAACTTGTCGTGAGCATGATTAACAAGTTCAGCGTACATGAAAACCATTATAAAACACAACACCAAAAATTATACTATCGATCTTTCCAAGCCCTTGGACATCTCTATTCCCATTACGGGTAAAAGTTCCAATGTAAATGCATGGTATGTAGATCCGCCAAAAATTGAGCCCCATAGCGAAGGTGAATTTATTGGCAAGGTTTCCGAAGGGGCCTCGACCAATTTCAACGATATTAGTTTTAATCCGCATGCCCATGGCACCCATACGGAATGCGTAGGGCATATTACGGATGAGTTTTATTCCGTAAACAATTGTTTGTCCAAATTCTTCTTTATGGCCGAGGTTATTACCATAGCCCCAGAAAAAATAAATGGGGATTTTGTAATCTCCAAAAAGCAATTGCAGTATGCCTTGGGCAATAAAAATAGGGAGGCCGTAATTATTAGGACCATTCCCAACCTAAAGGATAAAATGACCCGGCAGTATGCCAATACCAATCCCCCATACCTGCTGGAATCCGCCGCCCAATTTTTGGTGGATAAAGGAGTGGAGCACTTGTTGGTGGATCTTCCTTCTGTGGATAAGGAAAAGGATGACGGAGCCCTGTTGGCACATAAAACTTTTTGGAATTACGACGGAAAACGGCGTCTGCAAGCAACGATAACCGAGTTTATTTTCGTGGCTAATTCCATTACGGACGGGAAGTATTTTCTGAATTTACAGATGGCGGCGTTTGAAAATGATGCCAGTCCCAGCAGACCCGTTCTATATTTAATAGAGGAATAATGCGAAGCGGGATGCAATTGCTTTTAAAAGCAGAAGAATTACTAATGTTTCTTCTGGGAATTTATCTCTTTAGTTTGTTGCCATATAACTGGTGGTGGTTTGCTGGTCTAATTTTGGTGCCCGATATTGGAATGCTGGGTTATCTAGTAGATAATAGGATAGGTGCTATCGGGTATAATATATTCCATCATAAGGGTTTGGCCATCGCTATTTATTTTCTCGGGATTTATCTTTCATTACCTTTGTGTCAGTTAATAGGGATTATCCTATTTTCCCATGCTTCCATGGATAGGATATTTGGCTATGGACTTAAATATAACAAGGGGTTTAAATACACCCACTTAGGAGAAATAGGTAACGAAGATGAGTGATATATTGGAACTTTTTTTGGGCCTTATTTTGGGGGCCATTGCTATGTACTGGGTATTTTCTTTTTTTCGAAAAAAAAGAAACAAGGAACTCACGGAACATCAGTCCACCATTCTGTTGGATAAGATAAAAAGCGTCTGTAAATTAATAACGGTAGAGGGCGACTTTGCCGAGATATATAGGTATGAAAACACCAAAGAACGCTTTCTGAGTTTGGTAAGCAGTAAGAAGAAGGCCTTGATTATCATAAACGCCAAGGCGCATATTGGTTTTGATCTAAAGAAACTACAAATGCATGCCGATAACGATAAGAAGAAAATTATTCTTACCAATTTTCCACAGGCCGAAATTTTATCCATTGCCCCTGAACTACAATTTTACGATATACAGAACGGACTTTTCAATTCTTTTACACCAACAGATCTTACTTCATTGAATATGGAGGCAAAGCAACATATAAGGGATAAAATTCCCCAAAGTGGTCTAATGGATACGGCCAATAAAGAGGCCTTGGAAGCGGTACTGTTAATAGAGAAAATTGTGGAAACCATTGGCTGGAAACTGGACTATTCTGCTTTGGAAATGAGCAATCGCAAAAAGCAGTTTTTAGATCAGTAATTTCCTTTTGTTCAAAGGGTCCAATTTGGATAATTGTTTTTTATTTTAGCAGATTAGGATCCAATCTTATAGGTGGAGGCTTGGGGCAGCTTTAAAAAACAAACCTAATTATGAAAACTTTAATTTATACCGTAATATTTTTAACAATGACCGTTTACAGCTATGGTCAAAACAAAGAAAACATGAAGAACTTTGATTCCAATTATGTGCATACCGTTTATTTTTGGTTAAAGAACCCAGATAGTGTGGAGGATAGAAAGGCTTTTGAGACATCGATCTTGAAGTTTATGCGAGATTCCAAATACGCCAAGACCAATTTTGTGGGTGTACCCCCAAAAGCAACGCGCGATGTGGTAGATGGGTCCTTTACTTATTCATTGGTGGTTTCTTTTGAATCTGCAGATGCTCAGCAGAAGTATCAAACGGAGGAGGCCCACAACCTATTTGTAGCGGAATCCAGCAGTTTATGGACCAAGGTCATTGTTTACGACTCCTTGGGTATTTAAGATAGTTTATGGTTACCTATAGGGAGGCGAGTCCCTTGGATTATAAAAAAATCGCAGAATTGCATGTGAAAAGTTGGCAACAGCATTACAGGGGCGATTTTAGCGATCATTTTTTGGATGTGGAAGCAGCTTCGGAAAGGGAAGGTGTATGGAAACATAGACTAACCAGTCCCTCTCCCGATCAATATGTCGTGGTGGCCGAACAGGTCAGTGGAATTTGTGGATTTGCCTGTGCTTACAAAAACGAAGATGTCCAATACGGCACCCTCTTGGACAATTTGCATGTTTCGAGTGTAGTTAAAGGCCTTGGAATAGGTAAGCATCTAATGAAGTTAGTGGCTCGCGAAGTTTTAAGAAATGATCCCAATGCCAAAATGTATCTGTGGGTGCTGGAGAACAATGTAGGTGCTATAGGCTTCTATGAGCGTTTAGGGGGAGTAAATTTGGAAACGGTGGTGGGAAATGATATAGGCGACAAAGAAGTGCGTAAATGCCGGATGGTGTGGGACTCCCTTGAGCTGTTGGCAGAGGATGATGGACATATAATAATCTAACTATGAACATAGAGGAATTCAGGGAGCATTGTATTGTTAAAAAGGGCGTTACCGAAGAATTTCCTTTTGATGCCTCAACCTTGGTGTTCAAGGTGATGGGTAAAATGTTTGCCCTTGTTCCCTTGGAAAGGATTCCGTCCCAGGCCAACTTAAAATGCGGTCCTGAAAGAGCCATTGAACTGCGTGAAACCTATGACGGTAAAATCACTCCTGGATACCACATGAGTAAAGTACATTGGAACACTCTTTATTTGGAAGGGCTGGCTCCAACATTGGTCCGGGAATTGATAGACCATTCCTATGAATTGGTTGTGGCCGGACTGACCAAGAAAGTACAAGCCGAACTTAAGGCATTGGATTAAAAATATTCGAATTATACATATCTCAAATTCCTAAATGGAACACTTAAAAGTATTTTATAAAAAAAGAGTTGAAGCTCACCAAGAGTTATTAGGTAGGGTAAAACAGCGACTAGCCCTATCAAGTGCTGTTCGCTTGATTCTTTTCGTTATTGCAATTACCTTGATCTACCTTGTTTTTGGCGACACAAAATTGGTCCTAGGGATAATTATCGTTACCATCGGCATATTCTTATATTTGGTTTCCAAGCATACGGACTTACAGTACGAAAGGGATAAGTTATTGGCGCTGATCAAAATAAGCGAAACTGAAATTCAAGTACTGGAACGCAATTTTCATCATCTTCCCGATGGTTCTCAATACAAGAATCCTACACATTATTTTGCCCAGGATATCGACCTGTTTGGGAAAGGTTCGTTTTATCAGTATAGCAATCGCACTGCATTGAACCAAGGCAGTGATATGTTGGTGGAAATGCTCTTGTCCAATAATATCGATGTTATTGAGTCCAAACAAAAAGCGGTGGAGGAGCTAGCACAAATGCCCGATTGGAGACAGCAATTTTCAGCTATCGCTATCATGGTGAAAACGGATACCACCACCAAGACCATAGTATCATGGCTCAAAGGATATAAGGCATATGTGCCCAAGGCAATGCGCTTTCTGCCCAATGTATTCTCCCTGGTTTCCGTGATTTTAATTGGGGGTTATTTGCTGGGAATTTTACCAGGTTTTCCCATTTTTATTATTCTTTTGCTCGGTTTGTTGATCAGTGGCTTTTACCTGAAAAAGACTTCAATTTTGGCCTCAGATGCCAATATGGTACAAAGCACCTTTCAACAATATCAAAAGTTGATTTTAAAAATAGAAGAAGAAGAATTTACTTCTGACCTTTTAAAAGAGAAAAGGAATAGCGTTGTTTCCAAAGAACAGTTGGCATCAAAGGTGTTAAAGGAGTTCTCGAAAATACTTAGTGCTTTGGATCAACGGAACAATATGTTTTTTGCCTTGCTTGGAAATGGGTTTTTTCTTTGGGATTTGCGTCAAGCATATAGGATAGAGCAGTGGGTAGGCAAACATGGCTTAAAAGTGGAAAATTGGTTCCATACCATTGCTATTTTTGATGCCTATAACAGTTTGGGGAATTTTGCCCATAACCACCCGTCATATACTTATCCAAAGCTGGTGGAGAACGAGACAGTGCTGAAGTCGGTAAGGGCATCACATCCTTTATTGGACCCCAAGAAGGCAGTTCCGAATGATATCAACATCATTAAGGAACAATTTTTCATTGTAACAGGGGCCAATATGGCGGGAAAAAGTACTTTCTTAAGGACAGTTTCCCTTCAGATAGTCATGGCCAATGTTGGACTTCCGGTATGTGCATCTGCAGCAGAGTACTCACCGATCAAATTAATTACCAGCATGCGTACCACGGATTCCCTTACGGATGATGAATCCTATTTCTTCTCCGAATTAAAGCGGTTGAAGTTTATCGTAGATGAAATTCAGAACGACAAATATTTTATTGTTTTGGATGAAATCCTAAAAGGGACCAATAGCATGGACAAGGCCATTGGCTCGCGGAAGTTTGTTGAAAAGTTGGTGGCCTCAAAATCCACCGGAATCATTGCTACCCATGATCTGAGTTTGTGTGAAGCTTCAGAAGACCTACCACAGATTAAAAATTATTATTTTGATGCCGAAATTATAGACAACGAACTTCATTTTGATTATACCTTCAAAACAGGAATCTGTAAAAATATGAATGCCTCTTTCTTATTGAAGAAGATGGAAATAGCGGAATAGTCTACTTGGGAGGGTTGATGGGGGTGCGAATATTTCCTTAACTTTCGTAGTTAATATTGGCTGAGGCCTTTAGAATAAAAAACATAATGGATTCGCTTACACAGATAGTATTGGGTGCCGCGGTAGGAGAAGCGGTTTTAGGCAATAAAGTCGGTAATAAGGCTATGCTGTATGGAGCCATTGCGGGCACCATTCCAGACCTCGACGTTTTGGCCAATTATGTTACGGATAGTGTTACGGCTATAGAATTGCACAGAGGGGTTAGTCACTCTATTTTCTTTTCGGTAATATTTGCCCCAATTTTCGGGTGGCTTATCTTTAAATTGGAGAAAAATGGCCCAGCCACTTGGAAAGACTGGTCCTGGTTAATGTTTTGGGGGCTCTTTACACATCCCATATTGGATGCTTTTACAACTTGGGGAACCCAACTATTTTGGCCATTTGACTTGAGGTTGGCTTTTCAGAATATATTTGTCATTGATCCTTTATACACCCTGCCCTTTTTGGCATTTCTCATAATGGCCCTGCGACAAAAACGCGACTCGCCAATGCGTGGTCGTTATAATACTATGGGGTTGATAGTTAGCAGTGCCTATTTAGGACTGACACTGGTACTGAAGGGAATTGCATTTAAAAAGATTACGGATAGTCTGGACGAGCAAGGAATAGCTTATCAAGAAATGGATGTGAGACCGTCTCCCTTTAATACTATTCTATGGTCCGCCAATGTGGATGCAGGTGATGCTTACCTAATTGGGAACTACTCTTTTTTTGATGATAAGCCCGTTCAATTCAGTAGATATCCTAAAAACCATGAATTGTTGGGCAGCTTGGCTGGGAATGATAAGGTGTTGAGGCTTAAGAAAATTACGGAAGGATGGTTTACCATAAACGAGAAGAACGGACAGTTGTTTTTTAATGACCTGCGATTTGGATTGATGAGTTTAGATCCCAATGAGCAGCAATTTGCCTTTAATTATAAGTTGGTTTCCAAGGATGGTGATCTGTTGGTAGAAGAAACTCCTAAAATGAAACGGGATGCCAAAAAACTCATGACAGCCCTTTGGGGAAGGATGTGGGGGAATTGAAATGTTGATGCCAAGTAGGATATGGTTAAAAAATTGTATAAAATAAAACACGTAATTTTTTGGTCTGGTTTAGGCGGGGTAATATTCTTTGTGGCAGCTTCTGTAATTGGTGGCCTTCTTTTGGAAGCGTACAGTCACAATCGGCAATTGATAAGTGAATCCTATGCCAAGGGTACGGAGTATGGGCCTATTCTTAGATGGGGTGCAATAATTCCCAGTGGAAGTCTTATGTCTGTCTTTGCGTTTCTTTCTCCCATGGTCTTGCCAAAGAGTCTATTAGTCAAGTTAGGATTCTGGGGCCTAGGATTATTTTATGGTATGGCTACAATTGTGGTTGGTATTTTTCCCTGTGATGCCGGCTGCAACCCCGAACTTATAGATCCTTCCACTTCCCAGATTATCCATAATTTTTCAGGAGGACTTACTTATTTAACAGTGCCCTTCTGTATTCTTGCGGTGGGGTTGGGATCCAAAAACTTTTTGCGGAGACTATCCGCAATTTTTGGCCTAATGTCCATTGTTTTTATGTGGTTGCTACTTGGAAACTTGAATAGTTCCTACCTTGGACTTTTCCAGAGATTACTGGAAGGGTCCATATTGGTTTGGATATGTTATGTATCTATATTCATAAAAAAATTATGATTCCTTATAAACTCTTTACTTGTACCTCATGAAAGGCATTGGCCTGTAACTTCAACAATTCCTCAGCCTTCTGTTTTTTATAATTGTAAATTTCTTCCTCCTCGGCTATTTCACCGTAAATTTTATTGTTTAACAGGGTATCCGTTTCCAATACTTTTTCCCGTTGACTTACTTTTTGGGTAACCCAGGTCCTAATGGCACTTTCTTCATCTTCCAGTTTATAATCATATGATCCTTTAGGGGATAATAACTTTGCAATTATGGGTGATGTTTCTATGGCCAGGAACAAAAGAAAGATAAAAAAGGAAGGCATCCAGGGTAGTTTATCCAAGGCGTTTATACGAGCCATTAGTCCATCGAAACTATTAATGATGGGTTGTGTAGTTGTTATTTGATCGGCGTATTCCAAATCCAAGGCTGCAATTTGGGTTTCCAAAGCTGTAATTTTTTCGGCGTTCGTTTGTTTTAGGGATTGTAGTTCGGCCAAGGCGGCATCGTGTTTGTCCCGTTTTTCCTTATACACAGGTCCTTTGCCCAATAATTTGGTTCCTGCGGTACCTTCGGCTTCTGAAATATAAGTGTCATAAAGGGCATTGGTTTCTGCCTCCTTGCCAACAATTTCATTTTTTAAACTTGAAATATCGGAGTTTAGCTTTTCAATTTTTGGGGTGTATTGGGTAGCGATTTGCTCTTTATTGGCAAGCGTCATCGTATTTTTTTCCTCCAGGAGTACCTGATTGATCTCCTTTTCAAAAATTTTCATTTCCAGAGGTTTGGAAATAACAATGGCGATGATCACGGCCAAAATTATTCTAGGGGTGGCCTGCAAAAATTCACTTTTAAAGCTATTGGTCTTCTTTATGGTTGAGACAATAAATCGGTCCAGATTAAAAATGAGCAGTCCCCAAATAAGTCCAAAGAAAATAGAGGTGTAGACATTTTCGAATACAGTGAAAAGGGCATAGGCACTGGCGATAAAGGCCATGACCGCGGTAAAGAAGACAGTAGCACCTATCCCGGCATATTTATTTTGCTCTCCCTTGGAGCAAGTTTTGAGAATATTGGAATCTGCCCCTGAGCAGAGAATGAAAAATTGCTGTAACATAGTGTTCTGATTTTTGATTGATTTTCTATTTCAAATGGCACCAAAATATAGGCTTGGAATAAGGTTTTAATTAAGCTGTTTTTGGTAACATCCGATACCAGTTAGAACGTAGGGCATTGTAAATTGTTACATAATAAATCATAAAAAAACATATTAAGTCCTATTATTTTCTGACGGAACCACTTCATTGGGAAGGATGTAAAGGATAACAAGTAGTATTTGTTTAGGCTGATTTATATCATGTTTTTTGTACGGAATGCTGACGATATTTATAGTGTTGGTTGATCAGTTAAATCTCACCATTAAATTTGATAGTGAATGTTGTTAATTAAACATGTGAACTCCATTTTTTAACCAACGGACTATTAATTAATATAAAAATATATTAGAGTATGAAAAGAAGAGAGCCAGTATCAAAAATTATGACAACAAATTTGATTACTATAAATCACACCAATAGTTTATTGGATGCGGAAAAATTGTTTGAAAAACATAAGATTCGCCATATCCCTGTTGTAAGCAATAAAAAGATTATTGGAATATTAAGTTTAACGGATTTGTTGCGGATCAGTTTTGTGGATACTTATGGACAGGATGATTCCCAAGTGGACACGGCAGTTTACAATATGTTGAGCATTGAACAGGTCATGGTAAAAGACCCCGTACATATTTCTCCATCCTTGAGTATAAAGGAGGTTGTGGAAATATTGGCCAAAAAGGAATTTCATGCTTTACCAGTAGTTGAGAATGGAGACTTGGTCGGGATTGTAACCACCACCGATTTATTGAATTACTTATTGGAACAATATTAGGATAACTTAAAGCCGAGAGGTTTGGAATCTTATTTTAGGATTTTTGGACCTCTTGGCTTTTTTGTGTCCTGTACCCAATCCTGCAAGGTTTTCTAAAGCTAGTAGGTATCTCAGTTGGGTGATGGTTTTAGTCCTGCAAGGTTTTAAAAACCTCGCAGGGGAAGGTGGCATCCCGACCTTTTTTTTGTCGGGATGGCGGAAGGGGTAGTGTGCATTCTTGGGCTATAGTGATGTGGCTATTAGTGCAATCTCTATTTTTTCGGGCTTTCTACCCGCCCCGTCTTCTTCCCCGACTTGCTGTCGGAAAAGAATCCACCCCTCCCTGTCCAGGGTGGGGAGCCGCTTTTGGCAGGTAAGTCAAATAGAATAGTCCAGAAAGAATCTATTTTATTTGAATATTGCTAAAACCGGGCGTCATCCTTAATTGATTTTTGCGTAACTGTGGAGCCGCAATTTTTTGCTTTTTATCAGCCTGTTTCTAATCCTGCAAGGTTTTCTAAACCTTGTAGGTATCTCAGTTGGGTGATTTTATTAGTCCTACAGGGTTTTAAAAACCTTGTAGGACTGCCTTTTGATGGTTAGGCCTTGGGAGCTCCTTCCCCTCGCAGGGGAAGGTGGCATCCCGACCACCTTTTTGTCGGGAAGGCGGAAGGGGTAGTGTGCATCCTTGGGCTATAGTGATGTGGCTATTAGTGCAATCTCTATTTTTTCGGGCTTTCTACCCGCCCCGTCTTCTTCCCCGACTTGCTGTCGGAAAAGAATCCACCCCTCCCTGTCCAGGGTGGGGAGCCGC
>NZ_JACLHY010000077.1 GCF_014397245.1 Arenibacter arenosicollis | reverse complement strand
CGTCATGCGTCGTGCCAGTACCGACCCCGCCGCGGCCAGCGCGCGGGGCCTTGCCACCAGGAGACTTCCCATGCGATTCATGATCATCGTCCGCGCCAACGCCGACAGCGAGGCCGGCAAGCTGCCCGAGGCCAGCCTGCTCGACGCCATGGCCACCTACCACGAGAGCCTGGCCAAGGCCGGCGTGCTGCTGGACGCCAACGGCCTGCAGCCGTCGTCCAAGGGCTGGCGGGTGCAGTACGACAACGGCCAGCGCAAGGTGGTCGACGGCCCCTTCGCCGACACCAAGGAACTGATCGCCGGCTACACCATGATCCAGGTCCGCTCGCGCGAGGAAGCCATGCAATGGACGCTGCGCTTTCCCGACCCGTTCCCCGGCCAGCCCTGCGCCATCGAAGTGCGCCAGGTCTATGAGCTGGACGACTTCGCGCCCGGCAAGGAAATCGAGCGCTTCCGCGAACTGCCCGGCAACGGCCACTGATCCCCCTCCTTTCTCGCGAGA
>NZ_JACLHY010000076.1 GCF_014397245.1 Arenibacter arenosicollis | reverse complement strand
AACCTGCCCTCCTCCCGAGCTGCTGGGCGGCCCCTCCGTGTTCATCTTCCCTCCCAAGCCCAAGGACACCCTGATGATCTCCAGGACCCCAGAGGTGACCTGCGTGGTGGTGGACGTGAGCCAGGACGACCCCGAGGTGCAGTTCACCTGGTACATCAACAACGAGCAGGTGCGGACCGCCCGCCCTCCCCTGCGCGAGCAGCAGTTCAACTCCACCATCCGGGTGGTGAGCACCCTGCCAATCACCCACCAGGACTGGCTGAGGGGCAAGGAGTTCAAGTGCAAGGTGCACAACAAGGCCCTGCCCGCCCCCATCGAGAAGACCATCAGCAAGGCCAGGGGCCAGCCACTGGAGCCCAAGGTGTACACCATGGGCCCTCCCCGCGAGGAGCTGAGCTCCAGGAGCGTGTCCCTGACCTGCATGATCAACGGCTTCTACCCCAGCGACATCTCCGTGGAGTGGGAGAAGAACGGCAAGGCCGAGGACAACTACAAGACCACCCCAGCCGTGCTGGACAGCGACGGCTCCTACTTCCTGT
>NZ_JACLHY010000075.1 GCF_014397245.1 Arenibacter arenosicollis | reverse complement strand
ATCAGGAACGACCTGGGCTGGTACCAGCAGAAGCCCGGCAAGGCCCCCAAGCTGCTGATCTACTCCGCCAGCACCCTGCAGTCCGGAGTGCCCAGCCGGTTCTCCGGCAGCGGCTCCGGAACCGACTTCACCCTGACCATCAGCTCCCTGCAGCCCGAGGACTTCGCCACCTACTACTGCCTGCAGGACTACAACTACCCCTGGACCTTCGGCCAGGGCACCAAGGTGGAGATCAAGAGGCAGCCAGCCGTGACCCCATCCGTGATCCTGTTCCCTCCCTCCTCCGAGGAGCTGAAGGACAACAAGGCCACCCTGGTGTGCCTGATCTCCGACTTCTACCCCCGCACCGTGAAGGTGAACTGGAAGGCCGACGGAAACAGCGTGACCCAGGGAGTGGACACCACCCAGCCAAGCAAGCAGTCCAACAACAAGTACGCCGCCAGCTCCTTCCTGCACCTGACCGCCAACCAGTGGAAGAGCTACCAGTCCGTGACCTGTCAGGTCACCCACGAAGGGCACACCGTCGAAAAATCTCTGGCCCCCGCCG
>NZ_JACLHY010000074.1 GCF_014397245.1 Arenibacter arenosicollis | reverse complement strand
CTGTTGTTTTATCTTCGTCACTTGTATTAATTAAATTACCATCTTCGGCATCGTCTAAATTTAAAATTTTATGTTTTTGTTTAAGTAATCCACCATAACTCAACATACGCTTTCGGTATAAACCTTTTTCTAAATCATTCACGATTTCTTGATTTCTTTCATCATCATCAGTTAAAAAATCAGATGACTTAACCGAATATTTTGAGGTTTCTTTGATTGCTGCTTGAATATCTTTATCGCCTTTTTGATTTGGTTTGATCGCTTTGATATTCGCTACTGGTCGATAATTAACTTGTAATGCTTTTTGCCATAAATCGACCCATTCAACTTGCGTAATGTAATTTTCTTTTTTTCTAAAATACGCATTTTCAACACACAATAAAACGTGCATATGTTGATTATAACTACCGTCTTTTTGATTAACAGTAACCTCAGTTGAACGTAAAAATCCAACTAAATTCTTTTTAACTTTCGTATACATTTTTAATTTATTAAAAGCTTTAGACATATGCTTTAAGCTCTCTTCTAAATGTTCACCGTCTATTGCA
>NZ_JACLHY010000073.1 GCF_014397245.1 Arenibacter arenosicollis | reverse complement strand
GACAGGATGAGGATCGTTTCGCATGATTGAACAAGATGGATTGCACGCCGGTTCTCCGGCCGCTTGGGTGGAGAGGCTATTCGGCTATGACTGGGCACAACAGACAATCGGCTGCTCTGATGCCGCCGTGTTCCGGCTGTCAGCGCAGGGGCGCCCGGTTCTTTTTGTCAAGACCGACCTGTCCGGTGCCCTGAATGAACTGCAAGACGAGGCAGCGCGGCTATCGTGGCTGGCCACGACGGGCGTTCCTTGCGCAGCTGTGCTCGACGTTGTCACTGAAGCGGGAAGGGACTGGCTGCTATTGGGCGAAGTGCCGGGGCAGGATCTCCTGTCATCTCACCTTGCTCCTGCCGAGAAAGTATCCATCATGGCTGATGCAATGCGGCGGCTGCATACGCTTGATCCGGCTACCTGCCCATTCGACCACCAAGCGAAACATCGCATCGAGCGAGCACGTACTCGGATGGAAGCCGGTCTTGTCGATCAGGATGATCTGGACGAAGAGCATCAGGGGCTCGCGCCAGCCGAACTGTTCGCCAGGCCCCAGGCGATC
>NZ_JACLHY010000072.1 GCF_014397245.1 Arenibacter arenosicollis | reverse complement strand
GCCCTCCCATCCACAATTGTTGGATTGGTTGGCAAAGGATTTTATGGAGCACGATTGGGACATTAAATATCTGTTGAAGAAGATAATGCTCTCTGCCACCTACCAGCAAAGTTCCATAGCCACGGAGAAGTCCAAAAAGGCGGACCCCGACAACAAGTGGCTTTCCAGGGCCCCAAGATTTAGGATGAGCGGGGAGATCATCCGGGATTATGTTCTGGCCACAAGCGGGCTGTTGAACAAGGAAATTGGTGGACCCAGTGTTAAACCTTATCAGCCTCCAGGACTTTGGGAAGAGACCAACGCTGGTGGTAATAGGGGAGTTCTTACCACTTATCTGGCTGATGAAGGCGATAAACTGTATAGGCGATCTTTGTATACCTTGTGGAAAAGGACTCTACCACCACCCAGTATGTCGATTTTTGATGCGCCCAATAGGGATATTTGCGAAGTAAGGCGACAGAAGACCAATACCCCCTTACAGGCACTGGCACTTCAAAATGATGTTCAAATGTTGGAGGCTGCACGGGTATTGGCGGAAAATACCATTGCAGAAACCAAAGATTCGCAACAATGGGTTACCGC
>NZ_JACLHY010000071.1 GCF_014397245.1 Arenibacter arenosicollis | reverse complement strand
AGCGACACCGCCTAAAAGAAGGAAACTGCTATGCAACATAGTAAACGGTCTTTCTTTTTGAAAGGCCGTTTTTTTTTACCCATTTTAAAACTAAAGTTAATGAACACAAAAATTGCCATCCAAGGAATAAAAGGTGCTTTCCACGAAGAAGTTGCCCTGCACTGTTTTGGAAATGATATTGAAATTGTTCCCTGTATAACCTTTAAAGAACTGATAGATAATGTTGTAGCGAGGCATGTTGAAAAAGCTGTAATGGCTATTGAAAATACGATTTCCGGAACGATGCATGAAAATTTAGAATTAATACGGATGAATGGCCTGGAAATAATTGGGGAACTTCCCTGGAAGATCCATCAAAATCTTTGCGTTGTTCCCGGAACCAGTATCGACATGCTGACTGAGATCCACTCCCATCACATGGCCCTGAAGCAATGCCGATCCTACTTTGACAATTATCCAGAGATCAAATTGGTGGAAACGGAGGATACGGCGCTAAGCATTAAAAACGTAGCCGAAAACGCAAACATGTCGATCGGTGCCTTAGGCAGCAAACATGCAGCCCAACTGTACGGTCTTGAGATCTT
>NZ_JACLHY010000070.1 GCF_014397245.1 Arenibacter arenosicollis | reverse complement strand
CTTCTTCAACAGATATTTAATGTCCCAATCGTGCTCCATAAAATCCTTTGCCAACCAATCCAACAATTGTGGATGGGAGGGCAGGCTTCCCTGTACCCCGAAATCCTCCGAGGTAACCACAAGTCCGTTCCCGAACAACATCCCCCAGACCCTGTTCACGAAGACCCTCGAAGTCAATGGGTTGTTCTCATCGGTTATCCATTGGGCCAATCCCAATCTGTTCTTTGGAAGTTTTTCGGAAAATGGCAGGATGAATTCAGGTGCAGTGGGAGTTACTTCCTCCCCAGGGCTGTCATACTCCCCACGATCGAAAATGTAAGTGGTTCTGGGCATGGAATCGTTCATGACCATCACCTTGACTGCTTCCCCTTCAGCCTTATTGATAAAGGACAGGACCCCATCGGTCTCCTCATCGGTAATGGTCATAAAAGGTGCATCGGCAAAATATTTCTGATTGGCAGCTTGTACTGCATCCATACGTAAGCCTTTTTCATCCACATTGTTGAAAAAGGAATAGATTTCAAAATAATTCTTCTGGGACAACTGATCGTATTTATGGTCATGGCATTTGGCGCATTCCAGGGTTAGGCCCAAAATGCCCTTCCCCAAGG
>NZ_JACLHY010000069.1 GCF_014397245.1 Arenibacter arenosicollis | reverse complement strand
ATCTTCACCTAGATCCTTTTAAATTAAAAATGAAGTTTTAGCACGTGCTATTATTGAAGCATTTATCAGGGTTATTGTCTCATGAGCGGATACATATTTGAATGTATTTAGAAAAATAAACAAATAGGGGTTCCGCGCACATTTCCCCGAAAAGTGCCACCTGATGCGGTGTGAAATACCGCACAGATGCGTAAGGAGAAAATACCGCATCAGGAAATTGTAAGCGTTAATAATTCAGAAGAACTCGTCAAGAAGGCGATAGAAGGCGATGCGCTGCGAATCGGGAGCGGCGATACCGTAAAGCACGAGGAAGCGGTCAGCCCATTCGCCGCCAAGCTCTTCAGCAATATCACGGGTAGCCAACGCTATGTCCTGATAGCGGTCCGCCACACCCAGCCGGCCACAGTCGATGAATCCAGAAAAGCGGCCATTTTCCACCATGATATTCGGCAAGCAGGCATCGCCATGGGTCACGACGAGATCCTCGCCGTCGGGCATGCTCGCCTTGAGCCTGGCGAACAGTTCGGCTGGCGCGAGCCCCTGATGCTCTTCGTCCAGATCATCCTGATCGACAAGACCGGCTTCCATCCGAGTACGTGCTCGCTCGATGCG
>NZ_JACLHY010000007.1 GCF_014397245.1 Arenibacter arenosicollis | reverse complement strand
TCTATTTCGTTGACCACTTTAAGTTTGAACGACATTGAGTAGTCCTTTTGGGTACGCTTGATGTACATCTGTTCTGATTTGTTCATTACACTTTCTTTTTGTGTAACGCTATTTCAGGACTAGACATATTATACTTATAAAAAACCATCGTAATCGATGGTTTTTTTTTATTTGATAGGCTCCAGGAAAGGATCAGGTTATAATTTCCACTGATGAAGAGCAGATGGCAAGCGTTATGGGACATTTTGATGTTATAATCCATACTGTTTCCTACGCACATGATTTAAATCCATACAACGGGACCTTAGCTACTAATGGCACTTTGGTTGTTGTTGGTTATTTGGGACCTTTGGACCCAATGTTGGTGACTGTCCCTATGATCAGTGGTGGCAGATCGGTTGCGGGAGCATTAATTGGTGGAATTGCAGAAACACAAGAATTACTGGATTTCTGTGGAAAGCACAATATTACTTCGGATATAGAGGTCATTAAAAATCAAGATATTAATAAAGCTTATGAACGTATGCTAAAGAGTGATGTACACTATCGGTTTGTAATTGATATGAAATCACTTAAAGGCTAAGTTCGACAACAATTGAAATACTTTTCAAATTCAGTTATAGCTACATAGCCATTACACACTTATTTATATTTATGGCGTATCCACTTTATAAATAATTGGTCCGGCAGCTCTATTGGATGAACCAAGGAATTATCGTAAATTCATAGAAACCTTAAACCTATCCCGTATGAAAGACTCTCGGATTATCTTTGCATTTGTACTTTCCGCGATGATGGCATGCAATCCAGGGACAAAGCAAAAAAAGGAAGAAACGCTCGCAGTTAAGAACATACCCAAGGTAGTTACGGCCGATATTGAGGCGGGCATTAAGGCCAATATCGCCAAGAAGGTAGAAGAGGGGGGCGGATATTTTAATATGTCTGCGGATGGAAAAGAACTACGCCTGCAATTGGTTCGGGTGCATACCGAATACCTATCCAATTTAGGGCCTCAACGGCATTTTGCATGTGTTGATCTGGCCGATATAAGCGGTGATGTATATGACGTGGATTTTTTCTTGGACGGAGATCCTGGCAGTATGTCCGTAACCGAAACCACCTTGCACAAGCTTAATGGTAAACCCTTTTATACATGGAAACAACGTAAGGACAAGACGTGGTATAGAATGCCTGTTCTAAACGCAACCTCAGATTTGCTTGGTGTCTTGGAAGGGGAGGACAAATTTGAATTTCATTATGAGGTTACACTACCTGAAATGAAGGAATCGGCAAGAATTTGGATTCCCGTTCCGCAGAGCGATCGCTTTCAAACGGTTGTGTTACGGACTATCGAAGCTCCCGCGGAACATCGGATACTTGAAGAAAAACAATACGGAAATTCCATCTTGTACATGGAACTTTTCCCTGAACATAGTGGAAGGAAAATGGAACTGGTTTACGATGTAGTAAGGCAGGAGAAAAAGCCCTATGAAGAAGAAGCTTCACCAACAAGATATCTTAATGCCAATTTACTGATGCCTGTAGGAGACCGATTTAAAATCCTGGCAGATTCCGTTATTGCACAAAAAAGTAGCGAAGGAAGTATTATGGAGGCAAGGGCCTTGTACGACTATGTAATAGATAATATGCGCTACATTAAAGCGGGGAAATACGGCACGGGTGATGCGGTTTACGCCTGTGATGCACTTAGTGGCAACTGCACTGAGTTCCATTCTTTGTTCATATCCCTGGCCAGATCTGCGGGAATACCATCCAGATTTGCCGTTGGGGCGTCCATCCCATCAGACCGGGACGAAGGTGGTATTGATGGTTATCACTGCTGGGCAGAATTTTATGCAGAGGGTAAATGGTGGCCTGTAGATATTAGTGAAGCCAATAAATACACGGCTCTTGCTACCTACTATTTTGGCCGTCATCCGGCAAATCGAATCGAATTTAGTCGAGGGCGGGATCTTAAAGTAGAACCTGGTCCACTTTCAGGACCGATCAACTTTTTGGCCTATCCGGTAATGGAAATAGGAAAAAATCCAGCCTTCCCAAAAACGTTTTTTTGGTTTAATAGGAATGTTGGGAAAGAAACCTCAAAAGATATGGTAAGTCTATTCTGATACGGAATCCTTAGGATGTTCCTCGCTTTTTGGATGTTCTTCTTCCTCTTTTTTGGGATGTTCGTCAGCGTCATTTGTAGGATGTTCTTCATGAACTTCACCTTCTTCCATCATATCCTCTCCATGCTGTTCTGTCTTTTCCTCCTTTTTTTGCTCCCTACAGGAGTTCAATGTTCCGGCCGTAAGAAAGCCAAATAGGAGCATTACCAAAGTAAAATATTTAAGTTCTTTTAATCGGCTCATAATATCTATTGTTTTATTAATAAATAATCAAGGTCAGGGTGTGCTAAACACTTGATTACATTAAAGATAACCAATTTTGCCCTAACCCCGTCAATTACCCTAAGTTTATCCTGACTCTTGACCATTGTTCCCTATTCTGGAATAATAATATTTATGCTATTCTTTTCCACCAGCCATCGGGGGAGTAGGGTAGTATAGCTTTAATCAGCATGCTGATCAACCCTCAATGTCCAGTATAATCCCAACTATAAATAATGCTTATATTTGAGAAAACATATCGTCCACAAATGAATAAATTGGTCTTCTTTCCACTTCTAGCTTTCCTGATTATTTCCTGTAAAAATGAGCCTTCCAATAAAAATGAACTTCAATCCGAAGATAAAACCGTAGTTTTTGAAGGTATTTCAGAAGGGATAAAACCGGGAGATAATTTCTTCGACCACGTTAATAAAACTTGGTATGATGAAGCTGTTATTGCTGAAGACCAAGTAGGAGTAGGGTCTTACCGTTTTTTAAATATTCCGCAGCAAGAATTATTGCAAAACATCCTCGATGAAGTATCCAGTGGGAATCATGCCAAAGGTAGCATTGAACAACAAGTTGGCGATTTTTACGCTTCCGGAATGGATACTATTGGTATAGATCTAAGGGGTGTAACTCCTATATTGCCCATTTTAAAAAGGATAGATGCCATAGCCAATATTCCGATGATGATGGTGTTTGTTGCAGAGCAAATAAAATCGGGCGACTATTCTATGATTGCCCCCTACATTTCTCCTGATCAAAAAAACAGCAGTATCAATATTTTGCATTTCACGCAAACAGGTTTGGGCTTACCCGACCGTGATTATTATTTTGGAGAAGATCCTTCGGTTAAAAAGATTCAAGAAGCCTATAAGACCTACCTTGCCACTGTGTTTGAATTGGTAGGGGTGGCCTCTGCCAAACAGCAGGCAAATACCGTATATGCCATTGAAAAACAATTGGCAGAATCCCATAAAACCCGTTTGGAAAGAAGAGTTGTAAAAGAGAACTACCATAAATTATCCGTTTCTGGTTTAGACAAGACCCAAAGTAATATTGGCTGGAAAACTATGTTGAAAAATTTAGGTGCCGAAGTGGATTCAGTAGACGTTGGTCAGCCGGCATATTATGAAACCCTAAACTCCATGTTGACTTCTATTCCGTTGAAGGATTGGAAGGTATTTTTAAAAGCTAATTCTATAGGCTCGCATGACAATATTTTAAGTACCCCTTTTCAAGATGCAGCCTTTGAATATTCTAAAGTATTATCCGGTCAGACCCAACAACAACCGCGAAAACTACAGATGACACGTAATGTGGACCAGCAAATAGGTTTCGCGCTTGGGCAATTGTATGTAAAGCGATACTTTAATGAAGATGCCAAAAAACGGGCATTGGATCTGGTCAATAATTTTCAGAAAACCCTGGAAAAAAGAATTGAGCAGCTGGATTGGATGAGCGATAGCACCAAGCTAAAGGCCAAGGACAAACTCTACGCCATAAACAAGAAAATAGGATATCCGGATGTATGGAGAACCTACGATGTGGAAATAGATAGAGAGAAGTTTTTTGAAAATGTAGTTGCTTTACGGCAAGACGAATACCAGTATGAATTGGCGGACCTAAACAAAGCGCCCAATAGGGACCAGTGGCATACCACTCCGTCTACAGTTACGGCCTATTATAACCCCTCTTTGAACGAAATTGTATTTCCGGCAGGTATATTACAGTCGCCCTATTTTGATCTGTATGCCGACGATGCCGTTAATTATGGTGGAATTGGGATGGTGATCGGTCATGAGTTTACGCATGCTTTTGACGATCAAGGTGCACAGTACGACAAAAATGGAAATGTATCCAATTGGTGGACGGAAGACGATTACACAAAATTTAAGGCAAAAACACAACAAATTATTGACCAGTATAGTGATTTTACCGTATTGGACAGTGTGCACCTCAAAGGAGCCTTAACGGTGGGTGAAAACACGGCGGATAACGGTGGTATTGCCATTGCCTATGATGCCTTTAAGTTGACAGAACAAGGACAGGACACTACAAAAATTGGCGGCTTTACTCCGGACCAACGTTTCTTTTTATCTATTGCACGTATTTGGCGTGTTAAAATGCGGGATGAATTTTTACGAAATTATGTGGCTACCGACCCACATTCGCCGCCCATGTGGCGTGTAAATGGGCCCTTAATGAATTTCACTCCCTTTTATGAGGCCTTTGAAGTTAAAAACGGAGAAAACAATTTCAAACCTGAATCTGAAAGAATCAAGATTTGGTAAGGGTTAAATTGTCCGCTAATAAAATTATACCGTGGATTATTTAAAGGGATGGCCAGCTGGAGCATTCGCTTTGTTCCAACAATAGTCAGTTGCTTTTTAATATAAGTGTATTTTCGGCTTGTTTACTGTTGTGCCTTTGATCATTTGAACCATGATCACTATACCTTGCTGTTAAAACAATGGCACCTTTTTCGGAAGCGGACACTGCTTTTTCCTTTGTTTTGATAGTACCTTTAATTCCCGTTAAATAATCTTTATTTGAATCTAAATTATTGGCCAAAATCCAACGGACCATTTCTTGGACCTGCCCAACCTTCAAGTCTGGATGGGGGGGCATTTTCTCATCACCCCAAACAGAAGTGCTCCCAGAGATTATTTTTTCAGCTAGGGAATTTATAACATTTTGGTCATTATTGTATTTGGCAGCAATACGTTCAAACGATGGACCTATTAATGTTCCTTTGGCTTTGTGGCAATTGAAGCAGGTTGAATTACCCATCTGGACCAACGGCTTATAATTGGTATTGGCCTCACGCTGTAAATAGGGTTTAACCTCGGATGAATCCTGCAAATGCTTTACTACTAAAAGCACTTCGTTCGGGCTAATTTCATCGTATTCAGAATTGCCATCCTCAACATCCAAAACCTGAATTTCATACTGTAAAATGGAGTTCCATCTAAATGCACTGTTGGCAAAAGGTACTATTATTCTAATTTCTGGTGGGTTATTTTCTTGATTTTGAAATGATGAAAAACCCAAGAGAAAATAGAAACAAATACAAACGATAACGCCACTAATTACATTTTGTCTCATCCTATCAGGGATTAGAGCTTGTCTATGGTTTCTGCAACACGGTTAGCGGACCTAGTAGCGGCTTCTGTTCCCCAATTAAGGTTATCTGCATAAGCACCTGCAAAATGGATGCGGCCTTCAGGTTCTATGATATGGGGCCAAAATTTACTGAGTGCTCCAATTGGAAAGGCGGTTCTTTCACAATTGGGCGAATATTTTTGTTTGGTCCAATCCCGGCCCACAGCCAATTCGATCGTATCTCCCTTTCCAGGATAGACTTCGCGAAAGGCTGCCAGTACTCGCTGCGGTGAAACCCCTCCTGGTCCTGTCCCTAGTACGATCACACGATGGGTATCAACTTCTTCTGCGGATTGCCATACTTCCCAGAGATCTGGATGGTCCAGACTCATGTTAATATCCTTAAAGCCATCATCTTCCCAAAACTTGGAGCTCGCCTGAAATACAAATCGTTGGTAAGAATCATAGGTGATATTTTCGTTGATATATTGTTTTTTATCAGGTAATACAGGCTGTATGGGGATATTTTTAAGGGTAGGAAGTGGAATGCAATTCACAAAATAATCACCGGTAATTTCTTTCACCTCTTTTTGCCTTTCATAGGTAACGGTTACCCCTGTTTCCCCGTTGGTTATGGCAGTAATGGGACAATTAAGCCAAACTCTGGAACCCAATCTTTTGGCAAATGCATTCGGTAACATTTGGTTCCCTCCTTTTAATCTAAAAACTTCGGTGGGGTAGGTAGCCACACCCCTCATTTTTAAGATGGCGGCATACCACAATTCATAAAGTGCGGAAGAGTTATTTCCCCCCAAAAAGCCCAAGGCCGCTGGGGAAGCACCTTCTTTTTTATAAATATCAGACATGGGTACATTGTCCAATGCATCATACCCAACATTGAAGGGTTGGTATTCATCTTTGAAGACATCCAAGTATGGCTTGGTATAAAGCGATTTTAGATCGGACCAAGGATGGGTAGATAAATGGTTTATTTCTTTTTTATTAAATCCAAAATCTTTCAATACCGCAGGGTCTTGGAGCATTTGTTCCGTGTAGAACTTTCCATTGATCCGTCGTTTTAAATTTTTTCTCCTAGGGTAGGGAAGTGCCGTAATGTTGAATTCTTCGAGGTATTTCCAATATCTTTCATAACCGGGTTTAACAATATGTTCCTGACCAAAATCTCCATAAAGCCCATCGGACAACTCATCGCGCGTGGTATACACATGTCCACCATGTCTACCTGATGCTTCCAAAACCACAACCTCATGACCCTTTTTCATCAGTTCATAGGCACAGCATAGGCCCCCAATTCCTGCTCCCCCGATAATTATTTTTTTTGACGCTGCCGAAGGTTTGGTCCATTCGGAGGCGAGCTCCTCCTGCACCTTATTGGCGTTTAATGAATTGATAGGTAGAATAGAGGCCCCAACTCCTGCGGTGACCACATTTTTCATAAAAGTTCTTCTTTTTAGATGGCTCATAAATTGTGTATTAGAACTTGGAAGGGATATGTTGTTAGTAATGAATATACGAACTTTTTTAAAGCCGTCATATGTAATCCTCCTGAATAAATACGTGTGGCTGGAACAAGTAAAGGCCGACTTTTGGGAAGTCGGCCTTATTACTCAATATATCGTCTATAAATTCTTACAAATAAGCTTTTAATATTTTGTTACGTGATTTGTTTTGTAGAATCCGGATTGCTTTTTCTCTAATTTGTCTTACACGCTCTCTGGTTACTTCAAAGAGTTCTCCTATTTCGCTTAAGCTTATTGGGGTTCGTTGTCCAATACCATAATAGAGACGTATAATTTCACTTTCTCTATTTGGAAGTGTTTTTAACACCTGTTCAATATCCATCCTAAGGGAGTCTTTCATCATTTTGGCATCTGGACTGGTAGATTCCTTCGATTTTATTACATTGTATAAATTGGAAGATTCTCCTTCTTCAAAAGGCGCGTCCATGGACAAATGTTTTCCGGAATTTTTAATGGCAAGTTTAACTTGCTCGGGACCCATATCAAGTTCTCTAGCTATTTCTACCGCACTAGGAGGCCGCTGATAGGTCTGTTCCAAAGAAGAGTAAACCCTATTTATTTTGCTGATTTCACCAATTTTGTTCAAGGGCAATCGCACCATACGGGACTGCTCGGACATCGCCTGCAATATAGATTGGCGAACCCACCAAACTGCATAGGAGATAAATTTAAAACCTCGGGTTTCGTCAAAGCGTTTTGCTGCTTTCACCAATCCTATATTTCCTTCGTTGATCAGATCGGAAAGTCGTAAACCGTTGCCTTGATATTGTTTCGCGGCGGATACCACAAAACGTAAGTTGGCATTTACTAATTTATTAAGGGCAACCTGATCTCCTTTACGTATTCTTCTGGCCAGTTCCACCTCCTCATCTGCGCTAATCAAATCAATTTTTGATATTTCTTGAAAGTACTTTTCTAAAGATTTAGTGTCTCTGTTGGTAATTTGTTTAGTGATCTTAAGTTGCCTCATATATTTGTTTTAATTAATAATTCTTTGTAATAATATACGATTATTTTGCAGAATTCCTAATAAAACTGTAATTTTATTAGTTTTTATTTAAACAATTACACTTTTAAACGTGATTTTTCTTAAAAAGGTATAATTTTAAATAGTCCTTGAAACATTTTTTCGCCGAATTGTTTAGGGGAACGCCCAAAGTAATTATTTTCAACTCGTCGCACTGCCTCAATTACCTTCTTCATTTTCAATTTAAACACATAGAATATTAGCCTATTTTTCTGATAGGTCTTTAAAGTTCAAGACAAGATCATAATCAACAAAAGCATTATTGTTGGAAGTGGTTTTTCAATATAAATACACATAATTGGCAGTATACCTATATAGTTGGATGGGTAGCTTTGTTTCTTTTATTGAGAGAAACCTGATGCACCGACTGTTTTCATCCTAACTTTTCTAAATGTTAAAAATCGCATAGGTTAAAATACTATAGGTATTCATCAAGAATAGTGATACCTCCTAGCTTACTTACATTTATTTTTATCGATTCTATAATTGATGCATGATATGAAAAAATTATTCTTAGGTTTTTGTTTACTAGTAGGATTCGCCATTAAGGCGCAAACGGTCGCCGATCAGCCGTTTCTTCAAGATAGCGCTGAAAAGTTTTCTTTGGAAGAGGGGGTAGGGAATGTGGATTTACTTCAAATAGCGAGTGATCGAAATAAAGCCATTAAAGTGCTTTCCAACCAAGGGCTATTGCTCCCACACGAAAAAAGAATGCGACAAGATGTACAATATAGGCCCTTGATCGATATGAACATTGTTGCAATGACCGAGTACCAAGGTCAATTTGTTTACTTGACCAACAAGGCGGTTTTAAGCAATGCTTGGGCTGGCAAGTTATACATCAACCATAAGATAAACGCTCCTAGGGCTATGGGCATAGGTCCTGATTTTTTTACCATGATAGCAGGAGAAGGCGATTTTGTTATTTTTAAGAACAACCAAGAAGTTTGGAGGTCTTCCATCAATATCTTAAATCCGATATCCATACAGCATGACCCTAATTCCAATCAATTTTTTGTTTTGACGGCAGAGGGACTGTACCAAGTGGATAGTGAATTAAAAACAGCAAAAAAGGTATATGAGGCCAATAATTTAACGGCATTCAGTTTGTATGAAGACACCATTGTTGTGGGGACTACCAACGGGATACATATTTTGGACAGCAGATCATTTACCTTAAATAAATTAGACCAAAAACTACCTTGGACAGAAATTACCAGTGTTAAGAACATTCGCGGTAACCTATGGTTTGGGTCTACCAAAGGAGCCTTTAAACTCCGTGAAGATGGCAAATATGATTATTACGCTTCAAAGCGATGGCTGGTAGACGATCATGTGATCGACCTGGCAGATGGTCCTGACGGAAGTGTTCTGGTCCTGACCCAAAAGGGAATGAGTAAAATTGACTTTGTACCCATGACACTGGCGCAAAAGGCGGACTATTTTCAAGAAATTCAGCGGTTGCGACATATTCGCTACGGTTTTACTTCCGATCTGGCCATGAGAACCCCGGGAGACCTTTCTACGGGCTACTTTCATGATACGGATAATGATGGACTTTGGACTTCGATGTACTTGGCAGGGGAGTTGTTTAGGTATGCGGTAACTAAGTCCGAAGACGCCAAGCAAAACGCCTACGAAGCCTTTGAAGCCATGGAAAGATTGACTGCACTTCCCAATTTAAAGGGGTTTCCGGCTAGGTCTTTTGAGAGGGATGGTTATGAAGTAGGGTTGCATGCCAACGGGTTTTCTGAGGAGTGGAGAGAGAAATGGGAAAAAGAAAATGGAAGGATTTGGCAGTTGTCAGATGATGAACTTTGGCGTTGGAAGTCCACAACAAGCAGCGATGAATCTTGCGGACATTTTTTCGTGTATGCACTTTTTGCTGAATTGGCACCCGATAAAGCGTGGAGAGATAGAGCCATACATCAAATAAAAATTGAGATGGACCATATTATGGATAACGATTGGTACTTAATGGATTGGAATGGAAAGCCGACCGCTTGGGGAAAATGGAATCCAGAATATGTAAATAGCTTTCCTATCAATGTAGGGGATCGTCGACTGAATTCTACGCTTATTCTGTCTTTCCTTCAAACGGCCTATCATTTTACCAAGGACAAAAAATACAAAAAGGGGGCGGAAAAGCTGATAAAAAAATATGGCTATGATGAGAATGCCAACAGACCGGCCTCGGTTATTGGTTATGTGGATGGAGAGGATTTAAGCGATAAATGGAACCATTCAGATGATGAAATGTATTTCTTGACCATTCCCGGATTTGTTAATTATTCCTTCTCCGAAGAACAAAAAGAAGCCCATTTTAATGCGGTAAAAAGCCATTGGGAAGTAGAACGCTCTGAAAAAAATCCTCTATGGAATTATCTTTTTGCACTTTCTGGTGGAAAAAATATAGATAGTGAAGAATCCGCCTGGTGGTTGCAGGAGTTTCCAATGGATCTTATCGATTGGAAAATTGATAATGAGCACCGTAAAGACTTGACTAAAATAGAACCTAATTTCCGAAGCCAGACCTATACCGAGGTGTTACCGGGTGACGAGAGGACGCTTCATTTGCACAATGGAGCATACCGAAATAATGGCGGAAGCGATGGAAAACGGGAATACGCCCCCTATATCTATTTGTTGCCATATTGGGCAGGTAGATATGTTGATGCCATAAGTGCACCACAGGCTGAATAAGGTTATATTGCGACATTAAAAAGGGGAAGCCACGTGGCTTCCCCTTTTATTATTTAAAAGTATAGCGCTGCTCTTCTGTTGAAGAGGCGTTTAACAATTGGTTAAATATTCTTATGCTATCAAAATTTCGGGTAATCTCATCAGAGACAGCAAGGCCAGCTATACCCGTCTTCATTATGGCGGTAACATCTGCCAGGGTTATACCTCCAACTCCAATAATAGGAGTATCGGTTTTTAAGATATCTGTAATTGCAGTATAACCGTTTAGGCCTAAAACCGGACTTAAATTGTTTTCGGTCGCTACTGATCTAAAGGGACCTAAACAAATATAATCCACTTCTTTGGCTATTAATGTTTCGCAATCCTGCAAGGTATTTGCGGCACTACCTATCATTTGCCAAGTGTACAACTGATTTCTGGCCACGGTAGGCGTAGGGTCTTTTCGTTCTAAATAAACACCATCTGCTTTAACATCTTTTGCTATTTTATAATGGTCGTTAATAATTAATCTGGTTTGAAAATGAGCCGTAATCTCTCTTGCCTCTTGGGCTAACTTTAGCATTTTTTTATCTGTAACATCTTTCAACCCTAGTTGCACTAATTCTATACCAGAAGTACACGCTTTTTGTATGTTTTCCAAATGTGCTTTTGGTGAATTTCCCTGAGAGATATAATGTAGTTTAGGTATGATCATGCCTTGGTTTTTTGTAATCGAATATACATTTTTCACTATTAAATTGTAGCAGCCAATCTACTGGCCTGATTTATGGCACGTTTGGCATCCAATTCAACAGCTACATCTGCACCTCCCACTACATGTACTTTTATACCTTGTGCTTCCAATGGGGCTACCAATGCTGCAAATGGTACTTGGCCAGCACAAATGATAACGTTATCTACTGACAATACTTTTTGTGCTTCCTTATGAACATAATGCAAGCCATCATCATCAATTTTGGTGTATTGCACCTGGTTGATAAACTGTACTTTTTTATTTTTCAAGGTAGTACGATGAATCCAACCCGTGGTTTTGCCTAAGTTGCCACCAAACTTACCCTTACTACGCTTGAACATAAAAATTTCTCTTGGTGAGGGAGGGACTTCTGCCTTGACACCTTCAGTTCCACTCCTGGCCTTCATTGTTTTATCTATTCCCCATTCCTTTAACCAAGCGTCAATATTTAATGAGGTGCTTTCCCCTTCGTGTGCTAAATATTCTGAGACATCAAAACCGATTCCTCCTCCGCCTATAACGGCGACACGTTTGCCAACCGGCTTTTTCAACTTTAATACATCAATATAATTCAAGACTTTGGGATGATCAATACCTTCAATTTTCGGGGTTCTTGGTTTTATACCTGTAGCTACTATTACCTCATCAAAACTGCCATTTTTTAAATATTCCGCATCTACCCGCGTATTTAACTTTACAGTAACCTTATGTAATGCCAATTGGGTATTAAAATACCGAATGGTTTCATAAAATTCTTCCTTGCCGGGAATTTGCTTCGCCATGTTGAATTGTCCTCCTATTTCCCTATCGGCATCAAAAAGGGTAACCTCATGTCCCCGTTGTGCTGCTACGGTTGCCGCAGCCAAACCTGCAGGACCGGCACCTATTACAGCAATTTTTTTCTTTTTTTCCGTTGGATGATAATTTAGTTCCGTTTCATGACATGCCCTTGGATTCACCAAGCAACTTGCAACTTTTCGTTTAAAAACGTGATCCAAACAGGCTTGATTACAACCAATACAGGTATTTATCTCGTCCGCTTTATTGGCTTTAGCTTTATTTACCCATTCCGGATCCGCTAAAAATGGGCGTGCCATGGAGATCAAGTCTGCATGACCTTCAGCCAATACCTTTTCAGCTGTTTCCGGCATATTTATTCTGTTGGAAGTAACCAGCGGAATGGAAAGTTCTTCTTTCATTTTCTTGGTAACCCAGGTAAAGGCTGCCCTAGGTACCGAGGTTGCAATGGTGGGTATTCGTGCTTCATGCCAACCAATGCCTGTATTTATAATGGTGGCACCTGCTTTTTCGATCTCTTTGCCCAAGTCCACGACTTCTTGCCAGGTACTTCCTTTTTCCACCAGATCCAACATGGATAAACGATAGATGATAATAAACTCTTTTCCAACGGCTTCGCGGGTTTGTTTTACCAGTTCTATAGGTAAACGCATCCGGTTTTCATAGCTTCCACCGTAATCATCTTTACGCTTATTTGTTCTTTCTACAATAAATTGATTAGATACCCTTCGGACCCCATAATTTCTACCCCGTCATAACCAGCTAATTTGGATAGTTTGGCCGAGTTTACAAAGTCGCGAATGGTGCGTTTAATACCCGATGGTTTTAGTTTAAAAGGTTTAAAGGGACTAATAGGTGATTTTATGGCAGACGGGGCAACTGCGAAAGGATGATACCCATAACGCCCTGCATGTAGAATTTGCATACATATTTTACCACCTTCTTTATGCACTGCATCTGTAATTACTTTATGATGTTTTGCGTGTTTTTTTGTGCTCATTCGTGCCGAAAAAGGCCCTGTCCAGCCTTGAACGTTAGGGGCAATGCCACCGGAAACAATTAAACCAACACCACCTTTTGCACGTTCTGCATAATAGGCGGCTATTTTTTCAAAGCCATTTTTTTCCTCTTCCAAACCTGTATGCATGGAGCCCATTATAATTCGGTTTTTGAGGGATGTAAATCCTAAATCCAGCGGTTCGAAAATATGTTTATATTTGGTCATATTGCTTAATGTTTTTTTCGTGAGACCCTTTTTTCCAAAGCCATAGGCGCATTGAAATGTGATGGTCGATTTAACCCCGCTTTTTCAGCTGGGTATGTGGTTTAACACTTCGACACTTGGATCGATTCTTTAAATATTTCCTGCGCTGCACTGGTAATTTAGCCATAATTTTACTATGCACGCATAATAAATGACAAGATACGGTTTTTTTTGAATGTCGAGTGGTGTGTAACTGTTGTTGGCGTTTTATTATCGGTATATCAAAAGTGGTTAATGCCTCAGTTGCATATAAACTGAACGATAGTAGGAGGGGAGGGGCACCGAATTTGTTTGTAAGGTGCATATAATCCTTATTATAGTATAAATAGTTAAAAATTAATCCCCGAAAGAGATTCAAAAGTGTAATAGAGGGCCAACCAATATGCGATAAGTAAATTCCTGTTGGCCAGCAGATGTATGAAACGGTTTTTTTTTGGTTGCTCGAATAAATGCCATGTATTCTCTAAAAGAATGCATCAATCCAAAGGTCTGACTTCCCAATTTAAAAAAGTATTCCTGAAATCAAGAAAGGGTTCAATTCGCATTATTTGTCTTTTGTGAGTAAATTTATCGGAAAGGAAAATCTTTTATTGGACCATCGTGAAAAGGTACATTCGCCTTGAAAATCAATTCCTGGCCACCTGAAACTTTAAGGGGATCTATGTGGTTTTTGATTACTTTTTGCAAGTATTCATCATAATCCTCAATATCACGGTAAGAAACTAGTTCGGTTGATGTTACTTGCATTAAGTTGTCCTTATAAAGTCGCAATAAATTTGATTTATCCATTTCAATCGGTAATTCAGGTAAAACAAGACTGCTAGAAGTTTTACTGTTAAACGTAACATCCCAAACGTAAATGGGGTAGTTGCCACCATCATTTAGCCGAATACGTCCTATAATGTGATCTGTTCCAGTAATGTCAAAATTTATCTTGTTATTAGAAAAAGTAAAATCCAATGTATTATCAGGGACTGACAGGCTGGATTCTGGTATGCCTATGCCTGAGGCATAATAATTTTGATATTGGAGGCTATACCGGAAGGCATAGAAATTAGTGTTTAAATGATAGTTTAGAGGGTTGCCGGGTACAAGGTATTGGCTTCTGCGATCAATTAGCTGAAAATTATTAATGGCATAATCGTTAGCGGTCCAATAACCGTACATTAACAGTGAAGCTGAGTCTAAATCAGGACTATGTGAGGAATTGAAAAAGATGCTATGGGTTTCGACGTCATCAGATGTAAAACTCGTCTTATCCAAAACAAAGTTTTCAGGGAGGGGAGGATAAAGTATTATGTTTTGGTAATTCCCAAAATCATAATTGTATAAATAAAAAATTTCAGGGTCATGGTTGTCACCATCAATGTCATCGATAATGGTTACCGTAAAATTATTTCCCTCAATATTAGATTCAATACGGTAATCTGAATTGTAGGGTACATTAAGGTTCCAAGAGCTTATACGGTCTCCACTTGTGAATCCCTTTGTGGGATAGTTTTTTTTTGAACCTTCTTGGCCCCTGAAAGGCTTCTTTAAGTTTATTACTCCTGGATTGTTTCTAGTGAGGTTTGCATGGGTTGACATTCCAGTTGCAGATCCATTATCCGTTGTGGCAAATGTTAACATGAATTCTTCGTCACTGCCAAATTCTTCAAGTGAACTAAGGGTGACGACGTTGTCATCATTTGTAAATGTTTTTGCCGAAATAAGAGTGCCATCCATCTTAGAAGCAAAGGCTACTGCATTGATTATGTATTGATTTATCATTTTTTCTGGAAGGTTGATGGATATAAGTCTTCGATGGACCTCAAAATTCAATTCCTTGGCTTTGGTTTTCCCCTGAGTATTAGTCAATATTATTTTTAAAACATGTGAACCTGTATTATAACTTTCAGGATTAAAATCAAGTGAAATATCATTTGTGTTTTGAGATGAATAAATGGATTGGGAATCGATAAAAACTTCCACCATACCTTCTGTACTATTAATTGTCGCATTAATTTTAACAACCTCATCGATTATTTGTCCATCAATCATTGAAGAAACCATAATGTTTGTATCCATATCGGGTATATTGGATGAATGATCATTATTACATGAAAGAACTATGAAAAGCAACATTAGAAACGGAAATAATGGTAGTCGAGTAAAAGTCATAACACGGTATCGAACGAGGAATTAGTTTTGTGGTCAAAGCGAGGAATTTTATTCCATATTGCCTAATTTATCACAAAATATTTCTTGTACTCTAAATTTAGATTAATTTAAGAATATCCTTAAGGCTAATAAATATTAAGCATTGAGGAAATGCGACGGTTCGTTGGCCAATTTGTCACTACGCTATTTTAAATACTTCTTCCGGAAAGTTTCTTCATAATTCTTCACAAATGGTAATGAAGTCAATCGCAAACCTTGATTATGCGAGGTTCATGAATACCTAATTAAACCAATGACTAACAATGAAAAATACCAGCCCAACATGGTTCTTCGGACTATCTTATTTACCATTTATAACCTCTTCTGCGCACAGATAAAGTGATAGGGGAGTGTGAATTTTGGTTGACCAATTTCCTGTGGAAAAATACGATTTGTTCGAGGAAGTGTTTGTACATGTAATGGGCCATGTCTTGGGTGTGGGTACGCTTTGGAACTTAGCCCCATTTTTTGACAGGACCCTAAGAGGCGGGTCTGATAGCAACCCGTATTTCTTGGGAAAACAGGCGAACGTATTTTGGAATAGAGAAGGTGGAACCTTGGAATTGCAGATTGAGGGTGACTATGGCCCTGGTACAGCTTTAGGCCACTGGGATGAGGAAATCCTGAACAATGAGTTGATGACCGGATTTATAAACTTAGGTGAAAATCCTTTAAGTAGGATTACGGCAGGATCAATGAAAGATCTGGGATATGGTGCCGCCTCAGTTGGCGAATCGTACAACTTGCCCAAGGGCACAGCTGGCGTAGACATACACGACTTGGGGAACGAGGGAACAGCCGATAATCCAGGACTTCATATTGCAAAAATGGAAGTTTTACTGAAGCCAGTTGGTTTTGTAAACATTAAAAAATAATAAGTAGATCCAGATGCTTTGCTCCTACGTTTTAACAGGCTTAGGGCAAGGCTAATAAAAAGAGCTTTCACCAGATCATTGGTTCCGGTTGGAGGCTTTTTTTATTTGGAATTTCCTTCACTGGAATTTGTCCAGCGCTCAGCTAGGCAATTCATTATGCAATTGCCCTCCATATTTTAACATATCCCACGAGACCTTTTAAAAAAAAATATGTATTCAATATTACATAGGTAATGTTCTATCCATTTGTACGACCAAAAGCAGGATGAACCGTTATAGTTAGAATGAATGCAGCAGCAAAACAATAAACTCCGGACATTTAAAACCCTGAATTTTCTTAAAGCTATTCACTTCCCTTTACTTCAATTTATAATTCCAATATTTCTTTTTGTACATGTTACTGTAGAAGCCCAGGTGAAAGATACGCGTTTACCCCTCATTATAGATGCTGATACGGCAAATGAAGTAGATGATCTTTATGCCATTGTACGAGCAGTTGCAGAGCCTAAATTCAATATTCTAGGCATTACTTCAGCGCAGTTTCATACGTCACCATTGGCAACAGATAGTAGTGTTTATGAAAGCCAGCGAATCAATGAAAGAATACTTAAGTTAATGGGACAGAATACTATTCCGCTTCCTTTGGGGAGTAATGTCCCCATAAAGAATAGTGAGGAACCAGCCAGTTCTCCTGCTTCACATTTTATAGTTGATATGGCGCATGAATTGCCTGACGGTCAAAAATTGAATGTAGTTGTTTTAGGGCCTTGTACCAATATTGCCAGTGCCATTTTGGAGGATCCGTCCATTATTCCAAAATTGAAAGTACACTATCTCGGTTTTTGGCATAATGTGGAAACGAATATTTATAACAAAAAGGAATTCAATTCAGGAAACGACCCTAAAGCGGTAGAGATTCTGCTAAATACCGAAGGCCTTGATATTACTATAATGACAGCAACTACCAGCCAACACCTTGTGTTTACAAAAGCAGAAGTAGATGATAATTTAAAAACTAGGGGAGGTGTCTCCGATTATCTCATAAACCGATGGGAAACCTATGAACGTTGGTGGACCAAAGAAGATCCGGAAAAGAGTAGCTGGATTATGTGGGATGTAGCTATCATAGAAGCACTGGCCCGTCCCGAATTATCAAAAACCGAAACTTTTTTAACGCCTAAAGAAAATACGCAACGCTTAATAAACATCCATACAGAAATAGATGTAGAAATTATGAAAACAGATTTCTGGCAAAGCTTAAAAAAAATATAAAAAATACAGTATGTACCTAGACGTTACTACTTCAATTGCAGAAATTGGGATTTGTTTAAATAATATTGGTTTTATTGATCCAAAACACGAACAAATTCTCTCCGTTGAAAAGCCAGGTGAGGGAAACATGAACGTTGTCCTTAGAATCCGTACCAATAAGCGTTCTTTTGTTGTAAAGCAATCCCGTCCTTTTGTTCAAAAATACCCGCAGATTATGGCGCCCATTGGGCGTATATATGTAGAGTATCAATTTTACCAAGCAGTTTCAAATAAAGCTATTGAACCACATATTCCTGAAATTCTAAGGTATAATACAGACAACCATTTATTAATACTGGAAGACTTGGGGGATTGTAAGGATATGTCTTACCTGTATGATGAAAGAAATATTGGAACCTCCCAACTCCATCAGCTTTTGGATATTGCTTCCCAAATACATAAATCCAAACCTGAGGAATACCCTGAAAATATGGAATTGCGATTGCTTAATCACCAACACATATTTGTACTGCCTTTTCTTAAGGAAAGTGATTTTTCCCTGAATGCTATTCAAGAAGGACTTCAGGAACTCGCCCTTAGGTATAGAAGTGACGAAACATTAAAAAAAGAAATTTCAAAGGTGGGACAACAATACCTGTCCCAAGGCAATACGCTTTTGCATGGTGATTATTATCCCGGGAGTTGGATGTCAAAAGGAGACCACATCTACGTAATTGATCCAGAATTCAGCTTTATGGGATTTGCTGAATTTGACATTGGGGTACTGGCGGCACATAGTATTTTGATTACGATGAATATAGATGGTCTCCAAACCATAAAAAGTGGGTAATCAGAAAGGCTGAACGAACAACTACTCGCTCAAGTAGCCGGAATAGAGATAATGCGCAGGTTAATAGGTTTGGCCCAACTGCCTTTAAAAAGATCTATTCAGGAAAAAAAGTTGCTTTTAGAGATGGCCCGTACTTTGATTATGAATAAAGGCAATTAAGGTTTTACCATCTTCACAGATTTTTTTTCCTTCTATATGTACTTTCTGAAAAGGTAATGGTACATAAATTATGTGACCCGACGGCAGGAGGGAGGGCAATGTGTGCGGAATGGGATTTTATATGAAAACGCTGAAAAACTAGAAGAGTTACAGTAATTTTGTGATTAACATACTTTAAATAATTTCAGAAACTTGTTAGAGAAAAGGCAACAATTACCACAAGAGCAATTTATAGATGCAGATTATTTCATTTATTGTTTGGAAGGGGTTCAAGAAATAGAAACGGACAAGGTTACCGAGGCACAAGAAAACTTGGAACAATTGGCGATGAATTATGGCATAGCAAGTATTTATAAAACGTGCGACACTATTGAAGGACTAGAAGCTAGCTTAAATGCCCTGGTATTGGATGATCATAATTTTAAAGACTATGAAATAATCTACTTGGTTATAACAGGTGAAGCAAATAGTATATGCTTAAATGACTACTATTATAGTTTCCAAGAAATTGCAGAAATTTTTGAAGGAAGGTTAAAAGGAAAGATTTTACATTTTTCGAATGCAAAAATCTTGGATTTAGACGAAGAGGAAGCACAATATTTTTTGGATATCACTGGCGCAAAAGGTGTTTCTGGCTATGGTAATGAATTTAATGGAATAAGCAGCTCAAATCTTGATATAGCATTCTTTAACTTATTTAAAGAAGATGATAATATGTTAGATGTTGTAGAAGAGTTGCACCAAAGACATTACAATGTCTGCAAATTGCTGGATTTTAGATTGTATTATTAGTGAAACTCAATTTTGAGAAGTCAGTAAGACGCACTGAAAATTGAACTAATCCCGCTTTTTTCGGCGGGATCTAGGTTCAATACCTCGACCCTTAGGTCGATTCCCATTATTGGGTTCAGGGCTTGCCCTGAGGATTAATACCTTTTATTAAACCCTTATTGCCACTGGCTAAACCTATACGCGACAAAAAGTGATTACCCTGTGGGTAATCGCTTTTTTCGGCGAGATGATGTGTTGGCAAAAGAACACTCCAGTAAAACGGCTTTTACATACGCGATAAAAATTGATGACCCAGTGGGTGATTAATTTTTTCGCCGAGATGGTGCGTGGGCCAAGTTGTTGTCATCTTCTTTGATTTTTTTCTTTCCAAACGTTTTCCTTTGCAAAGTTAGTGACGCCCACGAAGGAGGTTCACGAGGTCCTATCTAATAAAATATGAAGGTGCCCAGTAAACACCTGCCCGACTTTGTCGTTCATGCGGACTTATTATGTAGCCGAGGCACTAGGGGAGTGGAATGCGTGTGGAATGAATTTTCTGTCTAAAGTTTTTTCTTTAAAATATACCCACTAATGGGTATTCGGTATTTTAACATTTACATGAACAGTGAAATTAAGAAAGGGAATTTTTATTGATTACCACAATTAAATTTAATCTTGTCGTGAATATTAAAAGGTTTAAAGAAATCCGTCTTATCGCCGGCAAGGTGTTCGGGTTTGTAAAAATCAATGGTAGGAGGGAAGAGGCAAGCAAAAGATACCTTTTTTAATAATATATCCATCAGATCATTGATTTAGAGAAGGTTACTGTTTATCACTTAAATATTTTCAATAGCGTTTAGGTAGACCTTGACCCAAATAACACGTATAAAGTCAGTTTTGCAACTACAAAGGGTGTAAAAAAAATACGGCAGCAACCGAGAAGAACTTAACATCAAAGCCATAGAGGCAATGAAAAATTACTTGAACAAAATCAAGGAATTCATTCCTTGTAATCGCGCTGTTTTTAGATTGGTTTAGTTAATGAGGCAATTTCTTTTTAAGCAGGCCATAAAGAAAAGTGCCTATTAAGGCACCCACAATTACAATCAAAATTGAAATGTAACCTGCTCCAGCAAGAACATACATAGGTCCCGGGCACACACCTGCAAGTGCCCAACCTAAACCGAATATGGTACCTCCAAATAAATAACGCCTAACACTTAAATCCTTGGGCTTTAAATTCATTTTTTCACCATCGATAGTTTTTATGTTCTTTTGTTTTATTATCTGTACGCCTATAATACCTATAACAACGGCAGATCCCATAAGACCATACATATGGAAAGAACCAAAATGGAACATTTCATAAATGCGAAACCATGAGGCGGCTTCCGATTTAAACATAATAATTCCGAATAAAATGCCTATACTTAAATATGTGATGTATCTCATCTTATCTAAAAATTAAAGGGTATAATAAATGAATCATAATCATGCCACCAACAAAAAAACCTATAACCGCAATTAGTGAAGGTATTTGTAGATTACTCAACCCAGAGACACCATGTCCAGAGGTACATCCACCGCCATATCGTGCCCCAAATCCCACTAATATTCCTCCGATTAATAACACAGCGATTATAAACGGGTCATCAAGCGCATCAACTGCAAATATTTCAGGTGGCATATAACCTTCTCCTGCACTTGTAATTTGATAATCTTCGGAGAGTTGTTGGGCAACTTTCGGATGAATACCTACACGAGAATCACCCATAAAATTTGAGGCTATAAAACCTCCGATAATAGCACCCAATACTACCATTAAATTCCAGCGTTTAGACTTCCAATCAAAATCAAAATAATTGGCGGTTCTTCCCGCACCCATGGCGGCACAAACAGTACGCAAATTCGAAGACATACCAAATTTTTTGCCTGCAAACAGGAGTAGAAACATCACTAATGCTATTAAAGGTCCTCCCACATACCACGGCCAAGGTTCATAGATTATGTTCATAATGAATTTCGTTATTAATAAAAATTAATTAATTAAAATCTTTCACATTATCTCCCAAATCAAATACGGTGGCATTTAAATATTTGGCTATAATACTACTACCCGCTGCACTTCTATACCCGCCGGCACAATGCACTACAATAGGCTTATCCGTTGGAATGTCATCTGCAGTATACCGCAACTCGTGCAAGGGGTGTGAAAGGGCTTTATCAAAAATCTTACTTTCTTCTACCTCGCTCGCATTACGCACATCAACGATGGTATAATTATTTGGATTTTTTTTAAAATCTTTCAAATTAAGCCGCTTTAAAACTATCAGGTCTTCTTGAGAGATCGTAATGACCTGTGTCAATTGCTTTTCGTATCCTATTTTGGCAACACGGTTTAACAGCCTGTCGAGATGCTCTTTTCCATCAATAACCAAAGTAAACTCTTCCTTTGGTCGCACAATAGCTCCTAGCCAGGTTTCGAACTTTGCATCGTCTGAAACCGCTTGAATATTAATACTTCCTTTTAGGTGTCCTTTTTTAAAGGTTTTTTCATCTCTAATATCCACTAGGAGCCCCGAAGCTGCACTTTTTTCAGAAAAGGGAATCGAACCAATAGCTGTTTCTAAATTAGCTGCGCCCCTCTTGTTAATAGTTACATTAAAAGGGAAATAGGAAGGAATAAAAGGAAGGCTTTCCAATAGTTTCTCAACAAATTTTTCTTTTGACTGTTTCTTAAAAGCCCAATTGTTTTTGCGTTCATCACCCAAGGTACTACTATGGGCATCACCCATACTTTTACCGCATAAAGATCCTGCACCATGGGCAGGGTATACCATTGCATCATCAGGTAAATCGTTGAATTTATGTTGTATGGTATCATACATGGCTTCGGCAAGTTGTTGGCGTTCATCTTTCCCTGCATTCTCGCGTAAATCAGGTCTACCCACATCGCCCACAAACAGTGTGTCTCCTGTAAATAGTAGCGTTTCATCGCCATCAACGGCAACAATGGTTATACTATCCGGGGAATGACCTGGTGTATTTATAACCTTTAATTTAATATTCCCTAAAACCACGGTATCACCTTCATCAAATGCTGTAAATGGATAATTGGGTTCCATTCTTTTACTGTGATATATGGATGCACCCGTTTCTTTATGTATCTGTAAATGGGAGCTTACAAAATCTGCATGCGGATGCGTTTCCAGTACAATAGTTATTTTGGCTTTGTGAGCTTTTGCATAATTATAATAGGGTTTCGGATCGCGTTGCGGATCAATTATCGCCATTTCACCATCGCTTATAACTGCATAAGAATAATGGGATAGGGGGCCATATTCAAATTGCTTGATCTTCATAATTTAAGTTTTAATAATAACCAGATTATACAATCGAATTTATAGGAATATAACAAATTGCTTTAACTGAATTAATCATTTTTGTTGCTCTAAAACAGGCTATAAACATATTTGATTGAGCCTTTTATATTTACCTAAACATTATGTCAAATACTCCGTGCAAAGTGAAAGTCTAGTTGATTTTTAGTTTTTCAGGCGAGACGATGCGCCTGCAAAAGAATGGTTTCTGGGATACGGGTGGGTTGGCATGCGCAGTTGGTTTATTGGCAGCTCATAATTAGCGTATTTGAAAATTTATGGGCTTTTGTACGGGATATTGAAATTATGACCAGTATTCAATAATGGGGATACAGTGGATATAAATTTTTTCGCGGGTTGACGCGGGTAGCCTTGTAGACAAAAAGTTTAATGGAAAGGGACACTCCTGTAAAACGGCTTTGACATACGCGATAAAAATTGATGACCCAGTGGGTGATCGCTTTTTTCGGCGGGTTGATGCGGCTGGGACGATATAAAAAATTTGTGTGTTACTATATCTACAATTATATCAAATACACCGTATACACCGTTTTACGCTATAGGCATAAATGTTCTATAATGTTCCGCGTGGCGCCTGCCCCGCCTTTGTGGCGGGGTAACTTGAGCTTTGGTAAAGCAAAGTTTTCTTCTACGATTTTTCCTGCAAATTTTTCTACCAAAAAGTTTCTTCCACAAGGGGTAATGGAAAACTTATTATACGACCCGACTAGCTTGTCCGCCGAAGCTTTTTTGCATAGGCCGATAGAAAGGGAGTGTAATGTGTGTGGAATGATTTATAAATTTTAATCTTTCATATTATGACCTTCAACTGTGTCAAATTAGAAACAGGATAATGTGATTTGCCTCTTAGGCTATTCCGGATAAACCTTCTTTAATACCAAATTAGCTAGAAATCTATTGGAAGAAGAAATCTCTAATAGGTCCGTCATGAAAAGGTCCATTTCCCTTATAAATAAGTTCTTGGCCCTCGGTAACCATTAGCGGATCTTTATGATCTTTGATTACTTTTTGAAGATATTCGTCATAATCATTTATGCCTTTATATGCTACCAGTTCGGTAGAAGATACTTTCATTAAATTACCTTCATATAGGTCTAATAGATTTGAAGACTTAACTTCATCGGGCAATTGAGGTATCACAATACGCTGTGTTGTTTTACTATTAAAAGTGATATCCCAAAGGTAATTCTGGTTAGTTGGGACCTTATCGAGGTCAAAAAGTCGTATTCTACCCAATATATGGTTTGTGCCAGTAATGATTAAGTCAGCGGTATTATCGGCATACTCGAAGTCTAGTGTAATATCAGGGATGGTAAAAACTTCTTTTGGAATACCTATGCCTGCAGCATAAAAATTACCAAAGGTTATCCAGTATCGGTAATCATAAAAATTGGTGTTTAGTGCATAATTCAATTGATCACCAGTAGAAACAGTTTGACTCATGTTATAAATCAAGTGAAAAGTGTTGATTTCAAAATCGTTGGAATTCCAATAACCATAAATATTCATGAACGCTCTGCTGTTGTCAAAATTCTGGGTCGAATTTAAAATTACACTCTTAGATTCAAGGCCAGCCGTACTGAAGTTGGCTTTATCTAAAATAAAGTTGTCGGGCAGTGTAGGATAGAGCGTTAAATATTGATAATTATTGAACATTCCCGAATTATTATATCCATACATGTAAAAAATTTCCGGATTATTAGTATCACCGTCAATGCCATTTTTGTGAAAAACGGTAAAATTCTCTTCCGCTGCGTTTAATGAAACACCATAATATGATTTAGAAGGTTCGTGCGTATTATCGGAGGTAATAAGTTCGTTGTCGGCAAAACCAACTGCTGGATAAGTTTTGACTTCTCCTTCACCTCCACGAAATGGTTTTTTTAAATTAATTGTTCCTATGTTGTTGCGTGTAAGGTTTGCATGCGTGAAGAGGTTCGTTGCATAGCCGTTATCGGTCAAGACAAATGTCAACATGAATTCTTCATCAACACCAAACTCTTCGGCTGAACTTAAGGTAATGATATCATCGGCATTATTAAAGCGTTTGGCCATAATAAGACTACCATCCATCTTAGAGGCAAAGGCGACAGCATTAATTATATATTGGTTTACCATGTTTTCCGGAAGATTGATGGCAATAAGTCTTCGATGCACCTCAAACTTCACTTCCTTAGTGATGGTTTTTCCATTTGTTTCTGTCAATACAATTTTCAATACATGTGAACCTATAGTATAACTTTCAGGGTTAAAATCAATTGAGATATCATTTGTATTTTGAGAAGAATAAATTGATTGAGAATCGACAAAAACTTCTACCAAACTTCCTGCGCTATTGACTGTCACATTGATTTTTGAAGCCTCATCGATAATTTGACCATCAGCGATTGTAGAAACCATAATAGTTGTATCGATTTCTTGGAGGTCGGATGAAGAATCCTTACCGCAGGAAAGAGCTATAAAAAGCAGTAAAGGCAACGAAAATATTTTTGGTCGGGTAAAAATCATAATATGGTTTTGAGCAACGTATTTGTATTGTTTTCAAACGTCTAATAGTAATCCATATTGTATATTTTGTTACTGAATCATTTTTTGATATAATTTTTTTTTATGCAGAAAAATTTTAAAAAACGTTAATCAAATATTCTCAACTTCATGATTTGACATAAAATAGTCAATATTTGTTATTATGTTCAATCGTTACAAAACATAATAGAATTATGATTTACGTTTTTCATTTAACCTTTACGGTATAATGGCAGCCGCATCATCTTTCTTGATTATTACTTCAGCCACTGGCTAAACCAATAATACAAAATGTATCATAATTTACATTATGTAAAATAGACTTTTTGTATCCCCTAGTTCATTCAAACTCAAAGGCCTCTTTCTTTAGGGTCAATAATTAAATCATCTCCAACAAGCCCTCCCAATCCTTCATCATAATTTCGTGGTCATATTAAACCCAAAATTATATTATATGAAAAAGATAATGTATTTATTTTTGATGGCATCTACAATTTTTGCCACCAGTTGTACTGACGATGATAGTACAGATCAACCCCCAGGAGTTTTTGAGGGTGAAAGCAAAACTTACCAATTACAATCCCGTTCGGATGCTTCCGTGTCCGGGACAGCCACTGTTGTGGAAAATGAAGACGGTACGGCTACCGTAAACCTTAAATTATCAGGTACCTCAGCAGGAAGTTTTCCTGCCCATGTACACGCCAATTCTGCGGCGGAGACCGGAGATATCATTATTGACCTTAATGCTGTTGATGGTGCTTCCGGAGAAAGTACTACCATAGTAACTGCTACTAAAAATGGTACTGCAATTACCTATGAGCAGCTATTGGAATTGGATGCCTATATTAATGTGCATCAATCCGCAACTGATCTTGGTACCCTTATTGCCCAAGGTGATATTGGTGTAAATGAACTTACAGCAGATTCCAGGGAATACGAGCTTAGCAGTGCTGCCGATGCCAATATTAGCGGAACAGCCACTATCTATAAGCGTGTTAGTGGAGCTTCCCTCCTAGAGATCGCTTTGGAAGGTACTCCAGCTGACGGGGAACATCCTGCCCATATACATCTTAATTCTGCTGCCGAAGGTGGTGATATTGCTATTTCCCTATCGCCCGTAATCGGTGCCACTGGAAAAAGTTATACCCATATTGAGGAAGACGATGCGGGCACTGCCCTTAACTATGAAGCCTTGTTGGAAATGGATGGCTACATCAACGTCCACAGGTCCGCTACCGAATTGGATGTACTTGTGGCTCAAGGTGATATAGGTGTCAACGTGCTAACAGGAGACTCCAAAGAATTTGCACTTCACAGTGTATTGGTGCCAACCATTAGTGGTACGGCTATAGTACACAAACGTTTAAGTGGAGCCTCCCTCCTAGAACTTCAATTGGAAGGTACTCCATCGGATGGGGAACATCCTGCCCATATCCATGCCAATACCGCTGCTGAAGGTGGTGATATCGCAATCTCCTTAAATGCGGTAGCTGGTGCCAGTGGAAAAAGCTGGACCCATATTGAGGCCGACGATGCTGGAACAGCAGTTAGCTACGAGGATTTATTGGAATTTGATGGGTATATCAACGTTCACAAGTCCATTGCCGAACTGGACGTTTTGGTGGCACAGGGCGATATAGGTCAAAACGAACTTACAGGTAATGAGGTTTCCTACGATTTAGCGGCAGTTAGTAATGCAGCCATATTTGGTACAGCTACCTTTTCGGAGCGCGTAAACAAAGAAACATTGGTGACTTTGGAATTGGTTGGTACTACCGCAGGCGCAATACATCCGGCACATATTCATTCTGGGGCTGTGGCAGATGCCCCTGGAGCGGTGATCGTAACTTTGGGCAATGTCATTGGAGATAATGGAATAAGCGTAACCAACGTTACCCAGGCAAATGCGGGCGGTGCGTTGGATTATGATGCCCTTTTGGCTATAGACGGATACATCAATGTACACCTGAGCGCCGAAGACTTGGACACTTTAGTGGCCCAAGGTAATGTTGGGGCCAATGTAAATTAAGGAATATTAGCTTCCCCTGAATACTAAAGCCTTGGATCGAAAAGATCCAAGGCTTTTTTTATGCTTTAGTAAGACCAAAGTTATATAAATCAGTTTTTAAACATAAAAAAGCTCTGAATATAATTATTCAGAGCTTTTCTATCCTAATATTTCCATGATTACAATTCCGCCCCTCTGTATGCTTAATGTGTATAATCGGGAAAAATATAGGGATTTCTTAATATCTCAACATGTTGCTGTATTCCTCAACTGACTTTTGTATCTCAATATAAGAACGAATTTGAGCCATTGTTTTTTCAAAGAGTTCAATTTTTAAATCCTTTTCCCTTTTTAATGCCTTGATCAAATCCGCATTCGTATTTTTCAAGGTTTGTAAAGTTTGCCGGAGGGTTTCAGATTTAATAAACAACGTGTATGTGTTGGGTTCACATACATAGGAGGTCAATTTTTTTTCCAATTGGGACAAATCATTATTGGTTCGTTCCAATTTAAGAATACATCCACTGTTGGAAGGCCTGCTAATTAAATTTCTACTAATTTTTGGGGTTGTTTCCATAGGACAAGCTTTGTTTTAGGGTTAACGGTTTTTTCTGATTTACTCTTATAATTTTGATTTTTTTGTTTTGCTCAAAAAAGATACGACAAAAATTCCATTTTTGGAATAGTAAATAGCTCATTAACATTAGTTTAAGCGAAAATTAACACCTCGATAACCTCGACGTACTGAATTATTTCATCGATAAACGGTATAAAATCTTCGGAAAGCTTGCTTTTCATTAGCTTTCTACAATTGCCAAATTGGTTTTCTTCCCCTCCACTCCCCTCCTGCCCTTAACCATTAATTTAGCACTAGAAATGGAAAGAGAAATTAGGTGCAAAAAGAAACCCCGATGAATTTCATCGGGGTTTATTAAAAATTATATTAAAACAAGTTGTTACCAGCTTACTTCCTCAGTGTCACCATTAGGATAAGTTACTGTACCTTTTTGGTCACAAGTTCCAGCTCCAAAATCCAAGGAAGCTGTCATACTATCAACCTCCAACTGCATTACGCCAGATGTTATAAAGGCGCAACCCAAATTCCATGATAAAGGTTCGGTCACTGTAAATTCATAGGTAGTACCGTTTACGGTTATATCCCAATCTCCTGTGCAGGTAGCATCGGGGCCTTCGGCATTAATATTCTCAAGATACCAGGTAAGTACTTTATTTCCTTTCCATTTTACAATATCTCCATTGGCGTCCTCAAAGGTAGCATCGGTAACAATTGTAAAAGCTGGACTGTTGGAAACTGAAAAATCGAAGGAAAAACTCTTGGTACCGTTAAGTATGTGGTCGTTAAAAGTAAAATCGGTAAAAGTAACCTCAAAGCTACCTTTGGTACCATCCGTACTTCCATTATTTCCGGTAAGGACAATAGTTCCGCTGATCGTTTTGCCGTGAATATTACATTGGTCATAAGCTACTGAAATACTTTCTTCGGTAAATGTAACCGCTGCACAGGCAGTCTCAGTTTTGTTACTTTTTCCAGATTTATCGTTGATCAATAATTCTGAAACCAACTCGTCCAGTCCTTCCGAAATGGAATTGACCTCCATTTGGGATTTAACCTGTTCGCTAGTTAGACTTTCATTATTCAATTCATTCATAGCATCATTGCTACAACCAACTAAGAATAATACTCCGAAACTTAAAATTAAATAGTTTACTGTTTTCATAGGATATAGGGGTTTATACCATAATTATCGGGCGCTAAATTAAGCCGTTATATAATATTATGTTAAAAAAAACGAAATTATTCGACCTATAGTATGTTTTATTAAGAAATATCCTACAAAATTGACGTTATTTCGTGAGATTTTACCGCTGTTTCTAAGGTCTTTACCCTTAAATTCAACTAAAATTAGCTGCCAATTCAATAGAATTAATCCAATTTTATACTAAAATTGTTGAATTTATCCTTTTGATAGGCCATTTTTTGCGTTGTGGGCGAGATGGCAAAATAGGGTGAAAAAGTGGTGGTAATAACGGTCTTGCCATCGGGCAAAAATTCCATGATACGGAGCCAACCATCTCCCCCATTACCATTCCAACCTCCACCCATAGCTTGCGCATTAAAAGTAATCTGATTCACTTTTTTGCCAGCTGCATTCCTGTCCTCTTTAAAGGCGGTATGCCCCTTAAAATTATCAGGGGAGCCAATATGGCCCGAAAACACCAACTGTACATTTTGGGATGGTGCCACTAGTTTTTCCCAGATAGCCTTGCCATAGTTGGCATCGATTATCGGGTAGTTTTCCTTTTCCTTATGTTTGTTTTCGGAATTTAAATAGGAATGGGTAAGTAAGACCACCGTATGGTCCTTATAAATTTCTTTGGAAATCTCGTTATTGGCCCATTGCAAAATGGTATCTCTCGGCGCAAATTCCAGATTCAGGAACAAAAATTTCCGTTGTTGGGGGGAAATAAATTCATAGGTAGCGTTTTCCACGGAGGGTAAGCCATCTATGTTTTTTCCAGCCGCCCGTAACGCCTTTGCATTTAATAGGTTCCTATGCACAGGGAAATATTGGCTGTAGTTAGATTTTCGGTTTTCAACACTTTTATAACCAAAGTCATGGTTACCGGCCGCTAAGATATAAGGTACCTTCCCATCCAAACGTTCAAAGGCATGTGACACTGCCCTCCACTGATCTCTACTGGGCATATTGCCGTTTATTTTATCCGAAACTAAAAGTTCGTTCTGTTCTACTAAATCCCCAGTACACAAAACCATTTTTATGTTTAGGGCATCAATATTTTCACTGATCCAGGCGGTCATGGTTTCCAAAGTGCCCTGGTTTCTTTCAAACTTTACATAGGTCTGGGTATCGGGGACCAAAATAATGGACCAGGAATCCGGATTGGTCAATTTTGGAGGGGTATAGGTTTCTTGTGCCTGTAAGGCGGTGAAGATCGTCAATATGGAAACAACAACAAGATAGTAATTACGACAGTGGTTCATTATGGTCAATTATTAAGGTTTGCAATGGATAAATTTAACATTTTTAAGATAAGACCATGCATGGAATCACCCACTAATTAGATTTATTTTTAAGGATTTTAACGTCAATAAAGTTGTTTTGACACTTCAATTATGATTAATTTCGGCCACGCAACAATTTTACCGATATCCATGCCCGATTTCCAGAACGAATTATATCCCCATCTTAAAAAGTACTTTGGTTTTGATAGCTTTAGAGATCAACAGGAGGAGATTGTTACTTCGGTTTTAAATAAGAAGGATTGTTTGGTGATCATGCCCACTGGAGGAGGGAAATCCATATGTTTTCAATTGCCCTCCCTTTTGTTGAAGGGCACTACTTTGGTAATTTCGCCTTTAATTGCCCTTATGAAAGATCAAGTGGACGGACTAAAGGCCAACGGTATACCAGCGGCTTTTTTCAATAGCAGTCAGTCCGCCGAAGAACAACATAAAATACTGGAAAGTACACATCAGGGAGAGTTGAAATTACTCTATGTGGCCCCGGAAAGTTTGCAAGGCCTCTCCCCTATTTTAAAGGAAGAATTTATAAGCTGTGTGGCCGTTGACGAAGCCCACTGTATTTCCTCTTGGGGGCATGATTTTAGACCCTCATATCAACAATTGGGATTTCTAAAAAGCACTCTTCCCCTCACCCCTATTATTGCCTTGACAGCAACAGCCGATAAGGCCACTAGAGAGGACATTATGGCACAGCTGAAGATTCCCAGGGCAAAACAATTTTTGGCCTCCTTCGACAGAAAAAATATTGCTTTGGAAGTAAGGCCAGCCCATGATAGGGTGTCCCAAATACTTCAATTTATAAAGCAACGGCCCAATGAATCGGGTATTATTTATTGTTTGAGTCGAAAATCTACAGAGACTTTGGTGGCAAAATTTTTGGACAACGGCATTAAAGCAGCGGCCTACCATGCGGGGTTGGATTTTGAGAGTCGCAACAAAGTACAGGAAGATTTTATTTTCGACAAAACCCAAATTGTATGCGCTACCATAGCCTTTGGAATGGGAATAGACAAATCCAATGTGAGATGGGTTATACATTATAATATGCCTAAAAATATTGAGGGCTACTATCAGGAAATAGGTCGGTCCGGTAGGGACGGATTACCCGCCCAGGCACTTTTGTTCCACAGTTATGGCGATGTAATACAGCTTCAACGCTTTGCGTCCGGAGCAACTAATGAGGAGGTACAGCTGGCCAAATTGGACCGAATGAAGCAGTTTTCGGAGGCATCCACCTGTAGAAGAAAAATCTTGTTGAGTTATTTTGGGGAATTTTTGGGGGAGGATTGTGGTAATTGCGATGTATGTAAAAATCCGCCGCAGTTTTTTGATGGAACCATTATAGCCCAAAAAATATTATCCACTATAGCCCGATTAAAGGAATTGGAAGCTACGGGAATTGTAATCGATGTATTGAGGGGAGCCCAAAATGCTGCTGTTTTGGATAAAAATTATCAGGAAATAAAAACCTATGGTATAGGTAAGGATATATCTTGGAACGATTGGCAACATTATGCTATTCAGCTTATAAATCAGGGTTTCTGTGAGATAGCCTTTCATAAGAACAACGTTTTGCAGCTTACCCCCTATTCCAAAGACGTCCTATTTGGTAAGACGAGGGTATTGTTGAGTAAACCATTGAAAAAGGAAGAAAGGGTGGCCTTGGAAAAAGAACAAAAAACCAAGAAGGTTGCCAAAAACTCGCTGTTTGAACGTTTACGCCTATTAAGATTCCAGATTTCCTTGGAGGAGAATATCCCCGCTTATTTGGTTTTCAACGATGCAACCTTGAAGGAAATGGAAGCGGAACGACCAACCAGTGAAGAGGAACTAATGCAAATAAATGGGGTTGGCCAGCGAAAGTTGGAAGTTTACGGGGAGGAATTTATTCAAGAGATAAGGGCTTTTCAAGCAGAAAAAAAAGCAAAGAAGAAAAAGAAGTCGCACACCTACCAGGACACCTATGAGCTTTATAAAGAGGGCAAGAGCATTGAAGAGATAGCCCAGTTACGAAAACTAAAGCCCACTACAATTTTTTCACATCTGGCCAAACTTTACTCGGACGGCAAGGATGTGGCTATCTATGAGTTTGTGGATAAGGAAACCATAGGAAAGGTCGCCCAGGCCAAAAAAGAACTTAAAGATCCCGAAGCTTTAAAACCTTATTATGAATATTTTGAAGAAAAATTGGAATATTCTACTATTAGACTGGCGCTTAGTGTTATTGAAAAAGAAAGGATTTTATAAATTGAGTTGAAAGTTGAAAGTTCAAAGTCGAAAGTTCTAACGGAGATTGAGCGTAGTCGAAATCGGAATGCCTCGTATGTGCGACTTCTCTCCCGATAGCTATCGGGAGCCTGAAAATAGGCTCATGTCGAAGTGACTGTTTTGTCTATTCCAGCGGAGTCGAGGATTTGTTTCTATTCAAAGTCCAAATTCCAATCTAATCTCCAAAAAAAAAATAGAACTAATTTTGCTAATAAAAGGAACATAGGTATTCTTAAATATTAATATCCGCAACTGAAAAATTCCCCTCTTGAGAGGGGCTAGGGGTGTGTGAGCTTTAAAGTTAAATCAAGTTTAGTGACAATCCAGTCCGATCCGATTATCTCGCTAGCAAGGGGGAAAACTCCTTAAGGGGTGACGAGACTATAGGCTCCCCCCTTCGTAACAAGGGAGGAGCCGTAAATATTATGTAAAAAATTTAACATTAAAACAACAATTTATTTCTGCTTGCGTTCTATAAAAAAAGTAATTTTATATCACAAAAAAAGATCGATATGTCATTTTTATCACCGCAAATTGAAGCTTTGGCCAAAAGAAAAAAAGAACAATCCCTGATTAAAAAACCAAATTCATGTGGTATTTTTCAGGAATACGGACATCTTGAAAAGATTCAAAAACCTGTGGATAGGAAATAGTCGCTTTTAAAGCGTTGTTAATCTTTTGGGAATAAGCTCTTGTCCAATCCAGGAATGAGTTTTAGCGCATTCTTGTAATAAACTTTTTTAAGTACTTCATCCGGTAGGTCCATACCGTACATGGCCCAGAAAGCATGGTATTTCTTGTGATACGGGAAATATTCGTCATCGGATTCCAAAACTCTAAAATAGGTAGGAAATTCTTCCGGTTTCCAGCTGTCCTTACCAAATAGAATTCGGTCCTGATATTTTAAAAAGAACTTATGTGCATTTCTTGGTTGTCGGCCCAATTCTGCAATAATAGCTCCTATACCCACATACATATTGGGCATTTCGTCCATTAATTTCCCCAAAGTACCCAAATCGTTGGCATACCATCCCATATGGGCATTGATAAATTTGGTTTTTGGATGCTTTTTAAACATTCTGTGTTGCTCTCCAATAATTTGCTCCCACGAAGCTGGATCCGTTGCTGAACGTTTTCTGCGAGGATGCGTCTTTAGTTCCAACCACCTTTCGTTATCGGAATTAACCTCATCCCAAAAGGGTTTTGGATCTGCAGAGTGAATGAGAACGGGCACTCCCAATTCCGCGCATTTGTCCCAAATGGCACTTATACGGTCATCATCTACAGCCAATCGTTTCCCAGAGGTATCAGTATCCCTTAGTCCCAAACTCTTATATACCTTAAGTCCCTTGGCGCCGTTTTTAATATCAGCTTCCAATTGGGCAACGGCCTTCTCGGCCCAGCCAGGTTTACCTACCCCGTCAAAATCCACATTGGCAAAGACCGCAAACCTATGGGGATAATGATCCTTGATATTTTCCAAAGATTTTTTAATTCTATCTCCTGAGCCACCACTTAGATTGACCATTACTCCCATGTTAAGCTTATCCATATCTGCAATCAGGGGGGAAAGGTCTTGTGTTGGCATTTGGTATTGATGGCCATGTACATCGATAAATGGATATTTTGCCCTATGGATTTCCTTGCCGGGAACTTTAAGTGTCGATACCGGATTGTACTCCTCAAAGCTCATGTCTTGGGCTATTAGGTTACAGGAAATTGCTAATTGTAAAATACAAACAAGGGATAAAGTTTTTAATGACATTGCAACATTGGATTAGATCCTAAATTTATACTTTATAGTGGACAACACGAAGTTAGAAGTAAAAAACTTACTTATTAATTAATCCCTTGTTTGAAGTCCGGCCTCAATGACGGAATAGCCAAAAGCCAAAAGCCACAAGGCATAAGAAATAAGCTATTCGGCAAAAACCTACACTCAATCTCTCAAGAGGGGAATTAGGTAGTAGTCAAGAGTCTAGGTTCTTGACACAAGACTCTTCTTCCCACCCTTCAATTCTGATAACTCCTTAGTACCAACTGTTCACTGAAGTTGACACTGACCACTGACTACTTATCACTCTTTTTCACCCGCTCGTATTCTTCCAAGGTATCAATATCAACCTCTTTTCCTTTAGGGGATAGCGTAAGGACATTTTTTATATGGGTCTTGATAATATCCCTAGCTCCAAAATCGGAGTCCAATGCCAGTAAAGCTTCAAAATGGGCTTTTCCAAAAATGGCGGGCACTCCCACCCTACCGGTATATTTTGTGGCTATAATGCTGTGTTGGGAATTTGTAAAATTATCCATCATGGTATTTAAATACTGCCCATCTATATAAGGTTGGTCGGTCAACATTATTAATACACCATCATAGTCTTCTTCCTTTTTTAGCAGATGCTTGGTACCACAGGCAATTGAATTCCCCAGTCCCATTTTCCAATCGGGAGTATAAACAGTTTCCGTATCGCCAAATTGGGTTTCTTTAATTATTTCCTCCTTATAGGCTCCTAAAACGGTCAATATGGTTGCGGCATTGGAATCCTGGGCATTTTTAAGGGCATTGCCGATTAAGGTGGTATTTCCCCAAGGCAATAATTGTTTTATGGCTTTCATACGGGAGGAAGTCCCGGCCGCCATAATCAAAATAGCTATGTTATGCTCTTTAGGTGTCAATCGTGTATGCCAGTTTCTTTATCTTTTAAAAGTATAGGTTCTTTTCGTCTGGAAACCGTTAGGATTTCGGCAACGATGGCTATGGCAATTTCCTGTGGTGTCTCAGCCCCTATATTTAGTCCGGCGGGTCCATGGATACTGTCCAAAAAGTCGTAGGTGATTTCAGGGCTAAGTTCCATTAGTTCGTTAAACAACTTTTCACGTCTTCTATGTGGCCCCAAAAGTCCTAAGTATATTGGTTTTGAATGCCTTAGGGTCAACAAATACTTTAAGTCTTTGGAATAGCTATGGTTCATCAGAATTATGGCCGTATTTTGGTCCACTTCATCCAAAGGAAAGCCCTCGGGTAGGGTTCCAAGAAATTCATTTGCACCTTCAAAATCCAATATATTCTTTTCCTCGGTAGGGTTGGCTATAACAGTTACTTCCCATCCTGTTAATGCGGCAAAACTGCATAACTGTACCGCATCGTGTTCAGCGCCAATGATAAATAGCTTAAAACACGGTTGCATGTTTTGCTCAAAAACCTCAAGTTCATCTTTTCCTTGATAGCCGGGGAACAGTGGTAATTCCTTATTCCCAAAGATAAAGGTTGAGCCAAAATAGGCATTTAACCCTTCTTTTTTTTCAAAATAAGAGCGTACCTTAAAATGTTGTCGAGATTGAATTGTTTGCTCAAAGGTTTCCAACAATATGGTGTCCGGTCTTAAGGGCTCCAATAAAATATAAAGTATACCCTCGCATCCCAAGCGATATCTACCATCATAGGTCATTATTTTGGAAGTTTGATCGTCAAAAACGGGCTGGGCCTGTCTAATTACTTCCTTTTCAACACATCCGCCACTTACGGCACCTACCATATGTCCGTCTTCCAGTATCAGCATCCGCACACCAGGTCTTCTATATGAGGAGCCATCCAAGGCTACCACGGTAGCCAAAACGGTCTTTATGCCTCTTGAAGTGGCAGATTGGTATTCCCGTATAATTTTTTTTAGTTCGTGTGTCATAATTATAATAAATCTCTGGTCGGGACAAAGGGCACCAACTCCCCTACTTCATATGGTTCACTTTTGGGTTCAAGCACAATAAATCCATCAGTATTCACCAAACTGCACAAGTCTCCCGATCCATTCTCCTTTACCAAGGAGACCACTAAATGTCCTCTGTTAAACCCTAGTTTAACCCTTAGCAACATTGTTAAATCGCCCTTCACCTCAGCAGCCTCTTTTAAAATAACATCAATTTTTTGTAGTGGCAGGCCTAATGATAGTTTAAGCCAATCCTTAAAATAGACATTGTAATTTGCAAAAGTGGAGACCGGATTTCCGGGAAAAGAAAATACTACCGTTTTAGTCTCTTTTTGAATTCCGAACCAAAATGGCTTCCCTGGTCGTTGGAAGACCCCGTGAAATATTTTTTCTACGCCCAATTCTTCCATTACCTGTGGAATAAAATCAAATTTACCCTTGGATACCCCTCCACTTAAAAGGACAGCATTGTTTACTTTCAAAGTATTGCCAAGTGTATTTTTTATACTGTCTTTTTCATCAGGGAGATGCAGCTTGCTAGGAACGATGCCCTCTTGTGACAAAGCCGAATAAAGAGTATGGATGTTGGATTTGCGTATTTGGTGTGGCAAAGGGATTTCGTCCACCTCTACCAATTCATTTCCAGTGGAAACAATAGCCACTTTTGGCAATGTTCGTACCAAGACAGAAGCTTTGCCCACTGCCGCCAATACCCCTATTTCTGCAGCTGATATAATAGAATTCTTTTCTAAGACTAGATTACCTTTTTTTTGATCACTTCCATTGAGGTGAATGTCCTGTCCCTGAACCGGGTTTTTAATTAAGCTGGCCCAACCATCGTCTATGACAATATGTTCGTACATTACCACTGTATCTGCATTGCTGGGCACCACTGCCCCTGTCATTATTTCAATACAATTAGCAGTGTTTTTCAGAAGTTGGGAGGGCATCCCTGCGGCCAATATCCCTTCTATTTTAAAAGTGGTCTGCCCCTTTTCAATGGCATCGTAGTTTATGGCAATTCCGTCTTTGGTAGCCCTATTAAAAGGAGGAAAATTTCTATCGGCAATAATATCTTCGGCGAGAATTCTGCCCATAGCTTGTTCAAGGGAAACTAGTTCATTGCCTAAATCCTGACTTAGGTCCAATACTTTTTGATAAGCGTCTTTAAAAGAAATCATGGAACACAAGTTACAATAAAAGAAGATTTGTTAATGGATTGTTCTTTGTAATTCTCTCCAAGTTATAGGTTTAATGTTCCTTTCTTCTAGCAGGGCCGCCGTATTGGGATCGGTAAAAAAGTCAAAATCCATTTGTCGCCATTCGGAACCAAAATTGGGATGGTCCACACAGACCTGTTTCATTTCCATATTGTCAAAGGCCGGATGGATTAAAATCACATTTAGTCCTGCTGTAAGGTTATTTAGCATTTGGGTATACAATTCTCCTAAGCCTGTGCTTTGCATGGCTTTAAAATTGCCTATATGTACTTTATGCACAATGCTGTCCGATTCCTGCAGTGAACCAAGGTTGCCAACACCCTCCAGCAACTCATCACTTAGGAAAATGGGTAGCTTGTATTCCTTGCCCAATTCCCTGTAGACGTCGAGTAATTCTTTGGTGAGCCCTAGGGTGTACATATGGGAATCCAAATGGGTAGGTTTAATTCCGGCATTCAATGCCCTATCAATTTGTGCCTTAAGCTCCTTTTTAACCTCTTGGGGTTTGGCCAATTTCTTTACTTGCTCTCTTTTGGTATGAAAAAAACCGCGCTCATCTACCAAGCTAGGGACTTCAGAATAAGGGAGTACGGGACCAAATTTATAATGTTTCCATTCGCAGGTCAATGTTAGGTGGATTCCACAATCATATTGTGGGTGTTGTTTGGCAAAATTGGCTATATCCCCAAACCATGGACAGGGAACCATAATGCTAAAGGAAGTTACAGTCCCTTTTTTCAAAGCTTCAATTGTGGCTGCATTTTCCGAGCAGGATAGACCGGCGTCATCGGCATGAATCATTAAAAGGATGTCATTCTTGCTATAACCCAATCGCTCTAAGTCGTAATGGTAGGCCATATAATTCCAATTTGTAGGCCATTGAGGCCGATATTATACTTGTTCTATTTATGGTGGGCTAGAAACCTATCGACTCCTCCCATTATATTGTAAAGTTCAAGTTTGTTATTTATTTCTTCCAACATTCTTACCGCCATTTCACTTCTTTTTCCGGATTGACAAAGTAGATAAATTGGTCTTTTGAAGTCCAATTCCTTTATACGGCCCTTTAATTCGTCCAAAGGAATATTTACAGCTTTAACTTGTGGTAAGGAAAAGTTTTCAAATTCCACTTCGGTCCTTACATCGATTATCTGCAGAGCTTTGCCCTCGCTTAACTTTTCTTCAATTACCTCCACACTTATGCCAGCGGTTGCTTCACAAAGATCTGCTCCATAGGATTTTTGAAGTTTTTTCAACATTAAATTTTCTGTTTGAAGACTAAATGTAATGGTTTGATAAGATTGATTCAATCCATTGAACAACAGTAATTTACCATTTAAAACTTCGCCAATACCTGTAACTATTTTTACAGCCTCCAATGCCTGAAGATTTCCAACAATACCGGGAATTACCCCCAAAACCCCATTTATGTTACAATTTGGTATCTCTTCTTGCGTAGGCATGTTGGGAAACAAACATCTGTAGGTTGGGCCGCCTTGATAATTAAAAACGCTAAGCTGTCCTTCAAAGCCTTGTATGGCACCGGAAACAAATGGTTTTTTTAGGATTACACAAGCATCATTTATCAAATAGCGTGTTGGGAAATTGTCGGAGCCATCCATTATAACATCAAATTGTGAAATAATTTCCAAGGCATTGTGTCTAGTGAGAAAAGTATCAAATGTTTTAAATTGTGTGTTGGAATTCTGAATCCTTAATCGCTCCAATACAACCTCCATTTTGGATCTTCCCAAATCCTTTTCTGTATACAGCACTTGTCGTTGCAGGTTGGTGATTTCAATAATATCCTGCTCCACGATACCTATTGTACCTACTCCCATTGCATTCAGATACAGGAGGGCGGGAATTCCCAATCCGCCAGCACCAACCACCAAAATACTGGAGTCCTTCAGCTTTTGTTGGGCTTCGGGTCCGAAATCCTTTAAAATAGTCTGTCTCTGGTATCTATTGAAGTTCATATATAAATAACAATCCGAGTTTAATATTTTCTGCAGTCTGTGGGAACTACCTAATTGGGGGCTAATCTCTGCAATACTTTTTCATAGTCCTCCTTGAAGTTTGCATTCCATAATACTTCTTCGTTCTCAGGAAATACCAATTTAATATTTTCATTGATCAAAAATTTACGCGGACAGGTACCAGGCCCGTTTTCTAAATAATCCAATGATTTTTCTAGACCGGAAGGTTCCCAAATGGCACATAAAGGTTCCGGTAAACCACTTTCCCTGGTGGCAAAGGCAGTAGCCATTTTGTCCGGATTCCTCAAGTCGATCAATTGTTCAAGGGCATCCTGATCCATTAGAGGCAGATCACAGGCCAAAACCAACCAAGCCACGTTAGGATTAAAATTGTGGGCACTTAATAGACCGTTGTAGGGACCTTTAAATTTGTTCCGATCAATAATTAGATTGTGATTCGTAGAGAATTCCGAAGCCTGTTCCTCGCGAATGCTCATATAGGTGTTATCACATACCTGCTGTAGGAGTGTGTAAAGGTATTCGCGTTGTGCTACGCCATGATATTTTATTAAACCTTTATCGGTTCCCATTCTGGTACTTTTTCCACCGGTAAGTACTAGACCATATATTTTAGTGGAGCTCATTATTTGTAGTTAAATTATCCGTGTTCTACCATAAACAAAAATCGTCCCAGGTATGGACACAATGATTTATCCGCCTATGGAGGTCATTGAATTTTCAAATATTCCGACATATTTTTCCTGTTCCTCAAATCCGGTTTTGGATCTACTGCCTATGGCTTTGAGAATCTGATCTTTAATTTTTTCTTTAGCATTTTCACCTCGCATCACCTCCCTAAGATTCATTCTAGGTTTACCATATAGGCAAGTAATCACATCTCCTGTAGCAGATATCCTTAGGCGATTGCAACTGCCACAAAAGGTTCTGGTAAAGGAGGGAATAAGTCCAAAAGTACCCTTGTGTCCCTTTATTTTGTAATTGATGGATGTAGATGTTTTGGGAGATTCAAGCTTGGTAATATCCGCGTATTCCGATTGAATATGGCTCAATATTCTTTTATAATCCCACGTAATGGTGTTGAAGGATTTGCTCCCACCATTGAATGGCATCTCCTCCAAAAAACGAACGGATACCGGATAATGCTTCATCACCTCGAGTATAGGTAATATATCTTGGGTGTTCTGATTTTCGAGCGCAATAAAATTAATGCGGACATTAAATCCTTCCGCAATCAATTTTACCAAATTGTTGTAAACGGTTTCATATTGATTTCGTCTTGTAATACGCTCAAAAGTTTCCTTGTCAATGGCATCGAGGCTAACATTGATATTTTTGATTCCCAAAGATTTTAGTTCCTTGATATGCGGACCGATTAAAGTGGCATTCGTTGTAATCGAAATATCTTTTAACCCTTTTAGATCGGCAAGTTTTCGCAATAATATCATTAGATCCTTCCTTACAAATGGTTCACCACCTGTAATCCGAATTTTATCTATCCCCTGCCCTACCATAATTTCACTCAATTTACAGAGCTCCTCAATAGTAAACAAAGAGTCTTTTTGAGCAAAATTTATACCCTCTGAGGGCATGCAATAGTTGCAGCGCAAGTTGCAACGGTCGGTTACCGCCAAGCGTAGATAATTTATTTTCCTATTGTGATTGTCTATCAGCATTAATCCTCTTTTTTTCTTATCCGCCACTAACTGGTGGAATTAGTGCAATTTCATCAAAATTATCGATTATGGTGTCATCATTTGCATAAGAATTGTTTACTGCCACGGCCAAAGATGATAATTTTTTCAGCTCAGGGTACATTTTACCCAAATATTCCTTTAACTCTTTCACGGTCTTGGATTTTTTCACCCCAAATTCACTTGAGCTTGGCATGGACAATGTTGAGCTACCTATAATGTCCTTTGTAACACCAAAAAGTAATATCGTCATATTTATCCAATTATAGGTTTAGTAGGGACTTGCAATAGTTCCGGGAATTTTGAAAATGGCTGCTGGGTAAATCTATTGCCGGTAGCAGCCTTTAGCGCATTGGCAACAGCTGCACCTGCAGGTGGTAATGTTGGTTCCCCCAATCCCGTTGGTGCTATTTCATTTTGTATCAGATGCGATTCCACTACAGGAATTTCTCCCATCCGTATCAAGCGGTATTTGTCATAATTCTGTGACTGGGGTTTCCCGTCCACAAAGGAGAGATCACCATACATGGCATGGCCCACGCCGTCTATAACACCGCCTTCTATTTGATTTTTGGCGCCCAAAGGGTTAACAACTATACCGCAATCTACCACGCAAGTAACTTTTTTTACGACAGGCATTCCGTTTTCAATTTCCACATCGGCGACTTCCGCAACATGGGAATTATGGCAATAATAAGCAGCAAAACCTTGGAAGACTCCTTCTTCTTTTTTGCCCCAACCCGATTTGTCCACAGCTACTTTGATAACATTTTGCATGCGTTCTGGTGAATATTGGATACGTTCGTCCGTAGTGCCCTTAACTTTTTCCAATAAATCCAAACGTAACTGAATGCGATCCACTTCCATGGTCTCCGCCAGTTCATCAAAGAAACTTTGTTCGGCAAAAGCCAAGAAATTGGTATAAGGTGCTCTCCACGCCCCAGTAGTAATATTGCTTTCATAGTTGGCGACATCCACTTGGTAATTCTCTATGGCACCGGCAGGGAAGAAATTAGGTATTAATCCATACATGTTTCCACCAATAGCTGCCTCCTTTAAATGGTAGGCGGTCACTTGACCGTCTTTTATGGCCGCTTTAATTCTATATTTTATAGCTGGACGATAGGTACCTGCAGTCATATCATCTTCCCGGGAAAACACCAATTTTACCGGCTTTTTTATAGCATTGGCAATTTCCGCTACCTCGTAAACAAAATCCCCGTAAAGCCGCCTTCCAAATCCTCCACCCATACGGGTCATTTCCAAATGAACGTCCTTAACATCCCTACCCAGCATTCCTGCAACAGCGGTGGCTGCAAACTCCGGGGTTTGTACAGGACCTACCAAATGGATCTTTTCATCGGTAATATTGGCGAAAAAATTCATGGGCTCCATACAGTTGTGGGGCAGGAAGGGTGATTCATAGGTACGCTCCAATGTTTTATCGGCCTTGGCAAAGGCTTTTTTGATATCTCCGTCCTTTCTTAGGGTCTTAAATTCCTTTCCATCCAATAATCCAATTAATTGCTTATCCTGAAACTCCGTACTTTCCATAACAGCGTCATCTACCCATCTCGCTGAAATTGCTTCTTTGGCTTTAAGGGCCTCCCAGGTAGTTTTTGCAATGACCACTACTTTATCACTCTTACTCATAGCCACGGTCCAGTTGCCAACTCCTTCTTTTGAAAGTTCCTTAGCCTTTTCGCCTATTCTAATTACATCCAAAACACCGGGCATGGCCTTTGCTTTGGAATCGTCATAAGATTCCAATATTTGACCAAAGGCTGGTGGTCGTAAAACACAGGCGTAGACCATCCCGTCCACCTTGTAATCCAAACCGAAAAGGGGTTTACCTGTTATTATCTTGTCTATGTCCACATTTTGGGCGTCGGTGCCAATAATCTTAAAATTCTTTGGTTCCTTGAGGGTTACACTCTCTGGAACTTCCATGGCCGCCGCCTCCTTGACTACATTACCATATCCTAGGGTTTCGCCTTTGGCATTGCTGATTACACCTTCAGATGTTGTGCATTCAGAGGGGTCTACTCCCCATTTGGCGGCTGCGGCATTTACTAACATTTGACGCGCCGTTGCCCCTGTCTGTCTTAAGGGCTCCCATCCGAGTCGGATAGACTGACTGCCACCTGCAAGCTGTCTGGTATAATTCTCGGTGTCCAAAATTCCCTGTTGTACATAAACCTTATCCCAGGCCACATCCAATTCTTCGGCAATAAGCATGGGCATAGCTGTTTTTACGCCCTGACCAATTTCAGGATTTGGCGAAAAAATGGTTACCGCACCATTATCTGCAATTTTTATAAATGCATTGAAATCATTAAAATTTAACTGGGAAATATCTACAGGTGGTTGCACCTTAGGCTTACAGGCGGTGAAAAGATTAAACCCTATGAGCAGTCCACCACTGGCAAGTGATGAAGTCCTAATAAAGGACCTTCTGTTAAACGTTATTGATGAGTCTGACATAATTTTTTTGTTTTTCATCCTCAATATTTAAAGGATGTATTTTTTTGAGGTAAGCGAATACGGTAACCTTAATGCCCACATGGGAAAGGATTACCCTATTTTGGTGGCTGCAACTTCAACGGCCCTATGAATTCTAGTATAGGAAGCACATCGGCATATATTACCGTGCATAGCTGTCTTTATTTCGTCTGAAGTGGGATTTGGATTTTTGTCCAAAAATGCAGAAGCGGTCATTATTTGTCCAGCTTGGCAATATCCGCATTGTGGCACATCTACTTCCTTCCAGGCCACTTGTACCGGATGGCTGCCATCTTCAGAGAGCCCTTCAATAGTAGTAATTTCCTGTCCGGCCACTGAGGCTATAGGTAAAGAACAACTTCTTACGGCATTGCCACCTAAGTGAACCGTGCATGCACCACATTGGGCAATGCCACAGCCATATTTTGTTCCCACCAAATCCAAATGATCACGTAATACCCATAATAAAGGGGTATCTTCCGCGACATCTACACTATTGGAAACTCCATTAACTTTGATGTCATATTTTGGCATAGTCGATGTTTTTAAGTTGAATTAAGTAATACCCTACAAGGTACCAAATTTAGGGCAAGAATGAATTATTTTAACAGTTTGTTAAGGGGATATTTCATACATGGTTTACAGCCTATCATCCTAGATTATGAACAATAAACGCTAGCGCAAAAGGCCCCTAATTTTAAGCAATAAAATTAAATTAAAGAGAGCTCTTGTCCAAATAACAATCCACATTGGGATGCAACCATAAAAAGGAACCTGGTAATGAAGTGGTAATTTCCTTGCTCAACAACTTTTTTATGGCCTTCTTTTTGTTAGGTCCGGTTAAGAGGAGAATAATTTTTTTAGATTTTAAAATATTGGACATTCCCAATGTTAATCCATATGTTGGCGCGGTCTTCATTTTATTGGCCATGGGATGCTTAAGGGAGGATTTGCTCAAATCTGCTATATGGCAATCCGGGTATAATATTTTAGAGGGTTCGTTAAATCCAATATGTCCATTTTTACCCAAACCTAGAATGCAAATATCTATAGGACCGTGTTCCTGAATTTCGTTTTCCATACGGTCACATTCCTTTTTTGCATCAGTAGGGCTGCTGTCGAAAGAAATATAATTGCTTTTATGAATTTGAAGTGGATCTAATAGATTCTTTTGAAGATAATACTCGGACGTATTGGGATAATCCCCATTGGTCCCTCCCCATTCATCCAATTTTATAATCCTTATTTCCTTGAAAATTTCTGGCGAGCTCTTGTAGGATTCCACCAATTTTTCATAAAGCCTAGTAGGTGAATTTCCCGTAGCGGTGCAAATAAGCTGCTGCGGCTTGTCCTTCAACTGGGACAATACGGAATCAGCAGCCATTTGGCTCATGTTTTCATAATCTGCACAATAATGTATATTCATATCAAGTCCAAGCTTTATCTACTGAAGGTTTATGTAAAATACAAAAATTTAGTGTTCGGCACCCTGCAGCAGCAAAGTTTTAGGCACTTTTATATTAAAGTGTTTTAACTGTCCAAACAGTTCAGTTGATAAATAGTAGTATAATTACCTAATAATCAGATGTAATACAGATCATTTATCAAATTCGAATAATTTTAATAGGGTCAAGTATTTTCAATGATTGATTACTAATATGGACTGCGGAAAAAATGTGAATAAAGTATTTAACAAATATTAACACTCAATTTAAACTTTAATATAATTTTAAATAGTTTTGAGCGTTCTGCTTGTTGAACGTTAAAAATTATGAAAATGAAATTATATATTAGAATGGCGGCTATATGCTTTGGCATAGCCTTATTTGTATCATGCGGAAATGCGGATGATGATGTAAAATATGGTTTAAATACTGGAGGGGACCTAGGTCTTGGAAAGCCAGTGGATGACTGTTTAAATTTAGGTGATGGGGAATTGGTTTTATCCATTCAGGATCAATTTACCACCCTGCCGGGCAAAGTATCTATCTTTTTTAAGGTATCCGATAAGGAAGGAGATCCAGTTCCCGGGCTAAAGGCCAGTCAGTTTACAATTTATGAGCAAGGTAGAAATGATGCCTGTTTTAATACCATATCTACTTCCGAATCATTTGCCAGGATCTCTCCAAATTCACAAATATTCAACAACAATACTATTTTGGTACTAGATTTAAGTAATAGTGTTTTGAGTAGTAGTATGGAAGAATTAAAAAATGCTTCCACTAGCTTTGTAAACAATGTGATGCCTGCAGTAGATACAGAATCGTTTAAAATGGCCATTTATTGGTTCGATGGGGAAGATAAATTGCATGTGTTAAATGAACTTACGCATGTAAAACAGGATTTAGTTTCTTCTATTCAGGGAATCAATGCCAATATTAGTAAAGATCCTTCAACCGATTTATATGGTGCGGTAATTAAAGCTACCGACAAGGCTGAAAAGTTGTTGGCAGAAAGTACTACCAATGACCGTATTGGAGCCGCCTCTGTGGTTATTTTTACGGACGGAACCGATCAGGCTTCGCGCTACACACAAACCGCTGCATTGAAAAAAGTGGATAATGCCAATAAGAACATTGCCTTCTTCAGTATAGGGCTGGGAGCGGAAATTGATGCTAATGTTTTAGGAAAAATAGGTAAGACTTTCAGTGTGTTTGCTGGTAACAAAGAACAATTGGAAACTACCTTCAACGACATTTCATTCAGAGTTTCCGAACAGGCAAATAGCTTTTACCTTTTTGAATACTGTAGTCCAAAACGTGATGGAAGTGGTGAAAATAACCTGGCCATTCAAGTTAAGGAAGGTAACAGACAAGGAGCGGTACAAACTAAATTTAACGCAAAAGGATTTACAGGAGGTTGTGAATAACAGTCATTAAGTTACTTTTAGTCAATAGGTTAGGGCATCAAATTAATTTGATGCCCTTTTTTTTATTAAGATTTCTTTAAGCCTTAACGTCTTTTTCTGCTATATGTCCGTATAACCTTACAGAAAACTATTTGTAAATTTTTTAATCAAAAAGAAATGAAAAAAGTAACGTTAGTTGGTTTGTTGGGAATGGCAGTTTTGGCTTCCTGTGTATCTAAGAAAAAATATGTTGCTCTTGAAGGCGATTTGTCCAATACCAAGAGCATGTTGACAAAAACCCAAGTAGAGAAAGAGGAATTGGAATCCAAAGTTTCCAAAATTGAAGCAAGGGTTGCAGAATACAACGAAAAAATAAATTCTTTACAAGAAATAAACGATTCTCAATTTAGTTCTGTTGATGATGTTGCTGTAATGAGCAACAACACAAAACAAAAAATGAGAGCCACTTTGGCAAAAATAGACCCTAGTGAATTGGCCAAGGCAAAAACTATGGAAGACTCCATGAACCTTGCTATTTCTTATAATTTAAAGAAATCCATTTCCGATGAAGATGATGACGTTCTTGTAGACATTAACAAAACAGTGGTCATGATCAATATTTCAGATAAATTATTGTTCAACTCAGGGAGTTACAAGGTAAGTAGCAAAGCCAACAATATTTTGGCCAAATTGGCCGAAGTGATCAACTCCGAGCCTAGCATGGAAGTCATGGTTGAAGGGCATACCGATTCTAAGACTATAAGCACAGCTATGTTTCAGGATAACTGGGACCTTAGTGTAAAGAGAGCAACTTCAATTGTAAGAATTTTGCAAGATAAGTACAACGTTGACCCTGCTAATTTAATCGCAGCAGGTAGAAGTAGCTATTTGCCATTGGTTGAGAACGACAGCAAAGAAAATATGGCCAAAAACAGACGCACCAGAATTGTGATTATTCCAAACTTGGATAAGTTTTTTGCCCTTTTGGATGCTGAATCCTTATAAGATAAAGTATAATTAAGTTTTAGCACAAGAAACCCCCGATGCCTGGCATCGGGGGTTTTTTTGTCCATGTTGTTCCAATGAATTTGGGCAACCAGAATTTATTATTTCTTCAATTTTTTTACATTCAGTAAATTGAGAATCTTATGAAAAACTTCACTGTTTTCATAGACCCCCTGGAAATCCTGTGAATGGGGTCCGTAGGCAAAAATTGGTACCATGGTCGCAGTATGGTCATCAGTGGTAAAATCGCCCTCGATCATTTTCTTTTCCATATTTCCCTGTGGCATTGTAAATCCGGATGTTTCATGATCTGCCGTAATAACTACCAAGGTGTTTCCAGTTTTATCGGCGAATTTAATGGCCTCGGTTATGGCAACGTCAAAATCTATTCCTTCGGTTACTATACCGGCAACCTCATTCTTATGTCCGTACGAATCTATTTGGGCGGCTTCTACCATTAAAAAGAATGGCTTGTTTTTGGCGTTTAAGAATTGAAGTCCATTTTTAGTGGCTTCTGCCAGTATATTTCCTCTACCTTTCAAAAAGCTGGGAACTTCGTTTTCAGCGAAAAACAATCCAATCTTATCTTTCTTGCTACCTCCTATTTCTGCTACATTCTTTAAAATTGAAAAACCCCTCTCCTCTAATTGATCCTTGTTAAAAATAGACCCCCCTCCCCCAATGAAAAGGGATAGCTTACTCTTTAATAGATCTTCGGCAATTTCCTCGGTGTCATCCCTATCCTTTTGATGGGCATAGAAAGAACTTGGAGTGGCACCTACTATTTTATCGGTAGTTATACAACCACTTATAAACTGATGTTGATCCAATAATTCGGTTATATTCATCAAGGGTTGGCTATTGGTCGCCATACCTATGGATCTATTGTAAGTTTTCGTCCCAGTAGCCAGCGCTGTTCCCGCTGCAGCGGAATCCGTTGTAAAATCGTCAGCGGATTGTGTTTTAATAAAGCCTATACTTTTTAATTGTGTTAAGGTTAGTTTTCCCCCATTGGCCAAAACCGATGAAGAAATTTGGGTTAGTCCGTTACCATCCCCAATAAGCAGTATAACATTTTTGATGCGCTTTTCTGTCTGATCGGACTTGTATGTTGGTGTATATACGTCAGATTTGGCCTTGTTATAATATACCCGGCTCCCTAAAGTTTGTAAATACCCCGATGATTTGTCCGGCATATCCGTATTTATATATTCCACTCCTAAATCATGGAAGGCTTTCCATGCTGTTTTGGAGTCAGGAGTGGCCCAAAAGCGGAAGGGCTTTTGAAAACTATGCGCTTTGTCTATAGTTGTCTTTACTTTTTGCAGGTCTTCGGCGGTTAACCTACCCTTGCCATTCCATCTGGAAAATTTATGAAAGGGAAGGCTTATCAATGCTACTTTTTCCCAAGCATCAGCCGTGGGAATATCGTCCAAACTTTGATAGTCGAACATTATAAACTGTGGATAATTTTTGTACTCTTCGGGCTTGGGTCTATTCCCGGATATTACCATCGTAATATTGGAGTTGTTGATGATAGTGGGATATTTCTCCAGAACGGAGACTATCTTGTTCAAGGTTGTATAGGTTTCGGATTTTATGTCTATCAACAATTGTAGTTCCTGTATTTTTCCCAATTGTAATTCCAGAACCCGTTCAATTGGATCTAAATACAGGCTTTCTATAGTATGGTTATTAATTATATCCTTTTCGTCATGGGTAGCAAACAGGGTATCATTTTTTAAAAAAACATCTACCTCGATGGAGTTGGCCCCATGGGCATAGGCATCCCAGAATGGCATATTCTGTAAATAATCGTTGTGGGAATGTACTTTGAATTGATGTGTTTCCTGTCCTATTATTAAATGAACGGACAGTAAAAAAAGAACTAACAAAAAACCATTTTTCCTAGACATGGATATTGATATTTATTATTATTGATATTAAATTTTACCCTTATTGAAACTTTGTAACTATTCCTGTTTTTGAAGAAATTACCTAGAACAGCCCAATTTAAACAAAACTATATAATTTCTCGTGTTTTAATGGCTGGATGTGGTTAAGTTAACCTATAGATAAACTCTTCCCCGAAAAGGCCGGACACATGGCCAACTTTTTACAAAATCAATGGTCTTAATAGAATTTGCAAACGAGCCGAAAGTAGGGTTTTTGGCGCGATAGTTGTTTTATTAATAACAACCCCAACAAACCTATGTTCATAATGCGTACTAAAAACTAAATTTTGTATCATTTAAAAATTAAAAATCATGGTTGTAATCAACGACATTTTTCAGTATAGCGCTATCAGTGAACTATCCAATTGGTTTAAGGGTGTGGCCATTACCATATTCATTTCTATCGTCACCATTCTATTTATAATGCTTTACTGGATACTTAAATATGGAGACAGTATGCGTATCTCTTTCGGGTATTAGAATTATCTTAAAATTAAGGCATTTTTAAAATTTCCTTCCCCAGATTTTAGATCGATAAGAAATCCATTGACAATGGCATAACGGGGCTTGCCCTGTTGTTCCAATAAAAAGTTAGGATTGATACCTACCCGCATCTTAAATTCAGGTACCTTGTAGTTCTTACCTATGACGTTGATGGGAAGCTCTATAAAATTCTTATCCTTTGGAATATTCTCCACCCTGACATAGGTGAAACCGGAACGCAATAAATCCATAACCTTTAACTGTTCAACCTCTTTTATGGACGCTAAGGTTTTGGGGTAAACCTTTCCGCCAGTCATTGAAAGACCTTTTCCTTCCAAAGTTTCATATCCATAAAAGGTGGAAAGATCTCCCTGATCCACAACCCTACTGCTGTTGTAATAATTTTGGTGCATTGCATCATCCACTTCCAGTTGGTGTATGCCCACATCCAACATATAATTTTTGCCCAACAAATTATAGGTTAGGTTATTGAGTTTTAGATCGAACAGTTTACGATCATTTTCAGGAATTTTTTCATAGTCGGCAAGTGGTATGCTCTTGTAGTTGCCTTTTGCAATACTATAAATTGCCGATAATATGGAAACATAATTAAGTTTTCTTATTTCCTGTTTTTCAGGATCATTATGGTACCCCCCGGATTCAATTAGAATGGCACTTGTACCCCACTTCTGAATATTGTCTCCAAAGGCTCTTGGTTCAAAATCGTCGTTATAACGACCAACTTGGCCTGGCGCATATTTTTGAATAATTTTATTCATATAGACAATGACCTTCATAGCATTGGCACGGACTTCATTGATGTCTTTTTCATAATTGAAGGCTGGGGCCAAATAGGAGATGGTGGCAGGCTTGTTTGTTCTTTCTGCGTTGTAGTACGTGCTTTGGTCATGTAAATTGAATCCAAAATCGGCATTTAAACTATCCCTAACTCTTTTTAAGGTTCTTCCCTCGGGCGATTGCAACGATAGTGCGTCCCTATTGATATCTATGCCCAAGGTATTTCTCCTCTGATAGATTTCAGCGCCATCCGGATTGAGCATTGGTAAAAAATGCAACTTTAGATTTTTTAGAATGTTCTCCTTTTCGCTCTTGAAATCGGTACTGGTTAAAAAGTTTAAAATATCAAATATCGCCTGGGTGGCTGTGGGTTCGTCCCCGTGCATTTGCGACCACAGAAAAACATCGGTCGGGCCTGTTCCAATGCTAATCAAGGAAAGGTTTCTCCCTTCAATGGATTTACCCACAACCGCTACCTTAAATTTAGGGTTGTTGGAAAGGGTGTTTATGAGGGGTTGTATATCTACATGTTTTATCCTTCTTTTATCTAAGGAAGGCTCCTTGTATTTCCCATAGCTAGCATATAAACTGGAGGTAAAATCCTTCTCCTGACCGAAGCTTGAAAACACAATTAAAAAACAAAGGATTAAGGTATATTTATTATGGACCATATTATTATTTTGCTGCTGGAGTTGATTTAAAATTAAGTTTTTTGGAGGCTCTTTTTACTCTTTTTAGAAATTTTTCACCGGGGTCGGTCTTTACGGTTCTATAGCCAGGGTCTTTTTCCAACCATAGGTTGCTGCCCTCAAAAAGGGTATACTCATAGTGGCCAATAAGATAATCGATATCGTATTTGGCTTTTAAATATTTCACTAACCATTTATTAGATCTTAATTGTGCCCGGGTAAGTTTCGTATCCCCTGTACCTCCAACGTTTTCAATGCCAATGGCACAATGATTTAAGCCAATTACGTGTCTGGCCATAGTGGTTTCGGGCATTAGCCTGTAAATTGTTCCATCTTGATCAACCAGAAATTGGGAAGATACATTTAACCCACTGGCCGCGCTTATCTCTGGTCTCCAATCTGGTAAAGTAGGTAATTCAAATGCCTGATACGATTTTTCCAAAGTTGGAATTACCGTCCAATGCAATACTATCATTTTAGGTTCTATGGAAGGTTCTTCTTGAACCAAACCGTAATGGTCGGATAAATATTCCAAGGTGAGATTTTTGCGCTCTTGGTCAAAAATGATGGGTTTGTCTACAATTTCCCGGTTCACAGAACAGGAAAGGGCAAGTAATAGGGTACACAAAAGGATACTGATCTTCATTATTTTTTTCGAATATAAACTAAAGGAATAAAGATACAATATCATTTCAATTCTAGGGAGTCCCTTTTAACCCTATAGTGGATGGTTATTTTTTTTCTTCCCCAATTTAAGGCCTTTTCCTTATCCTCGCCCATGTAGATATCGATGCGATTTTTCCATTTGGAATGCATCCTATCCTTTACCAGATAAATACTGGTATCGCCTTCTATTTTGACCTGGGTATTATAATCCAATCCCAAGGGTATCAAGTCTTTGGAAACGGCAATTATTTTCATGCCCGGCTTCAGCGAATCACCCCAAGCTGTAATACCTGGGTGGATTTTGGAGGTTTGGGAAGGAAAGGAATTATATGCGGTGGCCGTTACCCTTAGCTTTTTCCAGATATACCCATCATCCACAACTTTTTCCTTGCAGGTAGCCAAGGAAAAAAGGATGCCAGGCAGAACTAACCATAGTGTTAGTTGCCGACGATTTAAACCCAATTTACCTACCAAATTATTCACACCAGCTTTTTAGATTAATAAACCCACAAAATAGAGGGTTTGGTATCAGGTAATTAGAAAATTACTTGATATTGTTCTTATCGCTATACCATCTTTTCAGCCATTTGGAAATTCCCTCTAAACCAGGATATATGATCCTTTCAGTAATATTTGCCTGATCGAGCTTATCCCTTATTTCCCACTTTAATCCTGACGGGATAATGACCTTTTTTAAATATTTAGGATGGTTTTTAAGCCACTCCAATGGACTGGAATCCGGATCTAACATAAATGAAAAAAGTGCAAATTGGTTTATTATGCGATCATCAAGGGAAGGTGGCTCAAAAAACACCATGGTGTTTGTGTTCCTACTTGAAAAATCATATAGTTCCTCTAAGGAATTGCCAATCGTTTGTTTCAGTTCCATGGAGCTAAAATAGAAAATATCCTTGCTTAAAATAGGTGTTTTGAGCTCATCCGGCAGGTGCTCCCTTAGTGCTACATAGTTTACCATCCAGATGGCTCCGTCCACATTATAGGTACTCATGTCCTCCGTTAAAAAATGTAATGCAACATTTGGTGAGTGGGTCCAGTCAATTAGTCTTGTGGGCAGCCCATGGTGTTGCCCCAAGGAGATCCAGTTCCAAAGGTTGTTATAATCATCTATCAAGGTGTTTATGGGCGAGTACTTCTTAAAGTTTCTAATCATTGTACCTTCCACTTTAGAAGGTATTCTTCCCAATCTCTGCAGACTGGTTTCTAAACCAAATTGGGCATTATATACTCCTCTATAGGCATACGGAGAGCGAAATCTATCGATCTTATTGTCTTTTTCATTGAATAAATACTCTTGGAGTTCTAACCAATTCTTAGGTTCAAATAACTCGAAATCTGCCATTTTCTGAATAATTTAAGTGCGGACCAACGAAGGGTCCTATTTATGTCAACAATTATGTAAACCAATTTAAGGTTAGGCACTAGCCTTGTATGGGGGCAATGCCTACTTTGTTCCTATATTTTATTTTCAAAACACAATATTCATTTATATACTATTCATTCCCAAAACGGAAACTTGGGAATAATAAATTTAAACCTTTATTTAGAAATAAGTGGAGTCCTTTATAACTGCTTTCAAAACTTAGATATTATAGGCCCCTTAAACCGGACTATTTACCATTTGAGTGGCAACTATTATGTTGAAACCATCAGGTACCTTCTTTGGAACAATAATTTTGTTTTATACCATCTTGGTCGTTTTATACCCTTAATTTTTTTCGAATAAGGTAATTAGAGGTACCTCCATCATAACAAAAATTAGTGCAAATTCCTTTAAAAAAAGGGAGAAGTAATAAACCTCCCTCCACCTAAAGTATTAAAAATAAAACGGTTAACTTAGGGTGAGAATTCTTTTAAGGAAGAAACAGGCGGTATGAAAAAAATCATTTTCCTTTTGATAATTATTACTGGCACAACAAGTTTGGCGCAGTCTAAAATAGAAGGCTTTATTTACGACGGGATGGCGGATGATCCACTCCCCTATTGTACTATAAGAATTTACGGCACAAAGGCACATTCTACAATAACGAACGAGGATGGCAAGTTCGCAGTTGATAGTGTTTTCTCTAAAGATTCAATGGAAGTAAGGCACTTAGGGTTTAAAACGATAAAAACAGTGGTATCCTATTTTGAGAAGGAATCCAAACTTAAATTGGAAATGGATGTTTCCGTTTTGGACGAAGTTGTGCTGACCGCCGGCAAAGACGAGGTGTACCCCTATAAACTATTGGCCAGGATAATAGACGTGTACAGAAAGAGCACTAATACTACCGTCAGTAAGGCCTTTTTGACCATGATTTCCTCCACAAGAAATATTCCGATCGAGCATGTAGAAGGCTTCTATAACAGCGAGCAAAATTTGGCAAAGGGAATTTTGGACCTGAGGGTCAAAAGTGGTCGGTTTGGCCAAAACAGATCATTCCCCTTTTATAGCTTGGACAACACGAAAATTTTGAGCGACTTTCAACTTTTTGGGGCCTCCAAGCAAATATTGCCCGATTATCCAGGGAATTTGAGCTTTAATGCCATTGAAAGAATATACAATGTAAAAATTGATGATTGCATCAGCTGTAGCAAGGAGGAAATATCCATTTCGTTTTCCCCCAAGGTGGCCAATGGTAGATTGTTTAATGGTAAAATGTTGGTAGACCCTGAACTGTTGATGATCAAAAAAATAGAACTCTTGGCTGTTGATCCCATAACAAATGCATTGGCTTCCATCAACCCAGATGTAGTGCTGACTCCAAAGGAAATTCAGCTCAATATTGTTTTTAACCCTATGAATCCCGAAAAGATCCAGTATTTGGAACTTCATTTTCAGATGGGTTACAGATCCCAATATGTTTCGGAAATCATCGATTCCCGCACTTTTTTATACTTCTTTGATTACGACACCTTTTTTGAAAATCCCTATTTTACAAAGAAAATCCCTTTTAACAATGATTATGACAAAATGATTGCCTTGCAGGCATCCGATGATTTTTGGGAGACCAACTACCAATTTCCCAAAAGTATTAAAGAAAACAAGTCGATGGATTTCATGAAGAAAAAGGGATTCCTTATTAATTTTAATAATTATATCCCGTTGGATGACCTAAAATATACTAGGCCTACTGTCATTTCGTGGCAGAGCGAGAGAAGGCTTGGATGGGAACACATACATGATTTATCCACGGAAGAAAATGAGGACGGTACATTGAACAATAACCCTGGAAGAAATATAACAACGGGCAAAACCTATGATACGCCGTTTCAACAGCTGCAAAGCAAACCGTCCCCAAAAGACAAAGAAAATATCAATATTTGTTATATGGTGGATAGTTATATAGGTGAAAATGGGAAAGAGAAAATAGTGAGCCGAACTTTGTTGGATATCGATTCCTCTCAATTTAGCTATGAGCGTACAAAAAATAGGCTGGTCTATTTCAATATTATTTTTGATATCTATGAGGTTTATAGGCAATTGGCTGCTTCCCGGATTACGGAGAATACGACCTTTGATGAGGCAAAATCGATTTATGATGAAATGTACAAGGCGGCTTCAACCGAAGTGAAAAAAATGGAAAAGGAAACCCGTAGCGACAGTGACTACGAGGGCTTGGTTAAATGGAACAACCGGATAAAAGCAAAATTAAACATAGACAATTTCGCTTCGGTTAAATAAGGAATTTCTAATTATTAAGGATTTATTCTGGTGGTATTGGCGCATTCCTACCTTGGTCTATAAACAATTCATTTAGACTGTCCCGTAAAGCGGAATTATCATACTGCTTAACAACTTCACTGTAATCTCTTTGGGACGTGGACTTAGTGTTGATAACAATAACACCGCCTACACCCATTGGTCCATATCTGGATATTGCTGCATTTCGCTCGAGAATAGCCACACGGTCTATATCATGTGCCGATAGATACGTAGGTGCGGTCTCTTGTATGAATCCGTCTACATCAAAAATAGCCTTCGGAGGTGTTCCAATGGAATCATATGTGGAATAAGCAAATCTACGTAAATAAACCTTTACTTCAGGTACTCGAACAACCCTCATACTGGGATTGAAGTTCATCAAAGAGGACAAAAAATCTGGGCCTGTTGCCACCAAATCCTTACCGCTGATAACCTGAAAAGACGATGAAGAACGTTCTTTGTTCAAAACCCCCCTTGAGGTTTTGACCAGATTTGTGTTTTGGGGAAATTCGGCCAAAATATCTTTTTGTGTTTTACGTCTCCTTTTCTTTAAGGTCACTTCGTCCAACTCCGTTACCATTGGGGATAGGATTATCTTAAGTTCTTCTCCTGTTTCTGGAACAACAAGTTTATAACTACCATATCCCAAGGAAGAAAACATTAAGACCTCATTGGCTTGTGCATTTAGGGAGAACCATCCGCCTTCATCGGTTTGAGTTCCACGCTGAGTGCCTGTGAGCAAAACATTAACATTTGGAATAGGTGTGTCCCATACATCGGTCACCCTTCCTGAAATGGCCATTTCAGAAGTTTGGGAGTAGATGGGCAAAACAAACCATAATGCTAAAATCGGCAACCAATTTTTCATATTCATTAGATCGCTCAACCTGTTTTGTTGAAATTGAATCGGAAGATAGTTAGTATTAAAGATAATTTAAAATAAAATAAAAAGTGTTCGATAGTACTTATAAAACAACGGTAATGGAATACCATTATGTGGCTATTCAGTTATTGGCTCTGTAAGATTGTTCTTTTTCCGACAGAGAATCTATTACTTTTTTGTGAGTTTGTGATAGATTTTATAGATCCGAACCCGGTAACCTTAGCAATCCTAAAATTTTATCTCTAAAATAAATATCAATTTTATTCGAGAAGGGGAGTTGGAATCCTGTTTTTGAATGAAGAAAAAAGGAGAGATATCATAAAAAGGTCCATTCACCACATAATTTGGCCATTTCCCAACATTAATTTCTTACCACCAATTGTTCAATATACTTTAGCAATGTAGTAATAACGAAATAAAGATTTTTTCATTTTCATATAGTGTTCTCGTGAAAGAGCTTTGTCCTAAAGGATAAAGCTCTTTTTAGTTTAAGACATTTTTAGGCGTGAGAGAAGAGTTGAAAAAGTTATATTGATAGGCCAATTAACTATTCCCCTACTTCAACAATTTGGGCGTTGGCCATAAACAATTCTTGCATGCGTTCCATACGAGCATCGAATTTTGTGGAAAAAATGGCATACTGACATCTGTCCAAACTTTCTGGGATTCTTATCACATCTGAAAAAGGAGTGGGCTTGGATAAGAATTCAGCGTCGTCCACAATAAATAATTTAAGTTTACCTAGATTGATACCGTTGAGGTAAAAAATCTTGCTCAATCTTTTTGGGGTGGCGATAACAATATCAACTCCCTCAAAAATTTCATTCCGCTGCGCTTCTATATTGTGTTCTTCATAAACAGGGTAGATACGAAGGTCCATTCTCCTTGTGAAGCGTTCAAATTCACTTTGAAGGGCCAAAGCTGATTCCTTGTCCTTTACAAAAATTAGCGCTCGTGGGGCATCCTCAAATGCGGTGCATTCTAGTTTTTGAAGTGTACTTATAATTATGGAGGTGGTTTTACCGGCACCTTCAGGGGCTATACCAAAAACACTGGATCCCCCTTTTATTTTAGAAAGGATTGCCTTTTGGAATGGAAGTGGATCTTTTATTCCTTGTACTTCCAATGCTTCTTTTAACTGTTCCTGTATTTTTTTAAATGCCATAACTTAGTGTTAACTACTCCAATTTTAAATCTTCTATTATTGGTAAATATCAAGTTTCTCTTAACAGACCACAACTTTTTATCGCTTCACAACAATAGTTTTCCCAATAAGCCCCTCTACCCTACTTTAGTAGTGTAATAAAGAAATAAAGATTTTTCATTTTCATATAGTGTTCTCGTAAAAGAGCCTTGATCCAAAAGACAAGGCTCTTTTTAGTTTTTAATGTTTCGGTAATTTTTACTTTGGATCAAGACCGTTAAGGAATCCAATTGTTCTTTCCAAAATTTGGTTTACGCTTTTCCAAAAAGGCGTTTCTCCCTTCTTTGGCTTCTTCTGTCATATAAGCCAATCTTGTAGCTTCCCCTGCAAATACCTGTTGTCCAACCATTCCGTCGTCTGTTAGGTTCATTGCAAACTTTAGCATTTTTATGGAAGTGGGCGATTTTTCAAGAATTTCCTGGGCCCACTCATAAGCGGTAGCTTCCAATTCGTCATGCGGAATAACAGCGTTTACCATTCCCATTTCCATAGCCTCTTGGGCGGAATAATTCCTACCAAGAAAAAATATTTCTCTCGCCTTTTTCTGACCTACCATTTTTGCCAGATAGGCGGAGCCGTACCCACCATCAAAACTGGTCACATCCGCATCTGTCTGTTTAAAGATTGCATGCTCTTTGCTGGCCAAGGTTAGATCGCAGACCACATGTAAACTATGTCCTCCTCCAACGGCCCATCCCGGAACCACAGCAATGACCACTTTTGGCATAAATCTGATTAGGCGCTGCACTTCCAGAATATTTAAGCGGTGCATTCCGTCTTCCCCAACATAGCCCTTATGTCCCCTAGCTTTTTGGTCGCCACCACTGCAAAAGGAATATACGCCATCCTTCGTAGACGGACCTTCGGCAGAAAGTAAAACTACTCCAATGCTGGTATCCTCCTGGGCGTCATAAAAGGCCTTATACAGCTCACTTGTGGTCTTAGGCCTAAACGCATTTCTTACATTGGGCCTGTTAAAAGCTATACGGGCAACACCCCCGGATTTCTTATAGGTTATATCTTCAAATTCCTTAACTACTTTCCAATCAATTTTATTCTGCATTTCAAAAATGGTTTAACAGTTATCAAAGATAACATACTTTGCTAAATTCTTTACTTTGATATATTTAGACTAGAGGGTTTTCACTATTGTGGTCTGGTATTTTTTTCCTCGATCCATTTGGACATAAATTTGGTGCTCGCCAGAGTATGGTGCAGTAGCATGGCTCCTATGAAATTATGAGATCTATGCCCAGCTAAATCCTTTTTGATCAGCCCTATCCTATCCAATAATTTTTGCTGCAGAACGGTCTTGTTGTAATAATTATTGATGATGGCAATACCATTCTGTTGTGCCAGGGACCACTTTTCCTTATTTTGATATAAAAGTATGGCGGCCTTAGCAAAATTCTCAGGGTCATTGGCAATTATTCCGTTCCAAGCTAAGTTGCCACAAATTCCTTCGGCCCCTATTTCCGTTGTAATGCTGGGCGTACCGCTCAGCATACCATTTAACAATTTACCTTTTATCCCAGCCCCAAAATTTAAGGGTGCTAAATTCAGCCTTGCCTTGGAAATAACTTCGCTTGCATTATCGGCATGACCCATAATGCAAAAACCTTCTTTAGGATTGTTGAGCTGTTTAACACTATCTGGCATGTAAGCTCCATAGATATATAAATTGGCACTGGTCAATTCACGGCGTATCAAAGGCCATATGTCCTTTTTAAGGGTTTGAATGGCATCAATATTTGGGGCATGTTTGCCATTTCCGATACAAACAAAGTCCTTTTTTTGCTCAAAATCGAGCCAATTGTTCCGTTGTTCCACATCTATTGCATCATACATCATAGGTAAGTGTAATAGTAAGCCATTATCTATTTTTACGGTCTTGGTCAGCAGGTCCATTTCATACAAGGAAATAATCAAACTAAGATCACATCTATAAATACTGGCTATTTCCCTTTTTGTTTGATCTTGATCTAACCAATTTTCGTTGGTAAAAGGAAGTGATTTTTTATGCGACAGCTGTCGGCATAGTCTCAGTGAGTGCAAATCTTCGGTGTCCAAAATGCGGATGGCATGAGGAGTATTCTGCACAACACGCCATCCAAACTGTTCTTCGGTCATAAAACGATCAAAAAGAACTATAGTTGGATTTAAATCCTTTAGGAAAATATTAAAACTGGAATGATTGAGTAAAATGGGTTTTTTACTTACCCCAATGCTCGTTAGGTCATAGGAAAATTCGCTTTCTGCCGCAGTACAGGCGAAGGTTACCTGGTAGTCCTGTTCCAAAAAGAAATGAATTAACTGCAGCATCCTGCCTCCCGCTGCCGTTGTATTGGGTTCTGGCCAGACATAGCCTACGATCAATATTTTTTTATCCATCTTGGGAGTGATCTTTTCTACATTCGCTTAGCGAACTTCTGAGAGATTTTAGAGCGCAATTTGCGTTCATAGTCCTCTTCCAACCACTCTTTGTAGTTTTTGGTATTGTTCATAATACAATAGGAATATTGGCGGACCCGGTAGGCTATCTCTTCTTTCAATTTTTTGGCTAAAATACGGGCGTCAAAAACATCTTTACTATTTTCTACACATATGGTCGCATGCTGTTCAATACTATTTTCCAGAACAGTTTTGGATTTAAGTCCTTGTGCAAAAACCTTTTTATACTCTGCCTTTACATCAAATTCGATATTATTGGACTTACTAAAAAGTGCCTTTAGGTCGTCCGGCATCTCGTACACAAATTCCCGTTCAATTTCTTCATCATTTTTTAAACTTTCCAAAAAGAAATCCGGAAAGTGAAAAATTTCCTGCCAATCAATGGGAGCGTTCCAAAGACCAAATCGGGCTACATTATTTCCTAAATCCACCACTGTAAACTCATTTTTATTGGGCAGGATTCTGGAACCCCTACCAATCATTTGGAAATAAAGCGTCAAGGACTTGGTGGCCCTGTTTAAAATAATGGTTTCAACGGTGGGTTCGTCAAATCCGGTGGTCAATATACTTACCGAAGTTAGTATGGCATCCGGCGTTTTTGAAAACCATTTTAAAATTTCCTTACGTTCGGAAGCACTGTTCTTATTATCCAAATGACGAATATTGTACCCAGCTTTTTTAAAAGTATCATAAACATATAAGGAGGTATTGATACCATTATTGAAAATTAGTGTTTTGGTACCTTTTGCAATCTCTTCATAGGCATTGACCAATTTTGTAAGCATGTTTTGGTTGCCATATAGCTCATCCGAAGATTTTACGGTATAATCCCCACTAATCCCCAATTTTAAACTTTTGAGGCTTACATCGTAGTTATACATATTGGCCTTTGCCAAAAAGTTTTTTCCAATGAGGGATGAAATGGATTCTCCCACGATCAATTTTTGATAGTGGTCCTTCATTGGGAGCTTTATGTTGGAGCTTAAAGGCGTTGCCGTTACCCCAAGAATAATGGATTTTTTAAAATATTTGAATAATTTTCTAAAAGAATTGTAATGGGCTTCATCAATGATTACAAGTCCTATATCATTGATCTTTACCTTATCATCCTGAAGTCTATTGTTCAAGGTTTCAACCATGGCCACAAAACACATATATTGGTCCTGGTCCTGTAATTCTTTTACCTCACTATTAATTATTTTGTTTTTAACACCAAATCCTTTTAGCATTCTGGAGGTCTGGCTACTTAATTCGATCCTATGGGTAAGAACTACTACCTTTTTATTGGTTTTATGAATATATCTCTTGGCTATTTCAGAGAATACAACCGTTTTACCACCCCCTGTGGGTAATTGGTACAAAAGGTTGATATCGTCTGCGGATTCTTCCAAACACTTAAAAATGGTGTTTAGATCCTCCTCTTGATAATCATAAAGGGTTTTTTCTATACTTTCTTTAGGTTGGTCCAAATGGAATAGGCATTTTTATAATTAAGAAAAATCAAACCTTACAAAATTAAGAGTTTTTTACGCTGGTATCAAATTTAAAAAGCAAAAACGTAAAATTGAAGTCGCTCCAATGGTTCATTTAGAGGGACAAATTTCCAATGGAATAAGGAGATGGCACATAAAGAACTAGGCTACAATTGCGAGGAGTTGAACGTAAAAGAATGGCGGCAGGGCCTAATTAGTCTATTATATCCAAGGACCTTGAGAAGTCTTCCCTATTGGGCCATTGGCGCTCTGTGGCAAATAAATAGCAAGCAACAATTCTGTCCTTATAATCGCTAAGCAATGCGTTTAAAGAAATATATTGAACCAGTTCGTTAAATGAATTCCCCATACTTTTATAAAAGGAGTCCGGGACATTTTTCTCCTCCGAAAAAGATTGGGCCACTTCCAGGTTGTACAACATAAGGTCTCCAATTAAATGGGGGTCTACCCCAAGTTTTATGAAGTGTTTTATAAATTTTTGAGCCACAGATCTTCTGGCCTTTGGTCTTTTTCTTTTTAGTGGAAAGTACTCATTGGAGATCTTTATTTTAGCTTCCTGTACCATCTTGTCTTCCTTGGGGTTGAATACAAAATCGTAATATTCCTTTACAGCCGGAAATCTATGATATAGATCTATTAATTGCTCCTCCAGCTCCTTCTTTTTTAATTCTGACAAATATTTGACCAAGGCTCTTTTACTCATTCTCCCTTTTAATTCGAGTTCTACTTAAAAAACGCAATTTCATATTTAAAAAATTAAAAATAACACAAGAAAGTAAATTAGTATTTTAAAAATTGGATTCCATAATGAATATCTTAAACTTCTCATAAATTATGTATAACTAATGCAGCTTCACTTGGAAAAGACGTAAAAAAAAGGTATAATGAGAGATTAACACTTCTAATTCCAAATAACAAATATATATGAGGCAACTAAAGATTATCAAGCAGGTTACGAATAGGGAATCAAAATCACTAGACAAATATTTGCAAGATATCAGTAAAATAGAGTTGATCACTGCAAATGAAGAGGTAGAATTAGCACAAAAAATAAGGGATGGAGATCAAATTGCTTTGGAAAAACTTACGACAGCCAATTTAAGATTTGTTGTTTCCGTTGCCAAACAATATCAAAATCAAGGATTAAAGCTTCCAGATTTAATAAATGAGGGAAATGTAGGTTTAGTGAAGGCGGCCAAGCGTTTTGACGAAACCAGAGGGTTTAAATTTATATCATATGCTGTTTGGTGGATTCGGCAAGCCATTCTACAAGCGTTGGCCGAACAATCCCGTGTTGTACGCTTACCCTTGAACAAGATCGGTTCCATAAATAAAATAAAAAAAACATTTTCGTATTTGGAGCAGGCGCATCAGCGACCACCATCACCAGATGAAATTGCAAAGGAATTGGAAATGTCCGTTAGTGAGGTAAAACAATCCTTAAAAAATTCTGGAAGACACGTTTCCATGGATGCCCCTTTAAAGGAAGGAGAGGACTCCAATCTGTACGATGTACTCCGTTCAGGGGAATCTCCTAGACCTGATATGCTATTATTGCAAGAATCCTTAAACACCGAGATCAATAGGGCTTTGGATACACTTTCACAAAGGGAGGCAGATGTTGTAAAACTGTACTATGGCATAGGTGACCTACAATCTATGACTTTAGCCGAGATTGGGCTTACTTTTGACCTTACAAGGGAAAGAGTTAGACAGATACGGGAAAAGGCCATTAGAAAGCTTCGTCATAACTCTAGGAGTAAATTACTTAAAACCTATTTGGGATAAATGTCAAAAAACAAAGAGGCCGAATAAAACATCGTTTTATTCGGCCTCTTTATTTCTAAATCAATTTGTTTAAGAGTAACTTAATTTACTGATGTTGAAATCGATTAGAATTTCATTTAAATCTTCAATAAAATTTAAATAAGCTGCGTTGTCTGGATTTTGTTTTGCCATTTTAAATAGGGGTTTTAGATTTTGAATTTTGGGTTGTACTACATGTAGTCCAACTCCACTAATTCGTTTAAACTCAAAATTTCATTTAAATCTTGAAGGAATGCTAGGTATTCCTCTCCGTAGGTATCGTATAACATAGTAAGACTTGGTTTTAAATTATTATTGTTTGGGTCAATAATTATACTGTAAACATATTTATTATCTTTTTTTGTACCAATAAATTGTTGTGTATAGTGGGATTTTAGTTGTCAAATGAAGAGATTATTATGTTTTATCTCTTGAAAATTTTATTGGTCAGATCTTTCAACTGCTCTAGAAAGTGGATTTCTTCCAATTCCTGTATATTCCCATCCTTTCTACCAATGGGCTTATCCTGATCAATTAATTTCTCGGCTGGCGCCATATCAAAATCTATTTGAAAAAGGTCATTAAATTCTGTAGTTTCCTGATGCTCTATGTCTCTATCGTTACGGGAGGTCCTATTAAGCCCAGATGTACTTGCCAATGATATTTTAGCCATGTCCTTGCCGGTATTGGTAATTCCAGAGACTTCCTTCGCTAAATCAACCATATCACCCTTTGTAAAGATTGAAGGGTTTGTTTCCCTCCCATCTTCAATATCCCTTAATTTATCTTTAAGGATGGCAGAAACGGACTTGGCTTTATCCCGTACAATCCTGATCGGATAATTGTGTAGGGTCTCCAAGAAGTCAAGCTCATGTTGTTCCCCAATCTCAACAATTTCTTCCAAAAGGATAAGTTGGGATTCTATGTCCAGGGCATTGAACAATCTATTGAAAACATAATAATGGCCAAAGTCCAATTTATTAGAATTCCTTTCTTTCTGGTCCTCATCCTCGGGATACTCGGAAAGGAATTTGAATATTATTTCCTTTATTAGGTTTCCTATGGATTCATTTTCTTCTACGTCCATCATTTCACTTAATAATGGAACCTCACGAATATCTCCCAATTCGGCTATGGCATGTAATAATTTCACCCTTTTGGACTCTCTGTTCGAATAGAATTTTGCTGCCGGTAGTTGCATTCTGCCCAAATCCAGTACATCATCATCTAGAACGATGGTATCTTCCTGCATTTGCTCTTTGACATGCGACTTTAACATATCGCTAATTTGTTTTTTTATAAAGGGATCTATGCCCACCTCGTAATCCACTTCCATATCATGGATGTCAACTATTGGATTGATGACCTCCTTCTTCTCCTCTACTTCACATATTAAGGGTAAAAAATCTATATTTAAAAACGAGGCTCCCCCTTTTTCTGTTGATGAGGTCTTTTTTTCATTTTCGAATTCCTTGCTTATTCCTTCGTATGGGTTAATTTCAAAATCTTCCAGATCTAAAAACTCCATTAAAAAATCTATATCGTGGTTGGTCAATAACCCTTCCTGCAAATCCAACGATGCCTCATCGGTTTCTACATCACTTTGTTTTACCAACGGAATGAAGTCTAGATTTAACTCCTTCCCAATGGTTTTGTCGGCAGGTAAACCGTCTACTTGAAAATTACTATTCAACGGGGTTTCAAAAGTAGGGTCGTCCATAATTGATTTTACGTCTTTTAACTTCCTCTTTTCCATATTATTAAAATCAGGGGTTGTGGTATTGGGAATATTATTGTTGGCTATATTTTTAAATTTCTCAAAAACTTCAATATGTAATTCAAACTCCTCAGACAGCCCATGTATTATTGGTTTGGCCTCATCTTCAAGGTCATTGTTGAGTTCCAAAAAGATATTTGTCATTATACGCCTGTTGCCTGCCTGTCTCAGTAACTTCCACACTTCAAGCTTGAGATCCATTAGAGCCCTGGCCTCAATCATAACCGTTCCTTGCTCATTAAGTATTAGTTGACTTATAATTCCACGTATATGTTTCTTTTTTTCATCACTATGGTTCCATTTTATCAAAAAGCTATTCCTTAAAAGAAATATGATTATTAAATATGAAACGGTCAATAGCACAAATAAGGCTGTTAGATCCCACAATAGGTTGGTATGTATTTTGGGTATATTCACTTATTGGTGTTTTTAGTTTAAATGGCTTCTACTTTCTATTGTTTTTCAACAACATTAATTCCCTATCAATGGCCTTCTCCATTAAGGGATAGGTCAAAAGTAGCTGGTCGTATAGCCTTCCAATTTTCGGCAGGTCCCTATTGGTTCTGCAGCAGATAACAATTTCATCTACAAGAGAATAAAGATTGTCCGCTTTCATCATGGAAAGTCCCGTTTTAACTGTATGGGCGGCAAACCCCAAGCGACTAAAATTTCCTTCGGGGATATAAATATTGGCTTTACCGATAAAGTCGAGCATATTTTGTTTAAACAACCCAATAAGCTCTTCCAATAGTTCTATTTCTCCCATACACTCTTCCAAAATACCGCTTAAACTAAGCTGCAATGTTTCTTTTTTTATTGAAAATTGGTCAATTCCGAAATCGGGATTCATTCCTGGTTTGATTTCCTTACCCTCTTTGTACGGAATGGAAAACTTATATACAGGGCCATTGCCTAATGTGTCCAGCGTTACTATGGAACCATTTAAGATTTCTATTATTCCCTTAACAATGGCAAGACTAATTCCAGAATCATGCAGGCCGGTTTCTGGTTTTTTTAGGAATTCCGTACTTGACTCGATTTGATTTTTTATAGCACCGGTTCCAGAATCCGTTATTTCAAAATCCACTAAATAATTATTCTTATTTTGTTTTCTGAGTTTAATTTTTAAACGGATGCTTCCCTCGTCTATAAGTTTTATCGAATTTCCTAAAAGAGTGAGCAGAATCTGGGACAATTTGGAGGGGTCTCCATTGAGTATTTCAGGTATTTCAGTATCCAAATCCACCTCTAAACCAACATCCTTGTTAACTATTAGGGTATTACAGAGATACAGCGTATCCTTAATAATGCTGTAAAAATTAAAATCTATACTTTCAAACTTCTCTTTTCCTGAAGTAAGTTTGGTGTATTCCAATAACTCATTAATTATTTCCAAAAGGTTATTTGAGGAGTTGCTTATGGAATTAAGTTGTAATATTTGCTCGGATGTGAGCTTACCTTCTTTTAACAGATCAACGGACTCCATAATTCCGTTAATAGGGATTCTAATTTCCGCGCCCACTTTTTCAAGTAGCTTACCTTCTACCCTTTTCAAACTATTTTTTGAAATATTACTAATCTCTTTATGCCCAATGGCCAAGTCAAAATCTTTGTTCTTTATACTTGAAGGAGAAACTTGTGATTTGGGTCCCAGAACTTTTTCCTCTAGTCGAAATTTAAACGACATAAAGGATTTTTTTAATAAGGAGGCTTCCTCAGATGTTAACTCCTCAAAGGAAAAATGATTTAATTGACCTTCAAGATTTGTCAGATGGGATAGTAGGTTGTTGGATTTCAATTTATAATAATTTGGGTTCTGAAAGTCTAAAACTCTCCTTTTAAAGTTCCGTTTACAACTAAATGTTATCTAGGCTTCATTTTATGTTGTCAAATGCCGTTATTTGTATGTATCAAACCCTTTTAGTATGAAGTATTTTATCGGATTTATATGTATTTTAACGATTATCGCCTGTAAGGAAAAGCAGGATAAATCCACAGAATCGATCGAAGAAAAGGCGGAACGAATCCATAAGGACGTTGTTACTATAGACACCCATGTTGATATTAATGTGGCTAATTTTACCGATACCGTCAACTATACCCAAAAATTGGACAATCAAGTAAATCTACCAAAACTTACAAGTGGTGGTTTGGATGTACCTTGGTTAATAGTTTATACCGGTCAAGGCACTTTGGATGCTGCCGGATATGCCCAGGCAAAGGAAAATGCTATGGCAAAATTCGACGCTATCCATAGATTGTGTGAGGAATTGGCACCGGAGACCATAGAACTTGCCTATTCCTCCAATGATGTAAATAGGATTATTAAATCTGGCAAGAAGGTGGCTATGATAGGCGTAGAAAATGCCTATCCTATTGGCGAAGATCTATCTCAATTTGAAAACTATTACGATTTAGGAGCTCGATATATTTCGCTATCACATAATGGGCACAGCCAATTTTGTGATTCCAATACCGGTGAGGCAGATGGCATTTGGTTGCATAACGGGTTGAGCGAGCTTGGTAAAAAGGCAGTAACTGAGATGAATAGATTGGGTATAATGATCGATGTATCCCATGTGTCCAAAGAATCCATGAAACAAATGATAGCTCTCTCCAAAGCACCAATAATTGCTTCCCATTCTTCTGCACGGGCCCTTTGCAATCATAGTAGGAATTTGGATGATGAACAATTATTGCTCATGAAAGAAAATGGAGGGGTAGTACAGACAGTAGCATTTAGCTCCTATTTAAATACTGAAAAGCATGAAGCACGTACTGCCTTTATGCCAGGATTTTATAAAGAAGTTGCAGATTCCATGGGCATAGAGTGGTATGAAGGCGATGAACTTGCCAATTTGAACGAAGAAAAAAAGAAGACCTTTTCGGAGAATTATCCGAAAGTAATTGAAAAGGCCAAAGTATTGTTAGCGACAAAAAGTGACGCACCCCAGGCGGTTAACGTATCGGATTTTGTAGATCATATAGATTATATGGTGAATTTAATAGGCATTGATCATGTAGGGATTAGTTCCGATTTCGATGGAGGTGGGGGTATTGACGGTTGGTCTGATGCATCCGAAACCCCCAATGTTACTCTTGAACTGGTAAGAAGGGGGTATTCCGAAGAGCAAATTGCCAAACTTTGGGGAGGCAATTTACTACGGGTATTAGATCAGGTACAGGAAGTAGCCAAAGGTTTGGGCCAGAGCTAAACTTCCGCGGCCAATCTATCTTTAACAAATTCTATTTTAGTTTTTCCATGAGGCTTGGGTTTACCGTCAGCACCAAGATTTACCATTATAATATTATCCACGGTAACAATTGTTTCCCTTGTCATTTTGTTTCGGACTTCACAGTTGAGCGTTAAAGAGGTTTTTCCAAATTTCACTACGCCTATTCCTATTTCTACAATGTCCCCTTTTAATGCCGTGGACATAAAGTTTATTTCGGACATGTATTTGGTGACCACGCGCTTATTTTCCAGTTGTATAATACTATATAGAGCGGCTTCCTCATCTATCCAGGCAAGTAACTTGCCTCCAAACAAGGTTCCATTGGCATTTAAATCTTCAGGCTTTACCCATTTTCTAGTATGAAATCTCATAACACAGTAATTTTACCGCAAAATTAGTAAAGAAATTTACCCTAATACCTTCGATAAGAAGAAATGTCCACCGATTTAGGTATATCTAAATTACATCCCAACATTTTATTCAAAATGAAAATAAAATAGGTCTATAATAATGAAAATTCCAATAGCGTGACCATGCATCGGTATAATGTTCATAACCTCGTTAAAAACTAAATGGGAATACCTAATTCTAAAAAACATGAATCCCTACCTTTATAAAAACACCAATGATATGAGCGATAGGTCCCATAGTCTTTTGGAAATTCGTCCTATAATCCCTTCAGCCAAAATATCGGAAAATATGAGCAGTGATGAGAGGTTTCAAAATGTAACCTTGCGTCCCGTGATTAAAATGCAAAATGAATTACTGCTCCTGGTTTTTCAAAATTACATCACTAAACATAAAAACAGTTTTTATGAATTAGGGATGCAAAAACGTCTGTTCTTTATAGAAAACGCAATTCAAAAGGACATTAAGTTCAGAAATTCCTTGAAGGGAATTATTATAGGACAGTTTACCACCGAGGAGTATATATTATACATTCAGAACTCTTCCTCTTTAAATAAACGCATGATGCAAATGGTTGTTGAGCGACTTAAAGATCAGGTTCAATTCTTCGAGATTACCGCTTTACAACCGGCCTAATTTCTTAATCCAGCAGGGATTCCCCATTAAGGTTAGTGGTGAGTATCTCGCTCATTAGGTCAAAATATGGGCGTATAGCTCGAAAAGATAGATCTATCTGGGTCATAAAGTCAGGAGCCAAGACTTCCTTGTCAGAAAAATTTCGCACAAATATAAATTGCTTCTTTTTGATCAGATCAATGTTGGGGTGCTCTTTATTGAATCCTGAAGGGCCGGTTTTTAATTCATCGCCCTGGAGTTGGCCCCATATATTTTGAAAGCCCTTTTTATTAATAATAGAACGGAATTCTGATGCATCTGTTTCAAATTCCTTCCGTATTCTAAACAAGTCTTCTTTATTTGGTTCCCAAAATCCGGTCGCTATAAAAGTTTCACCGGGCTTTATACGTAGATAGTACCCTCCTCGCAACCTAAGGCCGGCTCTGGAAAAAGATCCCGCAAAATGGGTCTTGTAAGGAGTTTTGTCTTTGGAAAAGCGAACATCCCTGTATATCCGGAACATTTTTAATTTTTCAATATCATCATGGACTTTCAACTTGTTCATCAAAGAGGTATAAAAACTTTTCACCCCGGATTCGAGCGCCTTGAATTCACTTTTGTGCTCCGTGAACCATTCCCTGGAATTGTTTTTTTTTAGATTTTCCAAAAATTGAAAAACATCTTTAGTAATTACCTCCTGTTGTATACGACTCATAAGACATTATCTTTGTGCTAAAGTTAACCAAATTAGCACAAGGTGATTTTGAAATAATGGTTAATTTTGAACATATAATTAAAAGTGCAAATGGATAAAGCATCTATAATAAAAAATATTAAGGAGCATAAAAATCAGCCTAACCTCAGGTTTGAGCTAAAGGAAAGAACGGAATTATTTACCAACCGTTTGTTTTATACCTTGTTCGATATAGACACCCCCGTGGACGAAAATCTGGATCTATTGGAAAAAGAATTTGAAGCGTTGGTGAATCTGGCGTGTTGGCAGGTGGAGAAACCTTGCAAAAGGGTTTGGGAAAATTTTGTGGTCCGTTTACCCGAGATTTTGGAAAAATTGAATTTGGATGCGGAGGCTATTGTAAAATGTGATCCCGCTTCCCTTTCCATTGAAGAAGTCTATATGGCCTATCCCGGTTTTTATGCCATCGCCATTTATAGGTTGGCGCATGAACTATATGTAGAAGGCTTTCCGTTGGTTCCCAGGTTAATGACGGAATATGCACATAGGCAAACTGGGGTAGATATTAATCCAGGTGCACAAATAGGAAAATCCTTTTTTATAGATCATGCTACAGGTGTGGTCATTGGTGAAACCGCGATGATTAAAAATAATGTAAAAATCTATCAAGGGGTAACCTTGGGGGCTTTGTATGTAGCCAAAAAACTTCAAAAAACCAAAAGGCACCCAACGATTGAAGACAATGTCACCATTTATGCCAATGCCACTATCCTTGGAGGAGAAACAGTTATTGGAGAAAATTCCGTTATTGGAGGAAATGCCTGGATAACAGAATCTGTACCCGCCAATTCAACAGTTTATCATTCTCCAATTATTAAAATAAAAACCTTACCGCATGTCTCATAGTATTTTGGATATTATAGGGAACACTCCCTTGGTAATATCAAAAGTTGTTAATACAAACCCCAATGTTAAACTGCTTTTTAAACTAGAGGGCAACAATCCAGGTGGAAGTGTGAAAGATCGCGCAGCTTTTAATATGATCAAAGGTGGATTGGAAAGGGGCGATTTTGATACCAACTCCAAGTTAATAGAAGCTACTAGTGGTAATACTGGAATTGCCTTGGCAATGATTGCCGGTATTTACGGATTGGATATTGAATTGGTAATGCCCGAAAATTCCACCAAGGAAAGAGTACAGACTATGAGGGCGTATGGAGCCAAAGTAACCCTTACTCCTGCCGATGTAGGTATTGAAGGCGCCAGGGATTATGCGGAGCTAAAAGTTAAGGAAGAAGGTTATGTAATGATCAATCAGTTTTCCAATGATGACAATTGGAAGGCACATTATAAAAGCACCGGCCCAGAAATTTGGAAGGATACCCAAGGGGAGATCACCCATTTTGTGTCTTCCATGGGTACCACGGGAACTATAATGGGAACCTCTACCTATTTGAAGGAAAAGAATTCCAATATTCAGATCGTTGGGGTGCAACCCGCCGATGAAGCCAAGATTCCAGGAATACGTAAATGGCCCGAAGAATATCTTCCTAAAATTTTTAACCCCAAGAAAGTGGACACCGTTATGGAGGTTACAGAAGAGGAAGCAAGGGACATGGCCAAGCGATTGGCTAAGGAAGAAGGTATTTTTGCAGGAATGAGCAGTGGTGGAGCTGCCGCAGCAGCAGTGAAACTTGCCCAAAGTTTGGAAAAAGGGGTCATTGTGTCTATTGTGTGCGACCGTGGCGACCGTTATCTGTCCTCGGATTTGTTCGATTGATTATAAGCGATTTATCCCAAATCTACAGCCATCTCTTGTTTTTAAAGTAAAATAGCATACCGATAAAAATTACTATCATGAGACCCCATACATAGAAATATCCATTGGGATACTTCAATTCTGGGATATGTTCAAAATTCATTCCGTATACGCCAACAATAAAGGTAAGAGGAATAAAGATGGAGGCCATAATGGTAAGTACTTTCATCACCTCGTTCATTTTATTGCTCATGTTGCTCATATACATTTCCATAAGGCTCATGGACATTTCCCTGAATATATTGAGGCTTTCATTAATTTCTGTGCAATGATCCATGGTATCCCTGAGAAATAGTTTGGTGTCATCGCTAATTAAGGCATGTTCCGTATCCATTAGTTTACTTATCAACTCTTTTACAGGATAAATATACCGTCTGATCCTAAGTATTTCCTTCTTTAAGTCCTGTATGGCATGGGCAGTTTTAGGACTGGGATTGTCGTATATCTCTTCCTCTAGATAGTCAATTTTTTGATTTACATTCTCCAGGACCACAAAATAATTGTCTATTATGGCATCCAAGAGTGCAAAAAATAGGTAGTCGGCGTTTTTGGTTCTAATTCTCCCAGTTTTGTGCCTTGCCCTTTCCCGAACACTATTAAAAACGTCTTCTTGCAATTCTTGGAATACAAGAACGGTATTTTCCATCAAAACCATAGCCAAATGTTCTGTTACCAATTCACTGTTTTCATCTACATAAAGCATTTTGAAGGAACCAAAAATATAATGGTCGTATTCATCTATTTTGGGACGTTGATGGGTATTAACAACGTCTTCCGTGGTTAATGGGTTAAGTGAAAGCGAATTTCCCAAATTTTCAATGAATTTCTCATCGCTTATTCCAATAACATTGATCCAAGAAGTGGAAAGTGATACTTTGTGTTCTATAATTTTATTAAAATTGGATGGCTCGTAAACATCAATGGTAGATTCCTTAATGTCCTGCTTATTGTATTCCATTATGTTCACAAGACTCTTTACACCTCCCCTATTACCCAAATAGGTGACCGTCCCGGGAGACTTACCGGTCTTAATATGTCTTATGGATTGCCGTTTATGTGTTGGTTTCTTTTTGGCCATAGGTTGTAATCTTAATTTAATATTCTAATCGCAATTATTTCTTAGCACTAATTTATGAAATCCAACCGGCGAAATACGGACTTGTCATTATTTTAAAGAATAATTTCAAAATTTCCCGTCAGATTTTTTTCGGAGCATCTATTTAAATTTTAGGTCGTTCAGTAATAAACCTGATCCAGGGGCAACAAAGGTCAAGACAGTTGTGTTTTCCTTTTTTAGGGACTCTTTAATATCCAAAGCCGTAAGTTCGCCTTTTCCTACTTGGATCAAAGCGCCCATAATCATCCTAATCTGATATCTCATAAAGCCGGCTCCAGTGATATGTAGAGCATAACTAATTTCTGGAAAAAAATTGGCCTCCAAAATATTGTTTCTCTTTAGTTCACAGGATTCTATGGTTCTAAGCACTTTTGTGTTTGGTTGGAGTCGGGCCGTGTAGGATGAAAAATCGTGGGTCCCAACAAATAGTTGGGCACAGTCCGTCATTAAATCCACATTGAGATCTTCTATAATATTTGCTAAAAAGGGAGCACAAAAAGGGTGATTTTTTTGTCCAAAAGAGAAAAGATAAACGTATTCCTTTAGCTTACTTTCTTTGATGATATTGAAGTTTTCAGTAACCTGATCTATACTGATTATCCGAATATCCGGTGGCAGGTTTATATTAAAGTCATGCATAAATTCTTTAAGGTCATTTAGCGGTTCCTTATCCAAAAATAATTCAAAGGCAGTGTTTAAAGCAGATACTTTGGCGTCTGTCCTACCAGCTCCCAGAATTTTAAATTTAGCATTGGGCAAAACAAATTTTAGGGTCTTTACCAGCATACCCTCAACAGTTTTTTGATTAGGTTGTTTTTGCCAGCCACTAAACCTGAAACCCAAAAATTGAACATGAATTAAATAGTAAAAACGAGGTGTTTGCATCCAGTTTTAATTAGTAAAAAATCAAATCAGGCCTAATGCGCTCAAAATCAACGTGTAGTCAAATTGGATTTATTTTTTTGTAATTTGTTGGTAACAATAATAACCTAAACCAATATAAAATGAATGATAAATCTACGGTAAAACCACCAATGTGGTTTTGGATAGTTGGCGTAATTGCCCTTTTGTGGAATTTAATCGGAGTTTCTGCCTACCTGTCAGAAGTTTTTATGAGCGAGGAAGTTTTTGTTTCAATGCCCGAAGCGCAGCAAGCATTGTATGAATCACGGCCTAGTTGGGCAACTGCAGCCTTTGCGATTGCTATTTGGAGTGGACTACTCGGTTCTATTGCCCTATTGTTGAAAAAAAAATGGGCTAAGGTTGTATTTATACTTTCTCTTGTAGGTATCCTACTTCAACAGCTCTATCATTTTTTTCTCAGTAATACTTTTGACGTGATGCGGACTACAGCCATGATATTACCTATACTAATCGTGATCTTCGGATTGCTGCTGGTAATTTTTGCCGATTTTGCAGCCAAGAGGAATTGGTTATCCTAACCTTCAGTAGTAAGGAGCATTGTAGTTAGGGTGCATTCTCATTGTCCCCACCGTAATAACCCGTATTTTGCCTGTCACAAATGCTTGTTCCTAGAACAGGGCAGCACTAATTTCATCGAAACTTTTTAGCACTTCCTCCGAGCGCTGTTTTTTCCAACTAAAATTTATATCGATTCAACGATATTTTACATATCATGTAGGAATTTTATTGTAATTATGTTGAATATTGTCCTGGATCTTAAAACTTAATTATGGGAAATTCAATTAAAACAACCGTACCAAAATTGAATATTATTCTATCTATTTTGGTCATAGCATGTCTACTATGCCTTAGTTTTTACAGTATGTATGGCAGTACCTTTATATTCAATAGAATTGAGAACTATATTTTTCCCTTTGTAACCATTATACACTTTCTATTTATGTATGTCCTATGGTTCAAAATCACCGAAAATGAATATCCGGACATGATCATGAAAAATATTGAGTATATCATGTATGGTATTTTATTGGTCTATTTATATGAAATTTCAGAAACCTTTTTAATACTCGGTTCACAACATGAATTTCAAGACCATGTTATTCCAAGTTCTTTTATGCCTATGGGTATTTTAATCATTTCCTTGCAATCACTATTGGTTTTACTTACCATTTGGTCCTTTGTCATTAGAAAGCAAAGGGTGGGCAAATATGATTTCGATTACTTAAATAATCATATAGATGCATGGGAGTAATATTATAATTTTATAGCCCCCTTATAAAACTACCGTAAACATCTTTTATTTGATATCCTGTAGTATAACGCTGTTTGCTCAATTTCTTGTGGGCTACCATTCCCCACAACAGTAATTCTTTTAAGAAATAGGAATCTTCCTTTTGAAATTCGGGCTGATGTTCTTTAATAAGTTGTTGTAAGGGAGCTATGCTATCCAGCTTTTCCATATATTCTTTGTCGGTGGCATCATCCAACAAATCGAAACCTTCCCCGTCAAAAAACCAACTTACCAATTCGTCATAGGGGCCTTCCGCATCTTTGCGTTCCAATTTATCTATCTTGGGAAAATAGTTGGTAAAGAGCGATTTAACGGCATCTTCGATCAGTATTTCAGCAACACTTCCAGAACCTTCCTGTTCGCCTTCATAAACCAATTCTATTTTTCCTATTATGGAAGGAATAACCCCCATAAAGTCGCTTAGTCTCACCATGGTCGATTTTTGACCGTTCTTTAACACCCTCCGTTCGGCCGTACTCATTAGGTTTTCATAGGAAGTGATGCTCATCCTGGCACTTATACCACTTTTGGAATCTACATATTCGCTTTCCCTTGCTTCCCTACTTATTTGTTCCAATAAATCTTTTGCCAGATCCGGGACATAAACGACCTCGCTTTGTCGTTGATCTAATTTGGATTCCTGTTCTGTGATTTTGCGTGCGGTTTCTATGTCCTCCGGATAATGGGTTAAAATTTGGGACCCTATCCTATCTTTTAATGGGGTTACTATACTGCCCCTATTGGTATAGTCTTCAGGGTTTGCGGTAAATACGAACTGAAGGTCCAAAGGTAATCTAAGTTTAAATCCCCTTATTTGTATGTCACCCTCCTGTAAAATATTAAAAAGGGAAACCTGTATTCTGGCTTGTAAATCTGGTAATTCATTGATCACAAAAATACATCGATTAGCCCTAGGTATCATTCCAAAATGGATAACCCTGTCATCTGCATAGGACAATTTAAGGTTAGCAGCCTTTATGGGATCTACGTCACCTATTAAATCTGCTACAGTAACGTCTGGAGTAGCCAGTTTTTCATAGAACCTGTCACTTCTATGCAGCCAGGAAATGGGAGTTAGATCTCCGTGCTCTTTAATGGTATCTATGGCAAACCTGGAAATGGGACTTAAAGGGTCGTCATTTATTTCCGAACCGGAAATGATGGGAATATATTCATCCAATAAATTCACCATAAGCCTGGCCAGACGTGTCTTTGCCTGTCCCCTTAACCCCAATAGGTTAATATTGTGCCTGGATAAAATGGCTCTTTCCAGTTCAGGGACCACAGAATTCTCATAACCCCAAACCCCTGGAAAGGTAACTTCGTCCGATTTTATTTTTTCTATAAGATTTGCCCTTAATTCATCCTTTATCTTTTTGGCTTTGTATCCTGCCTTTTTAAGCTCTCCTAGATTTGTAATTTCCTTGTAATTCAATTTCATTTGTGATATTTATTTTGGTTAACCGACCAATTTAGGCCAGTGGTCACGGTGTCTAAACAACTTTTACAAAATTTTGATTTTGCCTGTTTATCCCTTTAATCTTTTTCTTCTGTTTTGTTCGTAATCCTCAAAAATCATCTCTCCTAGTCCCTTTAGGCCGGTAAAGAATGCCTTTCCTTTATTTGCCTCTGTAAAATGTCTTACGAATTGGGTTAAATAGGGGTCCTTGGCAATCATAAAGGTGGTTATGGGAATATGTAACTTTCTAGCCTGCCTGGCCATGTTATAACATTTTTCAACAATGTAATCATCCAAGCCCACACTATTTTTGTAGTAGGTGCCATCTGGCAATCTAATACAACTGGGTTTACCATCGGTAATCATAAAAATCTGCTTATTGGTATTTCGCTTTCTGCGGAGCATGTCCATAGCCAATTGTAATCCAGCCACAGTATTGGTATGGTAGGGCCCCACTTTTAAATAAGGCAAGTCTTTAATAGGAATGGGCCATGCATCGTTACCAAAGACCAAAATTTCCAAAGTATCTTTTGGATATCGCGTTGTAATGAGCTCGGCTAAAGCCATAGCGACTTTTTTCGCCGGGGTAATACGGTCTTCGCCATAGAGTATCATACTATGGCTTATATCGATCATAAGTACGGTACTCATTTGGGCTTTGAATTGGGTATCCTCTACCACCAAATCCTCTTCGCTTAAATGAAAATTCCCAATACCATGGTTAATTTGGGCATTCTTTAAACTTTCGGTCATGGAAATCCGCTCTAGACTGTCGCCAAATCGATATTCCCTGAACTCACCAGTATGTTCATCTCCCCTACCCGATAAACCGGTTTTATGATTGCCGGAACCACTGCGTTTTATTTTACCAAAAATTTGGTTCAGGGCCGCTTGTCTTATAATCCGTTCCATTTTGGCGGTGATGGACAAATCCGCTTTTTGGTCCCCAGAGCCGGTGCCATCCCCATCTTTAGGTTCTTCCCTAAGAAAACCTTTTGCCTTGAGGTCTTCTATAAAATCATCTATGGTGTAATTCTCATCCGTAAGTTGGTACTCCTTGTCCAATTCCCTTAACCAATCCAAAGCCTCATCCACATCTCCCGAAGTATGTGTAATTAGTTCCTTGAAAATATCAAAAAGCTTTTCGAAAGGAGTTTGCTCGGGGGCTTCATAATTGGAAAATCGAAACCCTTTTCTTTTATTTACAGCCATACTATAAAATTAATTAATTTGGTCTAGACCATTTCCTTTTTATAGAAAACTTAACGGTTTACATATAATAGTATCGTTTGGATCATAAAAACCTTTCATATTATCGGTCATTTTTTGAAACTCCGCCACTCTGGAACGGTAATTTGGATGGCTTGGAGCAATTTAGGTTGCCAAAAATTGATTTTGGAAATCTGGAAACAGCGGTGATTCCAACCAATTTGAGGTTGGGACATAAAATAGAACACATTTTTCATCAACTGATCCAACATTCCCAGGACTATAAGGTTATAGCACACAATATTCCAATTAGGAAGAATAAAGTCAGCATGGGTGAAATTGATTTTTTAGTTCAACATGTTGATAATAAGATATATACACATGTTGAGCTAACGTACAAGTTTTATGTATTACGCCAGGAAACAGCTATTGTTCAACACCAATTGATAGGCCCCAACCAACGTGATTCCTTTTATGCCAAGAAAGAAAAAATCTTAAATCGCCAAATTCCCCTGTTGAATACGCCGGAGGCCATTTCTATATTGAAAGAATTAAATATAAACATTTCCGAACTGAAGCATCAGGTATGCTTTAAATGCCAATTGTTTGTTCCTTATGCATTAAGCAAATTAGATCTGGGTCCATTTAATTCCGATTGTATTGTTGGTAGGTGGATTTCCTTGCGAAAATTTAAGTCCAATAATTTTTTAAACTTGAAGTATTATCTGCCATCCAAGTCAGAATGGCTACTAGAACCAATTAACAAAGTAGATTGGCTATCATATAACGAAGTAATAGATCTTATTTCAAATAAATTGGAAGATGGGTATTCCCCGATGCTTTGGGTCAAAACCGAAGATTTAAAAATTGAAAAACTATTTGTAGTATGGTGGTAAATTCGTTTTAATCTGACGGATTGGATGGGTGTTGGTTTACTGTGCAAAAATCATAGGATTTAGTACGACCAGCAATATTGTAAGAACCGGTTCGTTTTCTTTAGATAAAACTTGAAATCCCCGTTCTTATGAAAAAAGTTTTCCTATTATTCTTTTCGTTATCTATTTTTTCCTTTGCTTCGGCCAAGGACGATTGTGAATTAATCTATTCAACAGCTTCTTATGCCTTAAATCACGCCAAGAGTGCATTAAAGGCCAATAATTATGAGCATCAGAAGTATTATTCAGGAAAGGCCTTGGAGTCTTATGATAAACTTTTAAAGCTATTGGAAGGCAGTCAATGTGAAGGACTCACTGAGAATGTGCAGGATATAATAGCTGATGCTATAAAAGCAGCAAATCCTGCGGATTGGGATCGAGGACGTTATTACAGTAAAAAGGTGTTCAATAGCACTCAGGACCTAATAACCCAATTGGATAGTCGGACCGAAGTAGCGGGAGTAGAAATTACACCTTAGATTTTTTTAAAATTATTTCCCTACTACCTAAAATTAAAAAAGTCATTGTATATAATACAATGACTTTTTATTTGATTATAAGTCTTATGTCATTAGCTGACGATTCCTAATGGTTCCGTAGTTTTCCAATTGCCCCTGGTAAAATCTGGAAACGTTTGTGGAGCTCCGTTTTGGGCCACAGAAACTTCACTTAAAGTTCCGACAGCACTCCAATAACAACCTTCGTAAACATTTTGATCTAAAGGCTCTCCATTTCTTAAACACTCAATAATTCGGTACCTCATTATAAAGTCCATTCCTCCATGTCCGCCCATTTTAGTGGCCAATTCTCCTAAACGGACGTACAGTGGATGTTCGTATTTTTCAAATATTTTTTGTAATTGATCACCTTCTGCGTATTCATGATGGCTATCAGGTCCTCCTTCAACCCCACCTTCCAGGGCGACCCTTGTTGGGAAACCGGTCAAGGTTCCTTTTGTCCCCTGAATCAGATTATGTCTGGTGTATGGCCTAGGGCTAGTTTCGTCCCATTGTACCATAATAGTTCTGCCCAAGTTGGTCTTAACTATAGATGTATTTATATCGCCCCCTTTAAAGTCCAACTTATTCCATTTGTGATCTGGCGGGAAATTTTTGGCAGCATATAGATTTCGTCCTTTGCCTGGGGATGAAAATGAGTTAATAAATTTAAAGTTATCCTCTCCCCTGGCCAAATTCATGTATTGGGCAACTGGGCCCAATCCATGTGTTGGATATAGATTTCCATCGCGATGGGCATAATGCGGGGTACGCCATGAACCGGTACCACGTTCCACCTCGTTCATCTGTCCTCTTAATTCGTGGATATAGGCAGCTTCTCCATGAAGCAATTCCCCAATAACACCCTGTCTGCACATGTTTAGGTAGAGAAGCTCTTCCCTACCGTAGTTGACGTTTTCCATCATCATACAGTGCTTCTGGGTCTTCTCCGAAGTATCTACTATTTCCCACATTTCTTCAAGTGTGAGGGCAAGTGGTACTTCTACAAATACGTGAGCTCCATTTTTCATGGCCTCAATAGCCATGGGGGCGTGCAATTCCCATGGGGTACAGACGAAAACCGCATCAGGTTTTTCCTTTTTCAGCATTTTTTTCCAATCGTCTTCACCATTGGTGTACAGCTTTATCTTCTTGTGACGGGTTCCTGCACCGTTCTCCGTACATACCTTCGCAGATTTCTCGGCCAAATCTTGGTACAAATCACTAATAGCTACTACCTCTGTGCCTTCAATGGCGGCTATCTGATGGGCATGTCCAGATCCTCGGGCACCAACACCTATAAACGCACACTTGACCGTATCCAATTTTGGAGCAGAAAAGCCACCCATATAAATAGCTCCCGGACTTGCTGCAGGTCCGTTATTTATATTATTTCCCATTGTATTATGGGACCAAGCCGGTGCCATTGCCAAACCCATTCCTGCAATGGATGTTTTTCTGATAAAATCTCTCCTATTTGATTTCATAGCCTATGCGATTATTAAGATTATTAATTAACTATTGGAATTTTTGAAGATAAGTCAATTTTTTTTACCAAAAAATACCAAGTTGTAAATTAAACAATTTTCATTTCAAATGAAAATATTCAGAAATTAATGGCGCGACTCCAGAACCTTTACAATATCCTGAAGTTTAAACCCTTTAGCCTGTAACAATATTAGATAATGGAACAATAGATCTGCACTTTCATCTTTGAACAGTTGATCATTATCATCCTTGGCCTCAATTACCACCTCTACAGCTTCTTCCCCTACTTTCTGTGCTACTTTATTGATACCGCTCTTAAATAGTGAGGAAACATAGCTGGGTTTAACTCCTTCGGGAATCGGAATTATACCATCGGCCTGATCTTTTCTGTTCTGAATAATATTTTCCAGTTCTGTAATAAACCCGAATGTAGATTTATTTTCTTCGCCCCAACAGGTATCGGTTCCTTTATGGCAGGTTGGTCCAACAGGATCTACCATGACAAGCAGGGTATCGTTATCGCAGTCCAATTTAATGTCCACTAGATTCAAAAAATTTCCGCTTTCCTCTCCTTTGGTCCATAATCTGCTTTTTGTGCGGCTATAGAAGGTTACTTTACTACTGTCTATTGTTTTGTTATATGCTTCCTGGTTCATATATCCCAACATAAGTACATTTTTGGTATTTGCATCCTGTACTATTGCCGGGACCAAGCCGTCATTGTTTTTGTTGAAGTCTATGTTCATGCTTTTGGATTCCATAATGTAATTTTAGGTTTGTTATAGGAAGTGTTTGGATTAATCCACCTTGCTGATAATAAAATTGATTATAGCCTAACGGGGATATTATTTCTTTTTAACTCTTCCTTTAAGTCTTTGATTTCTATTTCCTTAAAATGAAAAACGCTTGCAGCCAGAGCTGCATCTGCCTTTCCTTCAACAAATGTATCCGTAAAATGTTGCATATTTCCTGCCCCACCCGATGCTATTATTGGAATGTTCAATTCTGTTGATAATTTGGCCAAAGCCTCATTGGCAAACCCATCCTTTGTTCCATCATGGTTCATGGAGGTAAATAAAATTTCTCCAGCCCCACGTTTTTCAACCTCCTTCGCCCAAGTAAAAAGATTTAGTTCTGTGGGTACCTTCCCTCCTACCAAATGCACTATCCATTCCCCATCGATCTGTTTGGCATCTATGGCCACAACAATACATTGCGAGCCAAATTTGGCTACCAGATCGTTGATCAATTGAGGATTTTTGACGGCGGATGAATTTATGGATACTTTATCCGCTCCGTTATGTAATAATATATCCACATCCTTCACAGACGAAATACCACCACCTACGGTAAAAGGAATATTTACCTTTTCGGCAACCCGCAATACCAAATCGGCCAAAGTTCTTCTTCCCTCCTCCGTGGCCGAAATATCCAAAAAGACCAATTCGTCCGCGCCGGACTTGGCGTAGATCTCGGCAAGTTCCACTGGATCACCTGCGTCCCGCAAATCCACAAAGTTTATCCCTTTTACAGTCCTACCATTTTTAATATCCAAACAAGGGATTATTCTTTTTGTTAACATTTGCTACATTTATTTTTGGAAATTTAAGCTGCTACTTACGGTCTTGAAAACTATAAATGGCGCCCAATAATTCAACAACAAGCTTAATATTTATTAGATGTCGAGAATAAATTTTTCCAATTGTTTTAAACTAATTCTATTTTCATAAATGGCTTTTCCAATTATGGTTCCTTCGCAACCCAATTCGGCCAATTTGGGAAGTTCTTCAAAGGTTGAAATTCCTCCACTGGCTATCAGTAAGATATTTGGGCCGCAAGCCTCCAAAATTTTACGGTACAGATCAAAAGAAGGACCCTCTAACATGCCATCTTTACTTATATCGGTACAAATTACTGCTCTAATACCTTCTTTTTGATACGTTTGGATAAAGGGAATCAACTCTTCCTTGGATTCTTCCATCCAACCCGATACAGCTACCATCTCATCTTTTGCGTCCGCTCCAAGAATAATCTTCTCAGGACTGTATTTGTTGATCCAGGAAATAAAAGTATCCCTGTCCTTAACGGCAATGCTCCCGCCAGTGATTTGATTGGCCCCACTTTCAAAGGCGATCCTTAGATCATCATCGGTCTTTAGCCCGCCACCAAAATCTATTTTCAAGTTGGTATTGGAAGCTATTTTTTCCAACACTTTATGATTTACGATATGTTTGGATTTAGCCCCGTCCAAATCTACCAAATGCAAGTATTCAATTCCATGGGCTTCAAACTCTTTGGCCACCTCCAAGGGATTCTCATTATAGATTTTCTTGGTGTCGTAGTCTCCTTTGGACAGTCTTACACATTTTCCTTCAATTATATCTATTGCAGGTATTATTCTCATGTTTATACAGTATTAACTAGTGGCACTATCAATAAAATTCCTAAGGATCTTTTCTCCAACCTCGCTGCTCTTTTCTGGGTGGAATTGAGTTCCATAAAAATTATCTTTTTTTAAAGCGGCACTATATCCCAAGCCGTATTCAGCTTCGGCAATTGTTTCCTCGCAAATTGGGGCATAAAAACTATGTACTAGATAAATATGTTCCTTTTCCTTTATGTTGTTGAATAGGTCGGATTTTAAATTGGTAATTTGATTCCACCCTATCTGCGGAACCTTGACCTTATTGGAGAATTTAACCACATCTACATCAAAAATACCAAGGCCTTGTGTATCGCCTTCTTCCGAAGAATGACACATTAATTGCATTCCCAGGCAAATTCCCAATACTGGCTGTTTTAGTTTAGGAATAATCTGGTCCAATTTACTTTCACGCAATTTCTTCATGGCACTGCTTGCCTCCCCCACTCCCGGAAATATAACTTTATCGGCCGCCATAATCTCATCGGCATCCCGGCTCAAAATAGCCTCATACCCCAAGCGCTGAAAGGCAAACTTAATACTCTGAATATTTCCGGCTCCGTAATCAATAATTACTATTTTCATTTTTAGTTGTCCTTCGGACAGATTTATTTACTCCTATAAAACTCCTTTGGTACTTGGTAGCACCATTTTTTCTACGTCACGTTTCACGGCCACCTTGATTGCCTTGGCAAAAGCTTTGAAAATGGCCTCTATTTTATGGTGTTCATTATTACCTTCAGCCTTAACATTTAAATTGGCTTTGGCTCCATCCGTAAACGATTTAAAGAAATGATAAAACATTTCCGTTGGCATTTTTCCTATCATTTCCCTTTTGAATTCCGTTTCCCAAACCAACCAGTTTCGTCCACCAAAATCGATGGCAACCTGTGCCAAACAGTCGTCCATAGGCAAACAGAAACCATATCTTTCGATTCCCAATTTATTGCCCAAAGCTTTATGAAACACCTCGCCCAATGCTATTGCCGTATCTTCTATGGTATGATGTTCGTCTACTTCCAGATCGCCTTTAACTTTGATTTCAAGGTCCATTTGGCCATGACGGGCCAATTGATCCAACATATGGTCAAAGAAGTCCAACCCGGTGCTAATATCACTCTTTCCGGTACCGTCCAAATTAAGTTTAATGAAAATATCGGTTTCATTGGTTTTACGGGTTATTTCAGAAACCCGATCTTTCAATTTTAAAAACTCGTATATTTTTTCCCAATCATTGCTCTCCAGGGCTATGTAATTATCCAATTCTTCTCTTTTAACGGATATTTCCCCTTTTCCTAAATTGGTATTGTCATTTATAAAGATTCCTTTGGCCCCTAAATTTTTGGCCAATTCAACATCGGTCAATCGGTCCCCTATGACAAAGGAATTTTCCAAATCGTAATCTTCCGAAAAATAAGCCGTTAACAAACCTGTTCCGGGCTTTCGCGTATTGGCATTTTCATGGGGGAAAGTTCGATCAAGGAATACCTTATCAAATACAACTCCTTCATTTTCGAACGATTTCAATATAAAATTATGTACCGGCCAAAAAGTGTCTTCAGGAAAAATATCGGTACCCAAGCCATCCTGATTGGTAATCATTACCAATTCATAATCCAATTCCTTGGCTATTTTCCCCAAAAAGGTAAATGCCTTGGGATAAAATACCATTTTTTCAAAAGCATCTATCTGCTCGTCTATGGTTTCTTTAATAATGGTACCATCCCTATCTATAAACAGCACTTTTTTACCATTTTTATTTCGTTTGGCGGCATTAGTGTTCTTATCCGGACTCATAATATTATAAGGTTGTTATATTTTGCAATGCGCTTATTAATTTCTTATTTTCCTCTTTGGTTCCCACGGTAAATCTCAGTGTATTTTCACAAAGTGGCTGCGAGGTCCTGTTGCGAACTACGATACCCATTTTCAAAAGTTGATTGTATCTTCTGGTAGCATCATCCACTTTGGCGAGAATAAAATTTGCGTCAGTTTGATATATTTTTTCTACAAACTCTACTTGGTGCAACACATTAAAAAGGGCCTCCCTTTCCGTTAAAATATCTATTACCTCCAAATTAACCGCATTAACGTCCAAAACCCGCTCCAAAGCTCTTTGCTGCGTTAATTCATTTACGTTATATGGTGGTTTTATTTTATTTAATACAGCTATTATTTCCTCAGAAGCATAACAGGTCCCTAATCTTATACCTGCCATACCATAGGCTTTGGATAAGGTTTGGGTTACCACTAGATTGGGATAATTCTGCAATTCCGAAATCCAACTTACTTCACTTGAGAAATCGATATAGGCTTCATCTATAACTACCAATCCATTAAAATTGTCCAACAACTCCCTAACGCTGCTACTGGAAAAGCTATTTCCGGTGGGATTGTTTGGCGAGCAGAGAAATAGTAATTTACTCTTACCATCAGCTACTTTCAGTATTTCTGGTACATTGGGTTCAAATTCTTTTGTCAATAATACCTCTCTATTCTCCACATTGTTTATTCCTGCAAGTACCTTATACATACCGTATGTGGGTGGTAAGGAGATAATATTGTCCTCTTTGGGTTCGCAAAAGGCCCGAAAAATTAAATCCAACACCTCATCACTACCATTCCCTAAAAGAAGTTGTTGTGTGGAAACTCCCTTTTTTTCTGCCAAGACTTCTTTTAAGCGTCTTTGATGTGGATCCGGATATCTATTTACACCAGATTCAAAAGGATTTTCATTGGCGTCTAAAAATACCATTTTGGAACCATCTGAAACATATTCATCCCTTGCAGAGGAATAGGGACTTAATCCTTTTACGTTCTCCCGAACTATGTTGTTAATGTTGAATATTTTTGTTTTCATTCTATTTATGCTTTTCGGCATTTTATCCGGCTAGTATCGTGCTGTGCCAGCTCAATACTTCGGTCTTATTATTTTAAACTGTTCAATCTCAGGGTTACTGCATTCTTATGGGCTTGCAGCCCTTCCGCTTCGGCCATCAACTCTATGGTATTGCCAATTTCCTGAATTCCTTTTTCCGATATTTTTTGAAAAGTCATACTTTTCATAAAACTATCCAGGTTTACGCCACTATACTGTTTCGCATATCCATTGGTCGGTAACGTATGATTGGTTCCAGATGCGTAATCCCCTGCACTTTCTGGAGTGTAATTCCCAATAAAAACAGAACCGGCATTATAGGTTTGTCTTAGGAAAAATTCTTCATTTTTAACACATAGAATGTAATGTTCCGGACCGTACTCATTGATTAGATCTACAGCCGTCTGTTGGCTATCCACGTAAATTAATTTGCTATTGGCTATAGCCTTTTCGGCTATATCTTTTCTCGGCAAATCCTTAATTTGCTCAGCTACCTCCGCTTCAACGGCATCTATAAAATTTTTGGAAGTGGATACTAAAATAACCTGACTGTCCACACCATGTTCTGCCTGGCTCAATAGATCTGAGGCTACAAATGCTGCATTGGCGGTATCATCGGCCATCACCAAAAGTTCACTGGGACCTGCAGGCATGTCAATGGCTACACCATATTTTGTGGCTATTTGTTTGGCAACGGTTACAAATTGATTTCCTGGCCCAAATATTTTATAGACGGGAGGAATGGTTTCTGTTCCAAAAGTCATACTGGCAATGGCCTGAATGCCTCCAACTTTAAATATTTTGGTAACTCCGCATAGATTGGCCGTATATAATATGGCCGGATGAACTTTTCCTTCCTTGTTGGGCGGGGTACACAGGATAATTTCTTGGCAGCCCGCAATATTTGCTGGTACTGCAAGCATTAAGATCGTAGAAAACAAAGGAGCCGTACCTCCGGGAATGTACAATCCCACTTTTTGTATGGGACGTTTTTCTTGCCAGCATTGGACACCATTAGCAGTTTCTACGGAAACTTTATCCGTTTTTTGTGCTTTATGAAATATTTCAATATTGTTTTTGGCCTGTTGAATAGCCGACTTTAAATCGCTTGAAATCATTTTTTCAGACTCCTCTATCTCTAAGCGAGATACAAATGCATCCGGTAAAACCACTCCATCATATTTTTTGGTATAGTTGCTTACCACGGAATCGCCGCCAGTCTTTATTTCCATAAAAACGGCATCGACCATATCCTCGATATCGGCAATAGTTTGGGTCGGCCGTTTTAAAACTGCCTTCCAATCTGCTCTCTGTGGATTGTATATCTTATTCATTGCTATAATACTTTTTGCATATGGTAGCCTATGGCCTTATAACCTTGGTTATTCCAAAACTGAATTCCTTTTTCATTTTTTATATAGCAGTTAACTTCCGAGGCATCGCATCCGATTTCTAGAGCATAATTAAATACCCAATCCATCATCAATTTTCCAACTCCAGAACTTCGATATTCCGGTAATACATAAACATTGTCAGGTTCAATATGTTTACCTACATATAATTTATTTAGAACCCATATACCACATATACCTATTAACGCTTCTTTATCGTAGACGCCCAAACATTGATAGCCGTCCCTAAGCATATCCTGCAATCTTTTTTTAAGAATTTCAACAGGAAATTTACCGTTGTTGAGCATTTGTACCAAAGGTAAAATATCATTTATATTCTTCTTTGGGATAAGCTCCATATGAAAGGTAGTAGTCATAAGGACAAGTGTTATAGCACCATTTTTTCAATGGGGCAAACAAGTATTCCCTCAGCTCCAGCTTTTTTAAGCTCTTGGATAACTTCCCAGAATTTATCCTTGTTGATTACAGTATGTACGGAACTCCAACCTTCCTCGGCCAAAGGTAGTACTGTAGGACTCCTCATACCGGGCAGCAGCCCAATAATTTCGTCCAATTTATTGTTAGGGGCGTTCAATAGAACATATTTGGATTGCCTGGCACGTAAAACGGATTGAATTCTAAATCTTAATTTTTCCAGCAACTCCGTTCCTTCCTGAGAAATTTGTGGAGAAACTGCCAGTACGGCCTCACTGGTCAACATCACCTCAACTTCTTTCAAATTATTCTTGAAAAGTGTACTTCCACTTGAGACAATATCACAAATAGCATCGGCCAAACCAATATTGGGTGCAATTTCCACAGAACCACTAATAATATGAAGATCAGCCTTTACTCCTTTGCTATCTAGATAGTTTTTTACGGTATTTGGATACGATGTGGCAATTTTTTTGCCTTCAAAATCTTTTACCGAATTGTACTTTACCGATTTAGGAACAGCCAAAGATACTTTGCATTTGGAAAAACCTAATTTCTCTGCAATTGAAATATCCTCTCCTTTTTCTATTAGTACATTTTCCCCAATAATGGCAATATCTACTACGCCATCCCTTAAATATTGTGGGATATCTCCATTTCGAAGATAGAAAACTTCCAAGGGGAAATTTCTGGAAGAGGCTTTAAGTTGGTCTTTTCCATTATCGATAGAAATTCCACAATCTTTTAGTATTTGAAGTGAGTCTTCATTTAGACGGCCACTTTTCTGGATAGCAATTCTAATTTTTTTCATTTTCTAATTTTTTGTTTTTGGCCTGAACAAATCTAACAGGATGTTAAATACAAAACCCGTTTGATTGCTCAAACGGGTTAGAATATAGTTTAGATACAACAATACATTCCTAGCTCGCTTGACTGCAAGTAAAGAAATGATGATGATGTGTCCTGTTGTTTTTCATGATATGACAAAATTAAAACTATTTTTCAACCTTGGAAAATTTATACGGTACAATTTATTTCAAAATTGTTAAATTATTATTGATTACCTAAAATAATGGGCATACCTGAGTCGCCACTACCTATTACAATAACCTTGGAATTTGGAGATTCCGCTAATTTAATAGTGGCATCAATTCCCTTATCCCGTAATATTTTGTCCGTCAAGGAAGCACTTAGTATTGTATTGGCGTCTGCCTTACCCTGAGCCTCAATGATAACTTTTTGAGCTTCTTTCTGTGCAGTAACCAATCTAAATTCATATTCCAAGGATTCCTGTTCCTGCTTAAGTTTACGTTCTATTGCCTCCTTGATGGTAGCGGGCAGGGTTACGTCCCTAACCAAAATTTCATTTAGCTGAATATATTGTCCATCTACGATTTTTTGGGTTTCTTCAAAGATCTCTTGCTGAATGGCATCCCTTTTACTGGAATACAATTGTTCCGGGGTATATCTTCCCACTACACTTCGGGCGGCAGACCTGATGGTGGGCAACAATACACGTTGTATGTATTCCGTGCCTTTTTCCTGGTGCAACTTTCCTATAAACTCTCTTTTAGGTTCAAACCAGGCAGAAGCTTCCAACTTAATTTCAAGCCCGTTGGATGACAGTACCTGCATTTTCTCCAAAACTTCCTGTTGCCTAACCTCATATATAAAAACCTTGTTCCAGGGAGCTACAATGTGGAATCCTTCACCTAAAGGTGGTTCATCCGTAACCACACCACCAGAAAAAGTTTTATATAACACGCCGGCTTCACCTGAGCCAATGGTAATGGCAGATTTTGAGATTAATATTACTAGTACTATAATACCGAATATGACTGGTAATGCAATTTTTGGTAATTTGTCCATTTATTATATTTATTAATTATTAAGTTAATCCGTTATACTTTCTGATAAACCATTCCAAGGATAGCGCCGCAATAATAGCAGCCAATAGAAATTTAAAATCGATTAAAGGTACGACAATTTCTTTGCTTTTTTGGGTTGGCACGTACTTAGGGTCGGCTTCCAAATCCTTTATCAATGATTGCACCTGGCCGGGGAAATATAACTTTCCTTTAGTGTTGTTTGCCAGACGTTGCAGTTTTCGATGATCACTGGAAGAAAATTGTTTTTCCGCATCAAAATCCAAAATAGAAAAGTTACCGGACCTACTTAGGTTTTCCTTGGCTATAGTGGCCGTAAAGCTATATTCTCCCGAAGATAAATTACTTAGGTCGGCCTCATAATACCCATCTTTTAGCAACATAGGCACCTCCATGGATTTATTATTAGGTTTATCCACTACTTTTAAATTGATAGAGGCATTGGTATCAAAGGAAAAGGCCTCATCAAAATAGGTAGCCCTTATTTTTGTTTCACTGCTGTTGTTGTAAATAGGACTATAATCCAATACAAATCTGTTTTTTCCTTTTGAGGTTGAAAGATAAAGGATCAATTTTCCTAGAAAAGCATCAAAATTCTTAAAGGCTTGATCGTTTCTGTAGGTCTGAAGTCTCCATTTCCATAGATTTTCTCCATTCAGAACGGCGTGTTTTGATACATCTTGTTCTGCAATGGTCCATAAGGGTTGATTCATTTCCACCCCTTTGATCCGCATTTTTAGCATAGGTTCACTAATACCCAAAACATCCACGGATCCAGCATTGGTTAAAAGTGGTGGAAAACCATCGAAGGAGAATTCGGAAATGTCAAATTTGGAAAAAGCATTATTAAGAGTAGCAAATACTTCTTGTATTGGATACCCTGTTCCAATAACGTAGTTTTTTTGAATCCTGTTTATAAAATTAAAATCGGTATAGGTTCCCAATATCGTAAATGAATTGGATTTTCGTAATTGGATTTGTTTGTAGATTCTATCAAAGGAAGCATCAGGTTGGTATAGAATATAGACATCCACTTCATCCAATTTGTTTAAATCGATGTTGGGCTTATAAATGGATACCAATCTTTGTTCATTACTCTCAATTGCTTTTTTAATAGCTCCAATGTCCGGGTGGAGGATACTGGAAATAATAGCGACATTTGTTTTTTCATCCAGAACTTCCAAGGCCAATAATTTTTCATTGTTAACCTTGTTTTTTTCATTGGGTAGAGGAGCTACACTCACCTTAATATTTTTTATTCCTACGCTACTAGCCTCTAATTGAGTATTAATAATTTTAGTGTTCGACTTAGCGGATAGGGATACCTTTTCCTTATGACTCAATTTGCCATCGATAAGAATTTGCAATTCTGGGTTTATATCTTTTTGACCATCATAGGAGATAAAAACTTCCAAGGGGAATTTATTCTTTAAAAAGGCATATTTATTTGTATTTACCTGGCGAATTAAGATATCATCATACTTGGTAGTATCTCCTAAAACAATAGGATAGATAGGAAGGTTTTGTCTTTTGCCGTAAAATTCATAATCCTCCCCTATAGTCTGATTGCCGTCGGAAAAAAGTACCACTGCCGTATTGGAACTTGTATATATTTCATTTAGACTGGACAAGGCCTTTGAAATGTTGGTACTTCTTTCAGTGTGGCTGAGACTATCAAAATCGCTTAGGTCCGCTCCAAAATTATAATTTACAATATTGAACTTTTCGGATATGGTAGAGGTGTTATTTTTTAATGTAGAGAGGTTCGAGATTATTTGGGATTTGTCATCGGGGGTTATTGATGTGGAATTGTCCGTTAACAGAACCAAATTTGTTTTTTCCAAGGTATATTCCTTATGGGCAAATTTTGGGTTTATAATAAGTAGCAGGATACCAAATATGGATAAAAAACGTAAAAAGGATAGGACCACATGTAGTTTTCCCTTCCTTTTGGTTTTATAATAATATTGAAACAGTACCAGTGCCAATGCCACAAAGGCTGCGAGCAATATAAAGAGTACTGTTTGAATTTGCATCATATTTATTCATTGGGACTTGTAAGTTGATAGAAGTTTTGGGCTGTATAAAGTGTCCAATATTAGGGTAATGAAGAATTGCACTTAGGCTTCCCCGCATTTAAATATTTAAAACCAGACTTTAGTAGGCCCCAACTAATCAACCAATCTTAGGTAAGCATTCCGCCATCTACATTTAATACTTGTCCTGTGATATAGGCGGAAAGGTCTGAAGCTAAAAACAAGCACGCATTGGCAACATCTTCTGGCTGACCACCTCTTTTTAATGGAATACCATCTCTCCAACCTTGTACTACTTTTTCATCCAACTTATCCGTCATCTCGGTTTCAATAAAACCGGGTGCAATGGCATTACATCTTATATTTCTTGACCCTAGTTCCAAGGCGATGGATTTAGTAAATCCAATCATACCGGCTTTGGAAGCTGCGTAATTTGCCTGTCCTGCATTACCCTTCACCCCTACTACACTGCTCATGTTTATAATAGAGCCTTTTCTTTGTTTTAGCATAGTACGCTGAACGGCCTTGGTCATATTAAAGACCGATTTTAAATTGATTTCGATAACCGAATCAAAATCATCTTCACCCATCCTCATCAATAGATTATCCTTGGTAATACCGGCATTGTTAATTAAAATATCGATTACGCCCCCAAAATCTTCCAATACTTGGGCTACCAATTTCTCGGAATCCTCAAAACTAGCGGCATTGCTCTTATATGCTTTTGCCTTAACGCCATAACCGCTTAACTCTTTTTCCAAGGCTAAAGCTGGTGCTTCGCTGGAACTATATGTAAATGCAACATTTGCACCGTGCTTGGCAAAAACTTGGGCTATTCCCGATCCAATACCTCTACTTGCTCCAGTGATTATTGCATTTTTTCCTTCTAGTAACTTCATCTGTCTTTAGTTTCTTAGTTGATAATCAAATATAGTTCATGTTTTATCTGTATTAAAATTTTTACACAAAATGCAGCGAAAAATTTTAAACAGTTTAATGCTTTTAAGCAAAAAAAAATTCCGTTTATCCTGAATAATTCCGAGTTGATCGGTAGTACAGTATAAACGGAATTTGGTATTATATATTAGGGGTTATCCCAAAACTTGTTTTACTTTTAAACCAATTTCTGCAGGCGAATCAACAACGTGTATTCCACATTCCCTCATTATTCGTTTTTTGGCCTGGGCAGTATCATCACTACCTCCAACTATTGCACCTGCGTGTCCCATCGTTCTACCAGCTGGGGCAGTTTCACCTGCAATAAAACCAACAATGGGCTTCTTGCTTCCACTAGCCTTATACCATTGTGCAGCATCGGCTTCCAATTGGCCACCTATTTCCCCGATCATGACCACACAATTAGTATCTGGGTCATTGATCAATAATTCAACAGCTTCTTTAGTGGTGGTTCCAATAATTGGATCTCCTCCTATTCCTATCGCGGTTGTAATTCCAAGACCCTGGCGTACCACTTGATCGGCCGCTTCATATGTTAAAGTTCCGGATTTGGAAACAATTCCTACATGTCCCTTTTTAAAGACAAAACCTGGCATAATGCCTACTTTGGCTTCTCCTGGGGTAATTACTCCTGGACAGTTAGGTCCAACCAACCTGCAGTCCATATGTTTTATGTAGTCATAGACCTTCACCATGTCTGCAACAGGAATCCCTTCCGTAATCGTAATTATTACTTTTATTCCAGCGCTAGCAGCTTCCATTATTGCGTCTGCGGCAAAAGCTGGCGGGACAAAAATGATAGTGGTATCGGCCCCAACTTTTTGTACAGCTTCTTCAACTGTGTTGAACACAGGTCTTCCCAAATGCTCCTGTCCGCCTTTACCCGGAGTTACACCACCAACTACATTGGTGCCATATTCGATCATCTGTTCAGCATGAAATGTGCCTTCACTGCCTGTAAACCCTTGAACAATAATTTTGGAATCTTTATTTACTAAAACGCTCATTATATATTTGGTTTATTGAATTGTTGCAAAAATAAAGTTTTGAAAAGGAATTCTAAACTATTCTTCTGCATATTTATTTTCTAATCTTTCTAAAATTGAAGGGATTTGCTTTAAATAAGCCAACTGTTTTAATTTTTCCCTAAATTCCTCTGCTGGGCTCCCAAAATAACTTTTTCCCCCTTCCAAGGATTTTGAAACTCCCGATTGTGCACTTACTATTGCTTTTTTTCCAATGGTAGCAGCACTTGTTACGCCAACCTGCCCCCATAGGGTAACCTCATCCTCAATTATTACGCAACCGGCGATACCGGTTTGGGAAGCTATTAGGCATTTCTCACCAACTACCGTATCGTGACCTACATGTACTTGGTTGTCCAACTTCGTACCCTTTTTGATCAGCGTATCCCCTGTTACTCCTCTGTCCAAAGTACAAAGGGCACCTATGTCCACGTTATCCTGTATTACTACCCTTCCACCAGAAATTAATTTATCAAATCCTTCCGGTCTTTTTTTGTAATAAAAGGCGTCCGATCCCAACACTGATCCCGCATGAATGGTAACATTGTTTCCAATAATACAATTGTCGTATATGGATACATTGGAATGTATTAGACAGTTATCCCCTATAACCACATTGTTTCCAATAAAACAATTGGGCTGAATAACGGTGTTATTGCCAATTTTGGCCGAAGTGGAAATACTGTTGTGGGCTCGTAAAAATGGTTTAAAAAAGTGCGTCAATATATTAAAGTCCCTAAAGGGATCGTCAGAAATTAACAATGCCTTTCCCTCTGGGCAGTCAACCTTTTTGTTGATCAAAACTATTGATGCAGAACAGTTTAGGGCTTTTTCGTAATATTTTGGATGATCAACAAAAACAATATCACCCTTTTCCACAACATGGATTTCGTTCATGCCCAACACCGGGAAATCTTCATGTCCCACATATTCAGCGTTGATTATGGTAGCAATCTGGTTAAGTGTGTAAGGAGATGGAAATTTCATAATTGTTTGGTTCTATATTGCCAATGTGCAGAAAAGCCTCGTATCAACTAAACTATTCTTTAACACGCTCCATATAAGCGCCTTTTTCCGTATCGATTTTTATTTTATCGCCCTCATTGATGAAAAGAGGGACATTTACGGTAGCTCCCGTTTCCACCTTCGCAGGTTTAGTCGCATTGGTTGCAGTATTCCCCTTAACTCCTGGTTCTGCATAGGTCACTTCCAAAATGACACTTGCAGGCATATCCACGGATAGCGGCATGCTGTCTTCTGTATTGAAAAGAATGGTCACCACTTCACCTTCCTTTAATAAATTTGGCGCATCCAAGGAACTCTCTTGTAGGGTAATTTGGTTGTAGTCATCCGTATTCATAAAGTGGTAGGTTTCTCCTTCCGCATATAAAAATTGATAAGATCGGGTTTCCACACGTACATCCTCAATTTTTGAGCCACCTGAGAATGTATTGTCCAATACTTTTCCACTACTCACACTTTTAAGTTTGGTCCTTACAAAAGCCGGACCTTTTCCTGGTTTAACGTGAAGAAATTCTATTATTTTATAAATGTCGTTGTTGTACCTGATGCACAATCCTTTTCTAATATCTGATGTTGATGCCATATAATTTTAATTTGTGCTAAAATAACCTTTCATGATTCCTCTTTGGGAATCTCTTATAAATTGTAAAATTTCATCCCTTTCCGGAGTTGCCTCCATTTCAGCTTCAATAATTTGAACGGCTTGGGAATTGTTGTAATTCTTTTGATATAGTATTCTATAAATGTTCTGTATTTCCCTGATTTTATCAGACTCAAAATGCCTTCTCCTTAAACCTACGGAATTGATTCCTACATAGGAAAGTGGTTCCCTTGCGGCCTTAACGAATGGTGGGACATCTTTCCTTACCAGAGAACCTCCTGTTACAAAGGCATGTCTTCCTATGGATACAAATTGATGTACAGCTACCAAGCCGGCCAGAATTACATTGTCCCCAATGGTTACATGGCCTGCCAAGGTGGAGTTGTTGGAGAAAATGCAGTTGTTGCCTACAAGGCAATCATGCGCTATATGGCAGTAGGCCATTATTAAACAATTGTCGCCAATGACAGTTTTCATTCTGTCCGATGTGCCCTTGTGTATTGTGGCACATTCCCTAATGGTGGTATTATTGCCTATTACAACTGTGGTTTCTTCCCCATCATACTTTAAATCTTGGGGAGGCGCGGAAATAACAGCGCCTGGGAAAATATTACAATTTTTTCCGATGCGGGCGCCTTCCATAATGGTAACATTGGATCCTATCCAAGTACCATCGCCAATTATTACATTATTGTGAATTGTAGTAAAAGGCTCTACTACAACATTCTTGGAAATTTTAGCTCCAGGGTGAATGTAAGCCAGTGGTTGATTCATCCTTTATTTCTTTTTAACAATTTGAGCCATCATTTCCGCTTCGCATACCAATTTGCTATTGGCATAGGCATAGGCCTGCATGTGACATATACCCCTTCTTATTGGGGTTATTAAACTACAATGGAATATTAAGGTATCGCCGGGAAGCACTTTTTGTTTAAACTTTACATTATCTATTTTCATAAAAAGTGTAAGGTAGTTTTCTGGATCTGGAACGGTACTCAGCACTAATATTCCACCAGTTTGTGCCATAGCTTCAACCTGAAGTACACCAGGCATTACGGGAGCTCCTGGGAAGTGACCTACAAAAAAAGGTTCGTTCATGGTCACATTCTTCATTCCAACTACATGTTGATCGGACAGTTCCAAGATCCTATCCAGAAGTAAGAAAGGAGGTCGGTGTGGTAACATGTCCATGATTTGATGAATATCCATCAAAGGAGGCTTGTTCAAATCATATTGTGGAACGTGATTTCTCTTTTCCATTTTAATGATCTTGGACAGTTTTTTTGCAAATTGTGTATTTACAAAGTGTCCTGGTTTATTGGCAATTACTTTCCCCCTTATCCTAGTGCCGGTCAGGGCAAGATCTCCAATAACATCCAATAACTTGTGTCTTGCCGCCTCGTTGGGCTGATGCAACGTTAAGTTATCCAATATACCATTGGGTTTTACGGATAGTTTCTTCTTATTAAATGCCTTCTCCAGCTTTTTCATGGTGGAGTCGGATATTTCCTTATCTACATAAACAATAGCGTTATTTAGATCACCACCTTTGATTAAGCCATTTTCAAGTAACATTTCCAGTTCATGCAAAAAACTAAATGTTCTGGCGTCCGCTATTTCGGATTTAAAATCGCTTAAATTTTCCAAAGTGGCATTTTGCGTACCCAGGACCTTGGTTCCAAAATCTACCATGGTCGTTACCTGGTAATTGTCAGCAGGGATAATTGTAATTTCACTACCTGTTTCCTCGTCTTTGTACGAGATAACATCCTTTACAATAAACTCATCTCGCATGGCATTCTGCTCAACGATACCTGCCTGTTCAAGAGCTTCTACAAAAAATTTGGAGGAGCCGTCCATTATAGGAGGTTCCGGAGCGTTCAATTCTATTAGAACATTGTCTATCTCCAAGCCTACCAAAGCGGCAAGAACATGTTCCGAAGTCTGAATCTTTACACCACGTTTTTCCAAATTGGTTCCACGTTGGGTATTTACCACATAATTGGCGTCCGCTTCTATTATGGGTTCACCTTCCAAGTCTATGCGCTTAAAAGCATAACCAAAATTTTCTGGGGCGGGAACAAATTTCAATGTTACATTTTCCCCTGTATGCAAACCAACACCCTTAAGTGTTATTTCCTTTGCAATTGTTCGTTGTTTTGTAGTTGTATTACTCACCGTCAATCCTTTTTTTCAATGTGTTCTAATCTATTAATTATCTTAGGTAGATTTTTAAAATGTACATAAGATTTATTGTAATCCCCATAATTTAAAGCGGGGGAACCTTGTAAAACCTCATCATCCTTAACATTTCTTCCAATACCGGATTGTGCCTGTATCTTAACTCGATCTCCTATTACTATATGTCCAACAATACCTACTTGACCTCCAATTTTGCAGTACTTTCCAATTTTGGTAGACCCAGCTATCCCAGTCTGTGCTGCAATTACGGTATGTTCCCCAATTTCCACATTGTGGGCTATTTGGATTTGATTGTCCAACTTCACCCCTTTCCTTAATATGGTAGAGCCCAAAGTAGCTCTGTCAATTGTGGTGCCTGCCCCAATATCAACATTGTCCTCAACAATTACATTACCCGTTTGGGGTATCGTTATATATTCACCATTTTCGGTGGGTGCAAATCCAAAACCATCTGCGCCTAGAACAACTCCGCTATGGACCACACAATTGTTGCCAATGAGGGTTTCCGAATAAATTTTTGCGCCTGCAAAAATTACAACATTGTTGGCAATAGTAACATTATCACCAATATATACATTGGGATAGATTTTAACATTATCCCCGATCTTAACATTATTGCCCAAATAGGAGAAGGCGCCTAAATAAAAGTCCTTGCCATAGGTAGCGGATTCCGATTTAAAAACTGGCTCTTCAATTCCTACTTTGTTATTTTTTACCTGATTGTAATATTCCAATAATTTTGAAAAGGATTTGTAGGCATCATCCACCTTGATCAAGGTGGTTTCCAAATGATGGTCCGGTATAAAGTCCCTGTTTACAATCGTTACGGACGCTTTAGTAGTGTAAATGTATGAAGTGTATTTTGGATTGGCTAGAAAAGTGAGTGCACCCTTTTCACCTTCCTCGATCTTCGATAATTTATGAACAGCTATTTCAGGATTCCCTTCCACGTCACCTTCTAAAATACCCGCGATTTGGCTTGCTGTAAATATCATGTGGACAAAAGTAAGAAAAATAGTTAAACGGAAACTTTCGGATAGCACATATAATATTTGGTAACGGTCTTGGAAAGCGTTTTCAAATATTGTTGGTCGGACGCCTTGGCAACATCGGTAATTCTGCCGTTTCCTCTTAGAATATTTATATTCTGACTTTTTGAGTTATAGGCTTGGTTTTGTATCTCCCCTGAAAACACAAAATAAGCCGTTTCTTCATCGGTTAACTGATGTTGATTTTTGAAATTTAAAAAGTGTTTCTTCAACTTAGCCTCATTTATGGGCTTGTTCTTGAGTTTAATGTATAACAACCTACGTTCAATGATCATCCTACATAGTCTGGATAGGACAAAATCCGAGTGATTCTGCCAATTTTTAATGGCAGCTAATATATCTACATCGTCCAATTGGGCAAATAAATCCAACTTGTCCTGGGTAAAAGCTTCCTTTGGCACCTTGTTTTCCATAAAAAACTTAAGGGCGCCGTTAAATTCTATTGTTTCACCCGTAGCCAACAATTCCTTGGCTCTTTGTAAGATTTTAATCAATAGTTGTTCCGCCACCAAACCGGTTTTATGTAAATAAACCTGCCAATACATAAAGCGTCTTGCCATTAAGAATTTCTCAATGGAGTATATTCCCTTCTCCTCTATTACCAGTTCTCCGTTAAGGACATTCAACATTGTGAGAAGCCTTTCAGAATTTATATTTCCTTCTGCGACCCCGGTATAGAAACTATCCCTTTTTAAATAGTCCATCCGGTCCATGTCCAGCTGGCTGGAAACGAGTTGGTTTAAAAATTTCTTAGGGTATTGACCCTTAAAAATGGCAATGGCAGTGGATAATTTTCCCTTGTATTTTTTGTTTAAGGCCTCCATGAACAATAACGATATGTGTTCATGGTTTACACCTTCAACGATGCTGTGTTCCATGGCATGGGAAAAAGGACCGTGTCCAATGTCGTGCAATAATATGGCACATAGAAGCCCATCCTCTTCTTCTTTGGTAATTTCGATGGACTTAAACCGTAATACCTGAATGGCCTGTTGCATTAGGTACATGCTTCCAATCGCATGTTGAAAACGCGTATGGTGGGCACCTGGATACACCAGATAGGACAACCCCATTTGAGAGATTCTCCGTAATCGCTGAAAATAGGGTTCCGCAATTAGATTAAAGATTAGTGCATTGGGTATTCCAATAAATCCGTAAATTGGATCATTGAAAATTTTGAGCTTATTTGATTTTATCAAAACCAGAATTCTTTTACGCAGGCAAATATAAGGACTAAATGAACAAGATAACAATACTTTGGGTAGATGATGAAATAGATTTATTAAAACCGCACATTCTATTTTTAGAAGGCAAAAATTATAAGGTGATTACCTGTCTAAGTGGTAGGGAGGCATTGGATGAATTAAAGGAAACGCATGTAGATATTGTTTTTTTGGATGAAAATATGCCCGGAATTTCCGGATTGGAAACATTGAACGAAATAAAGGTGATCAATAATTCGCTTCCGGTAGTAATGATAACCAAAAGTGAAGAAGAGTTGATTATGGAGGAGGCCATAGGTTCCAAAATAGCGGATTATTTAATAAAGCCGGTTAACCCTAATCAAATTCTTTTATCGTTAAAAAAGAATTTGGACCATTCCCGACTGGTTTCCGAAAAAACTACTGCCAATTATCAGCAGGAATTTAGGAAGATTGCCATGGAATTGTCAATGGTAAATAGCTATGAGGAATGGGCGGAATTGTATAAAAAGCTTATTTACTGGGAATTGCGATTGGAGGAAATAGAGGATTCCGGAATGTTCGAGATCCTAGAGTCCCAAAAAACGGAAGCCAACCAGCAGTTTGGTAAATTCGTGGAAAAAAATTATCCCGATTGGTTTAAGGATAAGGATGGTCCTGTAATGTCCCATACCCTTTTCGGACAATTAATTAAACCTGAATTAAAGGACAACAAAACATTATTGGTGGTCATAGATAATTTGAGATATGATCAATGGTTATCCTTTGAAGATACTTTAAATTCCTTCTATAGAAAACGTAAGGAAGTCCCATACTTCAGTATTTTGCCTACGGCTACCCAATATGCAAGGAATGCCATATTTTCTGGCCTTACGCCGTTGGATATGGAGAAAAAATATCCCCAATGGTGGAAAAATGACACAGAGGAAGGTGGCAAGAATCTGTTTGAAGCGGAATTTTTAGAGGCACAGCTCAAGAGATTGGGGTTAGATCTAAAGTGGGAATACCATAAAATAAGCAGTCTAAAGCAGGGCAAGCACCTATCACAAAATTTTAGGTCTCAGAAAGATAATGACCTGACCGTTATAGTGTACAACTTTGTGGATATGTTATCCCATTCCAAAACAGAAATGGAGGTAGTCAAGGAATTGGCCGCCAACGATAAGGCTTACCGTTCATTGGCACAGAGTTGGTTCAAAAATTCACCTTTATTGGAAATAATTCAGCAGGCACAAGGTCTGGGGTTAAAATTGATTATTACAACAGATCATGGTACCATAAACGTTAAGCAACCTTCCAAAGTCATCGGCGATAAGGAAACCAGTCTTAACCTACGCTATAAAACAGGAAGGAGCCTTACCTATGAGCAAAAGGATGTTTTGGAAGCAAAGGATCCAAAAAAAATATTCCTGCCCAATATAAATGTAAGTAGCTCCTATATTTTTGCTAAAAATGACTTGTTTTTCGCATATCCCAATAACTATAACCATTACGTTAGTTATTACCGCAATACCTATCAGCATGGGGGGGTGTCAATGGAAGAAATGATCATTCCCTTTGTCGTATTGGAGCCTCGTTGATCATATTTGATTTAGTATAAATGAATCCTGAATTTTATTAAGTCGGGAATAGGATTTAAATTGCGATTATTTTAAATTTTTAAGATGATTATTCCCTACACAATTTCGCAAATTCCGAATGTTGCAAAGCAGTTGATTGCCAATGTGCCTTCAAAGACCCTCTGCTTTTATGGAGAGATGGGCGCAGGTAAAACTACGCTAATAAAAGCCTTGGTTAAAGAATTGGAAGGCAGTGGTTCTGCCAGCAGCCCTACTTTTGGTATCGTAAACGAGTATCAAAGAAATAACGGAGAGCTCCTTGGCTATCATTTCGATTTTTACCGATTGGAAGATGAATCGGAAGCATGGGACCTTGGGCTGGAAGACTATTTAAGCACCGATACTTGGATATTTATGGAATGGCCCGAAAAAATAAAAGGAATACTTCCAGAACCGAGAACTGAAATAAAGATTGAAATTTTGGATGAAAAAACAAGGAGGCTTACCATTTTGTAGTGCAGACTTTCTACAAAATTTATAAGCGTTAAACCCTGAATTACATAGGAGTTGTTTTAATATGCTATTACTGTTGGTCGGGCTAGGAAAAACTTAAAAATCGATGAAGCGCTTATTTATTCTGTTAGAATGTTCAATTTGATCGATGTAATGCAGACTATGTGGTTTTTTTGTATATTTTTGTTAAACGTTAAACCCTTTATCGAACCTAAAACCTAAAAACAATGAACATTAAAAAAATTTTCCTTGGCTTTGCGCTGGCAGCATGTATTTCATTAGTAAGTTTTTCCTGTACACCAAATAATACGGCGGAAGAAGATTCCTTGTATGAACAAAATATCGACAAATTAAAAATAAAAGTACCTGCGAACGGCATCGATAAACTCAAGATAAAGGTGCCTAAAAATGGTTAAAACATAATTTTAAAATTAGAAGGGTTTCTAAATACTAGAAGCCCTTTTTTTTTGTTATAATACTAGTAAAACAATTACCCCCTATAACAAACATGTTTAAACTGTTTCAAAACCTCGAACAAAACTCGAAAAAAAAGAAATCGAGAAGTATTTTAATTGGAAGTATTGTAGCAGTTATTATTGCCCTGACCCCATTAATATTTTATTACTATAAATTTTTTCCTTCTGGGAGTACTCTGGACCTTTACTTTTTTACTTATGAGAGTAAATATCAATTAAGTATAACCACCGTAATGTGGTTGTTTATGGCCAAATTTGTGCCTTTAATACTTTTGGTTCTATGGTTTTTTACATGTAAACATTGGTGGTATCACGTTTTGTTGATTCCTATATCCATGTTTACCTTCCAGATAGTCTCCTTAATTTACGAAGATCGGTTTATAGATGAAGTAGAAATATATTGGTTGCTGCCCATAATGACCGTGATCATACCCTTTGTTTATCTAATACGTTTGAAGTTATTTGATAAGCATGTTCTTGGTATTGATCTGGAGGCTATGGACCGGGAATTGAAAGCATATAAGGAAAAAGAGATTAAGGAAAAGGAGCGTCTTCAAAAAGAGGAAATGGCAAAAGAAAAAATATCGTAATTTTGACTTTGGGTAGTTTCGATATGTATCGGAATATATCAGACAGATTTACAGCCTATGAGTCAACATTCCTCACCGTTTAGCAAGCAGCAATTACTGCCTCAAGAAGAAACTTTAGAAATCCTAAGACAAAAAGGAGAGCTTTTTATAGGGATTCCAAGGGAAAATCAATACCAGGAAAAACGAATTTGCCTTACCCCGGACGCAGTTAATGCAATAACGGCCAATGGACATAGGATTCTAATAGAATCTGGAGCAGGAGATGGTGCCAATTATTCAGATTTGGAGTACACCAAAGCCGGAGCTGAAATTACGAGGGATACCAAGAAAGTTTTTGCCTGCCCAATAATTTTAAAGGTTGAGCCGCCCACATTACAGGAGGTTCAGATGATAAATCCACAATCTACCATCATATCTGCCCTACAGATCAAAATTCAGAGTAAGAAATATTTTGAGGAATTGGCCAAAAAGAGGATTACAGCTATAGCCTTTGAATATATTAGGGACGACGATGGAAAATATCCTGCTGTGCGGTCGTTGAGTGAAATAGCAGGAATTTCTTCAGTCTTAATTGCTTCCGAGATAATGGCAGCCACCAATAAAGGTAATGGCCTTATGTTTGGAAATATTAGTGGGGTTCCCCCGGTAGAGGTGGTTATAATTGGCGCTGGTACTGTTGGGGAGTTTGCAGCAAGATCGGCAATCGGTCTAGGGGCCAATGTAAAGGTGTTTGATAATTCGATTACCAAATTACGGAGCATCCAGACCAATCTAAGACAAACCGTTTACACGTCTACCATTCAGCCCAAGAATTTATTGAAAGCGTTAAAACGTTGCGATGTGGCCATTGGGGCTACTAGAGGCAAGGACCGTTCCCCTGTGGTGGTATCCAATACCATGGTGGAGCAAATGAAAAAAGGGGCGGTAATTATTGATGTTAGTATTGATATGGGCGGATGTTTTGAATCCAGTGAGATCACTACCCATGACAAACCTATTAAGATTAAGAATGGAGTACTCCACTATGGGGTGCCCAATATTCCTTCCAGATACCCAAAAACAGCCTCTATTTCCATAAGCAATATTTTTACCCCTTATTTATTAAAAATTGGAGAAGACGGGGGATTTGAAAATGCGTTGCGATTTGATAAGGGTCTACGTAACGGACTCTATCTTTACCACGGTATTTTGACCAATAAATCCGTTGGGGAGTGGTTCGACCTTTCCTACAGCGATATTAATTTTCTTATTTTTTAATTTATGGCATTTTTAAAGCGTTTGGGCTTCTTTCTTTTTGGATTATCTATTGGCTTGGTTTTTTTAACTATTTTTTTGAAGAAAAAATCGGAGGAAACCGGAACGGAATTCTGTTATTTTCCCAATTGTAGGACGCTCAAGGATATTAGATCCAAGCAAATTACATATGCCGAAGGCATAAACGCACTTTTGATGAAAAAAGAATTGGACACTACCGATATTAACAATTTTTTGAACAACGGAGAAGTTGACTTCGGAAATAGTGAAACCAAGGCGGGTCCCTGTAAAACTTATTTTATTGAAGGACTGGTGAAAGATAAGGAAGCCACTTTAAAAGTAAAAAATTGTTTGGAGAAGGCCGTAATAGAGAGTATCTCCTATTAGATCTTCCTTCTCTTTCTTTCTTTTTTCAAGAGGGTAAGCTCCCTGCTGGTCTGGCCAGCAACTGAAGTGTTCTCCTCTGCCCTCCTTATTAAATAAGGCATAACATCCTTGACAGGTCCAAATGGCAGGTATTTAGCCACATTATAAGCTTCTTTTGCCAAATTGAAAGAGATATGGTCACTCATGCCGTAAAGTTGCCCAAACCAAATCCGAGGGTCGTTGTGCATAATATTCTTAGCTTCCATCTGTTCCATTAAACGGTAGCTGCTCAATTCGTTATGTGTTCCGGCAAAAAGTGAAATAGTGTCCAAATTATCTACCATATAGGCAACAACATTGTCAAAATTGTCATCGGTAGCTTTTTTTGACGGACAAATTGGTGATGGATAGCCTATTTCCTCAGCCCTATCATTTTCTTTTTCCATATAGGCGCCACGCACCACTTTTAGTCCAATGAAATAATTGTTTTTCACAGCATCTTTATGGAGTCTTTTTAGATAGTCAAGTCGGTCCCATCTATATGTTTGTAAGGTATTAAAGACAATGGCTTTCTTTTGATTGTATTTCCTCATCATTTCTTCGGCCAAATCATCCGCAGGTCCCTGCATCCAACTTTCTTCCGCATCGATCAAAATAGACACTTCCAGGTCATGTGCCTTTTTGCAGACTTTGTCATATCTGTTCACTACGCGTTGCCACTCCGCTTTTTCGTCATTGGTCAGGATTTTACCTTCCCCAATCTTCTGGTAAAGTTTGAATCTTCCAAATCCCGTAGGTTTAAATACAATGAAGGGTATTGCGGGATTCTCCTTTACAAAATCCAGGGTTTTCAGGGCCTTTTCATAGCAGGAGTCCAATTGATTCTCAACCTCTTGCCCTTCAACCGAATAATCCAATATGGTGCTTACTCCTTTTTCGAACATTTTGTCGGCGACCACCATACATTCTTCCTCGTTGACCCCTCCGCAGAAATGATCAAAAACACTGGCCCTAATAAGTTTTTCTACAGGTAAATGGGCTTTTATCGCAAAGTTGGTTACGGCAGTACCAATTTTAACGAGAGGTTCGTTTGCGATTAATTTGAATAAAAAATACGCCCTTTCTAATTCTGAGTCGGTTTTAAGTGCAAATGCTGTTGCGGTATCCTCAAAAATATCCTTCATTTATATGAATTTATTAAGGATTCAAATATAAGTACAGATTTTATATTCTAATCATATAAAATAGTGTTTATTTTGCCATAAATTGATCAATAATGAATTCTATTACTACACCTACTTACGCCGTGCATTTTAACGAAAAGGCTTATGTGGCCCTAAACAAGCATTTGGCCAAAGCCAATTATTCCAAAATATTTGTTTTGGTAGATGAAAATACCCACAATTGCTGTCTGCCTATTTTTATGTCGAAAATTGAAGGTGAATACGATTTTGAGATTATTGAAATAGAAGAAGGTGAGATTAATAAAAATATAACTACCTGCACTCAGGTTTGGGAGGTTCTGTCAGAATTGGATGCGGACCGAAAAAGTGCTATGATCAACCTTGGAGGTGGTGTGGTTACAGACCTTGGGGGCTTTGTGGCATCCTGTTTTAAAAGAGGTATAGATTTTATTAACGTACCCACTACCCTATTGTCCATGGTTGATGCCTCTGTTGGGGGGAAAACGGGTGTTGATCTAGGTCCCTTAAAGAATCAGGTCGGGGTTATTAACCAACCACAAATAGTGGTGGTGGATACCGACTATTTGAATACCTTGGATCAACGGCAATTGAATAGTGGTTACGCAGAAATGCTTAAACATGGTCTTATTAGTAATGCCAGTTACTGGGAAACACTAAAAGGTAATACGAGTTTCGATAATTTGGATGAGTACATCCTAACCTCGGTGTCCATTAAAAATGAAGTTGTGCAACAAGATCCCACCGAGCAGCATCTTAGAAAAATATTAAATTATGGACATACCCTTGGTCATGCGGTAGAATCTTATTTTTTGGAAAGTGAAGAGCACGATCTGCTTTTACATGGTGAGGCTATTGCCATTGGAATGATTTTGGAGGGGTATCTTTCATTTAAATTAACCGGTCTGAGTAAAAATGCGCTGGAAGATATCAAGGCAACCTTTCTAGGGAGGTACAAAAAAATATCTTTTGGACAAAAGGATATAGATACTATCCTTGGCTTATTGAAATTTGACAAGAAAAATTCACATGGCAATATCAATTTTGTTTTGTTGAAAAGTATCGGAGAACCGGCAATAGACATAAAAGTGGCCCCAGAATTACTGGAACAAGCTTTTGCTTACTACGCGGAATAACAGTTACACATACTAAAAACATCCTTTTTACAACTCTTTAACAGATTGATACTCAATTTTCTATAGTTTAGGTGATATAACTAATCCTCCTGATTTTAATCAGGGTAAAAAACCAAACTATGTTACGGAAACTTGTAGATTACAAAAAACTAAGTCATGAAGTGGCTTCTAGCTTAATTGAGATGTATCCTGATGGCTATGGTGATGAAGATATTATAATGTTCAAAAATATCCATGGCGAGATTATAGAGGCTGTGGAGGTAAAAACCCAGAATTGTATTTATTTGGTGAAAATAAGTAAAAGCCTGGCCAATTTTATTTCCAATTTTGAGGATAATATGGAAAAGGAATTGGAGGATCAATCAGAGTCGGTAGAATTTGTTTCCCCTTCAGATGAACCGGAAATGGAATTCAACCCAGAAGAGGAAGAATCACAACTGGACTAAGGCTGTAGATATCTGTTGGCAATTATCTGTTGATGGTGTTTTTGGTGTCCGCAGATTACAAAACCAAGTGTAGCAACTGTCCATTCTATATTGCTGGCGATCCCAGTCCGATTAAGATCTTCATTGTCCAAATTAAGGAATAGGATAATGGACGCTTCCCTTACCGCGTTAAATTCGGTAATCAAACTTTCCTTGCTCCTAGTTTTTGCATTGGAGTATTTAACATAGTGGTCCTGGTCAAAACCGGGCAAGGGGGTGTTGTCCCCTCGCAAAAAGCGTAGCGCTCTGTATTGAAATACACGCTCGGCATCAATAATGTGCAGAATTACCTCTGCAATGGTCCATTTGCGCAAGGTGTACGAACTATTCAATTTTTCATCAGGAATACTTTCAAGAAACTGGATGAAATTAGTTTTTCCCAATGCCAAAAGATCGTTTAATTCGCTATCGTCCAATACGGAAAGATAAGTCCCATAAAACTGATTGTAGGCTTCCTGTGGTAAACTGGATTTTCTCATAGGTATATATTTTAGGAACCATAACTGTTCTCACTTTCTTGAGTGATATTCTTTATGCACAAAAAACAAAAAATCCCAAACAAAAACTGCTTGGGATCTTTAACATTTTTTGTCTTTAAGGATCAATTACATTTCATTGAAGATAGTGTGCATAAGACGTTTTTTGTCATTTATGCTCTCCTCCAAAGATATCATGGTCTCTGTCCTGTCAATTCCGTCAATATCATCAATTTTAAAAATTATGTTTTTGGCGTGATTGGTATCCCTGGCACGAATTTTACAGAAGATATTAAATTTCCCTGTTGTAATATGAGCCACGGTAACATTAGGAATCTGATTTAATCTTTCCAATACAAATTTGGTCTGATGAGTCTTTTCCAAAAATATGCCTACGTAAGCAATAAAGGCATACCCAAGTTTAACATAGTCCAATGTAAGTGATGACCCCTTGATAATGCCAGCTTCTTCCATTTTCTTTACACGAACATGGACTGTTCCCGCAGAAATTAAAAGCTTTTTAGCAATATCGGTAAATGGTGTTCTGGTATTGTCAATTAACATGTCCAGAATTTGGTGGTCTATTTCGTCTAATTTTACTTTACCCATTAGTGTTTAATTTAAATGCAAAAATAAAAAATTATCGAATTAAATGTAACGAATCTATCATTTTTTTATGAAAACCGTAACTATTTTAGATTTTTTAAAAAAATATTCCAATTTAATCCAATAGATTAACTATGTCAGGTTGATTTTTTATTTCATTTAAGTCATTAGGATCAAGACAATTATATGTTTTATGGCCGAACTTGCCGTCCAAATCTCCAATTTCTTCCAGTTTCATCTTGAATTCAATACGATTATCAACCAGTGTTTCCACGAACAATATACCAGCACTACTTTCTGATTTATGTTCGGCATTAAGAATTTGAACATTCTGAATCAGGATGTCATAATATAATTTGTTGTTGTCCGGAATATCAAAGTAAGAGTCCAATTTGTATTGGTGGATCGTTTTGTTGGAAATTATTTCGATAGCCTTAAGCATTGCGAAAAAAATATACTTCCTTGTACTTTCACGGTCATAGTCCCCGGGAAAATGACCTGATTCGAATAATATGGTGGGAATATTCAACATTTGAAAAGTGTCTCCCACACAATTACTGTTAAATCCATCGTCGTATCTTCCCACCTGGCCAGGAATAAACTTTTGTAATTCCTCGTTCATGGCAACAATTATCTGCATACTGATCCCTCTGGTTTTGGATATACTTCTTTCCGGGTCATGAGCTGGGGCCAAAAAAGAAACAGTAGCAGGTTTGGAAGTGTTTCCTACATTGAAAATAGTGCGTTGGTCATGTAAATTGAAACAATAATCCGGTTTAAAATCCTCGTATACCTTTTTTAATACAATGCTCTCAGGTTGGGTCCGTTCCTGGGCATCCCGATTTAAATCCACGCCATTGGCATTGACCCTGGTATAGGCCTTGGCGCCATCCGGATTTAATATGGGGACAATTTTAATGGTACAATTGTTAAGTATCGACTTTGACCGATTTGTATTGGACTGTAGAAAGTTCATTAAATCCATGACCGCTTTGGTAGTGGTGGATTCATTGCCGTGCATTTGGGACCACATCAAAATTTTAAGTTCCCCTTCACCTATTGTAATGCTTTTTATGGCCCGACCTTCTACTGAAGTACCCTCGATTTGGACCTTATAATATTTGGAGATTGAGTTTATAAATGGATCAATGTCATTATTTGTAACGTACCTTCCTTTTACTGATCCCTCTTTTATTTCATCATAATTTAACTGCATGCGTAGTACCCTGGTTTTGTTTAAACCTTGCAAAGGTAAGTTCAAAATAATTTACAGATGTAAATTAGAATGTTTATAAATGTAAACAATACTACTGGACAGTGTGTTTGATTGTGTGAATGGATTTTGTTGTTAAGGATAAAAAATTTGGTCCGACTATAGTAGGGTAATATTATTCTATATATCAATTATATAATAGGACTTGATTAAAGTTATAAATTAATAATTAATAATTGATTTGTGTATTTTGACATAGAAATATGGATATGGAATGATTACTTTTGTTATTAAATAATTACAACAGTGAACACTTCGGAATTTATAAAGAGGTTAGATCAAATTATGGGATTCCATGATATTTCCGCATCGGTTTTTGCGGATACTATTGGTGTTCAGCGATCCGGTATATCCCATCTCTTGGCCGGTAGGAATAAGCCAAGTTTGGAATTCGTGCTTAAGGTTGTTGCTGCATTTCCAGATGTTGATCTGTATTGGCTGTTGTATGGCGAAGGCGTTTTTTCCAAGAAAGCTAAGACTGCTCCTCCTGCTGAAACTCCGATAGCTAAAGTTGTGAAGAGTGAGGTTTTGGAAGACCCTCCCTCCCAGGCCAAAACCATAGATAAAATTATAATATTTTATTCCGACGGAAGCTTTAAAGCTTATTCTGAAATATGAGCTTGAATTATTAATTTTTTGAATGATTTCAGCTTCAAATTTCTTTATTTTGCGGTATGATTAAAAATATGACCATCGGCTTGGCCGTGCTCTTGTTTGGAGTGTGTTCCTGTTATCGGCCCGAAAGAAATTGCACCGATTTTAAAAATGGAAAATTCTCCTTTACGGCGGAAATTTCTGGAGAAAATCTCACCACTACCTTCGTTAGGAACGATACTATTGAATTGGATTATTTCCAGGGAAAGGTTGACACCTCCTCGGTTAGATGGATAAATGATTGTGAGTATATAGTTAAAAAGCTCCATCCAAAGAGCATGGCTGAGGAGAAATCTATCCACATGAAGATTTTGTCCACAACCAATAATTCCTATACATTTGAATATAACGTTGTTGGTAGTACTAAGAAATCTAGGGGAATAGCAATTAAAATTGAATAGCTATGTTTGAGATCTTATCGACTCCGGATGCCTGGGTCGCGTTACTTACGCTAACTTTTTTGGAGATTGTCCTCGGGATAGATAATATTATTTTCATCTCCATTATCGCCAATAAACTGCCCAAAAAACTGCAGGCCAAAGCAACGAATTTAGGGCTGCTTTTAGCGATGTTGCAAAGGATAATACTGCTATTTGCTGTTTCTTTCTTAATTGGGCTTAAAAACCCGTTTTTCTATGTGGAAGCTTCATGGGTCTATTTGGGTGTAAGTGGGCAAGCTTTGATATTGTTTTTTGGAGGACTCTTTTTGTTGTACAAGAGTACCTCGGAAATTCATGAAAAAATTGAAATGCCGGACCATGATGAAAGTCAGGTCAAGGCCAAGGGAGTTACAAGCTTTTCTAATGCAATTGTTCAGATTATTCTAATTGATTTTATCTTTTCCATAGATTCCATTCTTACGGCGGTTGGTATGACCAATGGTATAGGGAACAAACCTGGAGATGCGTTGTTACTTATGATTATTGCTGTAGTGATTTCCATCATCATTATGATGGTTTTTGCCAATCCAATACGGTTGTTTATTAGCAAACATCCTTCCATGCAGGTGTTGGCGCTTTCTTTTTTGATCCTTATTGGGTTTATGCTTATAATGGAAGCTGCGCATTTAAGTCATGCTAAATTCTTTGGCAATGAAGTTGGTGCTATTCCTAAAGGTTATCTTTATTTTGCTATAGCGTTTTCGCTATTCGTGGAATTTTTGAACATAAGGATGAACAGGAATAAGCCTTCTGTTTCAAAGGAATAGCAAGTCCCTGGATTTGTGGATTGCTTGGTTTCTTTTTAATATATTTATTATTGAAATTAAAACACAAATATTTGTTATACTTCATTTTAGCACGCTATAATTAAAGTTATAGTTTAATTACAAAGGAAGTGTAAGGTAGAGTTGTTATTGTCTTGATTGAAGAGCTAAAAGGCCTTTTTGTTCAACGGATTATGACTTATCTTCTTTTGAAGGTTCTGTTTGGTAGTATTTAATTTTTCTGGTCTTATAGGTGTTGTCCGGGGTAATAATTTGCTTGATCCAATTGCCCGATTCATGGCTATCATATTGATAAATGTACTCTTGGACTTTTACAGATTTACCATTTGTGTTTTTTAAAGAGGTTAGCATTCCTTGGTTGTTGTAGGTGTAGTTGGAACTTGCGGTTGGTACAAATGTTTTTTGATCCAAATTATAGGTAAACTTTTTTTCGGACACCAACTTATTGTTGCTATTGTAGGTTTGTTCCAGTGCTATCTGAGGTTGGCCCTCTAGAAATTCCTTGGTTAGGATTAATTTTTGAACAGCATTATCTTTCCCCTTTACTTTTGAGGTCCGTATGGATTTAAAAATAATATCGTTCAAGTAATACGTCTCGGTAAATTCCCCTTTGTAGGCTTCATATTTTATGGCAGTTTCATCTATTCCACTGTCATTGATGCGTTTTATAGTAGAGATTCTTCCATCCTCACCAAAAAAGTATTCATATTGATCTAGGAATTCTTTATTATATGAAATAATTTTCTCTGTAATCTTTTTGCCTTCGGTGGTATCCAATTCATAGAAATTGGCAATTGAAGTGTTTTTTACAAAAATTCCATCCCTGTAATTCTCGACCCGCTTTTCCAATAACTGGCTTCCATTCAGTTTGTACTGCGTTATGTCATAATCTGTGTCGTTATAACGGGTAACTGCTTTGGTCAAGAATCCCTCTTCATTGAAGTCGTACTCTTCCTTTCCGTAATCGGTAGCTACCAAACAAGATTTAACCGGACCGTTTAAATCAAAATCCTGTACAGTAAAAACCTTTATTTCTTGGGCAAGCATACTTGCTGGGGAGGATAGTCCCAGAATATTGGAAATGCATAAAAGAATAATGGGCAGGTAGTTTTTTATCATATGTCAAAATTAGTCTTTATAAGGTCATAACAAAAGGAAAAATTAAACATTGCTATGGCAAAACTTAGTTGCTTGGATAATTTTTCAAAAATTAAAAGTAATTCCTATTGTGGTAAACTGAGAATTCATGTTGAAGTTGAAATCGGTTTGAATGTTTGACTGGTATATTTCCCCTATGGCGTCAGCTTTATTTCTTTTGATGATTCGTCTTTTGGCCGCATTTTTTCCAATGGCATAGCCTATTAAAATGGCCAAGGAATAATCTGATACCCAATGTATCTTACTGCTTATCATTTCAAATGCCATAATTCCCATTAAGGAATAGCCAACTGGTTTGTCCATCTTATTTCCGGATAGTTGGTTGCTATAACGGTTATGGTTGCCATAAAGGTAGCGACATGTCCGGAAGGCATGGCGTCATAATTGGGGGTGTTGGTCTGGTACGCTTTAAAACTGGGAAAAGGGGTCCAATGGCCCCCTGGGTGGCCGGTTTCCATTGCTCTAATGGGGCTTTGTCTTCCGGTTATCCTTTTTATGGTTTGGGTAATCACTCCAACAGATAATAACACTTCCACCAATTCATTTGCCGTATTAAAAGCCCTGTAGTTATTGGAAAATTTTCCAAACACATAAAAACCGCCGCTTAATAAAAGTGTTGTTCCTCCATTGCCCACGTAATAAACGGCTGAGTTGATGTCATTGGGAATAACTCTAAATACACCAAATAATTTATTGTAAGAATGGTCTTGGTTCCAGCCTGTGGGCTCCCCTAAATCAATACTGAAATCTGTTATATGTTGATCAAGGGGAATCAAAGCTCCGGTAGAGGCGATGGCAAGACTTGTCCATAATATGTTTTCCCTTTGTACGGTAAACTGACCAAATTGGGCGATATCTTTTGGGATATACCGTATCATATCTAAAAATTTAGGCTTTTTAAAGCTGTAGGTAAGGTCTACTGAGATTATGTAGTGTTGTTCCTCCTCTCTCTGGGGTTGTGCGGCTACAACCATGGAGGAAGCCAGTAAAATTGATATTGGTAGCTTATAGAACAAGGTTCAACCTGATAATTATAAATTGGATTAAAAAAGCTTCTATTATTCCTAAGGTACGATATTTTATATCCTGTAATGGATTTAAAAGGTGAATACAAGGGCTTATGGATAAAGGTTTTGATAGTTAAGTCCAAATTTAGGTTGATTGCTTTCTTATGTATTAGCTATTCAGTGATTTTTCCAAGTTCTCCCTTACCCTGAATTTTACAATTTTTGTAATTAAGGGCAGTGGTAAGGGTTTGTTCAATGGAAATTGAACCGAGCCCTTTCCTTGCTTAAACGGCGCCAAATCTTTTTCAAATTCTTTGTGCCCTGTAGGTGTGGCATAGAATCCAATATGCTTTTTATAGGCGGCGAAATACACTAACATTCCATGGTATTTGTAAGCGGGCATCTTATAGCTGATTATTTCTTCTGCCAGGGGTGCAGCTTTTTTAATTGTCCTTCTAAGTTCCTCCAAAGTCTCTTGAACCCCTTGTGGGAAATGGGCAATATATGCTGTTACGTCATTTGTTGAGCTATTGGGTTTTGCGTCCGTCATAAAGTATTGTTTTTTCTAAAAATTCAAAAACCGTACTATATAAAAATCAAATAGTTAGTTAGTTTTATTTAATTCATAACTTTAATAATAAGGTGTCGGTGGTGTTCCTAAAAATTAAATGATAGGGAATGTTCTTAAACTTATAATGCGCCATTATAAAGATAATCGAAAAATTTTAATGCCTTTGGAATCCTAATGTATCGTTAAGGTTAATAAAAAAACTTAATAAGATAGTGGATTATTAATTTTAAATCCAGATTTGCAGTATATATAATTTATAATCATTTAGGTTTATTTTTATTATAACATGCTGTATATTTGTTTCTTATAAAATGCCAAACACTAACCATAGGCATTAAAGTTATTGTTGGTCTTGTTACTTAAAGGGAGCAGGAAAATACGGACTGATCCTTGTTATTCGGCATGGGTCTACTTTAATGGTATATGGTTGTTTATTTAAATTATGACCATGAAAAACACTAAGTTAAAATGCATTTTAATAGATGACTCCACGGTTCAAAGACGTGCAGTTGCCAAAATTATAAAAGAACATTCCAAACTTGAGCTTATAAATGAATTTGATAATGGTTTGGATGCTAAAAAGGACATTTGTAGCAATACCATAGATTTAATTTTTCTAGATATTGAAATGCCTGGGTTTAACGGCTTCGATTTGCTGGAATCTCTGGAGCACAAACCGCAGGTAATACTTATTTCCGGCAACCCTAATTATGCCATGAAGGCATTCGACTACGATGTAACGGACTATTTGCAGAAACCTGTGGATAAGAACCGATTTGATCTTTCTATTAAAAAAGCAATCAACAAATTTGATCTTCAAAATGCAGAAGAGATTGAGCTGGAGTATATTTATGTAAATAGTAATCTTAAGAAGACCAAATTATTTTTGAATGAGATATTGTGGATCGAGGCTTATGGTGATTATGTGAAGATTATTACCAATGAGAAAAAAACGTTGATTCTCTCTACTATGAAAGCATTTGCGAAACAGTTGCCCAAGGATAAATTTCTTAGGATTCATAAATCCTTTACCGTAAATCTTGAGAAAATTGAAAATTTCAATGGTTCTACAGTTGAGATAAAGGGACAGGTCATTCCTCTAAGCAGGCATAAAAAGGAGGCATTGATTGAAGCCCTGGTAGTGATAGAATAACAATTATCATGGAAGGTCTAAATACTTTTGGACATTAAAGTTGTGGGGTGAAATTCCTTTTTTTTGATCTACAATGCTCTGGAACAGCCATCACATATGAAGAAACCACTTTAGGTGTCTTCCTTCCCGAACCATTGGTAAAGCTCAAGGAGGTAAAATATGATTAAAAGAAAAATTCTTTTTATCTTTACAATACAGATGAGCAAATTATTTTCCATAGCACTTTCGCTTTTACTTTTAATCCAAAGTTTTAACTTGGATATGGTAGACGTTGCCCAGTTGGATGATTTTTTGACTCATGCCCAATTTCATAAGCAGAAATACGGCGACAATTTACTGGTTTTTATCTCCAAACACTACGGGGAACTTAAAAAGCAACACGATATAGAACACAGGGAAGAACACAAGGATCATGAAGAATTGCCTTTCAATCATCAAACATGTTCCCATTTTACATCAGCCTTCGTGCTGAATGCGATTGATTTTGGGGTGCCTAAATCCACACAAGTAACAGATACCGCTTCAAACTTTTTTTATCAAGAGTCTTATTACCCAGTACAAAATTCCGATATCTTCCAGCCGCCCAAGGCCACATAATTCATTACTGATACAAATCATTATTTAACAAGCTGTTTTACTATAGCTTGCAATCTTTTTATCTATGAATTATGTTATCCAATATTATACAATTCAGTGTAAAGAATAAATTAATTGTTCTTTTGTTCACTCTATTTATTATAGGTTTTGGACTATTTTCCTTAACCCAAATACCTATCGGTGCTGTTCCGGACGTTACCAATAATCAAGTTCAGGTAATTACCACTTCGCAAAATTTGTCTACTCAGGATATGGAGCAATTTATAACTTACCCCGTTGAGCTTGAAATGGCCAATTTACCCGGGGTAGTTGAAATACGCTCGGTATCAAAATTTGGCCTGTCCGTAGTTACCATTGTTTTTGAAGACAAAATGGGAACCTATTTGCCAAGACAGTTAATCGCCGAAAAATTAATATCCGCTTCCGAGAAAATCCCGGAAGGGTTTGGCACCCCTAAAATGGGGCCAATTACAACGGGTCTAGGAGAAATTTATCAATATATTCTGGATACAAAACCAGGATATAAGGATAAATACTCTGCTATGGACCTGCGTACCATTCAGGACTGGGTGGTAAAAAGACAGCTTTCCGGAATCCCGGGTGTGGTAGAGGTAAATACTTGGGGGGGCTATTTAAAGCAATATGAGGTGGCCATAAATACTCAAAAGCTACATGCTATGAATATTACCACTGCCGATATTTTTACTGCTTTGGAAAAGAACAACAGCGTTTCGGGCGGTGGTTATATTGAAAAGGTAAATCAGGCGTATTTTATTCGGGGAGAAGGACTTGTTACTTCACTTCAGGATATTGAAAACATCGTGGTTAAAACAACAAACAACCTTCCTATATATATTAAGGATGTGGCCAAGGTGGACTTTGGCAGTGCAACCCGTTTTGGCGCCATAACAGGGAATGGAGAAGGAGAAAAAGTTCTAGGCCAAGTAATGATGTTAAAGGATGCCAATTCCAAAAAAGTTATTGAGGCCATCCATGAACGTGTAGATGCCATTTCCAAAACCTTGCCCGAGGGTGTTTTTATCAATGGATTTTTGGAACGCAGCGAGCTTATTGCCAAAACAACTTTTACCGTTGCAGAGAACCTGATTTTAGGCTGTTTGATCGTTATTTTTGTGGTGGTCTTGCTACTTGGAAATCTTCGTTCGGGTTTGGTAGTGGCTTCGGTAATTCCACTTTGTTTATTATTTGCCCTATCCTTAATGTATATTTTCGGAGTAGATGCGAACCTAATGAGTTTAGGGGCTATAGATTTTGGTATAATAATCGATGGAGCCGTTATAATAGTGGAATATATTGCCTTTCAAATAACTGCCAAAAGAGCGCCATTGCAATTACTGGGGGTGAAAGAACAACAAGTACTAAAAGATGAAATCACCTTTAATGGAGCTTCAAAAATGATGAACTCGGCCATCTTTGGTCAGTTAATTATCCTAATCGTATTTATCCCGATTTTATCTCTTAGTGGTGTTGAGGGTAAAATGTTCAAGCCCATGGCACTTACCTTTAGTTTTGCTTTGATTGGGGCCATGATATTATGTTTTACCTATGTTCCGGTGGCAGCGTCCCTTTTTATTAGACCCTCTACCCTATCCCCAAAGAATATTTCGGTTCGGCTAATGGATTTTCTTAGTAGATCCTATGATCCTATTATTCGATGGGCATTGAAAATGAAAAAATTGGTTTTAGCCATTGCCATCTTGCTTTTGGGTAGTTCCATTTATTTGTTTACAACAATGGGAGGGGAATTTGTTCCTACTTTGGATGAAGGGGATTTTGTTATACAACCCGTTCTTAAAACAGGTACATCATTGAGTAAAACTGTTGAAATAACCACAAGGATTGAAAGGATTTTATTGGATAATTTTCCAGAGGTTAAACAGGTAGTTACCAGGATAGGTGCCGCTGAAGTGCCCACGGACCCTATGTCTATGGAAGAGAGTGACGTTATCATTATCCTAAAATCTAAAAAAGAATGGGTTTCGGCCGAAAGCAAGGATGAACTGGCCGATAAATTTAAGGAAGCCTTGTCGGTAATCCCAGGGATGGAGGTGGAATTTACCCAGCCCATTGAAATGCGCTTCAATGAGCTTATTACTGGGGTCCGTGCTGATATTGCCATTAAAGTTTTCGGTGACGACTTGGAAATCCTAAATAAAAAGGGAAATGAAATAAGAAACTTGATCAAGAATGTAGATGGTGCTGCGGATATAACGGTTGAGAAAATTGCAGGCCTTCCGCAAATGAACGTTAAATTTGACAGGGCAAAGATTGCAAGATATGGTCTAAACATTGCCGACCTGAATAACCTTATTTCCATGGGGTTTGCAGGGACCAGCTTAGGGAGTGTATTTGAAGGGGAAAAGCGATTTGACCTCACCCTAAGGTTGGATCTAAAAAGTAGGCAAGACATCACTAATTTAAAAAATTTGTATGTAGACACCCCTGCTTCGGGTAAAATTCCTTTGGGGGAGTTGGCCCAAATATCCTACACTACCGGGGCGGCAAAAATCTCGAGGGATGATACCAAACGCAGGATTGTAGTGGGCATCAATGTACGGAACAGAGATCTTCAATCGGTAGTTGATGACGTTCAAAAGCTCATTGAAACAAATGTAAAACTACCTACGGGTTACACTGTTACCTACGGGGGGCAGTTCGAAAATTTACAAAGTGCCAAGGACCGATTAAAAATCGCCGTCCCAGTGGCGTTGATCCTTATTTTAATTATGCTCTATTTTGCATTTAATTCTATTAGGGAGGCGCTTATTATTTACTCTGCAATTCCACTCGCTGCCGTAGGTGGTATTCTCCTTCTGTTTGCCCGGGACATGCCATTTAGTATTTCCGCAGGAGTTGGCTTTATTGCCCTTTTCGGTATTGCTGTCCTTAATGGGATTGTATTGTTAGAACATTTTAAAGAACTAAAACATCAGGGAATGGAAGATTCAGATGAGTTAATTATCCAAGGTTCCAAGGATAGGTTGAGAGCGGTTTTGCTTACTGCATCTGCTGCCGCACTTGGTTTCCTTCCAATGGCAATTTCCACCAATGTGGGGGCAGAGGTGCAAAGACCGCTTGCTACCGTGGTTATTGGAGGGCTTATTACAGCCACCATATTGACGTTGGTAGTTCTGCCCATCCTCTACTCTATTTTTCATTCAAAAGATAAGCCAAAAGAGGTAAAATCCAAAAGCAGTTCAAAGATTCTAGGTTTCGTAGTGCTGTTTACGGTCTGTGCCACTTCGGTTCAGGCACAGGAAGATGGACTTAATTTTGACGAATTACGGACTATGGCTCTTAAGGGTAATTCTGGACTAAAAGCATCGAGCTTAAAAGTGGATGAATCCAAGGTGTTGATCGGGAGTGCATTTAATTTTGATAAGACAGAGGTCTATTATCATTACGATCAAAATAATATAGCTTTTAATGACAAACCTTTGGAGGTGTTCGGAGTACAGCAGAATTTCCTTTTTCCAACTGTATATTTTGCAGGAAAAGGTGTTAATAAGGCCAATTATCTTATAGAAAACAGCAACTTTGAGCTAAAGAAGCAAATGCTCGAACAGGAATTGGCATCCAATTATCATGAGCTACAATATGCCAGGCAAAAGGAAAAGACCTATAGTGAATTGAATGAGTTGTATGAGAGGTTTTCCTATTCTGCACAACGAAGGTTTGAACTGGGTGAAAGTAATTATTTGGAAAAAATAACGGCCCAGGCCAAGCAAAGGGAGCTTCAGATACTATATACAAAAGCCATTGAAGATGCCAACCTGGCCTATCAGCAACTAATTAAGACGGTGCAGCCAGATTCTACATTACTGGTTAAAACCCTGCCAATGGAAAAACTTAGATTAATGGATATTGATATTGAGGAAAATGTTGGTATGTCATATTTTAAAAACAGAATAAAAATGTTCGATGCCAAAAGTAACCTTGAGCAACAGCATTTACTGCCAGATTTGAACTTTAATTATTTCCAGGGCACCAATTCCACTTTGGGTGAAAACCTTCAAGGTTTTCAATTGGGGATTAAAATTCCTTTATTTTTTAGTGGAAATGCTTCTAAAATAAAGGCGGCCAAGATAGCCAAGGATATTTCCCAGGCCGAAGCACAGGATTATCGAATACAACTAAGGGCCAAATACGAATCGCTTATGGGCCTGCTGAAAAAGTATCAAGAGGTGTTGGCTTATTATGAAACCGAAGGTCAGGGACTAGCCGACGAAATTATAAAAACGGCGACACTAAGTTATCAGAGCGGGGAAATAGACTTTTTTCAATATATACAAAGTATGGAAAACGGCTACCATATTACCCTTACCTATTTGGAGAATCTAAATGCCTATAATCAAACGGTCATTGCAATTAATTACATAAACCTATAAAACAAAAAATATGTCACGTATACTATATATCCCCCTTATATCAATCCTTTTGTTCAATGTTTTGGGCTGCGGAGATTCAAGCAATAAAAATAATACCGTTGAGAGTGCTGCGGAGAGTACAATTAAGGCAAACACTATAACTGTTACAAAGGCACAATTTGAAGGCGAGAACATGGAATTGGGCATGCTTAGTCAACAAAATTTCCCTGTAGTGGTGGAGGTTGCGGGAACCATTGATGTTCCACCTCAAAACAAGGCAATAGTTAGCGCCTTTTCTGGAGGCTATATAAAAAGAACTCCCCTTTTGATTGGGAATAAAGTAAAAAAAGGGCAACCCTTGCTTAGCTTGGAAAATCCCGAATTTGTTCAAATTCAACAAGAGTATCTGGAAAGTTTTGAACAGCTTAATTTTCTTAAATCCGAATTTGAGCGACAAAAAAGTTTGGTAGCGGAGCAAATAACCTCTCAAAAGAATTTTTTAAAAGCAGAGAGCGAATACAAGCGTAATCTTGCCAGGTATAATGGTTTGCGACAAAAACTTAAAATGTTAAATATCTCTCCAGAAAATGTAGAAAAGGGAATACTGGTTTCGGAAACAACCATTTTTGCGCCCATAGATGGCAGTATTACACAAGTTAATGTTAGTAAAGGCATGTATGTTTCCCCTTCGGATGAAATTATGGAGATAATAAATACGGACCATATTCATTTGGAATTATCCGTGTTTGAAAAGGATATAATGAAAATAAAAAAGGATCAAAAAATACGTTTTAGGATTTCGGAGGCCTCTGAGGAATATTACGAAGCGGAGGTGTATTTGGTAGGTACCTCCATTGATGCCGAAAGCAGAACGGTTAAGGTGCACGGTCATTTGCATGATGATGAAAACCACAATTTTGCTGTAGGAATGTTCGTAGAAGCTGCTATTATTACCGAGAATAGGAATATTAATGCTTTGCCCAGTGAGAGCGTTGTTACCCTGGATAACAATCAGTATGTTTTATCCTTGGTTTCGGAAGAAAGCGACGGAAAAATTTTTGAACCAAGAACAGTTAAGACCGGAGATAGCTTTAATGGATATATTGCCATTACGGATTTGGGTGGATTGAAGGATACCGATCAGGTAATTGTTAAGGGAGGTTTTAATTTGGTAGGCGAGACCGGTGGTCATGATCACTAATCAACGCAACCTCTTTTTATAAAAAAAAAGGATAGTTCATTATAAATTACTGGCTTAGGCATGCATAATAGTTAACCAGAAATGTAATGCATTTCTGGTTAACTTTCAATGGATTAATGGGGAGTGAGATATAGTGGAGGATTCATTATACATAGACCTTAAGAACTAATTTTAAATTTTAGAACTTTCTATTTGGCGAAAAGCCGATTATGTCCATAGAAGTTTTCTTGTCAGAAATTATTTCCGAGACCAATTGTCCCGTAACCGGTCCAAGGCTCCAGCCCATCATAGCGTGTCCTGTGGCAATGGTTAAATTTTCTAGGGTGCTACTTTTTCCAATATAGGGTAAGCCATCCGGAGAAACTGGGCGTAGACCACTTTTTGCTTTGGCTATTTCCTCGGTATTGATTTCTATTTCTGGATAAAACTCCTTGACCGCTTTGGCTATAGCTTCCACTCGCTCTTTATTAATGATATCGTTGATTCCGGAAAATTCCATGGTTCCTGCAAAGCGGGTAAACTGCTTCATAGGGGTCACGGCTACTTTGGCTTCCATTAAAATGGCAGGAATGGTAATCCCTGTTGGGCGCGGAACGTTTATACTATATCCTTTACCTGCTTGAATGGGAAGTTTTAGCTTCATTTTCTTGGATAATTTTTCACTCCAAGAGCCGGCCGCCAAAACAATTTCTTCAGGTGAATACTCTGTCTTTTCTGAAATTACTTTGGTTATTCGGCCATTATCTGTCACTATATCCGTGACCTCCTCATTGGTTTTGATGATTACACCGTTGCGTTTTAGATAATCCAACATTTTTTCCATGAACTCTGTTGGTGTGGTATGTCCGTCGCACTCATAATGAACAGCCCCTTTAACGTCCATGGTAAGGTTGGGCTGTAATTTGTTCAATGCTTTCTTGTCCAAGGAGCTAACTTCCATTCCTAAAAAGGAAGCCTTTTCAGCAACCTCCAATTCATGCTCCCCTTCCTCCTCGGTCTTGTACAACATTAACAAGCCCTTTCTTTCCAGTTGAAAATCCCCTAAATCCCCAGTATTTTTAATAGCTGCGAAAAGTTCCCTGCTCATTAGGTTTATTTCCTTGATCAAGGGAATAGCGTGGGCCACTTTTTCCTTGGTGGATGATTTGTGAAAATACCATGACCACCTAAAAAAGTCCATATCCCATCGTGGTTTCATATAAAATGGACTGGTTGGACTGAACATCCATTTAATTCCTTTGACAATCATTCCTGGGGAGGCCAGGGGAATTATATGACTAGGAGTAATATACCCGGCGTTGACAAAAGAGGCTCCGGATGTAATATCCGATTTGTCCAATATGGTAACCTGATGACCCTCTTTATGTAAAAAGTAGGCCGAACAGAGTCCTACTATTCCCCCGCCAATAATCAATACGTTTTTTCCCATTCTATATTACTTGAAATCCGTGTGCATAAGGATCATCATCGTCAATAATAATGTTATTGTATCCGTAAACTTGGGCCCATCCCTTAATACTTGGAACAATGGCCTTTAATCCGGATAGCGTAGTTTCCTCCTCCACTTTGCCAATAAACTGGGACCCAATAAAACTTTCGTGAATAAAATCATCCCCCACTTTTAATTTTCCTTTGGCGTGCCATTGTGCCATGCGTGCTGAAGTGCCAGTACCACAGGGCGATCTGTCTATAGCTTTGTCACCATAGAAAACAGCATTCCTTGCTGTGGCCTCTGGTGATATAGTGTTGCCTGTCCAAAGGATATGGCTAACACCGTTTATGGTAGTGTTCTCTGGATGGATAAAGTGGTCAGGATATTTTAGATTGATTTTTTCTCTTATTTCTTGACTATACTGAATCAAATTACTCGCAGAATATTCTTGGATTCCCTTGAAATTTTTTTGGGGGTCAAAGATTGCATAGTAGTTGCCCCCATAGGAAACATCGAAAATTAGTTCACCCAAAACAGAACAGTTAATAGTGAGTTCCGAGGAAGCTAAATAAGACTTCACATTGGTCAATTTTACCCAATCTACTTTTTTTCCAGTTTGCTGGTATTGGATGTTTACCAAACCCGCCGGGGTTTCCATACTTATTCTACCGGGCTCCTTGGGAGAGAGTAAACCTTCCTCTATACCAATGGTTATGGCTCCAATAGTACCGTGTCCGCACATGGGAAGGCAACCACTGGTTTCTATGAATAAAATACCAAAATCGTTTTCGGGATTGGAAGGCGGGTAAAAAATACTTCCACTCATCATATCGTGACCTCGAGGCTCAAACATTAATCCTTTCCGAATCCAATCAAACTCTTTAAGGAAATGCTGGCGCTTTTCACTCATGTTATTGCCCAATAAATTTGGTCCTCCCCCGGCAACCACCCTAACGGGATTCCCGCAAGTATGGGCATCCACGCAAAAAAAGGTCTTTCTGGCCATTAATCTAAATCTTCTGTTTGGTGTGTTCTCCGTTCACAAGTCTCATTATTCCCAACGGATTATTATTCCTTAAAGCCTCTGGCAATAATTCTGAAGGCCAGCTTTGGAAAGAAACGGGCCGTACCCATCGCCTAATGGCAGAGGTTCCAACTGAAGTAAATCTACTATCCGTTGTGGAAGGAAATGGGCCTCCGTGCATCATGGACGGACAAACTTCCACTCCAGTCGGCACCCCATTGAATATTATACGACCTACCCTATTTACCAAGGCATTTACTACCTCTGTATAAGTTTTTATTTCAGTTTCCTTCCCTAAAATAGTTCCTGTCAGTTGCCCTTCCAATTCTTGGGTCACTGTTATCAACTCTTCTTTGTCCTTACATTGAACTACGATTGAAAATGGTCCAAAAACCTCTCTATGTAAAACAGGGTTGGCTAAAAAATCTTCGGCAGATACGGTTAAAACCTTCTGTTGTGCAAAATTAGGAGCTACATTGCCATTGTGCGAAGCTACCTCCACGGTTTTTGGTTGTGAAGACAATTCTTTTTTTCCTTTTTCGTAACCTTCATAGATGTTTGGATGCAACATACATGTAGGATCCAACTTTTCTATTTCTGAACCCAAGGTGGCTACAAAACTATCCAGCGCCTGACCTTTTATACCTAGAATAAGTCCTGGGTTGGTGCAAAATTGTCCTGCTCCCAGCATAATGGAACCGGCGTATTGGGTTGCCCATTCGGACCCTTTTTGTTCAAGGGCAGATGGTAGTACTATCACTGGATTAATACTGCCCATCTCGGCAAAAACTGGAATAGGCTCCTTTCTTTGGGAAGCCAATCTATACAGGGCCATTCCCCCATTTGTACTTCCTGTAAAACCTATTCCTTTTACTTTAGGGTGTACGGTTAATAGCTGTCCTACCTCTAAATCACTACTATTTAGATTGGAAAATACGCCATCGGGCATACCTGTCTTTTTAGCTGCTATAGCTATAGCCGAGGCAACCAACTCTCCCGTGCCTGCATGCATTGGGTGACTTTTTACAATTACGGGACATCCTGCAGCAAGAGCACTGGCCGTATCTCCCCCGGCGGTAGAAAACGCCAATGGGAAATTGCTGGCACCAAATACAACAATAGGACCAATAGGAAGTAACATTTTTCTTAGGTCTACTTTGGGCAATGGCTCCCTGTCCGGCTGAGCGGTATCAATGGTGGCCTCCACCCATGAGCCCTCCTCCAATAAAGTGGCAAAGGCGCGAAGTTGTCCCATGGTTCTACCACGTTCTCCTTTGGCCCTGCCTTCCGGTAATCCAGATTCCTGTACATAAACGGAAATCAATTCATCCCCCAAGGATTCAATTTCGCTGGCAATGGCCTTTAAAAATTCTGCTTTTTTTCTGTCTGAAAAAGTGCGATATGTTTCAAACGCTACCGCAGCTTTTTCCACAGCTGCATTTACCTCTTCCTTAGAGGCCTCATGGAAAATCCATTCAGTAGGTTTATTTAATTTTGGATTGAAGGTTGAATAAGTTCTACTGTTCTTGGCCGATGTATCTACTCCAATATAGTTTTTCCCTGTAATCATTGTAAATTTATATTATAATTATGCTCTCCTAATGAGCTTGTTTTTTCACCACTAAAGTAACACTTTAGCTGGGTTTTTCCAGTTACATTCTGCTTAAACCAATTCTTCCTTATAATTCGGAAGGGTTGGCCTTGTTCTCATTCCTTCTTCAATAATTTTTAAGACCCTTTTCCTTTCCTCTCCTTGAAGCGGAAGTCTAGGAGCCCGTACTTCTTCTGTTCCTATGCCGGTAGCCACTTCGGCCAACTTTATGTTTTGGACCAATTGAGGGTTGATGTCCAGTTCCAATAAAGGCAAAAACCATCTGTAAATGGCTAGGGCTTCCTTAATTTTCCCAGCCTTGGCCAAGTTGTGGATAGCCACCGTTTCTGCTGGGAATGCACATACCAAACCAGCTACCCAGCCGTCAGCACCCATTAGAATACTTTCCAATCCTAAGGTATCAACCCCTGTCAAAACCTTTAAACGATTGCCAAATCGATTTTTAATTCTTGTAATATTCGAGATATCACGGGTAGATTCCTTAACCGCCTGAATGTTGTCCATTGTTAATAATTCTTCGAACATATCCAAGGTTACTTCTATTCCGTAATCTATAGGGTTATTATAAACCATGATGGGCAAATCAGTGCTTTTGGCAACTTCCTTAAAGTAGGTTACCGTTTCAAAATCATTGGCCTTATAACGCATTGGGGGAAGCATCATTAGTCCACTGGCTCCGTATTGTTTTGCTTTAGCGGCAGCCTCAATGGCGCCTTTGGTAGTTTGTTCCGCAATATTTATGATTACTGGGATATTTCCATCAACAATTTCTACTGTCTCCTGAATAAGTATTTTCTTTTCGTCATCGGTCAGTGTGCTAGCTTCACCAAGGGTACCACCTAAAATAATGGCGTTGACTCCCGCCTCCATTTGTGCCCGTATATTTAGCTCGAACATTTTTAAATCCAATTTATCGTCTTTTGTGAATTTGGTGGTCACTGCTGGCATTACGCCTTCCCATTTTATTTGCATAGCTATAAATTTATTATGATCTACAAATTTAGTAAAATCACACCCCTTGGAATAGAGGTATATTAGCCAAACTTGAGAGGATATTGACTATTCCAAGGTGCCCCGCCATAAAAAATGCCAACATAACATTTACTATGGCGTATAATTAAAGCTAGAGAAATTCTGGGTTTACTGGCATTATAGTGTGATGCTGAATTATTTAAGCTGGATAAATTGAAATACATGCAGCACAGCTTGCAGTTTTATAAAAATAGTAAGATTGTTTCTTCAAGATTTCCCTATTTTTGAAAAATTCTGAAATAATTAAACATTACTCAATGAAAAAAATATTGTTTGTTGCGCTAGGGCTTTCCTTGGCCTGCAACTCTTCACAAAAAACGATTTCCCAACAGACGGAACCGGTAAAGACCGTTGTGGACCCTCAGGTTTATGCAGAATCCATTACTGAGGCTGAATTAAAAGAGCATCTTTATACCTATGCCTCCGACGAATTTGAAGGAAGGGATACAGGAGAGCCTGGACAAAAGAAAGCGGTAGAGTATTTAAAAGCAGAATATGTACAACTCGGCATTCCTGCAGCACAATCCGATGGGAATTACTTTCAAAATGTTCCATTGGTAATTAATCATCTGCCAAAAGGAAGTGTTTCCATTCATGGAAAGAAATATGAGAATGGCGATGGATTGTTGACCTTTTCAGCCGCCAGTGGTAGCTATGATAATATCGTATATGTCAACAATGGCGTAGAAGAAGAAAACTATTCGGATTATGCCGGGCTGGATGTAAAGGGTAAAATTGTATTGATGAAAGCAGGCGAACCTGTAAATGCAGATGGTACCTATAAAATATCGGGCACCAATGAAAAGTCCGTTTGGAGCAATATGTCCGAATCTCTTGGGAAAAGAATGGAATTGGCATCTAGCAAAGGAGCTATAGGAGTTTTGTATTTCGACGAAGGCAACTATGGCCGTTTCAAAAATAGGTTCAATTTTATGCAAGGTAACGATGGTGGCAGTATGGTGCTTAAAGACGAAATGGAATCTGATTTTTTCAGCTTTTTTATTGATGCCACGGTAGCCAATGCCATTCTTCCGAATATTCTCTCGGAAAATAAATCGAAAAACGTTGCCACTAAATTGGTTTTAAACATTGAAAGCGATAGCAAAGATGTGGACTCGGAGAATGTAGTAGCTGTAATCAAAGGTTCGGAAAAGCCAAATGAGTATGTTATAATTTCAGCGCATCTTGATCATGTAGGAGTAAATAATGCAGGTGAGATTTTTAACGGGGCTGATGATGATGGTTCTGGAACGGTTGGACTCTTGGAGATTGCGGAAGCCTTTAAGAAAGCAGCGGATGAAGGCCATGGTCCTAAAAGATCTGTCGTTTTTCTACATGTTACGGGAGAGGAAAAAGGCCTTTTGGGTTCTAAATACTATGCTGATCATGATCCCATTTTCCCTTTGTCGGAAACCGTGGCCGATTTAAATATTGATATGATAGGCAGAATAGACCCTAACCGCAAAGGGGACAGGAATTATATTTATTTAATTGGTTCTGACAAATTGAGCACCGAACTTCATGAACTATCGGAAGAAGTGAATAGAAAATATATGAATATTGAATTGGATTATACCTTCAATGATGAAAATGATCCCAACCGTTTTTATTACAGAAGCGATCATTACAATTTTGCCAAAAATAATATTCCTATAATTTTTTATTTCAATGGAACGCATGCCGATTATCACCAACCTGGTGATACACCGGACAAAATAAATTATGACCTGTTGCAAAATAGAACAAGGTTAGTGTTCCTTACGGCTTGGGAAATAGCCAATAGGGATGCGCGCCTAAAGGTGGATAAGGCTGCTAAGTAGAACACAATACATTAGAGTGTAAAAAGGTGGTTGAATCGGTTTCAATCACCTTTTTTTTGTGCTATATATAAAAGTTTTTAATCGTAAAGAAAGCAGGCAAGTAAGAATTGATTTGCTGTAAAAACAGTTTATAAACTACAAATGGAATTGGAAGGGTTATATTCCAAACATTCGTCAACATTTATGTTGAACATCGTAATTATTCCTATAATAATTTCAGTGATTTATAAGATAGTCTTAATTTTGCGTGCTAGTGAAAAAGTAGGCAATGGGCCTCTTTATAAATAGAAATCTAAGATCATAAATCATAACCCTATAAAATGAAAAAAACGTTATTTGATAAAGTGTGGGATTCCCACGTTGTTCATAAAATCGAAAATGGGCCGGATGTATTGTTCATTGACCGTCACATGGTTCATGAGGTTACCAGTCCGGTAGCATTTCTAGGTATAAAAAGTAGGGGGATTCCAGTAATGTATCCAGAGCGTACTTTTGCCACGGCAGATCACAATACTCCTACCATTAACCAGCATTTACCGGTTAAGGATCCACTTTCAGCGAATCAGTTGAAAGCATTGGAAGAGAATTCCAAGGCTCATGGCATATCCTATTGGGGACTTGGGCATGAAAAAAATGGTATTGTTCACGTTGTAGGTCCTGAATATGGAATTACACAACCAGGAGCAACCATTGTATGTGGTGATTCACATACCTCTACCCATGGAGCATTTGGAGCCATAGCATTTGGTATCGGAACTTCCGAGGTGGAGATGGTTTTGGCCACACAGTGTATTATGCAGCAGAAAGCCAAATCTATGCGTATTAATGTAAATGGAAAACTTGGTAGAGGGGTAACTTCAAAGGATGTAGCCTTATATATAATTTCCAGATTGTCCACCTCTGGTGCTACAGGATACTTTGTGGAATATGCGGGGGATGTGTTCAGGAACATGACTATGGAAGGTAGGATGACCGTTTGTAACCTAAGCATAGAGATGGGTGCCCGTGGAGGTATGATCGCTCCTGACGAAAAGACTTTTGAGTATATAAAAGGACGCGAATTTACTCCTGTTGGTGCAGCTTGGGATACCGCCATGGAATACTGGGAAACACTTAAAACGGATGAGGGTGCAACTTTTGATAAGGAAATAACTTTTGATGCCGCAGATATAGAACCTATGATTACCTACGGGACCAATCCAGGGATGGGTATCGGAATTTCCAATGGCATTCCAATGGCAGAAGCTGTTGAGGGTGGTGTTTCAACCTACAAGAAGTCCCTTCAATATATGGCTTTCAATGAGGGTGATAATATGATCGGCAAACCAATCGATTTTGTGTTCTTGGGAAGTTGTACCAATGGACGTATTGAAGACTTTAGAGCCTTTGCATCTATTGTAAAAGGTAGAAAGAAAGCAGATAATGTAACCGCTTGGTTGGTGCCTGGATCCCATAAGGTGGAATCGGCAATCAAGGAAGAGGGAATTTTGGACATTTTGCACGAGGCAGGATTTGAATTGCGCGAACCTGGTTGTTCCGCATGTTTGGCCATGAACGATGATAAGGTGCCTGCTGGGAAATATGCGGTTAGTACCTCGAACCGTAACTTTGAAGGAAGACAAGGTCCTGGGTCAAGAACACTATTGGCAAGTCCACTTGTTGCTGCAGCAGCTGCAGTTACAGGAAAGGTGACAGATCCAAGAGAGTTGATGCAGGAATTGGTTTAAAGCAAAAAGTACTTTTTGCACTTTCTTAACCGTTAAACAGAATTCATAGGATTTTTGAAGACGCTCTTTAGGGATTTGATCTGTATTAAGTTAAGAAAGTCCGAATGAATCTAGTAATATAAAATAAAGTTTAATTTTCGTTTTGCGCTAAGCGCTAAGCACATAAGTTTAAATAACATGGCATACGATAAATTTAATATACTTAAATCAACAGCCGTTCCACTTCCTATTGAGAATGTGGATACCGATCAAATAATACCAGCTCGATTTCTTAAGGCTACAGAGCGTAAAGGTTTTGGGGACAATTTGTTCCGGGATTGGCGCTATAACCCTGATAACAGTCCAAAAAAGGATTTCGTTTTAAACGACCCTACTTATAGCGGTAAGATTTTGGTGGGTGCCAAGAACTTTGGATCAGGTTCTTCTAGGGAACACGCTGCCTGGGCAGTCTATGACTATGGATTTAGGTGTGTGGTATCTAGTTTCTTTGCAGATATCTTTAAAAACAACTGTTTAAATATAGGAGTATTGCCGGTTCAGGTGAGCGCCCCATTTTTGGAAAAAATATATGCTGCAATTGAAGCAGATCCAAAAACCGAATTAGTGGTCAACTTGCCGGAACAGACAATTACCTTATCGTCTACAGGTGAGTCGGAAAGTTTTGACATCAACCATTATAAGAAAGACAATATGCTTAATGGCTTTGATGACATTGACTACCTATTGAACATAAAAGAAAATATTAGGGAATTTGCCCAAGATACACCTTTGTAAAACATTGGGTTCCCGTTAAACTCGCGAAGTGTTTCATGGAGCGTACCCTTCTTCTTGATATGCGACATTGGGAATTTATTACTTATTAGGTTATTGGACAATAGAGATACTGTTACTAGTTCAGCATAAATGAAAAGAAGAAAAATTGAAATAATGGACACTACCCTTAGGGATGGGGAGCAAACCTCTGGGGTGTCCTTTTCAGCATCCGAAAAGCTTACCTTGGCGAAGTTATTGTTGGATGAGTTGAAAGTGGATAGAATTGAAATAGCTTCTGCCCGAGTATCAGAGGGAGAACTTTCTGCTGTACAACAAATTACCGAATGGGCCAATGCCAAAGGGTGCATAGACCGTGTTGAGGTGTTGACCTTCGTAGATGGCGGTGTTTCTATCGATTGGATGAAAAAATCCGGTGCCAAGGTCCAGAATCTCTTGACTAAAGGTTCTATGAACCATTTAACGCATCAACTTAAAAAAACTCCCGAACAACATTTTAAGGAAATTGAAAATACCATATCCTCGGCAGCCAAGGAAGGAATTGTAACCAATGTATACTTGGAGGACTGGAGCAATGGTATGCGGAGTTCCAAGGAATACGTATTCCATTTTTTGGATTTTTTGTCTACACAGCCCATAAAAAGAGTGTTGTTGCCGGATACCCTGGGAATCTTGACATATAACGAAACTTACGGTTATATAGCGGAAATAGTACAGCGTTATCCCAAGATGCATTTTGATTTCCATGGTCATAACGATTATGATCTAAGTGTTTCCAATGTTATGGAAGCCATAAAAGCAGGTTGCCATGGACTTCATTTAACTGTAAACGGTATGGGAGAGAGAGCAGGTAATGCTCCAATGGCCAGTGCCATAGCGGTAATAAATGATTTTATGCCCGAAATAGAGGTGGCCGTAAACGAATCTTCCTTATACAAGGTCAGTAAGTTGGTGTCGGCATTTACCGGTTTTGGAATTCCGGCCAATAAGCCGATTGTAGGAGATAATGTTTTTACTCAAACTGCAGGTATTCATGCAGATGGGGACAGTAAGAAGAACCTTTACTTTAATGATTTAATGCCGGAGCGTTTTGGCAGAAAACGTAAATATGCCTTAGGTAAAACATCAGGGAAAGCCAATATTCAAAAGAATTTACAGGAACTAGGATTAACGCTTAACGATGATGAATTAAGAAAGGTCACGGCCCGTATCATTGAGTTGGGAGATAAAAAGGAAAAGGTTACCAAGGAAGACTTGCCTTATATCATTTCCGATGTTTTGGATAGTGATACCTACCAACAAAAAGTTTTTGTAAAATCATATGTGCTTACCCATTCCAAAGGATTAAAGCCATCCACTACCCTAGCCCTTGAAATTAACGGCGAGCTTATAGAGGAACACGCCCAAGGGGATGGACAATATGATGCCTTTATGAATGCATTGAGAAAAGTATATAAATCCAAAAAAATGGAATTGCCCATTTTGATAGATTATGCAGTGCGAATTCCACCTGGTAGTAATTCCGACGCCCTTTGTGAAACCATTATTACATGGAAAAGTGGTGATAAGGAGTTTATTTCTAGGGGGTTGGACTCCGATCAAACCGTCTCGGCCATTAAAGCAACCGAGAAAATGTTGAATATTATCTAGTAAAAACACAAACAATTTTAACCATGCCATTCGAAAAGCGTTTGGCAAAAAGCAAAAATAAATGAAATTAAAAATTGCCCTTTTAGCAGGAGATGGAATAGGACCTGAAGTAATTGATCAGGCGGTAAAAGTATCCAATGCGATAGCCAAAAAATACAATCATGAGATTAATTGGACACCGGCCCTTACCGGAGCTGCAGCCATTGATGCAGTAGGTGAACCTTATCCTGATGAGACCCATGCCATTTGTGAAGCCGCAGATGCTGTTCTTTTCGGGGCGATTGGGCACCCAAGATTCGACAACGACCCCTCTGCTAAGGTACGTCCAGAACAGGGATTATTGAAAATGAGACAAAAATTGGGTTTGTTTGCCAACGTTAGGCCTACTTTTACTTTTCCGTCGCTTATAGATAAGTCCCCTTTAAAACGTGAGCGAATCGAGGGTACGGATTTAATTATTCTAAGAGAATTAACGGGCGGAGTATATTTTGGGGAACGTGGCCGTAAGGATAATGGGAATACTGCTTTTGACACTATGACCTATACCCGTGCCGAAATACAACGTTTGGCCAAAAAAGGTTTTGAAATGGCCATGGGACGTAGCAAAAAACTTTGTTGTGTTGATAAGGCCAACGTTTTGGAATCTTCCAGATTGTGGAGAGAGACGGTACAAGCAATGGAAAAGGATTACCCAGAAGTAACTGTTTCCTATGAATTTGTGGATGCGGTTGCTATGCGATTGGTACAATGGCCAAGTTCTTATGACGTTATAATCACCGAAAACCTTTTTGGGGATATTTTAACGGATGAGGCTTCCGTTATCTCCGGATCTATGGGATTAATGCCATCTGCTTCCGTAGGAAGCAAAGTTAGATTGTATGAACCTATCCACGGGTCGTATCCACAAGCAGCGGGTAAGGATATTGCAAACCCATTGGCTACCGTACTATCGGCTGCTATGATGTTCGAGGATTTCGATTTAAAGGAAGAGGCGCAGGCCATCAGGGATGTGGTAAACAAATCCTTGACGGAAGGAGTGGTTTCAGAAGATTTGGCAGAAGGAGGCAAAGCTTATAAAACCAGTGAAATTGGGGATTGGTTGGCTAAGAATATATAGAGGAAATGTTATTCCTGCGTAGGCAGGAATCTATAAAAAGAGGGCGTCTAATTAGATTTAGACGCCCTCTTTTATTTTTTAGCAAATTTTATCCGAACTCGAAGATTAGGAATTAAACGCCATTTTTCTCTTAGAGTTGACCGCCCTACTTCTGGAAAACATAATTATCATTACCGCAATAGAGATACCTGTACCTGCCATTAATGCACCTACCAAACTTGCGGATGTAAAACCGTAACCCATGGCAATAGGCAATCCTGCAAAGAATGCACCTGATGCATTGCCCATGTTAAAGGCACTTTGATTCATGGACGATCCCAACATTTCAGAGCCCTTGGATGCTTTTATAATCGCCATTTGAATAGGTGTTCCTACCATAAAGGAAACGATTCCTATTATAAAAGTTAGGATTAGAATGGCAACAGGGTTGGCGGCAACAAATGAATTAATGACTAGCACCATGACCATTAGGGATAAACTGATGATTACGGCCTTCAAAGGGCTAAATATCTCAGCCATTTTGGCACCGATAAAATTGCCGAACACCATTCCCAAACCAGCCAATATCATGGCATAACTTACCATACTTTCAGAATGTCCTGATACATTGGTCAACAATGGGGCAATATAACTGTACCAAGCAAAGAATCCTCCTGTACCAATGGTAGTAAGTAGAATAAGAAGCCATATTTCCAATCTTTTAAAAACCTTCAAATCCTTAATAAATCCCTCGGAGGAGGATTTTTCCATTTTTGGGATCCAAAAGTATATACTTAGCATCGCTATAATACCAACTATACCCACTAATAGAAAGGAAAGGTTCCAATTATAATGATGACCTAAATAGGTGCCTATGGGTACTCCTATTACATTGGCTATAGTTAGTCCGGCAAACATGGTGGCAATGGCCTGAGCCGCTTTTCCCTCTTTTGCCAGCTTACCTGCTACTACCGCTCCGATTCCAAAAAATGCTCCATGTGGTAATCCAGATAGGAACCTCGAAATTATTAAAGTCGTATAGCTCGTAGAAAAAGCTGAAAGTGTATTGAACACCGTAAACCATATCATAAGATATAGCAATACCTTATGTGCAGGCCATTTTCCACTTAAGGCGGTCAAGGTTGGCGCTCCAACCACAACGCCCAGGGCATAGGCCGCAATAAAATGCCCAGCTTGTGGAATACTTATTTGAAGGGAAGTGGCCACGTCGGGTAAAATACCCATAATTACAAATTCGGTCATACCTATACCAAAACCTCCTACCCCTAGGGCTATAAGCGCTTTTTTGTTTGATTTGTCCATACTCATAATATTATCATTTAAAGAATTATTACAGGTACAATATTACTACATGGTATTTTTCCATCGCTATGGAGAATTATCCAATTTATATTCATTTATATCCTGTAAAAAAAGCCGCAAAAGTAATACTCTTTATGTAAATGGTGTGCTTTTATAGTGGTAATTGAAATTTGTTGGGAAACATTTAATATTTACCAAGCTAAAAACTTTGCCGTATAAGTGATTTGAAAGTTGCTCTTTGGATTAATCCCAAAGACTAAGTGGCAATGTGAAAGGAAATAGTACTGATTTTAATATATATAATAAATAAGGATGCCACATTACGGCCCAATTGTCCGCAATATTCTAAAAACTATACGATTTGAAGATATTAAACGTTGATACTTATGGTAAGTAAAATTTTTTACTTACATAATAAATAGTATTTTTCTTACAAATATTTAAACCATGAAAATATATCAGCACAAAATACTTCATCTTGAAGACCTTGATCATTTGGATATCGATTTTGTTCCTGAAGTATTTTTTCTTTTTGCATCTCCCTCATTTGTGGGTACAGAAGAATTTGTGGGCAAATTAGCGCATAAATATGAAAATGCTATTTTAATCGGATGTTCCACAGCAGGTGAGATTTTAGGAAACGAGGTGTTGGATTCCACAATTGCCTTAACGGCGGTTAGGTTTGAAAAAACGAAGATTCGAATTGAAGAGGTTGATCTGGTCTCCTATAATCTGGACAGTTTTACGGCTGGCAAGGCTTTAAGCAATAAGTTAATAGGAACTGATCTGAGGCATATTTTTGTTCTGAGTGATGGGCTTATCGTAAATGGTGCCGAATTGGTAAAAGGCTTGCACACCGATCTTGATAAAGCTGTAAGCATCACAGGTGGATTGGCCGGGGATTGTTCAAATTTTGAAAATACCTTCGTAATCGCAGGTTCAAAAATAGCTTCCAAAAAGATAGTTGCCCTAGGTTTATATGGTTCTGAATTAAATATAGGGTTTGGATCCAAAGGAGGTTGGGACAGTTTCGGAATTGAAAGATTAGTGACGAAATCCAAAAATAATGTCCTTTATGAATTGGATGGTCAACCGGCATTGGAACTCTATAAATCATTTTTAGGCGACATGGCCAAGGATTTGCCTGGTTCTGGACTTTTATTTCCTTTGAGCATGAGGGATGAGGATAATCAAATACCAGTTGTAAGAACTATTTTGGCCGTTGATGAAAAAAGTGGAAGCCTCACTTTTGCAGGAAATATCCCCCAAGGTTCCTATGTGAGATTAATGAAGGCAAATATCGATAGGATTATTGGCGGTGCGGAACAATCTGCAATAACAACAAAGGGCAGTACAGAGAATCAACATCAATTGGCATTTTTAATAAGCTGTGTAGGTCGCCGTTTGGTTATGAAACAATTGGTGGAGGAAGAGGTGGAGGCTGTAAACGATGTATTTGATAATGATATATATACTACAGGGTTCTATTCTTATGGGGAGATTGCTCCATTTGATAAATTTTCGCCATGTACCCTACACAATCAAACGATGACTATAACAACGTTTTCTGAATGATCAACAATTACCACCGACTACTTAATAGACAGCTCAAGAAGATTGATTTGGACGACAGAACTCTAGATCTTATCGCTCCCCTATTGCATCAGGTTGATGAAGCATATAAGGCGTTTGACAGTGATTTGGAGCATGTGGAAAATGTCCTGGAAAAAAGTTCCCAAGAATTATTCCAAACCAATCAGCAGTTAAAAAATAGTATAGAATCCATCAGTGGTCAATTATCAAAAGTAGCAGGGAATATTAAGGATGTTATTTTCGAAATGGACCTTAAAGGCAATTGGTCCTATCTTAATCCGGCCTGGCAAAAATTGACAGGACTTAAGGTCAGGGATTGTTTGGGGAAACCATTTCACCAATTTTTGAAGGATGACAGAGGAAAGGATTACACAAATCTAATAGATTTAAAGAAACCCAATTTTAAAACTATTAGTAAAATTTTCAAATCCCAAACTATTGGTGGTGAACACAAATGGTTGGATTTTTCCTTGAAGGTTATTAAATCTGAAGATGGAAGTATTGAAGGCTATATTGGCGCCATTGTTGATATTAGTAAAATAAAGGAAACGGAATTGGCCTTAATAGAAGCCAAGGAAAAGGAATCTATGGCCAATAAGGCCAAGGATGAGTTTCTCACAACTATGTCGCACGAGATAAGAACACCCCTCAATGCGGTTATTGGTATTAGCCACTTATTACTTTTGGAAAATCCAAAAAAGGAACAGTTGGAAAACCTAAGTACCCTAAAGCATTCCTCGGAACATCTTTTGTGTTTGGTAAATGATATTTTAGATTTTAATAAAATTGCCTCTGGTCTATTGGAATTGGAGGAAAGGGATTTTAGTCTAAATCAGGTCCTCAATGGTTTACAGAGTATATTCCATAATACGGCAAAAGAAAAGGACTTAAGGCTTCTTGTCAAGACGGACACAGCGCTCCCCAAAACATTTATTGGTGACAGTACCAGATTATCCCAAATCCTGACCAACCTGGTCAGCAATGCCATTAAGTTTACAGAGGAAGGTAGGGTTACCGTGGATATTGAAGCCGTGGAGATAGCTAAGGATTATTGCGTTTTGGAATTTATTATATCCGATACGGGAATTGGAATTCCAGAAGATAAACGCGATAAAATATTTCTTTCGTTTGCTCAAGCCAATTCGGATACCACTAGAAAATATGGCGGAACAGGTCTGGGTCTTGCTATATGTAAACGCTTGTTGGAATTAATGGATAGCGATCTGGAACTGGAAAGTGAAGTGGGCAAAGGATCTACTTTTAGTTTTAAGCTGAAACTACACAAGAGTACAATGGCAGATTATCAGGAAGACATATATGACTTTGACGCCAAGTCCATTCATCAGCAAGAAAACCTAAAAGGGGCTAGAATTCTGGTCGCTGAGGATAATAAGGTAAACATTATGGTCATTGAAAAGTTTCTATCCAAATGGCAGGTCGATTTTGATATTGCCGAAAATGGATTAATAGCCATTAATATGGCTATAGAAAATACCTACGATATGATTTTGATGGATCTTCAAATGCCTGTTATGAACGGTTTTGAAGCAAGTAAGGCCATAAGGGAATCCGGCAACCCCCTTAATAAGGTTATGCCCATCTACGCCTTATCGGCTTCCACGGGAATGGATATTAAAAACCAATTGGGGGAATATGGAATAGATGGTCTGATATGTAAACCTTTTAATCCTACCGAATTATTTAAAACATTGACGACCATACTTCAGCAAAAATATATTCATTAAGCCCAGAATTTAGTGGTTTGAGCTTGAAAGAGGAAAGTTAGGTAACAAAGAAATATAGACCCTAAACCCATATCTACTAGGCTTTGGAATCTGGAAATAGGGCACTAAAAAGCATAGAAAAGGCCCCACTTGACATTAGTTAAGTGGGGCCTTTAATTTTTTAGGTACTTCTAGATATTAAGAATCCTGTTAATAACCACCCGGGTTACAAGATATAGTCGGTACTAATAAAGTTCGACAATCTGGATTCCAATAATTGCTCTACGGTTTCATTATTAAGTTCGTTGTCTTTAAAGGCTACAAAGGTTCGTATGGAAAATGAGCGTAGGGCATCATATACACTTAAGGTAGCCTGTGCAGAATCTTTTCGTCCTGTAAAAGGATACACATCAGGGCCACGTTGGCAGGAACTGTTAAGGTTTACTCGGCAGACCAAGTTTACCAAGGTGTCTATTAACGGGGCAATGGCATATACATCCTTGCCAAACAAACTTACTTGCTGGCCATAATTGGACTCGGCCATATCATCCAAGGGCTCTTCAATATCCTTAAAGGTTACGATAGGTATTACAGGTCCAAACTGTTCTTCCTTATAAACCCTCATTTCTTTTTTTACCGGATAGAGGATTGCAGGCCAAATGTAGTTGTCGGAATGAGTACCTCCTTTTTTGTTTAATATTTTAGCGCCTTTTTCCCTAGCATCATCTATTAATTCCTGGATATAGGCTGGTTTTCCGGGTTCCGGCAACGGAGTTAATTTAACGCCATCTTCCCAAGGGTTTCCAAATTTAAGGGCATCTACCTTCTCTGTAAATCGCTTGTTGAATTCACTGGCAATATCCTCGTGGACATAAATTATTTTAAGAGCGGTACAACGCTGTCCGTTAAAGGACAATGTCCCGGCAATACATTCATTAATAGTTAGGTCCAAATCCGCATCTGGAAGTATAATGGCAGGATTTTTGGCCTCCAAACCAAGTACTAAACGCAGTCTGTTGCTTTTGGGATGTTGGTTTTGTAAGGCATTGGCAGATTTACTATTGCCGATCAATGCCAAAACATCAACTTTTCCAGTTTGCATTATTGGTGCGGCCACTGCCCTACCCCTACCAAATACAATATTCACTACACCTTTAGGGAAACTGCTTTGAAAGGCCTCCAAAAGTGGCGTAATCAATAGGACACCGTGTTTTGCAGGTTTGAAAATTGTAGTATTCCCCATGATTATGGCAGGAATAAGCAACGCAAAGGTTTCGTTTAAGGGATAGTTATATGGCCCTAAACACAATACTACTCCAAGCGGTCCCCTTCTAATATGTGCATAGACACCATCGTTTTTTTCAAATTTGGCGTTATCCCGATCAAGTTGCTTGTAATCTTCTATGGTATCGTTAATATACTCTACCGTTCTGTCGAACTCCTTTTGTGAGTCTGGGAGCGATTTTCCAATTTCCCACATTAAAAGTTTAACAATTTCCTCTCTTTTGGTCTGCATTTTCTTTACAAAAATCTCCATGCAATCTATACGCTCCTTAACACGCATGGTTGGCCAAATGCCCTTACCCTTGTCATAAGCTACCAAAGCTGCGTCCAAAGCTTCCAAGGCTTCTTTTTCCTCCATGTCCGGAATACTTCCCAATAAGGTGGGTTCATATTTGTCAGTACTGGATATGGTTGAATATACCTCAGAGGTCTTCCCGTTCCAAGTCTTTAATTCTCCATTGACCAGATAGGTTTTTTGATTAATGACCTCCTTGATACTAAATTCTGACGGTATGTTTGATTTGCCCATAATTGATTTTTTTAAGAAAATTGAAATTGTTGGAATGATATTTCCATTCCACTAAATTAGTAAAACAAGAATTTTAATACTCTATAAATTTCATGGAATATTCGTCGTTAAAGCACTAAAACGCTTTCGTAACTTGCAATATCATAAAAATTGCGGGAAATGTTATTAAATTAAATACTGAAACAAATCCGGCTTATCGTTAATGTATTCGCCAAAAAAGTTGTTGTCCTTCATTCTCTTTATGAGGGGAGCCAAATCTTCCGGACTTTTTAATTCAATTCCCACTACCGCCGGTGCATTCTCCCGACTAGATTTTTTTGAATATTCAAAATGGGTAATATCATCGGTTGGACCCAGAATATCAACAACGAATTCTTTCAACGCACCTGGTCTCTGAGGAAAGCGAATTATAAAATAGTGTTTTAATTTGCCGTATAGCAATGCACGTTCCTTTATCTCGGCCGTACGCGTAATATCGTTGTTACTGCCACTTACAATGCAGACCACGTTTTTACCTTTTATTTCTTCTTTATAGTCGTCCAATACTGTAATGGTGAGGGCTCCGGCCGGTTCCACTACAATGGCATCTCTATTGTAAAGATCTAGAATGGTCTGGCAAACCTTTCCTTCCGGAACGGTGACCATATCATATAGACATTCCTTGCAAATATCAAAAGTAAGATTGCCAACTCGTTTTACTGCGGCACCATCAATAAATTTATCGATATGTTCCAATTCGGTATTAATGCCCTTTTCTATTGAATTTTTCATGGATGGGGCGCCTTCGGGCTCCACGCCTATAATTTTTGTATGGGGCGACAAAGTCTGGAATACAGCGCAAAGACCAGAGGCCAAACCACCACCTCCTACAGCTACAAAGACGTAATCTATAGGTTTTTTTGTCTGTTCCAATATTTCCAAAGCAACGGTAGCCTGTCCTTCAATTATTTTGGGGTCATCAAAAGGATGGACATAGGTCTTATTTTCAGTTGCACAGAATTTTTTGGCAGCATCCGAGGAATCATCAAAGGTATCTCCCTCAAGTACCACGGTTACCCAGTCCCCTCCAAATAATTTTGTCTGTTCTACCTTTTGTTTAGGGGTAACGGAAGGCATATATATAGTACCATGAATTGCTAAATGATTACAAGCGAATGCAACACCTTGGGCGTGGTTCCCAGCACTGGCACAAACAACACCATTTACAGTTTCATCCTTTGTAAGGGAGCTAATTTTATTAAAGGCACCTCTAATCTTGTAGCTTCTTACTCTGTGTAAATCTTCCCTTTTCAGTAGAATATTGGCATCATAGGCCTTGGAGTATCTAATGCTCTGCATTAAAGGTGTAATATCCGCCACTTGCCTAATAGTTTCGGCAGCCTTTTTGATGTCCTCTAATTTGGGAAAATATGGTTTCATATGTATTTATAAACAAAGACCTGCCGAGTTATTTAAACTTGGCAGGTCTTCAAATTAGTAATGCTTAATTATACTATAGGTTTCATCGCGGTCATGGAAGCACGCAATCTTGCACCTACTATCTCAACAGGATGTTCGCGTAAAGCTTTATTAACAGCAATTAGTTTTGCGTTATCAACACTTAAATGTTTTTGATCGGCAAAATGTTTTCCAATTACATCGGTGTCTACGGTTTTCATGAAATCGGCCAATAATGGCTTACAAGCGTGATCAAACAAATAACAACCGTATTCCGCTGTATCAGATATTACCCTATTCATTTCGAACAATTTTTTTCTAGCTATTGTGTTTGCTATCAACGGAGTTTCATGAAGTGATTCGTAGTAGGCAGACTCGGCGATAATTCCAGATTCTGTCATGGCTTCAAAAGCCAATTCAACACCTGCTCTAACCATTGCCACCATTAATACACCATGGTCATAAAATTCTTGTTCAGAAATTTTATCAGATCCAGCGGGAGTTTTTTCGAATGCAGTTTCTCCTGTTGCAGCTCTCCAAGTCAATAGGTTTTTATCATCATTGGCCCAGTCTTCCATCATAGTTTTGGAAAAATGACCACTCATGATATCGTCCATATGTTTGTGGAAAAGTGGACGCATAATATCCTTTAATTCTTCTGAAAGTTCAAAAGCTTTAATTTTTGCAGGATTGGATAAACGATCCATCATGTGGGTAATACCTCCATATTTTAGACCTTCTGTAACTGTTTCCCATCCGTACTGAATAAGCTTGGAAGCATATCCTTTATCTATTCCTTTTTCAATCATTTTATCAAAACAAAGGATAGAACCAGTTTGCAACAAACCACAAAGAATGGTCTGTTCTCCCATTAGGTCGGATTTTACTTCCGCAACGAAAGAAGACTCCAAAACACCGGCCTTATGACCTCCAGTGGCTACGGCATAAGCTTTAGCTTGGGCCAATCCTTTATCTTCTGGGTCGTTATTAGGGTGTACTGCTATTAATGTAGGTACTCCAAAACCTCTTTTGTATTCTTCACGTACTTCAGAACCTGGGCATTTAGGTGCCACCATAATAACTGTTAAATCCTCACGGATCTGCATTCCTTCCTCTACAATATTAAAACCGTGCGAGTAGGACAATGTAGCTCCTTTTTTCATTAATGGCATTACGGCAGAAACAACACTTGTATGTTGCTTGTCCGGAGTTAAATTGATGACTACATCGGCAGATGGAATAAGTTCCTCATAAGTTCCTACCTTAAAACCATTTTCACTAGCGTTTATAAAAGACTGTCTTTTTTCTTTTATAGCTGCGTCCCTAAGGGCATATGAAATATCCAATCCGGAATCGCGCATATTAAGACCTTGGTTAAGACCTTGGGCACCACAACCTACGATTACAATTTTTTTCCCTTTTAAAGCGGATACACCATCAGAAAATTCAGTAGATTCCATAAACCTACATTTTCCCAATTGGGTAAGTTGTTCTCTTAATGATAGTGTATTAAAGTAATTTGCCATTTTTTAAACTGGATTTTAAATCCCGATTAGCTTCGGGGTTAATTATTTATTGATTAAACTCTTTTAATAATGATGAAATTTTCATTTCCGATTTAGTAACCGCTATCCGCCCAGAGCGTACAAATTGCATAATGCCATAGGGTTTCAATTGTTGGTACATATCATCTATTTCATTTCTTCTGCCACTTTTTGCCAAAACAAAGAAATCTCTGGACACAGTAACAATTTGGGAGTTACTGTCCTTAATGATATTTTGAATATTTCGTTCATCGAACAATAAAGTGGAAGCCACTTTAAATAAAGCCGATTCCTGATAAATGGTTTCTTCATCGGTATGGTAGAAGGCCTTAATGACCTCAATTTGTTTTTCGACCTGTCCAACAATATTGCGGACCCAATCTTCTGTGGTGTACACAACAATCGTGAATTTGGACACGTGTTCTATTTCCGATTTTGAAACATTTAAACTCTCTATGTTTATATGTCGCTTTAAGAATATTCCTGATATTCTGTTCAGTAACCCAACGCTATTCTCGGAGTATACTGAAATTGTAAACCATTTTTTTTCCATCTCCTCATCCCAATCCTTAATCTAAATATAAGGTTATGGGCAATTTTAATTAATATTTATTTTATTTAAGACGTATATCCGATACCGATGCTCCTGAAGGAATCATTGGAAAAACATTATCTTCCTTTTCAACTTTAACTTCCAAAAAGTAAGCATCTTTGGAAGCCAACATTTCCTTAATGGTCGACTTTAAATCCTTTCTCTCGCTAATGCGCTTAGATTCTATATGATAACCTTCAGCAATTTTCACAAAGTCCGGATTTACCATTACCGTTGATGCATATCTACTTTCAAAGAATAGTTCCTGCCACTGGCGTACCATTCCCAAATGATCATTGTTTAGTACCACGATCTTAACAGGGGTCTTGTTTTGAAAGATAGTTCCCAACTCCTGAATCGTCATTTGATATCCACCATCACCAATAATGGCCACTACTTCCCTATCCATGGCCCCCATTTTGGCTCCTATTGCTGCTGGTAAAGCAAACCCCATAGTTCCCAATCCACCGGAGGTAACATTACTTTTGGTCTGTTTAAATTTGGCATATCTACATGCTATCATTTGGTGCTGACCAACATCCGATACTATAATTGCCTTATGACCACTGGCTATATTGATTTCCTCAATAACTTCCGCCATGGTGAGTTTATCCTTAGTAGGATAAACATCATTTTTAATGATCTGATCAAATTCTATCTTATATTTTTCCTTAAACTCATTGTGCCAGGATTCATGCTTATTGGTTTTGATCAAAGGCAATAGCAAATCCAAGGTTACTTTGGAATCGCCCAAGACCGCAACATCGGCTTTCACGTTTTTGTTTATTTCAGCTGGGTCTATGTCGAAATGGATAATTTTTGCCTGTTTGGCATAGGTGTCCAAACTTCCGGTAACCCTATCGTCAAAGCGCATGCCAATGGCAATAAGCACATCGCATTCATTCGTCAATAAATTAGGTCCGTAATTGCCGTGCATTCCCACCATTCCTACATTTAAGGGATGGTCCGTATCCATTGCCGAAAGTCCAAGTACTGTCCAAGCAGCAGGAATACCTGCTTTCTCTACCAAGCTTTTAAGTTGTTCTTCTGCTTCCCCTAAAATTACACCTTGTCCAAAAACGATAAAAGGCTTTTTGGCCGCATTGATTAAATTGGCTGCCTCCTCAATAGCTTTTGGGTTTGGTTTAGGGTATGGATTGTAACTCCGAACCCCTTTGCAATGTTCATATGAAAAATCGAACTCATCAATTTGGGCATTTTTGGTTATATCCACCAATACTGGTCCAGGTCTACCGGATTTTGCAATATAGAAAGCCTTTGCCAATACCTCTGGAATTTCAGAGGCCTTGGTCACTTGACAGTTCCATTTGGTTACAGGAGTGGAAATTCCAATAATATCAGTTTCCTGAAACGCGTCTGAACCCAGCAAATGTCTTGCTACCTGACCTGTAATACAGACCATTGGAGTCGAATCTATCTGGGCATCTGCTATGCCGGTAATCAAGTTGGTGGCGCCAGGACCTGAAGTGGCCACGGCAACACCTACTTTTCCGGTTACCCTAGCGTACCCTTGCGCTGCATGGGTAGCGCCCTGCTCGTGCCTTGTTAATATATGCGTAAGTTTATGTTGAAATTTATACAATTCATCATACAGAGGCATAATTGCCCCTCCAGGATAACCATAAATTAAATCTACACCCTCGGCCAATAGGCAATGGATGATAGCCTCTGCACCAGTGATCCTCATAGTGCTCTGCTTTGTTGACGCTGCTTTTTCCTTTTTCAATGTTTCCATAATTGTAGACCTAATCGGTTAACATACTTGGTATAAAACTTTAATTATTTTTTTTGGGGAAATTATCTCCCTTATCTTAAATTTCGTCGGTAACACAACCTTGTGAGGCCGAGGAAACGGTTCTTGCGTATTTATATAAAGTACCTTTTTTAACTTTTAAAGGAGGTTGTACCCAATTAGCCCTACGAGTCTTGATCTCTTCCTCGGACAAAGCCACCGAAATACTATTTTTTTCAGCATCAATGGTAATTATATCCCCATCTTTTAACAAGGCTATTGTACCACCATCCTGAGCTTCTGGGCATACATGTCCCACAACAAAACCGTGTGTACCCCCTGAAAAACGGCCATCTGTAATTAAGGCAACATCTTTACCAAGACCAGCACCCATTATGGCAGCGGTGGGCTTCAACATTTCGGGCATCCCTGGACCACCTTTAGGGCCTTCATAACGTATAACCACTACATCTCCCTTTTTAACCAATCCTTTTCCGATACCGGCATTGGCCAAAAATTCATCGTCAAAAACTTTGGCAGGACCACTAAAATGTAATCCTTCTTTACCTGTAATTTTCGCAACGGCTCCCTCTTCAGCAAGATTTCCGTACAATATTCTTAAGTGTCCTGACGCCTTGATAGGCGCGTTCAATGGCTTAATTATTTCCTGTCCTTCTTTTAAACTTGGAACGTCCGCAAGATTTTCGGCAACGGTTTTTCCGGTTATGGTTAAACAATCGCCATGCAACATTCCGTTTTCCAGCATAAACTTCATAACCGCTGGAGTACCACCTACACGATGTAGATCTTCCATTAAGTATTTGCCGCTAGGTTTTAAATCCGCCAAAAATGGAGTTGTATCACTAATTCTTTGAAAGTCATCCAATGTAAATTCAACATCTGCAGCTTTCGCTATGGCCAAGAAGTGAAGCACTGCGTTGGTGGATCCTCCTAAAAGGGTTAGCAAACGCACAGCATTCTCAAAGGATTTTCTGGTAATGATGTCGCTAGGCTTAATATCATTTTCCAATAAATGTCTTAATGCAAAACCAGCACTTATTGCATCCTGTTTCTTTTCTTTGCCAATGGCAGGGTTGGAAGAATTGTATGGCAAAGCCATACCCAAAGCTTCTATTGCCGAAGCCATGGTATTCGCGGTGTACATACCACCACAAGCCCCAGCTCCTGGACAAGCATTTTGAATCACACCTTTAAAATCTGCTTCGTTCATGGTCCCGGCAACCTTTTCGCCCCATGCTTCGAAGGCAGAAACGATATCCAACTTCTTATCTTTAAAACACCCAGAGGCAATGGTACCACCATACACCAAAACAGAAGGTCTGTTTAATCTAATCATGGCCATAAGCGCTCCCGGCATATTCTTATCACATCCCACAACTGTAACAAGACCATCGTAGTTCATAGCTTGTACCACGGTTTCCATGGAATCTGCAATGATATCTCTAGAAGGTAATGAATAACGCATACCGTAAGTCCCCATGGAAATACCATCACTTACTCCGATAGTATTGAACACAAGCCCGACCAAGCCGCCTTTTTCTGTCCCCAGTTTTACTTCCTGGGCCAAATCATTTAAGTGCATATTACAAGGATTCCCCTCATAACCTGTACTACCTATTCCGATCAAAGGTTTTTTTAAATCCTCTTCATCCAAACCAATGGCATATAACATGGCTTGAGCAGCCGGTTGCGTAGGGTCCTGGGTAACGTTTTTACTAAATTTATTTAATTCCATTAATCTCTATTCTTTCAATTTTAATACTAAACTATATATACTACGACTTTCAAAGATAAAAGTTTAAAAACCCTTTGGTTTTTAACATAAAAATTTGATTTAAATTCAATGATATTGATTTAATTTTAAATTACTGATAATCAGATATTTAAATACATAAACCATATCATATTCAGTAGGTTTTTATTCGAGTATAAACCTATGGTTTTTTACTCGAAAACAGCACCAATCCCAATTTCATTCAATGAAAACATAAAAAAAGCCTGTATCAAATATATCTGATACAGGCTCTTTTAATCAATAGAAAATCCGTATCATCCCCCTTATGGGACAATAATGACTACATTGATTATGTTTACATTTATTTTCATTGCAGTAAAATTAGTTATTATTATTTAATTCACAAAGAAATAAATATGCAGTGGCTATTTTAATTTAAACTTAATGTGGTCTCCGGATCTTTTTTGAGCTAAAATGGACATGGCCATATCTGATAACTGCAAAATTCTGGGATAGCCACCGGTAGTTTGTCCGTCTTTCATTAACACTATTAATTTTCCAGAAGGAGTCAATTGTACCGTTCCTGGGAGTGTGGCCGAGGTTAACATGGAAACTTTGTTTTCTTCTATTGTCTCATTTAACTGATATGCCATACGGTTATTTTCGTTGGCCACGGAAAATTCCCGATAGAACAATTTGCCTAATTGGTTATCCGTTAAAAGTTTATATTCCGGCCCCTTGTATACCTCCAAAACGGATTTATCCAATACGGAATCTACCTTAAGTTCGGAAATTTTTGGATTGAATTGTTTGCAAGTGGCATAGGGAAGATCGGGCATTTTTTTAATGGAATCTTTATTGGTAATTGGTTTAAAAAAGGACCTACTTCCCAATACGAGCTCTGTATTGAATCCATCCTTTATCCCCAAATAAGCCCGGAAACCTTTTTCCAATTTTCCATAGCTTAAAATATCGCCACTTTTTACTTTATAAACTTTGTAGTTCTCCAAGGCAATATCGTTCAGGGTGACCGACATTTCCGCACCGCCTAAAACAATATAGGTATCTTCTTCAAATTCCAATTTGGGGCCCGTCATGGTTATTTCCAAAACCGCGCATTTCTCATCGTTTTCCAACAATGTATTTACCTTGGATGTAGAAAAGGAATCCATTACCCCTGCCACAGGAACACCTTTATCCCTATATCCAAATCTGCCAGTATCCTGTACTGTAGTGAAAAAGCCCGATTTTAAAATGTTAAGCATTGAGCACTATTTTTTCTATGTTATATATCCCTACCTCAGCTTCTATTTTGTGCAATTGGTATTCGGCCATCGAAATTGGATAAAATTGAATTTGATCACCAACGGTAACGAAACAAGGATTTTCGTTCTTTACGTTAAACATGGGTATAGGACATTTACCAATAATATTCCATCCTCCCGGTGAATCTTGGGGATAAATCCCAGTTTGTTTGCCCGCAAGACCTACAGAACCTGCAGGTACCTTCGATCTTGGAGTAGATTTACGTGGAACTTCCAAAGCTTCAGGCACTCCGCCCAAATACATAAATCCAGGTAAAAAACCTATTCCATAGACCGTATAAATACTCTTGGAATGTAGTTCTATTATACGATTTACTTCCAATCCCAATTGACTTGAAATTTCCTGGAGATCCAAGCCAAATTCCAAATCGTAACTTACCGGTAACCTCCAAAGATACCTTGTTGCATGTGATACCTTTTTTATTAAACTATACCACTCTTTTATTTTTGGTTTAAAATAATCGAAATCTAGGACAGTATCTTTGCAAATCAAAGTAAGTGAATTATAAGCTGGAACAAATTCCCACTCCTTTTCACTTAATTGATTTTTCTTTAAATATTGAATAAACTGAAGAATCTCATCCAATATGGACTCATCCACCTTATTGGGCCATTCAACTAATATGGCATGTACCCCAAATTGCCTGACCGATATTTTGAAATTGCTCACTTCTTTATTAAGATTTGGTTCTTTGGTAAATGTTGTGAAAGATACATTAATATTTGTAATGTTGCAGGAGAATCTCCGTGAATACAATAGGTGTCCGCCTTGAGTTTTACTGCCTTACCGGACAAGGTTAAAACGGCACCCTTTTGCACCATATGAAGTATATGGTTCAAAACCGCTTTGGGATCTTGAATCAAAGCCGCAGATTCCTTTCTGGAAACCAGGGAGAGGTCTGGCTTATAATTTCGATCGGCGAAGGCCTCATATTTTACCCGAAATCCCAATTGTAAAGCTTCCTCTTCTATTTTTGATCGATAGGGAACATATAAATAAACGTCTTTTTTGTACTCCTCTATACTATTTAAAAAGACTGCGGCTAATTTCCTGTCCTTGGCAATGTCGTTGTACAAAGCACCATGTGGTTTTATATGGTTTAACCTCATTCCCAGGGACTTCAGTGCCAAATTTAAATTCCCTATTTGGGCAAGGATATTTTTTTTCAATTCCTTTTCAGAAATATTGATCGAAATTCTTCCAAAATTTTCACGATCAGGATAGGATGGATGTGCCCCAATTAGGACATGGTGTTCTTTGGCCAGACGGGCAACCCGCATCATGGTCCCATTATCACCGGCATGGCCGCCGCAGGCTATATTACATGAAGATATAAGGGGCATTATTTGAGATTCATTGCCCATACCCTCCCCTAGGTCGCAATTTATATCGATATTGATCATACTACTCAAAATAGTTCAAAAACAGTTAGTATACTCTTTACTCCCAATATTACGGATAAAAGAATGATGATAATTCCCAATATATTTTCAATCAAGGTATTCCGATATTGCAGCATCACTGTTTTCCGGTTTACGACCCATAGTAAAAAAACAGCGATAATTGGCAATAACATACCATTTGTCACTTGGGCAAATTTGATGATTTCCAAGGGTTTTATTCCTATGGACATAAATAGAACACCCACCAATATGATTACCATCCAAACCAACTTGAATCGTATATCCTTCATAGTGGTATTCCATCCAAAACAGCTATTGGCGACATATGCGGCGGCCAAGGGGGCTGTTATTGCAGAGGTTGTTCCGGCAGCAAATAATCCAATTCCCATAAAATATCTGGCACTGTTCCCATAAAGTGGTTCCAAGCCTTGAGCCATATCCATTATATTGTTAATTTCCTTGGAAGGTATTGCAGTTGCGGTAACCATTACTGCCATTGAAACCATACCGCCCAAAACGATGGATAAAACGGTATCTCTTTCCGCATCCTTTAAATTAGCTGTGGATTTCCATTTTTCACTTACTAGGGAAGTATGCAAAAATAAATTATAAGGTACCACGGTAGTGCCGACCAAAGCGATGATGGTCAGAATACTTCCTTCTGGAACTTTTGGGGTAAAAAGACCTTGTAATATGGCTAAAATATCAGGTTTTGTAATTATGGCCGTCAATATAAATGATAAGCTCATGATCACTACCAAGGTTACAAATACCTTTTCCAATAATTTATAATTGCCAAAGAACAAAAGTAAAAAAGCAACAAGACCAATGGCAAAAGGGTAGAAACTAAGGTATTCTTGCCCAAATATGGCCACAAGTCCCAAAGAAGCACCTCCAATATTGCCTCCTTCATAGGCGGCATTACCTATAACTATTGCGGATAAGATCAATCCTAGCACTAAAATCTTTATCCATTCAACACCTATTTCTTCTTTTATGACATGCGCCAGACCTTTTTGGGTAACAATTCCCAATCTCGCCGCCATTTGTTGTAAGACTACCGTAGCCACTATGGAAAGTAACATGGCCCATAGCAAGGTATATCCAAATTGTACCCCGGCAAAGGTGCATACCGTAACGGTACCTGGCCCAATAAAGGCTGCAGCTACCACAACACCTGGCCCCATTTTCCTAAACATATTATTTGGCCTTATTTAAAGCGTATAATGCAAAACTTCCCAACCAATGGGTTCCACTATAATTGTCGTCTACTATATTGGGAAGGGAGTAATTTATATGTTCAGTGGCAATTTGTTTTAAATGGGTGTATTCGGGAAGTGTTTCCGCAATTCCGTACAAACACCAAGCCCTACTAAAATTAAGTCCATCCAAATGCACCAATTTTCCATCCGTTCTGTCCGAAACCTTTCCCGGTTCAAGATTAAATTGAACATTTTTCAATTGCGGCAAAAATTTGTCCAACCATTTTTTGAACTTTTCGGGGCCGTAAATTTTTCTGACCAGATTGGCCTCCTCCAAGCAAGGGGATAAAAAATCGAATCCACTGGGTTCCCAAGTTATAGGGCAATCGGCATCATTTTCATAAAAACGTGCTACACTGGAAATAATGGCATTTTTTAAAGTGTCATCCTCCATTACAATGGCATAATCCCAAGCCATGGAAAGTCCAAATGCGGTATTGGAATGTTCTCCTACCCGAATGGGGTAATTTAATTTAGGTAAAAAATCTACGTAAGCAGCTACTATATAATCTATTAATGGTTGCAAATTTACCTCTAGATCACGGGCCAAGGGGTCGTTCCAAGTGTGAAGCTCTTCTGCCAATTTAAGGATCCAAGCCCAGCCATATGTCCGTTCATAGGATTTATTACCTTCCATATTAAAATAGGCCAATTCCCCTATTATATTTTCCTTGGAAATATTTTCTACCAACTTATTTCGGATTGTGGAAGCCTGATTTAAACTTGGGAACTGTTTTAACAGTGAAACTAAGGACCAATGACCGTGAACCGATGAATGCCAGTCGAAACATCCATAAAATGCTGGGTGCAGTTCTTGAGGTCCGCCTAGATGTGTGGAATCCTGAAGGGATTGGTTCAATTTATTGGGATATTCTGTCTGTAGGCATTCCAAAGGTAAACGCGCCAAACGGTTGGCTTCATTAAAACTAAGTTCGGGGACGGCTAGGGAGATATCTTTTTCTGGTGCTGACTTTTGTTGATCCTTACAGCTAATGTGAAGGAAAAAAACTAAAAAAGTTATACCTATTGTTTTCAGTATTGGTCTTGGATCCATTGTTTTGATTTGTAATGGTGAATATGTAAATATATATGGATATTACAAAATGGGGAAGCATATTTAAATTTTACAGAACAAGTGGTTTAAAAAGGAGGTAGTTCATCTAAAAAGTTGCAGTTCGTCTAAAAGTTGACCTTTTTGGATTACCCCAACATAATAATCCAAAAATAATTGGGTTATAATAGTCCCAAATTAAATTTTTAACCTACTTGAATGACATGTTTAGATTGTAACAAAGAGCTTAGTTATCTTGACCATAAAAGCGCAATGGATCTTTTAGGAATAGAGCTTTGTGCGAAGCATAAAAGCAGAATGGAAAAGCTAATTAAACTCAAAAGGACCCCCAAAGAAGCCATACAATTATATTATGGTTTAAAAAACGCAGGTGTAAATCCAATGCTCGAATGGTGGGATGGAAAAAAATCAGTGGATATTGCTATATCTAGGGTAAAACTTAATATAGAAATCGATACCGAATATCATTCCATTACCCACGAACAAGCCATCAATGATTTGGAAGAAGCCATGCATTCGTTTAAAAATGGATTTACCACCATTCGTATCCCCCACGTACTCATTAAATATTATTTAAAGGAAACCGTAAATAATATTTTAGGGATTATGGACGGACTTAAGGCCAATATTAAGGCGCTTAGTTAGTGATACGTTAGGGAAATGTCTTTTCAAGGAAGGACAAGGGCAATTCGGCGAATATAGAACTGAAACGCCCTGAATCTTAAAAACCATCTTATGGAAACAGAAAAGAAGATTTTAAGAACACCTTTAAGAATTGCCATTTCCCTACTTATTGTAGGTTTTATCTGCAAAATTCTACATTTCCCGAACTTTGCCAATCCCATCATAATTCTCTCACTTTGTGCTATTGGTACTTTGTACGGATTGCGATTTTGGAAAAAAAGCAAAAAGGGATTCCTGGAATACAACAAATTGGTGCTGGTTACAGCGTGGTCCTTAAACGGCATATTCAAAATTCTAGAGGTATCCAATACGGATTTTTTTCAGCTTATTGGTAGTTTGGCTTTTATTGTCTGGATTATCATGGAAGGCACAACATATCTCATAGATGATAAGGACGATAATAGAAGTGACATTGCCTATTTCATTTGGAATACCATGATGATTATCGGCATATTGGCGATTATAATAGGTAGCCTTACCAAAATATTGGAATGGGAATATGCTACCCCTACCCTCATAACAGGATTTATTCTCGTTACCGCATATGTATTAAAAGACCTTTTGATCCAAACGCTTCAGAAAAAGGAATAGAAGGGAATCTACTTAGTAATCATTCCTCTTTTGGGGTTTGCACCTGTCCATCCTTACCGTTTTATCTCTTTTGCATATTTCGGTATTCCAGGTATCTTGGGAAATAGGAAGAAAATATACAGTTTTGGTTGATCCCAATATCAAAAGGAAATCAATTACCAGATTCCTTGAAATAAACTGCACTAATTTATATTAAATCTTTTCGAGCCTAAAGAAAGGCTTTCTAAATTTTATTTAATTCTCTCAATGAACAATTTATAATCCAAGCGGTCCATTATTTTTATGGATATTTCAAATTTTTGTCTTATTTTTTCTGTTAAATCGGGAACCATGGAAAAACAAAGACGAGTATTTATTCAAAAGGCGGGTATAATTGCAGCAGTTAGTACAATTACCCCACAAATATTATTCTCTACCAATAGGGCGCAAAATAAAAAGTTGGGGGTAGCCCTTGTAGGATTGGGGTACTATAGTACCGATCTTCTTGCCCCTGCGCTGCAATTGACCAACAATTGTGAATTAAGGGGCATTGTTACCGGGAGTCCCGAAAAAATCCCTGTATGGAAGGAAAAATATGGGATAAAGGATAAGAATATCTACAATTATAAAAATTTTGATAGTATCGCGAACAACCCTGATATAGATGTCGTTTATGTGGTCTTGCCGCCTTCCATGCATGCAGAGTACACTATAAGGGCCGCAAAAGCGGGGAAACATGTTTGGTGTGAAAAGCCTATGGCGCCCTCCGTTGCAGATTGTGAAGCCATGATCAAAGCATGCAAGGATAATAAGGTAAAACTGGCCATTGGATATCGTTGTCAGCACGACCCCAATATTCAGGCCTATATGAAAGTAGGCAAGGAAAGACCATTTGGTAAGGTTAGAATGGTGACTTCGGCGGCAGGATATTTTGATGGCCGTACCAACCATTGGAAACAAAACAAGAAATTAGGTGGCGGAGCAATGGGAGATATGGGGGTTTATGCACTACAGGGTGCCAGATTGGCCACTGGTGAGGAACCCATCTCCGTATTGGCACAGGCCTCCACTACCCGACCAGAAATCTATCACGAGGTTGAGGAAACTATGATGTTTCAATTGGAATTTCCGAGTGGTGCCCGGGCATCCTGCCAGACCAGTTTTGGCATTAATATGAACCATCTACAGGTAAACTATGAAAAAGGTTGGTTAAAAATGGAACCGCATTCTTCCTACAGGGGCAATAATGGAAGCATGTCCGATGGTACCATTATAGAATTTCCCATCCCAAACCAACAGGCCAAACAAATGGATGAGGATGCTATGGCCATTATGAACAAAACCGATTTATTAGTTCCTGGGGAAGAAGGACTTCGGGATATTCGTGTTGTTGAGGCAATCTATAAATCGGCTGCACAGAATTGTGTGGTTAAATTGTAGTTTTGTAGTGGGTTCTAACTTAGAAAACATCGGTAAAATGTTACTTTACAAGGTTTTGTGTAATTGTAGGATTTTACTTTCATAGAGGATTTTGACCCTTTGTCCGACTTAGGGTCAAGTCGTCGAATTTTTGTTCCATACATGGGGATGAAAATCCTTTTCCCTCTGTTTTTGGGTTTTATATATAAACCCGATATTATGAAGGAAAATACTACATTAATCGATTTTTTATTTTATTTCTTTTGCGCCTTTTGCTTTTCTTGGGCCTTATATGTGCTGTTCTTAGGGTAAAGCTAAGAACTTGGGGGAAACGTTGGTAATCTGGAAGTCTGGCAGTTGTCTGGACTAATATTTCGGAATGCCTTTGCTAAGATTATGGTCATCTATCATAAGATGGCCGCTTGCTCTCCTCTTATGGCATAGCAAGGAAGGATGTTGTTTACGAATAATGGCCTAATTTTGAATTTTCATAAATTCTAGGGCATATCTTTCGCCCATTATCCTTTGCGCTTCAGAATTAAAGTGAACCTTATCTCCTTTTTCTTTTAGGTCCTGGGTATTGATCATCCCTGCATTCGGATCTGTGGAAATATAGTATTTTATGTGGTCATTAATCTTCGACCACAATGGATTGGTCGAATAACTGCCCAGTTGTCCTATTACAACGGTTGCCTCTTGGTTCCCAATGATTTTTCTGAATTGATAGAACAACTCCGATAATTTGATTTGGTATAATGGAGCCTCCTTGGTTTTGGCATCACTTTCACCCTGATGCCAAAGAATCCCTTTTACTGTCCCAAAACGCATTCCCAATTCCGCTTTTTCTTTAAAATTGGTGAATAGTTTAACTTCCCTATGGATGGAATCGTTTAACCATTGTGAAATTGAGCTTCCCCCTACCGCAGTGGGAATTATGAGCACCGATATACTGTCCGGGATATGCTTGATGAGAGATTTGCCGAATGAAAGACCACTGTCCAAACCGCTCATTGATGGTTCATAAAAATGTAACGGCTCCTTGGCATATATCATATCACCTTGTTTATTTATGGTGTATACCCTTGTATTGGGAACGGTGTCCTGTGGCTCTACAAATCCACGTCCCGCCATATTGGATTGCCCTGCAAGCATAAAAACCCAAAGATTTGCCTTTTCGGGAACGTTTTCTACCGACAATTCAACTTTTGGGAAAAATTGGGTCCTATTGTTTTCGTGCTGACCATAACACCAGGATAGCATGGAAAATATCAGAATGGGAAGGAGTAATTTTTTATTGGTCATATTGGTATTGTCTTTACGGAGCCTCCCAAAGGTAAGTTGAAATTTTTATTCAGCCGTAATTGTGGGTTTATGATTAATTTTGAAATTACAGGAATTGGCAATAAAACACATTTTATTGGCCTCTAAATGGAGTTGGGTCGCCTTCTCGATCAATTTGGCCTCTGTTATTTTGATTATAGGGTTTAGTGTAACTTCCTTAAAACTTCCACTTCCATTAGCTGTTTCTTCCATTAGTCCAACAGCCTCATCCATATATTCCGTAACCACTATTTTATTTACTGCACATAAATGAAGATACCAAAGCATATGACAGGCAGAGATGGAGGAAACCAGTAGATCCTCTGGATTATACCTTTTACCATCCCCAGAGAAAGCAGCATCTGACGATCCTTTTATTGAATTATATTTTTCTGGACACGAGATGTTATGGTTTCTATTATAGGATCTAGGATTTAAAGTTCCTTTTCCCTCATTTCCCGTCCATTGAACCGTGGTATGATATAGGTGATTTTTCATATTTAAAATGGTTTTGAGATTATGTCAGCCTCCCACAATATATATAATTATTTCCGCGGTTGTTTATGGATTATATTTTTTAAAAATGCCCCAACCCTCATTGAAGGATTAGTTGAGATCCGAATGTTCAGCCTTAACAAGTTGGAAATTAGTGTTAAAAAAGAAAATATAAATAAGAAATTGTGCATTTTGTCCGTTATTTAAGTATATCATCCTATATTTAAGCCGTCTTATTCTAAATTAAAATTCACCCCAATGAAGAAAAGCAAAGTCTTAATAGGAGCTTCACTTATAACCTTAGCCCTATTTGCCCTTATATTCAGTGCTTTTAAGCCAGAAGAAAAGCCTAATTCCAAAGTGGCCATTTCAACCGTAGATAAACAAAAAGATGTATTAGGGAGTCACGGGACACTTCTTTATAAAAAACATCAGGAGGAATTGGGTGCCGCTGTAAAGGCCTACTTTGAAAAAGCTATCGCTGAAGGTGATATTGTAGGTGCCGGAGTTAGTATTGTAAAAAACGATTCCGTTGTAATTTCTGATGGATATGGCAAAAGACAAATTAATTCCGATGCAGTTGTTGATGGAGGGACCATATTTAGACTGGGATCGTTATCCAAAGGATTTGCAGGTGTATTGGCCACAGAATTGAAGGATGAAGGCAAATTACATTGGGAGGATAAGGTAAGCGATTTTATTCCTGAATTTCGATTGGGCGATACGAATAACACCAATAAAATTACCCTTGCCAATATTTTATCGCACACCTCTGGTACTCCCTATCACAGTTACACCAATCTTGTTGAGGCTGGACTACCGTTACAGGATATTGCCAAACGCTTTAAGGCAGTTAAACCGATAAGTGAACCTGGATCCATGTATAGTTATCAGAATGCGATGTTTGCCCTTTGTGGGGAAATGATTCATAAAGTAACCGGACAGGATATCGGTGAGGTTTTGACCAATACGTTTTTCAATCCTTTGGGCATGTGTTCCACTACTATGGACTATGAATCCCTGTCACATATGGAAAATGTGGCTATGCCCCACACTAAAAGACGAAATAGCTGGAGAACATTACCACTTTCAGATAATTATTACAACGCAATTGCAGCAGGAGGTATTAGCGCCAGTGCGGTAGATATGGCCAAATGGATGCGATTTTTGTTGGGGTATAATCCGGAACTTATGACCAAAAATGCCTTGGCGGAAACATTTACCCCGTTTATAGAAATTAAAGGGGAAAGTAAGTATTACCAACGCTGGCCGGGACACACATCCTCTTACTACGGTTTTGGATGGAGAATCCATAAATTTTTGGAGAACGGCTCCAATAATGAAAAGACCATTTGGCATCACGGTGGAAGTGTCAACAATTACAGAAATGAAATTGCCATCTATCCCGAAGCCGAACTAGGTATCTGTGTGCTATTGAGCAACAACAGCAAAATTGCCAAAAACGTAATTCCGGACCTATACAAAATAGTAAACGACATTTTTGAGGACAATTCTGCTGAAATTGCCTTGCACACCAATAAAAGTGCTGTCTCACCCCTGTAGAAACAACTCAAAATCCAGTTCTTGAAAAAAGGAATAATACTTGGTTAACTTCCCTACAATTATAAATCTAATGGGTTGGGAAGGTTGGCTGGTGCATGCTGATGCAATGAATTCCGCCACCACCCAAATTAACGGCAAGGGCATCGATCATAATTACCTTGCGATCGGGAAATACGGATTGCAATATGTGCTTAGCCTTTTCGTCCTTTAATTTTAATTCATCTGGCATTCCTTCCCGCCAGCTGGTCTGTCCAATAACGACCTTGTTGGTAATAATAAAATTCAGATAGCTGAGCGCGGCCATGACTTTTACATTGTCTCCATTAGGGAATGTACTTCCATCCCTATAGTCAAGTGTTTTAATATAATCATAAACATAGTCCCCTGGACTCATGCTGGAAAAAATAGTTCCCGGTAACGGCATTTCAATAATGGTAAACGGCTTACCATCTTGATCGGTGGCTTCGGACAATATTCGGTAATTCTCTTCCATGCGTTTGTGGTTTTCGAAGGCAATGGGATCGCCAAGATCCACGCTATCCACTTTTGCGAAAAGGATGGTGGAATCATTTACAAATCGGGCGAATTCGTCAACATGACCATTTGTGGTAACTACCGTGTAAGCTGTGTGGCCATCTAAGGTTGTTACCGGGCCTAGGAAGGTATGATCGTCTTCCACCAAACCCTTTTTCAACCAAATTATTTTTTTAACCCCCAATAGCCTCTTGTATTCCTTCTCCATTTCCTCCTTGGTCATGTGAGGATTTCTGTCCATTTCTACTGCCTCTGTTGTAATTAGGGTACCTCTGCCATTTACTTCCCTATTTCCTCCTTCACTGATCATGGTACTGGAAATAACGGGCAGTTGAAAATGTTTCGCAACCCTTTCATCATACAATTCCTCAGTTTTGGTATCTATGTTCAAAGTATCGGAATATCCCCAAGAATTAAAATTAAAGTCGGCCATGGCCATAGTATTGTGATTGGTCTCTACAAATATGGGTCCCATGTCCCTTGCCCAGATCTCAATGGAGGGGAGTTGCAGAAGTTTAAGTTTTGTAAGTTCTCCAAAATGCTTCTTTAGGGTTTCCTGGGCGTGGGCCATAAGTTCTTTATCCTTACAAGTAATAACTATTTCTATATTACCCATCAATGCTTCAACAATAGCAAGAGTAACTTGTTCAACAGACTCCCCTTCCTTATGGTCCGTTGAAGGCCATATTAACCAAATCGCTTCTTGGGATTCGAACTCTGCAGGTTGATTTACAACATAAAAACTGTCGGTCTTCTTGGGAGATGAACACGAAAGCATCAAGAGTGAGATTACAAAGCTATTTATAAACGACCTCATACAAACTTATTTAAGGATATATAACCATTAAATATAATGAATAAACAAATCTATTGGACCTTGAAAACTTTACAAGGGAATGGTTTTGTGCTATGGGCACGATCCTGCCTCGCCAGGCAGGCGCACCCCAGTTGTTCTTTATGTTTAGGGCACGAGCCTGCCTGACGGCGAGGCAGGCTCGTGACCTACCCCAACCAGCCTTCACGGTCTAGGCTACGGTATTGAATGGCTTCGCCAATATGATTTCCACTGACATCCGTGGCATTTTCCAGATCGGCGATTGTTCTTGCCACTTTCAGAATCCTGTCGTAGGCACGGGCAGAAAGATTTAATCGCTCCATGGCATTTTTCAACAGTTCTTTGGAAGGGTCGTCCATCTTACAATATTTACGTATGTGCTTGGTATTCATCTGTGCATTGTAATGAACGTTTTCCATTTCCTCAAAACGCTGGGTCTGTATTTCCCTTGCGGCAGTAACGCGCTTTCTAATTTCCACACTACTCTCCCCTTTGCGTTCCTCGGACAGTTTTTCAAAAGGTACCGGGGTTACTTCTATATGGATATCGATACGATCCAATAAGGGCCCGGAAATCTTGCTTAAATACCGCTGCATCTCTGCCGGTGAGGAGGTAACTGGGGCATCAGGGTCGTTAAAATATCCCCCAGGACTTGGATTCATACTTGCTACCAACATAAAACTGCTGGGATAGGTTACGGTAAATCGCGCTCTGGAAATGGTAACTTCCCGATCCTCCAAGGGTTGTCTCATGACTTCAAGTACACCCCTTTTAAACTCTGGCAATTCATCCAAAAATAAAACTCCATTATGGCTCAGCGATATTTCCCCTGGTTGGGGATAAGCCCCGCCGCCGACAAGGGCGACATCCGAAATAGTATGATGCGGACTACGAAACGGTCTTTGGTTCATAAGGCCCATATTCTTGATTTTTCCTACCACGCTGTGAATTTTGGTAGTTTCCAAGGCCTCATGCAAGGTCATGGGCGGCAAAATGGAGGGCAGGCGTTTGGCCAACATGGTCTTCCCCGCTCCTGGTGGACCGATCAAGATAATATTATGTCCGCCGGCAGCAGCTATTTCCATACACCGTTTTATGCTTTCCTGGCCTTTGACGTCGGAAAAATCGAATTCAGGGAAATCCAGGGTTTTATAAAATTCTTTTTTGGTGTCTATTATCGTTTGCTCCAAGGGCGTATCCTTGTCAAAAAAATCGATTACCTGTTTAATGTTGTCAATGCCATAAACTTCCAAATCATCTACTATTGCGGCCTCTCGGGCATTGTCATTGGGCAAGATAAATCCCTTAAAGCCTTCTTCTCGAGCTTTTATAGCTATGGGCAAGGCTCCCTTTATGGGTTGCATACTGCCATCCAGGGAAAGTTCTCCCATGATGATGTATTTCTCAATGGACTCGGATTTTATCTGATTGGAAGCGGCCAAAATACCAATGGCCAAGGTTAGATCGTAGGCCGAACCTTCTTTGCGAAGATCGGCAGGGGCCATATTTATGGTTATTTTTTTTCCAGGTATTTTGTAGCCATTGTTTTGCAATGCTGCTGCAATACGATAATTGCTCTCTTTGATGGCATTGTCTGGTAAACCTACTAGATGGTAACCGATGCCTTTGTCGATATTCACTTCAACGGTGATCGTCGTTGCTTCCACTCCAAAAACCGCACTACCATAAACTTTTGTAAGCATTTACCTATTATTTATCTAAATGTAAGTAAATAAAATAAATTTTTGGTGCAGCCAATGTGCTAAATTTTAAGGAATTATGTGCTTAATGCCATTGGAACCTGGTATGAGTCAAAAAATTTAACCTTCGACATTGGACCTTCAATTTTATGACAGAAACTAGTTCTCTCCAGAAAGTAATCGGTATGCACTTGAACGGACAGGTGTAAGTCACTTCGAAATGAGCCTCATTTACTGGCGATTGACAAGTCACACAAAATCGGTTGTAGGAGCTCCTATTCTTTTTTTGGCTCCAAATACTTCTAACTACTCAATTCTATTAACTAGACTGCCTTGACTTACTACCAAGTATTGGCTAATGCACAATGGCAATTCTGGGATAATTATTTTTTAGTCGGTTCAAAGATCAGTAGTGATTTCTGGGTTTTTATAATCTCCTCTTTGTTCATCATCATTTTTCGAAATTTCCCCTGATTAAACATTTCGGCCTGATCGTCATAATGTTCACTGAAAGGATTCCCTGATTGCCCCGTAGGAAGGATACTGGTACTATTTTCAATATCCGAAAAGTCGATCACCCTCCTTGTGGACGGACCCGAAGTAACAGGGTAAAAACCTGTATCGTCATATTTAAAGTACATATTGTTGATGACCTCCCTTGTTCCGGAAACGGGAAAAGGGCCAACATTAAAGAGAGACCTAAGGGCTTTGATCTGCCCTATGGGATGTCCGTGTTCCAAGGTGTGCAGCTTATTCCATGTCCATTTGTTGGGGTTTTTTCCAAATTCCTCTTCCAGAGACTGGTAGGCTTGTCTAAAGGAAAGGTTTACCCTTTCTTTTTTTGTTTCTACACTGTCCGTGGTGGTTACATCGTCCCACCATACTGAGGTTTCCTTTTCGGCCATATGTGCTATTAGGCGTTTGTGGAAGTGGGTGTCCAACATTTGCCCAAACATCTCTGTTCCCAGTTCATCCGCGAAAGTATTCTTCAATATAAAATATATCCAGCGATTGTAAATACCGGGTTCTACTTGTTGCAATTGACTACTGCCGTCCCATAAGTTTAATTTGTCTAGGATAGCGATCTGTTTATCGTTCAATTGCTCCACTTCCATGCTTTTGGATAAATTGGTAACCACTTCGGTATTTACCATAGAGGTATCATCCAACATCATCTCCTGTACGGCCTCCCTGTCCCAGTCATCTTTAGGCTCTAAAAGAGATACAATTCGCTTCGCCCTATCCTCGGGCAAATAATAACCAGGGTATAATTTGCCGTTTATGGAGTCCGGCTGATTGTTGGCGGAATACACATAATTCCAAGACGGATTAATGGCCATGGGGTTTTCAGAAAAATCCAAATATCGTATGGGTTCATCTTTTCCTGTACTTCCTTCCAAAATAAACTTGGTATTGGTGCTATCCGGCATTTCGTATAATTTTGCCGTAGCAAACCATGCTACATTGCCCATTGCATCGCCATACATCAAGTTTAAACCCGGCGCGTGTACATTGGGAAGTGATTCACGGAATTCTGATAAATTTTGGGCGTGCGACATGCCATAAAGCGCATCCAAGATTTTGTTTTCCACTTTTGTATAGATCCAGGACATGGCTATTGGGCGTGTATCCGATACCTGATCGGCAATTCCATTTAGAATTGGACCGTGATCTGATTTTTTATAGGTGAACATGACATTCTTCTTCCCTTTTACTTTTATAGTTTTGGAAATAACTTCATATTTTTTCCATCCAGAGGGTGTTTTATAGGAGTTGGTGTCATCCTCATTTTCTTCCACATAGTAAAAGTCTATATCATCGTTTTCAAACATAGTAATCCCATATGCCAACTTCCTATCATGGCCCAAAATGGGAAATGGGACTCCGGCCAAATGATAGCCATACTTTTCGTAGGTAGGGGCATTTACATGTGCTTCATACCAAACGGAAGGTTGTGCAAAACCAATATGGGGATCGTTGGCCAATATAACTTTGCCATTCTTGGTCTTATTAGGGGCTATGACCCAGGAATTGCTCCCTTCGAATAGCGGGACAGGAAAATCCTCAAGCACCTCGGAAACGAGGCCGGCAACCTCATTTTTAATAGAATCGCGAAGGGTAGGTTTATAATTTTTTATCAATGTTGAATTGGGATCTGTGTTTAACCCCAAATCAGTTAAATAGTCAGGTCCTAATTTGTTCTTGATGTTGGTAAGCAAAGGATCGGTCTTATGGGCCATGGCAAAATCAAAAGCCATATAACCAATGGTATTATAGATATCCTTCAGTGTAAATGGTGTTTTTTCCAAACCCGTAAGATGAAATTCAATGGGTGTAGGACCTTCCTTTATATATTGATTTATTCCATCCAAATAAGCTTGTGATAACCGAACCACGGGGCTATTTTTGGAAATCATTTCCACAGTCTTTGAGGAGGCATCATCTATACCTAAGGACAAAAAGAATTTATCAGTCTTTAGCATGTCCTCACCAAAAATTTCCGAAAGTCCACCTTTGCCGATCCTACGCAACAATTCCATTTGCCATAATCTGTCCTGTGCATGTACATACCCCAGACTTCTAATGGCATCTTCTTCAGAGTTTGCATAAATATGCGGTATACCATAGGTATCAAAATAAACTTGCACCTTGTTGTTCAGCTTATCCATTGTCTTGGTTCCGGTATATTCAGGACTATGTGTGTAGATATATACAGCACTGCTAAGGGCCAGGACAACCACGATTCCCAAGATTATCCAAAGTAACTTTCTAAATACTTTCATATATGTGTTTACCTAATTAAAGGTATATTAATTTAGGGTATAAAAAAAGTACCCCTAGAGGTACTTTAATTTTTTTTATCAGATTATTCTTTCAGAATCTTAGGGCTTTAACAGGGTAAATTCTATTAAAGAAGTGTTGTAAACACGATGTGTTTGCTTTTGAAAATCCTCAGGTTTTGCTTCAAAAATGTTATCTACATAGGTCTGTGGATTAATATCTATATAAGGAAACATGGTACTTTGCACCTGTACCTGTAGTTTATGTCCCTTTTTAAAAGTATGGAAAACATCCTGAAGCTGAACATTTACCTGCGTCACCTCCCCTGGCACAAAAGGTTCAGGTTTTGAAAAATTGTTTCTGTATCTGCCTCGCATGGTCTCGCTGCGCACCATTTGATGATAATTTCCCATTTTTAAATACGACTGGGTTTCTTCATAGTTCTCATGATTGGCAGGGTATACGTCTATTACTTTTACGATCCAATCAGCATCAGTACCTGAGGTGGAAACACTTAGTTTTGCCAAAATATCACCGGCGAGGGTAAGGGGTTCTTCCAAAGGTTCGGTCTCAAAAACCAAAACATCGGGTCTGCGTGCGGCAAAACGCTGATCATCTGTCATGAACTTACGTGGGGTAAACACCATTTTTATGTCCTCGGTATAGGGTACCGGTTTTTTAGGGTCACTAACAAATTCCTGAAATGAATATTCCCTGGTTGCAATTTGTCCAAGTCTTTGGTTGCGCTGTAGGGAATAGGTTTCCTTGGTGGTGTTTTTGGGAGGCCAGCTATCAAATGTTTTCCATTCTTTGGCACCGGTATCAAAAACATAGGCTTCGGGTAAACCAGTGGTCCCTCCCTCTCCTTTAAGAAAGTGATTAAAAAATTTGGTTTCAATATTCTCCTGATAGAATTTGGATATATCATCCCCAAAATAAACATTGCCAATGGCCTGACGTTTTGTTTCTTTGGACCAGTCCCCGTGGCTCCAAGGTCCCATTACGATTGTATTATAATTGGAACTGTTTTTTTCTATATGCCCGTAGGTGTTTAATGGTCCGTATAGATCTTCGGCATCAAACCACCCTCCTACTGTCATCACTGCTGGTTTAATATTTTCCAGATGCTGGATTATTCCTCGCTTTTGCCAAAAGTCATCATAATTTGGGTGCTCTTTTAATTGTTGCCAAAAGACATTATCTTCCTTATAATACTTATCCAAATTGGATAGTGGGCCGGCATCCAAAAAAAACTGATATTGGTCTTCCGTCCCTAATTCCGGGAAAGAATACCATTCTTCGGTGGTTGGTTGGTCTTTCATATAACCAAATACCGCTGTAGCCCTCCAATAACTAAGTAAATACGCCCCGTTATGATGAAAATCGTCGAAAAAGAAATCCCCGATCGGAGCTTGAGGTGAAACCGCCTTTAATGCAGGATGGGCATCTAGCAGAGAATAGGTAGAATAAAATCCGGGATAGGAAATTCCCCAAACACCTACATTGCCATTGTGGTTTTGAACATTATTGATCAACCATTCTATGGTGTCATAGGTATCCGATGCCTCATCTACTTCCCCTTCTTTTTTATTGGGAATATAAGCCCTCATGTTGTCGTAAACACCTTCACTGTTCCATCTACCCCTTACATCCTGATAGACCACGATATTCCCTTCTTTCATCATTTTTCTATTGGGCGATATCAGGGCTTTATATTCATTGGAACCGTAGGGCCTGCAACTGTATGGCGTCCTGGACATAATAATGGGATACTTCTTGGAAGTGTCCTTGGGTGAATAAATGGTGGTATGCAATTTTATTCCATCCCGCATAGGAATGGTGATTTCTTTTTTGTTGTAAAAATCGGAGGGATTATACGTATCAACAACTCGGGTATTGGTTTTATTTGTGGAAGGTTGTATTCCTATTCTTCCACATGATACCAGGATAATAGCTGATAAAATAAATATAATCTTTCTCATGAAGGTTGAATTTGTTTTAATTGAATTCGTAGAATTTTATGCCCATTTCACGATTAATAACCTTGTCAGTGACAAGGTTTAAGCGTTAAATCACCAAGAACACTTTTATGTGGGTCTTATTTAAGCTGCCCCAGTTCCTTGAAATTACTTACTCCTTGTCTTAACCACTCCTTATAGGTGTCCCGATCTGTATATTGGACGGCAGTGTTCAAAATTTCCAAATCAGGGGAAAGAAGGACATAATAAGGTTGTGAAGCTGCGTTGAAATTTAAAGTTTGGAAAGTACCCCATTTTTCACCAACGGTATTTATTTTCTTTACGCGTCCAGACTCGTATTTAAAATGGAATTGTTCCTCTTCGGGCAATTCCTTTCTGTCATCTATATACAGCGATATTAAAACATATTCGTCTTTAAGTATGGGATAGATATCCGGCTCGCTCCATACCGTTTCCTCCATTTTTCTACAATTTACACAGGCCCAGCCCGTAAAATCCAGCAGGACCGGTTTGTTTACTTTTTGTGCATAAGCAAGGCCCTTGTCAAAATCCTTAAAACAATCTATTCCCAAGGGACAATCGCTCTCTGTTTCAAAAACACTGTAGAAATGAGGTGGTGGAAAACCGCTCAACAGTTTTAAATCGGTAATTTTCGCTAGGCCCAATATCAGATAGACGGCAAAAGCGGTACTAAGGATTGCGGTAAGCTTCCTGCCAATCGACAAGCGTTGTTTGGGACCGTCATGAGGAAATCTAAATATTCCGAATAAGTAAAGGGAAAGCAATACGAATAATAATATCCATATCCCTAGGAAAATTTCCCGTTTAAAAAATCCCCAATTGCCTACTAAATCGGCATTGGATAGAAATTTAAAAGCCAACACCAGTTCCAAGAACCCAAGGGTAACCTTTACCGTTGTCATCCATCCTCCAGATTTTGGCAAGGAATTAAGCCAAGTAGGGAACAATGCAAATAGGCCAAAGGGCAAGGCCAGGGCAACTCCAAAACCGACCATCCCCATGGAAAGGTTGGTAGCCACATCTCCGTCTGCCAAGGCAGTGCTTCCCAATAATCCTCCTAAAATAGGACCGGTACAAGAGAAGGACACTATGGCCAAGGTAACTGCCATAAAAAAGATGCCAAAAGCACCTCCCACCTTGGTGGAGGCCGAATCCATCTTATTGGCCCATGAACTTGGAAGGGTTAATTCATAATATCCAAAAAACGAGAAAGCAAAAAATATGAAAATGAGAAAGAAAAATAGGTTCAGCCAAACATTGGTCGCAATGGTGTTCAATATTTGTGAATCTACAGAATCGAACAGATGGAAGGGCAAACTCAATAAAAAGTAGATAAGTACTATAAAAAAACCATACAAAAGAGCATTGGCTATCCCCTTGGATCTATTTCCTCCCTGCTTGGTGAAAAAGGAAACCGTTAAAGGTATCATCGGAAAAACGCAAGGCGTTAAAAGCGCAATTAACCCGCCTAAAAAGCCCAAAACAAATATGGTCCAAAGCCCTGACTTTTCATTTACGGCATTGTCATCCCCGTTAACCAGCAATTCCTTGTTCTTTAGGTCCAGCATTAAAGCACTGCTCATGTCCAGACTACGCTGGTCTACTGTCTGGTCCGCAACAATTACTTCTTCGCCCGTCAGGGAGATATGGAATATTTCATCCTTTGGGATACATACCTCTTTGCAGATTTGATAGAACAAACCAACATCGACCTGAGTGACCTCTGGATTTAACAATTTTATTTTTTGGGTAAATATAGCCTCGTCCTTAAAGAAAGTTTCATCTACCTCAAAAATATCGGAGTATTCGGTTTGGGTCTCGCTTTCTGTTGTACCACCCACCAGTTCATAGTCCTCCCCAACTTTTTCAAAAGAGAACTCGCTTGGCAAGGAGCCATTTTCATCTGTAAATTGTGAATATATATGCCAGCCTTCATAAATATCGGCCTTAATAATCAGATTATATTCGGTATCCGATATTTTTTCTGCTTCATAGGTCCATCTTGCCGGATTATCATCCGACTGGGAAAACCCCAAGAAAAAACCGAACACCAATAAAAACAATCCTAATATATGTTTCATTATTCGAAAATAATCTTTAATATTTCTTTAGTACTTTCTGTAATTTTGAAACGGTCATCGGCACGTTTGCCAATGACCCAAACAATATCATGCCCAGAACACAACAACCATTGGTTCTCCTTGGCAAAGATATCCATCTTCTCATCCTTGAAATATTTTGATACCTTTTTCTTACCTAACATTCCAAGTGGGTAAAAATAATCCCCTTTTTCGCATTTACGGACAGTTAGGGGGTACTTTAACTTTTCTTTATCTACGTAAAGCGCTTTAGGGGAACTCTCCCCCATAAATTCCATAGTACTAAATTTCAAGGAAATAGGTTCTACTAAAATCTCTTGTCCCTCTACAATAGTAATAACCTTAGTATCCTCTTGTTCTTTTGGTTTCAGTAATAAAAAGTCCCGATCTTTCAGCAATCGATGTGTATTTGAATGTAATTCCTTTCCGCTACTGGCACCTAGTAAATCGTAAATGTCTGCCCATTGTGTAAAACCGAAATCCCTAAAGAAATGAAATAGATAGGCTTTGGTAGGATGCAGAGCCAATAGTGCGGCTACTTTTACCTTTTCTACCTCGCCGGCTTTAGTGAACAACTCACGCCTTAAATGGGCGATATGGGTGGCTGATATTTCTTGTGTCTGTCCAAGATATTCCTGAGTCTTTAAAAAATTGCTTAAAAAGTTGGGGTTTAGTTCCTTTAGTTTAGGAATTATATTATGGCGGATGTTATTTCTTAGATATTTTGTGTTTTCATTACTGGTGTCTTCTCTCCACTTCAAATTGTGTTCTTCGGCATAGGCTACAATTTCCGCTCTGGAAAATTTTAACAAGGGCCTGGAGATGGTATTTGTGTGTGACGGTATGCCAGTTAGACCTTCGATACCGGTTCCCCTGGATAAGTTGATAAGAAAGGTTTCCAAACTGTCATCTGCGTGGTGTGCTGTAACCAAGGTCTTTATATTGTTTTCTTCCATTATTTCCGAAAACCATTGATAGCGGAGTTCCCTAGCTGCAATTTGCAAGTTCGTTTTATGTCTGGCCATGTAGCCATGGGTATCAAAACTAGTTACAAAAATATCCTTGGCGAAGGACGCTGCCATAATTCTTACATGTTCTTCGTCCTTATCACTTTCCTCACCACGTAATTTAAAGTTGCAATGTGCTATTGTGAAATCCATTTTAGAAGTAAAACACAAATGGGCCAGAACCACACTGTCTATTCCGCCACTGCAGGCCAATAGAAACTTGCCGTCTTTTAGATGGGGAAAGTACAGGTCTATGTGGTTCCTAAAATTCTCTAGCACAGCGCTAATTTACGTAACAAAAATGATTGCAGCTATATCTGGCCGTAGAAGTGGTTCATCCTGTTTGTTAACCATGAAGCAATTAAATCCAAAGTACCTTTGCAGCCAACATCTTTATGTAATTCGTGATAGCCGCCCTCAATTAACTGAAGTTCAGTTTTGTTGGAATTTTCGTGAAAGCTTTGGGTTCCACGATAATCTATAATTTTGTCTCCTGTGCCATGTAGTAAAAGGGTTGGGATCTTTAGCTTATGACCATTATTTATGGCCCATTCCCCTGCTTCCATTATTGGAAAGGAATACATTGGGCTCACTCTATCATGAACCAAGGGGTCCGCAATATATTTTTCTACCTCCTGGGCTATTCTAGAAATGTGCTGGGGATTTAAACCAGATGACATGGTTATGGAAGGAAAAATTTGCAACATTGCCTTTCCTAAGGTCATTTTCCACTTGGGAGGTTGAAAGGCCAATTTGAGATAAGGGCTGGAAGCTACAATTCCGGTGAAATCCGATTTTATCCTTAAAGCATGGTTCAACACTAAATTCCCGCCCATACTATGCCCGTAAAGGAAAATGGGTTTATTGGGGTTTAGTAATCTTGCCTTCGCGAAAACAATATCCAACAACTCTATCAATGCGTAATAAGTGAGGCAATGACCCCGTTTTCCACCCGATTTTCCATGTCCTATATTGTCATAACCAAAGACGACCAAATTTTCTTTCAAAAGTCTAGGGACAACATCTTCCAGGTATCGGCTGGAATGTTCACCAAATCCATGGACCAGGATAACTGCTCCTTTCTCTATTTTAGGTCTGGCATACCAGGCATAAATAGGGATGGTTTTATATTGAATATCAAGCATTTTTATATCCATAGAACTTAAAATATAAAATATTACTTACACCTAAATTTATTAAAGGTTAAGGTAGATGGAAAATTGGTGATTAACAAAAATGAATTATTAATTTTCAAGCACCTGCCTCATGGCCTTTGCCTTAAGGAGGCATTCTTCATACTCCTTTTCAGGAATTGCCTTAGCGGTTATGGCGCTCCCAACGGAAAAAGAAACATATTGGGCCGTATTGTTATACAGAATACTTCTAATAACTACGTTAAAATCGAAATCGTTTTCAGGGGTAAAATAACCTACAGTGCCCGAATAGAGCCCTCTTTTTGAAGCTTCCAGGTCCTCTATTATTCTCATGGCGGAAACTTTTGGAGCTCCGGTCATACTACCCATGGGAAAGGTCTCCATTATAATATCCACAGGGTTTGCAGTGCTGGGAACTTCTGCGGATATGGTGGAGATCATTTGGTGCACTTGATCAAATGAATATACTTTGCACAATTCCTCAACTTCAACGGTTCCTTTTAAGGCACTTTTGGAAAGATCGTTTCTTACCAAATCCACGATCATAATATTTTCCGCCCTTTCCTTTGCATCATTCTCCAAGGTTTTTAACAACAATTTGTCTTCGTTTATATCCAAGGAACGCTTTGCAGTGCCCTTGATGGGTTGCGATATAATCTTGTTATTTATTTTTTTAATATAACGTTCGGGAGAAGAGGATAATAGGTATTTATCGTTGATTTTTAAAAAGGTTGAAAACGGTGCACGGGTAATGGAATTTAGCTTTTGATAAGTCCTCAATGGATTAATGATCGTATTTTCAGCATAAAATTCCTGACAAAAGTTGGCTTCATAAATATCTCCTCTATGTATATGGTTGAGCATTTTACTTACACGCCTAAAATAGTCGTCCTTAAAAATTCTTAGTTTAATGCGAATGTTGGATTCAACCTCCAATTCAGTGGTAAGTGCATCATTTTGATTATTGATGGACACAAAATCCGTTTCAATTTCATCTGCCACCATGTTCAAATAATGGAAGGTGACCACTTGGCCCTCTATCCTTATTATCTTCTTTGGTTGAAAAAAGTATAATTCCGGAAAATTCAATCCGTCAATATTGGCAGAGGTAAGGCGTTCAGTATCATTTTTTAGATCATAGGATAAATATCCAAAAATCCAATCCTTGGCGTTGGATTGGTATGTTCTTAAATCTTCAAAGGCATTTTGGGTGTCGGTCACAATCGATGTTAGTGCGTCCACTGCAAGCATTCCATCAAAGGAGCTGTATTTGCTTTTATGTCCGTTGCTGTCCAGCCAAACAACTTCGTAATATTGTTGTGACCAGAGTAATAAGGATTGCTTAAAACTTACAATGTCCGAGACAGTAAATGATACCTTTTTTCGCAAAGATTGTTAAATTTGTGATAAGAATATTTCCAAAGCGTTTTTATGGGCCAAGGCGAGTTCAGGGTCCGTTATACCCTTTGACTCTTCAAAGGTATGGTTAAAGGATGGTAATGAAAAGGTGGCTACCACTTCCCCTCCAAAACGCGGTAAAATTCCTTTGGTAACCTCCAAGGAACCCATGGCTCCCCTTCTACCCCCGGAACAGGACATGAGTAAAATCTTAGTGTCTGCCAGGTAATTCCTGTCCACTCGTGATAACCAATCCAATACATTCTTAAAATATGCGGACGGATTACTATTGTGTTCGTTTACAGAAATAATCAATCCATCTGCACTCACAATCTTGTTCTTTAGGCTCTTAAGCAAATCGGAATACCCTTCATTTCTTTCCAAATCCTCACTAAAAACAGGAAAATTATAATCCACCATATCTATTAGGCTAATATCGTGATTCTTAATAAGTGAGGTAGTATATTTTACCAATTTATAATTAATGGAGGTGCTGGAGTTGCTCCCTGCAAAGGCCAAAATACGAGACATCCGAAATAATTTAATAATTGAACAACGAAAATACCGTAAAATAGATTGAATTGCGAGGAATTTGTATAATTTTGCACCCGCAAACATCCAAAACCACTGTTATACAAGTATATAGGATGTATACGAAGCTACTATGGGCAATAACAACCTGAGACTTTATTTTATTGATGCTATGAGGGCATGGGCCATCCTTATGATGTTGCAAGGACATTTTGTGGACGGATTGCTTGACAATGTATTTAGGGATAATTCCAATAGCGTATATTCTGTATGGAAATATTTCAGGGGCGTTACCGCACCAGTGTTCTTTACTGTATCCGGTTTTATATTTACCTACCTATTAATAAAAGGAGACGAAATTGGCTTTAAAAACCCTAGAGTAAAAAAAGGGATTAAAAGGGGCTTGCAATTATTGGCTATTGGCTACTTACTTAGATTAAACTTTTTTGGATTATTGAAAGGTCAGATTTACGGTTCATTTTATCTGGTAGATGTTTTGCATTGTATTGGTCTTTCTATTTTGGGTATTATCGGAATTTATCTACTTACGATTACAAGAAATAAATACCTATTCCCAGGGGTGTTATTGGTAACCACCCTGGTTTTATTTGTATTTGAACCCAACTATAAACAATACGCCCATCATTACCTGCCTGAGTTATTGGCCAATTACCTAACTAAGGCCAATGGATCCGTATTTACAATTATGCCTTGGTTTGGGTATGCAACCATAGGTGCTTTTATGTCGGTATTGTTTACCAGGTTCAAGAATTTCAAATATTTATATCCGGCAGCCATAGCCAGTTTTACTCTTGTTGGCTTCGGTCTTTTGTTTTATTCCTCAGGTTTCTTTTTAAAGTTATATAACTGGACAGGGATGCTTATTTTTTCGAAGGTTTATTTCAATAACTATCTGTTTATAAGATTAGGGGATGTATCCTTGGTTTTTGCCGTATTTATGTTATTTAGAAGATTTATGAGTAATAGTACAGTGCTGAAAATAGGCCAAAGTACTCTCTCCATTTATGTGATTCATTATATCATATTGTATGGAAGCTTTACCGGCTTGGGACTTTATTACTTCTTAAACCATAGCCTTTCCCCTTCTATCGTAATTCCAGGCGCCTTAGCCTTTATGATAGCAACTACGGTATTGGCCTTACAATATGAAAAGAACAAAGTTTTTATAAAACTGCAATTATCCACTGCTGTCAAGACAGTCCAACTAAAAGGCGAGTCTTGGTTGAATGAAGAAGGTCAACCCCTTTTAAAAGCTTTTGTCCTAAAAACCAAGCTGACGTTGATACGCTTATTTAGATTGGTAAAAAATTAGTAGTACACGCTTTTTTCTAATTTGCTTTCCCTTATTTTCGCACAAAAAATATAAATGAGCGATACGAATAATAAGTTTGCCCCGGTAGCGGTCGAATTGGAGAAAGATAAAAAATATAAGTGGTGTACTTGTAGCCATAGTAGTGTTCAACCATTTTGTGATGGTTCCCACAAGGCCGAAAACGCCACACCCCCTTTGGTCTTTATTGCAGAAGAGGATAAAAAGGCCCATTTGTGCACCTGTAAACTTACCAAGAATCCACCATTTTGTGATGGTACCCACAAGTTGTAAATGCAATTTGTATCCTGATAAATAATATTTAGGGAATTACTATAATATAATAGCCCCGTTAGACACAATCTAACGGGGCTATTATTATCAATCTGTTCAATTATTTAAACATGCAAAGCTCTATTGTCAGTAGCTGCTAAGGCGGCCTCTTTCACGGCCTCTGCAAAGGTTGGATGTGCATGGCTCATTCTGGAAATATCTTCGGCCGAAGCTCTGAATTCCATTGCTGTTACCGCTTCCGCAATAAGATCTGCCATTCTGGCTCCGATCATATGGACTCCCAAGACTTCATCGGTCTCTTTATCCGCCAATATTTTGACGAAACCATCCAAATCCATACTAGCCCTAGCTCGTCCCAAGGCACGCATAGGAAACTGACCTACTTTATATTCAACTCCAGCTTCTTTTAGTTCTTCTTCTGTTTTTCCTACGGCGGCTACCTCAGGCCAGGTGTATACCACACCTGGAATTAGGTTGTAATCTATATGTGGCTTTTGTCCGGCTAATATTTCTGCAACGAATGTTCCCTCCTCTTCTGCCTTGTGCGCCAGCATGGCACCCCTTACCACATCTCCAATAGCATAAATATTGGATACACTGGTCTGTAAATGTTCATTTACGGCAATGGTCCCGTTCTTTTCCATTTTTACTCCGGAAGCTTCAATGTTTAGCCCATCCGTAAAAGGTCTTCTGCCTACTGAAACCAAACAATAGTCTCCGGTAAAAGTTATCTCTTCCCCTTTTTTATCCTCAGCTTTTACAATTACTTCTTTGCCTTTGGCCTCTACAGATTTAACCTTATGTGATAAATTAAATTTCACCTTTTGCTTCTTCATTACTTTCAAAAGTTCTTTTGAAAGTGCTCCATCCATCCCAGGAATAATGCGGTCCATATATTCGATGACCGTTACCTCTGCACCAAGGCGTTTGTATACCTGTCCCAATTCCAATCCAATAACACCGCCCCCAATAACTATTAAATGTTTGGGTATTTCTTTGAGTTTTAAAGCTTCCGTTGAGGTTATGACACGCTTCTTGTCCAATTTTATAAATGGCAAGGTGGATGGCTTGGAGCCCGTGGCAATAATTATATTTTTAGCCTCAATGGTTTCTGTTTTGCCATCGTTCTTTTTAATGTTGACATGGGTTGCATCCTTAAAACTTCCCAAGCCCTCATAAACATCAATTTTATTTTTATCCATTAGGAACTTGACCCCTGAACAAGTTTGGTCAACAACCGATTGTTTCCTGGCAATCATTTTTTCAAGGTTAACCTTGATTTCACCCGGAATTTCAATTCCATGATCTTCAAAATGCTTAACGGCATCTTCATAATGGTGGGAAGAATCCAATAATGCTTTGGAAGGAATGCAACCTACGTTAAGGCAAGTTCCCCCTAAAGTTGAATATTTTTCTATTATAGCAGTTTTCATTCCTAACTGGGCACAACGGATTGCTGCAACATATCCACCGGGACCTGAGCCTATTATGGCTACGTCGTATTGGGTCATATTATTATTGTATTGAAAAGATTAGTTTAATCATTGTGAACACAAAAATACAAATGTTTTGTTGTTGGACAACATTCATATTCCCTGGGATATGAACGTTTTATGGACAAATGTTATTAAATGAATACTTCTGTGGTACTTTTAACCTCATTGATTACAAATGAACTTTGAGTACTTCCAATATGATTTATGGCGGTAAGTTTAGTGATCATGAACTCCCTGTATTCTTCCATGTTGGCCACGTATATTTTGAGGATATAGTCGTAATCGCCGCTGGTGTGATAACATTCGGCTACCTCATTTAATTTGAGTATTTCCCGTTCAAACTGCAGAACATACTCCTTTATATGCTGAACCAGTTTAATATGGCAAAGCACGGTAAAGGCCTTGTCTACCTTCTTTTTGTCTACCAAGGCTACATATTTGGTAACCACCCCCAGCTTTTCCAGTCTTTTTATGCGCTCATATACGGCCGTTACCGATAAATTTAATTGAAGGGCATATTCCTTAGTGGTCTTTTTGCTATCATTTTGTAGCAATCCCAATAATTTTATATCTATTTCGTCAAACTTCATGGTGATATATTTTCTTTGGTTTGGCTATAATTCTCTACTTGGGATAAAAATAAACTAAATATGATATAATTTGTAGATTTATAATCTACATTTTTTCTAATTGGTTGATTTATTACTATTATACCCTTAGTTTTATAGTAAAATAAATATTTTGTTATGGATTTTAAGGCATCAGATGATTTACAGGATTTACAGTATTTTGGTGAATATGGAGGGGTGAATCCTTCTATATCCGATTCTTCTACCTATACGTTTTTATCGGCAAAGACCATGTTCGATACCTTTGAGGGCAATACGGAAGGCTGCTATTTGTATAGTAGGCACTCCTCCCCTTCCAACCTTTATTTGGGAGAGGCATTGGCCGCTTTGGAGGGTACGGAAACTGCCAATGTAACCGCCAGTGGTATGGGAGCTATTAGTGCTGTGATATTGCAGCTGTGCAATGCCGGGGACCATATTGTTAGCAGCAGGACCATTTACGGTGGTACTTACGCCCTGATGAAGAACTTTTTAAAGAAATTCAATATTACAACTTCCTTTGTGGACACTACAAGATTGGAGGAAGTGGCCATGGCCATTACCCCAAAAACAAAAATGATCTATTGTGAGTCAGTAAGTAACCCTTTATTGGAAGTGGCCGATATAGGGGCTCTTTCCAAACTGGCCAAAAAGCATAACCTTCCCTTGGTAGTGGACAATACTTTTTCTCCTTTATCCATTTCTCCTGCCAAATTGGGAGCCGATATTGTTATACACAGTTTAACTAAGTTTATAAATGGTACCAGCGATTGTGTGGCGGGAGTGGTTTGTGGCACCAAAGATTTCTGTTTGGGCCTAAAGGATGTGAATAATGGTGCTGGCATGTTGTTGGGCAGTACATTGGATAGCTTAAGGGCTTCTTCAATTTTAAAGAATATGAGAACGCTGCATATAAGGATGAAAAAACATAGTGAAAATGCCTTGTATTTAGCTCAAAATTTTGAAAAAGACGGATTGCGGGTGGTATATCCAGGATTAAAATCGCATGCTGGGCACGGGGTAATGAAAAAACAATTTAACCCGGAATATGGCTTTGGGGGATTAATGACTTTGGATGTAGGATCCTTGGATAATGCCAATGCCCTGATGGAATTAATGCAGAAAAAACATTTGGGATATTTGGCCGTTAGTTTAGGCTTTTATAAAACTTTGTTTAGTGCGCCTGGAACTTCCACTTCTTCAGAAATTCCTATGGATGAACAATTGGAGATGGGCTTATCCAACGGTCTAATTCGGTTTTCAATAGGATTGGATGACCATATTGATAGGACCTATAGGGCTATGAAAGATTGCTTGGTCCAATTGAAAATTTTAAAAAATATTAAGGCAGGGGTGTAATATTGGGTTTGCAGAACAGATATCAAAATCGTAATATTACGAAGAAACAAATAGCTACTAGATGCAAAACCTTAGCACTAATCCCGCTGGACCTGAGAATGAACATATTGTAGAAAATAAGGAACTAAATATCTGGGAGGCCCTTATCCCAGTTGTTCTTTTAATGATGATGTTGGCCTATAATATTTTCTTTGCCGATGGGGAATGGTTCGGGGAATATTCAAATCAGATTATTTTATTAATCGGTGGTGGAATAAGTGCCGTTGTCGGGTTTTTTAATAAAACCTCCCTAAGAACTATGGGCCTAGAAGTTCTGGAAAATTTAAAAAGTGTTCTCGTCCCAATCATGATATTGTTTTTGGTAGGAGCCTTGGCGGGTACTTGGTTGGTTAGTGGTGTTATCCCCGCCATGGTCTATTACGGACTTAAGGTTTTGAATCCCTCCATTTTTTTGCCAGCTTCCGTGGTAATTGCCGCGATAATCTCCGTGGCTACAGGAAGTTCATGGACTACATCCGCAACCGTGGGTATAGCACTTGTGGGTATTGGGACTGCATTGGGCATTGACCCCGGTATGATTGCCGGAGCGGTAATTTCAGGGGCTTATTTTGGGGATAAGATGTCCCCTTTAAGCGATACCACCAATTTGGCACCCGCCATGGCAGGGACTGACTTGTTTACTCATATAAAGTACATGACCATTACTACCGTGCCTACAATATTGATTACTTTGGTTGTTTTTACGGTAATCAGCTTCAATATAGAGACTTCTGGGAGTGCAGATGTAAGTGCACTATTGGACACTATTAAAAATACCTTTAATATAAGCCCGTATTTATTTATAGTGCCAGGAGTGGTAATAGCGCTCATACTTCTTAAAACAAAGCCACTGATTGCCTTGGGGACTGGTGTAGGGTTGGCTGGGGTGTTTGCCCTATTTTTTCAAACCGAAGTATTGAAAACCCTGTCAGATTCCAATGTTACTGCTATTTTCAATGCAATTTTTATTGATACGGCCATAGTAACCGAAAACGAAAAGTTGAACGAGCTCTTCAGTGCCGGTGGAATGCAAGGTATGCTTTGGACCATATTGCTTATTTGCTGTGCTATGGTATTTGGGGGAATCATGGACGGCATTGGGGCGTTGGCCCGAATTACCAAATCCTTGTTATCCTTTGCAACTTCCGTATTTGGTTTATTTGCCAGTACCGTGATGAGCTGTATTGGGTTAAACGCCATTGCCAGTGATCAATACTTGGCTATTGTTATCCCTGGCAAAATGTTTAAGAAAGCCTTTCACGACAAGGGTTTGGCTCCTGAGAACTTGAGTCGGACTTTGGAAGATTCTGGTACTGTGACGTCTGTATTAATTCCATGGAACACCTGTGGAGCTTACCAATCGAGTGTATTGGGGGTTGGTGTGGCCGAATACTTTGTTTATGCCATTTTCAATTGGTTGAGCCCCTTTATGACGCTGTTTTTCGCAGCACTACATCTCAAAATTAGGCAGCTAAGAACATCTTCGGTAGCTGCTTGATCAGTGGGCATTGGACAAGACATTATTCCAAAATTATTTGTGATTATTTCTGCCGAAATTTTTCAAGGAATTGCCCGATCATCAAATTAGTTGTAGGCAGGTAATGAGTAAACCTCTTTTAATAAAATGGGTAATAGATCAATAATTGACTTTTCTTAAAACTCGCTCCATTTTTAAAAAACATATTTGATATTTTTTAATCATCATGATTGCTATATCGTGAAATTTTACGTTGAATTTTTTACAACTTCGCAAGTAAAATCCATAAAGGGCATAGGTATATACAATAGTTATATTGGAATAAGTTTTTTAAATCCAGAATATGGCAATACGCCTTATTTAGCTGTAATTTTACATCAGAAATTAATAGTATAAAATTTATAAATATGACTTTAGTAGGTAAAAAATTTCCAAATCTTAGCGTGAATGCAATGAACGATTTGGGTGACACTTTCAAATTGAATGTTTTGGAGGAAGCTCAAAAAAACAACAAAAAGGTGATTTTGTTTTGGTATCCAAAAGACTTTACTTTTGTTTGTCCAACAGAATTGCATGCTTTTCAAGCTGCTTTGGGAGAATTTGAAAAAAGAAACACTTTGGTTATCGGTGCTTCCTGCGACACTGCCGAAGTTCATTTTGCTTGGTTGAGTACGGCTAAGGATAATGGTGGAATTGAAGGGGTTACTTACCCAATACTTGCGGACAGCAATAGAAACTTGGCTTCCACTTTAGGTATTTTGGACATTACCAATGAGCAGTACAATGAGGAAACAGGTGTTATCATGGTAGATGGTGACAATGTAACTTACCGTGCTACTTATTTAATTGATGAAGAAGGTACTGTTTTCCACGAAGGAATTAATCATATGCCATTGGGTAGAAATGTAAATGAGTATTTACGTTTGATCGATGCCTATACCCACGTTCAGCAAAAAGGAGAAGTTTGTCCTGCCAACTGGGAAGAGGGTAAAGATGCAATGACTGCTGACAGGAATGGTGTTGCCAATTATTTGTCTGCACACGCAAACTAGGCTCAAGACATAAATATAAGGAGTCAATTGTTAAATAAAATTGGCTCCTTTTTTATAAATTAAAATAAGAAATTATGCTGCTTGAATTGGAAAATGATAATCTTAAGGAGATTATTGATCAAAATAAAAATGTAGTGGTTCAATATTCAGCTACTTGGTGTGGCAATTGTAGAATAATGAAGCCCAAGTTTAAAAAAGAAGCGTCTGCAAATGAGGATATTACATTTGTTCTTGCGGATGCAGAAAAGTTCCCTGAATCCAGAAAATTGGCCAATGTGGACAATCTTCCAACTTTCGCCATATTTAGCGATGGTGAATTTAAGAATCAGGTTCAGACTAATAAATATGACGTTTTAAAAGAATTGATAAGTGAAATTACCAGTAATTAAGCACCTAGCCGGCTTCATCGCGGAAAATGATGAGGACTATGTGTTGGAAACCATAGAAACCTTGGAATCCATAACCGAAGTTTCTTCATTAAAAGATGAGGAACTGGATGTTATTGGCGAATTGATCTCCAATTTATATGGAGCCTTGGAGGTTCAAAAATCTATTAAGGAAGGAAAGCCCCAGAAGGAGGCTTTAAACGAATTTATGCAAAGGGTCGTTGGTTCTATTGACAAATAGATGTAAGGGAATCCATCAAACCAATTGCGGTAAATCCCTCTAACCCTCTGTGTAACTCATTGGTTAGAGGGATTTTTGTTTTATTTATCTTATCGACTAGCTTTTTTGTCCTCCTACTTTTTTATCCATTATTCCTAACATATCAATCATATATTTTTTATTTTCACGCAAAATTTAAAAAGATAAACATGGCTACTGTAACACTTAAAGGAAATCCAATAAATACAATAGGTACACTCCCTTCTAAAGGTAGTGAGGCACCTAGCTTTTCGTTGACCAAAAAAGATTTATCAACCAGTACTTTTTCCGATTATAAGGGAAAAAAAATAGTATTGAATATTTTTCCTAGTGTAGATACGGGTACTTGTGCACAATCTGTTAGACAATTTAATGAGAAAGCGGCAGAATTGGTAAACACCAAGGTTTTATGTATTTCCAAGGACCTTCCATTTGCCCAGAATCGTTTCTGTGGTGCAGAAGGATTGGATAATGTAGAAATGTTGTCCGATTTTAGGGACGGTAACTTCGGAAAAGCTTTTGGTGTTGAATTTATTGATGGACCTCTTAAATCCTTGCATTCCAGATCTGTAGTAGTTGTTGATGAAGAAGGAAAAGTAATTTATACGGAACAGGTTGCAGAAACCGTGGATGAGCCCAATTATGATGCGGCCCTAGAAGTATTGATGGATGCCTAAGGAAAGCTTCTTGGTGAATCGTATAAAGAGTGTGGGTTTCGCTTTTAGGGGAGCCCTACTCTTGATAAGGACAGAATCCAGTATCAAGATACAGGTTTTTATAACTCTGGTGATGACAGCCGCGGGATTTTATTTTGAAATTTCCAACACGGAATGGATACTTCAAATTATGGCCATTGGATTGGTTCTAGGTATTGAAGGCTTAAATACGGCCATTGAGAAAATAGCTGATTTTATCCAACCCGAATACGATGAAAAAATTGGATTTATAAAAGATATTTCTGCGGGTGCCGTTATGTTTGTGTCTATTGCCGCTTCCATTATTGGCCTTATCATATACATTCCAAAGCTTTTTTGATAACCATTAGTAGTACCTATTAATATATCGGCTTTAGACGTAGTTTTCTTAAAATGATATATCCAAGGGAAAAGTTCCGATGAGTTCATAAGTAAATTTGTAATTTAGCCTCCAGAATTGAAGATTTAATGGCAAAAAAGGTAAGAAAACCAAAGTCAACACCCAATAAAAAAGGCTTTTCCTTAAAATTATCGCAACAGAACAAAATTATTTTTGGAGGGTTGCTAATGCTTTTAAGTATAGCCCTGTTCTTTTCTTTTGTATCCTTCTATTTTACATGGCAGGATGATCAAAGCTTGCTCTCCGAATTTGCAAACAGGAATGAACAAGCAAGAAATTTGTTGAATAAATTTGGAGCTAACGTAAGTCATTTTGTCCTTTATAAAGGATTTGGTATTTCTTCTATCATATTTACTTTTCTACTTTTTACCACTGGGCTGTACATGTTTTTAAGTATGCAAAAACAAGGGCTGCTTAGAAAATGGATATGGGGATTGGTATTTATCATCTGGTTCTCTATTGCACTAGGCTTTTTTGCCTCAGCAAAACCACTGTTAGGCGGTATGGTTGGGTATGAAATGAACGATTTTCTTCAAGATTATGCTGGCAAAGTCGGGGTCTTTCTGTTATTGCTTTTCGGCTTGATCGTAATTTTGGTAAGATTGTTTCAATTTTCCCCTGACAAGGCTGTAGCTTATATAAACACAAAGGGAAAATCTTTGGCTTCGGAATTTAAGAATGGTAAAGCTCCTATAGCGGATAACGACAGGGAGAACGATATTTTATATACGGAGGAAAAGGTAGAAACCCCTATCGTAATAGATACTTATACCCACAAAAAAGATATTCCTCCTTTGGAAAAAGAAGGCGAAGACGAGGAATTTGAAGTAAAAGTGGGGCCCGTGGAGGAGACTATTTCCATGGAGGTAGAAAAAATCAAGGTGGAACAAGAGGAGTCCGATAATATTTCGGATAAACTTGTGGAAGATTTTGGAGAATTTGATCCTACCTTGGAATTGGGCAATTATAAATTCCCTCCTTTGGATCTTTTGGATCAGCATGGGGCTACGGGTGGAATAACCATAAATCAGGAGGAGCTCGAAGAAAACAAGAATAAAATTGTTGAGACCTTAAAGAATTATAAAATTGGCATTGCCCAAATTAAGGCTACCATAGGGCCTACAGTTACCCTATATGAAATTGTTCCCGACGCAGGGGTGCGAATTTCCAAAATAAAAAACTTGGAGGACGATATTGCCTTGTCCCTTGCAGCGCTTGGCATACGTATAATCGCTCCTATTCCGGGCAAGGGCACCATTGGTATCGAAGTCCCGAATAAAAACGCTACTATTGTTTCTATGCGTTCCGTAATAGCATCCAGCAAATTTCAAAAAGCGGAAATGCAATTGCCCATTGCCTTTGGTAAGACCATTAGCAACGAAACTTTTGTGGTAGATTTGGCAAAAATGCCACACTTGTTAATGGCAGGAGCCACTGGACAGGGTAAATCTGTTGGATTAAATGCCGTATTGACCTCCCTGCTCTATAAAAAGCACCCTGCGGAAGTTAAGTTTGTACTAATAGATCCCAAGAAAGTAGAGCTTACCCTATTCAACAAAATAGAAAGGCATTATTTGGCCAAATTGCCAGATTCGGAGGAAGCCATAATTACCGACAATAATAAGGTGATAAATACCCTAAATTCACTTTGTATTGAAATGGACAACCGTTACGAGTTGTTGAAGGTGGCCATGGTGAGGAATATTAAGGAGTATAATGCCAAGTTTAAGGCGAGGAAATTAAACCCCAATGACGGGCACATGTTCCTTCCTTATATTGTATTGGTTATTGATGAGTTTGCCGATTTAATTATGACCGCAGGTAAGGAAGTGGAAACACCAATTGCGAGGTTGGCACAATTGGCTAGGGCAATTGGTATCCATTTGATTATTGCCACCCAAAGACCTTCTGTTAACGTAATTACAGGTATCATAAAAGCCAACTTCCCGGCGAGGATAGCTTTTAGGGTTACTTCAAAAATAGATTCAAGAACCATTTTGGATGCCCAGGGCGCCGATCAATTAATAGGACGCGGGGATATGCTGTTTACACAGGGCAATGATGTTACCAGAATTCAATGTGCTTTTGTGGATACTCCTGAGGTTGCCAAGATTACAGAATTCATAGGTTCACAGAGAGCCTACCCGGATGCACATTTACTTCCGGAATATGTTGGGAACGACGATTCTGGCACAAGTATTGATTATAACATCTCTGATCGTGATGCCATGTTTAGGGATGCGGCAGAGGTAATTGTTATTGCACAACAAGGTTCGGCCTCCCTGATACAACGAAAGTTGAAATTAGGGTACAATAGAGCAGGGAGAATTATAGATCAATTGGAGGCCGCAGGTATCGTTGGTCCGTTCGAAGGCAGTAAAGCTCGCCAGGTTCTGGTTGCGGATATTTATGCCTTAGATCAACTCTTGAGCAATGAAAGCCCATAGAGGTACATTAAAAATTTAAAAAGAAGACAAATGAAACTTAAATTATCTATTATATTATTGGTATTATCTACTTCTATCTCTATGGCCCAAAACTCCGCAAAGGCCAAGTCTTTGTTGGATGAAGTGTATAATAAAGTAAAAAGTTATGACAATATTTTTGTAGACTTTAAATATAGCCTTAATAATGAAGAGGCCAATATAAATACCGAGACACGGGGAGATGTTACCATGCAGGGAGATAAATATTTATTTAATTATTTAGGTTCCAAACAATTATATGATGGTAAAAAAGTATATACCGTTGTTCCGGAAAATGAAGAAGTTACCATTGAAGAAAAGCTGGATGATGAAAACACCATCACCCCTTCAAAAATGCTTACCTTTTATAAACAAGGTCACAATTATGATTGGGACATTCTACAAAATATACAGGGAAGAAAAATTCAGTTTGTAAAGTTGACACCAATTGATACCAATTCCGAAATCAAATCCATTTTATTAGGAATAGATGTGGAGACCAAGCATATCTATAAGCTTATTGAAACCGGTAAGAACGGTACTAAAACTACCATTACTGTTAATTCTTTTAAAATAGACCAGCCTTTGTCCAAAACCTTATTTACTTTTGACGAGAGCAAGTATAAAAATGATGGGTACTACATCATAAGAAATTAGGACATTGAGAATTCTAGACCGATATATATTATCGAGCTTCCTTTTTAATTTTTTCAGCTCGTTTGTGATACTGATGTTTATCTTCGTATTTCAAACGATCTGGCTGTTTATTGATGATTTTGCAGGTAAGGGCTTGGATATTTTTATAATCGGAAAATTCTTGTTTTACCTTATGCCCAATCTAATGGAACGGGTAATTCCTTTGACCGTGTTGCTTTCTTCTATCCTAACTTTCGGTTCCTTTGCCGAGAATTATGAATTTGCAGCCATGAAGGCCTCTGGTATTTCCTTGCAAAGGGCAATGTTGCCCCTTATTATCTTTGTCACTTTTTTAGGAGGGGTTACCTTTTATTTTGCAAATAACATTATCCCTATTTCAGAACAAAAAATTTATAACCTAAGAAGGAATATAGCCAAGGTAAAACCGGCCGCTATAATTTCTGAAGGGGTTTTTAGTGATTTGGAAGGTACGGAGATGAACATGAAGGTCGACCGTAAATATGGTCAAAATGATCGGTTTTTGGAAAATGTCATCATCCATGAAAAATCTAAAATAAAAGTAAATACAACCGTAATCAAGGCTAAGTCAGGTGAACTTATCAGTAGCGAAGATTCGGATATTTTACAGTTGGTATTGAAAGATGGACATTACTATTCTGAAATGCCCACTAAGAATAACAAGGAAAAGAAGAAGAATCCTTTTACCAAGGCCAATTTTAAAACCTACACCATAAACAAAGATCTTTCCGATCTAAATGATGTGGATTTGGATGAAGAGCGGGATGTAAGTACGGATAAGATGAAGAACATATCGCGCTTAACCAAGGATATAGACTCCCTTAAGGAGGACAACGTAAAATTGGTTACCGCTTTCTCCAAGAATATAGTGGGAAGAATGGGGGCCTTCGTACCCTTAAAAAAGCCCGATTCATTATCGCAAATAACAATTGACAAGAAAAAGAAGGAAAGGGATTCGTTGGGCACTACCCTATCTACCGATGATATTGTTGCACTTTTCCCTTCATGGCACCAAACACAAATAGTAAATTCGGCTAAAAGTTCCACTTCCAATATTATTACAAGTATACAGGGAAAGAAAAATGAACTTCAAATAAAATACAAGATTTATCGTCTGCATATTTTATCACTTCATAAAAAATACGCCTTAGCCTTATCGTGTATTATTTTGTTCTTTGTTGGAGCGCCACTGGGAGCCATAATTAGAAAAGGAGGTTTGGGATTGCCAATGGTAATCGCCATTGTTTTATTCCTTACCTATTACTTTATTGGTGTATTTGCCGGTAATTATGCCAAGGAGGGGAATATTAATCCAATTATAGGCGCATGGCTTTCTACGTTTATAATGTTACCTTTAGGTGTGTTTTTAACTAGGAGAGCAACGGCCGATAAGGGCTTAATGTCCTTTGGAAGTATTTTTGATTATTTTAAAGGCATATTTAAAAAGAAAGATAAAATTGCTGCAACATGACAACAAAAGTTAGCAAAACCATTACACTAAATACCATTGAAGAAGCCATTGAGGATATAAGACAAGGCAAGGTTATTATTGTAGTGGACGATGAAAATAGGGAAAATGAAGGGGATTTTTTGGCAGCTGCAGAATTGGCCACCCCCGAATTGATTAATTTTATGGCAACCCATGGCAGGGGGCTTATCTGCGCTCCACTTACTGAAGGTAGATGTAAGGAATTAGGCCTGCACATGATGGTCCATAATAATACGGATCCCATGGAAACTGCATTTACCGTTTCTGTAGATTTAAGAGGCTATGGAGTAACTACTGGCATTTCTGCAGCAGATCGTGCAAGTACCGTAAAGGCCTTGACCGACGAAAATATTAAGTCTTATGACCTTGGAAGGCCTGGGCATATATTTCCGCTTGTCGCCAAAGAAGGTGGCGTGTTAAGAAGAACTGGTCATACAGAGGCCGCTATAGATTTTGCCCGTTTAGCCGGACTAAAACCAGCTGGAGTCATAGTAGAAATTATGAATGAAGATGGCTCTATGGCCAGATTGCCTCAATTGGTAAAAGTAGCCAAAACTTTTGACCTCAAAATCGTTTCCATAGAGGCCTTGATCGCCTATCGTATGGAGCATGACAGTCTTATACGCAAAAAGGAGGATTTTAATATTGTTACCAGGTTTGGGGAATTTAGGTTGAGGGCATATCAACAGACCACCAATAATCAAGTACATATAGCATTGACCAAAGGTACCTGGAAAAAGGACGAAAAGGTCCTTACCCGAATCAATTCAACCTTAATAAACAATGACATTTTAGGTACGCTGACGAACAACCCCGATAAAAAATTGGAAGACATGTTCAATGCGATCAATGAAGAGGGAAAAGGAGCATTTGTTTTTATAAATCAGGAAACCGAATCATTGAATTTACTGGGAAGATTGAGTGAATTGAAGGAATTACAAAAGAAAGGCGTATTTAAGGCACCCAAAGTGGATATGGATGCTAAGGATTTTGGTGTAGGCGCACAAATTTTGCACGATTTGGATATTGCCAAAATAAGGCTGTTGTCCAATTCTACCCAAACTAAAAGAGTGGGTATTGTGGGTTACGGGCTCGAAATTGTAGAATACGTAACGTATTAATAAGAACGAATAAATCTTAAATAATAAATGCCGAGGGATCAATTTCCTTCGGCATTTTATTTTGGCTCAAGGTAGTTCCGACCTACAAGGGTCTTACCCAGATGTTTCTGAATTGGGTTTTGTTGCCGTGATCCTGTAGAGAAAGTACATCATCGCCATGGGGAGATGGATAATCATGCAAACCAATATAATAGGTGTTACCGCTAATCTCTACATTATTTTGTACTAGAACACCGTTGTGTAGAACCGTAATCCTCGCTTTGGCATCCAATCGGCCATCTTTTTTAAATCTAGGAGCCGTATAAATTACGTCGTAAGTGTTCCATTCCAATGGACCGCGCATGGCATTTACCAAGGGTGCATGATCCTTATAAATACTGGCTGCCTGTCCGTTTCTATAGGTGCGGTTATTGTAAGAATCCAATATTTGCAATTCATATCTGTTCTGCAAAAATAATCCGCTATTGCCCCTACCCTGGCTTGAACCTTCCACCACATCCGGAGCACTAAATTCTATGTGAATCTGGCAGTCGCCAAATTTCATCTTTGTACTTATACCTCCAGAACCTGGAACTACTTCCATATGGTTATTGTCTACAATTTTCCATGGAGCAGGTTGTGCATTATCTTTTTGTTTTACCCATTGATCCAAGTTTGTGCCATCAAATAAAATTATAGCATCCGAAGGGGCGTCTCCCAATGTTTTTGCAGGAGTCACTACACTTACTTCTGGCTCCCATATTTCTGTCATTTCTGCCTTCATGGGCATAGGTGATACTTCGGGAGGAGTGCTAATATGTTTGTTTTGTGCTCCTATTTGCAAAGAAAAAGAAATAGCTAATAGGAAAAGGAAAATAGTCTTGGAATTCATATTACTAAAGGATTTAAACGTAAATATTACGTAAATTATTTGAATACTAAATATAGCAATATTACTTAAACATATCCAAGGGTTTGGATATGTTTCCTTTATTGAAGTGAATTATTTGGTAACCCGGCATTTTGTAAATATCTGACAACTTTACTTGATGAGATTACTTGGAGGGTAACCAAATTGCTTTTTAAAACATCTACTAAAATATAAAGGGTCGTTAAATCCTACTAGGCCAGTTACCTCACTGACATTATATTTTTTGGTATTTAGTAAATGTGCCGCCTTTTTAAGCCTAATGGTCCTGATAAATTCATTTGGAGCCAAATCAGTTATCTCCTTAATTTTTCTGTATAATTTGGAAGAGCTCATGCCTAATTCATGACACAAAAAGGAGGTATTAAGCTCCAGGTTACTCATATCATCTTCGATCAATTGTGTGAGTTTCTCCATGAACAGTTCATCAGCGGGCGAGTGTGTCAAAGTGGTAACCTCACTTTCCACTTCTCCTGAAAATTTATTTTTCAGCTCCATTCGCGATTTTATGATGTTCTCAATTCTCGTTTTTAACAAGGAAGGTTCAAAGGGCTTTACCAAATACCCATCGGCACCACTGCTATACCCTCGAATTTTATCATCACTGTCCGAAAGTGCAGTCAATAAAATAACGGGTACATGACTTATATCGTCATCGTTCTTTAATATTTTACAGAATTCCAGTCCATCCATTTCCGGCATCATAATATCGGCTATGCATAGTACAGGTTTTACTTTTCTACATTGTTCAAGGCCCACTTTACCATTTTCCGCTTCAAAAACCTTGTAATGGTCCGAAAGGTACTCCACTAAATAATTTCGCAATTCAACATTGTCTTCAATGATTAGTATCCTTTCTTTTAGGTGGGTACTTTGAATTATCTTTTTAGCTGTTATTAGTTGGGGAGATGCCTCTGGAGTATCGGGCTTTACCACCTCAAAAATTTCATCCTCTAAATAGGCTTTCTTGGAAATAGGAATTTTTAATGTGAAAGTACTGCCTTTTTCTAGCTCACTCTCTACCTCTATGGTACCCTTGTGCAATTCCACCAATGCCTTTACCAGGGACAAACCAATACCGGAGCCCGTATTATTTTCCTTACTATTGGAGGCTTGAAAAAATCTAGAAAATATTTTTGCTTGACTCTCTTTGGGAATTCCAATACCATCGTCGCTGACTTCTACTACCAATTTTTGTTGATTGTTCTCCCGATGCGTATTTACAAATAGGTCTACGTGTCCATATTTGTGGGTGAATTTCAATGCATTGGATAATAAATTGTACAGTATCTTATCATACTTGTCCCAGTCTAAATAGCCTTCTATATCCTGATTGTCGCAGACGATATTAAAGTTGATTTTCTTATCATCTGCCAGTTCCTGAAAAGATCTAAAAGTATTTGTAGTTCGTTGAAAAATATTGGTTTTAGTGACTTTCAATAGTAATTCACCCGATTGTGCCCTACGAAAATCAAGTACTTGATTCACTAGGTTTAAAAGTCTGTTGGCATTTTGGTGGATTAGATTGAACCGGCTTTGCTGGAATTGGTTGCCAGATTCTTTTCCTTCCTCAATCAATTGTTTTGCGGGACCTAATATGAGGGTCAAAGGGGTTCTTAGCTCGTGCGATATATTGGTGAAAAATTTAAGTTTTTCATTGTTCAGTTTCTCATCCCGTTCTCTTTTTACCTTTTCCAACAACAACTCCTGTTTTAGAATTAATCTGGCCCTAATTTGTTTCCTCACAAAATAGAACACTACAGAAATAACTAATAAAGCCAGTAAGAGCGCCTTATAGGTTAACCAGAATGGAGGAAGAATTTTTATGTTATAAGTGGAAATAGGACTCCAGACGCCATGACTATTCATAGCCCTTACCTCAAAGCCATAGTCCCCAAAAAAAAGATTGGTGTATTGAACGGTTCGTTGTCTTATATCTACAGTGGTCCACTGATTATCAAATCCCACTAGCCTATAGCTGTATTTGTTGAAACGTTCATTAGTATAGGATGGATGTGAGAAGGTTAGTGAAAAGTTTTTGTTATCATGTTCTAGAATCAATGTCCGCCCCTTGTTAATGTCCTCTTTTAGAATTAATTGATCATTGAGTACATCTCCTACCTCAATTTCATTATTCTGTATTCGAATATCAGTGATTACAGGAGGGGGGGATTTGTCATTGTCCTTAAGGTTTTTTGGGGAAAAGCTTATGATTCCGTCCTTCCCTGCCAGATACATATGGTCATCACTGGCGTAATAAAAACCTCTGGAACTAAATATATCCAACCTGTTTCCACTATCCGTATAGTACATGTTTAGTTCCTTCGAAACTGTATTGTACCTGGCCAAACGGTTATTATTCATGTTTAGCCACAAATGATCTTTATTGTCCGTAACCACATTCGTTATCCAGGTACCATTTAAATCTTTGGGTTCCATTACAGGTATAAAGTTATCCAAACTGGAATCGTAGTAGTCCAGGCCTTTTCTAGTGGCCGCCCATATGTTTCCTGAACGATCAATAGCTACATCACTTACATTTCCATGCGACAATCCAGTTTTACCTTCCAAATTTGGATTGTATACCTTTGCTTTATTGGTTAGGGGGTCATACTTTATGATTCCTGTTTGTGTAGCATACCAAAGTGATCCTATTGAATCTACAGCAATCTGATTTATTTCACGGGAAGATAGCAGAATACCCTCGGATTTTTCTGGTAGGTCCAGTTCCGTATTGAAAATTATGGACCCTTCTCCATGTGAGCCAATAGCCATCTGGTTGTTACCAAGGTTGGCGAATGCCAATATAGGTGCTGTACCTAAACCAATTTCAACGACTTTTGAAGTATTGGCCGGATAATCATAAATCAAAATTTTTCCGTTCCATAGTCCACAGTAAAATATTATACCATTTGTGGAAAATATACTGGCAATATCATGGCCACTTTGGTGTAAGGATAATACCCTTTGGCAGGACGAACAGGAATTATCATCTTCAACCACAAATAGTCCGTTGTGCCTAGTAGCCACAATCACCTTGTCATCAAAAGTTTTGGAAAAACCTCTAATTCGCGGTACCTGATTATCCAAATACTTGGATATGCCCTTATTTACCCTAAATTGATTGCTAAAGGGGTCATATTTATCCAGACCGTTTTCGGTTCCTATCCACAACAAGCCCAACTCATCAAAATAAAGTTCATATACAAGATCATCTATTAGGGAGTCACTATTGGATAATTCCGAATAATACCATTCGTAATTTTCTTCCGTGATGTCCTCAAGATTATCCACGACCAAAATACCTCCTAAGGTACCCAGCCAGTATTTGCCGTCCGGTGCTCGAGCAATGGAGATGAAATAAGGACCCAGTTTGTCCCTAGTTTTTACATCTTTTATATATAAGTTTGTAAATTGGTTGGATTCTTCATTGAACTTGTATAAACCTTGTCTACTACCTACAAAAATATCCAAATTGGAATTTTGATAGATAAAATTCACGTAGGGATTAATTTCTTTTGAATTAGGAACGTTTAGGGTGTAAGTGTCTATTTTTACAGGGTTTCCCACATTGTCCAAAGTAATTTTGGCCACTCCGGCCGTTCCGTAACTTCCAATCCATAGTTGGCCTTTGGAATCCTCAAAGATCTCTTTGATATACTCAAAACCTTGTAATTCTATTTTTTCAAAAATATGTTGATCCTGATGGTATACAAAAAGTCCCTTATTTTTGGTACCCACCCAAATTTGATTAAAACGATCTATATGTACGGACCGTATTTCATGGTCCTGTAAACTATGGGCGTCCTTGGCGTTTGGTAAAAAAGTAGTGAATTCTTGGGTGTCGATGTCCAACAAGGTTAACCCATTCCGAGTACCTATCCATAAATTATTGGATTCTTCGTCATATTCCAAGGCTGTGATATCATCATTGGGGATGGTATTGGCAACTGAGGAAGAACTCATAAAGGATTTAATCTGATATCCGTCGAATCTATTTAGACCAGAAAAAGTACCCAACCATAGAAAACCATTTTTATCTTGGACAATATGTCTTACAGAATTGTGCGAAAGTCCGTTGGCATCATTATAATGTTCAAACTGGATGGTCTGCGAAAACAGACCCCAAATTGAAAAAATATAAAGTATAATATGGCTAATGATGCCTTTCAAAGGAAAACGATTTTAATTTATTGCAAGATACGCTAATTAAGGACCACTTGCTTTGGCCACTAAAATTGAAGCCTTTTTTAAATTTGCGGCATAGCAGAACTAGGAGGGCTTACTCCCCTCCAAGTTCCAATTCCAGTTCTCCGCCTTTTACCACTCGTGAGTGCTTAACAGAAAAACCATTTAATACCTCATTGTCCAGGCTGGCATTTTTTATGGACCATTGGTCCTGACCATTATTTTTTGATTTTATGGAAAACGTCTTTCCCGAATAATAATCGGGATGAAGACTAATCTCTATCCGATCAAAAAGAGGACTGCCCAATTCATAAACCGGATCATTTTCCGTTCCTCCGTTCATTTGAAAAAGACCCATTTTCATTAGCACTGCCAAACTTCCCATAAGACCTTGGTCTTCATCTCCATTATAGCCTGTTGCCGGTGAGAGGCCGCTAAATACTTTGCCTACCACTTTTCTCGACCAGTATTGTGTAAGATCGGGCCTGTCTAACTTATTAAAAACAAAGGCAGTTTGAATGGACGGTTGATTTCCGTAATTAATAGGAACACGTCTATATTCCGGGTGTAATTCCTGTGCATGCGAATTACCTGCCGCAAATCCTAATTTTTCTGCAGTCTCGAATTGTTCGTTTAACTTTTCCACAGCCTTTTCCTTACCGCCCATTAGTTCTGCCAAGCCGCCAATATCATGGGGTACGAACCATGTGGATTGTGCTCCATTGGATTCTATAAATCCGTGTTCGTGTTCGTAAGGGTCATAATTCTTGAACCATACACCATCCACATCCTTGGGCCTCATCCAGCCCACAGCCTTATCAAACACATTTTTATAATTCTTGGAACGAAGCATAAGCATATCATAGTCGTCCTTATGACCAAGTTTTTCAGCTAATTGGGCTAAAGTCCAGTCTTGATAGGCGTACTCCAAGGTAAGGCTTGCGCCATCCTGATGTCCACCAAATTTACCTTCGGGAATCGGATAAGGTACGTAGCCGTCTTTTAAATAATACTTAAATCCTCCACCAAGGGCCGTTTTGTGTTCATAACCGGCCTTTTCCATAATTCCTCCTGGCATATGGTTTTTCTTTAAAGCCTGATATATTGCTTCAAGATCTTCCTTAATAATTCCTTTCTGTATGGCGCTAACTATAAAAGGAGTAGACGAGGCACCAGTCATAACATAGGTGTAATTACCGCCTGATGGTCCTCGTGGAACTAAACCACCGTCTTTATAATATTGAATAAGCGAATGAACAAAATCTTCCATAATATCGGGGTAAGCTAGCCCCCACAGCGTATTAATGGTCCATTGAGCACCCCAAAAGGAATCGGAGTTGTAATGATTAAATTTTGGTTTTCCGGATGCATCCAAGGGTATTTGCCCTATTCTTAAGTTATCTCCCGTATTATCGGGATAGGCCCCATTAAAGTCACTTATTACCCTTCTACCTTGCAAGGCGTGCCATAGGTCCGTATAAAATCTTCGTTGTTGTGTTTCTGAACCTCCTTCAATTTTAATTCTACCCAGAAACCCATTCCATTCCGCTTTGGAATCGTCCACCACCTTTTGGAAGTCCCAGTGGTTTAATTCCGAATCCATATTGGTAGTGGCATTTGCAGTGGAAGTATACGAGATAGCGGCTTTCATTAATACATTCCGGTTATTTTCATCTGTGAAGACTAAATAATTACCGGTATCCGGGTCTTGAGCAATAGCGCTGATTTCCGAGTCCAATTCTATTTTAAAAAAGAGTTTGAAGGGTTTTGGGCGCCTATGGGTTGGGGTCATTTCCAGCTCTCCGGAAAGAGTTTTGTTTCCAATTTTCTCTAAGGTCCCATTTACATTTCCATTAGGCCCCAAAAGGGTGTTAAGGTTAAAAAGTATTGCCGGACTTCCATTTTTTGGAAAGGAGTATTTGTGGAATCCCACCCTTTTGGTACTGGTGAGCTCCGCGGTTATCCCTTGGCGTTCCATTTCCACATAATGATAACCAGGAGAAACCTTCTCCGCATCGTGATTAAATTTGGAATAAAAATCTTTGTATATCGTAGTCTTGTTTTCAGGGGTAATACTTACAGGCATCACCGAAAGCCCTGATATCTGCCAACCGTGCACATGGCTAAATCCTTTAATGGTATCTGTTTTATATCTATATCCACTACCCCATGCACCCTTAAGTTCTGTGTCTGGACTTAAATTCACCATGCCAAAAGGTCTGGAGGCCGAGGAAAAAAAGAACCACCTAGAGTTCTCGGAATCGAGATGTGGATAAACCAAATCTACAGCTGATGTAGCATTTGGACTTAAATTTTGGGAAGGTGCTTGTTCCGTTTTACAGGAGTAGCACATCATTGCCGTTAGTAATCCTATAATAAGTCCCGAATAAAACTTTTTCATATGTACACTTTTATAATTTAGCCTCTAAATTTACTTTAATTGCGGTTAGCATTTCTATAGTAGGAAAGCCATTATTTGGTCTGCGGATTTGTGGTGAGTACCACTTGTCCCATTTTATATCCTTGTCCCCTACGTTCCTATTTTGATAAATGACCTCTAATTTTTTATTTATCTCAAGCCATTGGTCCAAGGCCTGTTTTATGTATACTTTTTTTCCAGTATCCTCATATTGTTTTTTCAATAAGGCCATATTATGTAATGTGACTTCAAACGAGATTAGGTCGTTGTAAAGAAGAGCTGGCAGATAGACATATGAGTAATAGAAATCAGCTTCCAAGTCTTTTTTATCCAGTCCTTTTTCGGCTGCCTCCAGAGATTGTTGAATATAATTCTGAGTTTTTTTCACATGCACCAGGTCATTTTCAACCCTTTTAAAATCATGTGGTACCGGAGTTTTCCCAGGTCTTTGAATTGGGGAATCCGACAGGTATGAAATAGCCTCCCGTATTTCCCATAAATGCTGTACGTAACCTATTCTTCCTTCTTGAGCTTGGTGCAGCAATTTCATTGAGGTTATGGCAGATTCTCGCTGATTTTCCTTGAAATATCTTTTGGTCCATTGCTTATAGAAATCGTCATAATTAAAACTGTCGGGATCTTCACAAACAGCACTATAGGCTTCCAAATTAATTAGGAATGGCCTAAAATTCTGTCCGTTTACCAGGCAATATTTATCCGCACCATATTCTTGGAACATATTTTTCATTACCGTTTCCACTGTCTCAGGGTATGGGTTGTGTACAGTGTGGTTCAACCAAAAACCGGCATGCATATAAGTTCCAAAATTGTAGCCATCGGTGGTATTGGGCAAATGTTCAAAGTTGCCAAAACCATCATCGGACCAGGCCACTATCCAATCTTTTGGAGGCCTAAATCCGTCGTTCCACATCTCCATGCCATCGGAATAACAGATCAATACCTTATCCGCATTGGGTTTGTATTGATCCACCAATTCGCCAAACACCTTATACACGTCATTGAAGACCTCTATTTTATTCTCGCCACAAGTACTTTCATATTCCCAATCCCATACCTGGTGTCTAGGTCTCAGTATAAATATGTCTGTCTTTTTTAGAGGAGTCTCCTCCAAATAATACTTCCAAGCCTTTACCCACTCCTCTTTATAATCCCTCCAACAGGTAGCCTTGTCCTCAGACATGGGATGAATTTGATATCCCAAAGCGAAATCTATCTGAACTTTCATTCCTTTTCGGTGGGCATAGTCGATCATCTTATCCAGATATTCTATGTCTATTTGATAATTTGGATTTAGCTCTTTGTATTCCGGACGAATAAAAAATTCCGGTCGTCCCAACATATCAAAAAATTGGATGGCGTTGTAACGTAGTCTAACAAGGGAGTTGATCATTTGGGTATAACTTTCCCAGTCGTACTCCAATAATTTGCCTCTGTAATTGGCCAGTTCATCCACGTCGTTTTCGAAATAGCATAGAATGGGAACTTTGGGAGGCGCAATTCTTCGATTTTCAAAATTGACCAAATCCAAGTTCGTTTTCTTTAAAGCTTTCTTTCCTGTCCAATATTCAAGAGGGTCAATACCCAAAATTTCTTTGGAATAGTCGTATACGGCGTACTGAAAACCTTGTACATCCGATCCGGCGAGAACAATGGCCTCCTGCTTATTTTTCAATTTTGTTCTGTGCCATATGCCTCCCCTTGGTCCCGGATTATCTTCAGAAAGAATTATGGCTTTCTTTTTAACCAAGCTGGCTATAAGACTATTGGATTTGGGAGTGCCCAAAATAAATGTAGGTGTGCCTTTTGGAATATTATCAATATCGGAAATTATACGGCCTTCCAGTTCGAGCACTTTTGATAGGTCTGACTTTAAATCTTCGGCAGTACTTATTTCTACCTCGTTTGCTTTATTTCCCACCACCAAATAATAATGCTCCGTTTGTGGGCTGGAACAGGATGACAGTATCAGCATCCCTAAAAATAGGCACCAAATGTTTCTTGGTATTATATGGAAGATTTTGATCATTTTAATTCTGCTGTTAAATATACTATCCCTAAGGGAATTGTTCATTGATTTTTAATAAAAATGGACAGGCGAATTAACCTGCCCATTTTTGAAGGGGGAACTAACTCAAAAAAAAACTAACTAATTAATCTGTAAAATTTTAGTAACCTGGGTTCTGTTGTAATGAGCCATCTGAAAGTTCCAATTCCCCTGAAGGAATAGGTCTCAATAAATGAATACTTGGATCAAAGGCTCCATGATCTATTACATGTGGATTGTATAGTCCAATACGTTCCTGAAGTTTCCCAGTACGCTTTAATACCGCCCAGCGATTTGCCTCACCGGCCAATTCCAAAGCACGTTCGTTTAAAATATCATCTATGGTAACTGTGGCATAAGCATTGGCAACGCCAGTAGCCCTTTCACGAACACGGTTGATATGAAATAGGGCTTGGGTAGTATTACCTGCTCCTAGATGAGCCTCTGCGGCCAATAAATGAGTTCCTGCAACCCTAAATACAAAGGTATCGCGCGAACCTCCTTCGGATTCATCAAAATCTACATCGCCAAACTTCTTAAATATTGGGAAATTCGTACGGTTAAGGTTTGAACTGTATTGGTAAATAGCTCCATCAACATTTGCAGGTACACCGAATAAATATTGATCTGGCTGATATACATAATATCTATTTAATTTATCTGCCAACTCTGCCGCATCAAGTGCAATCTTTGGATAATATATCACAGTGTCGCCAGGCACAATGAGGTCGGTTCCAAAATCTGAATTGTAGGTCACACTTTCATTTGCGATTAAAGCTCTGTGCATGGTAGCTTGCTCCCTATCATCATTATCGGTGAACAAAGAGTAAAAGAATGGGGTTGGCATTGCACCAAAATCACTTCTTCCATAAGGATTGGTTCTAGCTATTCCAGGATAATCGTTAACACTGTTCAGGAAAATGGAGTGCTTATTGTTATTTCTATCCGCTGCATCGCCAGAATTTCCGTATTGTATGGCAAATAGTATCTCCGGGTTTACTTGGTTTCCATAGTCAAAAACTTGGTCAAAAGTCTGACTTCTTATATCATAATTGCCAATTGCCTGTTCTGCCAAGGCCGCAGCCGTTGCAAAATCCGAAGAATCGGCAAAAGAAGAATATGCTCTTGTTAAATAAACCTCCGCCAACAAATGTTGTGCTGCCCTTTTGGAAAATCGACCTGTTTGCGGGGCATCCATTAAATTTGGAATAGCGGCCTCCAAGTCTGCTATAATCTGGGCATAAGTTTCTTGCTCTGTACTTCTGGCATAATCGGAACGAATACTATTAGGTTCATCCAATTCCAAAACTACCCCACCGTATTGCTGTGCTAGATTAAAAAATGCCAATGCCCTTAAAGCTTTAGCCTGAGCAATGCCATAGGCTTTATCATCCAGTCTGGAATCGCTAAAGTTAATTTCATTTTCATAGCGATTAATAGCTGTATTCGCCTTGGCGATTACATTGTAATTACGGGACCACATACTTCCTCCGACTCCGGAGTTTAGGTCGAAATAATCATTGGTCGAAGAAAAAGAGAACACTTCTCCCTTACTCGTAAAAATATCGGTACCTAAAAATTGAAGACCGTAATCCTTGTATACATTTCGCAAATTGGAGTAGATACCTACTACCAATTGATCGGCCGTATTTTCATCTATAAAGTTTTCACTGGTTATATCGGAAAAAATATCTTCTTCAATATAACTTTCACAGGCGCTGAGGCCAATGAATACTCCCAGTAAAACCAGAACGTATATTTTGTTTTTTATCAGTTTCATCTTGAATATTTTATAAGTTAAAAGGTAAGTTTTAAGCCAAACAATACGGTTTTAACCGAGTATGTCATGTTGTAGGAGTTCTGTAAGCCCGTTTCTGGGTCCGGTCCTTTATAGTCTGTAAATGTAAATGGGTTTTGAACATCCAAGGACAAACGTAGGCTAGACATATTAAATTGGTCCATTAGGCTATCTGAAAAATTATATCCCAGACCGATGTTACCAATACGAACAAAATCGAAATTTTCAAAATACCACTCCCCTGGGTGCCCGTATTCTGGAGCTGGGTATTTTGCATCCGGATTGTTAGGGGTCCAATAATCTAAATCCACTTTATTGAATTTTCCATCATCACCTTGATATGGTGCAAAATGTTGGTAAAATTCAGAATGTCCCAGTACTCCTTGTCTTGTATACATTTGTACACTAAAGTCCAAATTCTTGTAAGCAAAACTGTTGGTCATACCTCCGGTCCACTCTGGTGAAATGGAACCTAAAACTACCTGATCGTCCTGATTGATCAAGTTATCATTATTTTGATCCACATATTTGTATTGACCAGGAACTGCATTATATACAGCTGCATCCGCGGCCTCGTCCAATTGCCATATACCTACTTTATCATATGCATAGATCGCATCAACGGCTTCTCCAATTTTTAGGACTCCGTGACTTCCGAAAGGAATCTCATCCAAATCGCCATCCAATTTTAAAATTTCGTTGGTGTTCTTGGAAAAGTTGATACTGGTCTTCCAAGAAAAGTCCTTTGTTCTTACATTTACGGTGTTCAAGGTAAGCTCTATCCCTTTGTTGCGGACAGATCCAAAATTACCTACAGCACTACCAAATCCGGTTATAGATGACAATTGTCTGTCAAGAATACTTCCTTCGGTTTCTTTGTTATAATATTCAAACCCAAGTCGAACACGGTTATTGACCATGGCAAAATCCAATCCAAAGTTATATTCCTTAGAAATCTCCCATGTTAAATTACTATTCGATAATCCAGCCACTGACTTTCCGTTACCTTGAGCATCACCGAACAAGTAGTTGGTGTTATTCAAGAAAGAAAGTGAACTGTAAGGTTGAACCGTGGTGTCATTACCAGATTCACCATAACTAAGCCTCAATTTTAGATCGTTGATCCAGTCTACGGACTCCATAAAATTTTCTTCACTAACTCTCCAGGCAAATGCTGCAGATGGAAAAAAGTTCCATTTGTTGCCTACTGAAAGTTTGGATGAACCATCATACCTACCTGTGAAGGTAAATAGATACTTGTCCTGGATATTGTAGTTTAATCTCCCTGCAAATGAAGCCAAGGATTGCTTACCGTAAAAACTACCATAATCCCTTATATCGGTACCAGCCTGTGTATTATAGAACAAGTAGGCATCCGTATCAAAATTCCTGGTCTGTATATCACTTCCCTCATTTTGGTTATAGTATAGGGAGGAAATAATTGTGGTCTTTAAATTATGTCCGTTGAAGAAGTCAAAATCAAAATCCACTATATTATCCCAAGTATAGGAAGTTCTAAATCGGGAATCGTAGTGAGATTGTATCCTACTAGCATCGTTTCTTGAAGATTTAGTGTATAAGCCTCTGTATTCCCCGAACCTTGTAGTGCTGATGTTGGGGGCGAATTGAGTCTTAAAATTGATCCAGCTTGCCGGTTTGTAATTCAAATATACATTGGCAATAACATCTAACGATTTAGTGTTTACCCTCCAAGCACCAGTTGCATCATAATAAGGATTGGCAAAACGCTGATCTTGATCATCCGGGAATAGGATTACCTCTCCTTCGGGGTCAAAAGAGTTTACGGTTGGGGCCAATCTGAAAGTACTTCTGAATAACTCCCTACTTCCTTCTTCCCTTTCAGAAAGTGCCAAATAGGTTTTTACTCCAACTGTAAGTTGATCGGTCACCTTTTTTGAAAGGGATGCGCTTAAATTATAACGCTCGTAACCTTCAATGCCCATTACTCCTTCGTCACTAAGGTACCCTAGGGATCCGTTATACGTTAATCCGTTGCTACCACCAGACATTCCAAGGGTGTGACTTGTCTGAATCCCTGTTTTTCTATAATCGCCCAACCAATCGGTATACCGTCCAGTGGCCACGTTATTAGCTTCTTCATTGGAAGACTGAAATTCCGTAGAACGATCAATAACTGCATTGTTATAGTCGTCCACCGTTCCAAAATTACCATTGGAGAAAAGTCCACGCCAAGCTCTGGCCTTTAAAAGGTCATCTATAAAAGCTACATATTCATCACCGGAATACATATCTGGAATATTAGTGGCGGAACGTAAACCAAAAGTAGATTCATAGGAGAATACTGTCTTTCCTTCTATACCACTTTTGGTCGTAATTATAACCACACCATTGGCGCCACGTGAACCGTAAATAGCTGTAGCTGAAGCATCCTTTAGAATATCCATTTGCTCTATATCCGCTGGATTAAGAATATTGATATCCTCAAAAAACACACCATCAACCACGTATAGAGGTTTAGATAAATCGTCTTCCAGGTTGTCACTAACACCATCTCTACCAGCATTATTGTTGGTGATAACGGTATTACCACGAATTTTTATTGAAAGTGGTGCACCGGGTTTGGAGCTAAGGGCCCTTACATCTACACCAGCAACACGACCTTGCATAGCCTGGCCGATATCAGTTTTTTTCTGTTCGGTCAATGCCTCTGTATTTAAGGAGGCAACCGCTCCGGTTAGGTCACTTTTCTTTACCGAACCATATCCAATAACAACAACTTCTTCAAGACCAGTAGCATCTTCAGCAAGGGTTATGGTGTAATTGGATGAACCGTCCAAGGTAAATTCCTTAGCCACATACCCTATATAGGATACCACCAACCTCGCTTTAGCATCTTTGACATTAATGGAGAAATTTCCATCAAAGTCTGTCACCACTCCATTGGTAGTGCCTTTTACTACTACGTTCGCCCCTGGGAGCGGAACGTTTTGCTCGTCCATTACTGTTCCCGTCACATTAGTCTGAGCCCAGGAAACAGATGTGATACCCATCAGAAAGACTAGTATCAAAAATTTAAGTTTCTTCATGTTTAATTGAGTTTGTTTTTTATCTGTTGCTAAATTAATGTTAAAGAAATGTGAAGGAATGGACATATTTTCCAAATACATGGAGGAATTGATCAAAACCAATAAAAGAGGGCGTTGAGCCCTCTTTTATGATGTTAATTAAAGTGAATTATGAATATGTTTTTAAGGCATATTGCCAATTTGAAACCTGAAATGTTAAAAATTTAAGAGTTAATTATGTCTGACTGACGACAATATTCTGGAGAACATTTACCATTTTTTTGGTTCTTGAAGTAACCTCCTCATCTGTCCATCCCAATTTGATCAAACAGGATATATTTCTACTTACCCAATGATCGGATTTGGAGAAATCTGAAACCTCATAATTAGGAAGTCCATCTTTAATTTCTTTGGAAAAACCATTGAGGCTATTAAGGTCTTTTAAATGATCCCATTTTCTGTAATAATGCCAATTATTGTCGAACCAATAAAAGCAGGCATCCACGCCATTTTCAGAAAAATCCTTGATTGTCTTTCTGGCCATTTCTTCTGTTGGCAGATAGAAACTGAGAAAGGAATAGTTCTCAACACCATTTTTTGGGACCCGTCTAAAGCTAATTCCAGGGATTTTTTCCAAGGCCGTTTTTAAAACGGAATAATTTTTTTTCTGGGTGGCTATAAAATCATCCAAACGTTCAATTTGTGCCAGACCAACCGCAGCATGTAGTTCCGAAATCCTGTAGTTATACCCTAGAATGGGATGGTCCTCCGCTCCCCTATCCTTTCCAATATGGTCATGGCCATGATCGGAATATTGGTCGGCACTTTTATAATATTCTTTGTTATTGGTGATAATAGCACCACCTTCCCCACAGGTAATGGTCTTTACATAGTCGAACGAAAAACATCCCAAATCTCCATAGCTGCCCAAAGGTTTTCCTTCATAGCTACCACCAATGGCCTGACAGGCATCTTCCAATAGAATTAGGTTATGTTTGTCGCATATGCTTTTTAATGGTGCCAAATCGGCCATAGATCCGCACATATGCACAGGCATCACTGCTTTGGTTTTACTGCTAATGGCTTTTTCAACTGCTGCGGGATCTAAGGTAAGTGTATCGTCCACATCTACCAAAATGGGAATAGCACCAACGGAAAGGACAGCTTCAAAACTAGCAACAAAGGTAAACGTGGGCAAAATAACTTCGTCCCCTGCCCCTACCTTTCCACAGGCCAAAGCAACTGTTAAGGCGGCTGTACCACTGCTCACAAGTTGTGCGTGATTGACTTGCATTCGTTTTTCCAGGGCATTTTCCAATTCTTTTGCTTTCCAATGACCATTCCTCATGCCATCAAAACCATACCTCATTAATACTCCTGAATCCAATACGTCATTTAACTGTTCACGTTCCTTATCTCCAAAAAGCTCAAATCCTGGCATATTTTAAAATTTATTTATGATTTATGTTTTATGATTTATTGAATTTTATAGTGTGACTAGGGTATGTGGATGATGCTGTCATCAAGATCTCTACGCACTTTTTTTAGAGTTGCGAACATATCATCAGTTGCCCTATATCCAACGGGAAGCACTAAAACCGAAGTCAGTTTAAGTTTGTCCAGTCCCAACAACTCGTCGTAGGAATTTGGCTGAAACCCTTCCATGGGACAGGCATCAATTTCTTCCAAGGCGCAAACGGTCAATAGAGTTCCCAAGGCCAAATAAGCCTGATTGGTGGCCCAACCCCTTACCTCTTCCCTTTCCTTTTTAGAGAAGCTTTCGACCAATGCCCCCTTGAAGGGATCAAGTACTTCATCCGAAGTATTTCTTATTTGTTGTACCCTGGCGAAATAATCATGAATAAATTTCTTGTCAATTTGCTTTTCAATACAAATAACAAAAACGTGCGATGCTTCTGCCACTTGCTTTTGACCATAAGAAAATTTGACCAGTTTCTGTTGTAGGGCTTTATTGTTTACCACCAATAATTTAATAGGTTGTAAACCATATGATGTGGCCGTTAAATTAAAAGCTTGTTTCAATTTATCGAGTTTTTCTTCTGGCAAGAGCTTGTCAGGATTAAACTTCTTTACTGCATAACGCCATTCCAATTTCTTAATAATATCCAAAGCTAATTTTCTTTTAATTAAAAAACCATAGTTTAATGGACATACAAATGACCACTATAATCAATAGAATTTTTACAATTCCGTCTCCTTTGTCCACAGACCATCTGCTGGTGAGCCATCCACCAAGCGTTTGTCCTGAGGCCAAAGTTAACCCTATTTCCCAATCCAATTTGCCGTTCAACCCGAAAAGTATTAAAGCTGCACTGGTATATACTACCATAACAACGGCCTTAATAACGTTCGACTTCATTAAGGTAAGGTGATTGATGGAGGACAATACCAATAATACAAAAATTCCGGTTCCCGCCTGAATGAATCCACCGTATATACCAATAAAGAAAAACGCAACTATGGCCCAGAATTGCCGTTTCCCGGTTATGAGCTCTTCAAAATCGTTAATATGAATTTTTGGTTTTATAACCATAACAAGAACGATCAGGACCATTACTATGGCCAATATTTTATTGAATGCGGTGTCATTAATGTCGATCGCTAATTTGGAACCAATTAGGGTACCCGCGGTTGCCACTATGGAGAGATACAGTATAAATGGACTGGCAATCTCCTTCCCCTTGCTTTTATATCCGGCCACATTGGCAAGTCCCTGCGTTAAGACGGCTATTCTATTGGTGCCGTTCGCAACACTGGCAGGAAGGCCCATAAAGATAAGCATTGGCAAAGTTAGAAGGGAACCACCGGCAGCCAAGGTATTAAGAGCTCCCACGGCGAAACCTACCAAAGCCAAAAGCACATAGTGGTACCATTCTTCCATTGGGCAAAAATAAGGTCTTCACTAGAATCTAACATTATTAAAATAATTAAATAAAATTCCCTTTTTCTTTTAAAAAGAATAAAAAGGTTTCTATATTTGCACCCGCTAAGGAGAAATGGCAGAGTGGTCGAATGCGGCAGTCTTGAAAACTGTTGAGGGTCACACCTCCGGGGGTTCGAATCCCTCTTTCTCCGCTGGGAATTGCGCAAATTCCACTAAAAGCCCGTAAACATTATGTTTTCGGGCTTTTTTAATTTCCCAAAATATCAAATAAAACCATAAAATATCATAAAAAAGGTGCGGTATTCGGTGCGTAATTTTTAATTTGATTTTGGATCAAGAACAATTGTTGTGTTTATGCAAATATTGTGGTCAATCTATAAAGGAAGAATTCTACGTTTTTGACTCCTCTGAATTGCGCTCTAAAAGCTTTTATTTTTGCATTGAATGATTCCGCCGA
>NZ_JACLHY010000068.1 GCF_014397245.1 Arenibacter arenosicollis | reverse complement strand
AAAAAAATTAGAAGATATAGGATACAAAATAGAAGTTGATTGGATGCCTTCACGTATGGAACTTAAACATAAAGAATATGGATATTTAGATATTCATCCTATAAATTTAAATGATGATGGTTCCATTACTCAAGCAAACCCAGAAGGTGGCAATTACATCTTTCAAAATGAATGGTTTTCAGAAACTAATTATAAAGGTCGAAAAATACCATGCATTTCCAAAGAAGCTCAACTTCTTTTTCATTCCGGTTATGAATTAACAGAAAAAGACCATTTTGATATAAAAAATTTAAAATCAATAACTTAGTTTCTTTATTCCAATTGCTTTATTCCAATTGCTTTATTGACGTTGAGCCTCCGAACCCTTAACGATCCCAAAACTTGCCGAATGGTCGGCTTAATAGCTCACGCTATGCCGACATTCGTCTGCAAGTTTAGTTAAGGGTTCTTCTCAACGCACAATAAATTTTCTCGGCATAAATGCGTGTTCTATTTTTTATTTTTACTCCTCTTGATAGCAAAAAACGCCATTCCAATACAAAACCACATACCTATAATCGATATCCAAATAGCAGTCATAGAATCACTCCTTTTTAGCAAACTTTATCACAATAGTTATCGCTTTACAGG
>NZ_JACLHY010000067.1 GCF_014397245.1 Arenibacter arenosicollis | reverse complement strand
AGAAACACATTTTTAGGTTTCTTTGATGAAAAGTATTTAAGAAATAAAGAACAAGCAACAAGGTTAGAGACTAATTTAGTGTAAAGGCTAATCTTTAACTTGTGTAAACTATGTGCCTTAACGAACATGCTGAAAAACCACTCTGACGGAAATGAATATTGATGAATTGACAAATAAAATCAGAAAAGTATCATCTAAACAAAATGTTCAAGACTTGGCGGAATTAATTCAGCAGTGGAAAACTGACGAAAAAAATGCGATTGAATTAAAGGAGAATGTTGAACGCTATCTTGGAAATTCTTGGATTGATAAAAAAGCGGATTTTGAAAAAGTTTACGGAATGTGGTCGGATTTTAGAGATTCAGCAATTAATGGAATTGGAGGAATGACAATGAACGAAAGACTATATTTATTCGGACTTTTCGATTTATATGATAAAGCGCCAAATAATGCAGAACAAGAAAAATTTTACGCAAAATTAATGGCGAAAAAATAAAAGCACAGTTTACAACAATGGTAACCGTTGCACAACCCTATAATTTATAAAATATCGATGCCAAAAGCGGCCTTTTAGGGCCGTTTTGTTTTTTAAACGAACGTGTTGCCACTCATTTTTATAGTGCCAAAAAGGAAGC
>NZ_JACLHY010000066.1 GCF_014397245.1 Arenibacter arenosicollis | reverse complement strand
CTGCCAAAAACGGAACTGGCAGATTGGACCCAAAATGAGATCGATGCCTTTGTCTTGGAAAAGATGGAGGAGAACAATCTAACGCCCTCCCAAAAAGCGGAAGAGCACACATTGATCAGACGGATGAGTTTGGATCTTACGGGCCTACCTCCCAATGCGGAGCAGGTGAGCCGATATCTTTCCAGTTCTTCGGAGAATGTTTTGGAACAGGCCATAGATGAGTTTTTGGCCTCCCCGAGCTATGGGGAGCGAATGACGCAGGTGTGGTTGGACGTGTCGAGATATGCGGACTCCCATGGCTATCAGGACGATAGTTATAGGAGCATGTGGCCCTGGCGCGACTGGGTGATCCATGCCTTTAACAAGAACATGCCCTATGATGAGTTTCTGAGCGTACAATTGGCTGGCGACCTTATGCCCAATGCCACCAAGGAGCAAATTTTGGCCACCGGGTTCAATAGGAACCACCCCATTACACAGGAGGGCGGTGTGATCCAGGAGGAATACCAATCCTATTATGTTGTGGACCGAACCAATACCTTGGGGAAGGGCATTTTGGGCCTAACCCTGGAATGCGCCAAATGCCATGACCATAAATACGATCAGTTGTCCCAGAAGAATTATTTTGAAATCTATTCCTTTTTCAACAATGTGGATGAAAAAGG
>NZ_JACLHY010000065.1 GCF_014397245.1 Arenibacter arenosicollis | reverse complement strand
TTGTTTATTTTTCTAAATACATTCAAATATGTATCCGCTCATGAGACAATAACCCTGATAAATGCTTCAATAATAGCACGTGCTAAAACTTCATTTTTAATTTAAAAGGATCTAGGTGAAGATCCTTTTTGATAATCTCATGACCAAAATCCCTTAACGTGAGTTTTCGTTCCACTGAGCGTCAGACCCCGTAGAAAAGATCAAAGGATCTTCTTGAGATCCTTTTTTTCTGCGCGTAATCTGCTGCTTGCAAACAAAAAAACCACCGCTACCAGCGGTGGTTTGTTTGCCGGATCAAGAGCTACCAACTCTTTTTCCGAAGGTAACTGGCTTCAGCAGAGCGCAGATACCAAATACTGTTCTTCTAGTGTAGCCGTAGTTAGGCCACCACTTCAAGAACTCTGTAGCACCGCCTACATACCTCGCTCTGCTAATCCTGTTACCAGTGGCTGCTGCCAGTGGCGATAAGTCGTGTCTTACCGGGTTGGACTCAAGACGATAGTTACCGGATAAGGCGCAGCGGTCGGGCTGAACGGGGGGTTCGTGCACACAGCCCAGCTTGGAGCGAACGACCTACACCGAACTGAGATACCTACAGCGTGAGCTATGAGAAAGCGCCACGCTTCCCGAAGGGAGAAAGGCGGACAGGTATCCGGCAAGCGGCAGGGTCGGAACAGGAGAGCGCACGAGGGAGCTTCCAGGGGGAAACGCCTGGTATCTTTATAGTCCTGTCGGGTTTCGCCACCTCTGACTTGAGCGTCGA
>NZ_JACLHY010000064.1 GCF_014397245.1 Arenibacter arenosicollis | reverse complement strand
AAAAAGAGTAAAAAGTTCATTGATATATTGTAAAGACAGCGCACCATATTTCCGGGAACGGGGATATGGTGCAGAAAAAGAAATCGAAAGAACGGGCCGGGAAGATATCTCATATGGTTGATCGAAGTTATATAAGAATCAACGATGAAGAGTTTGATCCTGGCTCAGGATGAACGCTAGCGGCAGGCCTAACACATGCAAGTCGAGGGGCAGCGGGGATAAGCTTGCTTATCCGCCGGCGACCGGCGCACGGGTGCGCAACGCGTATAGAATCTGCCTTGTACTGGGGAATAGCCCAGAGAAATTTGGATTAATGCCCCATGGTATGTAGGAGCGGCATCGCTTCTACATTAAAGGCTACGGTACAAGATGACTATGCGTCCCATTAGTTAGTTGGCGAGGTAACGGCTCACCAAGACGGCGATGGGTAGGGGCCCTGAGAGGGGGATCCCCCACACTGGTACTGAGACACGGACCAGACTCCTACGGGAGGCAGCAGTGAGGAATATTGGACAATGGGCGAGAGCCTGATCCAGCCATGCCGCGTGCAGGAAGACGGTCCTATGGATTGTAAACTGCTTTTATACGGGAAGAACAAAGGGCACGTGTGCCCCTCTGACGGTACCGTAAGAATAAGGATCGGCTAACTCCGTGCCAGCAGCCGCGGTAATACGGAGGATCCAAGCGTTATCCGGAATCATTGGGTTTAAAGGGTCCGTAGGCGGGCCATTAAGTCAGGGGTGAAAGTCTGCAGCTCAACTGTAGAATTGCCCTTGATACTGGT
>NZ_JACLHY010000063.1 GCF_014397245.1 Arenibacter arenosicollis | reverse complement strand
TGGACAATGTATTGGATGCTGTGGACGATAGCTATACCGTGGATACGGGTGTTAGCGGAGTGATCCCTGACAGCAATGTGCTGGATAACGATACCCTTAACGGTGATCCTGTAGCGCCTACGGATGTGGTGCTTACTTCGACCCCAACGGACGAACTGACGATAAACGAGGATGGGAGCGTGAGCGTAGCCCCGGGCACTGCCGACGGTACCTATACCATAGACTATACGATCTGCGAGGCGGCCAATACGGACAATTGTGATTCCGGTACGGTAACCATTCAGGTAGGTCCTGATATGGACAATGTATTGGATGCAGTGGACGATAGTTACACGGTGGATACGGGTGTTAGCGGAGTGATCCCTGACAGCAATGTGCTGGATAACGATACGCTTAACGGGGAACCTGTAGCGCCTACTGATGTAGTGCTTACTTCGACCCCAACGGACGAACTGACGATAAACGAGGATGGCAGCGTGAGCGTAGCCCCTGGCACTGCCGACGGTACCTATACCATTGACTATACGATCTGCGAGGCGGCCAATACGGACAATTGTGATTCCGGTACGGTAACCATTCAGGTAGGTCCTGATATGGACAATGTATTGGATGCAGTGGACGATAGCTATACCGTGGATATGGGTGTTAGCGGAGTGATCCCTGACAGCAATGTGCTGGATAACGATACCCTTAACGGGAATCCTGTAGCGCCTACGGATGTAGTGCTTACTTCGACCCCAACGGACGAACTGACGATAAACGAGGATGGCAGCGTGAGCGTAGCCCCTGGCACTGCCGACGGTACCTATACCATTGACTATACGATCTGCGAGGCGGCCAATA
>NZ_JACLHY010000062.1 GCF_014397245.1 Arenibacter arenosicollis | reverse complement strand
TACGCTACCGGTCTGTCCCGCACCTTTGCGGGAACTGCGCCACATCCCGAAAATTACTTTTCGTCCAGATATCTTTTGATACCTCTTTTCTTTATCTTTCCTTCCAATTGAATCGCTTCGATCCGATCCTTACATGGATAAGTATTTATCAAAATCCAAGGCCTGCCCTTGGAGGTATACTTTTTGCCACCATTATTGTGGGTAACAAGCCGTTTTTCTATATTGTTGGTCTGACCCACATAATACCTGTCGGCCGTTTCACTGAACAATATGTAAACTACATAATCCATTATTTCAAGCGACCATCACGCCCGGGGCGTGATACGCTACCGGTCTGTCCCGCTCCTTTGCGGGAACTGCGCCACATCCCGATACTTCAATTTGCTCAATACTTTCTATTCTTTTTCAGAATCTCCATTTATAAATGAATCCTCTGTGGGGCAGCCTGTCCTGAGCGTAGACGAAGGGCCACATCCCGAAAATTACTTTTCGTCGAGATATCGTTTGATACCTCTTTTCTTTATCTCTCTTTCCAACTGCACCGCCTCGGTTCGATCGGTACAGAGATAAGTTTTTATCAAAATCCAAGGTCTGCCCTTGGATGTATACTTTTTACCACCAATATTGTGGGTAACAAGCCGTTTTTCAACATTGTTCGTCTGACCCACATAATACCTGTCGGCCGTTTCACTGAACAATATGTAAACTACATAATCCATTATTTCAAACGACCATCACGCCCGGGGCGTGATACGCTACCGGTCTGTCCCGCACCTTTGCGGGAACTGCGCCACATCCCGATACTTCAATTTGCTCAATACTTTCTATTCTTTTTCAGAATCTCCATTTATAAATGAATCCTCTGTGGGGCAGCCTGTCCTGAGCGTAGACGAAGGGCCA
>NZ_JACLHY010000061.1 GCF_014397245.1 Arenibacter arenosicollis | reverse complement strand
CCAACAACTTGGGCACCAGTATGGTATGTCCGGGAAAAGGCTTCAAAGACATTATAAGGATCACTTAAGTGATTTTAAGCAATGGGAGCATAAGAGTCATGCTAAACAGTGGCTTGTTTTCCCTGAAAACTTAGGTTCTTATTTATCCATTGATGAGACAGCGCTGTCCAAGGGAGAGCTCTATACCATCATTACCAATAAGAAGGCCAAAGGAAAGAAAGGGGCTTTAGTTGGAATATTCCACGGAACTAAAGTGGAGCCTATTATCGAACAACTCTTGAAGATCCCAGCAAAGAAGCGTGCTAAAGTGAAAGAGATCACCTTGGACATGGCAAACTCTATGAAAACGATCTCCACTAAATGTTTCCCGAAAGCCATCCAAGTAACAGACAGGTTCCATGTACAGAAGCTGGCAATAGAGGCGCTCCAAGATCTTCGTATCAAATACCGATGGGAAGCTTTGGATCAAGAAAATGAACAGATAAAGCTATCTAGAGTAGTCGACAAAGAATTTAAACCTGTAACTTTTTCTAATGGTGATAGCTCAAAACAACTCCTGGCCAGGAGTAGATATCTACTGTATAAATCCCCAGATAAATGGACTCCAAATCAGAAAGAGAGGGGACAGATATTGTTTAATGAATACCCAGAATTAAAGAAAGCTTATGGACTTGTTCAAGGCTTGAGGAATATTTTTAACCAAGCCATAGATATTAAAGTAGCTTACACCAAACTAGCCCACTGGTACAAAGATGTAGAGGAGTCAGGATTTAAGAGCTTCCAAACGGTAGCCAATAGTATTACTTCAAATTACCGCTCTGTACTCAACTATTTTTTAAACAGAAGTACAAATGCTTCAGCAGAATCCTTTAATGCCAAAGTAAAGGCTTTTAGATCACAATTTAGGGGAGTCAGGAATACGGAATACTTCTTATATCGCTTGATTAAATTATATTCTTAAAATGGTAAAAACCCAGATTTTGGACATGATCC
>NZ_JACLHY010000060.1 GCF_014397245.1 Arenibacter arenosicollis | reverse complement strand
GGATCAAGAACAATTGTTGTGTTTATGCAAATATTGTGGTCAATCTATAAAGGAAGAATTCTACGTTTTTGACTCCTCTGAATTGCGCTCTAAAAGCTTTTATTTTTGCATTGAATGATTCCGCCGATGCATTTGTACTCCTGTTTATAAAATAGTTGAGGATCGACCTATAATTGAGCGATATGGTATTAGCAATAGTATTGAAGGCCCTAAAGCCTGTGTTCTCTACGTCTTTGTACCAATGTGCCAGCTTTGTATATGCTGTTTGTATAGAAGTTGCCGTATTGAATATGTTCCTGAGCCCCTGTACCAGGTCGAAGGCCACCTTTATATCCGGATATTGGGCGAACAATATTTTGCTCCTTTCGGATTGGTTTTGCGTCCAATTGTTGGGCGATTTATAAAGGAGATACCTACTTCTGGCCAAGAGCTGTTTTCTAGTGTCCCCATTGCTAAATTCTTTTGGGACGAATGTCCCGTTCTTTGCCCTTGCCTGCTTTATCTGTTGGTTCTCCCGGTCTATGGCGTCCCACCTATGTTTGATGCGGATGTCCTGAAGGGCCTCCAGTGCCAGCTTCTGTACATGGAACCTGTCCGTTACCTGTATTGCTTTTGGGAAGCATTGTTTGGCGATGGTCTTCATGGAGTTGGCCATATCCAGGGTAATTTCCTTGACCTTGGCCCTTTTTTTGGCCGATATCTTTAGCAGCTGCTCTATGATCGGTCCCACCTTGGTGCCGGAGAATATGGCCACTATGGACCCTTTCCTGCCCTTGGCTTTTTTGTTGGTAATTATGGTGTAGAGCTCCCCCTTGGAGAGTGCCGTTTCGTCAATGGACAGATAAGGTCCTATATTCTCTGGGAATATGAGCCACTCCTTGGCATGTGGTCTCTCCTCCCATTGTTTGAACTCGCTTAAATAATCCCGAAACTGTCGCTGTAGTTTTTTGCCATTGACCCCATAAAACCCGCCAATGGTATGGCAGTCATTAGCTTTGGTACTGACCAAGTACTTTTAAAAAAGCAGCGAACTC
>NZ_JACLHY010000006.1 GCF_014397245.1 Arenibacter arenosicollis | reverse complement strand
ATAGAAGTTTTTAGGTGGCCATGGCGACGGGGCCCACCCCTTACCATTCCGAACAGGGAAGTTAAGCCCGTCTGCGCCGATGGTACTGCTACACCAAGTGGGAGAGTAGGCCGCCGCCTTTTTTTGATGTCCCTTCATCGCAAGATGGAGGGACTTTTTTTTTGCTCCATATCCGACAAAAGGGCACGCCCTGGGCGCGATCCGTTCCTGCACCCCCCTCTAATGCGTTTTACTTGTAGTTGTAGACGGTCATTAATTTATACATCAAAAAATCGGTACATCGTTGCATTGATTCATTGGTACATTGATAAAGTGAACAATTGGTACATCGATCTATTGCCACAGTTCCAAATCGGCCCATATTCAAATCAACAAATCATCCAATTTCCAAATCACTTAATTGGTACATCGCTACATTAATTAATCAACCATAAGTGGGTTTGTCCAACTTTAATTATTGGATAAATAGTGTTTGAAAATACATATAATAAAATCTTATTCGATTACGAGTTAATGCTTAATGGGACTTTTGTAAATGACTTCATAAAGTTACGAAAACCTTTTCGTAGTTCAAATGCCCATTATTCGGGGACTTGGTTAATAAGTGCTCTATTCCATCTCACTGCCGATATTGGAGTTTTATAACTTATAGTTATATATTTAGGGTTTGGGACTACGGTTTCAAGTAACTTAAGCTTCAATTTTATGAAAACTCCATTGTTTTTAAGTGGGTTATTGCTGATTTTTATTTCATGCGGCGATCATCCATCCAAGGAAACTGCGACCACGACTAACGAATTCATCAAAATAAAGGATTTTCTACCATTCACTGAGCTCCAATTGGATGACCTATCCTTGTTTAATGTGGAAACTGATAATTGGAAAATTGTTGGCGATGTTTATGTGGATAGATCAAAGGACAAGATTTTGACATCTTCTCCAGGAAAAGGAATTTTAGCCAACATTCCGGAGGGAGACACTAAAAATGGTCACATCTTCACAATTTTTGACCATGGGGATATCGAGATTGAACTGGATGTTATGATGCCCCTCAACTCTAATTCAGGAATTTATTTTCTGGGTAGATATGAAGTGCAATTATTGGATAGCTGGGGAGTAATGGAGCCAACTTATGCAGATATGGGTGGCATTTATCAAAGTTCAGATTTTAATGAAGATGGTGGTTACCAGGGGAACCCCCCAAGAACAAACGCTTCGAAATCTCCAGGACTTTGGCAACATTTTAAAATTCTGTTCCATGCACCTAGGTTTAATAATGCGGGTGAGAAAATACAGAATGCCATTTTTCAGGAGGTATGGCTGAACGGGGTATTGATTCAGGAAAATGTGGAGGTAACTGGTCCTACAAGGGCTTCTGCCTTTGATGATGAAAAAGCTAGAGGGCCATTAATGATTCAAGGAGATCACGGTCCCGTGGCTCTAAAGAATATCATGTATAAAAAGTATGAAGATAGAAAGCTGACCTTGTCCGATATGTATATGACAGAATACGAAAGTAATTCTGATACAATTGCAGGTTTGGATACCCTTACGGTTATTGGAGAGAAAAATGTGGATAGTATCTCTGCCAATATGGTAACTGGAAATAGGGTTACAAGAATTCTAAGTTATAAGGGGCAAATGGATGTTCCAAACTCAGGAAACTACCTCTTCAATATTGGTTTAAATCACGGCGGTGCCTTACTGTTGATCGGCAATGATACCGTGGTTAATCTAAATGGAAAGTTCGATTTGGATACCCCTGGCATAGGTGAAATTATGTTAGAAAAGGGGAAAGTACCTTTTACCTTTATTTATAACAAGAATTATCCGTGGTTTACAGGTTTTAGTATTACGGCTGAGGGCCCAGAAATGCAAAAAATTCCCCTACATGCAAAGAACTCTTTAAGTTCAGCTAAAAAGAGGTCGGATAATGATATACTCATTACAGTGGAAGACGGGACTGTTACCCAACGTGGATATATGATGCATGGTGAAGAAAAAAGGACACACTGTATTGCGGTTGGGAGTCCTGACCGTATAAATTATTCATACGATTTAAGTAGAGGAGCTATACTACAGGTATGGCAAGGCGATTTTCTTGATGTTACCCAGATGTGGCATCTTAGAGGTACTAATCAGTTGGCGGAACCAAAGGGATTTTCAGTATCCTTTCATGGAGATCCAGATTTTATGAGTTTGGAGAATAAGGATATGGTTTGGCCAGATAGCATTCCGTCCAACATAAGGTTTAAGCCATTGGGTTATGAAATGCGTAACAATGGATTACCGGTTTTTTTACATCAAGAAGAAGGGACTACTATTAGCAATTCATTTAAAACCTCCAAGGACGGACGGGGACTTGAGCGTACCATCAGCATTAAGGGCAATGGGGACATCTGGCATAAAATTGCCGAAGGGGAATCCATTAAACAATTGGAGGATGGTACATTCATTGTCAACGATGAAAGTTATTTTATCGATTTATCCGGAAATAGTGACTTAGATCCTTTAATCCGTCAATCCAATGGAAAGGATGAATTACTTCTAAAAATACCCGCGGGCAGTGGGAACATTACATACAATATTATTTGGTAACCCAAAACAACCAATTATGCAGATTTTAAGAAAGGCAGTTTTCTTTGTATTCCTTTTGGGAACAGTACAAGGTACATTTGGACAGGAAAGTTCGGAAATGGCCAAAAAGGAAGCGGAATATTATAAAATAGTGGATGTGCCCATTCCAAAGGATGTTGTATTGGAAGTAGGAGGATTGGCGTTTACGGATGACGATAAATTGGGGGTGTCTACCAGAAGGGGTGAGGTATGGTTAATAGATAAGCCATATAGTTTAAACCCAGTTTATAAAAGATATGCGCACGGGATGCACGAGACTTTGGGCTTGGCCTATAAGGACAATGGTTTCTATCTTTCCCAACGTGGAGAACTTACTAGATTGGATGACAGAAACGGGGATGGAAAGGCCGATAGTTATAAGACCGTATATACATGGCCTTTGTCCGGGAATTACCACGACTATTCTTATGGTCCGTTAATTTTGCCTAATGGGGATATGTTGGTCACTTTAAATTTATCCTGGATCGGCCATGGTGCTAGTTTGGTAAAATGGAGGGGATGGATGTTAAAAATAACACCTGAAGGGGAAATGACCCCTATTGCAACCGGCTTAAGGTCTCCTGCGGGATTTAATATGAATTCTGAAGGTGACTATTTCTATACCGAAAATCAAGGGGATTGGGTAGGTTCTGGAAGGATGACCCATTTGGAAGTGGGTGATTTTGCTGGTAATCCGGAAGGTTTAAGATGGACAGATGATCCGCAATCACCCCTAAAATTGAAACAGGAGGAAATCGAAAAGCAATCGGGCTTAAGTCTTTATGAATATGCTAAAAAGGTACCAGCTCTTAAAGCTCCGGCCATTTGGTTTCCGCATACCATTCAGGGGATTTCTACATCCGATATTCTATATGATACTACCCATGGAAAATTCGGACCCTTTGAAGGCCAGATGTTTATTGGAGACCAGGGACATAGTAAGATTATGCGGGTATTTATGGAAAAGGTCAATGGGGTGTACCAAGGCGCTTCCTTTTTATTTCGAGAGGGTTTTTCCTCAGGAATATTGCGTATGATCTGGGGTAGGGATTCCAGTATGTTTGTGGGTATGACCAGTAGGGGATGGGCCTCCACGGGAAAAGCCCCATATGGTCTGCAAAGATTGGAATGGACGGGGAAAGTACCTTTTGAAATTAAAACGATGAAAGCGTTGGATGATGGATTTCAATTGGAATTTACTGAACCTGTCAATAAAAAGTTGGCCAGTGATGTGGCTAGCTATCAAATGAAAAGCTTTACCTATAAATATCATAATGACTATGGTAGCCCTATAACGGAAGAACAACCGGTTATGGTACACAAAGCAGAGGTTTCTCCAGATGGATTATCTGTGAAATTAACTTTGCATGGTATGAGGTTGGGCTTTATTCACGAGATTAAAATCCCAGACCTTACGTCCGGGACTGGTAAGAAACTACTACATGACACTGGTTACTATACTTTGAATGAAGTCCCTGGTGGAGTGTTGAAGTCCCCGCAAATGACAGGTATGGTCAAATCAGGTAAAAACATTGTTCAACCCAAAAGAATTACAAAAATGCCTAGTGATTGGAATAATAAAACCGATCAAAAAATAATGATAGGTACCAAACCGGGTTTGAAGTATGATGTTGAGCAGGTACAAGTTAAAAGAGGAGCTAAGGTAGAGCTCACTTTTAATAATAACGACGATATGATGCACAATCTGGTAATTACCCAGAAAGGTAAGGAGTCGGTGGATAAGGTGGGGCAAATGGCCTTAATGTTGGGATTGGACGGTCCGGACTATAATTATGTGCCGGATACAGATTTAGTGCTGTATCATACGGCTATTATGCAACCGGAAACAGCTGAAAAAATCTATGTTAAAATGCCTGATGAGCCAGGTGAATATTGGATAGTATGTACCTTTCCAGGGCATTCTTCGATAATGCGGGCTAAACTAATTGTGCAGTAGATTTTTGTTTCTACTCCAAGGGTATTAAACTTTGTACAAAATAAACTTAAATTTTGTATTCAAAAATACATAAGTGGTATTGTGATAAATAGTTGACGGATTAATTGGAAACATTTGATTAATTTTATAAAATGTTATCCATTGAGGAAAAACTAAATACCCTTTCGCATGCCCTGGGAATTCTTTTAGGGCTTATAGGCTTTATTGCTTTAATTGAATATGCGGGGGAGCAAACTTCTTACGGCACCTTTTCAATTATTGTTTACAGCTTTACCATTCTATTATTGTTTACGGTGTCAACCTTATATCATCGTGTTAGGAATCCGAATTGGAAAAGTAAATTGAGGATCTTAGATCACATTAGTATTTATTTTTTAATTGCCGGAACCTATACACCGGTTGCCTTGATTTTGTTGGAAAAAGGCAATGGATGGTTAATCTTTTATACAGTTTGGGGAATAGCTGCCGCGGGTACCGTCATGAAATTATTCTATACAGGGAAATATGAGTTTATTTCACTTCTGCTTTATTTGGCAATGGGCTGGTTGATTATATTGGATTTTGGCAATGTACTTTCCCAGACAACTTTTTATGGACTGTTTGCCCTATTTTTAGGGGGTGCTTTTTATACTGTAGGAATTGTTTTTTACGCTTTTGAAAAAATTCCCTACAACCATTTCATTTGGCATCTCTTTGTTTTGGCCGGCGCCATTAGTCATTGGTTTTTTATATTTTTTGATGTGGTTTAAGACTGTATAATGTCTTCATACTCATTATAGAATTCTTCAAAGGCGGACATGTGGTCCTTTAAAAATACCATAGTCTCCTGCCAGGTATTTTTGTTGTGTATGGATACATTTTCCAAGCTCACGGATACCCTTGAAATTTCCTTTCCATTATCAAGAATAACCGTATCTTCAAATAGGGCTTTAGGTAGATGTTCTTCTAATAAAATCGACCTAAGAGACATCAATTTTTCCCATACTTCCAACCGTTTTTCCAGATCCTGGCTTTCAATATCCATTGAGACCATTGCACTTTTTAAATCAAAATGAAATTTAAAGGAGAAATCCTTAATACCGGTATTATATAAAATCCATTTTCTGGGAAAGGATTTTCCAAAGGAAATCCAGAAATCCTGGCGTAATTTTTTTGCTTCTTCCTTGCTGAACATCTGCTTGGGACTTTGATTTGATTTGAATTCATTAAAAAAGGCATAATTTAAGTAATTTAAATAGTATTGTCCTCTTTTGTGAATGAATTGTCGGGGCCTATTCCATGTTCGGGACCACGTTTTTCATGCTTATTTCGCCCCCATCACTTGGCAGTGAAATCAATTTGCCTCCTGGAGGCCAAGCGTATTTCGTAGCCACACCGCTAATATATCCGTAGGCTAGGATAATACCGCCCTTATAAGTTCCCCAATAGTTATTGTAATGGTCGTGACCGGAAAACACCGCTTCCATATTTCCCACATCCAAGAAGGTGTTGTACACCGATCCATCATCTTCTTCGTAATAAACCTTTTCCTCGCTAAATCCATATTTCTTTATGGTATCATCGTCCTGTAAGTATTGAAATTCGATCAAGGGAATATGGAAGATAGAAATTGCCCTAACCTTTTCTTTGTATTTATCCATAGTGTTGACAGATTTGTCCCTGTACCATTTAAGTTGATCTTCCTTAATGGATCTGTATCCTTTTTCGGAACCAGAGTCGAAACCAAAGATTTGCCACACCGGTTTTTCTTCACCTTTAACAGTAACATCTACTACATAATCATATTTTTCTTTCCACTTATTATTCACCGGATGCTTGCCTAAAACACCCCATTCAGATTCTGCAAAAACCATGGCTATATCGGCCCTCCCGAATCCTCCTTCCGGATCGTGATTGCCAAAAGCAAACAACCAAGGCCTCTCCAAGCTGTCGAAAAAGTTGACAGCGTAGGCTGCCAACAATGTGCCATGTGGCTTATTGCCGTCAAAAAGATCGCCTGTAATGGCAATCATATCCGGGTCGTAGGTATCCACTAATTTTTTTATTCTTCTACAGGTTTCCAAGTCTCTTTTCCATTTACCTTCATGAGTACTGCCCAAATGAAGATCCGTAACTTGTAGGATGGTGATTGGGGAGGAGGTAGATCTGTCTATTTGGATATTAAAATGATCTTGGCCCACTTGGTGTATGGTGCGTTGCCCTCTAACAATGTAACTATTTAATATAAGAAGGAATATAAAGCCTGTAGTTTGAAGTTTTTTATTGATCATGTCATTGGATTTGAAAATGTTTACTGATGGGTATTGTCGTTAATTTTTAAGTACGCACCATAAAATTGCCTTGGCAATATACTTCATCATAAAACTTATGATATCGTAATTCTTAGCCATTTCCCACTATTTCTTACCCTTGTAGAAAGACCTGATTATTAGTAAGATGAATGATGAAAGATTGAGGGATGGACGCAAAATTGGAATTCCCTGGAATTATGGACCAAATCACAAAAATAGCTTTCGACATTTATTAAGGTTGGTACCTAACCAAGATGTTTACAACATATAGGCAATTGAAATTCCCAATATAATGACCACCAATTTGCGTAAGTTAAACTTATGTGCCTCCGAACTTTCGAACAAAATAACAGTTGAAATATGAAGGAAGACACCAATAACCAAAGCGTTTAGTAAAACGGCATATGCGTGGATAAACTCATAATTGGCAGCAATATAAGTGCCAATAGGGGTCATCAGGGAAAAAAGCACAATAAAAAATATGGCGGACTGCAACTTAATTTTAGAGTTGAGCAGGAATATACTAAGAATGATGGCAATAGGAATTTTATGGATTAATATTCCATATAAAATGGTGCTGTGATTTTCTATTGGCAATCCTTCAAGAAGCGAATGTATGCATAGGCTTATAAAAAGCATCCAAGGGAAATCCGATTTTTCAGGATCTAAATGTACATGGCCATGCTCCGCCCCTTTGGAAAAAAATTCAAGAAAAATCTGGAGTAGTATCCCCAACATAATAAATACTCCGACCGTTTTTGGTTCTGCACTACCATAAACTTCAGGAAACAATTCAAATACAGTTAAAGCCAGTAAAAAAGCTCCACTAAAGGCCAGAAGTAGTTTAAAGACTTCCTTGTTTTTTGGTTTGGTGAAGTATACAAATATAAAGCTTAGCAAAACGCCAAGAATGGGTAATAAATATTTCATTAAGGATTAATTCTGGTATTGTACAAAATTACCATATTGGCTAATAAGGGCTAAAATTAACGTATTTTTGCGGTAATCTTAAAGGTAGATATGAACAAAAATTTTAAAATGGTGGCCAAGACCATGTTTGGTTTTGAGGAAATTTTAGCCAAGGAATTGCGAAACCTCGGTGCGGGCAATGTTGAAGAAGGGGTTAGGAGTGTATTTTTTGAAGGGGATACCGGTTTTATGTACAAAGCAAATCTTTGTTTGCGAACAGCAATTAAAATTGTCAAACCTATCCATTCGTTTCGTGTTCGGGATGAGAACGATCTTTATAAAAAAATCTATGCCATGGATTGGTTCGATTATCTTTCGACCTCCACGACTTTTGCCATAGACGCCACGGTGAATAGTGAAAATTTCACACATTCCCTATATGTATCCCAAAAGACTAAAGATGCCATAGTGGATAAATTCAGGGATACGGATGGTAGTAGGCCAGATGTAGATATTAAATTTCCAGATGTTAGGATCAATATCCATATTCAAAATGATCAATGTAATGTGGCATTGGATTCCTCTGGCAGGTCTTTGCACCAAAGGGGATATAGGACTGCTACCAATATTGCACCCATAAATGAGGTTTTGGCAGCCGGACTTTTGTTATTAAGCGGATGGGATGGACAATGTGATTTTTTGGATCCCATGTGCGGTAGTGGAACCATGCTGACAGAAGCGGCCATGATTGCATGTAATATTCCAGCCAACATTAATAGAAAGGAATTTGCTTTTGAGAAATGGCATGATTTTGATGCCGAACTTTTCGAAAAAATTGTAGATAGCAGTCTAAATAGGACAAGGGAGTTTAATCATAAAATAATTGGATATGATAAGGCACCGTCTGCTGTTAGAAAAGCTCAGGATAACGTGGTAAACGCTAATCTATCCGATTATATAACGATTGAAAGGAAGAACTTTTTTGATACTGAGAAATTTACGGAAGGGCATTTGCATATGGTTTTTAACCCGCCCTATGGTGAACGATTGGACATTGAAATGGAGGATTTTTATGCCGACATTGGAAATACCTTGAAGAGGAATTATCCTGGAACCGATGCGTGGTTTATCACTTCCAACTTGGAGGCTTTAAAATTTGTTGGTCTACGTCCATCAAGAAAAATAAAGGTATTTAATAGTCATTTGGAATCGCGCTTGGTAAAATACGTGATGTACGAAGGAAGTAAGAAAGCCAAGTTTAATAAGGCGGAATAGCCTATAATTTAACAATATCGGAAGCGTGAAACCAAAACATAAAGTCCTTATCTATAATTTTCTAGGCTTCGCTATTTTATTTGTGGTGGGCAGATTATTGCTTGGTATGTTACTATCGCTAGACACACTTGTCTTAGCGGTTATAGCGGCAATAATTGCAAGTTTAATGGCACCCAAATATGTGGTTGTCAAATCCAATAAAGGCGACAAAATAATGATGAAATGGATTTTTATTAAAGGTTTCCGGGAACTTTAGGGCCTTGCTGTCCCGGTTTCTTTTGTGCGGGCTTTTCTTCCTTTTCCTTAATTTTCTTGGCTTTCTTATAGAGCGGTATAAAATAGGTGATGGAATAATTGTAGCCAACGCCAAAATTGCTTCCATCGGTAACTTTATTGAATCCTGGAATCCATAAATTTCTAAAATTTTCAGGATCTTTATTGCTGACCAAGAAGCCAATCCGGACACTAGCTCCCAAATAAATATTGGCGAATAGCTCTGCTTTTAGGCCCAACACGGCCTCTAGCCAACTGGCACTTAATCCGCTAAATTCTTGGGAAACATCTGAACCAAAAGGGAAGTCGTTCACGGTATTGGGGTCAGGATTGTTCTGATAATCCGGATCGTTCCAATATCGGTTGGTATCATAAATTTGATAATTATTCAAGGTTTGACTAAAAGTACTGTAAGCATAGCGGCCTCCCACGTGAATTGAGTTGTTCATGCCGTACCAATTGCCATAGGTGTTATAATCCACACCAAGTTTTAAGTAACTCCCGGAAGTCGTGAAATTGTAGAGATCTTCCTGTTTGGTATTTTTTTCGTTTCCCAGTTCTGCGGCCACATAAAGTTTATTCGTAATCCTGTAATCGCCAACTATTTCAAGTCCAGTATAATCATCATTCAGAAAAGAAATCAAGGGGCGGCTAAGATCTATCCCCACCCTAATTCCGTAAGGATCTGTATGGGCTACCGTGTCTTTTGGCTGCAGATCAATTGGTTTACTTTGCGAGTATCCAAATACAATCGCTAGAAATATAAAACTATTAATGAAATATTTTAACATGGGCCGCTGTTGAGTTTTCTACCAATGGGGTTACAATTTCTATATCCTTTATCCAGTTATCGGTTTCCATTTTTAAATCGCTACCTAAAGTTTCAAAATTGGCAATATAACCACAGGCCCTGGAAATAAATTTATCCTTTCTGGTGTAATTGAAGTATAAGGTGTCCAAATCTCCCGCTTCTAATGAATCAACATCGGCAGAGTTTTTAATGAAATAAAAACCTGTACTGTTTTCGGTAACTTTTAATGGAATGGCAATAGAATCCAAATCGGTTCTATCCGCAACAGTGGTTACGGTCGTGTTCTGACCAACTCCCACAATTCTAAATTTAGTTACTTTTTTTAATACGGCGGGGTTGTCCACATCATAAAATCTAATCACCATTAATGGGGTATCCCCATCCACACAGATATCATCTTTTTCGCAGGCTCCAAAGCTGATAAATGCAATTATGAAAAGTATTGGAATATAGACTTTCTTCATGTTTGGTTGGATTATTTAATCCGTTTTTTCAAAAGTACAACATTTTCAACATGATGGGTTTGCGGAAACATATCCACTGGTTGCACCTTCATTATTTCATAATCCTCCTTCATTAATTCCAAATCCCTTGCTTGTGTTGCACTATTGCAACTAACATAGACAACCTTTTCAGGGGCTATGGTCAAAATTTGCTGCACAACTGCGGCATGCATGCCATCTCTTGGAGGGTCGGTTATAATAAGGTCGGGTTTCCCGTGTTCCTTAATAAAACTTGGATTAAAGACGTTCTTCATATCCCCTACAAAGAAATCTACATTATCTATTTTATTTCTTTCGGCATTGGCTTTGGCATCGGCAATGGCTTCAGGAACGGCCTCTATGCCTACGACTTTTTTGGCTTTTTTAGCCACAAATTGGGCAATGGTGCCTGTACCTGTGTAAAGATCATAAACCAATTCATTTCCGGTAAGTCCGGCGAAATCCCTGGTTATCTTGTAAAGTTCATAGGCCTGGTCCGAGTTGGTTTGATAAAATGACTTGGCATTTATTTTAAACTTTAGCCCTTCCATTTCCTCAAATATGTGGTCGCGACCAGAATGACATATGATTTCTTGGTCATATATGGTGTCATTTTGTTTTTGATTGATGACATATAATAAGGAGGTAATCTCTGGAAAGGTTGTTGCTAAATGGTTCATCAACAATTCCCGCTTTTCGAAGTCGTCCTCGTAAAACTGGACCATAACCATAATTTCACCAATAGAGGAAGTACGGATCATCACTGTTCGGAGCATGCCCCATTGATTTCTAGGATTAAAGAAAGTAAGCCCGTTCTTAATAGCAAAATCCTTTATTTCCAATCTAATGGCATTGGAGGGATCTTCTTGTAAATGACATTTTTTGATGTCCAATATTTTATCCCACATCCCAGGAATATGAAATCCCAAAGCATTTTTATCTTCAATTTCCTTACCCGAGTTTATTTCTTCCAAGGTCAACCACCTACTGTCCGAAAAGGAAAATTCCATCTTGTTCCTATAGAAGTACTGTTTTTGGGATCCCAAGATGGTATTTGTTTTGGGTAATTCCAAATGCCCAATCCTTCGTAGATTATTCTCAACCTCTTTTTGTTTATAGAATAGCTGGTGCTCATAGCCCATATCTTGCCACTTACAGCCGCCGCAAACTCCAAAATGTTCACATACTGGAGTGGTCCTTTTGTCCGAAAAAGTATGGAATTTAGTGGCGATTCCTTCAAAATAGGCCTTTCTTTTTTTAGTGGTTTCAACGTCCACAACATCCCCTGGTACGGTATTGGTCAAGAAAATTACCCTACCATCGGGTGCCTTGCCAATAGTTTTACCTTTGGCTCCAGCATCCACCACTTCTACATTTTCAAAAACTTGTCTAGTATTCTTTCTACGCATGGCGCAAAAATAGGAGAATTTTTTAGGATTTATGGTGCTTTTTAACACAGTCTTATTTGTATTTATTAGATTCGTTTTGACTATGGTGAAAATGAAATGGGAATTGCCATTTAAAATTGTTTGGTCCATAGCTGATAGTGTACCTTTTAAAAGTTAGAGGGAGTGGATGGGTAATCCTTGAGAAATAATTGAATATCACTATTTTTAAATCCTAAAAAATTAGTTACAATGAGAAAATTGTTTTTTTGTCTCCTCATGATAGGTTTTTTCTCTGGACAAGCGCAGCAGGGCAAGTTCAGGAAAAAGATAAAAACTAATAAACCTAATGTTCTGTTTATAATAGCGGATGATCTAACAGCTACTGCAGTCTCGTCCTATGAGAATCGAGCCTCGCGCACACCCAATATAGATCAATTGGCAGCTGAAGGTACCAAGTATACTAGGGCTTACACTCAATACCCGGTCTGTGGCCCTTCTAGGGCCTCCCTAATGTTTGGCTACTATCCCAACGCTACAAATACTTATGGCTACGTAAGTGGCCGGGATAATGTGGGCCCTTCGCGTAAGTCACTTTCACAATTATTTAAGGATAACGGCTATTATACTGCACGGGTGAGCAAAATTTATCATATGGGGGTGCCTATAGATATAGAAACGGGTTCCAATGGTCAGGATGACGAGGCCTCGTGGACCGAACGCTTTAACAGTCAGGGGCCGGAATGGACCGCCGAGGGGGAGGCTGAATTGGTTCAAAACAATCCTTTTGGACTGAAGCCTAGAAAGGGCGGTAACGTAATGACTATCGTAAAGGCGGACGGAGATGATTTGGTGCATTCCGATGGAAAAACAGCCGAAAAAGCTATTGAACTTATTAAAGAGCACAAAAATAATCCGTTCTTTTTGGCGGTAGGACTTGTAAGGCCCCACGTACCTTTTGTTGCGCCCCGAAAGTATTTTGAAACTTATCCACATGAGCAAATGGTATTGCCTCCTATGGTTGAAAATGATTGGGACGACATTCCCGCCCGTGGAATAAACTACGTCACCAGCGTTAATGGTGAAATGTCAGAAGAACAGGAGAAAAAGGCGGTAGCTGGGTACTACGCTTCAGTATCCTATATGGATTCACAGGTAGGAAGAATATTAAAGACTTTAAAGGAAGAAGGATTGGATGAAAATACCATTGTTGTTTTTACTTCAGATCATGGTTTCCATTTGGGGGAGCATCGTTTTTGGATGAAAGTAAGCCTTCATGAGGAATCGGTTCGGGTTCCTTTGGTAATAAAGGTACCAGGAAAGGCACCGGCAGTTTGTAGTTCCTTTTCTGAACTGTTGGACCTATATCCCACACTGGCCGAATTGGCTGGGATCAAGGCTTCCGATCAGTTACAGGGTAAAAGTCTTGTGAAAACTTTGGACGACCCCAGTTTGGAAGTAAGGGATTATGCCTTTTCCGTAAGCCAAGGAGGAAAGTCCTTTTTGTTACGCAACCATAAATGGGCATATATACAATACGATGAAGACGCAGGAGCTGGAATGGAACTCTTTGATATGGAGCATGATGCCAAACAGTATAATAATTTGGCGCATAACCCTGCTTATGGTGATGTGGTTAAGGAAATGCAAAAGATTTTAGGGGAAAAATTACAGGAAATTAGAACCAATGATTTGGGTATCCAATATGGATCGCAATAGTGTATTTATCAATTGATTCTGGACAAAATAAAGGGAGGAGTGCTTCAATTCTACCAAATATATGCTTTATTAAAATGAATGTGATTCTTACTTATCGCAAATTGGTGTTTGTTGTGTTATGTATGGCCAATGCTAATTTTAGTAGTGCTCAAAGCATTAAGATCCTTCCTGGAAAAATTGATGCCATAAAAGTGGATGCAACGGTTTCTCCAAACGAAATCCTTGGTACATCTATATTTCAAATTCCAAATTATTTTATTTGGGGAGCCCGTGCAATTAAGGGTGAAGACGGTATGCCCCAATATCTGTACGCTGCAGGTGCAGTGGGAAATGTAAACTCAAAAAATGATGGCAGTTCTTTTAATGTACAGTTTCCATTGGAGGTTGTTATGGAATAATACGAGAATTATTAATCCAATCAGATATAAAAACCATATCATCCGCGAATTAGCGCCGATTTAAAAGTAAATTTAATATTGTAAATGAAGTACGTTATAAAACTGTTTGCTATTACCACACTCTTGGTCGTTGATTTTGGGTATGCCCAAGACACGTCTTTGCAAATGCCCTTATCTTTTATCGCCCAGAATTTGGAATATAAGGGCGTTGCCGTTCAAGATGAAAATTATACCATTTGGGGCTGTGCACCCATACAGGATGAGGATGGAAAAACGCACTTATTCGTAGCACGATGGCGGGAAAAGAATGTTAATCCAGCATGGAGAAAATCTTCCGAAATTGCCCATTATATTTCCGATTCACCAGAAGGACCATTTGTTTTTTCCGATGTGGCCATAAAAGGTACAGGAAAGGATACCTGGGATAAATATGCTCCGCACAACCCGGAAATCAAGAAGGTGGGCAAGAACTTTGTGTTGTTGTATATAGCGAACACCAATTATCATCAACCACCACATCCGGGTAATCAGCGCATTGGTATGGCAATTGCAAAATCCCCGTTTGGTCCATGGGAAAAAGTGGGTAAGGACGGGATGGTCTTAAATGCCGAAAATCCTCAAAAATGGAATTATAAATCCAATATGGGAGTGGCCAATCCCGCTTTATTGGAAGTAAATGGGAAGTACTATCTGTATTTTAAAACTAAAACCACGGATGGGATTCTAAAGTATGGTTTGGCTACGGCAACCAAATTAAAAGGTCCATATACTATTCAGGAAAAACCGGTTACCTCCAATAAAGGAACCTTGGAAGATGGTACCGTTTTTGCCTATCAAGATCATATTTATTTGTTGACCACGGACAATCATGGTCAAAATACGGGCATAGTTGGCGGAGGAACACTTTGGAAGTCAAAGGACGGACATACTTTTAATTGGGAGGACGCCACTGTTGGCTATGATTTATTACCAACCTATTACAAGGATTATGAACCTAAAAAAGCGGTGAAGATATATGGTGCCGCCCCCAAGTTGGAACGTCCCAAAATTTTAATGATAAATAACAAACCGGCATATTTGTATGGGCCATCTGGATGGAATATTTTTGGTGGGGACAGAACTGTTGGCCATGTTTTTAAAATAAATCTAAAAGAATGAAATTTCGAAATATTTTTTGGATTCTAGTATTGCTCCCATTATTATTGACATCCCAAGACAAAAAAAACAATTTTAAAATCATCACCTATAATATTTGGAATGGTTATGACTGGGGCAAAGATCAAGAAAGAAGGGAAAAAGTTCAAAATTGGATCAAGGACCAAACTCCAGATGTTGTTGCCTTGCAGGAATTATGCGCCTACACCTCCGAAAAGTTACAGGTGGATGCCCTATCTTGGGGCCATTCCTTTTCTGTTTTATTAAAAACGACCGGTTATTCCGTAGGTTTTACTTCTAAATACCCCATCGAAGTAAAAGAAAAAATAACGGAGGGGATGCATCATGGTGCGCTGCATTGTAAAACAAACGGAATTGATTTCATGGTTGTACACTTACATCCAGGTAGCATAGCTCGAAGGCGTGAGGAAGCTAGTATCGTAGTAAGAAAATTGGAGAATATTGCAAAAACCACTTCAAATTATGTAGTCTTGGGGGATTTTAATGCCCATTCTCCTTTTGATGCCGATTTATATGATCCCCATGGTAAATTATTAAATAGATTAAGGAATTCCAATGTGGGAAAAGGGTTGGATGGCAATTTGGTCAATGGCAACTTTGATTATGCCGTAATGTCCAAATTCCTATCGTTTCCTTTGTATGATCTAGTACAAAAATATTCTGCTGGTTTAGCTGCTAGAGGTAGTTTCCCAGGACAGGTTTTGGCGGAGGTGAATAATGAAAGCTCTGAACAACTGGTTTCACGTCTGGAACGAATAGATTATATTATGGTTTCACCTGAGTTATACATGAAATCTTTGGATGCTAAAGTCCACAATGGAGAGGGAAATTGGTATTTGTCGGATCATTATCCTGTTAGTGCCAGTTTTGATCTAAAGGATTGATTGGCAGGTTTTTCCGAAACAAAAATCAATTCACAAAATATTTTAGGATGCAAATTACTATTCGTAATTTGCAGTCTCTACAAAAGAAGGATGATTTCTCTCCCCAAGAAGGAATTGTAAAGTTTTATTTAATAGTTATCAGATCATGTCAGTTTTAGAAAAATTAACTTCTAAGGATGCAATTGCATTAGAAGAAAGATTCGGAGCACACAACTATCATCCTTTACCTGTAGTTTTAAGTAGGGGAGAAGGGGTGTATGTTTGGGATGTAGAAGGAAAAAAGTATTACGATTTCTTATCTGCCTATTCAGCGGTAAATCAAGGTCATTGTCATCCTAAAATCGTGAATGCCATGATAAAGCAAGCGCAAACGCTCACTTTAACTTCCAGGGCCTTTTACAATGATATGCTAGGTAAGTTTGAAAAGTTGGCTGCGGAAACATTTGGGTATGACAAGTTGTTGCCCATGAATACCGGGGCGGAAGCCGTGGAGACTGCACTAAAAATTTGTAGAAAATGGGCTTATGAGAAAAAAGGGGTTCCTGAAAATCAAGCACAGATCATAGTTTGTGAAAATAATTTTCACGGACGAACTACCACTATAATCTCATTTTCAAACGATTCCGTGGCCCATAAAAATTACGGACCCTATACCGAAGGCTTTATTAAAATTGAGTATGATAATCTTTCTGCGTTGGAAGAGGCTTTGGAAGGAAATAAAAATATAGCAGGATTCCTGGTAGAACCCATACAGGGTGAAGCCGGAGTCTTTGTGCCGTCGGAAGGATATCTCGCGAAGGCAAAGGAATTATGTAAAATGCACAACGTTCTTTTTATTGCTGATGAAGTGCAGACTGGGATAGCCCGTACCGGAAAATTATTGGCAACCTGCGGTAACTGTGATTGTCCGGAAAAGCATTGCAGCGGGACACCTGAAGTGAAGCCGGATATTTTAATTTTAGGAAAGGCACTTTCAGGTGGGGCCTACCCAATTTCTGGGGTTCTGGCCAATGATGAAATTATGGAAGTTATAACACCAGGTAGTCATGGCAGTACCTTTGGAGGTAATCCAGTAGCAGCCGCTGTTGGGATAGCTGCACTTGAGGTGGTCAAGGAGGAGGGCTTGGCAGAGAACGCTTTTCAACTCGGAGAAATTTTTAGGGAAGAACTCAATAAATTTATTCCAACGTGTAATATTGTGAATGCCGTTAGGGGCAAAGGCTTATTAAATGCCATATTGATAAATGATACTGAAGACAGTTCTACGGCTTGGGATATTTGTATGGCCTTAAAAGAAAACGGTCTCTTGGCCAAACCAACCCATGGCAATATTATAAGGTTCGCACCACCTTTGGTAATGAACAAGGAGCAGCTCTTGGAATGTGTGGGGATTATTATAAAAACACTTAAGAAGTTTGAAAAATAATTTTCTTTAAATTTTAATTTATTGCCCGTTATTGTCTTTATAGTGGGCTTTTATTTTATCCAGGAGCCAAATGGGTAAAAGGATAAATGTTTACATTCCTTAAAATTGTAAATAGCGCAATTAATATGAAAAGTACTAGCGGTGTTTTGGGATGATATATAAGGTCTGGTAGTGTTTTTTTGTTTTTTAAAGGAGTGTAATTACGAGCCCAATGATAAGCGATCAACAAGAAAGCGGGAATAAAGAGGATATTATGCCGTGCAACACCTATTAAATTTAAGTGCAGCAAATCGTGAAGGGCTCTTTGGCTACCACAACCAGTACAATAATAACCAGTGGTAGTTAAAAATGGACATTTGGGGAAATAAGCGGAACTACTTGGATTTATGAAAAAATATAGGAGCAGTATTCCAAGGATTACTACTCCCAAAATTATTGTCAATGGTATTTTTGTTTTCTTAGAAATCACCCGAACTCATTAACCCACCAATTAAGGCAAAGCCAAAAATAGCGATATATAAAAGCCACAATAGTCCGGCAATGGCCATGCCTACAATGGCCCAAGTTTTGGCATTTTTAGAAGCTTTTTCTGCTTGATCATAATTGCCCAGGGCATAAGCTTCATTTACCTTGGCCGCATTTACAATACTGACGATGCCAGGAATTAAGCAACAAAATACAGTGCTGATAATAGCTAATACCAAATAGTTGTTAGGTTTGGGTCGTGTTTGATTATTTTCCATAAAATAATTTAAAAGATTGATTGGTCGTAAATGTATTTATTGAAGGTTTTGGAAATAATCTTCCATTCTTTCCCTCATAAGTTCTTCGTTCTGTAGAGCATCCCATCCAATAATAGAGATGATCCAAATAAAGAATATTACCACTAGGACATTAAGTATAATACCTATAATGGAAAGGGTCCTGCCTAACTTAACATTGTTATAGCCTTCATAAATACTGGGATCCAAAGCATAGAGATTGGTTGCCTTGTTTGCCAAAATAAGTCCGATTATTCCAAATATCAACCCTATAATTCCATAGCAGCAACAGGTAACTATAGAGATAATCCCGAAAACCAAAATCAGTGTTGCGTTAGGTAGTTTTTGTTGTTCCATAATTTTATTTTAATGTATTAAATGAATCATTTTATATGAATAACTAATAATAATGATTCCGGCGTTTAGGTATAAAAGATAAATTTTAATCTTGAAGGAATTCTTAATATTGAACACTAGTGAAGCTCCAATAAAGCCTACCAGAAAAATCAGGGTGTATATGGCGGGATATATCTTTAGGGCGTCAATAAAATTACCATCCAGTAAAAAGGAAACGGAACGTTGAAAGCCACAACCAGGGCATTCAATCCCGAAAATCTGCTTGTTCATACAAGGCAGCATATAATTTTCCAGTTCCCAGAGAATTGCCATTAGGATTATTTAAAGTGCTAATATAATTCTTTACCGAAAATTACTATTATTTTTGGGCAATGAAAACAAAACGGACTTTTTATTTAGTGCTCATCATAGTAGGAGCAGTAATTGCTGGGATGGGAGACAGTATTATCGAAGAGGAATATGCGCTAAGCATTGGAATTGTCCTTTTGATGTTCGGGTTGTACAAGACCACACAGTTGTGGAGTTTGGACCGCTATGGGGATGAGGAAAAAGATAAAGGGGATAAGTAATGGATTTAAAAGTAGGAGATCAAGTTGAGGCCATCGATGATATTATTCAAGGTGTTGTGGTAAAAATAAACGGTACGCAAATTACCGTTGAAAGCAAGGACGGGTTCCTATTGCGATATTCTGCGGATGAATTATTGAAAATCGCCAGCTCCAATGCCATTAAAGTATCCAATTATGAAGTGGCCAGAATAAAGGCTGAAAAGGAAATACCCAAAAACAGGCACCATAAGAAATCAAGACCGAAGGAGCGCTATGCACCGCAGATGGAAGTAGATCTGCATATAAATAAGTTGACACCTTCCACAAAGGGAATGACAAATTTTGAAATGTTGAACCTTCAATTGGATACGGCCAAACGTCAATTGGATTTCGCAATACGCAAAAAAATACAAAAGGTTGTATTTATTCACGGTGTAGGGGAAGGTATATTAAAGGAAGAGCTATATTTTCTTTTTAAACGGTACGAAAACGTAAAGTACTATGATGCCGACTATCAGAAATATGGCCTAGGGGCCACGGAAGTATACTTCTTACAGAATACACAATGATTATTGGGTGGTAACTGTCCCGTAATCATTGATACTTAAATCCGTGATTCGCTGATTGTTGGAATCGTTGATCAAGGTAATCTCGCTTAGCCTTATTGTATGTTCGTAAGATGTGTTTTCTCCATCAACTATTGCTGTGGTTGTTATTAGTACAGACCCACTTTGAGCCTCTATTTCTTCGATTACGGTAGGTTCCGTTACAGGGATAACATCGCAAAAATAGTTTTTGGTTACATTGGCCGAAAAAATGCGATAGGTTAGTGTAGTGTTACTGGAAATGGGATATTCTACCTCACCCTCAGAGGCTTCATTCTTAAGGGTTCCACTAGCTATAGTAAGTATTAAGGCTTCATTCTCTGCAATTTTAAAAAATAAGGTCGTGCTTGTAGTGACCGTACTGCCGCAATATTGAATGTCGCTATCGTCAAAATTTATAGTTTCAATTTGTAAATTCCCATCATCGCAAGATGAAAGGGCCAAACACAAAAGGAGAATCAAGAGATTTTTCATGCCTCAAATTTAATTGAAATATAAGTTATAATCCTAGAGGTTTATGTGCATTTTGCAGGAAATTAACTTTATTTCAAGTAATTTTGGCGGACTTTCCTGGAGTTGGGAAAGCTTTTAATTCGATTTATAATTAAATGAAAAAGGTTTATTTGGATAGTGCCGCAACCACGCAGGTTAGACCTGAGGTCATCTCAAGAATGCAGGATGCTTTGGCAAGTTCCTACGGCAATCCTTCATCTTCCCATGGCTTTGGAAGAACTGCCAAAACAGCGATTGAACAAGCACGAAAAACCGTTGCAAAGTACTTAAATGCCCACCCTGCGGAAATCATTTTCACTTCGGGAGGAACCGAGGCGGACAACATGATACTAAGGTGTAGTGTAAGGGATCTTGGGGTTAAAACCATAATAACTTCCAAAATAGAACATCATGCCGTTTTGCACACGGCCCAAGCGTTGGCATATGAATATGGTGTTGAATTGCTATTCGTGGATTTGGATAGTGTAGGAAATCCGGACCTAGTCCATTTGGAATCGCTATTGAAAAGGGATGAAAGCAAAAAATTAGTAAGCTTAATGCACGTTAACAATGAAATAGGAAATACCATAGATATTACGGCCATAGGCAATCTTTGTGAGGCATACGGTGCTCTATTTCATTCCGATACCGTACAGTCCATAGGTCATTTTCCTTGGGATGTACAAAAATGCAAGGCTCATTTTTTAACAGCGGCGGCCCATAAATTTCATGGACCCAAGGGCGTTGGCTTCGCCTATATAAAAAGAAACACGGGTTTAAAACCATTGATTTTAGGAGGGTCTCAAGAACGTGGTTTTAGGGCAGGGACAGAACCTTTTCACAATATTGTAGGTCTGGAAGAAGCAATGAATGCTGCTTATGACCATATGGAAGAGGAAAGGACTTATGTAACTGAATTAAAAAGGTATTTTATAGAAAAAATAGCCATGGCAATTCCTGAGATAGCTTTTAATGGTCTTTCGGGTGATATGGAGAAAAGTACCTATACCCTGGTGAATGTTCGACTCCCATTTGATCCGGAAAAGGCACTCATGTTGTTGTTTCATTTGGATTTAAAAGGTATTGCCTGTTCCAAGGGAAGTGCTTGCCAGTCCGGTAGTGATATTGGTTCGCACGTACTTACGGAAATTCTGCCCTCTGAAGATATGGAGAAACCGTCCTTGAGATTTTCCTTCTCTAAATATAATACCAAAGAAGAATTGGATTATGTAATAGAGGTGTTAAAAGAATTCGGTTCCCACTAGCCCTTTTTTCGGTCCCTGGGACGTTCCCTATCATAAGGAAATTTTCTGGAAGCCAATTTCATCATCAATTCAATCAGGTCGGTAGTGTTTTTTCCCGATTTTTTATTGATTTGTTTTTCGTATTTCCACAGTAATTTACCCGTTGTCCCATCACTTATTTTTACGCCTATTCTACCGTAATTGGCGCTGCCCTTAATATAATCCAATAGGCTAAACTCTGTGGGGACACCTTTGGATAGGAGTACGTTTAAGTCCAATGTACCACTTATGATTCCGTCAACTTCTAAAATTTCTGCCAATTGCTTAACACTATAAACATCAATATTGTCATAGGAAATGCCGTTCTGTTTTAAAATGGCATTGGTGTTTTTAATATTTTGGAACTCCACTGAAAATTTCTTTTTCTTTTTTCTTTTGGAAAAATAGGTTTCTAGCGCGTCCTGCACCGCATATCCCTCCTTCTCTTCAAGGTTTTTTAATTCCTCATTGGATATTTGATCCTTTAGTTCCAAATTGGTCAAAAAGGGGATAATGGCCAGATTACTATGATTGCGGCTCAATTCATCAAATTTTTCGCTCTCGTAAATGTTTTTTTGGGCCGATGCGCTAAGGCAAATGAGTGTATAAATGAATGCAATAATATTTTTCATCTATTGATATTTTGTTCTGTATATAGCTATCGTTAAACTTATTTTTTAAGGTGTTTTATATTGTCATAGTCCTTTGTACTGGTCCGAACTATATATTGACTTTATTTTCAATTCTAAAATCGCATCTCTATTTTTATATTCAGAATACGACCGGTCATAAAATTAGGTACGGCAAATTGTTGTTCGTTCGTTAAATCCCTTACCCACGTGTTGGTAATGGAATTTTGATTGTTGAATAAATTAAATATTTCGAAACCTACATTTAATTCCTTAAAAAGCCGTAAAAACGTGTTTTCGTCATAGGAATTATTGGCCCCCACAAAAATATAGGAAATTCCTAAATCTGCACGCTTATAATCCCTTAATCTATTTTGATAAAGGTAGGGGTCCTCATAGCTTGGTGATCCACCGGGCAAACCTGTGTTGTAAACTAGGTTTAAGTACATTTTAATATTCGGTACCTCTGGCATATAATCTTGAAAAAGAATCCCAAAGTTTAAGCGCTGGTCTGTGGGTCTCGAAATATAGCCTTGGCCATTAATGTTTTCCTTTGTTTTTAGATATCCCAAACTAAACCAAGATTCCGTTCCGGGAACAAAAGCACCGCTTAGTCTAAATTCAGCCCCATACGCATAAGCTTTTGCATTATTTTGGGCTGCATAGCGAAGGCGCACATCTTCCAAGGTATAAGGGTTTACATTGGTCAATTTTTTCCAATAAGTCTCCCCGATCAATGTAAATGGCCTTTGCCATAATTTAAAGCTATATTGGTTTCCCAATACCAATTGATAGGATTTTTGAGCTTCTACTTCTGGATGGACAGTACCTTTGTTGTCCCTTAATTCCCTATAGAAAGGAGGCTGTTGGTAAACTCCGCCAGAGAGTCTGAACAACATATCTTTTTCCCAATTTGGTTTAATGGACAATTGCGCTCGGGGACTAAATATAGTGTGTGTGCTTTTTGCAAGATTTTTTCCTCTAACTACCCAATACGTGGCTCTGGCTCCTAGGTTGTAGTAGAGGTTATGGCCGTGCCACTCGGTCTGACGGCTGTATTGTACAAATCCCGATACTTTATTGGTGTTTACCGCATTCTTGGCAATAATGCCTTGGAATGGAATAAGAGGGGCCTCGAAAGATATTTCGGGTTCATTACGTTGAAATTCAGAATTGGGGGGGCGAACCATATACCCTAATGAATCTATGAATTCTGACTCTCTGATTTGGTCCCGAATATTGGTATGCTCATATTTCAATCCCCATGCGATTACCTTCCCATCATTGGAGTACGTTCCTTTGTGTTCCAAATTAACAATTTTGGCATCCAAATCATTTCTGGCACGGTCGTATTGGGTAGCCAATCCATTGATTGGGGTGGGCTCTCCCCAATTGTCGTCCCCAATATTCGAATTTAACTCACTGAGCTGGTACTGGGATATGACATCGGAATATTCTTGTTCCCTATTAAAATATAATGAGGAAATAAGTTTGAAAGTAGTTTTGTCGTTAAGCCGGTATTCCGCCTTTAGGGCGTTTAGGTTGGTCCTAAATTGGCTTTTTTCACTTCCGGCATAGTAAACTGTTAGGGTTTTTATATCGTTCAGGGTCCCAAAATTTGTCTGCCTGGTGAATGGTGTGTTACGGTAATTGTTGATGGAAAGATTTCCGAGATAACTTATCCGGAATTTGGGCGAAAAGATATAGGTGGTGTACTGTTGTATATCAAAAAATGACGGATCATAGTTGCTCTTGGTATTACTGCTATTTACAAGAAGGCTGTTGTCTCTGGACCTTATACTTGTTATACTGTATAGTTTTTTATTTTTTGATACACCTTCAACAGTAGCCGCAGTACCCAGCAAGGTTGCGTATATTTTAAGGCCAAAGGCAACAGGGGTTTTATAGGTGATATCCAGAACCGAGGAAAGTTTGTCACCGTATTTGGCCTGAAAACCGCCAGCAGAAAATTGTAAATTCTCCACCATGTCGCTATTTATAAAACTTAAACCTTCCTGTTGACCTGAGCGAACAAGAAAGGGCCGATATATCTCAATGTCGTTTACATACACCAGGTTTTCGTCATAATTACCGCCTCGGACCATATACTGGGTGCTAAGCTCATTGTTCGAGGAAACGCTGGGTAAAAGCTTCAAAATATTTTCCACCCCGGCATTGGAGCCAGGAATGTTTCGAGCAATATCCGATGAAATAGTGGTAACACCCTCGGCATATCTTGTTCCGGAGGGGGTAACTACGACCTCAGCGATTAGTATGGCTTTCTGCTGTAGTACGGGATTAAATTCATAATTCTCGTTTGTATTCAATATTAAATCTTTAAGAAGCAGTCTTTCACTGCCGAGATGGGAGAAAGTTATGGTCGTTTCTTGGTCCGCTATAATTTCCAATATGTAAAAGCCATTAATATCGGAGAAAGTTCCCTTGTTACCAGAAGTAATATTAACATTGGGCAATGGTGTTTGGTTTTCATCAAAAACCACACCTGTAATGGTAGCTGTTTGTGCCTTTAGATAGGTGGTTGTGCCTATTAAAAAGACTAGAAAAAATAGTTTAAAAAGTCTCAATTTTTCATTTTCTGTAAAAAGTACTAGTGAAGGTACTACTGTTGCCAACATTATCAGTAACCACGACTTTCAATTCACATTGTTTTTTGTCCAATATAAGATCATCAAAATTATAGGTAATGGTATTTGTTTTAGGCTCATATTCCAATAGTATCCATTCTCCGTTAAGTGTGGCGTTGTATGTGTTAATTCCACTTAGATTATCAGTTATGCTTAGGCTTAAGTAACTATAGTTGGTAAGCCATTGTTTGTCTTTGAAATTTTTCGGCCTAATCTGAGGGGCAACGGTATCTTTTGCCAAGGTATAGGTTCCCAAATTCCTAGTTCGTGTGGTAAAGGTCGTTCCCCGTTTGTAGGTAGAAGCGTAGCTCGCCGAATTATTGTTGTCCAATCTTCCGATAAATAACTGCTTTCTTTCTTCATCGGAATATTTTGAAACATCAAAAGTTATGGTAAAGTTTCTATGTGCCGGTACTCTGCTGTTATGAATGGTAACGGTATCCTGTCCATTTTTTAGGTCTATATAGAAATTATTATAAAAGGTATTGGCGGGGAAGTATACTTTTGCCCCGCCCAAATCAAAATTGTTTGGTTTTTTAGCAATAATATAGTTGTCCGTTTTCTCTTCTTTTTTTGGAATTTTAATATCCTGTTGTTTTCCTTCCACAGGGATAATCAATTTGGTGAGATTACCGGCCAGATCATTGATTAGAATCTCCACATTATAGGATAATCCTTCGCTTACCTCGATTTTACCATTGTTGTAGATGGTCCTGTAGATGCCCAGGAGGTTGCTGTCGTCCTTGAAACACTTTTGAATTCGTTCCCTATTGGTACTAAAATGGTCATAATCTATCAAAGTGTTTATATAGCGACTTTCTGTAAATGAGAAGGTTTCAAAATCGTAATCGGTATATAATTTCCCGTTCACAACTTGTTTTACGGAGTAAACCCCATTTTGATTTGCGGCCAGATCTTGCCGGTCAAAGGTATTTATGCCAAAACCGATGGTGCCTAGGGCGGTTACTTTGTCGGCAAGAAAAGTTCCATCACTTTGTCTATGGTATTTAAGTTTTATTTTTTCCTGACTTTGGTTTACCTGTGCGTTTTCCGAAAGGGGATAAGCATAAACACTCAATAGGGTAGGGTCAGTGGCATCCCTGACATCCAGTCCATGTAAGAGGGGGTTTGTGGGCATTTCAGAGGCGCTGCTCCTAATTTCGAAATGTAGGTGGGGTCCGGCAGAACCGCCAGTATTTCCCGTATAGGCAATTAGTTCACCTTTTTGAGGCTTAAGTTCCGAAAAATCCGGAAAAATTTCCACCTCAAAAGATTTTTTTTGATACTGTATTTTCTTGACGTAGGCTTCTATGTCCGGTGAAAATTTTTGAAGGTGGCCATAGACCGAAGTGTAACCATTTGGATGTGCAATATACAATGCCTTGCCATAGCCCCATTCAGAAACTTTGATTCTGGTAATTGCACCATCGCCAATGGAATAGACCGGTAATCCTTGACGTTGTTGTGTTTTTATATCTATACCTGAATGAAAATGGTTGGAGCGCAATTCACCAAAGGTTCCAGATAATATTATTGGAATATCCAAAGGGGAGCGGAAAAAATCCGTGGGATATGGAGCTTGCCCATAAAATAAAGATGTAAATAAAAAAAATCCTAAGATAATGCCTTTCATAAAAATTAAATAATTGGTACGAATGTAATTAATACCATTCTAATTGAAAAAAAGTCTGTGTTATATAATATACAAAGGAGTCATTTTTTTTTCTTAAATTGAGGATGCAAATTTAACTTTAAGAATAATTGAAAAAAGAATTGCTAAGTATAAAGAGGTGTGTTAACTTTGTGTAAAATGCATTGATATTTGCAAATGGGTGAATTGGTAGATATTGTTGATTCTTTAGAAAATAAAATAAGTAAGTTGCTGCACAAGTTAGAGCTGTTGCACAATACTAACATAAAATTGGAAGAAGAATTGGTTTCTGTAAAAAATGATCATGAAGCAACAAGAGTTTCAGTGAATGAATGGCAGGAAAGGTACAATTCACTAAAAATGGCAAGTTCTATGCTGGGCAGTGATACAAATAAGACCGAAGCTAAGCTTAAAATAAACACGTTAATAAGGGAGTTGGACCATTGTATTGCCCAGCTTTCGGAATAGTGTAAATGAATAATATGGCAGAGAAGCTCAAGATTAAGCTTTCTATAGCTGATAGGGTATATCCCTTAACAATTGATCCTTTACAAGAGGAGGGGCTAAGAAAGGCAGCTAAGAACATAGAACAGCTGGCAAAGAAATTTGAGCAAAACTATGCCGTTAGGGATAAGCAAGATGTGCTGGCTATGTGCGCACTTCAGTTTGCTTCCAAGATTGAGCAAAAAGGAATAGATCAGTCAGAAGGTGTAAAAGAAGCTGCAGAGCGACTTAAGGCACTTAATCAGTTGGTAGGTTCCAAGCTAGGGATGAAATAACGTTCTTTAAAATAAATATAGTTACTGCCCACATTGGTAATTAATTTTTGACAAACTCAACACTAATTTGTTTGAAAAGGGTGAGTTTAGATTGTAAAAGCAGGCCTTACTTGTATAAGGATCCTTGAGCAGTCTGGTAGCCCTAAACCTGTTTATCGGGGTTTGTACAAAACTTCCATCAATGTGGGCTTTTTTTATAAATAATTTTGAAATTAAATATGGATAGTATAGCAATAATAATAGGATTGGTTGGTTTGGCAATTGGTTTTGCCATTGCGAAGTTTATGGAAAAGGGCAAGGCCTCGAAAACCATTGCCAGCGCAAAAAAAGAGGCGGCAAACATAATAAAGGAAGCCAATATTGAAGGGGAGAATATAAAGAAGGATAAAATATTTCAGGCCAAGGAAAAGTTTTTGGAACTTAAAGCCGAGCACGAGAAGGTAATTATTAATAAGGACAAGAAAATTTCGGAATCCGAAAAACGAACAAGGGATAAGGAATCCCAAATAAGCAGTGAATTGGCCAAAGGTAAAAAACTGGGCGAGCAACTCGAGATAAAACTGAAAGAGGTAGATTACAAGAGCGAGTTTCTGGAAAAGAAGCAATCTGAGTTGGAGAAGCTGCATAAGAGTCAAGTACAACAGTTGGAAGTAATTTCCGGTTTGTCTGCTGATGATGCGAAATCACAATTGTTGGAATCTTTGAAGGATACGGCAAAATCGGATGCCATGGCCTACATACAATCCACCGTAGAAGAAGCAAAGCTTACGGCCCAGCAAGAAGCCAAAAAAATTATTATCAACACCATACAACGTATTGGTACGGAAGAGGCGGTGGAAAATTGCGTTTCCGTGTTTAATTTGGAATCCGATGATGTAAAGGGAAGGATTATAGGCCGTGAAGGTCGAAATATTAGGGCATTGGAAGCGGCTACCGGGGTAGAAATAATTGTTGACGATACTCCTGAGGCAATCATTCTTTCCTGTTTCGATTCTGTTCGTAGGGAAGTAGCGCGCTTGTCATTGCACAAGTTGGTGACAGATGGAAGGATACACCCTGCAAGAATTGAGGAGATCGTTAAAAAGACTGAAAAACAGATAGAGGAGGAAATAGTTGAGATAGGTAAACGTACCGTAATTGATTTAGGGATACATGGCCTACATCCAGAATTGATCAAGGCAGTAGGTAGAATGAAATATCGTTCTTCCTATGGTCAAAACTTACTGCAACACTCCAGAGAGGTTGCCAAACTTTGTGGCGTGATGGCCGCTGAGTTGGGATTAAATCCAAAATTGGCAAAACGTGCCGGTCTATTACATGATATAGGAAAAGTACCCAATACTGAAGTTGAGGTGGAAACTCCACATGCAATTCTTGGTATGCAATGGGCTGAAAAATTTGGTGAGAAACCGGATATTTGTAATGCCATTGGTGCCCACCACGACGAGATAGAAATGAAAACCCTTATTGCTCCAATCGTACAGGTTTGTGATGCTATTAGCGGTGCAAGACCAGGAGCAAGAAGACAGGTGCTGGATTCCTATATCCAACGTTTAAAGGATTTGGAAGAGATAGCCTTCGGATTTGGTGGTGTGCAAAAGGCATACGCTATTCAGGCAGGAAGGGAATTAAGGGTAATCGTGGAAAGTGAGAAAGTGAGCGATGACAAAGCTGCTGAACTTTCCTTTGAAATCTCTCAAAAAATCCAAACGGATATGACTTATCCTGGTCAGGTAAAAGTTACCGTAATTAGGGAAACCAGAGCGGTTAACGTGGCCAAGTAATATATTTACTGATTTAAAAAAGCCTTCCCAAAAAATTATTTTTGGGAAGGCTTTTTTTATGTTGTACTAATCGGGATTTAAATAGTGAAATTGGGTAATTTGATAGATTTGGCTTTCGTTCCCTAATCTTCTTTATAAGGTCGGCTAATGGTCTTGTTTTTGTATATGGCCAGTGCTCTCAATCCAGTTTCGGTCCATTCGTCCCAATAGGATTGCTGTGAAAAATCACTATAGACATCCGTGTCATAGGCTTGCTGTTTTAACTGTAGTTCCTGATTGACTTCATCTCCTATGCGTTCCACTTTCTTTATAAGGTCCTTATAATTTTTAATCTCTAGCTGTAATCTCTGGATAAATTTCCTTGCGTAGAGTTCGGTAATGTCAAAATGTGTTTGTTCGTGACTAAGTACCAAGGATTTGTTCTTATTATTTTTGAAGTAGGAGGTTTCACAATCGAAATAAGTGTCCACCTCTACAATGACTAAGTTTTCCTTGCTTTTTATACTTGTAGCATAGCCGAAATAGGCATTTGTGGCTGCCTGAAATGACTTGTCTTCCGAAGCTCCCTTAAAGTCGGTCACCTTTAGTTTCCTATTTGGATTCCATAGGATTTCCTTTTCATAGGTTTCTGGGTTGGGAACAGAATATATATTTCCCCTTATCCTGTGACAGGGATTTAATAGAGCATTAGGGAGTCTATGTTTTGTTATGAATATTAAATTGCCACCAATTTCTTTAGCCTCTTTTTTTGCGGCCTGTTTCACTTGTCGAAGATTGCAATCTCCTGTAAAAGCATTGTGTTTGGTGGCTATGGTCCCGATTAAAAGGGAGTCGTTAAGCTTAGGATTTTCCTTGGTAATAACAAATAAGGAATGAGGTTGTGATATAGATTTGGCTAGAACGTTTCCTGTTTCTTTAACAATTATTCTCGGCGTACCACAGCTTGTTAGTTGAATAACAAACCACATAGCAATAGTAAAACTAACCTTAATGTTTCTAATACGCTTAAATTTTTATTTATTTTGGGAGGTATCTATTCTTCGTCAGTGGCTGAGTCCTCTTCATTATCCGTCTCCTCCGTCTCCTCCATCTCTTTCATTAAATTGTTTTCCAGAATGTTCAACTTTTTAAGTTTGGCTTTCCATGTGGCCAATGAATCTTTGTGATTATTTATGTTTTTAATTACTTCTTTTACCAAAGGATTATCCTCTGAGGCATTGGAAAAGAATTGAAGATTGTTTTCCAATTGCCTAATTTCACTTTTACTTTCGTCAATTTTTCTTCTAATAAAAGTGCGCTCGTTGGAGATGGCATAGTCATTGTCATTATTGGCTAACTGTTGAATCTTATTCCCGTATTTCAACAATTCGGCCTCCTGTCTATTGACATTTAATTTTTTGAACAATGCATCAAGAATTTTATTGAATTTGGCATTTATACTCTTTTTGTTAAAAGGTACCCTACCTGCCTCTTTCCATTCGGAAATGAATTCTTTAATGGTAGTCAAATCTTTATCCTTGTCTCCGCTGAGTTCAAAAGTCTTTAAATTTTCCAAGCAGGCATTTTTCCGTTCAAAATTCTCGGCCTCCTCTTTATGCGCTTCATTTTTTAGGGCATGGAAACGGTCAAAATAGTGGTTACATGCCGTTTTGAACTCCTTCCATATCTTGTCGGAGTATTTTCTGGGAACATGTCCTATCTTTTTCCATTCGTTCTGAATTCTTTTTAGCTCTTGGGTAGTTGTGTCCCAGTCTTCACTATCCTTTAAGGAAACCGCAAGTTCTAACAAAGCCCTTTTCTTATCCAGGTTTACTTGTTGGTCCTTCTTGAGATTTTTGTAATAATTGTTCTTGTTTCTATTAAATTCACGGACAGCATCCTTAAAACTTGCCCAAGTTTTCTCATTTACTTTCTGTGGTACTTTCCCAGCTTTGAAGAAGGAATCGCGCAGTTTTTCTACTTCCCTTATTTGTTGCTGTAGCTCTTTGTGGCTCGATGCAATATGGGTGGCTATTGAACTTATGGATTGGATAATTTCGTTTTTCCGCTCTAGGTTTTGTTCGTAAACCTTTTCTAAGTCTTTAAAATATTCTTGACGTCTTTGGTGAAGTAATTTGGTGGCGTTGCTAAAACGGTCCCAAATTTCTTCCCTATGTTCCTTGCCTACAGGGCCAATATCTTCTTTCCATATTTTGTGAAGGGTCTGCAGTTCCTGAAATGCCTTGTTTAAATCCTCTATTTGGACCAACTCTTCTGCCCGTACTACGATTTTTAACTTTTCCTCGTAGTTGTGCTTAAAATCTAGATCCCTTAGCTCCCTGTTTAAATGGAGAAAGTCATAAAATATTTCAATATGATGGTGGTAAGTGCGCCATACATCGTTGTAATTTGTGCGCGGAATTGGGCCGGCATTTTTCCACCGTTCCTGAAGATCTTTAAAGTTCTTATAAGTGGTGTTGATGTCCTCTTCAACGTTCACCAACGCCTTAAGTTCATTGATAATTTCCAATCTTTGTGTAAGATTGGATTTAAGGCCCTGTTCAAGACTTTTGTAATAGCTATTTCTTTTTTCCCGGTAATCGGAGTAAACCTCGTTAAACTGTCTTTTGGTAACAGAATTGTACCGGAAATCTATTTCGTTGCCACCACTGTTGACGAAGTCCTCCTTCTTTTCATCAATAAACTCTTGAAACTTTAGATCGAATTCATATTTAATTCCATCCACATGCTTTTTTATAGCCTGTACTTTTTCATTCCTTACCAATCGCTGAAGTTCTCCTACGAGATTCTCCATGGACATGGCATGGTAATCGGGCATAGGAATATGATGTCTCTGGTGGTTGTCCGAATCTTCCGCATCTTCTGCATTCGATTCATCTATTTCCTCCAAAACATCTTCTTCCTTTTCTGCAGTTTCCTCCTTTTCTACAATTTCTTTCTCGGACTTTTGGTCGGTTGTTGACTCTACCGCCTTTTCGTTGGAAGCCTCATTTTTTTTGTCGGATACTATTTCCTCCGGTGTTTCTTTAGCAGAAGGTTTTTCAGGCTTTTCTGCAACCAACTCCTTTTCTTCCTTGGCTTCAGCCTCCTCAGACTCACTTTCCTTTACACTTGCCTCGGCCGTATTAATTCCAGAATCGGTTTCCTTGTCCTCAGGCTTGAGGGAGGAATTTGTTTCGGCTTCGGTGTCCGAAATATTTGTCGATTCAGTATTTTCCGAAGTTTCCTCTGTACCTACATTATTCTGTAGTTTGTCTTCTTTATCTTCTAACATTTGATGAATGTTTATAGCTTTCTATATGTAATGTACGGAAATATAATTACATCCGTTTTAATATCAAAGGTAATGAAACTTCTTTTTAAGGATTTTATAATTGAGGCAAACCTATATTTTTGTGGTTTTCACAAACCTGAAGTTCTTTTAACCTATGAATTCCAGATTTCCCAAGATTTTTCGGCCTGAAATTGTAGCATGTTGGTACCGTTGCTAATTTTGCCCCCTTCCTGCTCTCCAGCCAATAAAAAGGCCGTTTTTTCAGGATTGTAAATAAGGTCGAATAGCAAATGTTGGTTGGTGATAAAGTGGTATGGAATGTCTGGTTTGTCGTTTATGTTTGGGTAAGTGCCCAAGGGAGTGCAATTAACAATAACCGTATACTCCGATAATACCTCTTTGCTTAGGTCTATGTAGTTAAGTTGGCCTTTTTTAGGATTTCTAGAGACAAATTTATAGGTTATCCCTAATTTATTAAGAACAAAGGCTACAGCTTTGGAAGCGCCGCCAGTTCCAAGTATAAGCGCTTTTTTATGGTGAGTCCTAATATAAGGCTCAATGGATTTTTGAAAGCCATATACATCCGTGTTGTATCCTATTGTTTCATTCTCCACTATTCTAATGGTGTTCACGGCGCCAATAGCCTGTGCCTCTTCGTCTATTTTTGATAAAAAGGGCATGATCTGCTCCTTGTAGGGAATGGTAACGTTAAAACCTTTGATATCGCTATTTTGTTCCATCAGGTTTTTGAACAGGTCAATTTGCTCAAGATCAAAATTCTCATAAGAATGTTGTTCAAGTCCCAGATCCGAAAATTTTTTGGTAAAATAACCCCTTGAGAACGAATAGGAGATATCTTTTCCTATTAGGCCAAATCTATTTTTATCTTTTTCTATTTTTTCCATACCAGTCTAAACCCAATAAAATTAATACCCCAAAAAATATAAAAAAAATAGCCCACCAAGTCTCCGAAGAGGCCAAATTTGGTAGAAACCTTTCGTAATTTTTTATAATAGGATTTTGATTCGTGTCCAAAAGTAAATTACCCGCAATATCCGTTTTAAACAGAGTTCGCTTCCAAGGCCAAACTACCCCAAGTGAGCCTGTGATGAAACCGATTATTACTGCTGTAGTAATATGTCGGTAATGTTTTAGTACATAACTCAGTAAATGTGAAAGCGTCACCAATCCAGTAGCTGATCCAGCGGTAAATACGGCAAGTATTTTTAAGGTGTTGAGCCTTGTTGGATTATCGATAAAACTATAGTCGCCGATAAAAATTTCTGAAAAGGAGTCATAAAGTGCATTTACCGAATCTACCAGGAGAAGTACATAATTACCCAGAAGGATCAGGATAAACGACCCGGAAAGGCCGGGTAAGGTCATTCCTGAAACGCTGATTATACCACAAAAGAATATAAAGATCAAGTTGTCGTTCTGTGTAGCCGGACTCAGGAAACTTATAGAAATACCTATGGCCAGCCCAATAAGACCCGCAGATATAGTCCTTTTTCCCCAGTAGCCAAAATCCTTTCCTATAAAGTAAATAGAGCCCAATATCATTCCAAAAAAGGCGGACCACACATAGAGTTCATTGCGTTCCAAAAAATAATCCAAAATTTTGGAGACACTGAAATAACTTACCAACATACCAAATATTAGTAGCGTTAAAAACTGGCCGTTGGTGTACTGATAGAAACTTTTTAGCCTTCCACTGATCAAGAGTTTAAAGGCTTTTCCGTTTACCTTTTGTAGGGAATATATGAACTCCTCATAAAATCCACCTACAAAAGCCACAATTCCCCCGGATACCCCGGGAACTTTGTTGGCAGCACCCATAAACAATCCTTTGATAACAAGGAAAAATTTATCCGTTAAGGTTCTGGAGTTTTTCATTCGGGGTAGGACGTTTATTTTTTTGCAGCCAATTTTTCCAGTATAAAAATAAGGGAAAAACCTAGTAAAGCTAAAATAACTGCACTTATTAATTGGGAGTCGCCCTCAAAAGAAAAAGGGGATACGTTCTGCTCCTTAATAGTAATTATTTTTTCTCCGAACATTTTGGTCTCCAAAACTTCCTTCCAAGGCCAAATTTTGTTCAAGGAACCCAATATAAATCCTGTAAGTAACGCCAATGTTAGATTTTTGTAATGCGTAAACATCCATTTGAGAAGTTTTGCAAAGCTTAGAAGCCCAAAAATTGCTCCCAAGCCAACCGTGGTTATAATTTGTAGATCGCGTTCATGCACAGCATCCAAAACTGTTTTGTAGGAACCTAATAGCACTAGGATAAAGGCCCCTGAGATACCGGGTAAAATCATGGCACATATGGCCAGCGCCCCGGAAAAGAATAAGTACGGCAGGGAGGCCGAATTTTCGGAAGGCGGCAACTGGGTAATGTAAAAAGCAATGGCGGCGCCTACGATCAATATTAGTATGGCAGCCAAATTCCATTTTTTAATTTCCTTGCCCACGAGCAATATACTTGCCACAACCAGCCCAAAGAAAAAGGACCATAATGGGATGGGTTGGTTCTCCAATAACCAACTAATAAGCTTGGCCAGAGATAGGACACTAATGCCTATACCTAACATAAGGGCAAGAAGAAAGTTGCCATTGAGTTTGGTCCAGAAGGCCTTGATTCCTTCGGTTCTCAAAGTCTTTAAAAGGGATAGGTTTACATTGTTAATGCTGGTGATGAGTTCTTCGTAAATTCCAGAAATAAAAGCAATTGTGCCTCCAGAAACCCCCGGAACCACATCTGCAGCACCCATGGCCATTCCCTTTAATAAAATGATAACGTAATTTAATAGACTGCGATTTTCCATAAATGATAAAAAAACAAAAATAGTTTATTTATCTGGAAGCATTTTTAGCATCTTCAATTAAGTTTTGGGCCCATTCGGTGTTGAAGAATTGAGGGAATTCGTCCTCAAACAAATGAAGTTGGTCTATATCTATTTTTAGGGCGTTTAACAATCTATATTGAGCCCTGGGGAAATCGCTTATAAGCAAATAGAATCCAGCCATTTTATACTGCATTTCGCATCGCTGAGGATAAAATTCATGGCCTTGGAGCAATATTTCTATTGCTGCGTGAACATCTAGGTTTTGTACAGCTACATCGGCCCAATGAAACCAAGTGTCAAATTCGTAGTTCCCCAAGTCCACGGCCTGTTGGTAAGCATAGTATGCCTCATCATTGTTTTTTAAGGCAGCATGTATCTTGGCGCATTTTTTCCAATATTTGGTATTTTCTCCATCAATATTTATGGCCTTATTGATGTAGTACAATGCTTTTTCGTAATTCTCTTGTCTTATGTAGTAATCCGTAATGGATAACCATCCTTTATCCAATAATGGGTCCTCATGAACTGTCCTGTAATAATAGGATTTGGCCAACTCATCATTATTTAATTTTTCATGGCATCTGCCTATCCTTAAATAGGCATGGGAAGTTGGGTCTTCAATGGTAATGGTGGTCTCATAATTCTCAATGGCCTCATTGTATCTACCCATTTTTTCCAATACTTTTCCTTTTTCGAAGTAAGCACCAATAAAGGTGTCATCGGAAATTATGGCAAAGTCAAAAGCAGTCAAGGCTTCCTTGTGCATCTTTTTGGTAAAATACATTTTACCCAATTGGTGCCATGCAACTTCGCTATATGGGTTTCGTTCCAGATAGTCGTTTAGGTAAACAATGGCTCCGTCATAATCCTCAAGAAATTCAAAACAATAGATTACATTGTAAAGTGATGAATAATCTTCCTCATCAAAGGAAACACACATCATGAAATTTTGTTTGGCGTCTTCAAAATTATCCATGAACAGATACTCCATTCCAAGTAGTGAATGGATGTCAAAACTGTCATCGGTTAAATTTAAGGCATGGTTTAAAAGAGAGACTGCTGCTTCGTGATTGTCCTTTTTAGAATAGATATTGGCCCGTTGAATGTATATTTCCTCGTTGTTGCTATCTATCACCTGCAGTTCATCCAACATTTTTTCAGCCAGCTCCAGATTATTTTCAAAAACAAGGACCTCTATAGACAATAACTTCAGTTCAATACTGCCAGGATGTTGTTGTAGCCCTATTTTAATTGCCTTTTTTGCCAAGGCAATCTTACCGTTATTAAGATAGTGGTGAATAATATCTTGAAAATCTTCCGCATCAAAGAAGTAGACATCGTCTGTCTTGAGCATGGATTCAAACTTAGCAATTGGTTGCCCTGGTCTCTCGTTTTGTTCTAACGCCATAGGAACTTCTAGTTATTCATTGGAACTAAAGTAGTCTATTGAAACCCTTTATTCCGACAGATTTGGTCTATAATATTAACAAATTAGTTAACAATTTATTGTTTAAGGCCGTCCAATACCTCCAAAATCAGTTCACAGCCAAGTGTAATTTCTTCAATGGCAATGGTCAACGGAGGAGATATGCGAACCGCATTTGGTTCAAAAAGCAGCCAGAATAAAATCAGGTTTTTTGCAGCACATTTAAGTACAACTTCATTGGCTATTTCTGAATTTTCCATTATTAAGGCCAACATTAGGCCCTTTCCTCGAATTTCCTTTATTAGTCGATGTTGTAAAAGTTTCCTTAACAGATTTTCTTTTTCCAGGGATTCTTGGATAAGTGTGCTTTCCGTTAACTCTTGCAAGGTGGCCAAGCAGGCAGCTGCAATTACAGGATTCCCGCCAAAGGTGGTAATATGACCCAATTTTGGGTTTTCTGTTAATGTATGCATCATTTTGTGCGAGGCAACAAAGGCTCCTACCGGCATACCACCGCCCATGCCCTTGCCAATTACAAGGATGTCCGGAACACAATCAAAATGTTCAAAAGCGAACAATTTTCCCGTGCGCCCAAATCCAGGTTGGATCTCATCTAAAATTAACATGGCACCTACTGCAGTACATCGTTCCCTTACCTTTTTTAAATATCCATTTTCCGGCAATATAAAACCAGCTCCCCCTTGTATGGTTTCCAAGACCACACCGGCAGTTTTTTCCGTTATTTTTAGTAAATCCTCTTCGGAATTAAAACGAATAGATCCGACATCTGGAATAAGTGGTCTAAAAGCACTTTTACGCTCTTCATAGCCCATAATGCTCAAACTTCCCATCGTATTTCCGTGGTAAGCATTCTTGGCGGCAAGAATTTGGCTTCTACCTGTAAATCTTCTGGCCAATTTCAATGCTCCTTCAATGGCTTCTGTCCCGGAATTAACCAAATAGGTGGTCTCCAAAGGGGAGGGGAGTTGTTGTGCCAAAAGCTTGGTATAGGCTACCGCCGGTTCCTGAATATATTCCCCGTAGACCATGACGTGCATATATTTTTGCAGTTGTTCCTGAATGGCATTTACCACTCTTGGATGACAGTGCCCCAAGCTACAAGCGGAAACCCCTGCAACAAAATCTAGATGCGCATTTCCTTTGGAATCGTAAATATAACTGCCTTTGGCATGTGAAATTTCCAAGGCCAAGGGGTGCGCAGAAGTCTGTGCCTGGTACTTATAATAATCCTCTATCATTTATCATCGCTCTAATGGTCCAAAACCCTAAAAATCCAGGTTTCATCCAAATATTTGCCGTCGAAATTACTTTCACGGGAATCCAGTGCTTCCTGCCATGAATTAAATCGTTCTAAATACACATAGTGATATTTATTAAAATTTCGGAAGAAATATTTAGGTTCCAAGCCTTTATCTGTAAGGTTTTTTAAAAATTTTTCATAATTTTTCTTGTTCTCAAAAACATTGGCAATTAAATAGTAGCCTGGATCCAATCCGTCTTCCTTGTTGCCCTCCTCATAACGTTCCTTCGTTTTTGCTTCCGCAGGTGCCGTCTTTGTCACTTGTTTCTGTTGGTCTTTTTTGTTCGATTCCAATTTTTTCTTCAAGGGATTGGGAGGTAGTGATTTTGAAGAATTTATGGAATCGCGTATTCTTTGGTCTTCTATAGCTTCAGACGGATCTACGTCCAAATCTATTGGGTTTTCCACCCCTTTGATGGTAGCCAGTTTAATATTGTTGTCGTCCTCGTCAAATATGTCCTCCTTCTTCAGAATTCGCTCATCTCCCCGCCAAATAAACCCCTTTAGTAGCCTACTGTTTTCAGGGATGTCTTTTTCTGGGAAAATATCGCCATCGGGATTGGTGATAAAAGTAATATCCTCTATCTCATTGTTGGCAAGGGTCATTCTAATGGCACTGCATATGGTTTTGTCGATGCCAATAAGTTCCTGGTCATCATTGTACATGTAATAGATGACCTCGGTGTTTTTTACAAGATCAATAAGACTTAATTTATTGTCTATAAATTTTCCAAAAAGATCTTTGCCCTTGGCCTGATTGTACCCTACTTTCCCGACAGTATCCATGGAAATTACAAAGGCATTATTGATAACCTTCAAGGAGTCTAATTTTTCTGTTTCCAAATTGGATAGTAAATGAATACTATCCCCGGTCATTTGATTTTCGCCGTTCCAAATAATAGGTTTGGTAATTAATTGGGTGATACCGGTCTTTTGGTTAAAATGTATGGAATCGCACTTGCCACTTAAATCGGTCTTATAGAATTTTGCATTCCTGAAAGCCCTAAGAATACGCTGTTCTGGCTTTCCAGTGATCATTAGGGTGTCACCGTGCATATATAGGGAATCCTGCTCCACCAAATTTATGGAAACTGCTCTTTTGGTGGCAAATACAGAATCTTTGGCCTTGTATACTTCTGCATAGTGTGCCCGGATCATTCCATTGTTTATGGTATCCCTTATGATAATATTGTTCGTAGCCGAGGCAAATTCTGTCTTCTTATCAAAATATAAACTGTCTCCCGTTATTATTCGATTATTATAGTCTATTCGGGTATTTTTAATTCCGTAACCATTTTCAATTTTGGTGTCATAAAACCCGCGTTCACAGTACATTTTATAGGTTTCACCGGTGATGGTAGAGGGACCGTATAAATAAGCGTTTTTGGAAACCGTATAATAATCCAATTGTTTGGAAACCAATTTAAATTCTGGGTTCACCAGGTTTACGCTATCTAAAAATTGCGATTTCTTAAGTTGTGTAAAGTAGCGTCCAATTCTACTGGTCAGGGTATTGGAAGAATCTACTACAGTTCCATAATCTTTATAATATGCCTCCTGTTTTTCCCTGTCAAATCGTAAGGTGTCCGTAGTAAGGGTCATGCTGGTATGGTTCAACACAACATTTTCCCAGGCCTTGGCAAGATTTAAATTGCCATCGTAATCTATTTTTCCACTGGTTAATTGTACGGAATCTCCCTGCTGCAGTTTAATGTTCCCAATAGCCTTTAGCCTATTTTCTTTTTGGTAATAGATTGCAATATCGCACCATAAATCAGCTCCTTCATGCTCAAATTGCACTTGCCGATCATCTTTACTAAAGATGGCCGCACCGGGATATTGTTTTTCATCTTTGGTGAAATTGGCTCCATAAACAATGTTTATTTGTTTAACCTCAGTCTTCGGTTCCTGGGCCCAACCATTCCAACAAATGAATACTGTGAATAAAAAGAATATGGACTTAAGCAATGTTTAAAATTTTGGTCAAAAATAGTATATTTTGAGGGAGGAAGTTATAGTTTGGGATAGTTTTAATAAAATGCCTTTAACAAAAAAGCCATCTTAAAAGATGGCTTTTGATTATCGATATATGGTCTGAGTCCTATCAGGTCCTACCGAAACAATCTTGATGGGGACTTCCAATTCTTTTTCCAAGAATTTTATGTAATCCATTAAGGTGTCCGGAAGTTCATCGGACTTGCTCATTTTGGTCAAGTCTTTTGCCCACCCTTTCATTTCCGTATAAACCGGTGTCACATATTCCGGTTCTATGCTATATGGCAAATGTTTTATTTGATTTCCCTTATAGTTGTAGGCCGTACACACTTTTAGTGTTTTAAATCCACTTAGTACATCCGCCTTCATCATCATCAATTCTGTTACCCCATTAATTTCAACAGCGTATTTAAGAGCTACTAGGTCTAACCATCCGCAACGTCTTGGTCTCCCTGTGGTTGCGCCAAATTCGTTTCCGACCCTTCCCATGGTTTCACCGTCCTCGTCAAAAAGTTCTGTGGGGAACGGACCACTACCTACCCGTGTGGTATAAGCCTTGAAAATACCCAAAACACTGCCAATTTTATTTGGTGCTACACCCAGACCAGTACAGGCTCCCGCCGCTGTGGTGTTGGATGAGGTTACAAATGGATAGGTTCCAAAATCGATGTCCAATAAAGACCCTTGTGCACCTTCCGCCAATATTTTTTTGCCTTCCCGCTGGGCATTAAAAATATACTCCTCACTATCTATGAAGGTTAATTTTTTTAGTTCTTCAACAGCCATAAAAAAGTCGGCCTCCAATTCCTTTAGGTCATATTGGATCTCTACATTGTAGAAGCTGATCATAGCCTCGTGTTTGTTGGCCAATGACCGGTATTTTTCTTTCCAATCGGAAAATTCCAGATCACCTACCCTCATTCCGTTTCTTCCCGTTTTGTCCATATAGGTTGGGCCAATGCCCTTAAGGGTAGATCCGATTTTGGCCTTGCCTTTGGCCGTTTCGGAAGCGGCATCCAGTAAGCGATGGGTAGGCAAAATTAAGTGTGCTTTTCTAGAGATAAATAATTTCGACTTAATATCTAGATTGAATTTCTTAAGATTATCGAGCTCTTTTTTAAAGATAACCGGGTCTATTACCACACCGTTACCGACAATGTTAATAGCCGTTTTGTGAAAAATTCCGGAAGGAATGGTGTGCAAAACGTGTTTTATACCATCAAATTCTAATGTGTGGCCAGCATTGGGGCCGCCTTGGAAACGTGCAATAATGTCATAGTTTTTGGTTAAAACATCAACTATTTTCCCTTTTCCTTCATCTCCCCATTGGAGTCCTAGTAGTAAATCTACTGCCATTCTTTATGTAATTGGATTAATTATTCGTGTTCTCTTCTTTGATTCTTGTCCCGTAAAAATAGAGTGAGTGCGTATTGATCTTTATTTTGAAAACCTCCTCAATGGTCTTTTTTATACTTTGAATGCGGGGATCGCAAAATTCCATTACTTCACCAGTATCAGTAAGGATAACATGATCGTGCTGTCTGTCAAAATATGATTTTTCGTATTGGGCCTGATTTTTTCCAAATTGGTGTTTCCTTACCAACTTGCATTCCAATAAAAGTTCAATAGTATTGTACAGTGTAGCCCTACTTACGCGATAATTTTTGTTTTTCATGGTGATATAAAGAGATTCTATATCAAAGTGCTCTTCGCTATTGTAGATTTCCTGTAAAATTGCGTAGCGCTCAGGTGTTTTTCTGTGACCATTTCCCTCTAGAAAAGTGGTGAAGACATTTTTAACTATTTCTTGATTCTTATTTTCGCCCATAGCATTTACCCAGCGTTAGGGTACAAATGTACAGTTAAAATTTAAATTCTGGATACTTTATCGATGCCGTTGATCTGCTTTAGTTTATCTATAACTTTTTTAAGGATAGCATTGTTTTTTACAACAAGTGTAATTCTCCCCGAAAAGGTGCCTCCGTCCGTACTGAAATTAATATTTCTCATATTAACATGTAAATTGCCAGAAATTACCTCCGTAATTTCACTTATTAATCCCAAGTTGTCTATACCTGTCAGCTTTATTTCTACCGTAAATTCTTCCTGAGACGAATCGATCCATTTGGCGGAAATGATTCTATAGGCGTAGTTGGACTGTAACGAAATGGCGTTAGGACAGTTTTTCTTGTGCACCTTAATGCCATCATTTACGCTTACGAACCCAAATACTTCGTCTCCCGGAATGGGATTACAGCATTGGGATAATTTGTATTCCAGTTTGTCTTCTTCCTTTCCAAAAACAAGAGTATCGAATTTGGAAGTTATTTCATCTTTATGGATGTCCTCTGGAACAGGGTGCTTCCTCATCTTATTTTTGAAGAAGCTTATAAAGGCATTGCTATAGGAGGCGGCAAAATCCTTCAACATTTGATTGTCAATGGCCCCGATAGCAACCCTGTAAAAAAGATCTAAACTGGTCTTTAATTTAAAATAGATGACCAATTTATTTATAGTATCCTCATTAAGGGTGATTTTTTGGGATTTTAACTTACGCCTAAGTATTTCCTTGCCATCCTGTGCAGTGGACTTTTTTTCTTCCCTTAAAGAAGATTTTATCTTAGCCCTGGCCCTAGCTGTGGTGGCATAGTCCAACCAGCTTTGGCTTGGCTTGGCAGTATCGGAGGTTAATATATCCACTTGGTCGCCACTATTCAAAGTGGTGTTCAAGGGCACCAGTTTTCCATTCACCTTGGCTCCTCTAGTGTGCATGCCTACTTCCGTATGGATGTTAAAGGCAAAATCCAAGGGGGTGGCCCCTTTGGGAAGGGATTTTAATTCTCCTTTGGGTGTAAATACAAATATCTCTTTGGAATAGAGGTTAAGTTTAAATTCTTCTACAAAATCAACTGCATTGGTATTTGCATTTTCCAAGGCTTCCTGCAATTTGTTCAGCCATTCTTCAATACCCTGTTCTTTCTGATTGCCATGCTTGTATTTAAAATGGGCCGCATAACCTTTTTCTGCAATCTCGTGCATTCTTTCACTTCTAATCTGAACTTCCACCCATTTGCCCTTTGGGCCCATTACGGTAATATGCAGGGCTTCGTATCCCGTAGATTTTGGGGAGGAAATCCAATCGCGCAAACGAACAGGGTTAGGAGTAAAGTGATCGGTGACAATGGAATAAATTTTCCAGGCTAAAAACTTTTCGTTGGGACGGTCCGATTTGTAAATTATTCGGATAGCAAATTTGTCATAAATCTCATCGAAGGAAACATTCTGAACCTTCATTTTTCGGCGTATTGAAAATATGGATTTCATCCTCCCCTTTATATGGTAATTTAACTGCTCTTTGTCCAAAGAGTCGCTAATTACACCGGAAAAAGCATCAATATATGCCTGCTGTTCTTCTTTGGATTCTTCAATTTTACCTAAAATATCGTCGTAAACATCTGGTTCCGTGTATTTAAGGCTGAGGTCTTCCAATTCGGTCTTAATATTGTACAGACCTATTCTGTGAGCTAAAGGTGCATATATGTAAAGGGTTTCGGAGGCTATCTTTACTTGTTTATGCTCAGGCATGGAATCCATAGTGAGCATATTGTGATACCTGTCCGCTATTTTTATAATAATGACCCGTACATCATCATTTAGCGTTAAAAGCATTTTTCTAAAATTCTCAGCCTGTTGGGATATGTTCATATCCTTTTTTAGGTGGGCAATTTTAGTTAGTCCGTCCACAATCCGTGCTACGGTTTCCCCGAACATACGCTCTATATCTGCGAGAGAATACTCCGTATCCTCAACAACATCGTGCAATAGTGCCGAGGCAATGGAAACGGCATCCAAACCTATCTCGGAGGCTACTATTTTGGCAACTGCTATAGGGTGAAAAATATAAGCTTCGCCAGATTTTCTTCTTTGATTTTTATGTGCATCCACAGCAATATCAAAGGCGGAGCGTATCAATTTCTTATCCTCATCGTTAAGATTTTGATAGCTTATGCGGAGCAATTCCTTGTATTGCTTGGCAATCTCCTTATTTTCTTTTTCTATTGCAGCTTCGGTCATCATAAATTAAAAATAGCACAAACTAAGATAGTAGACAACAAAAATTATGCCTTTAAGTTTTGAATTCTGGACATTAGGGTCGGGTGGGAATAGTGCATAAAAACATAGGCTGGGTGTGGAGTGAGATTGCTTAGACTATTTTTTGATAATTTTTTTAGTGATGTGATCAGGGGTTTGGAGGCAAAAGTGTTTTTGGCATAATCATCTGCCTGATATTCAAATTTTCTGGACATGAAGTTCATGATCAATCCAGTAATTTCAGAAATCGGGCTATATAATATTCCGAAACCGATCAGCGCGGCATGAAAACTAGGTTGTGAAACACCAATAGCCAAAGATACCTGAGGATTATTTATGAAAATGGACAAAATAAATAAGGTAAGGCCAGTAAGTAAGATGGAGGCAGACAAATTAAAGATGATATGCTTCTTTTTATAATGTCCCACTTCATGGGCCAGCACAGCTACAATTTCATCCTCTTCAAGATCGTTGATCAGCGTATCGTATAGGGTAATTCTCTTTTCTTTACCGAAACCCGAAAAATAGGCATTGGCTTTTGTGGATCGTTTTGATCCGTCTATGACAAAGATATTTTTGAGCTCAAAGCCCACATTTTTGGCATAGGCTTCAATTTTACTTTTTAAACTACCTTCCTCTAAGGGAGTTTGTTTGTTAAAAAGTGGAACTATGAGTTTACTGTAGAACAGGTTCATGAAAAGGGAAAATACGGCAACGAGGGCCCAGGCATAGATCCAAAAGTTGGTTCCCGCCCACTGAAAAAACCAGATGACCAATGCCAATATTCCTCCGCCTAAAATCATCATCATGATCCATCCCTTAATTTTATCTGTCCAGAACAACTTTTTAGTACTCTTATTGAAGCCAAATCTTTCCTCAATAACAAAGGTGTGGTAATAGGAAAAGGGGGTGGTTACAATATCATTCCCAATCATGATTATTCCAAAAAATATCAGTGCAATTACAATCGGGTTGTCACTAAGGCTCCTAGCCATCGTATCTATCCATTCAAATCCCCCAAAAATCAAGAAGAGCAAGGTCAACGTTATTGAGAAGATAGAGCTGACAAGTCCAAAACGATAGTTGATTTTTTTGTACTCCTGGGATTTTCGATATTCTTCTTGGTCAAACACATCGCTTAATTCGTTTGGTACAACATCGGAATAGCGTTTGGCATTCAAGTACTCCAACACGGTTTCAATGAAAAATTGTATTACCAATATGGCTATTATGATATAAAAAAGGATGCTACTGTTCATTTAAAAAAATAGTGGATTTGAATATTAATATAAGGGGTAGCTTATTTTATGCTGATTCTATTTCTAGAACCCCCTTTGTCTCCTTGCTTCAAAGATAAGTATTGCAGCGGATACGGAAACATTCATGGAGTCTATTTCTCCGTGCATTGGAATAATAATATTTTGCGAGGATTTGTTCAGCCATTCCTCGGATAAACCGGTAGCCTCTGTGCCCACGACAATGGCCGTTGGTTGGGTGAAATCCACTTTTGTGTATGGTTTGGAAGCACTTAAGGCTGCACAATTGATGGCTATGTTGCGATTTATTAAATACTGAATGATCTCCTGCGTGGAACCTTGGGCCAAATTGGTTGTAAAGACACAACCAACACTGGACCGAATTATATTGGGATTGTACAGGTCGCTTTTTGGATTCGCAATAATTACGGCATCCAGATCGGCGGCATCCGCAGTACGAAGAAGGGCTCCGATATTGCCAGGTTTTTCTGGTGCTTCTGCTACCAGAATTAAAGGGTGGTCGTTTCTGAAATTCAATGATTCCAGGGAATGTTCCTTGGTTACTGCGACTGCCAAAATGCCCTCCGTGGTATCCCTATAGGCCAATTTCTGAAAAATATCTCTTGAAATGGCTATAATTTCTGGCTTAGGTGAAAGGCTTTGTGTTAAACCCAAAATAGTTTCATGGGTAATTAACTCAGGGTAAAAAAGAATGGTCCTAAGATTATATTCGCCTTTAATGGCTAGCTGAAGTTCCTTGACCCCCTCTATAACAAAAAGCCCATTTTTTTTTCGCTCACGGGATTTTTCTTTTAATGATAAGATGCTCTTTACTAGAGGGTTTTGAGTACTGGTGATTTCTTTAAGGTGGTTCATCGCAGCAAAAATAATATATTATTGTTAACTTAATTAAAGTTGTGCGACGAATGGAGCAACTAAAGATAAGTACGATGAAATATATGATTGTAGTGTTGATTTTGGCTAGCGTGTTATCCTGTAAGATGGAAAACAAAGCAAAGGAAGTTGATATGGAATTGGCCAAACCTAAAGCGGAATCAAGTATAAACTTGGAGCGATATCCAGAACCATTGTTAAAGGTTTTTGAAGCCCATGGGGGAATTTCGAATTGGAAAAACAAAAAGAGTTTGGTTTTTAAATTGGGGGAGGAGCTACATACGATCGATCTACAGTCTAGAAAGGATAGGATAGACGGTCCAGGCTACGCCCTTGGATTTGATGGGGAAAAGGTTTGGCTGCAGAACGAAGAAAATGCGTTTAAGGGTGATCCAGTGTTTTATCACAACCTTAGGTCTTATTTTTTTAATATGCCTTTTGTTTTGGGGGATAAAGGTATTGTTTATGATGAAACCGAAGATTTGGTATATGAGGGGATTAATTATCCCGGTATTGCTGTACGCTTCAATTCGGGAATAGGCACCTCTTATAAGGATGAGTATTTCCTCCATTATGACCCCCAGACCTTTAAAATGGCTTGGCTAGGATATACAGTTAGTTACAGAAGTGGAGAGCGTTCCGATAATGTAAGTTGGATAGGTTATCACGATTGGACAGAAGTAAATGGACTAAAGGTTCCAAAGGAATTAACTTGGTACAGTTCCGAGGGGCGCACAATCAAAGAGCCTAGAAAACCGGTTGTATATGAAGCGATCGAGTTTAGTGGGCAGGACAAACCGGAAAGCTTTTTTGCGAAGCCTGAAAACGGAATTTTTGTTGAAGGAAAAGTACAAGAATAGTATTCCTTAAAATGGGAAAGGGGTAGAAACAAAGCGTTTTCTACCCCTTTTTTTGTATTTGTAAATCTTGGACTATTTCCCGTTATATTTTTCCATATACCTTTTCCATAGTTCCGTTTGGTGAGTTTCCAACGAAATATCCCTTCCATCTATATAGGCCTTGTTTAATTGGTTGGTCCGCATGTCCAGTGCATCGCCTTCAGAAATAAATAAGGTAGCGCTTTTGCCCACCTCCAAGGTTCCGTACTCCTTGTCTATTCCCAAAATTTTCGCCGGATTTTGTGTGATCAATTGGAGCGCTTTTTCTTGGGAAAGTCCTTGTTGAACAAGCTGTCCGGCATAAAACGGTAGGTTTCTATTTTGAAAATTTTTGGCGTTTATGTTTTGCATGGCGACCAATATTCCGGCATCGGATAACAATTTGGGTAGTTTATAAGGCAGGTCATAATCATCGTCCTCAAATACGGGTAAGTTATGCGGAGCCCTTATCAAAACAGGTATCTTATGAAGTTTTAAAAAATCGGTGATCTTATAGGCATGGTATCCACCAACCAAGACAACTTCTTTAACTCCTAAATTTTTTGTATTTGTTATGGCGTCTATGATTTCTTTTTCACCATCGGCATAAACATATAGTTTTTGTGTTCCGTTGAACAAACCTTGGGTAGCTGAAAATGCCGGATTGATTTCTGGCGACGGACTTTTTCCATAGGCCGATGCATTTTTTAAAAAGCTTACTATTTTATTTTTTTCCTTTGAATAATCTTCATTTGGCTTATGCCTGCGCTCTTGACCCACGGAGGAAGGACCTTGTTTAAAGCTTTTTGGCCAGGATAGGTGTATTCCGTCATCCGCCTTTACCACGGCATCTTCCCAGTTCCAAGCATCGAATTGCATAATGGAAGAGGTTCCTGAAATTGTTCCTCCCTTAGGTGAAATTTGTCCCAATAGTACCCCGTTTGGACGCATGCTTTCCACAACTTTGGATTCTGCATTATAGGCAATTAAACTTCTGACATGGGGAATTAACTCCCCAATTTCGTCCTTGTCATTGGAGGCCCTAACAGCATCTACCTCTATTAATCCCAACGAAGCACATGTTGCTATGAACCCTGGATAAAGATGTTTTCCACTGGCATTTATTATAGTTCCTTTTCGCGCAATTCTTGTTTTGGCATCTCCAACGAAGAAAATTTTTCCATCCTCGAACATGATAAGGGAATTCTCTATAACTTCGCCATTTCCCAAATGGGCAACAGCGCCTTCAATAGTTATAGGTTCTTTTTGTGCCGCAGCCGGTGTTTGCTGTGCAAAACCCTTGGTTGTTATGATTAAGACTGCAAGTGCTAAGGTGTTTTTTAAATTTTTCATCTTTTTATTTTTAAAGGCTGTCACAATGCAATTGCTCTTGGTTTTTTTTCTTGGGTTCCTGAGTAGGGCTGCCTTTGTCCTTCTCCTTTAACATTAGGTTGATGAGTAAGGCCTTTTCTTTTTTTATGGCTTCCCTTTGTTGTTTATCTTTTTCAAGGTCAAAGTAAACCGCACCATCGATCATCGTTTTTTCCGCTTTTGCATAAACCGATAAGGGGTTGTTGCTCCAAAGAACGATATCCGCGTCTTTTCCTTCCTTAATGCTGCCCACCCTATCGTCTATATGTAAAAGTTTAGCAGGGTTAATAGTGACCATTTTCCATGCTTCCAGCTCTGTCATGCCACCATATTTAACAGTTTTGGCTGCTTCTTGGTTTAATCGTCTGGACATTTCTGCGTCATCACTATTAATGGCAACGGTAATTCCCTGACTTTGCATGATGGCAGCATTGTATGGTATGGCATCGTTTACCTCGTATTTATAGGCCCACCAATCACTGAATGTGGATGCTCCTACACCATGCTCCACCATTTTATCGGCTACCTTATAGCCTTCCAGAATGTGGGTGAATGTATTTACTTTAAAGTTAAATTTTTCGGCTACTTTCATGAGCATATTAATTTCGCTCTGAACGTAGGAATGACAGCTTATAAAACGTTCTCCGTTTATTATTTCCGCCAAGGTTTCCATCTCCTCATCAAACCTAAAGGGCTGTCCACTTTTTTTCTTGATATCATATTCTTTTGCCCTTTGGAAATAATTAATAAACGTTTGTTCCACACCCATCCTTGTCTGCGGGAATCTGCTGTAGCTATTCCAGTTGGACTGCTTTACATTTTCACCTAAGGCAAATTTTATAAATTTGGGAGAGTTATCATATATCATTCCATCTGCGCTGGCACCCCATTTTAATTTTAGGATTGCCGATTGTCCACCAATAGGATTGGCAGAGCCATGTAAAAGTTGTGCTGAGGTTACACCACCCGCTAAGTCCCTATAAATGCCAATATGTTCCGGGTTTACCACATCTTCCATTTTTACCTCCGCAGACGAATTTTGTCCGGATTCGTTAATGGCCAAAGCCGCAATATGGGTGTGTTCATCAATGATGCCTGCTGTAAGATGTTTTCCTTTGCAATCCACAATCGTTGCTCCGCCACCTTTTAGGTCTTTACCAATTTTGGCAATTTTACCATTTTTAACAAGTACATCCGTATGCTCCAAAATACCCGCCTCCTCACTGGTCCAAACCGTGGCATTTTTGAATAAAATGGATTCTTGCTTAGGTTGATCGGAATAGCCGTAGCCTATATTTGGAAAAGTGATAGGAACTACTATTGGTTTTTCATTGACGCCATCTTTTTCTTTACCAATAAATGCAGTGGTCCTTGTGGCATTAAAAGTGGATTCGCTACCGTCTGGGAGCAATACCTTACCTGAAATATTATCAGAGTTGGAGGTTGTCATTCCCGTTAATCTGAAAACCATATTGCCTTCCTTGTTGTTAAAGGAAAGGGTGACCCAATTGTCTTCATAATTAATTTTGGAAGTCAATTTTTGTACTCCCTCCTTAAGCTCTGCCTTGGGTTTGTCCAATTCTCCAGTTATGGATAATTGATACGTTTTGTTTCCGGCAGCTAAATTGTAGTTTCCGCGGATGTCTTTAAGTTCTTTATTATTAATGATATGCTGTTGACCCTGGACCCAATTTTCATAAAGTACAGTTTCCTTGTCAAAAATATCCCCGGAACTGATTAAAAAATTAGCTTGACTACCGTTTTGTAAAGACCCTATTAAGTTGGATTTACCCAGGATTTGCGCAGGTACTGTGGTAAGTGCCTCCAAAGCCTTTGTTTTGGACAACCCATGATCTATAGCCTTTAATAAATTGTTTCTGAAGGAAGAGGTAGATTTTTGATCGTGAAGTGTTAGACCAAATGTGATGTTGTTTTCCTCTAGAACTTTAGGGTTTGTGGGGGCTTGGTTCCAAAATCGCATATCTTCCAAGCTGATATATTCAGCCAAATATGGATCCGAAACGTCATAGGGGTCTGGAAAATTAATGGGAACAATCAACGTGGCATTGGTGGCCTCTATGCCTGCTACATTTTCAAATTCATTTCCACCGGCAAGGATGGTGTAATTGATGTTGAACTTATCTCCAATTTTATCTGCCCTTAGCACATTGTCTTTATCCTTAGCTTCAAATATCTGAACTAAACCTTTGTTGGCGTTCAAAGCTTCTAGGGAAAGGTCCTTTGTAGCTATATTTCCGTGAGCGTACCAATCTGCGTCAAAGTACATTTGTCTCAAAAGTGCCAAGGTACCCATTAGGGAACTTGGATAGGCTTGGCGTTTGGCAACACTTTTGGTCAAAGAAAAGTATTGTGCGGATTTATCGGCCAATATCCTATCCGAATCATTGCCGGTATCGTTCAATGTTACCAGAGCACCACTGCCACGAGCTATACCATCTTGTATATGGGTATTTACAGTGCCAAATCCTGCTTCCCGTAATTCCTTCGCTTTTTTGTTGTCATATTTGAATTTGGAAATCGCATTGTTTTCCGGCATTATATGGTCGTTCCAGTAAAAGCCTTCCCTTGAGGGTTCGTATTGCGCAGAACGCCCTCCTGAAGGCGCTTTATTGGGCTTGTTCACACCAAAATCAGAATAGATATCAATAAAGGATGGATATATAAATTTTCCTTGTAGGTCTATTATTACAGAGTTTTTGGGAACTGTTACCGTTTTTCCGGCCAGTACAACCTTGCCTTTTTTTATTAGCAAGGTTCCCTTGTCCAATATTTTTGTGGGTGTTATAAAGATCTTTGCGTTAATGAATGCTGTGTAATTATTGTTTTCCGCTTTAACGCCATCATTTTTTGGAAAGTAATCCTGAGCAGAAAGAGATACTCCGCACAAAAATGTGACGAGTACAAAAAATCGTATTCTCATAAATAAGGTTATTCGTTTTTATAAGGCGTTAAAAATAACATAACAAATAAATAACAAGGGCTGTTTTAAGCTTTTTATAACATAAAAAATGGCTCGTGTTTATGTAGATTTGATGCGATATTCCGCATGGGTATTGGCGAATGAAATCCAAAGTGCTTATTCCTTAAATTGGGTTTTGCTGATAATAGTTTACCAAGAGTGAAACAACTGCATGGTAACTTTTTATCCCCTCTTTTTGATTGTTGGCCTTTAAAAAGGTATTGAATATAGATTTAAAAACGGGCTCTAGTGGATTTTCATGTGCCAGCCAAAAGTTGGCCACTTCCTTATAGTTCTTTTTAACTCCAGGGTTGAGTTTGTTATAGTGGCTTTCAAAGACGTTTTGGTCCCGCCTGGCAAGTTCATTGAGACAATAACTAAGGGCGTAGGCATAGGCGGAATATTTAAAATAAATATCCTCATTGTTCACCGTTACCAGATATCCAATAAAATTGGTTTCATTTTCGGCCGAAAATCCCAATTGATGGCCGATCTCATGACCACATATGACCGGAAATCTAAAATTGGGCAGCTTGCTATTAGCTTGGGCCTCATTGGTAAACGGATTTAAATACCCGCCGTAACCCATATAGGTCAAAGCCGTACTAAAAATTGACTTCTTTAAGCTGGGGCGATTATAAGTGAATAAGGGTATTTGTTTTTCAAGGGATTTATACCCCTTTAAAGTGAGGTCAAAAATTTCCTTTTTGGTATAGGGGACTTCAACAATTTTACCCGTGTCCTTGGTAATTTGAAAATGGACTTCATTGGTTTTCCGAACTAGTTGGTCTACCAAGTTCAATAAATCTTCTTGACTGTGTTTTCCGCCTATTTCCAATGTTTTGGCAACGGGTTCACGGTAATAATTTAATCCCCATAAGAGATGAAATGTAAAGTAAGCTACGGATAACACCATGGCTATATCCCTTAAAAATCCAAGGAGGTTTTTTTTAATGGCCAACCGGCTAACAATGATATAACCTACTCCTAAAATAATTAGAAGTGCGTATATTATATCACCGACGGAAAAAGGAATCCAACCTAATATAGTTCGCCAAAATCCGGAAATAACCGGATATAGCCCTTTGCTGTAATAGGTTTCTATAAACTCAGGGTAATTGCCCAACCACTTTACTATGATTACCTGAGGAAGTATTGACAGGGCAATCAGATTTTTTATTTTTTTATTCACGAATCAAAAATAACCAATAATCTAGCATGGTTGTTTTTCTATCTGTATTTTTGACTTTATAATTTATGCATATGAACAACGAAATAAGGAATTTAGAGCCTAATAATATCTGGAATAGATTTGCTGATTTAAACGCAGTACCAAGACCTTCCAAACATGAGGAACGCGTAATAGAATTTATGATGGACTTTGGAAAAGCCCTTGGCCTTACAACGACCAAGGATGCTGTGGGTAATGTAATTATAAAGAAGCCGGCCACCTCCGGGATGGAAGATAGAAAAACGGTGATCCTCCAGTCCCATTTGGATATGGTACATCAAAAAAATGCTGATACCGAATTCGATTTTAGTACCCAGGGAATAGAAATGTACGTGGACGGAGATTGGGTAAGGGCTAAAGGAACAACATTGGGAGCTGATAATGGCCTAGGGGTAGCTACCATTATGGCGCTCCTGGAAAGTAATGAAATTTCCCATCCTCCCTTGGAAGCCTTGTTTACTATCGATGAAGAAACCGGAATGACCGGGGCGAAGGGGTTAAAAGGAGGATTGTTGAAAGGTGATGTTTTATTAAATCTGGATACGGAGGATGATGATGAAATCGATATTGGTTGCGCTGGAGGTATAGATATTACTGCCACTGGAAAATATGGGGAAGAAACTTTGCCAGAAGGTTCCATAGGGTATAAAATCACTGTAAAAGGTCTTTCCGGGGGGCACAGCGGTATGGATATTCATAAAGGTCTGGGCAATGCCAATAAGATCATGAATGCTTTATTGATGCTGGGTCAGCAGCATGTTAATTTACGGGTTTCAGAAATTAATGGGGGAGGTTTAAGAAATGCAATTCCTAGGGAAAGTACCGCATTGGTGGTGGTAAATGCTTCGGAATCTAACAAGTTTAATGCAATGTTCCAGGATTGGGTCCAAGGTTTGAAAAAGGATTTTGCCACTATCGAGCCCAACCTTAGTATCGTTGCAACACCTTCGGAAACTTCAGAATCGCTTATGGAAGCCCAAGATCAGCAAGCCTTATTGAAAGCCATTAAAAATGCCCATAATGGGGTGTATGCCATGAGTGAAGCAATGGAAGATTTGGTAGAAACCTCAAATAATATTGCTAGGGTGGTTGTGAAAAATGGAACCGTAAAAATCGCCTGTTTAACAAGGTCTTCGGTGGAAGCGGGGAAGATGGAATTGGCCAATAGCCTTAAGGGCAATTTTGAAACGGCGGGATATCAAGTGACCTTAAGTGGTGATTATCCCGGATGGGATCCCAATCCTGATTCTGATATTTTAAAGCTGTTGCAATCCAAATATGTGGAATTATTTAAGGAACAGCCAAATGTTGTGGCATGTCATGCCGGTCTAGAGTGCGGTATTTTAGGGCAGAATTATCCGGATGTGGACATGATAAGCTTTGGACCAACCATTAAAGGGGCACATTCACCTGATGAGCGGGCTAGTATATCGTCTTTGCAGAAATTTTGGAAGTTTACTCTAAAAATTCTGGAGGAAATCCCAAAAAAATAGCGGGGACCTTTTAAAATTTCAATTGAATATTAATGAACACGGGATGCATAATTTTTGTCCCGACCGTTCCTAGGTATGTCTAATTTAGTCGGAACCGGATTATTTTTCTAGGTTGGCATCTTAAAATTCCTTATTTTTAAAAGAAACAAAGTTATATCCGTTATGGGAATTAAAAGTTTTCAAGGACGAAGAATTCAACAACCCAGTGAGGAACCACCTCTAAGGGTAAGTGATTATATGACCAGAAAGCTGATTACTTTTAAACCTGAACAATCCGTAGAGGAGGTAATAGTCTCCCTTTTAAAGTATAAAATTTCAGGTGGTCCTGTGGTGAACGATAATAACGAATTGATCGGGATGATTTCTGAAGGCGATTGTATAAAACATATAAGCGAAAACAGATATCATAATATGCCTAGCTCCAATTTAACGGTGGAGGGCCACATGATTAAAAATGTGGAAACCATTGACGGCAACATGAATATTTTCGACGCGGCCAATAAGTTTTTGAATGAAAAACGCAGACGATTTCCGATAGTGGAAAATGGAAAATTGGTCGGACAAATTTCCCAGAAAGACATATTAAAAGCCACCTTGAAGCTTAAATCACAGAACTGGAAATAGATTTTCTTACGATTTATTGTTTTGGACTGAGTTTGGTATATTTTCTATAAGTATCACAAAAGTTTATTAATTAAAAAGTCGCCTGTTAGTTTCCATAAATAGGAAATCAACAGGCGACTTTTCTATTGCGAAATGTGATTATTGGGCTATGCCTGTAATTTCTAGATCAAAAATCAACTTTGCATCAGGAGGGATTGGTCCGTATCCGGCTTCACCGTACCCTAAATGGGAAGGTATAAACAAGCGAACTTTATCTCCAACCTTCATTTGCATAAGGCCCTCTTTAAAACCTGGGATTATCCTTGCTTCCGGGCTATAATCCATATGAATGGCTTCATATCCACGGCCTTTTTTTCTGGCCTCGTCGTACACTCCGTATTTTTTGGCAATCTCTTCGTAATTACTATCAAAAAGTGATCCATCAGATAAATACCCGGCATACAGAACGTTTACTTTTTGACCTACCTTGGGTTGTTCTCCATTACCTTCTTTCAAGGTAAGTATTTTAAGTCCCGAAGGAAGTTCTTTGGCCGTACCTTCCTCTGTAGTAAGTTGGGCGACGAAATCGGTTTTCATTTTCTCCATTGCCTTTGCTTTTTCTTCTGCCTCGGCAAAATAATCGCTCATTACTTTTACGGCATCAAATTTTTTGGCTTCCTTACCATTTCTAATAATTTCTACGGTGTTCATGACAACATCTGTAACAGGTCTGTCGCCTTGCGCTGTTTTTACATTGGCAATGGAATCAACTACATCCATTCCTTCAACGACCTCACCAAATACAGTATGTCTGCCGTCTAAAAAGGGGGTTTCCTTATGGGTAATGAAAAATTGACTTCCGTTGGTAGTAGGCCCAGAATTAGCCATAGATAGAATTCCGGCCTTATGGTGGGTAAGTGAATCGTTAAATTCATCCTTGAATTTATACCCAGGATTTCCTGTCCCCGTTCCAGTGGGATCACCACCTTGAATCATAAAGTCTTTAATGACTCTGTGGAAGATAATTCCGTCGTAGTATTTTTTTCCTTTTAGGCTATCACTAACAAAGGGGTTTTTCCCTTCTGCAAGGGAAATAAAATTGGCAACTGTTAAAGGTGTCTTTTGGTATTCCAATTTAAGGACAATTTCACCTTGGGTAGTGGTGATATCTGCAAAAATACCATCTCCCAAATCGGCATGCTTGCTAGACTTGCAGCTGGAAAATGCTATGGATACGATTGCCAATAATAAATAAATTCTCTTCATTTTACTTAATTTTAATTGTTGTCTTTTTGTTTATCGATCTTTAAAATGGTAATAGTGGATTTAATGGGGATGTTTACCCCAATTTTATTATTGTCCCCGTGATATCCATACGCTAGTGAGGAAGGGAATAAAAACTTAGCACTTTCATTCTCTTTTAATAGTTTTATACTATTCCTCAAGCCAGGGAAAAGGTCCTGTTTGTCTACTTTATAAGTAATAGTCCCGATTTGTTCCTTGGAATAGATGGTGTCGTTACTAAAACTTACCACGTTGTATTCCATGATAACCAAGTCATCTGTTTGTGGGTAATAATTGGAATCGTTGTTCTGGGATATATAGTGGTACCACGAGCCAATACCACTTGAGAAATAGGTGTTCGTGGAATCATTTTTAATGATTTCCATTATTTGTTTTTCCTCTTTGGCCAGTAGATCCTTATTGCGTTCCACAGATTTCTGTAATATGCTTCCTGTTTTAACTTTAACCGGTTTTCGCGGTTCTGGACCACCACAACTTACAAGGGCGATAATCAGGAAAAAGAATAAAAAGTGTTTCATGCGTTTAGATCAGCTTTGTATTGGGGTAATAAAGATTTAAATAAGGTAGTGGTGTCCTCCAGGGAAACATCACTACGCCCTCCTGCTGCATTGGTATGTCCACCTCCGTTAAAATGGGCTCTGGCGAATTCATTAACAGAAAAATCACCTTCGGATCTAAATGAGATTTTAATAATTCCTTCTTCCTTGTTTTCAATAAAAATGACTGCAAACACTATTCCTTCCAAGGTTAATCCGTAATTCACAAATCCTTCTGTATCTCCCTTTTTATATTCATAGGCGTCCAATTCCTCTTGTGACAGGGTAATAAATGCCGTATTGAACTCCTCCAGGATAACCATGTTTTTTAATGCACAACCCAGTAGATGTAATCTGCTTGGAGTATTGGTGTCATAGACTTTGTTGTGTGCTTCCGTATTTTTCGCGCCTTTTTCAATTAATTTGGCAACCACTGTATGGGTGCGACTGGTGGTTGAAGAATATTTAAAAGATCCGGTATCGGTCATAATGCCGGTATATAACGAAATTGCAAGCTCCGATGTAATGCATTCTGTATCATTTAGGCCTTCAATCACATTGTAAACCATTTCACAAGTGGAACTCATGCTAACATCAGAGTAAGTAATCTTGGCGTAATCATCAGGTTCTTGGTGATGGTCGATCATTACAAATGTTGCCGACGCATCTTCCAATAATGGTTGCAATTGTCCAATCCTACCCAAGTGATTAAAATCTAAAGTAAATATAACAGTAGCCTTGTTTATGAGCTGCCTGGCCGTTGAGGCGTCTTTTTCAAAAATTATTATCTGTTCGGTTCCTGGCATCCATTTCAAAAATTTAGGAAAATCGTTGGGCACAATAATGGTAGCGTCCTGACCTTTGTTCTTCAAATAATGCCATAATCCCAAAGTAGAGCCAATAGCATCGCCATCAGGATTTTTGTGAGGTATAATTACAATTTTTTGTGGTACGTTCAATAACGTCTTTATTGCCTTTGTAATTTCTAAATTCATGGGCGCAAAGATACAATTTAATACTATATGCCATTATTCCAAGAATCTATTTTTGCAAGCTGTGTAAACCGAGGTATGCCTTATTGTTTATGTGCTATTAATTTTGGTATGAAAAATTACCAGTGACTTGGATGATATGGGTTTTGTGACTAGAATAGCGTGAATGATGTCATGCAGGATAAAAACGTCCCCTTGTAGTAGGTACGGAGACGTTGTAATAATATAGGCCTATTACATAATTTTTATTTCCGGAAAAATATGGAAATAATAAGGAACAATAAAATTTTGGTTAGTGTTATCATAATACAAGTTTTAATGGTTAATGAATAGTGTAATAATCTATTATCCATTCAAGATATACAATACTTAAGAAGATTTCCAAAACTTGATGATGGAATTAATATAATTGAATACAATATTGTAATTAAAACAAGCAATTGAATTATATTTTTTTAAAGTATATCTTGGTAGTAGTTATTATATGAAATAACAAATACAATAAAGAGTGATAATATGTAAGTAAATAATATGTTTTTTTAGATGTTTTTCAAAATGCAAGGAGGATTTGAGTGGAAAAAGTACCTTTTTTATTGTTTTCATTTGAAATCAACGTGATTTTTGAAACACATCTTATGTTTTCAAAATTTTTATTGAAAGCTGTGGTAGGAGGAAAAAGAGTCGGATTCTTGGTTATATTTGTCGGAAAACCTTTTAATGCTGGATATACTTTTTATTGTTTTAGGACTTGTTTTGTTGATTGCAGGAGGAAATTGGCTTTTAAAGGCGGCGGTTGCCTTATCTCTAAAGCTCAATATTCCGAAGATTGTTATAGGGATGACCGTGGTTTCCTTTGCCACCTCCGCACCTGAACTTATAGTTAGTGTAAATGCCGCTTTGGAAGGCTTTCCCGATTTGGCGCTAGGGAATGTTGTTGGTTCCAATATTGCCAATTTAGGTTTGGTATTGGCTATAACCGTTATCCTTGGCAGTATAGAAGTAAGGAAAAGTTTTTATACCACAGATTGGCCAGTGATGATGGTGGCATCTATGTTGTTTTTTGGTTTTATTTATTTTGATGGTGAAATTCAGAGATATGAGGGCATTGTCATGGTGGTTGTACTCTTCGTTTTCTTGGTATATCTATTACGATTTCAGAAAACTGCCGTAGTTGATGAATTGCCTGAAGATGATGTTCCTTTACCACTATATAAAACGGTATTGTTTTTGGGCTTAGGTGGTCTTGCCCTTTGGGGAGGATCAGAACTTTTGATAAAGGGGGCAGTGGGATTGGCAACTATTTATGGTGTAAGTGAGCGGGTAATTGCTGTAACCGTGGTGTCTATCGGGACCAGTATTCCGGAATTGGCCGCCTCCATAATTGCGGTGCTGAAAAAAGAAAAGGCCATCTCTTTAGGAAATCTTATTGGGTCCAATATTTTCAACCTTCTTGCTGTTTTGGGAATTACGGCAATGATAACACCAATCAGGGTAGTGGATCAACGCCTGTTGAGCAACGATATTTTTTGGATGTTGGGAATTTCTTTCTTGGTTCTTCCATTGGTGTTTTTGCCAAAGGGCCTCCGGCTAGGGTGGAAGGACGGGTTAATCCTTTTAGCCGTATACGTTGTATTTGTATATTTAACAATAACCTAAAAGACGATAGCATATTTCGCTTATGGGAATAAGATCGAACATTATAGCTTTCTTAATTTTGTTTTGTATAGTTGGTCATAGTCAAGAAAGCGATTTTGTAAGTGGAATGCTCCTCGATGCCGAAACCATAGAGCCTATTTCCTTTGCCAGTATTAGGGTCAAGAATAGGGCCGTGGGGGTAATTTCCAACAATGACGGCAGTTTTAGAATCCCCCTTAAATTTAGGGAGCTTAATGATACTTTGGAGATTACCTCTATGGGGTATGATTCCAGGGAAATTATAATTGGCGATTTAATTACGGATAAGCTCAATAGGTTGTATTTAAATCCCATGCTTATCCAATTGGATGAGGTTACATTAAAGGCTTCCAAAAAAAGAGGAAAAAGAAGAAATGCTGGAAATGATGAAAAGCCCACTTCTGCAGAAGAGATTATTGGCCAGGCCATCAAAAATATTCCGTTGAATTATCCCTTTAATCCTCAGTCCTACGTTGGATATTACAGGGACTATCAGCGGAAATCAGGAGGATATACCAATTTGAACGAAGCAATTGTTGAGGTTTTTGACAAAGGTTTCGGAACTTCTGATTATGAGGATTCCAATACAAGGATTTACGAATACTTCGGAAATACGAACTTTCCAGTTGATTCTTTAAGTGAAAGGCTATATGACTATGGTGAATATAAGACCAAGACTATCCCCAAAGCTTATTTGAAAAGTTATGGAGGCAATGAGTTTGTAATATTGCGCATCATGGATGCCATTAGGAATTATAACACCTTTTCCTATTCCTTTGTTGATCATTTGGATACCGATTTTTTAAAGAACCATGATTTTTCTTTGGAAGATGACACTTATTTGGACGGGAAAGCATTGTATGTTATAGATATATATAAGCACAATTGGAAGTTTATGGTCAGGGGGAAAATTTATATTTCAAAGGAAAACTTTGAAATCGTTAAATTGGAATACGCCACCTATGATGCTTTATTGGGGACGAGAAAAATAAGTAAGACCAGTAAAAGAATAGAGGATAGGTTACTATACCGAACTTTAGTGGAGTACAAGAAACAGGATGACAAAATGTCTCCCAGTTACATTTCCTTCAGCAATAAATTTGAGGTAAAAGTACCACCGGTTTTTACCGTCAAGGATGTTGTTATCAATTTTGAAAAGAAACACTTTGAAATTATTTTTAATAGAGTGCCCTTGCGTTTCAAGGTGCTTAAGGACAAAAATTACAATATAAGTTATAAGGGTAAGGGTATGGATATCGAAAAGGTTGTTCTTGCGGATAGTGTAACCGTTCAGTTGCATCCCAAGATGAACCTGGGAGACCAGGCCCTGGAGATTTTTTATTCTGATCCCGCGGATATTGGGAAAGATGATTTTCGTATAGTCATGGATAACATTATGGATTTGGATGGTAATAAATTGGATTTTTCCGAAACCTATTCCTTAATGCAATTCAGGGAATTTTTTGTTCAGCAGCAAAAACCGGTAACAAAATATCCGGATGAGCGACTTTTTATGGACAAAAACTGGCCTATATTTCAGGACCAACCCATTTTGAAGCCTGATAATTATGGCGATTTCTGGATGAACACCCCATTGCTTAATGAAGGTGGAGTAGTAAATTAAAGGGAATAAAAAAACCGCCCCTCTTATTACAAGAGGAACGGTCGGTAAAAATAATCAACAATTATTTTTATTCTCTTTATATTTTAACTGATTTAACAGTTTTAACGATTCTACCTGCAATCTTGTATGGATCACCGTTAGAAGCTGGTCTTCTATCTTCCAACCAACCTTTCCAGCCTTTTTGAACTGTAATGATCGGAATTCTAATAGAGGCACCCCTGTCGGAAATACCATAACTAAAGTCATGTATAGAAGCTGTTTCGTGCTTTCCTGTTAAACGTTGATCGTTGAACTCTCCGTAAACAGCAATGTGCTCTTTAACAACTGGACGGAAGGCTTCACATATTTTTTCGTAAACTTCTCTTGACCCACAAGTTCTCAATGTTGTGTTGGAGAAATTCGCATGCATACCCGAACCATTCCAATCGGTATCACCAAGTGGTTTTGGATGGTATTCAATATAGTAACCATGTTTTTCAGTTAATCTGTCAAGTAAGTATCTGGCAATCCAAATTTCGTCACCTGCTTTTTTAGCACCTTTGGCGAACAACTGAAATTCCCATTGACCACATGCTACTTCTTGGTTAATACCTTCAAAGTTTAGGCCAGCATCAATACATGCATCGGCGTGCTCTTCAACCAAGTCACGACCATGGGTATTTAGACCACCAACAGAGCAGTAGTACATACCTTGTGGTTTTGGATATCCACCTCTAGGAAATCCTAATGGAAGTTCCGTTTTGGTGTCCATTATAAAATATTCTTGCTCAAACCCAAACCAGAAGTCATTGTCTTCATCTTCAATTGTAGCTCTACCATTGGATACGTGGGGAGTGCCATCGGCATTCATAACCTCGGTCATTACTAAATAGCCATTGATACGATGCGGATCAGGGTAGATAGCTACTGGCTTTAAAACACAGTCAGAAGATCCTCCTTCAGCCTGGCGGGTTGAACTTCCATCAAAGGACCAGATTGGGCAATCCTCCAATTTACCACTGAAGTTTTCTTCAACCTTAGTTTTACTCCTCATGTTCTGTGTGGGCTCGTACCCATCCAACCAAATGTATTCTAATTTAGACTTGCTCATAATATTTCTTGTTGATTTTTATTATTAACGCAGACAAAAATAATAATTTTCGTCATATACGCCATTTTTTAGTGGGTTAAATGCTGATAATGTTGTTATTTTTTTTGAACCCCCTATTTTTTATGGGGTAAATTATTAAATAGTTATTTTTTGTGGTTTATTTTAATGAATTGTTATTTTTGTCAAAAAAGTATTTATGTCAAATCAAAGGTTTAATGCCATAGCTAACAGCCATACTAGGAGTAAATTAGAAATTGAGGAGACCGGGAGGCGTTCAGAATATTTTGGAGTGAACGTGTTCAACGAGGAACGAATGTTGCAATACTTGACCAAAGATGCATATGATAGAGTGAAGGCTGCTGTAGTATCCGGTGCCAAAATAGATAGAAAAGTTGCCGATCAGGTGGCGGAGGGAATGAAAACATGGGCTATATCTATGGGAGCTACACACTATACCCATTGGTTTCAACCTCTTACCGGGGCAACTGCGGAAAAACACGATGCATTTTTCGATTTTTCACCTGAGGGTAGAGTAATGGAAAAGTTTGGTGGAGGCCAGTTGGTACAGCAAGAGTCCGATGCTTCCAGTTTTCCTAATGGGGGTATTCGCAATACTTTTGAAGCTAGGGGCTATACCGCCTGGGATCCAACATCGCCTGCATTTTTATATGGTACCACCCTATGTATACCCACTGTATTCGTGGCATATACCGGGGAGGCCCTGGATAATAAGGCCCCTCTGCTAAGGGCTTTGGGCGCAATGGACGAAGCCGCTACTGCCGTTGCAAAGTACTTTGATAAAAATGTGACTAAAGTTTATGCTACCTTGGGATGGGAACAGGAATATTTTTTAATAGATAAATCCTTGGCATTTTCACGGCCCGATATAAGTTTGGCCGGCCGAACATTGGTAGGACATTCTGCGGCAAAAGGCCAACAATTGGATGATCATTATTTTGGGGTTATTCCGAATCGGGTGTTGAATTTCATGAAGGATTTGGAAATGGAGTGTACCAAATTGGGTATTCCCGTTAAAACAAGGCATAATGAAGTAGCACCCAACCAGTTTGAATTGGCGCCAATATTTGAGGAAACCAATTTAGCGGTAGATCACAATCTATTGCTGATGGATGTGATGGAAAAGATTGCTGATAAACACTTCTTTAAAGTGCTTTTCCATGAAAAGCCCTTCAAGGATATAAACGGTTCGGGAAAGCATAACAATTGGTCTTTGGCTACCGATACCGGTGTTAATTTGCTTAGTCCTGGGTCTACTCCCATGAAAAACCTTCAGTTTTTAACTTTTTTCGTGAATACTATAAAGGCCGTGGATAATTATGAGGAATTATTGCGTTCTTCCATAGCTTCTGCAAGCAACGACCATAGATTGGGGGCCAACGAAGCTCCACCAGCCATCCTGTCGATCTTTATCGGGGAACAATTAAATGAGGTCTTAAATGAATTGGAAGGTGTTACCAAAGGGAAATTATCTCCTGAGGAAAAGACGGAATTAAAGTTGAACGTGGTTGGTAAAATCCCGGAAATTTTATTGGACAATACGGATCGCAATCGCACCTCTCCATTTGCATTTACGGGAAATAAATTTGAAATGCGCGGGGTAGGTTCCAAATCCAATTGTGCCAAGCCAATGACCGTTCTAAATACCATTGTGGCCAAACAGCTTATTGCCTTCAAGAAAGAGGTGGATCAATTGGTGGACAAGAAAGGACTTAAAAAGGATGAAGCCATTTTCAATGTGCTTCGGGAATATATTAAAACCTCCAAAAGGATTAGGTTCGAGGGAGATGGTTACAGTGAAGCCTGGGAAAATGAGGCAAAATCCCGTGGCTTGAGCAATAATAAGAATACCCCTCAGGCATTACAGGTACTTACTTCCAAAGAAAGCTTGGCATTGTTCAAGTCTATGAACGTTCTTAGTGAAATAGAGGTAAGGGTTCGACAGGAGGTGGAATTGGAGGAATATATCCTCCACATTCAGATAGAAGGTAGGGTCTTTACTGAGCTTGCCTACGGATATATAATTCCGGCTGCCGTGGAATATCAGAATAAATTGATAAAAAACGTGGTAGGTCTAAAAGAGATATATGGTGCCGCCCATAAAAAAATGTCAGAAAGTCAATTGGACATTGTTGAACGAATTTCAGAACATATCCGTGCCATAAAAATTAAGACCGATGCTATGGTGGATGAAAGAAAAAAAGCCAATAATATGTCGGATATAAACAAGAAAGCCTTTGCCTACTGTGACAATGTGCGCCCTTATTTTGATGAAATACGCTACCATTGCGATAAATTGGAGCAAGTGGTAGGAGACGAATACTGGCCCCTTACCAAATATAGGGAACTGTTGTTCATTAAATAATTGGTAGTTTATAAAATATTGGATTAAAAGCCCACAATTTATGGGCTTTTTTTTATGGATTCCACTATTTTTGTCGCAAACTTATATTCATGAGCTCATCCAACAGCAAAAGATACGATCAAAGAGGGGTTTCTGCTTCCAAAGAAGACGTGCACAATGCCATAAAAAATATTGATAAAGGCTTATTTCCGCAAGCCTTTTGCAAAATTGTGCCCGATTACCTTACCAATGACAATGATTACTGTTTGGTAATGCATGCAGATGGGGCCGGAACCAAATCTTCCTTGGCCTATATGTATTGGAAAGAGACCGGAGATGTCACAGTTTGGAAGGGAATAGCCCAAGATGCCTTGATTATGAATATTGATGATCTTATATGCGTTGGGGCTACGGACAATATCATGTTGTCCTCTACCATTGGGAGAAATAAAAATTTAATTCCTGGAGAGGTTTTATCCGCTATAATCAATGGTACGGAAGAGCTGATCGAGGATTTGGAAAAACACGGAATTACAATTAGATCTACTGGTGGGGAAACTGCAGATGTAGGAGATTTGGTACGGACCATAATCGTGGATTCCACCGTAACAGCAAGATTGAAACGGACTAAGGTGATCAATAATGCCAATATTAAGGCCGGGGATGTAATTGTTGGATTGTCCTCTTCTGGACAGGCCAGTTACGAAAAGGAATATAATGGCGGTATGGGAAGCAATGGGCTTACCTCTGCCAGACATGATGTTTTTGCAAAATACTTAGCAGAGAAATATCCTGAAAGTTATGATGCAGCAGTGCCTGAGGATTTAGTGTATTCCGGTAATGTAAAATTGACCGATGAGGTTCCCAACTCACCCTTGAATGCCGGAAAATTAGTATTGTCGCCAACCCGTACCTATGCACCAATAGTTAAAAAAATACTTTACAAATATAAAGCTGGTGATATTCACGGAATGGTACACTGTAGTGGAGGGGCACAGACCAAAATCCTTCATTTTGTGGAAAACCTCCATATTATAAAAGATAATTTATTTCCAGTTCCACCATTGTTTAAATTAATTCAGGAACAATCGGGAACAGACTGGAAGGAGATGTACCAAGTTTTTAACTGTGGACATAGGTTGGAACTGTATGTGGATCCATCCATTGCCAGTGACATTATCTCCATCTCGGAAAGTTACGGAGTGTCTGCACAAATTGTGGGTAAAGTGGAAGCCAATTCTGTTAAAAAACTCACAATTGAAAGCGAGTTCGGTACCTTTGTGTATTAAGGTATACGAATACCCTTTTTCCTACGTTGTTTTATAAAGAAATTACGTTATGGAAAGAAAGCAGTTTTTAAGGACTTTAGGTACCGGAGCGGCATTTGCCCTTACTTTTCCCTGCTTACATGGTTGTTCATCCGATAGTGGTGAAGTTATAGATCCCAAACCCATACCAATAGGGGTGGATTTTACTATTGATTTAAGTTCGGCAGAGGGAGCTAAATTGAAAAATAACGGTGACTTTATTTTGAAAAATTTTGTGGTGGTTGTAAAAAACTTGGAAGGTAATTTTGTGGCCGCAAGTCAGATATGCAGTCATCAACAAACCGATGAGGTAAGGTTTAAAGCAGAAGATGGTGGTATTTTTCACTGCTCTACACATGGTTCACGCTTTAGTCAGACCGGAACTCCATTAAATCAAATAGGTAATGATGTTGCCAAACCACTGAAAATATTTAAAACGGAGTTGAATGGGCAGATTCTTCGCGTATTTGAATAATCAAATCTGATTTATAACCTACTTTCTTTCATGAATTTTACCATAAAATCATTCTGCACACCCTTACTATATGCCTTTTGGATACTTCCTTTTTTAGGAATTGGAATTATTCGCTCTAATAATAACCATAGGTTTCTGAAGAGGGCAAAGGTTAATTTTTATTGGTTGTTACTTCGTGAATTGAAATCTAAAGATGGCGATTCACTTTTTAATTTTAGGAAGGAAAATAGTTCAACTTTTAACTTCGTTTTAGGGTGAGGGTTTTGTTTTCTCTTATTTTATGTTGGATGGCGCTAATGGGCCATGCTCAAGAACAAAAGTTCGTTACTGTTCAACGAACCGTTACCTTGATGGGCGAAAAATTTGATATTACCATAGTTGCCGATAACGAGGAAATAGGGTATATAAATATAGAGGAGGCCGTATCTGAAATTAAAAGGATAGAAAAACTGATGTCTTCTTGGGACAAAGAATCGGAAACCTCAGAGATAAATAGAAATGCAGGTATAAAACCGGTTAAGGTTAGTGTGGAATTATTTAAGCTAATAGAACGGGCAAATCAAATTTCTGAAATTACCGATGGCGCTTTTGATATTACATTTTCCGGGCTGGATAAAATTTGGAAATTTGACGGCTCTATGAAATATAAGCCTACCAAGGAACAAATTAAACAGTCCGTAAGTAAGGTAGGTTACAGGAAAATTATCCTCAATGAGGACGATCATTCGGTATTTTTACAATTGAAGGGTATGAAGATTGGCTTGGGCGCTATAGCTAAGGGCTATGCCGCGGATAAGGCCAAAGAACTGATGGTGGAAAAGCAGGTTCGTGCCGGAGTTATCAATGCTTCTGGAGATCTTACCACTTGGGGAACAAAGGCTACAGGAGAAAAATGGTTGATCGGTATAGCCAATCCGCTCAGTAAGGATAAGATATTTTCCTGGCTACCAGTTTTGGAATCTTCAGTAGCTACCTCAGAGAGTTATGATAAATTTATTTCCTTTGACGGAAAGAAATACTCACATATTTTAGATCCCCGATCTGGTCTTCCTACGACAGGTATAAATAGTGTTTCTGTTTTTTCCAAAACCGCAGAATGGTCAGATGCCTTGGCTACGGCAATTTTTGTACTTGGCCTGGATTCGGGAATGGCGTTGATAAATCAAATAAAAGGGACAGAGGTAATTATTGTGGATGATAATAATAAGATGCACAAAAGTAGCGGTATTTTATTCGATTAATCCCTTGTTCAAATAACCCTCGTTAACAAGTTCTTCTTTTTCTACTATTTCTTTTGAACATCCATTTTTAAGAAGATAGATGGTATCACTTACCTCCATAATATCCTCATAGAAGTGATCGGTTAAAATAATAATACTTGTCTTTTTTACCACGTTGATCAATGTTTTGAATTTCTCTACAAATAGTGGGGCAATAAAGGAAAATGGTTCGTCCAGTAGTATAATTTCTTTTTGGGACAGAAGTATTAAATAGGCTTCAATAACCCTGATCTCTCCTGAGGACAGATCTTTGATCTTTGCATTGCCATATATTTTAAAACTTTGGAAATGGCCGGTAAAGGACTCCCAGGAAACATTAAATAACTTAAATACCAAATTGATTTTTAAATTCTTTGGCAAAAGTGGATATTGGGGCAGGTAACCAATTATACCTGTTTGGTACAAAGGTTTAGGGAAGCACATTTCATTGCTGCGGATGTTCTTGTATTTTGGTTGTAAGTCACCGAACAGAATTCTCAAAAAGCAAGTTTTTCCACTGCCATTTCTTCCGAGGATTCCGGTAACTTTTCCTTTTTCAGACTTTATATAAATACCGTATAGGACCTTTTTTCCGTCGAATTCCAAGTCAACACTGTCTATTTCCAATATCAAAATAAATGGATAAGGTTTATAAATGCCGTGGTAATGATAATATCGAACAATAATGCCAGAACAAAAAGGACTGTTTTTGATACACCGAAATTTTGATAAAACGTTAAACGCTTTCGCAGGCCAATTTCAAAATAAAATAGAAAGACGCCTAAGTAGAACAAAATTTTGGAACTTAGGACCATTATTATTGGGTGGGAAATCTTAAAAATAAGCTTACCGCTAAACAGCATAAAAACGGTTAACATAAAGGATATCCAGAGATACGGTTTGGCAAAGAGAAAACTCAATTGATAGGTTCTAAAATTGAAAATTGAATTCATCTCTTAATAGGATATGCTTAAATGTACAAAATTATCGTAAATTCGCAGTCCAAGTGTAGATTGTATATGATAGATAAATTAAACATAGTAAAGCAACGTTTTGATGAGGTTTCGGACCTTATAATTCAGCCTGGTATTATCTCTGACCAGAAGCGTTATGTGGCACTTAATAAGGAATATAAGGACTTAAAACAGTTAGTGGATAAGAGAACTCTTTATTTAGAGCTTACCAATAATATTTCTGAGGCAGAAGAGATTTTGGCCGATGGCAGTGATCGGGAAATGGTAGATATGGCCAAAATGCAGTTGGAGGAGGCCAAGGAAAAATTACCAGTATTGGAGGAGGAAATTAAATTGATGTTGATACCCAAAGATCCTGAAGACTCCAAAAACGTAGTAGTAGAGGTGCGCGCGGGTACGGGTGGTGATGAAGCCAGTATTTTTGCAGGTGATCTTTTTAGAATGTACACTAAATATTGTGAATCCAAAGGGTGGAAAACCAATGTTATTGACCTAAGTGAGGGAACAAGTGGAGGGTATAAAGAAATTCAGTTCGAGGTAACTGGAGAGGATGTATATGGTACCCTCAAGTTTGAAGCTGGAGTTCACCGCGTTCAACGAGTTCCACAGACCGAAACCCAGGGTAGGGTGCATACCAGTGCCGCCACCGTAATGGTGCTTCCAGAGGCAGAAGATTTTGATGTACAGATCGACCCCAAAGAAGTCCGAATAGATTTTTTCTGTTCATCAGGACCAGGAGGTCAATCTGTGAACACAACCTATTCCGCTGTGCGTTTAACCCACCTTCCAACGGGACTTGTTGCACAGTGTCAAGATCAGAAATCACAGCACAAAAACAAGGAAAAGGCATTTAAAGTATTGCGCTCGCGGTTGTATGATATGGAATTGGCGAAAAAACAGGAGGAAGATGCTGCCAAGAGAAACTCCCAAGTGAGCAGTGGTGACCGTTCCGCCAAAATTAGAACCTACAATTACCCGCAGGGTAGGGTTACGGACCATAGGATCGGCTTAACGCTTTACGACTTGCAAAACATTATTAACGGGGACATTCAACGTATCATAGACGAATTAAGTTTGGTTGAGAATACGGAGAAACTAAAAGAAGCCTCTGAGATATTTTAATTCCTATGACCACTCAGTTTTTAGTAGAACAGATTCAAAAAAAGGAATCCTTTCTTTGTATTGGTTTGGATACCGACTTGGATAAGATTCCCAAGCATCTATTGGATCAGGATGACCCCATTTTTGCTTTTAACAAGGCCATTATCGATGCTACGCACCACTTATGTGTTGCCTATAAGCCCAATACGGCCTTTTATGAGGCATACGGAATAAAGGGATGGCAGGCATTGGAAAAAACTATCGACTATTTAAATAGCAATTATCCCGAAATATTTACTATCGCAGACGCCAAACGTGGCGATATAGGGAACACTTCCACGAGATATGCCAAAGCATTTTTTGAAGATTTGGGTTTCGATTCGGTAACTATTGCTCCATATATGGGAAGGGACTCCGTAGAGCCATTTTTGGCTTTTAAGGATAAGCATACCATACTGTTGGCACTTACTTCCAATATGGGAGCGTTCGATTTTCAGACCAAAATGGTTAATGGCAGGGAGCTGTATAAAGAGGTTTTGGAGGTTTCCAAATCATATGAAAATTCGGAAAACCTGATGTACGTAGTCGGGGCTACAAAGGCGACTTTTTTGACAGAAATAAGGAAAATTATTCCTGAGAGTTTTCTGCTAGTTCCAGGAGTTGGGGCACAAGGCGGCAGTTTGTCCGAAGTGTGTAAATATGGAATGAGTAAAAATGTTGGTCTTTTGGTAAATTCTTCAAGAGGAATCATTTACGCCTCGGACCAATTGGATTTTGCGCAGGCGTCGGCTGAAAAAGCCAAAGAGATGCAGTTGGAAATGAGTATGGAGCTAAAAAAACGCTAGGGTATTTATTAAACCAGGTTTTGGATTATTTTTTGAATTTTCATGGCTTTCAATTCGAAAAATTCGGCAAGTTTCGTATCTGAATTTTTTTTGCTTGATGCCTTCTCCATAAAACTTTGGTATTGATGCTCCAGTAGGTTTATTTCGTCGGTGCCATTGCCCATAGGTGTTATTGAGCCCACTTTGCAATATTGATTTTTCATAAACTTTTTTTTACAAATATAAATAGAAACAAGGTCTATGTCCGTTCAATAAGGGGGTATTGGTCTAATAATCAGGTAATTTATCTATTTTTTAACCTTGGGTTAATACCAATGGTATATTTCGAAATTTTTAAGCCTTATAAAGGATGTCGAAATTAATGCTACTTTTATAAAAAATGTATATTGATCAGTTATAATACACATATCCATAATACGTCTACTAAATGGGTGACTTTTGTACATGGTGCAGGAGGTAGCTCTACTATTTGGTACAAGCAGTTAAGGGAATTTAAAAAACATTTTAATGTACTGCTTTTGGACCTTAGGGGGCATGGAAACTCTAAACCACATTTTACGGACGCCTTTAAGGATAAGTATACCTTTGATAATATAACCGAGGATATTTTGGAGGTTATCAATTATGAAAAAATTGAAAGATCCCATTTTATTGGAATTTCCTTAGGTACCATTTTAATTCGGAATTTGGCTGAAAAGCATCCACATAGGGTGGAAAGTATGATTATGGGGGGTGCCATTATGAAATTGAACCTAAGGTCCCAAATACTGATGAGGTTGGGTGTTATATTAAAATCCATAGTTCCTTATTTATGGCTGTATACGTTTTTTGCCTTTGTGATTATGCCGAACAAGAACCATAAGGAATCTCGGTCACTTTTTGTTCGGGAGGCCAAGAAATTATATCAAAAGGAATTTATTCGATGGTTTAAGTTGACTTCGGAAATTAATCCGTTACTGCATTTTTTCAGAACAGTGGATATAAAGATTCCTACGCTCTATGTAATGGGAGCAGAGGATTATCTGTTCTTGCCTACCATTAAACAAATAGTTATGGACCATAAAACCTCTGAGTTGATCGTAGTCCAGAACTGTGGGCATGTGGTGAATGTTGAGCAACCGCAATTTTTTAATGATACGGTAATAGAATATCTTTTGTTTAAATAGATCAAAGGTATTATTGTAATTAACTTCTGAAATTTCATTTATAGAAGTTATACCTTTTGTGGACATGGTTTTTAATCTACATTAACCACTATTAAAACAAAAAAAACCGGTGCTCCCACCGGTTTTAAACTAACTAACTCAAAAAATACTAACTCAAACTTTTATTTTATATCTGTATTGTTATTTTGGCAATTTATAGGTTGTCATCAAGACTTATATCATTGTAACGATTATAAAATAGATTTATTGTATCAATTTCCTATAAATCCTACACCTTTAATCCTGCAGTGCAAAAACCTTTTTTAAAACAGCTGTGGTTCTAGAAGATGCCTTGGTCCTTATTTCTTTTTCTTCCACGGCAATCATTGTAAAAACGCCATCCAAAGCCTCTTGGGTAACATAATCTGTTAGATCTGGATTAACATTATTGGTCAGGGGAATGCTGTTGTATCTGGTAATCAGATTACTCCATATTTTATCTGCCCCCACTTTTTCAAATGAATTGTTAATAACAGGATTAAATTTGTTGTAAAGTTCTGTTTGCGTAGCGTTGGTAAGGTACATGGTGGCCGCGTTATCCGAACCCAATAAGATGTTTTTGGCATCATTAAAGGTGATGCCCTTAACGGCGTTCACGAATATGGGCGTTGCTTCCTTAACGGCATCCTCGGCTGCCCTATTCAGTATTTTAAGTCCTTCATCGGCTAAATTGGAAAGGCCTATATCCCGCAGGGTCTTGTCCACTTTTTGTAATTCCTCGGGAAGCATAATTTTTACTAGTTCGTTATTGAAAAAACCATCAGTTTGTGTTAGTTTACTAACCTGTTTATCAATACCCATATTGAGGGCTTCTCTAAGGCCGTTTGCAATTTCGTCATTGCCAACGGCTCCACCTTGCGGTAATTGATTCACCACCTGTTGTAATTCCGAACATCCAACGAATTGAAATAGGACTAGAGCTAATAATAATTTCTTCATTTCTAAATTTTAAGGTTATAACTATAACTTAAGCTATAGGAATTTAGTACTTGGGCTAAGAGAAAATTACAGTCTTGTTGTTATAGACCATAGTTTTCCTTCTAATATGAAGCTTTACCGCCCGAGACAGTACAATTTTTTCCAAATCCCGTCCCTTGGTTATAAAATCCTTAATGCTATGCGCATGGGTTACAGTAGTAACGTCCTGCTCTATTATGGGTCCGGCATCCAGTTCCTCCGTAACATAATGGCTCGTAGCCCCAATAATTTTAACGCCTCTTTCAAAGGCAGCATGGTAAGGCTTGGCACCGGCAAATGCGGGAAGAAAGGAATGGTGTATGTTGATAATTTTATTGGGATAGTGGTCTATTACTTTGCCAGTTACAATTTGCATATATCTGGCCAATACAATAAAATCTATTTGATATTCTTTTAAAAGGGCCAGTTGACGATTTTCAGCTTCACTTTTGGTATTTTTTGTTACCGGTATATGGAAAAAGGGAATATCGAATTGTTTGGCAACATATTCCAAATCACTGTGATTACTAAGGATAAAGGGGATTTCAACCTCCAATTCACCTGAGTTGTACCTGCTTAGCAAATCGTATAAGCAATGATTGTATTTGGAAACGAAAAGGGCCATTTTTGGCTTAAAAGACCCCAAATGTAAACTCCACTCCATGTGGTAGGGCTGGGCCAATTCCATATCGAATTCTTGTTTCAAATTTTTCACCGCCGGAATGTTCTTTTCAAAATCACTTTCCAGTCTCATGAAAAAAACACCAGCTTCTTTATCCACGTGCTGGTCTATATAAATAATATTGCCCCCTTTTTTATGTATAAATCCAGTTACAGAACTTATTATTCCGGATTGGTCGGGGCAATTTATAAGGATGGTTGTCTTCAAGATTTATTTGTTTTATGCCGTAAAATTAGGATTTTAGGAATGAAGTACTCTGGTTGCGGGGTATTTTTATAATATTCTAATTTTATGGCTATATAATTTGCGATTTCGCTAAATTGCACCCGATTAATTGTCCTTTTTTTGTCTATTAAAATGTGTGCACCTATTTATTTCAATACCTCCAATAACCACTGTGGGGAACAATTGCATAAAAGGTGATTTTCATTTAATCCTTAAAAGGGAAATAGTATTGTTATTATGAAGCAAAAGCCACCATATATTCCAAAAAATAAAGTCCGTATTGTAACTGCAGCATCTCTTTTTGACGGTCATGATGCTGCAATCAATATGATGCGACGTATAATTCAGTCTACCGGTGTGGAAGTAATACATTTAGGTCATGACCGAAGTGTCTCGGAAGTTGTGGATTGTGCCATTCAGGAAGATGTAAATGCCATAGCCATAACTTCATACCAAGGGGGGCATAATGAGTATTTCAAATACATGCATGATCTTTTAAAGGAAAGAGGAGCAGACCACATTAAGATTTTTGGAGGTGGTGGCGGGGTTATTCTGCCTGAAGAAATCAAGGAATTGATGGACTATGGTATAACTCGAATATATTCCCCGGATGATGGCAGGACTATGGGTCTACAGGGAATGATAAATGATTTGGTACGGCAAAGCGATTTTCCTATTCCTTCCTTTATAATTGAGAAAGGCCATACTTTCATCCAATTCCTAAAGGATAAGAATGTAAATGCCATAGCAAGGCTAATTACCTTGGCAGAAAACAGGCATGGCGAATTTAAACAGATCTTTTCAGGTCTGGAGCCAGTGGATAGCGCTGTGCCGGTACTAGGAGTTACAGGAACTGGAGGTGCAGGGAAATCTAGTTTGGTGGATGAATTGGTTCGAAGATTTTTAGTGGATTTCCCCAGTAAAACTATTGGAATAATTTCTGTGGATCCCTCTAAAAGAAAAACCGGAGGTGCCTTGTTGGGAGACCGTATTCGCATGAATGCCATCAATGATCCCCGAGTCTACATGCGTTCTTTGGCCACCCGGCAATCCAATTTGGCCTTGTCCAAACATGTGGATGAAGCCGTACAAGTTTTAAAGTTGGCAGGGTTCGACTTAATTATTTTGGAAACTTCGGGAATAGGACAATCGGATACGGAGATAATTGAGCACAGCGATGTTTCGCTTTATGTGATGACACCCGAATTTGGTGCAGCTACGCAGTTGGAAAAAATAGACATGTTGGATTTTGCCGATATAGTGGCCATTAACAAATTTGATAAAAGAGGAGCCTCGGATGCCCTGAGGGATGTAAAAAAGCAATATGTGCGCAATCATGGACTGTGGGAGGCTGATCAGGATGAGCTACCTATTCTTGGAACCATTGCCTCACAATTCAATGACCCCGGTATGAACCGGCTGTATAAGTCGGTCATGGACAAGTTGGTTGCGAAAACAGGAACGGCTTTGAATTCCCTTTTCGAAATTGCCGATACCGATGCCCAAAAGATTTTTATAATACCTCCTTCCCGTACTCGTTACTTATCCGAAATAGCAGAAAACAACAGGGCTTATGATAAGAGGGCCGTTTATCAAGCAGACTTGGCCCAAAGATTATATGGTATTTTTTTAACCATTCAGTCTATATCCGGAGCGGAGGCCAATGTGGATTTTGGTGGGTTTCTCAAGAAAAGCGGTTTAAACACAGAAGGCATCCTAAAGTTGATCACGCCAGATGATAAAAAACAATTGTTGGAGCTCTTGTTCAAAGAATTCGATAAAATTAAAATGAATTTAGATCCCTACAACTGGGAGCTTATTACGAATTGGGAAAAAAAGGTTCAAGACTACAGATCGGAAGTCTTCAACTTTAACGTAAGGGGTAAGGAAATTAAAATTGAAACACATACCAAATCCTTGGCGCAAACGAATATTCCCAAAATAGCACTGCCAAAATATAAGGCATGGGGAGATATTCTTAGCTGGATCCTTCAGGAAAACGTTCCCGGGGAGTTTCCCTACACTGCCGGACTTTATCCATTTAAGAGAACAGAAGAGGATCCAGCTAGGATGTTTGCCGGAGAGGGTGGTCCCGAACGTACGAACAGACGTTTTCATTATGTTAGTTTAGGATTGCCTGCCAAGCGTTTATCCACTGCCTTTGATTCGGTAACCCTTTATGGTCATGATCCCGATTACAGACCGGATATCTATGGTAAAATTGGTAATGCAGGAGTTTCTGTCTGCTGTTTGGACGATGCCAAAAAGTTGTATTCAGGCTTCGATCTGTGTAGTCCTGCAACCTCTGTAAGTATGACCATCAATGGCCCCGCCCCTATGTTATTAGGCTATTTTATGAATGCCGCCATTGATCAAAATTGTGAAAAGTATATTATTAAAAATAGATTGGAAAAAGAGGTTGAACAGAAGATAGCTGCTATTTATAAGGGAAAGGGCATGGAGAGACCAAAATACATAGGTAATCTGCCCGAAGGTAATAATGGTTTGGGGCTAATGCTTTTAGGTATTACCGGTGATCAAGTTTTGCCAAGCAATGTATATGCTGAAATAAAGACCAAAACCTTGAATAAAGTAAGGGGAACGGTACAAGCAGATATCTTAAAAGAGGATCAGGCCCAAAATACATGCATTTTTTCAACGGAATTTGCCCTGCGCCTAATGGGCGATGTTCAGGAATACTTTATAAAGAACGAGGTGCGCAATTTTTATTCGGTATCTATTTCAGGTTATCATATTGCCGAGGCAGGAGCCAATCCCATTACCCAATTGGCATTTACCCTATCCAACGGTTTTACCTTTGTGGAGTATTATCTGAGTAGGGGTATGGATATCAATAAATTTGGACCCAATCTGTCCTTTTTCTTTTCCAATGGAGTCGATCCCGAATATGCTGTAATTGGCAGGGTTGCCCGTAGGATATGGGCAAAAGCAATGAATCTTAAATATGGGGCAGATTCCAGGGCACAGATGTTAAAGTATCATATACAGACTTCAGGGCGTAGCTTACATGCCCAGGAAATAGATTTTAACGATATCCGTACTACTTTGCAGGCACTATACGCCATCTATGATAATTGTAATTCTTTGCATACAAACGCCTATGATGAGGCAATTACCACTCCCACTGAGGAGTCTGTACGAAGGGCCATGGCCATTCAATTGATAATAGACAAGGAATTGGGCTTGACTAAAAACGAAAATCCATTACAGGGTTCCTTTATAATTGAAGAATTGACGGATCTAGTAGAGGAGGCCGTATTGTTGGAATTTGACCGTATCACGGAGCGAGGGGGAGTGTTGGGCGCTATGGAGACCATGTATCAAAGATCTAAAATTCAGGAGGAGAGCCTATATTATGAGACTCTAAAGCACAATGGGGAATTTCCTATTATTGGGGTGAATACCTTTTTAAGCTCCAAAGGGTCGCCTACAATTTTACCAGCAGAGGTAATCCGGGCCACTGAGGCGGAAAAGAAGGCTCAAATTGGTACTTTGGAAAATTTACATGCTATGATGGGCGATTCGGCAAGACAGCAATTGGAAGAATTACAGATGGTGGCCATTAAAAACGATAATATTTTTGAAAAGCTTATGGAGGTTACCAAGTTCTGTTCCTTAGGGCAAATTACCAAAGCATTGTTTGGCGTGGGAGGGCAGTATAGGAGGAATATGTGATTCAGTCTATTAAAAAGAGATTTCGGCCTCTTGAAGGATTTTGTAATTCCTTGAAAGGTTTGTAGTTCGGGTAACCGACTTTATTTGGAATGAAGAGTTTGTGGTAAAGAGATCTTAACTCCGAATAGAACGCCTCCATACTTTGTACAATCTTCGGAAACTTTTTATTTCGCTTCTCAAAAGATTTAGGTATTCTTTTTCCTTCACCCCATCCTTTTCCAAACCTGTGCAATAGGAGTTTATGTTTCTTATGATAACATTGATGAAAGTGGCACTTCTCATTCTAGCAGCTTGACAATCGGAGCGCTCTGCTTCTGCTATTTGCTGAGGAATTAAAATGGAATCCGTTAATAAGGAGTCTACCATAATATCCCGGTGGCTGTTGGATTGATAAAGCTTTAGCAAATCCTTATTGTAAGATAGGTACGAAGCAATTTCCCTGCTCATCTGTAAAAGATCCAAGGATTTGCGATAAATCGGAATCGTACTTAAGTTTTTGTAAGGCATTTTTTTTATGACAACTTTTGTTATATAAAATTACGTAGAAATTAAGGAATATGAATTTATAATATAAAGTAAAATTGTACATTAGCTATTGAAAGTTAATAATTTTAATCATTTACATATTGAATGCAAAGATAGATGTCCTTAATTGGAAGATTTTAAAATTACTACAGGAAAATGCCCGGGAATCTTTTGCCAATATCGGAAGGAAAGTGGGGCTAACGCCTCCTGCGGTGGCGGAAAGGGTGAAAAAAATGGAAGATATCGGGGTTATTACAGGGTACAAGGCTGTAGTGTCCCATTCACACACCGGATATCAGTTAAAAGCCATAATTACCCTACGTGCTTTTATGGGAAAATTACGACCATTTTTAGAAATTGTAAACACATATGAAGAAGTCGTTAATTGTTATCGGATTACAGGAAATGAGAATATAATTATGTTGGTGGTTCTAAAAGATCAATTTCACTTGGAGAAATTTATAGACAAGCTCATTCAATATGGAGAGACCCGGACCCATATTATCCTGTCGGATGTAGTTTCCAATGCTCCTATAAGAAAAAGGGAAGCTTAAGGAGTTGTTTTAAAGATATTGTCAAGGAAATTTTTCACTAAAACAGGTTAACCCTTTTGGTGCTAAAGTATTTATTATTTAATTTAATGTATTGTAACGGATTATTTGGAAAGTAGTCCGCGTTAGAATTTTGCCTAAAAGATCAGCTTTCTGAATCCTGTATACGTTGGAAGGTTAGGCATACTCTATTAATTTGGCTAGATATTTGATGACAATAAGTCTATGAAGAAATTTATAATATTACTGTTCCTTGGGACGGTTTTTTTTGGTAATTCCCAGCAGTTAACCTTGAAAAAAGGTATTGTGATGGATTCGATCGCTGTGAAGGATTCCATATCGGAAAGTTTTTCACTATATCTTCCTACTAGCTTTGAAATGGACCAAAATTGGCCTATTCTTTTTGTTTTTGACATGGCTGGAAGGGGTAAACAGGCCATTCGCATGTTTAAAGATGCCGCAGAAAAGCAGGGGTATATCTTAGCGGCATCAAACAATGTTAACGACACTTTGACCACTTCCCAAAATATTCTCATAACCGGGAGAATGTTCAATGAAATTATCACGCTATTGCCTATTCAAAAAGATAGAACCTATAGTGCGGGATTTGATAGCGGTGCCAGATTTGCCTCTGTCCTTCCAATTTTTGTAAAAGGTATAACCGGGGTAATTTCCTGTGGCACAGGGTATCCCAATTTGGAAATATTGGACGGGAACAATTTGTTTCACTTTGTAGGAATTGTTGGTAAGGAGGATTATGCCTATCCCGAAATGTTGATAGGGAAGTCCGTACTTGGCAGATTAAAATTCCCTAATCATTTGTTATTATTTAACGGCGGTCATGAGTGGCCCCCTACCCAATATCTGGATAAAGCCTTGGAAATCTTCACCTTATCTGCCATGGCCAAGGGCAAAATTGGGAAGGATGAGGCTTATGTGGATAGGGCCTATGCTCAAAATTTGCAGGAAATAAATCGTTTAATAAGATCCAACAGCTTAATTCAGGCAGATAATTTATTGGAGGAAGTTATGTCTGTGTACAGGGTGTTCAAGGATACCGATTCCTTGAAGAAAATAAAGCGAGATTTGAAAAAGGACAAGGTTTTTAAGACGATGACGCGCAATGAAAACAATACTTTGCTTAAGGAGTCATTTATAAAGGAAGATTATGTCTATTATTTGGAGGAGGATTTAGCTACCTATAATTACAATAATTTGGGTTGGTGGATATACCAAATGGGGGAATTAAAGAAGTATGATAAAAGCAAAATTGAGGCTGAAAGAGAAATGGGAAAGCGTCTTTTGGGTTATGTTAATGCTTTAATCGAAGATAATATAGATATAGTTAGAGGGGGGAGTCAGGTTAATCAAGAAGTTTTAAGCCTTCTTTGGATGTTAAAAACAATAACAGATCCCTATGACTATAGTTATTATCTAAAAATAATAGCCAGCAGTGCCCAAATGGAAGACTATGGAACATCATTGTTTTATCTCGAGGAATTATTGAAAAAGGGATATGCCGATAAAGCTAAATTATATAGTTTGGAAGGTACGGCCCTGCTACGGATTACCCCTGAGTTCAACGAGATTGTGGCTAAATATTTAAAGGACGCCCGTTATGATGTCATTAAAGAATAAAGCCACTGCCTTATTGGAAATTTATGGCTAGGAGCATTGTCTTTGTTCCTTGGCTTGGGTTATCGGATGTCTTTTGATTTACATTGGATACTGGGAAATAAACCGGATAAAAATGATGTTTTTTATGCTTCATTTGTAAACCCTTTAAAACAAATTTTCCTAGATTCTGGTATGTAGTTTTCCGTTCGTAAAATACCTTAGGCTTGGTCGGTTTCAAGAAATTTTTTATTCAGAAATACGGATGTTGTATTTTTATGCCAAAAGCAGGAAAATGAAGCAGTTATTTTTGGTTTTAGTGTTATTTACTCTGGGTTGTAAGGAAAAAAGATATCACGACCAGGTGCAGGGGAAAATGGCCGTTGTGGAATCAAGTTCTTTGGAAGATATAGTGCAATTTCAGAAAAAAATAAATGAGGAATTCAAAGACCCTGAAACTTCACCCTTACCGGATAGGTTTAGAAAGGATTTTACGACTTTGGACTTTTATAAACCCGATACTACATATAGGGTAACCGCAAAATTCACTAGAACACCTGAAGCCTTGCCCTTCCTTATGCCAACGACCACAGAAAGACAGACGGAGGAGGTTGTATATGGAGTAGTGACTTTTATCTTAAATGGTCGCAATCATAAATTGGAAGTATATCAAAATCAGGAGTTAATGCAGCAGGAGAAGTATAAGGATTATTTGTTTTTGCCCTTTGCGGACCTTACCAATGGAGAGGAAACCTATGGTGGAGGTAGGTATTTGGATTTGACTATCCCTGATGGTGATAGCATTCTGTTGGATTTTAACAGGGCATATAATCCATATTGCGCTTATAATCCCAAGTATTCCTGTCCTTTGGTTCCAAAGCAAAATAGGTTGGATATTGAAATTTTAGCAGGAGTGAAGGCGTTTAAAAAATGATAAAAATTAAAAGCCCCGCATTAAGCGGGGCTATAAATAATAAACTCAATTTTTTTTAGAAAGAATATACGGCGGCAAGAACAAATGAGGATAAACTCTTTTGTGGTGCCAAATCCGTATCTAAGAAACTAAAGGAATCATCAGAAGCGCTATCCAATCGCAATTCTGGTTTGATTATTAAATTTCCTATAGTGGCACTTCCTGTAAGCGTTACAGCAAAAACACTGGAATCTTCAAGTCCTGTTCCAATTGCGCCATAGTCTCCTGTTTCAGCGAAATATTCACCTCTTAGTCCTAAGGTAAAGTTGTCAGAAGTAGCATATTGTGGATAAAGAGCCACACCAGCAAAACCAATATCGTCATTGTCATAAAGGGCTGCATTGATTCCCAAGAAGAATTCATCGGACAAATCGAAGCCACCTGTGAAGTCAATTTCGAAAGCCCCGTCATCCGCTAACAAGTTTAGGAACTGACCGCTATAACCCAATTGAGCTCCAAAAGCATATTTTTCTGTTGGATTCAATTCAGTTTGATCGGTAGGGTTCATGATGGCCAACATTAAGCTAAAGTCGTCAGATAAGGTAAAATCTGCTTTTAAGCCTGTATGTGAGAAAGGACCATATGAAAATAAGTAAGATGTGCTATAGTTAAAGTTAGCTACAGGGGAAATTACTTCATAACCTAAGAAAGTATTAAAATTACCAAAGGTCAATTTCACAGATTCACTTACATTCCAGTATACGTACAACTGGTTTACAATATTTCCGGTAGCAGAATATAAAGGAGAGGCAAAAATGGCATCCGTTCCTCTAGGTCCAAAAACAAGGTCTGCTACGAAACCTACATCCTCGCCTTCGTAACCGGCTATTACATTGGCCATGCCCAAAGCAAAACCAGGTAGATTGGCAAAAGAGGATCCAGGAGCAGCATTGGGGGCGCCAGACGCATCGTCGAAACCGTTGTCTCCATTTAAATTTGTTCTATAATAAGCATCCACACTTCCGCTGATGGTGAATTTTTTATCTTCCTTTTCTTCTTCCTGGGCAAAGGTTAATGTTGAGGCAAGAACAAATGCAAGTAATAGTAAATTTTTTACGTATTTTGTATAAATAATCGTTTTCATAATTCAATGGGTTATATCCTATATTAGGATGTTATGTATTTATTGAGTTGTTGTATTTGAAAAGGTTATAAACGGAGCGTTCTGCAAAACGCTCCGTTACCTTTTTGTATTATTAGTGTTGGTTCATCCTGAAGTCGGCATAAGCATCCATTCCGTGCTCATGTAAATCCAAGCCTTCCAATTCTTCTTCTTTAGAAACTCTGATTCCTGAAGTTTTCTTAATTATAATAAGGATGATAAATGCTGTAAGACAGCAGAATACACCGGTAGCGGCTACTCCTGTAAGTTGGTATAAAAACTGTGATACACCAGCCTTAACTCCGAAAATACCCACGGCCAAAGTACCCCAAATACCACAGATAAGGTGAACTGCAACTGCTCCAACCGGATCATCCAACTTTAATTTGTCTACCAAAGCAACGCCTAGGACAATGATAACCCCGGCTATTAGACCTATTATAATAGATTCAAAAGGCGACATTAGGTCAGCTCCTGCGGTAATTCCTACCAAACCGCCCAAGATACCGTTCAACATCATGGTAAGGTCATAGTTCTTGTATAGAATTGTGGAGAAGATAAATGATCCCATTCCACCTGCCGCTGCTGCCAAGCAAGTTGTAACCAATACTATTGAAGTCCCAGCTGGATCTGCGGATAAAACCGATCCACCATTAAAGCCAAACCAGCCTAACCAAAGAATAAGTACTCCTGCGGCAGCCAAAGGAATGTTGTGGCCAGGAATCGCATTAGGTTTTCCGTCTTCGCCAAACTTGCCGATTCTAGGCCCTAATATAAAGATTGCGATCAAAGCGGCCCATCCTCCAACGGAATGCACTAGTGTAGATCCTGCAAAATCATGGAAACCGGCATCATCGCCACCAAGTGTGGATAAGAATCCACCACCCCATTGCCAAGATCCTACAATAGGATAAACCAATCCTACATAAATTATGGTGAAAATCATGAATCCACCTAGTTTAATACGTTCTGCCACTGCTCCAGAAACTATAGTAGCTGCTGTTGCGGCAAACATTCCTTGAAAAAGAAAATCTGTCCAATAAGTATACCCTTCACTGTAGGTAAGGTCTAAACTACCATCTGGTAGTATGGGGGCTTCAATGCCGAATCCCGCAAAACCAAGATAACCGTTGAAATCTCCAGGATACATTAAGTTAAATCCACCTATATAATATATGAGTAACCCCATACAGATGATGAATACGTTCTTAAATAAGATATTGATTGTGTTTTTTTGTCTGGTTAGTCCAATTTCCAAAAGTGAAAATCCTAAATGCATGAAGAATACGAGAGCCGTACATATCATCATCCAAACGTTATTTGCTGTAAATAATCCTACGTCCATGTTGTAATTGTTTGTTGGTTCTTAATTTTTTTAGTTAATGCCTGCTTTTCCGCTTTCCTTCGTTCTTATGCGGTAGGCTTCCAAAATTTCGGAAACGAAAATTTTACCATCACCTACATTGCCCGAATATGCAGTTTCCAATATGGTATTAACGGTGCGTTCCAGGTACTCATCCGATATTACAATTGAAAGATACCTGCGTTGAATGTCGGATGTGCTATAGGAAATGCCTCTATAGACATGACCTTCTTTTTCATTGCCAACTCCCGTTACGTCCCAGTAACTAAAAAAGTTTACTTCAATTTGATGTAACGCTTTTTTTACGTCATCAAATTTTGACTTCCTAATAATTGCCTCGATTTTTTTCATAATTGATTTATTATTTATGAAGCAAAAATATATATTAATTTAATACCCCCCTATTTTTTAGGGGGTATATACCTCATAATTACATTTTATATAAAATTAACCCATGTATTTTACGGGTATTGTGTTTCAAAATTGACAAATCTGTTGATATGTTAATATAATTAACACTTGTTTGGGTGAAAATCTGAAATATTCGCGCTTTTTTAGTCAATTTGCTGCTGATAATGCAGGAAATCAGTAGAATCTGCTAAATAAAACGGAAATGGAAAGAAGTACTTAAAATGGAGTAAAGGGTGGGGATGTTATTTGGAAAACCAGAATCCAGCAGCTACGGCTAGGATTCCAATGATAAGACTGGCAAGAGTATAGCCGGCGAAATTAACAAAATCACCAGTTTTTAAAAAAGAATGTTGTTCTAAGGCAAAGGTTGAAAAAGTAGTGAAGCCACCACAAAAGCCCGTGCTTAGTAATAGGGTCTGATTTGAGGAAAGCAAATTGTTCTTAAACGAAAGTCCAATAATGAAACCAATCAGCAAGCAACCTATAATGTTAGCAATAAAGGTACCGAGAAAAAAATTTTGAAAAGTGTTGTTGAAAGTTTTGCCCAATAAAAAACGCAGCCCACTTCCTAAGCCCCCTCCTAAAAAGACGAGTAAAAATTGCTTCATCGGGTTTTAATTTTTATTCCTTGATTAAAGTAAATAAAAATCACCATATATAAGGTTCTTAAAAATTTGAAATAGAGAATCATAAATACTGTAAAAGATAGTATTTATGCAAAGATGCACATATTTCCTTTTAGACTAGATTTAAACTGCCTTTTTATATTTCGAGTTAATTAAATCTAGGGGGAAGATTACTGTTGTAGATTCTGAAATATTTTTGACGGACTTTTCTTTCTTTTTCGGACTACTGTTAAAACTAACTAAAAAAAGTAATGCGTTTATACCAATAAGAACTAATAAAATACTGAAAAAAGTTACCATACAACTAAACGATTTAGTTACCAAACGCAAAATTACGCCTTTTCGTATATTAAACGCTGTAAAAATTCATATTGTTATTGGGGGAAGTGCTTTTTATGGGGAACCAAAAATAATTGTTAATTTTTAAGGAAATATTTAATAAGAAATAATATAATTATGAATAATGTGAAGAAAAGTCCTACCCATTTAACACCTTTGTAATTTTTTTTATGTAATTTTTTGTCTTTTTGATAGGAAATTATGGTAATTACTACAAATGCAACGAAAAAAAGACCTGCAAAAATTAATTGTCCGGTACTGAACATATTTATATTTTTACGCAAATCTAACTTAAATAATTACAATAATGAAAAGTAAACTTAGTGCGGTAGAATTGTTTCATAATTCATTTGGGTTGGGTGTTTCCAAGGAGATTAAGGCAGATTTGGGGAAGGATAAGAATTTGCTAAGGTTTAATTTGATGGATGAGGAGAATAAGGAATATCTTGAGGCTGCTACCAACAATGACGTGGTGGAAGTAGCGGATGCCCTTGGTGATATGCTCTATATTTTGTGTGGTACTATACTGGAACATGGTATGCAATATAAAATTGAAGAAGTTTTTGAGGAAATTCAGCGAAGCAATATGAGTAAATTGGGAAAAGATGGCAAACCGATTTACAGGGAGGATGGAAAAGTGCTTAAAGGGCCCAATTATTTTAAGCCCAACATAGTGGATATTTTGGATAAAAAATAAAACATCCAATTCCTGGACATGGCAATCCATAAAAAAAAGCCCCTCTTCTTTTAAAGATGAGGGGCTTTTTAATGGTGTACCGCGAATACTATTTTATATTCACTTGATATCTCCAGCCAAATTTATCTTCGGCCTTATTATATTGAATATCCGTAATGCGCTTCTTTAATAAGGAGGCATAGCTATCCTTTGTTTCCGGTAGATCATAATCCGATCCCTGGAAACCGAAAGTGGCAATAGGTGAAATTACAGCTGCGGTTCCGGCTCCAAACATTTCTTTAAGACTGCCGTTCTTTGAGGCTTCAACAACCTCTTTAACAGTTATTTTTCTAACCTCCACTTTTATTTTTTCATTCTTGGCAATATCTATTATACTCTTTCTAGTTATACCGTCCAATATCCTATCACTTGTTGGACTGGTAATTAAAGTATCATTTATTCGAACAAAAATATTCATGGCACCGGCCTCCTCAATATATTCGTGGCTGTTGTCATCGGTCCAAATAACCTGATTATAGCCTTTTTCCACTGCCAATTGGGTCGGATAAAATTGTCCAGCGTAATTACCACCGGCCTTAGCAAAACCTACACCGCCATTAGCGGATCTGGAGTATTTTTCTTCTATCAAAACTTTTACCTTACCTGCAAAATAAGAGGCAGACGGCGAACATGCAATAATAAATTTGTATTCGGTTGAAGGTGATGCATGGAAACCTACTCCTGTGGCAAACATAAAAGGTCTAATGTACAATGAGCTTCCTTCCGCAGTAGGAATCCATTTATGGTCCAATTTTAACAGAGCCTTTAAGCCATCCATAAAGTAATCTTCGGGGAATTCGGGCATTGCCAGTCTTTTGGACGAAATATTAATTCGCTTTTGGTTTTCCAAGGGACGGAAAAGCCAAACATTTTTGTCTTTATCCTTGTAGGCTTTCATACCTTCAAAAACAGATTGCCCATAATGGAAAATTTTAGCGGACGGGTCAAGTGTAATGGGTTGATATGGAACTATTTTAGGATTTTCCCAAGCTCCATTCTTATAATCGCAGACCATCATATGATCTGTAAAGTACTTCCCAAACGATAAATTATCAAAATCTACTTTATCAATTTTCGAGGTTTTAACTTTCTCAACTATTATTGAATTTGAAACAGTTTGCATAGAGATTTAATTTAAAGCAATAAAATTAAGCAAATATCATTAGTAGTACTTCTTTTTTTGTCAAAAAAGACCCAGTTTTGTAAAGTGATTTAATTTCTGTCTATTATGAGGCATTTTAACATTTTGATTGCGTTTTTTATTGTGTTTTCAGCTTGTAAGCCACAAAATAAATCCCAGGAACCTATCAGGGAACCCGTGGCGGAGGAAACCTTTGAATATTTCGGAGCCCAAATAGTTGACTACAACGCCATGACCAGTGGTATGATGCTTAAAAAATATAAAAGTATGGCTAAGACCGACACACTTGCTTCCCTATTTTCTGGTCGGGTAACCGAGGTCTGTAAAGTAAAAGGCTGTTGGATGAAATTGGAATTGGGAAACGGGGATGAAACTATGGTGAGATTTAAGGATTATAGTTTTTTTATGCCACGGGACATTGTTGGTAAGGAGGTAATTGTAAATGGCGTCGCCTTTGTTGAAGAAATGAGTGTTGAAGACCAACGGCATTTTGCCCATGACGGAGGCAAACCAGATGAGGAAATTGCCAGAATAAGCGAGGTGAAGAAAACCTATGCCTTTGAAGCGGATGGAGTATTGATAAATAAATAATGTGAAAAGGAAAATAATTACCACTGCAGATGGTTCCAAAACAATTCAAATTGAAGAGTGGAACGAACAGTACCATTCAATTCACGGTGCAGTGCAGGAAGCGTATCATGTCTTTATTAAGAACGGATTGTCTATGTTCCGTGATAGGCCCTTGTCTATTTTGGAAATTGGCTTTGGTACGGGATTGAACGCCCTTATAACTTTAGTGGAATCTGAGAAGCAAGGTTTGGAAGTGACTTATACAGGTGTTGAAGCTTATCCAGTGCTCCCCGAAGAACTGGAGCAATTGGGTTATAGTGGAGCGCTGGATGCAAAGGATTTTGAACAGTATTTTTTTAAGATGCACCAAACTTCTTGGGGAACACTACATCAGATTACAACTAGTTTTTCCTTGATTAAGCAGCAGTTGGATTTTAAGGAAATTTCGGATGTCAATCTCTTTGATCTTATCTATTTTGATGCCTTTGGTGCCCGGGTACAACCAGAGCTTTGGACAGAGGACGTATTTGCCATAATGTACAAGGCTTTGAAAAAAGATGGTGTGCTGGTTACTTATTCTGCCAAGGGAAGCGTAAGGAGGGCTATGCAGGCTGTAGGGTTTGTCGTGGAAAGGTTGCCCGGTCCGCCAGGAAAAAGAGAAATGCTCCGGGCCTTAAAAATTTCCTAAATATTGGTCCTTTATTATGGATAACTTAACAACTAAGGACCTAGGACTGTTAAACCTAAACTAAAGTCAACTACTTCAATATTAAAAACCCATATATTTATATCCAAGTTGATGGAAAGATAGAAAGGGTATGAAGGTTCTAGTAACAGGTGCAACAGGTTTGGTAGGGAGTGAAATTGTAAATTTGTGCAAACAGAATAATATTTCTGTGAACTACTTGACCACCAGTAAGAATAAAATCGTTTCTCAAACGGGCTATAATGGTTTTTATTGGAATCCCAACAAGAATGAAATCGATATAAATTGTTTTAACGGGGTTACTGCTATAATCAATCTGGCGGGATCAAGTATTTCTACGAGATGGACCAAGAATAATAAAAAAAAGATACTAAATAGTAGGGTAAATTCCTTAAGAACTTTACTGGGGGCTATACCCAAAGAAGGTAGACATGGTATTAACACGCTTGTGTCCGCTTCCGCTATAGGTATCTATCCTAATTCTTTATCACACTATTATAAGGAAGACGAAAAAGGGTTGGATGACAGTTTTTTGGGGGAGGTAGTATCTGCATGGGAGAAGGAGGTAGATGCATTTGAAAAAGTGAATATTAAAACCGCCAAAATTCGGATAGGGTTGGTTATGTCCAACAAAGGTGGAGCCTTGCCCGAAATGGCCAAGCCCATAAAATATTACCTTGGGGCAGCCATGGGTTCTGGGAACCAATGGCAATCCTGGATTCACCTTCAGGACTTGGGCAGGATATTTTTACAGGTTCTGACAAAGGAGCTGACGGGAATATATAATGGTGTGGCACCAAATCCTGTAACCAATATTAAGCTGACAAAAGAACTGGCAAGAGTTTTGGATAGGCCCCTATTGCTGCCCAATATTCCTAAGCCCATGATGCGTATAGTTTTGGGAGAAATGTCTTACTTGTTATTTGTTAGTCAGCGCGTAAGTTGTAAAAAAATTGAGGATTCGGGATTCGATTTTATCTACCCGAACATATGTAGGGCCTTGGAAAATATATATGGGGACAAGGGTGAGCAAATGCCCAGCGATACACTTTATCGAAATGAGTTTGTTTCCTAGTCGTTAATGGTATTATAAGATTTGTGAACATCCGTCATTGACGGATGTTTTTTTTATAAAGTTTAATGACATTATGACATTTTTAAAGAATTGGCAGTACTTTTGCCACTTCAAATCGGAAGTATATAAATATATTTTAAATGAGCAACGAAAATAAAACAGAAGAAATGGAAGATGATGTTCTGAATAATATAGAAAGTCAAGAAGGAGAACAGGACGGTTCATCTGTTGGGAACGAAGATTTAGAAAAAGGGGAAGAACTTAGCCTGGAAGAGCAATTGCAGGAAGACCTTAATAAGGAAAAAGACAAATTTTTACGTCTTTTTGCGGAGTTCGAGAATTACAAAAGGCGTACCTCGAAGGAAAGAATGGATTTGTTTAAAACTGCAGGGCAGGAAGTTATCGTGTCTTTATTACCTGTAATCGATGATTTTGACCGCGCACTAAAGGAAGTCTCCAAATCTGAGGATAGGGAGATGTTTAAGGGAGTGGAATTAATAAGCAATAAGTTCAAGGAAACGCTAAAAAACAAGGGGCTTCAAGAAATTGAAGTAAAGCAAGGTGATGCCTTTGATGCAGAAATACATGATGCCATTACCCAAATTCCGGCTCCTAGTAAAAAGTTGAAAGGCAAAATAGTAGATGTAGTAGAAAAAGGTTTTAAACTGGGTGATAAAATTATACGCCATCCAAAAGTAGTTGTTGGAAATTAAAAATATTTTATGAAGGAGGATTATTATGACATCTTGGGCATTGGAAAAAATGCCACAGCGGCTGAAGTAAAGAAAGCTTATCGCAAAAAGGCAATCGAGTACCATCCTGACAAAAACCCAGGTGACGCTAAGGCTGAGGAAATGTTTAAAAAAGCGGCAGAGGCTTATGAGGTTCTAAGTGACCCCAATAAGAAAGCCCGTTATGACCAATACGGACATGCAGCCTTTGAAGGCGGCGGTGGTTTTGGCGGAGGCGGAATGAACATGGATGACATTTTTAGTCAGTTCGGGGATATTTTCGGTGGTGCCTTTGGCGGTGGTGGCTTTAGTGGTTTTTCCGGATTTGGCGGAGGCGGCGGTCAGCGACGTGTTAAAGGAAGTAACTTGAGAATCAGGGTTAAACTGACTTTGGAGGAAATTGCCAATGGTGTAGAAAAGAAAATTAAGGTAAGAAGAAAAATTCAGGCAGATGGTGTAACATACCAGACCTGCGGTACCTGTGGTGGTCGTGGCCAAGTAACTAAAATCACCAATACAATTTTAGGTAGAATGCAGACTGCAGCTACCTGTAGCAATTGTGGAGGTAGTGGACAAATGATCGATAAGAAACCCAGCGATGCGGATGCCAATGGATTAAAGGTTGCTGAGGAAACTGTTAGTATTAACATTCCGGCGGGAGTTGAGGATGGCATGCAATTAAAAGTGCCAAACAAAGGAAACGATGCCCCAGGCAATGGAGTTCCTGGAGATTTGTTGGTAGCAATCGAGACCGAAGAGCATGAAACGTTAAAGAGGGAAGGGGATAATCTTCATTACGATCTATATATCAGCATTTCCGAAGCCGTTTTGGGAACCTCAAAAGAGATTGACGCCGTAGGTGGTAAGGTAAGAATCAAATTGGAGGCTGGTATACAATCCGGCAAAATCCTTAGATTAAGAGGTAAAGGTATTTCCAGTCTTAATGGATATGGCAGTGGGGATTTACTGGTTCATGTAAATGTCTGGACGCCCAAGGAGTTGAATAAAGAGCAAAAAGACTTTTTTGAACGTATGCAGAATAACGAGAATTTTGAGCCTAGACCAGAGAAATCAGATAAGTCTTTCTTTGAAAAGGTTAAGGATATGTTCTCCTAGGTGGCGCGTCGATTTAGGTTTTAAATAAAAAACGTATATTTGAGATAATATTGGGAAACCAGTATTATTTTCTTTTTCATAGCAATTTTTTTTCCCATCCTTGATTCGTTAAGGGTGGGTTTTGTTTTTTAGTTCAACCCCATTTTTATAAGCTCTGAAGGAGCGGAATAAACATGGATGGTTGAACTAATCCCGCCCCTTGGCGGGATCTTAACGTTATTCCGGGTGGGTTATATTAGTGAAACCCTGACTTTAAGAGCTTCAGGGAAGCGAATTAAAGATGGACGGTTGAACTAATCCCGCCCTTTGACGGGATCTCAATATTAAATAGGGGAAGTTTTTTACCGAAACCCCATTTTTAGGTTAATATTTTTTAAATGCAATATTGAATAGTTAGCCATTTTTAGGGGAGATAAGGATTTTCAAAGCTTTATTTATTTTCTTTCCTATAGATATTTGTCCAAAATTCCGCTTGAACCTTAGCTCATAATATTATCATAGTTAAATTATGTGAAAAAGCTTAAAAAGGAATAATTTATAAAATTCCAGCCTATCTCTTACATGGCAATTATATATCTTTGAGGAAATTGCGTACATGAGTAATATATTGGTCGCTAAAGAGGTTTCCAAGCAGTTTGGGAACCATATAGCTCTCAACAAAGTTTCGTTGGAAATTCCCAAAAACAGTATTTATGGTCTGTTAGGTCCTAACGGAGCGGGGAAGACTACTTTGATACGGATAATTAATCAAATTATTTATCCGGATCAAGGGGAAATTTATTTTGATGGCAAGCCATTACAGCCCCACCACATATCCATGATTGGATATTTACCTGAGGAAAGGGGACTTTATAAAAGTATGAAAGTAGGGGAGCAGGCCCTTTACCTTGCCCAATTAAAAGGACTTTCCAAGGCAGATGCAAAAAGCAGATTAAAATATTGGTTCGATCGCTTGGAAATAGGGGATTGGTGGAATAAGAAAATACAGGAACTTTCGAAGGGAATGGCTCAAAAGATCCAGTTTATCGTCACGGTTTTACATGAGCCTAAGCTTTTGATTTTTGATGAACCGTTTAGTGGGTTCGATCCCATAAATGCCAATCTTATTAAGGATGAAATTCTTGAACTAAGGGATAAGGGCACCACCATTATCTTTTCTACCCATAGAATGGAATCGGTAGAGGAATTATGTGAATATATTGCGCTCATACACAAGTCGGAAAAACTATTGGATGGGAAGCTTAGCGATATAAAAAAAGCATATAAGAACAATATTTATAAAGTGGGACTGGGTGTGCAAAGTGCCAATGGGCTATTGGCGGACTTAAAAGATAAATTTAATATCCTTTCTTCGGAATACGTCGATGGAGGGATACAGTTAAATTTCACGGTTCAATTGCCTTCGGATGATACAGGCCCCTTTCTTTCCCATTTATCCGGCAAAGCAAATGTTAATAATTTCACTGAAACAATTCCATCGGCCAACGATATATTTATTAGAACCGTTCAAACTAAATAATATTTATGGGTAAGTTATCACTCATCATAAAACGAGAGTATTTAGCAAAGGTTCGAAATAAATCCTTTGTGGTCATGACGTTTTTGAGTCCAATCCTTATGGTGGGAATGGTTGTTCTTATTGTTTATCTAACCAAGATAAATGATAATGAAATAAGGACTATTGCAGTTTTAAATGAGAGCAATTATTTTTCAACGGATTTTCAGGGTACGGAAAGTGCCTCCTTTGTAAGGATGAGGGATATTGATTTGGAGGCTGCCAAAGATTCTATTCAGAAAATGGGGTTTTATGGTTTGCTTTATATCCCTGACGAGCCGGATTTGGAAAAGGTGGCTAGTAGGTCTATCTTTTATACCAAGGATTCTCCGGGATCCAGTATTTTGGACAATTTGGAAAATGTCTTTGAAGATCGTCTGAGATTGAGGAGATTACAGGAATTAGGAGTTTCTGTATCCGATTTTGAAAGCGTAGGTAATAACTTTGAAATTAATACGGCCAATTTTTCTGGGGAACAGAACCTGAAAGGTATAACCGAAATAAAAGCTTTTATAGGTGGGGCATTTGGGTATCTGATCATGATGTTCATCATTATATATGGTGGATTTGTTATGCGTAGTGTGATCGAGGAAAAAACAACGAGGATAATAGAGGTTATCATCTCTTCGGTGAAGCCTTTTCAGCTTATGTTGGGGAAAATTATAGGAACTTCCTTGGCAGGGGTCACCCAATTTGCTATTTGGATCATTTCCGCCATTTTAATGTTTGGAGTGCTAATTCTGGTTTTCGATATTGATCCGTCCGGATTAAATTCAGGAGCGTCCAATGCTCCTGGCTTGGTTGGCGGAGCAGCGTATATGGCGGCATCAGATTCAGCCATACAATTATATGCGAATGAACTTTTTAGGATACCTTGGGTTATGCTTATTAGTTTTTTTCTGATCTATTTTATATTGGGGTATTTAATTTATAGTTCAATATATGCGGCAATAGGGGCCGCCGTAGATAATGAAACTGATACACAACAGTTTATTTTCCCTATTATACTCCCCTTAATGTTAGCTATTTATGTGGGTTTCTTTTCTGTTTTTAATAACCCCCATGGTCCAATAGCGGTGGCATTCTCTTTATTTCCCCTAACATCGCCTATTGTAATGCTGATGAGACTTCCGGGAGGTATTGGAGAAGGTGGTGTGCCAATTTGGGAGGTGGCGGTGTCTATTCTTTTATTGATAGTTACATTTATTGGAATTGTTTGGTTGGCGGCAAAAATTTATAGGGTAGGGATTTTGATGTACGGGAAAAAGCCATCCTATAGGGATTTGTTTAAATGGCTGAAATATTAGCATGGAAGAAATAAAGAATATCGTCAAGTCCTTAAATGATTTCCTTGCCTACAAAATATGGGACGGTGATAAGGTAGTTATTACGGCAGGCACCTTTTTAACGATTATTATTTCTATAATAGTGGTAACCTACGCTTTGAAACTGGTCCATAGATTGGTTACCTCAAAGTTGCCGGAGGAGGATAAGAATAAGTTTATCAGTATTTTTGGGTTTTTGAGGTATCTATTTTACATCATGGTGGTATTGGTTGTCCTGCATACCTCTGGGGTTAATCTAACCGTACTGTTGACCGCCTCTGCAGCGCTATTTGTGGGCTTGGGGTTTGCCCTGCAATATTTGTTTCAGGATATCATTTCTGGTATTTTGATTATTATGGATCAGTCCCTACGTGTGGGCGATATTGTTGAGGTAAATCAAAAAGTAGGACAGGTTTTTGAAATACGGTTAAGGACTACCAGGGCACTTACCAGGGATGACAAGGTAATCATAATTCCTAATCACCAATTTTTAACAGATAGTATTTATAATTATACCCAAAATCATAAAAGCACTAGGGAGAGCGTTAAGATTGGGGTGGCATATGGGAGCGAGGTAAATTTGGTGACCAAAATATTGGAAAATATCGCCGGTAATCAAAAAGGGGTATTAAAAAATCCAAAGCCTTTTGTCCTCTTTGAGGATTTTGGGGATTCCGCCTTATTGTTTTCCATTAATTTTTACATTAACGACAGCTATGGAGATCCAAAAATTAAAAGTGCTATGAGGTATAGGATAGATGCCAAATTTAGGGAACACGAAATAAGTATACCCTTTCCACAGAGGGATATTCATTTGTTTCAATCCCGTCCTTTGCAAACAACACAGGTAGAAAAAAATAGTGCAGGGAATGGGAATTAAAATAGAAAAATTAGGATTCATCTTTGGATTCCTTTTATTGGTGAATTTTTGTCCTGCCCAGACACCTGATGTTTTTAGGTTGGAGTATATGCTGATGCCCAGAAATACTGCTGAAGCAAAACTGTCACGAATAAAATTAGTAGCCAATTTGCCCATTAAAGTGAGTAAGAACGACAATATTATTGTTGGGGCCGAGTACAATCGAATAGCCTTTGATCTTAATCGTGGAGCACCATATGATGATGAAATAACAGAAACATTTCATGTGGCCGATTTAAACATGGCTTACATATTGCAGTACAACCAGGACTGGCGCTTTGTAGGAGTGGTTACTCCCCGTTTGTCGTCGACATTGACCAACAATATAGGTGATGGCGATGTGTCCTTGAACGTCACCGTTGGAGCATTACGGGATAGGCCAAATATTGAAAAACCAACGCGATTGGTATTGGGCGTGGCCTATAATTCAACGGTGGCGGTAAGAATACCATTGCCTTTGGTTTATTTTGAAAAGAGGTTTCATCCCAATTGGGCATATGTTGTTGGTGCGCCCAAGAGTGGAATGAAATACTTTTTCAATGACAAGCATATGCTTCAAACAGAATTTATAGTGGACGGATATTATGTAAACTTACAGAATACGGTGATTAGCTCGGATTCCGGGATCGCTTCTTCCATTTCAACTTCTGTTGCCTTGTTTACATTGGGGTATCAATATGCTGTAGCCAAAAATATTTTCTTTTACGGTTATGCCGGACATACCTTGTTTCAAGCAGGGGTGTTGAGGGATGATGATCGAAATAATATTTTTACATTGAACGACCAACCTAGTTTCTATTTTAGAACGGGTTTTAGAATTGGAATTTAAAATACTTAGTTATGTCTAGAATATTAGTTATTGAAGATGAATCGGCTATTAGAAGGGTTTTGGTAAAAATTCTTTCCGAAGAGAATGAAAACTATAAAGTAGAGGAGGCTGAAGATGGATTGATGGGGTTGGAAACCATAAAAAAAGATGATTTTGACCTTGTTTTATGCGATATAAAAATGCCCAAAATGGATGGTGTTGAGGTATTGGAAGCCGTACGCAAAATAAAACCTGAAATTCCTTTTATCATGATTTCCGGACATGGAGATTTGGATACCGCCGTTAACACCATGAGGATTGGGGCCTTCGATTATATTTCCAAACCACCAGATTTAAATAGGTTATTGACTACGGTACGCAATGCCTTGGATAGAAAGGAATTGGTGGTGGAAAACAAGATCTTAAAGAAAAAGGTCAGTAAGAACTATGAAATGATTGGGGAGAGCAAGGAAATCTCTGTAATCAAGGAGATGATAGAGAAGGTGGCTCCTACAGACGCCAGAGTCCTCATTACGGGCTCAAATGGTACTGGAAAGGAACTAGTTGCACATTGGATCCATGAAAAAAGCGAGAGAAATGCCCACCCTCTGATAGAGGTAAACTGTGCGGCAATTCCATCCGAATTAATAGAAAGTGAACTTTTTGGGCATGTTAAGGGAGCTTTTACATCGGCGGTCAAGGATAGGGCCGGTAAGTTTGAAGCGGCCAATAATGGAACCATATTTTTGGATGAGATTGGGGATATGAGCCTGTCGGCACAAGCAAAAGTACTACGTGCACTACAAGAAAATAAAATAAGTAGGGTTGGTTCCGATAAAGATATTAAGGTAGATGTTAGGGTGGTCGCCGCCACCAATAAGAACCTGAAGAAAGAAATAGAAGACGGGAGGTTCCGTGAGGATTTATACCACAGACTGGCAGTGATTTTAATTAAGGTTCCTGCTCTAAACGAGAGGAGGGACGATATTCCCTTGCTTATAAAGCATTTTTCCGAAAAAATTGCCTCGGAACACGGAAGCGCACCTAAAGCATTTTCATCAAAGGCTGTTTCCTTGTTAAAGGGGTATGATTGGACGGGAAATATTCGCGAATTGAGGAATGTTGTGGAACGACTTATAATTCTTGGAGGAAACGAAGTAACCGAAGAAGACGTAAAGTTGTTTGCGAGTAAATAGGTAGTGTTATTTGGAAACTTAATTCACCCTTTACGTTTATGGAGTTTAGAGTTGAATTATAGTTCAAGAATGAAAGCTTGCCGGAGATAACCATGTGTTGATACTACTATGCTTTGCAATATGGGTTTGCCCAGATTAAGTTTCGGGAATGCCTTATGCCCAATGCTTAGGGACAGTTGCTAATTTTTGCAGTCACCAAGCCTCTCAAGGGCCTTGGCTGCAATTTCCTTGGTTTTTAGATTATAGTATTTTTTGCCTTCGGAAAGGTTCGGTTTCAAAAGTTGCTGTTCACAAATATTATAAACGTTTTGTGTAAACGCCAAGGCTTCTTTACAATCCACGGATTCCACCACCTTGTCCAAGGATACTTTGAACTTTTCCAAAGCGATGTCCACTTTGTTTTCAAGAGTTTTATTGTCCAGAGGTTGTTGGGATTTCTTTTCTGCTATTGAAGTCTTGGTATTCATGGCCAAAACATCATTGTTATACCTACTATCATGGGAGTCGTGTTCGTCCAGGGCTTCTAAACTTCCAGAGGCCTTGTCCAATGCCTTTTTAAGTAATATTTTGGCACTTGGTAAGGAAGTGGCCTTGGTGGCATTGGTTAAATTAACAGAACTCTCATGGATCAGCTCAATAGCATGATCACAGCCGCAATCTTCCAATTGGGACTTGGATTTCACTATGGCATTCAATGCCTTATAAGCAAAATATTTGGACATATTAATGTCTTCGGTGGCTATTGCCTTTTCAGTTTGTGATTGAATGTAGCCAATATTGGAACCGGCATATTCACAGGCTTTGTTATTCTTAAATGAGGAGAAAGTAAGCATTGCAAAAGAACAAACAGCTATAACGGAAAGTCTCATAAAGTAGGTTTTAGTTTCTTGTTATACTGGGAAATATAACCTTGTAAAGGTAATCCTACGACTTTATTTTTCCATGTTTTTTCGACGAAGTACAGGAGTTGATTTTATTTTTAGACGAACTGAAGCTTTCTTCGGATATATGGTGATTTTTTTTTCATGTTTTCCCGATGGTGAATCGATAAAATCCCTAATCTGTCTTCAATAGTCTATTAATAATGTAAAGTAATTCCTTGAATTTTAGGTCCATATGGATAGCTTTCGATTGCATTGATGTTTTAGCCGGTCATCATATTTGTTTCAAATATTATGGAAATTAGGTTTCTTTAAAAATTGAAGCTTTAACTTTTAGGTAATTTGAATAATTTCCTATATTTTTTGTTTCTAATTGCTCTTAATGTGAGCACTAAACATTATCCATGAAAAATATAGAGGTAGATGCTTATAGGGTTGATAGCGAAATTGAATTGGTGAATTTAGATACTAGGGAAGATTTAGACTCGTCAGATAAAAAATTGCGGAGGGCATTGGAAAATATTAGGATTGAGCTGGGAGAGTTTCAGGACACAATGTATGCCCATGGCAAATACAGCGTACTAATTTGTTTACAGGGTACGGATACAGCAGGGAAGGACAGCCTAATTAGGGAGGTGTTCAAAGATTTTAATGCAAGGGGAGTGGTGGTTCATAGTTTTAAGGTGCCAACAGAATTGGAATTAAAGCACGATTATATTTGGCGACACTACATTGCCCTTCCGGCCAAGGGAAAATTTGGGGTTTTTAATCGGACACATTACGAGAACGTTTTGGTGACTAGGGTGCATCCAGAATATATTTTGAACGAGCATATCCCTGGAATCCACAATGTGTCGGACATAGACCAAAATTTTTGGGACAAGCGTTTTGAACAAATAAATAATTTTGAGCGCCACATTGAAGAAAACGGAACTATCATTTTTAAATTTTTTCTTCATTTGTCCAAAGAAGAGCAGCGACAGCGTTTGTTGCGTAGGTTGGCTTTAAGGAAGAAAAATTGGAAATTTTCCCCAGGCGATTTAAAGGAAAGACTAATATGGGATAAGTACCAAAAGTGTTATGAAGAGGCAATAAACAATACTTCAAAACCTCATGCCCCTTGGTTTGTAGTTCCATCTGACAATAAAAAGGCCGCCCGGGTAATTGTTGCCGCTATTTTGTTGGAAGAGTTAAAAAAATACAAAGATATAAGGGAACCGGAACTGGATGATAAAATAAAAGCTAATTTAGAAGAATATAAAAAACAATTGGAAAACGAATGAAATATTTATTGGTAGTATTTCTACTTATTACAGCACATATTGAAGCACAGAATAATGATCAAAATCAGATTAAGGAAATTTATACTTCGGCCCTTACCGATGGTAACGGTTATGCTTGGTTAAATTATCTGTCCAACCAAATAGGAGGACGGCTTTCCGGTTCGTTACAGGCACAACAGGCGGTAGATTACACCAAAAAAGTCTTGGATTCCATGGGACTAGATCGAGTTTGGCTCCAGCCCGTAAAGGTGCCTAAATGGGTGAGGGGTACTCCAGAATTTGCTTATATAGAAAGTGACCCGGGATTAACTAATAATGTTCCAATTTGCGCATTGGGAGGGTCTGTTGCTACACCTTTTGGAGGTATTAAGGCCGGTGTAGTAGAGGTACATGGTATTGAAGGATTAAAAACTTTGGGGAAAGAAAAAATTCAAGGGAAGATTGTGTTTTTTAATAAACCTATGGATCCTGCCAATATTAATACCTTTCAGTCTTATAGAGGTTGCTCGGACCAACGATATTCAGGGGCTGCCGAAGCGGCTAAATACGGTGCCGTAGGTGTAATTGTTAGGTCTTTAAATCTAAGGCTGGACGATTTTCCCCATACAGGGGCAATGAGTTATGGGGATACCCCAGTGGGCGATAGGATACCCGCAGCGGCCATCAGTACAAACGGGGCCGAATTGCTCAGTGCCACGCTCAAATTAAATCCAGGCATAAATTTTTTCTTTAGACAAAATTGTAAAATATTACCGGACACAGATTCTTTTAATGTAATTGGGGAGATAAAGGGGAGTACTTACCCAAATGAGGTTTTGGTGGTAGGTGGCCATTTGGATTCCTGGGATTTGGGAGATGGTTCCCACGATGATGGTGCCGGATGTGTTCAAAGTATGGAAGTGCTAAGATTGTTAAAGGCTACCGGATACAAGCCTAAACGAACCATAAGGGTGGTGCTCTTTATGAACGAGGAAAACGGACTCCGAGGAGGTAAAACTTATGCGGAGCAGGCCGCCAAGAAAAATGAAAAACACATTTTTGCCTTGGAAAGTGACTCCGGAGGATTCACTCCCCGTGGTTTTTCATTTGATTGTGACCAGGCTAATTTCAGTCAGGTGGAAAGCTGGAAAAGTTTGTTTGAACCCTATTTGGTGCATTTGTTTATTAAAGGAGGGAGTGGGTCGGATATAGCACCTTTAAAAAATGACAATATTGTTTTGGCAGGCCTAAGACCTGATTCACAACGTTATTTTGACCACCATCATTCCGCAAATGACACCTTTGCACATGTAAATAAAAGGGAATTGGAACTTGGAGCGGCTTCTATGGCCAGTTTAATCTATCTCTTCGATCAATATGGGATTAAATAATTGCTGCCGACAGCAATTATTTAAGATATCTATGAGGAATCCGGAATTTCTTTTAATTAAAACGGGGGTTCCAAATGTACTTTCTATGTTCCCTAGATTTTTATAAACAGAAAACTTATCCTTACCTTTGCAGACTAATAAAAAAACAGCGATATGCAAGACGGAATTTACGCAAAATTCAATACTTCGAAAGGAGAAATACTGGTTAAGCTTACTCATGATAAAACGCCTGGGACGGTTGGTAACTTTGTGGCCTTGGCTGAGGGGAATTTGGAGAATAGTATAAAAGCACAAGGTAAGCCGTATTATGACGGTTTAAAATTCCATAGGGTTATTCCAGATTTCATGATTCAGGGTGGATGTCCACTTGGAACGGGAACTGGCGACGGTGGTTATAAATTTGACGACGAATTTCATCCAGATCTTTCACATGACGGACCTGGTGTACTTTCAATGGCCAATGCAGGTCCTGGAACAAACGGGACCCAATTTTTTATTACCCACGTGGCTACTCCTTGGCTGGACAACAAGCATACTGTTTTTGGACATGTTGTTGAAGGGCAGGATGTAGTGGATGCTATAAAACAAGGTGATAAAATTGAAAGTTTAACTATTGAAAGAATCGGGGCCGAAGCCGATAAATGGAATGCGGTTGAGGCATTTAGAACTTTTGAAGGCTCTAGGGAAAAGAGATTGGCGGAAGAAAAGAAAAAAATGGCTGCCGAATTGGATAAAGTAGCGGCTGGTTTTAACGAAACTGCTAGTGGGCTTAGGTATAAAATTGTTCAAGAGGGAAAAGGAGTCAAGGCCGTAAGTGGAAAAAATGTTTCCGTTCACTATGAAGGGTCTTTGTTGGACGGACAAGTTTTTGATTCTTCCTATAAGAGAAAAGAGCCTATAAGCTTTCAGTTGGGTGTTGGCCAAGTAATTCCAGGATGGGACGAAGGTATTAGCTTATTGAAGGTAGGTGACAAAGCAAGGTTTGTTATTCCATCTAATTTGGGCTACGGTAGTGCAGGTGCAGGAGGAGTAATTCCACCGAATGCCACCCTAATATTTGATGTTGAATTAATGGGCATTGGTTAAAGGCCTAAGCTAAATGTAATTGAAAGGTTCTAAGAAATTAGAGCCTTTTTTTTGTGGCCCAAGGTTGGGGATTTATAGGCCGATATAAGTTTTCAACCCAGTTGGCTAACAACTGGATGGAACTTTGAAGTTACTTTAGGAAATCAATTTTTATCTTTTGGTCCTATTGAGACTTAATACCAATAGTGCAATATTTATTACCAACAAGGACAATAGGATAGTGAAAAAAGTGGTCATGCTTCAGTTATTTATAATGGTGTATACTCAGTGTTTTTTTGGAAGATGATAAAAGGTGTAAAAGGTTGCGTAAAAAATAATAATATTACAGGGGCAGGCGATAAATCGGCAGTGGTTGCGGAGGAAAACAAGAATTTTGAGCGATGTTGTTAATCAACTTTACTTTTGTTTCAATAAAAAACCCATCCTAGCGGATGGGCTCTATTTTCTAAAAAAAATTGTACCGTAATTATTAAATCACTTTTACATTTACTGCGTTCAATCCTTTTTTACCTTGTTGTAGTTCAAATTCTACAACATCACCTTCGCGAATTTCGTCGATTAAACCAGAAATGTGTACAAAGTGATCTTCGCTTGAGCCATCTTCAGTGATAAATCCGAAACCTTTGGAGTCATTGAAGAATTTTACTGTTCCTTTATTCATTATAAAAAATTAAAAAAATTAAATTAGGTGCGAAGATAGGGTTTAATTATTTAACTACATGATTTTTTGATAGTTATATTTTGTTTGACAGGGTCGAGACATCCCTGGGAATCAAAATTATGCAGCTAATTAACTGTGCGTTAATGGTCTTGGTCCAATACTTATTTTCTTAAACCCATGATACTTTATCTTAGATTTCTTCCTTTTTTTGTATGATAATGGAACATGTTTAAATGTCCCTGGCGATAGTGGAATATGTTAATATCTTGCTGTCTTCAATTAAATATGGTCGAGGACCTCGCGTCCTTGAACAATAAAGTCTTCCTAAATTATGGGAAGACTTCAATGTTTAAAAATTGATATTGGGTGTTGCGTTATTAAATATTTGGTTGCGGAGTCATCCTTAAATAAGGCTTAATTTCTTCCACCCCTTTGGTAAATATTTTCTTCGCATCTTCTGTATTTATGGATGGGCTTATTACAACCCTATCACCATTTTCCCAGTTCGCCGGAGTAGCTACTTTGTGGTATGCAGTTAATTGAAGCGAATCTATGACCCTTAGCATTTCGTGAAAATTACGACCTGTAGAGGCAGGATAAGTGATAATTAGTTTAACCGTTTTGTCCGGTGCTATAATATAAACGGAACGCACTGTTAAGCTGTCATTCGCATTTGGATGAATCATATCGTATAAGGTGGAAACCTTTTTGTCTTCATCGGCAATAATAGGAAAGTTAACAGTGGTGTGTTGTGTTTCATTAATGTCTTTGATCCATTCACCGTGCGATTCCACCCCATCAACACTAAGTGCCAACATTTTCACATTTCGTTTATCAAACTCAGCTTTAAATTTTGCCGCAGTTCCCAACTCAGTGGTACAAACAGGTGTGAAATCTGCAGGATGTGAAAACAAAATACCCCATCCATCGCCTAAATAATCATATAAATTGATCATTCCCATTGAACTATCTGCTGTAAAGTCAGGGGCCGCGTCGCCCAATCGTATAGTTGCCATATTTTAGTGATTTAGTTAAAAATTAATATCCTATAAAATTAGTAGATTACATTGTAATCAACTTTTTTAAAAGGTTAAAAAAGTATTAAAATTTAACAAAAATAGATGGTCTTTTAATTATTTTATAAATCGATTTTGTCCCAATTTTTGGTCTATAACATTTTGAAAGGCAAGATGTAGTGTATTTCTTTTAATTTATTTTTTTATAATATTTATTTACCAAAGTTGTAATTTGTATCAAACAAGAAACCTAATTTTAAGTCATACCTGCGGTACCACTTCCAAAGAGTAATATTTATAATATCAACACAATTATTTAAATGGATAACAATTAATTTGAATCAAACTTCTTTAATTTTATGATATGGAAGAAAGAACTTTAGAAGAATTGAAATATCCCATTGGCCATTTCGTCTTTACACAAAAAGTAAGTGAGGTAATTTTGTCCGATTGGATTTCTGAACTGGAGGCACTGCCTACGCGTTTGGAAGATTTGGTAATTGATCTAAACCAGGAGCAGCTGAATACTCCTTACCGTCCAGGTGGGTGGACTATAAGACAAGTGGTCCATCATCTTGCGGATAGTCATCATCACAGTTATACCAGATTTAAATGGGCTTTGACGGAGGATAGACCAGTGATTAAAGCTTATGATGAAAAAGAATGGAGTAATTTATTCGATGCCAATATCGCACCAATTATCTTGTCGTTGAATTACCTTAAAGCATTGCATGCAAAATTGGTATATCTTTTAAAGGGTTTGTCCAAGGAAGATTTGGAAAAGGTTTATTTGCATCCCGATGGCAATGTAGAGGTAAGCCTTATGGAAAATATTGGAAAATATGCTTGGCATGGCAATCATCATTTAGCACATATAGAAAGTTTAATAGAACGTAAGGGCTGGAATTGTCCATAAATTGTTTGGAATAGTACAATTTATAACTTAACTAAACTTATTGGAAGTCCATTCCAGTGCTTATTGTTTTTTCCACTTTATGTTGCAACCCATACTTGGTTTTTGGTTTGCATTTATTTCTTTTCCTTCGAGTAGGGCGTCCATAGCGCCTTTTAGATCACCTCCGCTGACAGGGATTCCGTTTCCTGGACGGGAGTTGTCGAACTGACCACGATATACCAATTTTAAATTCGCGTCGAATAGGTAGAAATCCGGGGTACAGGCTGCGTCATAAGCTTTAGCTACTTCTTGTGACTCATCATATAGATATGGAAATGTATACTTTTGCTCCACACTGATCAATTTCATTAAATGTGGAGCATCTTGCGGGTAGTTTTCCGCGTCGTTACTGGATATTGCTATAAATGAAATATCTTTATGTTGGTATTCTATGGCTGTTTTTGCGATTTCGGAATTAAGGTGCTTAACAAAAGGGCAATGGTTGCAAATAAACATGATAACGGTACCCTTGGAGCCCTTTAATTCTTGAAGGCTTTTGTATTTTTCCGATGTAGTATCGAGCAATTTAAAGCTAGGGGCTATTGTGCCCAAAGGCAACATATTACTTGGTGTGTTCGCCATGACTTTAATATTTTGAGGATAGGTATTATACAAAGTTAAAGGAAATTGTAGATTTTTGTATAAGGATTGCGCATTAGTTGTTTTTAAATGAACCTTCAAGAAAGGGGCGGTAAGATAATTATATGCAACAGTATTAGACCGCAGGGAATTTTAATGTAGTTAAATGCTACAGGTTGAAGGAATTTTAATACAGTCCCCCAAGTGCCGTTAAAAACTCAGGCGGGAAAATGGGCCTTTTAGTCCACACCTATAGGGCATATTCCGGAAATGTGCCTAAGGATATTATTTATAAAGTCAGAATTGTTACATGAAAGAAACTATTACATGGCCCGATTTCTCTAAAATAGATATGAGGGTGGGCACTATTATTGAAATAAAAGATTTTCCAAAAGCCAAAAATCCTGCTTACCAGATACACGTGGATTTTGGTGCGAATCTGGGGATAAAAAAATCTTCGGCCCAAATTACGCAAAGGTATTCCAAGGAAGAACTTTTGGGAAAACAGGTAATTGCGGTGGTAAATTTTCCTAAAAAACAAATTGCAAATTTTATGAGCGAATGTCTTATATTAGGGGCTGTTGACGGTTCCGATGTAATATTGTTACAACCGGAGTCCAAAGTGGACAATGGACTTAAAATTTCTTAATATTTGACATCTATCCCCCTGGACAAGATCCTTATAAACTTTAATGAGCAATCACTTTGGATGCTGAACATAGCTCTGGCCTTAGTGATGTTTGGGATTGCTTTGGATATTTCCTTGGATGATTTTAGACGATTGGTAAAGAAACCAAAACCTCTTTTTATAGGTGTTTTGAGTCAGTTTGTATTGCTGCCAGCTGTAACCTTTATATTAGTGATGCTGATGGAGCCTTTGCCCAGTATTGCATTGGGCATGTTTATGGTAGCTGCTTGTCCAGGAGGCAATATTTCCAATTTTATAACGCATTTGGCCAAAGGCAATACGGCCTTGTCCGTTAGCCTAACAGCTGTGGCTACCTTATTGGCAGTGGTGATGACTCCTTTGAATCTTCAATTATGGGGTTCCTTTTATCCTCCAACAGCCACCCTATTGCAAGAAGTGGCCATTTCACCTTTTGCTATGATCAAACTGGTAGCGTTACTCTTGGGGTTACCACTAATTTTGGGCATGTGGATAAATCATATATGTCCAAATTGGGCATTCAAAACTGCGAAAGTTCTAAAGGTGCTATCACTAATGTTCTTTGTAGTGCTCATTTTTGTGGCCTTATATGACAATAGGGATATTTTTATGGAGTATGTCCTCTATGTATTCTGGATTGTGCTCTTACATAATTTGCTGGCTTTTGTTACAGGTTATTCTGTTGCAAATCTTATGGGGCTGTCACAAAGGAATAAAAGGACCATAGCCATTGAAACGGGAATCCAGAATTCAGGATTGGGCCTGCTCCTGATATTTACTTTTTTTGAGGGTATAGGAGGAATGGCCCTTTTGGCAGCTTTTTGGGGAATTTGGCACCTAGTGTCCGGATTAACATTAGCTACTTTATGGGGGTATAGACCAATTGATAAAGAGGAACTTGTTTGAGGAAAATTGGATATCATTTTTTTAGGGTTTGGCTGCGTACGGCAATAACCTTCTACTTTGCCAAAATAAAAGTTGAAGGCTTACATGACATACCTACTGGGAAGCCTGTTATGTTTTTGGCAAATCACCAAAACGCTTTGCTTGATGCCCTGTTAGTAGCAACCCATTGCAATCGGAAGCCTTATTTTTTAACCCGATCCGATGTTTTTAAGACGACGGCATTAAAGATGCTTTTCGAATTTTTAAGGATGATTCCCGTGTATAGAATAAGGGATGGTAAGGATTCCTTAAAAAGGAATACGGCCATTTTTGAACGTTGTTCCGATCTATTGGGCAAGGGAGAAGCTATACTTATTTTTCCAGAAGGGAACCATTCTTTAAAACGTAGGGTCCGACCTCTGAGCAAAGGCTTTACCCGTATTTTGTTTTTGGCCTTGGAAACAAATCCTTCAATGGAGATAGGTATTGTACCCATTGGGGTGAACTATGCAAATGCTGCAAAATTCCCAGATAAAGCGGCATTGTATTATGGCGAGGAAATAAAGGTTCAGGATTTTTTTGATAAAGACGATATATCTGGATCTGCAGGCCGTTTGAAACAGGAAGTATATCATCGATTGAAAAAACTTACTACCCATATTGAGGCGGAAGCTAGGTATGATGATATAATACAAAAATTGAAGGGCTCCGATGTGGATTATTTAAATCCCAAAGCGGTTAACCTAATTTTGGAAAAGGAGGCAATACTCAACCCTAAATTCAAAGGAACAGATTCGGCAATTAAATACTTGTGGAAGGTGTTCTTTATTATGCTGAATTTCCCCATGATAATTTTATGGTCACAATTTATTAAACCCAAAGTAACAGAGCAGGAATTTTTGAGTACTACCCGCTTTATGTTTGCCTTATTGATTTATCCTTTGCAGTGTCTCGTTTTAATGGTAGCCCTGTTGATGGTCTTTAGTTGGCCTGCAGCCTTAGTGATTTGTTTGGTACACCTGATCCTAAATATAGTTCTTGTAAAATTGCAGTGATGATGTTGGGCTAATAAGCTTAGTTATATGTTTTTACGAAAGTAGACATGTTAGATATGGTAGAATAGATGGGCTCCCCGATAAATAAACTGGGTAATATTAGAATAAAAACGGCCCGTGAATACAGGGGCCGTTATATTTTAATTAAAACACGATTGGATTAAATATCGTCAAAGCTTACATCTGTAAAACTGTCTGTAGAATTTATTGATCCATTTCCCTCAGAATCTTCTTTCTTAAAATCTTTTTGATGACGTTCGGATATTACCTCAGAACCCTTTTCATCAATAATGTAATCCATCATCTCATCCAAATTCTCTTTAAAGGCGGTAAAGTCTTCTTTATATAGATAAATCTTGTGTTTCTTATAATGAAAAGAACCATCATCATGGGTGAACTTTTTGCTCTCAGTAACAGTTAAATAATAGTCTCCTGCCTTTGTACTTCTAACATCGAAAAAATAAGTTCTTCTTCCTGCTCGTAAAACTTTTGAATAAATTTCTTCTTGGTCCATTAAATCTTTATCGCTCATTTCGTCTAGTGTATAGTTAATTTTTCATAGGTATATATCTGTCAAAAGTGGAAAAAAAAACCTAATCTAACAACATTTTTCTATTTTTCTTTCTCAGAAAGTTGGTGCATATACAGCTCTTTGTAATATCCGTCAACAGAATTTAATTCTTCGTGTGTCCCTTCCTGCATTAATTTTCCGTTTTCCAAAACTATAATTTTATCGGCATTTTTGGCAGATGAAACCCTATGGCTTACTATTAGAGTGGTTTTATTTTTAGATTCGTTTTTTAATTGATTTAAAATTTCCTCCTCGGTTTCCGTGTCGACCGCGGAAAGGCAATCGTCAAACAAGTAAATTTGTGGGTCTTTGAGGAGTGCACGGGCAATGGAAACACGTTGTTTTTGGCCTCCACTTAGGGTGATGCCCCTTTCTCCCAAGATGGTTTCATATTGTTTGTTAAAACCCATTATGTTTTCATGTACTACCGCTTTCTTGGCCACGGTAATAATTTCCTCATCGGTGGAATTTTCCTTCCCAAATTTAATATTGTTCTTTATGGTGTCGGAAAATAGAAAAGCATCCTGAGGAACGGCTCCTATGGATTTTCGCAAGCTTTGAAGATTTAATTCCTTGATAGGAACATCATCGATTAAAATTTCACCAGAGTCGATATCGTACAAACGGGCAATTAAATCTAATATCGTAGATTTTCCAGATCCAGTTTTTCCTATTATGGCAACCGTCTCCCCCTTGTTGATGGTAAAGGATATATTGTTCAAGGCCGTAATGTTGGTATCCTCATAGGTGAAGGTTACATTCTTAAACTCTATTTTTCCTTTTATGGGGGTTTCCTTTTCTACGGTACTAACTATATTGGGTTCTTCTTGTAAAAACTGGTTTATCCTTTTTTGCGAGGCTTCTGCCCTTTGTACTATGGAGGTAACCCAACCTACGACTGCTACCGGCCATGTCAGCATATTTACATATAGAATAAATTCCGCTATAATTCCAATTGATGCTATTTCACCATCAATATATTGCTTGCCCCCAACGTAGATCACGAAAATATTGCTAATTCCAATTAGAAGGATCATTAGTGGAAAAAACCAGGCATTCACCTTGGCAAGGTCCATACTTTTGTTTTTCCCATCAATTGCTAAATTTTTCAGTTCGGTGTTAACCTGGGGTTCCAAGGCATAGGCTTTTATAACCGAAATTCCCGAAAAGGATTCTTGGGTAAAGGTTGAAAGGGTGGATAAAAACTCCTGTACAATGGTGCTTCGTTTATGAATTATCTTACTGATCTGGTAAATTAAAACAGATAGAATGGGTAATGGTAACAAGGCGTATAGTGCCAAAACAGGCGCTTTTATAAACATGAGCGGAACAAGGCACACGAAAAGTGTTAGTGTTTGAATACCGTACATTATAGCCGGGCCACCGTATAACCTTACCTGGTTGACATCTTCACTAATTCTGTTCATTAAATCGCCAGTTCTATTCTTTTTGTAGAAATTGAGACTTAATAGTTGGTAGTGGTCAAATACTTCATTCTTTAAATCGTATTCTATATATCTGGAAACATTAATTATGGTCTGGCGCATTAGAAATGTAAAAAAGCCAGATAGCAAAGCCGCTCCCACAATAATTAGTATGTATTCCAGAAGCATTTCCTTAGCCTCGGCCTTCAAAATATCATTGCCTATAAAACCTTCCACAACTTCAATGGATTTCTTCACATAGGAAGGCATAACCAATTGAAAAACACGGGCTATCATGGTAATTACAATACCGACAAGAAGTTTAAATCGGTACTTTTTAAAATATTTATTTAGATGTTTAAGTTCTTTCATCCGATAGGAAACAGGAATTGTGGCATTATGGATTACAATTCGGCAAAGATAGTTTTTTGAATCTTAAACAAATGTTATAAAACACATAAGATAATACGGAAAAAGGTAGCTAGGATTAAAAAATATAATCCTACTTTTGTACCCGAAAGTTTTATTTATTTTACTAAAGTTCTTTAAAAATGCTTACAAGAAGGCACATTAGGGTTAAAGTTATGCAATGTATTTATGCATTGACACAATCGAAGGATGATTCGCTTGAAAAACAAGAAAAATTTTTGAAAGTAAGCATAGAAAACATGTATACCCTTTACTTGTTGATGCTGAGTCTTTTCATAGAATTGCATGAAAGGGCACAGGATCAGGTAAATCTTTCTTCCAAAAAATATTTAAAGAATACCTCCGATTCTTATCCGAACAAGGAAAAATTCCTTGGCAATAAATTACTTCTTCAAATTTCTGGTAACAAATCCCTAAAGGATGAGTTGTCCAAAAGAAAACTGAACAACTGGTATTTGAACGAAGAATACATTAAGATTATTTACAAGGAGGTAATGGAAAGTGAAATATATAATAAATATATGTCCAATGCCGACAGTACCTATGAGGAGGACAAAAAGCTTGTCATAGAGCTGTTTCGGGAGATTATTGCACCTAATGAAAAGATTTATGATTATTTCGAAGATGATAAGTTAACTTGGGTAGATGATATTCCTATAGTAAACACCTATCTCCTAAAGCAGTTTAAAAAAGTAAAGGAAAGTAGTGTTCCATCATATTTTTTACCACCTCTTTTTAAGGATGAGGATGATATGGTGTATGCCAACAGACTTTTGACGAAAACGCTGTTGAACAATTCCAAATTGGAACATGAAATCGAAGGTAAAACGCCTAATTGGGACAAAGATCGAATTGCAGACATTGACGCGATATTGTTAAAAATGGCAATTTGCGAACTACTGAACTTTCCATCGATACCGGAGAGGGTTACCATAAACGAGTTTTTGGAAATTGCCAAGGAATATTCAACACCCAAAAGCAGCATATTCATTAATGGAATTTTGGATAAGCTGGTTAGGGAATATAAGGAGGATGGCAAACTAAAAAAAGTTGGCAGAGGTTTATTATAAACAAATATTCCTTAATTTTGCGCAAATAAAAATTAAAACAGATAGAATGAGCCACCTCAATCCTTGAAATTTATCAAGATGTTTAGTGGTGATTTATATCTGACTTTTAAAAAACAATTAAATATAAACAGATGAAAAGATTATTCTTATCCTTAAGTGTTTTTTCTGTACTTGTGCTTTTTTCTTGTAAAGAAAAAGCCTCCAGTAAAATCGAAGCTTCCAATGTTGAAGTTGCTGCCGAAAGAGACGCAGCCTCAAAAAGTCTTCCAGTTATGGAGTTCGATAAAGTAGAGCACGATTTTGGGTCTATCGATCAAAACACTCCACAAGAAACTATTTTTACCTTTACAAATACGGGTGATGCTCCATTGATTATTACCGATGCAAAAAGTAGCTGTGGATGTACTATTCCGGAATTTCCAAAAAACACCCCGATAGCTCCAGGTGAAAAAGGTGAAATGTTGGTAAAGTTTAACGGTTCTGGTCAAAACCAGGTTACCAAAACTATTACTGTTACGGCCAACACAAGTAAAGGAACTGAAACACTTAGAATAAAAGCATTTGTAACTCCAAAAGGGGCAGGTCCTGTAGGTCCTGTTAAATAAGTAGATAAAATTATGTTAGAACAATATCCATATCTTCCGCTCATATTGATGTTTGTAGTGGTGTATTTTTTTATGATCGCTCCACAAAGAAAACGTCAAAAGCAAGAGAAGAAATTTGCAGAGGAGTTAAAAAGGGGAGATAAAGTTGTTACCAAGAGTGGTATGCACGGAAAAATCGCCGATTTAAACGATAATGATTTTTCTTGTATTATAGAAACTATGGCCGGAAAAATTAAATTTGATCGTTCCTCTATTTCTATGGAGATGAGCAAAAAATTAAACGCACCCGAAAAGAAATAATTTTCTTCTTCAATAGTATTAAGAGCACCAACCAAAAGTTGGTGCTTTTTTGTTATATTATTTTGTACATTAAGGGTTTATAAATTCCATATTACCATGATACAGAATAGAAGAAAATTCATAAAAAAGAGCTCGCTTTTGGCAATGGGTACAGGGGCTGCATTTTTAATTCCAATGGACCTATTGGCTTCCATTAGAAGGAATATTAGTCCAAACGACAAAATCGGTGTGGGGTTGATCGGTTGCAATGGTATGGGATTTAGCGATTTAAGCTCTATGCTTAAAATGAGTGAAATTCAGGTTGTAGCCCTGTGTGATGTGGATGATAGTGTGCTAAAAAAGAGAACGTCCGATTTGGAAAAGGCGGGTATAAAAAAACCAAAGTTATATAAGGACTATAGAAAATTATTGGAGGATAAAGATGTTGATGTAGTAATTATTGGTACTCCAGATCATTGGCATTGCCTACAACTTTCAGATGCTGTAAAGGCTGGAAAAGATGTGTATTGCGAAAAACCTCTGGCCAATTCCATAGAGGAATGTAACCTTATGTTAAATTCTGTTCAGGCAAGTGATCGAATGGTGCAAATAGGGCAATGGCAAAGGAGTCAGCCCCATTTCGTGGATGCCATAGACTTTGTCCATTCCGGAAAATTAGGAGAAATTCGCTTGGCAAAAGCTTGGGCCTACCAAGGTTGGATGGGGTCTATTCCTGTTTTGCCGGATACCGCTACTCCTGCTGGAGTGGATTATGATATGTGGTTGGGGCCAGCACCCAAGAAACCTTTTAATGCCAATAGGTTCCATTTTAATTTTAGATGGTACTGGGATTATGCAGGAGGATTAATGACAGATTGGGGAGTGCACCTCATGGACTATGCACTATATGGAATGAAGGCCAACACTCCGAAATCGGTGATGGCTTTGGGAGGTAAGTTTGCCTATCCCAATGATGCTTCAGAAACTCCGGATACATTGCAGACCGTTTATGAGTATGATGGTTTTTCCATCTTATGGGAACATGCTACAGGGATAGATAATGGTAATTACGGACGCAATCACGGAATCTCGTTTATTGGTAATAATGGTACCCTTGTTTTGGACCGAAATGGTTGGGAGGTAATTGCCGAAAAGGATAAGATGCAAAGCATAACGTTACAACAAAACCAAGGCAATGGGCTGGACAAACACACCGTAAATTTTATTGAGGCGGTAAAATCCCGTGATGCTTCCCAATTAAAAGCCCCATTAAAAGTTGGGTATGATGCGGCCTTGGTATGCCACATGGGTAATATTGCCTTTAAAACCGGTAACAGAATTTACTGGGACAATTATGAAGGCCAATTTTCAGATGACAGTTCAAATGCTTTGATAAATGCCCAATACCACAACGGTTGGGAGTTGCCAAAAGGCTAGGTAGGTATTTGAAAAAAAACTTTATGCTATGCGCCAATTATGCATTTCCTACCGTTAACCGCTGATTTAGAACGAATCACATTCATTTTTTTAATATTTTTTTGTCAATACTGTCTATATAGGAAGGAATACTTGCTTATAGTATTGTAGGGGGTCCTGATTTTTCATGGGATTGCCTTTAAAACAGTAGAGTTTGAGAAAAGAAAAGTCAGGATCCATGGATCCCGTAGTGCTGACCGAGGCGGAAAGGGAAGAATTAAGGACCCGGATACTAGGGTCCGTCCGTTCGCTGAATACCAGAAGGCGTCGGACCAGGTATGCCGTAGGCATGGCCATGGCCGCTTCCCTGGCCATTATTGCCGGTTTGGTGTACCTAAGGGAAAGCCCCACTGCCACTATATCCGATTTTGCCAGGACCACGGCCACCGAGGACGGCAAGGGGACGGACAAGGTAGTACTGGTCCTTGACGGCGGGGAGAACGTGGCCGTGGACGAGGAAACGGCCAGGTTGAACTATTCGTCCACAGGGGAGCATGTGGATATCGGAAACAGCAGGGCCATAGACCAACAGGCCTCCAAGGAAAAGGAGGTGGTCTACAACACGCTGATCGTGCCCTACGGCAAAAGGTCCGAGGTACAGCTTTCGGACGGTACCAAGGTATGGTTGAATTCAGGTTCCAGGTTGGTATATCCGGCCGTCTTCCCACATCACAAACGCGAGGTCTACCTGGAGGGGGAAGCCATCTTCGAGGTCTCCCATAACAGGGAGCGCCCCTTTACGGTTCTTTCGGAAGGCCAGGAGATCGAGGTGCTGGGCACCGTGTTCAACGTGAGCAATTATATGGACGAGGGATCTATAAATACGGTATTGAAGAGTGGCAGTGTACGGATAAGCTACGGGGAAAGGTCCTTAATATCTGGCCAGGACCAATTGAAGATCGTACCTGGTACCATGGCCAGTTACAATAGAAGTACACAGAGTATGAGTTCCCGGGAGGTGGACGTTGACCAATATTTTTCGTGGAGGGACGGGGTGCTGATCTTTAGGAACGATGACCTGAGGTACATCATGAAGCGACTTTCGCGCTATTACAACGTGGAGATAAACATAGCCGAGGACGTTAAGGGAGAAGGTACCTTTTCCGGTTACCTGGACCTGAAGGAGGACATCGAAAAAGTGATCGGGACCATTGGGCTGGCCACGGACCTGGAATATGAACGTACGGACGACAACAAAATAACCATAACCAACTAAAACATTTTACTAATCCGATTAATGGATTTAATGAGTAAGAATCTATGAAAAAAAGGCTGGAGTTTGTTTGCCCATCCACCGGCCGTGAAAAAATAACTTTGCTGTATTAGAACTGCATTAATTTACCAAATATTAATTTATGATAAATATGGTCATCACTATTTACCTAGGTTGGCCAATACACTTAATATACAATCAAAAATGATAGTTAATTGTGAAGATGGCTTTACAATATTTCGGATATAGAAATTGTAATTCGAAGTCCACATTTAAATCAATTAAACATAACTAAGATACCTGGATATATTTCATGTCAAAAGCTCAAATTTCTATTGGTCTTATAAGGTTTGTCAAGTTCTTGCATACATTTAAGTTTTTGGTGCTTTTCATTATCCTTTGGCTTTTTATGTCCTTGGAAGTACAAGATCCAACCCCAGGAAAAGAAAGAGCGTTTGTAGTCTACACTAAAGATTCCGTACAACTGGAAGTGGATTTAATTTTTAATTCCAGCAATGAGCCGATCCAGTATTATAGTTATGTAGTTACCCCGGTTTGTGAGGAAGGAGTATGTTATAATTTGCTCGCCGAAGTATATTGGGATCTGTTAGGCAATTTCGTGGATTATACGGAAGTGCCATTAGATCCATTTACAAAATTTGATCATATCAAGTTTACTGCGGACGATCATGTTAAAATGAAAGAAATTTTAAAGGACAAAACCTCTCTACTTGCGAATTATAAGGCCGAGGACTTAGTAGACCACAGTATTCAAATTAAATCGGATGTTATAGATGGTGTGGCAGGAGCCACCTATAAATCACTTAGTGGGGCAGTAGTACGCGGAGCGGTCTACAGTTCACATACCTTGTGGCACATAGTAAATGGAGGAGTGGCAGATAAAATTGTGGCCCATACCGAATCTTTGATGAATGAGGAATTATTGGTTTCTATGTTAAACTCTGATAATTACCATCTTCAATTCTATGCTTTGAACAAGATTGCCCCCGAGGATGAAAAGTTTACATCCTACCTTATTGGATTGATATCTAGGGGCAGTTCATATGTCCCGTATTTCGCAATTGAAAAAATACCGGACTGGGTATGGTCATCAGTCAAATATCAATCACAAATAATAAGTCTTTTAAAAAAGGTGGAATTTCAAATGCAAAATGAAATACTTAATAGGTTTAAAGATAGAGATCTAGAAGGGGAGTCCCTGACTGTTTTGGCTTCTAATTTAGGCTCTTTGGATAAATCCCAATTAAAGAAGGCTTTTAAAATACTTGACCGCAATAAAGACAAACTTACATCTTTATCAATTAAAGAAATTTTATCACTATTGGATTCCGAGAATAAGGAAATTTCCCAGGAGGCATATCAATTTTTGACTACCCATGAACAGGAATATCGACTTGTTTCCAAAAAATTGAATGATTATAGAAAAAATATTAATGTCAAATTATAATAATTAAAGCAATGACAAAAAGAAGAGGATTTATGAAAACCATCGGATTGGGATCCGGTGCTTTTTTAATGGGCCCAATATCTGTCTTTGGCAAAGATGCTGTGGACGGTGCGGAATTATTTGGAAAGTTCACTGATAATTCGAATAAAGCACAAATTCTTGTGGATACAGATGTCTACAAGAAAAAGTTTTATGAAACCGATGTGTTGATTGCTGGAGGTGGTATGGCAGGTATATGTGCCGCTTTGGCCGCCGCCAGGAATGGAAGCAAGGTAATTCTTATCCAAGATAGATCAAGGTTGGGAGGGAACGCCAGTAGCGAAATAAGAATGCATATTTCTGGCGCCAGCCAGTTAAATCAAATATGGAGGGAGACCGGTATTTTGGAAGAACTTGTATTGACCGAAGCCGTACAAAATCCTCAACGCTCCTATGAAATGTGGGATTTTATTTTGTACGATAAATTAATTTCTGAAGAGAATATAACCCTATTGCTAGATACAGCACTATACGATGCTGAGGTGGTAGATGGAAAAATTAATCAGATTATGGCCCTTTGTTCACCTACAGAGGAGATTTCCGTAATAAAGGCTAAATTTTATGCCGACTGTACAGGTGACGCCACTTTGGCGGCTCAAGCGGGCGCACAATATATGCGTGGAAGGGAAGCAAAATCAAAATGGGGCGAATCCCTGGCCGTAGATATTGAGGATCAAAAAACAATGGGCAACAGTCTTTTGTTTACGGCAAAGAAATATGATAAAAGTATGCCCTACACGCCTCCAAAATGGGCTAGAAAGTATACGACAAAAGATTTTTTACATCGCAATATTTCAACCTATGAATACGGTTATTGGTGGTTGGAATTAGGTGGTGAAATAGATATTGTGCGCGATGGCCAACAGAATAGAAAGGATTTATTGGCTGTTCTATTTGGGGTTTGGGATTATATAAAGAATTCGGGGAACCACCCCGATTCTGAAAATTGGGCATTGGATTCCATAGGGATGATTCCAGGAAAAAGGGAGAGTAGACGTGTGGAAGGTGATTATATCATGAAACAGGAAGACGTCCAAGCAGCAACACTTTTTGAAGATAGAGTAGCCTATGGTGGATGGCCATTGGATGATCACCCTCCGGGTGGGATGGACACCACTGGAGAAGTACCATATGTCTCTATTCCATTAAAAGGCCCATATTCTATTCCCTTTAGGTCATTATACAGTAAAAATATAAATAATCTGCTGGTTGCCGGTCGAAATATTAGTGTTTCACACGTGGCCTTGTCTTCCACCCGGGTAATGGCTACGTGCAGTATACTTGGCCAGGCCATAGGAACTGCAATGGACTATTGTAATAAAAATGGGATGCTGCCTACTGAGCTAGGAAATAGTGCCGAGCATATAAAAATACTTCAACAAGTATTACTTAGACAGGACCAGGCACTTCTTGGTGTAAAAAATGAGGATAAAAATGATTTGGCCAGATCTGCCAAGATTTCAGCTTCCTCTGAAACTGAGGATGGCCGGGCTATAAACATAATTGATGGGTATAATAGGGAAGTTGGCGATGGCAATACCCATAAATGGTGTGCCAATATGGAAAATGGTGAACAATGGATATTACTGAGTTGGAAAAAATCGGTAAAAATCAATAAAATCCAGCTAATGTTTGATACCGGCTTAGACCGCTTTTTGCGTCTTTCCGCACAAGACTGGGTAAATGACAACCAAATTAGGGGCCAACAACCTGAAACTGTGTCGGATTATAGTATTGAAGTAAAAGGCAAAAATATTGACAAAGTACTCCTTAGTAATGAAAATAATTATTTAAGGCTTGTTAACCATAGTTTTGATCCCGTTGAAATAAAACAATTGAAAATTAGGGTAACAAGGACCAATGGTGATCCCTTGGCCAAGATTTTTGAAGTGCGTTGTTATCAGGAATAAAGAAAAAAATTTGAAATAATCCTTTTCTTTTGTGTGGAATCAGGAATTATGATGTGAAGTATTGGGTCGTTTCCTTAAATTAGGGAACGGCCTTTAATTTTGTTGGAGTAATACCCCACATCCCAATTAGTATTCGAGATTTTGTAACCCTTCCGTGGGGGGATGTAAAATTATGCTTCTCAATTGAAAATAATTTATAATTTGCTTCTTCTGAGTGTTGAAGTTTAATGTGTCAGTACCTGGAAATTTGTTTAACCGGCCCTTTTTTTTAAATGTTTAACCCTTTTGATTATATTTGGTTAATACCCTATTCCGTACAGTTTAATGGCTCAAATGATGAATCATGAAATTAGGTTCTGTAATTCAATTACTTAACTACAAAGCCCGCAATTAGTTCTAGGAGAAATAGTTGAAAAATATTGGTAGGATTATTTTAATAGGGTCTAAAATGGGTAAAGTGGAAAGTTCGGAGGGGGATTTCTTGTATTGGGCATATGGATATCAAAGACCAAAAAAAAGGTAGTTCCGAAAAATTAGAAATAATTTATTGGAATAAAATGCGACAAGGTGATACGGCTGCTCTCGGACAGTTGTATGACCGATTCGTTGATATTTTATTTGCACATGGCATGCGTAAAGACGGCAGCAAGGATTATGTGATGGACTGTATTCATGATTTATTTTTTGATTTATATAAATATAGGGCCAAATTGTCCTTTACGGATAATGTGGAATATTATTTAATAAAATCCTTAAATCGGAAAATTAATAGGCAGTACAAGAGAAAAGACTTTCCAATAGAAATTGATGGCAATATATTTAAGCAAAGTCTAGTCAAAAATCACACAGAATCCTTTGAGGAAGATATAATCCGGGAAGAAGGGATGGCTGAAAGGACTATTAATTTACAGGAGGCTCTGGATACCTTGACACCAAAACAAAAGAAAGGCCTATACCTGAGATTTGATCAGGAGCGAACGTACGAGGAAATAGCGGATATAATGGATATATCCATCGAAACTGCAAGAACTACTATTTACAGAGCGATTAAAGCTTTACGAAAACACCCTTTTTTACTGGGGGTATTTATCAAAATCATTTTTTTTTAATATTTCTTTTGTCAATACTGTCTATATAGGGAGAAAGACTTGCTTATAGTATTGTAGGGGGTCCTGAATTTTCATGGGATTGCCTTTAAAACAGTACAGTTTGAGAAAAGAAAAGTCAGGATCCATGGATCCCGTAGTGCTGACCGAGGCGGAAAGGGAAGAATTAAGGACCCGGATCCTTGGGTCCGTCCGTTCGCTGAATACCAGAAGGCGTCGGGCCAGGTATGCCGTAGGCATGGCCATGGCCGCTTCCCTGGCCATTATTGCCGGTTTGGTTTACCTAAGGGAAACCCCCACTGCCACTATATCCGATTTTGCCAGGACCACGGCCACCGAGGACGGCAAGGGGACGGACAAGGTAGTACTGGTCCTTGACGGCGGGGAGAACGTGGCCATGGACGAGGAAACGGCCAGGTTGAACTATTCGTCCACAGGGGAGCATGTGGATATCGGAAACAGCAGGGCCATAGACCAACAGGCCTCCAAGGAAAAGGAGGTGGTCTACAACACGCTGATCGTGCCCTACGGCAAAAGGTCCGAGGTGCAGCTTTCGGACGGTACCAAGGTATGGTTGAATTCAGGTTCCAGGTTGGTATATCCGGCCGTCTTCCCACATCACAAACGCGAGGTCTACCTGGAAGGGGAAGCTATATTCGAGGTCTCCCATAACAGGGAGCGCCCCTTTACGGTTCTTTCGGAAGGCCAGGAGATCGAGGTGCTGGGCACCGTGTTCAACGTGAGCAATTATATGGACGAGGGATCTATAAATACGGTATTGAAGAGTGGCAGTGTACGGATAAGCTACGGGGAAAGATCCTTAATATCTGGCCAGGACCAATTGAAGATCGTACCTGGTACCATGGCCAGTTACAATAGAAGTACACAGAGTATGAGTTCACGGGAAGTGGACGTAGACCAATATTTTTCGTGGAGGGACGGGGTGCTGATCTTTAGGAACGATGATCTGAGGTACATCATGAAGCGACTTTCGCGCTATTACAACGTGGAGATAAACATAGCCGAGGACGTTAGGGGAGAAGGTACCTTTTCCGGTTACCTGGACCTGAAGGAGGACATCGAAAAAGTGATCGGGACCATTGGGCTGGCCACGGACCTGGAATATGAACGTACGGACGACAACAAAATAACTATAACCAACTAAACCAACACGCAAATGAGAAAAACCTGAAATTCGAAAAAAAACCAACAAAAAAAGCCGGAGGATGTTTGCCCATCCACCGGCCGTGAAAAAATTAACATTGCTGTATTAGAGCAGCATTAACTTACCAAAAACAAAATTATGAATAAAATTTTCAAGCGCGTTCCCTTGTGGGGTGAAAAAACCCTTTGGCGCGGAATAATTACCATTATGAGGATATTTATATTGTTTATATGTATCGGTCTCAGTTCGGTGTATGCCAACCTAACCAATGCTCAAACCAAGATTGACATTAATGTCACCGGAGTAACTTTTGAAGAGCTCTTTAAGGAAATACAGAATAAAAGCGAGTTTGTTTTCTTTTATAAGGATGATGTATTGAACAGTAATAAGAAAATCTCTATTCGATTAAAAAATGCAAATGTTGCCACTATTTTGGATAATGCATTTTCGAACACGGATCTTGATTATAAAATTGACGATAGACAGGTTGTAGTTAAGAAAAAAGAAGTGCCGGTGCAGACGGTAACAGTCACCAATTACCCAAAATTACAGGGTTTTTCCATGTCTGGGACTATCACCGATGATACAGGAGTTCCCTTGCCAGGGGCCAGTATTGTGGAAAAGGGTACTACCAATGGTACCCAATCCGATTTTGATGGCAACTTTTCCTTGACCGTTGAAAATGGGAATGCAGTTTTAACCATTTCCTATATTGGTTTCGCGACAAAGGAAATCCCCGTTAATGGACAGGCAGTTGTAAATGTTAGTTTGGAAGAAAGTTCTTCTGGGCTGGAAGAGGTTGTAGTGGTTGGATATGGCACCCAGGCCAAAAAAGATATAACTGGTTCGGTCAGTGTCGTGGACGGCGATGAAATTGCAGCAAGGAGTACTACCAACGTTTCCAATGCTTTACAGGGTTCGGTCGCCGGGGTAAGTGTTACTAGGAGCAATTCAGAACCTGGTGCGGGAAATGAAATTAGGGTTAGAGGGGTTACCACTTTACAGGGTAACAGTGCTCCCTTAATACTTGTTGATGACGTTCCTGTGTCCAGTATTAATGATGTTAACCCAGATCAGATTGAAAGTATTTCTGTACTTAAAGATGGTGCCTCAGCTGCAATATACGGCTCCAGGGCTGCTGCCGGGGTTATTATTATAACCACAAAAAGAGGTAAAAGTGAAGTTTTCAACCTAGGGTATAGTGGAGAGTATTTTATTAATTCCCCTACAGAAACGAGAAGAAACGTGGCTGCCATTCGCTACATGGAAATGGATAATGAAAAGGCATGGAATGATAATGGTAATGATGCCAATCAATATCCTACTTGGTCAGAAGATTTAATTTCTTCTTATACCGCCAATAACGCCATTAATCCCGATCAATACCCTGATACCAATTGGAGGGATTTAATATTGAGAAAGTCTTCTTCGGGTTACAGACATAACATAAATATAAGTGGAGGATCGGAAAGGGTAAAGACCAATGCTACTTTTGGTTATGAGTATCAAGATGCCTTGTATGCCCATCGTGATTGGAAAAGATATAATGCGAGGATCAATAATGATATTAAAATCTCTGATAAACTTGGTGCCACATTAGATTTTGCCATGAAGCTGACAAAGGATGACAGACCTACTTTAGACCCCACTGCTAGGGCTATAAAGTCAGCACCAGTTTATGCTGCTTTGTGGGCAGATGGCAGAATTGCCGAAAGCAAGTCTGGAGATAATGTTTATGCCGAATTGCATCACGGAGGGTATCAGACCAACGAGAATTATTTGTTCTATGGGAAAGTAGGTTTGTTCTATAAACCCAGTGAAGCTCTTAAAATATCGGTAAATTTAGCTCCTAATTTTGAATTTAATAAGTATAAATTCTTTAATAAATCCATTCCGTATTGGGACTTCGATGACCCAAATCAATTGGCAAATCCAAATTATATTTCAGGTCATAACTCTACCCAAACCTATTTAATAGAGAGAAGGACAAACGACAACACTATAACCACGCAAGCCCTTGTTAATTATGATAAAAGCTACGGCAATCATAATATTAGTGGTGTAATAGGTTATGAAGAATATTCTTCCCAAAATGAAACTTTGGGGGTAAGAGGTAATGAATATGTAAGCAGCGATTATCCTTTCTTGAACCAAGCACCTATAGACAAGGTTTTTGATAGTGGTACAAGCGTTTCGGAGAATGCCTATTCTTCGTATTTCGGAAGGTTGGCCTATAATTATAATAATAAATATTACATCCAGGGCACAGTTAGAAGGGATGGCTCCTCAAGATTTGGAAAAGATTACAGATGGGGTTCTTTTCCTTCTGTTTCCGGAGGTTGGGTAGTTTCCAACGAAAATTTTATGGAGGCCTTGGACCCTGCCATTTCCTTTCTAAAACTAAGAGCTTCCTATGGTAGCCTTGGTAACGATAGATTGGGGAATTATCTATATTTATCGGTACTTCAATTTAGTAATGCTTTGATTGCCAATGGCAGTAATGTACAAGCTGTGAGATCTGCTGCCCAGCGGTTCTTAGCCATAGAGGACGTAACCTGGGAAACAACCACAACCTTGGATTTAGGTATTGATCTAAATATGTTTAATAATAAGTTGTCCATAACCGCAGATTATTTTAAAAAGGATACTAGGGACATGCTTTTGGATTTAAGTATACCCGCATTAAGTGGTTATGATGATCCTACGGTCAACGTTGGTGGGATGGATACGACGGGTTGGGAATTTGGACTAACTTATCGGCAAAGTATAGGGGATTTAAGGATGACGACCTCTTTTAATATTTTTGATTCAAAATCCATAATTGGCGATGTAAACGGGAAACGTTTATTTGATGGTAATATTTTGTCTGAAGAAGGTAGCGAATTTAGATCTTGGTATGGCTACCAATCAGATGGATTATTCCAAACGCAGGCCGAAGTGGATAATTCGGCTACGACCAGTAATGCAGTTAGGCCTGGTGATATTAAATATAAGGATATAAGTGGTCCGGACGGCACGCCTGATGGGATAATCAATGAATTGGACAAGACCATTTTAGGAGGCTCTTTGCCGCGCTATCAATACGGAGGAAATCTAAATTTGGAATTCAAGAAGTTCGACCTTGGTATGGCTTTCCAAGGCGTGGGCCAACAAAACTTTAATCTTGCACCAATTTTTATCAGACCATTTCAAGAAAGTTGGCAGTCGCCATCTACCCTGTACGCAGGTAATTATTGGAGTACCTATAATACTACGGAACAAAATCTAAATGCGGCTTATCCACGTTTGTCAGAAAATGCTGTGGGCAACAACTATAATAGCTTTTCAGATTACTGGTTGCTCAAAGGTTCCTATTTTAGGGTTAAGAACATTACATTAGGATATACTTTGCCCTCAGATATATTTGGGGAAAACGGATTTTCTTCCCTACGATTATATGTAGCAGGAAACGACTTGTTTACAGTAGATAAATTGCCGGAAGGTATAGACCCGGAGCAGGGGAGTGGATATTTAATTACAAAGTCCTTTATTGTTGGGGTAAAAGCTAATTTTTAAACTTATAAAAATGAAAAACTATATATATAAAACAATTTTTGGTATTGGGTTCCTGCTTTTGGGATATTCATGTACTGAGTTGGATTTGGTGCAGGAGGATGCGGCCAGTTCGGGAAGTTGGTATCAGAATAAAGATCAATTCAGGCAATCCTTGAATGAGGGATATAGAGAAGTATTTTGGCCAGAGGACCAATCTGCTGCAGGATGGACTGATGACTGGCAAAGAAGAGATGCCTTGGATGATATTAAAGCAGGAACGGTTTCCTCGGAATACGGAACAGCGTCTACCAATTGGTCCAATATGTACAAAGCCATTACTAGAATATTGGTGGTAATTGAAAAATTGGAAACACAGGATATTCTAACCGCAGATGATACCAAGTTATTTAAGGCTGAAGCTAATTTTTTAAGGGCATCTTACTGGTCATATCTTATTTCCCATTACGGTGATGTTCCTTTTTATGAAGAGGAACTTACAGTTGATGAATCTTTCGAAATAGGTAGAACAAATAAGGATGAAATACTTCAAAGAATTTATGCCTATTATGATGATGCAGCCCTTAATCTGCCAGTATCTTATGGCGGTTTAAAGTACGCGACAAAGGGAGCGGCCTATGCCATGAAGGCTAGGATTGCCCTATACATGGGAGATAATGCCACAGCAGCAGAAGCGGCGGAGGATTGTATGGATTTAGGTGAATACGAGCTTTATCCTAATTTTGAGGAACTTTTTGTGTCCAGTACCAAAAATACTAAGGAAACCATCTTTCATATTCCACGGAATGCAGACCTAAATGAGATTAGAAACGACAACGTCCGAGATTATTTGCCACGAAACCATGGAGGGTGGGGAGCAAGAAATCCTACCTGGGAATTGTTGGCCTCTTTCGAATGTATTGATGGTTTACCAGTTGATGAATCCCCTTTGTTTGATCCTCAAAATCCATTCAAGAATAGAGATCCTAGATGTAGTATGACCATTGTACCTTTTGGTTCGTTGGAAGATGGAGATGGATTGTCTCCAAGTGATGGTTCTAACTTTATAGGTCTGGAATACACACCAAACCCTACAAAAAAAGAGGTTATTGATTTTGCTTCTAATAGTCTCATAAAAAACAATGATACCCAATCTGTTGCGGCCTTTGCTTCCTTTAATGGATTGGCCTGGAAAAAGGGCGTGGACGAGGACTGGAAGGACTATCTTACAGATCCGGATTTAATTGTTATTAGATATGCGGATGTTTTATTGATGTACGCTGAGGCAAAAATTGAATTGAATCAGATTGACGCTAGTGTTCTTGGGGCATTAAATGAGGTACGTGATCGGGCATACGCTAATTCCGGCATTCCTAATCCAGCAGTAACCACTACAGATCAAGATGAACTACGTCGTAAAGTAAGAAGTGAAAGGCGTGCAGAACTTGCCTTTGAAGGCAGACGGTATATGGATCTTATACGGTGGAGATTGGCGGAAAAGGCACTTACGGGGACTTCCTATGGTATGTTGAATGTAGCCACAGACGGAAACGTGACGGTTCCTCCAACAGGACCATTAATGGATAATGTAGTAAATCCGGGTCTATGGTTCTGGGGAATGACTCCAGAAATAGGCGAGGACGGTTTACCTGATTTTTCGGCCTTGTTGAATGCCGGACTTTGTAGGTCCCTGAATACCATAAATTTCCCAGAACGTCAATATTTGTGGCCTATACCGGCCTCCGAGCGTTTATTGAACTCCAATTTGACTCAAAATTCAGGTTATTAATATTTAAATCCCTGGGAATAGTACTATTTCCAGGGATTTCTTTTATTGAGTTTTCAAAAAATAAGTATTGTGGATAGCTATTAGAGAAATGGCTATTACAAGTCTAATTTTTCGATTTTTAATTTAGTTAGGTTCATTGAAGGGACTTTAACGTGGTAAAACAGAAATACGCAATGATAAAAGTTATAAAAATCAATTTTATTTATCTAGGTGCCATTTTGTTGTTATGTTGTTCACTATCATGCAAAAATAAGATAGAAGAAAATGAAACAGAAGAGAAGATAGGTAAATATTTGTCTGTCAGTGGGATATATCCTCATCTGGCCATGTATAATTTAGAAGGAGAATGCGGAACCGGGGCGGTAGTACCTTGGGCGGATAAATTATGGGTCGTAACCTATGGACCTCATAAGCCGAATGGTTCCTCGGATAAATTGTATGCAATAAATTCAGATTTGGATCAAGAAGTAAGGGAAGAAAGTATTGGGGGTACACCTGCCAACCGTATGGTGCACTCGGAAAGTAAACAATTATTTATTGGTCCCTATGCCGTTGACCAAACTGGAAAAGTAAATGTAATCCCTTATGATAAAATGCCAGGTAGGCATACTGGAAATGCACGTCATTTATCTGATCCGGAGGGTAAGATCTATTATGCTACCATGGAGGAAGGATTTTATGAGGTAGATGTAAACAGCTTAGAATCCACAACCCTTTATCCAGATGCCAATGCACTCCGAAAAGCAAGTGATTTGCATCAATTTGGCCCCTTATTACCAGGTGCTCATGGAAAGGGACTTTATTCGGGACAGGGAGTCATGGTGTATAGCAACAATGGGGAGGCCAATCAAGCAGCCTTAGGAAAATTTGATGTTGAATCAGGTTCATTGTCGGAGTGGGATGGTAAGGATTGGAAGGTGGTAAGACGAAACCAATTCGTAGAAGTTACTGGACCAGGTGGTATTTACGGCAATAAAGACCCGGAAAATGACCCCATTTGGGCCACAGGTTGGGACTTTAAATCCGTTCTGGTGGGTGTTCGAAATCCTAAGACTGGATGGGATTATTACAGGCTGCCCAAAGCAAGTCACTCTTACGACGGAGCGCACGGTTGGAACACAGAATGGCCCAGGATCAGAAATATAGGAACGGATGAAGTGCCAGAGTTTTTAATGACTATGCATGGTCTGTTCTGGCATTTTCCAGAAAAATTTACTGCCGAGAATTCTGCTGGAATTAGACCTCGTTCGGCTTATCTAAAGGTAATCGGGGATTTTAGTAGATGGAACGATCAGTTGGTCTTTGGTTGTGACGATTCTGCACAAAAAGAATTTTTAAACACTCGCAGGCAGAAAGGGGAGTTAATAGGTCCGGGTGAATCCAATTCCAACCTTTGGTTTACATCCCTGAATAAACCAGATGAATTGGGGCCCAATACAGCGGAAGGTGCCGTTTGGATTTCCGAAGAAGTCAGGGCCAATGAATTTTCGGAGCCCTTTCTTTTTACAGGTTGGGAAAATAGATCGGCATGGATCAAGAATGAAGGCGCCACATCGGTTTCGTTTTCTTTTGAAGTGGATAAGGAGGGAAACGGTTCTTGGACGCCATTAAAGTCGGTTAATGTGTCAGCTGGTGAGTCCAAGCATATTATGTTTCAAGATAACGAAACTGGTGAGTGGGTACGCATAAAACCAAATAAAGCTACAAAGGCCACCGTTCATTTTTTCTATGGCGACAAAGATAGCAGGATAAATACCCCAAATTCCATGTTCAGGGGTATTGTTGATATATCGGACAATAATGCCACTGGCGGGTTGCTATGGGCTTTAGGGGATAATAGGCGTACCTTGGGAGTATTGGCAGGCGATATTTCCAAAGAAGGATTCCGGGAAACGGGATACTATGAGTTGGATTCATTACTGAACTTGGTTAAAAAGGAGGATAATAAAATAGTAGAATTTATGAGAGAAAAGGTGGCAATACCTAAAAATGTATTGACCACGGACGATGCTTCGGTTTTGATAGTGGATGACAAAGGGAGACGTTGGAGATTACCTAAAGGCAGTGATGATTTTAAAGAGGGAATGGACAATGGTGCACTTCGAATTTGTCGCGAGGTCTCTACTGAGCGAGATCTATTAAACTGCTCAGGTACCTTTTATGAATTACCAGCCGAAAATGCTGATGGTTTTGCTAAAATACGTCCAGTGTCGTCACATAATATGCTAATTCATGATTACGCCTCCTATCGCGGATTGTTGGTTTTAACCGGTATCTCATCAGATTTTGCGGAACCCAACGAGCATATAATTCAATCAAAAGATGGCAAGGCAAAGGTATGGGCAGGAGCAATAGATGATTTATGGAAATTGGGTAAACCGGTTGGAGAGGGTGGACCATGGAAAGATTCTACCGTAAAGGCCAATGAGCCCAGCGATCCTTATTTGATCGGGTTTTATGATCAAAAAAGCATTAAAATATCCAATCAATCCAACATTTCGGTTACATATAAAATAGAAGTGGAACCCATAGGCCATGGTCCTTGGATGACCTTTAAAGAAGTAACCATTAAGGGTGGAGAAGATTATTATTATGATTTTCCCGATAATTTTCAGTCCAGGTGGATAAGAATTGTTGCTGATAAGGACTGTATGTCAACAGCTTGGTTGGAATATAAGTAAAATAGTGTAATATTTAAGGAGGAAATGTATTAGGGAACCAATCACCTATCACCTCATGAGCAAACCCGTTTTTTTTAAATAATTAATATAAATAGATATGAAATATTTGATTTTAACTTTGTGCTTCTTCAGTATAAATTTAACGATTTCCCAAGATTTATTGCTGGAAGCGGAAAGTTTTGACGATAAAGGGGGGTGGGTCGTTGACCCCCAATTCATTGAACAAATGGGTTCTTCCTATCTTCAGGCCCATGGCATGGGTGTACCTGTGGAAAATGCGCAAACCCAAGTAAATTTCAAAAAGAATGGCGAATATAAGGTTTGGGCACGAACCAAGAATTGGGTGCCGGGAGAATGGGAAGCACCGGGAAAATTCCAGATAAAGGTAAATGGCTTGGTGTTGGAAAATACACTAGGCCTTCGTTCTGGTTGGGGTTGGGAATATGCCGGAGCTGTTCAGATAACGAATAAAAAAAATACTTTGGAACTTGTAGATCTTACAGGTTTTAACGGTCGATGTGATGCCATCTATTTTACTACTTCTGACGTTGAACCACCTTCATCCATGAATAAGTTGGCTACTTGGCGGAAAACTGTTGTTATGGAGCCGTTGGCACCCAAAGTTGCCAAGAAATATGACCTAGTTGTTGTAGGCGGAGGAATTGCTGGTTGCGCAGCAGCTATAGCGGCCGCAGAGCAAGGGCTACAGGTGGCGCTAATTCACGACCGACCTGTTTTGGGAGGTAATGCCAGTAGCGAAATTAGGGTACATACCTTGGGTATATATGGTAATTTTGAACGGATCCTTAAGAAGTTGGATACGGAACATTATCCCAATGGATCTCCCGAAGCACATAAAGACCAAATAAAAAGGGATAACAATGTAAAAAGTTATGAGAATATATCACTCTTTTTAAATTGGAGGGCTTACGATGCAAAAGCTGTTGAAAATAGAATCAGTTATGTAGATGCTCGTCAAACAGCATCAGGAGAACGCATTCGCTTTGAGGCGCCACTTTTTGTGGATTCAACTGGAGATGGTTGGATAGGTTTTTGGGCCGGCGCAGAATTTTCTTATGGACGGGAAAGTGTTGATCAATATGGGGAAGAATGGAAAGAGCATGGGGAATTATGGAGTCCAAAACAACCAGATAATGCTGTAATGGGATCTTCAGTGCTTTGGCGTTCCTATGAAGCGGACCAGCAGGAAAAATTCCCTGAGGTACCTTGGGCAATGCCAGTGGCCAGGGATTATGCCAAAGTCAAGGGAGAATGGCAGTGGGAGTTTAGCCGTAATGATCTTAATCAAATAGACGATGCCGAGGAAATCCGCGATCATATGCTAAGGGCTATTTATGGTTCTTTCGGCAATGCCAAAAAATTACCTGAAAATGCCAATCGAAAATTGGAATGGGTATCTTATCTAGTTGGTAAACGAGAATCCAGAAGATTGGTGGGAGATTATATTTTTACATTAAACGATGCCAAATCCGGCCGCTCTTTCCCTGATGGTGTAGTGGAGGAAACAAGGGAGGTGGACGTACATTATCAGACCGTATTGGAGGATGTGAAAAATCCTGACTTTATTTCTGAAGCGCTATTTTATAAGACTCCTAAATATTATATCCCATACAGAAGCTTGTATTCAAAAAATATAAGTAATTTGTTTATGGCCGGTAGGAATTTCAGTACTTCCCATGTTGGCCTGGGTGGACCAAGAGTAATGAGGACAACTGGACAAATGGGTGCCGCTGTAGGTTTTGCAGCATCACTTTGTAAAAAGTACGATGTTAATCCTAGGGATATTTATACGGGGTATTTGGATGAATATATGGCTCTTATAGAAAAACAAAAATATACACCTATTCCAGAATCCAAGAAATAGTTTTTGAAGCCCATCTTGTTCCATGAAAGAAGTATGTAAATCATGATGAAAATAATAATAACTACATTACTATTTTGTGGATTGGGACTTGTATGGACTCAAAAAACAGACGTTATTCTTACAAGTGTTTCCCAACATAAAACGCTGAGCAAAAAACCGGAGTTCTTTGCATTGGAATGGCAGGAGGGTATGGTGTTAAAAAATAAACCAACCCCATATTTTATTGAAGTAGAGACTTTGGGCAATCAGAATGTTGATATCCTTGTTACCACGCAGAATAGACCAGTACTTTATACAGCGGATATTTGTACTCCGGTCTGTGCAGATGGCGAATGCAGATTAATGTATCTTACACTTTATTGGAATTTATTGGGAGCGTATGCTGGTTATGATAAGGTGGAGGGCCAGACGTTGACGAAACATGATCATGAGGAATTCTTGGAACAGGATTATGAAAAATTGCACCATTTATTAATGGATGACAATTCAATTTTGAAAAGAAAGAAAATTGATGAGTTGGTGGAAAAGCCCGAGGATTCTGAACTCGACGGTGCAGACGCCAAAGCGGGGGCCACTATAACCGAAGTAAAGGAATCTGTAGTAGATGGGGCACTTTATTCCTGTTATGTTGCATGGAATATTGTGCACGGAACCATTAAGGCAGAACTACAGGATTTTACCACATCCAACTTTGATAAAGAAATGAAGCGCTATATGCTCATGAGCAACGAGCAGGATTATCAAATGTATGCGCTAAAGTCTTTGAATAATGAAGAGTATATTGATTACAAGGACCGAATAGTACAAATTTTCAAGGAGGGTATTCCCATGGTTCGTACCTATATTGTACAAAATCTTCCTAAATTGTTCTGGGAAAGCGATAGCTTACAAATGCCTTTTTGGGAAAGTTTTGCTACAGTAGATATCAACAATAGAAGTTTGTTGTTAAATCATATTCAACAGGCTCCCGTTGAGGTTTTGGTCTTATTGGGCAGCAGTTTGGAGCTAATGACAAAAAATCAACTCAAAGTTTACCTCACTGCAATTGAAAAAAATGTAATGACTAATCCACAAATTAACGCTCAACTTTTGCGGTTTTCAAATTCGGGCAAGCATACATACGCTTATATAGTATCCGAATTTTTGGAAGAATTGGAATAAAGGGGTGGGGGGAATAGGCCTACAATAAGTTTAAAATAGTAAATAAAACATAATTTAGATGATATCATTCGTATTATCAATAGGAGCTTTAATACTTGGTTATTTTACGTACGGAAAATTTGTGGAACGTATTTTTGGCGTGGATAAGGATAGGGAGACCCCGGCCGTTAGGCTTAGGGATGATGTAGATTTTATGACATTGCCCACTTGGAAGGTTTTTTTGATCCAATTTTTAAATATAGCTGGATTGGGGCCAATTTTTGGTGCTATCGCAGGTGCCATGTTTGGACCGGCAGCCTTTTTGTGGATTGTACTGGGCAGTATTTTTGCAGGGGCAGTACACGACTATTTTTCCGGAATGCTGTCTATAAGGCACGATGGTTTGAGTATTAGTGAAGTGGTGGGAATATATCTTGGTACCACCGCTAAACAATTTATGCGCTTTTTCTCTGTAGTACTTTTGATATTCGTAGGGACCGTTTTTTTGGTGGGCCCCGCAAAAATAATCGATGGTATGACGGGGAATATCTGGAGTGTTTGGATTTGGGTAGCCATTATCTTGGTTTATTACATCCTTTCCACATTACTGCCCATAGATAAATTAATAAGCAAGCTTTACCCCATATTTGGAGTGGCCATGTTACTTATGGCTGTTGGACTATTAATTGCCCTTTTTTTTGGGGATTATAATATTCCTGAATTGGTGCCCGGTAATTTAAGAAATATGACCAATGACCCCGAGGCAACTCCATTGTTTCCAATTCTATTTATAACTATTGCCTGTGGTGCCATTTCCGGATTCCATGCTACCCAGTCTCCATTAATGGCACGCTGTATGAATAACGAAACACTTGGAAGAAAGATTTTTTATGGAACAATGGTAACGGAGGGAATCGTAGCATTGATCTGGGCTGCAGCTGCTATGACCTTTTTTGGAAATGTGGAAGAATTAAATGGGGCAATGATCGCCAACAACAACAATGCAGCCTGGGCTGCCAATGAAATATCACTTAACATGTTGGGTAAGATTGGCGGGGTATTGGCTTTATTGGGAATTGTTGCAGCCCCTATTACCTCGGGCGATACGGCATTTAGGTCTGCTCGTTTAATACTGTCCGATATTTTCAAGTCCAACCAAAAAAAAATATTGAACAGGCTTCTTATTAGTTTGCCGCTGTTTATCATTGCCTTCGCACTTACACAGATAGACTTTGGAATAATATGGCGCTATTTTGCTTGGAGCAACCAAACCTTGGCCATGATCGTGCTTTGGACAATAACGGCTTATTTGATATATGAAAATAAGGCTTACTGGGTTACCCTATTACCAGCAATTTTTATGACTATGGTATGTAGTACCTATATTTTAATTGCCCCGGAAGGTTTTCAATTGCCAAACGAAATTTCCTATATAGGGGGCACTCTAATAACATTGGCCATTACAATTGCATTTTGGGTATATACTTCCCAAAAGAAAAAAGTCTTTGTTGGGGTATGAGGCAGAAAAATGAGATATTAATTTTCAACTCCTTTATATTAATTGTTGGGTTATTGTTCTTTAGCTGTTCCGATAATGAAGCTAAAAAAGGGAAAGAGGAAGTACAGGAATTATATACCGTATTGGGAGTAGAGGATACTGGAATTAATTTTAACAATAAGCTACAGGAGACCACTACCATGAACGGTTTTTATTATGAATACTTTTATAATGGGGGAGGTGTTGCCGTTGCGGATTTTAATAACGACGGACTTCAGGATGTTTATTTCGTAAGTAATCTGCGAACCAATAAATTATTCCTTAATCTGGGAAGCTTAAAATTTAGAAATGTAAGTGTAGCTGCCAATGCTCAAGGCAATGGAGGTTTTCCTACTGGGGTGACCGTTGTGGATATCAATAATGATGGTTTAAAGGATATTTACATCCTTAAATCGGGCCGTTTTGAAACCGATGAACCTTTGCGTAACCTATTATTGATAAATAAAGGAATGAATAAGGACAATATCCCTGTCTTTGAGGAGGATGCAAAATCATATGGTCTAGACTTACCTCATTATTCAACCCAAGCTTCTTTTTTTGATTACGATCGTGATGGGGATTTAGATATGTTCTTGGTCAACCATAATATAGAAATGTACGGAATTGAAGAAACGGCAGAAATTATGGCGGGCAGATCTGATAAAATTGGAGAAAAGCTGTACCGGAATGATGACGGTATGTTTGTCAATGTTACCCAAGAGTCAGGGATTATCAGCAATAATCTTGGTTTCGGTCTTGGTGTGGCCATTGGGGACCTTAACAATGACGGTTGGCCGGATGTCTATGTCAGTAATGATTATTATGAAAAGGATCATCTTTATTTAAATAACAAAAATGGCACCTTTACGGAAAGTTCCTTGGAGTCCTTTAATCATATGTCCACTTTTTCTATGGGTAATGACATTGCAGATATAAATAACGATGGCCTATTGGATATTATATCACTTGATATGATGGCTGAGGATAATTTTACCCAAAAGACCAGTATGAGTGGTATGAACGTGGCTCAATTTTATAATATTGAGAACTTGGGTCTACATAGACAGTATATGTATAACGCCCTTCAGATTAACAATGGTAGGTTTCCAAACACGATTATTCCAGCTTTCTCTGATATAGCGCAGCTGGCAGATATATCCAGTACCGATTGGAGCTGGGCCCCATTACTTTTGGATATGGATAACGACGGATACAAGGATTTGTTTGTTTCCAACGGGATTAAAATGGATTTCAGAAACAATGATTTTGCGATATATTTGGAAGAGAAATATCAAGAAGGTCTACGCAGCAGAAAAGTAGATCTGGCTAAGTATGTGGATGATTTACTGGACAAGTTACCAGAACGAAAAAAAGAAAATTATTTTTATCTAAATGGAGGAGATCTAAAATTTAATAAACTGGCCGTCAATCAAACAGCCACATATTCCAATGGCGCAGCCTACGCCGATTTTGATAATGATGGGGACTTGGATATCATAGTTAATAATACAGATGATTTCGCCCAATTGTACCGTAACAATCAATCAAGTAATACATTTTTGAAAATTGTGTTAAAAGGTCCAGATAAGAATATTGATGGTATTGGGGCCCGAATAGAGGTCAACGCCAACAATAAAACCTTTTATGCCGAAAATTATTTCTCAAGAGGTTTTCAATCCGCAATGGCCTCGCCTATTCATTTCGGCCTTGGGGATATAAAAAAACTTGATTCGGTAAAAGTGGTTTGGCCAGATGGGCAATATCAGATTTTGACCAATATAAATGCCAATCAAGAAATTATTATTCAATATGCCCCAGAAGGGAAAGCAACGTTCGAAAAGGATAAGCCAGATTATGCATTTCAGGATATAACGGAGGAATATGGCATCAACTTTAAACATGTCGAAAATATTTATAATGATTTTTCCATGGAATCCTTGATGCCCCATAAAATGTCTCAATTTGGGCCATGTATTGCAGTTGCCGATGTGAATAATGATGGTTTGGAAGATTTTTACATTGGGGGGGCAATGGGGCAATCAGGGGTCTTGTATTTACAAGCTACAGATAATATGTTTGAGAGCCAACCCATGGAATCATTTGAATTGGACAAAAGCCAGGAAGATACCGGTGCTATTTTTCTGGATGCGGATGGGGACGGGGACCAAGATCTTTATGTGGTAAGTGGTGGAAATGAAAAAGAAGCAGGAAATTTATTTTATTTGGACCGCTTTTATGAAAATGATGGTAAGGGCAAGTTTATTAGAAACAACCATGCTATTCCTGAAATTCTTGGTAGCGGCCAGGTTGTGAAAACTTTGGATTATGACAGGGATGGTAATCTTGATCTATTCATTGGTTCGCGGTTACAGCCTCAAAATTATGGCTATCCTTCCAAAAGTCTTCTTTTAAGAAATGTATCCACTAATGGCAATATTGTATTTGAGGATGTCACAGATTTAGCTTTTCCGGATCTCAATGATTTTGGTATGGTAACGGATGCACTCTGGGTGGATTTGGACAATGATCAATATGAAGAACTAATTATTGCTCAAGAATGGGGCAATATACAGGCCTTTAGTTTCAAGAACAATAAATTTCATAATATATCCGAGCCATTTGGATTAAATAATAATGTGGGTTGGTGGTTTAGTCTTGCTGCTGCCGATATTGATTATGACGGGGATATGGATTTAATTGCAGGAAATCTTGGCCTTAATTATAAATATAAGGCTTCAGAACAGGAACCATTCCACTTGTATTTAAACGATTTTGATCAAAATAATACCAATGATATAGTTTTGGGTTACCACGAGGGGGAGCAAATGTATCCTTTGAGGGGAAGGGAATGTTCTTCTGGGCAAATGCCCTTCATAAAGAAAAAGTTCCAAACTTATAAAGATTTTGGTAAGGCCAGTTTACGCGAGGTGTATGGTGAGGGCTTGGACAATGCCCGTCATCTAGCAGCTACCAATTTTGCTAGTTGTATTTTAATTAACGAGGACAATAGGCATTTTAGTTTTACTCCACTACCCAATAGTGTACAGATTTCCTCAGTAAATAAAATATTGACGATGCAGAATGACGGGGTAAAAAACACGGACCTAATTCTCTTTGGAAATCTTTATGGTTCAGAAGTTGAAACCCCTAGGAGTGATGCAAGTTATGGCCATTATCTTAAAGGTTTGGATAATGGTATTTATAATAATGTCCCAGCTAAGGAATCCGGACTTTACGTGCAAGGAGACGTAAGGGGAGCTTCTTATATTGATCTAGGGAAAAATTATAAGAAAGGTCTTTTGGTAGCTAGGAACAATGAACCTTTATTGCTTTACCAAATACCCTTAAAAAATTAAAAAGTGAGTTTTGAGTTGTTAGGTTAGTTGAGAAAAGGGTAAGGTAATACCTTGTCCTTTTTCTTTTTGGCGTAATATGAATTCTAAGCTTAGGGTATTTATAGAGTTTATAACTTTAATAAAGATGTGATAGCAGATAAAATATCCACTACTACAATAACTTTAAAGAGGTATGCGTATAAACCCTAAACACTGTTCTAATTAAATACTTTTCTTTTTATTGTTTGTATTGCTGTTTTGGGAATGGATTTTTGCTCTTGACTATCATAATATTAAACCGGGATGGTTTTCAGCTAAAGGGATACGGCATTTAGTGCTTTGGTATTTGAAAACCAAATATCATAAATAGCTCAACCACCATTTATCCCGATTATTAAGCTTATATACCATGTATTTTTTGCATAGGGGATAGAGAGCAAGTACTATCCCGATCCATACCAAATAAACGACCCACAGGGAATAGCCATAGGTAGCCAGTTTTTCATTCATAAATACATCGGCAGTTAATATCATGTCCTTCCAATTGCCGCCAAAAATTAGAATCCCAGCTATGGCCACTAGATGAATTACCAATACATGTAGAAAATAATAGAAGAAGGGAACTCTTCCAAAAACCATAAAGAAATTGGAAATGGAGTTTTTTACATTTTCTACGGCATATAGGAAAAGAAGTGCCGGACCAATGGTAATTAGTACAAAAGCCAGTGAAGGTGGGTATTTTGTTACATTAAAAAAGGACATAATTGTTTTTGTATTAGTGTCCTGCATGGTCCAGGGTACCAAATCCCCGTAGATATTCAATCCTCTTAATACAAAGAACAGGCCCAAGGCCCCTAATCCCATCCGCAACAGCCATGTCTGTCTTAGTTTTGCATCAAAGTCCTTTACGTAAAGCTGTCCGAAACAATAACCCAATGCCATCAATCCAATCCATGGAATAACTGGGTAATGAAACAAAATCATTTTATCGGGTCCGAGTACTAATATTTGATTTTGGTGCAAAAGATACCAGATTATAGATTGCAGACTGTTCCCCTGCATTACAATACCATCCAATAGATTATGTCCCACAATAATAACCAAACCAATAACCAAGATAATTTTTTTTGGTAAATAAATTAGAAATGATAAACAAATCATACTAAAGCCTATAGCCCAAATAACCTGTAGTATGGGAAAACTGTAAGTAAGATCAAAGGTCCAGATTAGGTTGTTGACTACAATTTCCATAAAAATCAACCAAATACCCCTGGTTAGCAAGAATTTTGAGAGTTGAGCTCTGGTTTTATTCCTACCGTAAAGAAAAGCAGAAGTTCCGGCAAGAAATACAAATACCGGGGCACAATAATGTGTTATAAAGCGTGTAAAAAATAGAATTGGTGTAGTAGTTTCCACATCTGTGGGGTCAATAAAAAATGAACCGTAGTTAAAATAGTCCCTTACATGGTCCAAGGCCATAATAACCATGACCAAACCTCTTAATATATCAATGGATTCTATTCGTTTGGTTTTAAGTTGCATAAATTTAATGTTGTTTTGGTAGATTATTATTGCCTGTGTCAACTTACCTATAAAGGCAGATGTGGTATAAACATGCTTAAAAGTACCAACTTCATCTGCATTCTTTATAGTACTAGGATATAGGACCTAAACATTGTTAGGATTTAAAAATTACGTTTTGATCAGCTTCGAACCATGATTTATACAAGGGCTGGAATACCCTTTCCAAACTATTCCTCTTTATTTTTAACGATGGAGTTGAAAATCCATTAGCTACATTCCATTCCTCCTGCATTACAACTACTTTGGATATTTTCTCATGTTTTTGCAGACTTGGATTAATTTCCAAAATAGATTGATACAAGCTTTTACTTAGATCATCTTTAGATTTGGATTTCCCTAGAGAAGAAACTGTTACCAAAGCTATAGGTTGAGGTATACCGGTGCCAACAACGCAGATCTGTTCAATATCAGTATTTTTTAAAATTTGCAGTTCAATGGGGGCAGGGGATATGTATTTTCCTTTATCGGTTTTAAATTGATCTTTTACCCTGCCAGTGATGGTTAAAAAACCTTCATGGTCGTATTCTCCAATATCCCCGGTTTTAAAATATCCTTCTTTATCAAAAACCTCCGCTGTTATCTCCGGTGCTTTGTAATATCCTTTAAAAAGGCAGTTGTTTAATATTAAAATTTCACCTTCTTCAGAGAATTTAATTTTCACCCCTTCCAGTGCTTTACCTACAGTTCCTATTTTACTTTGACCGGATAAATTGGTATGCGAAATACAACAATCTTCTGTCATACCATAAGCTTGTTGAATGGAAATACCGATTGCAGCGTACCATTTTACCAAACTACTGGCAATGGGTGCTGCCGCCGAGGCAATAAATGATGCCTTGGACAATCCCAATTTGGTTTGGATTTTTTTCTTTATTGCCTTGTTCACGAATGGAATAGATAATAGTATGGACAATTTTCTTTGTGGAAGGCTTTCCAAAATTTTTTCTTGAAATTTGGTCCAAATTCTAGGAACGCCAAAGAAAATATCCGGTTGTAATTTCTCTAAGTTTTCAGCGAATGATTCCAACGAATGTGGAAAGGTTATCTGGCCTCCGTAAAAAAGTATTCCATTGCAAAATGCGCGTTCCGCAACATGTGCCAATGGCAAGTAAGAAAAGAATTTAGGGTTTTTTGGGAGGTTTATTATCTGGGTAAATGTACTTGAACTTTTGGTAAAATTCCCTGAAGTATACATTACTCCTTTTGGCTGTCCTGTGGTTCCAGAGGTATATATAATAGTCCGTAGATCATCGCTTTTCGGTATATACAAATCCATCAACTCCAATTCCTGGTTCATAATGTCTTCCCAATATATTCCGGTATTAGCTCCAAATGCTTTTACACTAATTATGGGGATATTGGGAATGCCTGTTTTTTGGGATGCAAAATCGTCCAGTTTCCCAATAATAATGGCTTTGGATTCACTATGTGTTAATATTTGATTTATCCCTTCGGAGGTCAATGTTGGGTAAATGGGAATAGAAATAAATCCTGCAATGGATATGGCCAAATCTGCCATAATCCAGTGGGGGCAATTTTTGGAAAGCAAGGCAATATGACTTTTGTTAGGTAGTCCTAGTTTTAATAAATACGAAGCCAATTTTCTCATTTCAATCCCAGCATCGGAATATGAAATGCTCTTTTGATGGCTCTCATAATTCTGAATCAAGAACGGCTTACTTGGTGTTTCCTTTTCCCAATAAAGAAAAGCCTCCATTGAAGAACTGAAATTATTCATGACGGTATTTATTAAGTTTAAAATTATGGTCGTCAACATCAGTAATGAATTTGATCAATCCACTGAAATAGGTCTTTTGGTCATCGTATTGCGATAAATGGCTACCATTTGGACATAATAGAAATCTGGCCTTTGGAAGTTCTTTGGACATCCATTCCATGTATTTTGGATCCATGGTATCATGTGTGGCACCTATAACCAAGGTAGGAACTGTAATGGTTTTTAATTTCTGGGAGACATCCCAACCCTTTAAAGTGGCATCTCCAGTAACCCCAAATTCACTATAACCTTGCATAAAAACATAAATATTGGGGTTGAGGTGGGCCATTGCGCGATTAATGGATTCTGGCCATTTATTCATAGGCAATCTTAAAAAGTGTTCGGTATAGTAATGTTGCATTACGAGTTCCGAGTATTTGGGATTCATAAAATCATTATTTGCCTCCATAGCTTTCATTTCCTTATAGACCTCAGGAGGTAATTGTGGCCCCAGCACTTCAGCAGCATATTTCTCATATTCCGGTATACTGGCCATCATATTGGAAATAATAAGTCCTTTTAAATTATCCTGATATTTTAAGGCGTACTCCATTGCCAAGATGCCGCCCCAAGATTGCCCAAGAAGATAAAAGTTATCTTTATTTAGGTTTAGGGCTTTTCGTACTTGTTCCACTTCCTCAACAAAATGATCGGTCGTCCAGAGAGTGGAGTCATTGGGCTTGTCGCTATAATAGGAGTCCAATTGATCGTAATAAATATATTCAATTTCTTCTTTTGGCAAATAACCATCAAAACATTCAAAAAATTCGTGTGTACCACCCGGACCGCCATGAAGCAATAGAACTTTCTTTTTTGGATTGTTGCCTACCCGCTTAGTCCATACCTTAAAAGTTCCTTTAGGGGTATTGATGGCAATCATATTAATACCGCCTGTAAATTGATCTTCGCTATTGGAGTAATCCATATAGGTGGATGTAGGCTCCGTTTCCATTTTTGATCGTTGCTGTTCCGCACAGGAAACTAAAAAAACAAGAAAAATGGTCCCGAATAAAAATACCGTTTTCATAGCTACAACATATTTTTATTTTATGGCTATCGCAGCACTTGTAGGCCCTTTCAACGGCATTAATGAAGTTGATTTAAATCCTGCCTCCAGAGCCATTGCATCAAAATCCGAAGCAGAGAAGTCATAACCCTCGGCCGTCTCAATGAGCATGTTTAGGGACATTAAAAGTCCAAAGGCATTTTTACTTCTGTCATTATCTATAATATTTTCGATTACAACCAAGGCACCTCCTTTAGGTAGGGCATCATATGCTTTTTTTATAAGGGTTTTTTTATCCTTGGTACCCCAGTCATGTAAAATGTTACCCATGGTAATTACGTCCGATTTTGGAAAATCGTCCGTAAAGAAATCTCCAGATGTAATTTTCACCTTATCCTTTAAACCCATATTCTGGACGTTTTCCTTTGCAATGGGTTCTACCTCAGGTAGATCCATGGATGTACATTGCATATGTTGATTGTTTATGGCGACGTGAGCCGCTAAAAATCCTCCCGCCCCACCAATATCGCACAGGGTTTTGTAATTGGAAAAATTAAATGCTTTGGCAAATTCTATAAAATTTCCCATTTGTACCCCGGCCATAGCTCCAACAAATTCCCGAAGTTTTTTTGGATCTGCATAAATCGCTTCAAAAAGAGGTTTCCCACCATTCTTAGTTTCATTTTGAGGCAACCCTGTTTTTAATCCATCCTCCAAATCATTCCAAAAAGGGTACAAACGGTTGTTGCACATTTCCAATATTCCGCCTATGTAGCTAGGTTTGTTCTTGTCCAGAAAGAAATCGGCATCCTCGGCATTGCTGTAAAGAGCACTTTCTTTTAATCCCTTTCTTTTTAAAAAGCGCATGGCTACCAAGGCATCCAAAAAATCATATAGGCTGCGAGAGTGCAAACCAAGCCTGGATTGAATGTCTTTACCAGATAATTCCCGCTTCGCCAGAATGGTGAAAAGGTCCATATTTACTGCCGTAAGCAAGGTCTTGGTGCCAAAAAATCCGGTACCGACCTGCATGATTTTTGATGGGTCCAATGTTATTTTTTCTGCTGTTTCCATGTTACATAGTATTTAGGTTAATATGTCAGTTGTATTCTTTATAAGTTGGTAATCATTAATAAATATGTCATCTATTTCCGCTGAAATTTTCATTTCAATAATTGTAACACCACAATTTTTAAATATCATTTCTATATCCTGTGCCTTCTTGTCTTTCCAAAAAGCGGCTTTTGTATAGCCAATGGCACACACCTGGTTATTTTGTTCAAAAACCTGACTGTGATATACCCATTTGTCGTCCCATCCTTCGAGGATAAGGGTGATTGTGAAAGTTGACCACATTTTTAAAGGTTTCTTATAGATGATTTTTTGAGACCCTAAAACGGCATACATCCCCTTTTTTACAGTATTATCAAATAGTTTTGACCGGAACATTTTTTCAAATCGAATGAAGTCCATATAATAAGCGTACTTGGCATTGGACATATACCTGAAGGTGTCGCAATCTAAAATGCTTACCCTTCGTTTTCTTGTTTGATTCGAAGTAAGATCAACTTCCTTCCAGAATAATTTGGAACCTATAAAAATATATAATAGATGTAACCAATAAAAGACCATAAAAATTTTGTTGATTTTTTTTTACGCTAGTGGGTTTAATTGTGGATTTTATATTTAATTCTATGGGGGAGGGCAATGTAATCTCTTTCAATTTAGTGCTTTGTTTTTAAATCAAGAATAGAATTGAGGTTTAAGGTCCGTTTTACAACGCTATTTGCATTGATAATATGATTGGTTCCAATACAGTATGTTTATCTTTAATGGACTTGTTTTTGGGGTCGTTAATAATAGCTCCAAGCTTATCCATGTCGGCATCCTCAAAAACTAAAACCACGGAGTTTGGATCATTTGTGTCTTGGAAGGTCCTAAAACTGGATACTACAGGAGAAAAAAGTCTTACACGATCTTCATGTCCCTTAAGCCAAGTATCAATGTTTGCTACCTTGTGTCTGGTTACAATTGTTTGTTTCATAATAAATGTTTTATATCTTTTTTTGGTGGATTTCGATTACCTCATTTAAAAAAAAATAATATCATATGGAAGCAACCATTTGGTTTTCAGAATACAATACAGGCTTAAAGCACAGTTGGTTTGATCATGATTTTATGGATTTACCTTAATATTATTCCGCTTTATGAACCTCCAATTCTATTTCGATCATAAATTCCGGAAGTGCCAGTTCCTTGACGCCTAGCCAAGAACCTGTTGGATATTGATTTTTATAAATCTCATTTCTATATGCGGCAACTTCTAGAAACTTGGGCATGTTGGTGGTGAAAACATTTTCTACCAACACATCATCGAAGGTGCATCCATAGTGCGTTAAGACCTTTTCCAAGTCGGAGTAACAGTTTTTCATCTGCTGTCCAAGATCTCCTATTGCGGTCGGGTTGCCTTCATCGTCCATACTCACGGCTCCGGAAATCTTTATTGCATTCCCTATTTTTACGGCATGTGAGTAGCCATAGGCCTTCTCGACTTCAGGACGCAGTAGAAAATATTCTGGAATTTCCTTTTCCACCATAATCGCAGGTTGATCCATAGCTTTATCTGCGGTTTTTTCCTTACAGTTTAGGCTTATTGCTATTAGGAAAAGTAGTGGAATTATAATGGGAAATTTTATTTTTTTGTTCATTGTGATATTGGTTTTGGTGGTTTTATTATTTCGGCATGGGCATGGAATATCCCAACTGTTCGTAAACTACGAGATTGTCATAGAAGGCATCCTCTCTAATGGCCTTATTTGCCTTGTCGAACATCCAGACACTAAAACCATGGGTTTTGATTTTTTTGTTGGTAGGTGGATTCCCCATGAATTCTCCCTTGTTGGTGCCGGTGCATGTCCAGTTGAGATAGGCCTTATTGCCATCAATTACCGTTTTGTCCAAGCTTACCTTAAAATCAGGAAATGCGTTGTGGTAGATATCCATAAAGTCTCCGTAATCGGATTGTTTTTTGGCGATGGTTACCCCATTGGCTGTTCTTGTGACATTTTTGGCCAAATTGCCATACATTAACTCCTTGTCATTTGCATTCCATGCCTTGGTGACATTGTCTATGGTAGCCTGAATAGCTTTTTCATCGGCAGACATGCTGTTTTTCATTTCCATTTCTTGGACGGCAAGGACCACTTCCGTAGGATCCCACATCCCAACTTCCCGAACAATTTTACCATCTGCGAAACGATATGTTAAGTGTATTGGGATATTGACTACTTGACCATTTCCTGCAAGAGTACCTTGCCAATCCAACCAACAATTTACCCATGTTTCGCCATCATCAGTGAGTACCATTTCATATTCTTGGTCCTTTGCAAGGAAACTTCTATTTAAGTAGGCCAAATCCCTTTCTTTGTGATAGGTAATAACCTCATCAGGTGTTAAGGGGGTATCCTTTTTGTTGTAATATGTTTTTGAAGTATCCGCATAGATACTGGTGTCATAGGTTTTATTATTGTAATTGTCGATCAATTTCTTGACCGTATTAATTTCAGGTGAACTTTGAGTATAGCGCTGTGGCGCCTTTTCTTGACATGCGGTTATAAAAGCTATTGCCAGTCCAATAATTAGTAATTTTTTCATGATGTTTTAGTTTGTCATTAGTTCCTGACGGGATAAAAACTCCCGTCAGGTTATGTACCAATGCTATTTTTTGGTTAATTCTGGAATTTCTTGATAGATTTCGTCGGAATGGGTTACCACGTATTTGTTCCACGATTTCATAAAGGCCATGCGGTCTTCTTCCTTGGGCCACGCAGTTTTCATCAATTCATTTTGCTTATTGGATGCGGCATCTATATCGTTCCAATTGGCATATTCACTAATAACAACCAAATCTCGTAAGTCGGCACCCGATATATGGTGGAACACTTTTTCACTGATAACCTTATCGTTTTTGAAGGTTATTTTTTCAGAAAATTCTTTTAAATGGGCATTGAGCTCTGCCCTAGATCCATTTTCTGGTATACTAAGCGTCCAGGTGGTTACTGTATAATAATGTCCCTCCTGTGCAGATGCAGAATTTGGGATAAATAGGGCAATGACGATTAGGGCTCCGATAATTGATTTCATTGTTTTCATACTGTTGAATTTAATTGTTGCTACTTTAGTTATTATTTTTTGTAAGAAACAGGTAGGGTGGCTGTAGTAATGGGTCGGTTTATTTTCTTCTAAAAAGTGCTAATTCAAATTGAAAATTTCAAATTACTTTTTACCGCAAGGTTTCTTTGAAACCTAGTGTCTACCTGTTTATGAATTTATTTTGATGGTGTATAGGCTAAATCGGGATGCATTTGTCCAGTTTCCGTTTCGTATTTTAAGACGTAACTGAACACTTCATCAAATAGTTTTTTTCCTTCTTCGCCCAATAATGCTTCATTTTCTTTGGATTTTTTAGCGTAGTCCTCTGCGTCTACTGCCGAAATTACGGCGAGATAGTAATCGCCCATACTGCCAAACCCATTGTGGTATATGCGATAGTACTCCTTGGATCCTTTTGAAGTATAAAGGGCTTTTAATTCTTTCAGCTTTCCCTTAAGATTTTGAATGTTACTAGGGGTAACATGTAAGAAATGCCATTTTCTGTAGTTCTGCCCCTCTGTAGTTGTACTTATGCCTTCTGGCATATAGGTGAGTTCTTTATTAAGATAAATCATATAATCACCATGTTTGTCATAGCATTCATTATACCGCTTAAAAAGATTTCTAAAGGCTTCCTCTCCCATTTTTTCAGACAAGGGAGCCATAACGTTCTTGTCCAGTTCCGCCATATTTTCTATAGGGGAAATGTTGAAATACCTTCCGGTGTCGGTAGAAGCAACCTGCCAACTGATGTCTTGCAGATTGTGTTTTTTACATGCTTCCTTAAAATCCTTGGATACCTCGTTGTATTTTTGCATCATGGAAGGCTTTACCTGGTCTTCATGGACATAATAGGCCTGATTTTTCTCCGCTTGGGCCAATGCAAGGCAAGGAGTCAACAGTACCAATAATACAAAGACAAATAATTGATTTAATTGATTTAAGTTTTTCATAATTTTAAAGTTTAAGTTTATAATGTTGCTCGTAATATTCCTTATTTGGGAGAATAGGCCATATCTGGCCTCATTTGGCCTTCAACCAGCTCATATTGTATCAAGCTACCCATAAAATCACTAAAGGTGCTTTGCCATTCCGGCCCCATTAATGTATTGTTCTCGGTAATTTTATTGGCGTAATCTGCAGCATCTTTGGCAGCAATGGCTACCATATAATAGGCACCTCTGTTTCCAAATCCACTGTGGTACACCCTATAATGTAGTTTGGACCCTTTACTTTGAAATAATTTCTTTATGGCTAGGGCTTTTTCCTTAACAATTGCAGCATTTCCTGGTGTATAGTAGTAATAATGAAACTTTCGATATTCCTGCCCAACTGGAGTTTGAGTAATTCCGTCGGGCATGTAGGTCAATTCCTTGTCCATTTGAATAATATAATCGTGTTCAACATCGTAACATTTGTTCATTTTATTGAACATGGCTGTCATATTTTCCGGCCCCATTTTTTCGGATAATGTTTGGAAAACCGGACGGTCCACGTCAGCTATGGTGTTTATTGGACTAATCCACATGTAACGGTTGTCGACGGTATTCGACACTATTACGCTAAGACCCTGGATATTGTGTTTTTTCATATTATCCGTTAGTTCTTTGCAAACAGTTTCATATTGCATAACCATGCTTGGTTTTACAACATCCTCATGCACCCAATAAGCCTGAAATTGGTCATTGCCCTGGGCAATACCTATTCCTAGCCAAAATATACAGAGGGCAGCTGTAATTAGATAATTCCTAAGTGTTCTCATGACATTTATTAATTAATGGTTTGTACATATTACTTGTGGAGGGGAACATTTAACTTTTACCTTATTCAAGAATTGGAGCTACCAGGGAGTATCCCAGTTGTTGTAAAAATTCCAATTCATTGTAAAAAATATCCTCTTGATATATTTGTCCTTCTTTATTAAAATACAGATGTGAAAATCCGTTTATTTTAACTTTTTTCCCAGTTGCGTTAACATCGGCAAATTGTCCTGTATGGGTTCCAGTAAAGACCCAGTTGACATAACCCTGATTTTCACATACGTTGCTATTGCTCAATGATATAATATGGTCGGGGAATCCGGTTGTATATAGATTTAGCCTTGCCTTTAATTCCGATTTATTGGTAACTACGGGTATTCCGTTCATGTTTCTTATGTAATTGTCCGTTACCATCCCATTAATTTCCTCTTCATCCTTAATGTTTAGATATGCATCTATAGATGATTGAAGCTTATTTCTTTTAGTAACCTCTTGGTTGTCATTATTTTCTGTTATTATTTCATTGCCCATAGTTTTTGGGTCGTTTTTGCAAGAAATACAACCTAAAACCATAAACATAAAAAGTACTATTGGTGATTTCATGACTATTAAATAACTCCATACCTTAAACTAATTAATTGGTTTTTAAGTTGAGAGTCAATCCGTTTAGGACGGAGGGCTTGATTTATTGTCCGAACAAGCGGTTTTAATTACCCTATGATTTATGTAAATAATATTCGTATATTTAAGAACCCCGGCTTTTTAAAGTATATCATAGTTTTAAAAAATGGGTAAACACCACTACATAGCAATTTTCATTACTATTTTCTTTAGTGCATTTTCATTTGGTCAACTCATAGATTTTGATAGGGAGATTCCTTATCAAAAGGTGTTTGTGGATACTGATAATTTTGGAGCCTCCTATTTGGAACATTTGGAGAAGTTCTATGAAGGCGCTCCCACGGATACCTTGAAATTTGAGATCCTAAACGATCTTGCCTATTACTGGCACACCCGAAATTTGACAAAGGCCTTACAATACACCAAGTTGGGATTGGAGCGCACCCTTGAAATGGAAAATAGATTATGGCATGGCCGATTTCAGATTACACAGGGGGCTATTCTTTTGCGAATGGAAAAATTGGACAGTGCCCAAATAGTCTTGGAAAAAGCTAAAAGTAAGGTGTTGACCAAGGACCTTGCCTTTTTAAATACACAGCTAGGATATGTTTTTGAACGCCGGGGGCAATTGGACAAGGCTGCCGATTATGCCATGGAAGCACTAAGATTGGGGGAGGAGCAAAATGATAAAAAGGCTATTGCACTTGCTTATAGCGACTTAAGTAATATTTTCTGGAAACAGGCCAAATATGATAAAGGATTAAAATATGGTATTAAATCCATAGTCCTCTTTGAAGAACACGGGATTATTGATCTGGATTATGATTTCACCCTTTATGTTGTAGCCAACAACTATCTTAAGTTAAATAGACATGAGGAAGCACTAAAATATTTTGAACATGCTTTGGCCATTGGTGAGCGTTACGGATTCTATAATAATTTGAGTGATGTCTATATCTCACTTGTGGATTTATATGCCTATTTAAACAATTACAAGAAAGCTGAAAAAGCCGGGCACAATGCTGTTAAATATGCTGAGTTGTTGGAGAACGGATTTATGCTGATGCGGTCCTGGCTATCCATTGGAAAAATGCAGAATCTACAGGGGAAATATAAAAATGCGATAGAAAGCCTTCAAAAATCACTTAATGTAGCGACTGATGATTTTGGGGATGAATATTATTTGAGTCAGGCATATGAAGCTTTGGGGAAAGCTTATGCAGGCGACCATAACTATATGGAGGCTTACAAAGCATTTTCAAAATATGACGGGCTAAAAAAGGCAATCTTCACGGCAGAATCCGATCATCGCATTGCTTTGTTACAAACGGAATTTGAGGTTGCACAAAAGGAAGATACCATACTTCTACAACAGGGAACTATAAAAAAGCAACAGTCCAATCAGATCTTAACTTCGATTATCACCGGATTATTATTGTTTCTCTTGGTCTTGGGTTTTGTAGCCATTAAAAATAACCAAAGAAAGAATGTACTGCTGCAACATCAAAACAATGAAAAAGAATTCCTGATAAAAGAGATTCATCACCGGGTTAAGAATAATTTGGAGGTGGTCTCCAGTTTGCTGTCTCTCCAATCGACCCACATAGACGACAAAAAAATAAAGGAAAACATGCACCAAATCCAAAATCGGATCCAAAGTATGAGTATGATTCATCAAAATTTATATCAGGGAAAAAATTTGGCAAGTATAGAGATGAAGAATTATTTTAAAATTTTAGGAGATTATGTACTTCACTCCTACGGTGCCGGACAAAGGATCAATATGGTTTATGAAATGAACGAGATCGAGCTAAATGTTGATATAGCAACGCCTATAGGATTAATAGTTAATGAATTGATTACAAATGCCTTGAAATATGCTTTTCCCAACAACCTAAAAGGAACTATTACTATAGGACTGGTTCAGAAGTCCGATTATTTAGAACTTAAGGTTAACGACAATGGCATTGGTATCAAGAATGGAAATAAAGCTAATGGAATAGGGTTTGGTACTCAGTTGATAGCACTTTTAACCAAGCAATTGGACGGTAAAATGGTGCTACGCCAAAAGAAAGGAACTTCAGTTTCATTTGAATTTCAACATCCTAAAGCAGCCTGATTATGAACCAAAAAACCCGTATTTTAATTGTTGAGGATGATATGATCATCGCCGCAAATATTTCTGTCCAACTTTCCAATTTGGGATATGAAGTCATGGGCATTGAAACGAGGGGAGAGGAGGCCATTTTACACGCTAGGGCAAATACCCCTGATATCATTTTATTGGATATTAACCTAAAGGGAGCAATTAATGGAATTGAAGCGGCAATTGAGATTCAGAAATCCAAAAAGATTCCCATAATATACCTTACGGCCAATAGCGATGAAGCTACTTTTGCCAAGGCTAAGGCTACACACCCTTATGCCTTTATTTCAAAACCCTTTAATAATTTGGATTTGCAGAGAACCATTGCCTTGGTCGTAGATCAAATACATGAAAATAGTGCAGAGGTAAAAGATATCTCCGAACATTTTGAGGTTTTGGTAGACCGTATTTTCGTTAGACATAATGGACGAATGGTGAAGTTACTGTTAGACGAAATTCTTTATATAGAGGCCGATAGAAATTACAGTAATATAATAACATCTAGTGGGAACTACTTAATCAGTACAACCCTTAAGGTTGTTGAAAAGGAAATTAAGAGCCATATGTTTATTAGGGTTCATAGATCTTATATGGTCAACATTGCCAAATTGGATGTGGTTGCCGATAACCATTTGGAAATTAATAGAAAAGTTATTCCCATAAGTAAATCTTTTAAAGAACATCTTCTCAAACACTTACATACTATTTAATATAGGTTCAATGCTTTGGTAATTTTAAGCTTGCCTACGGACAATTATAACTTCCATTCGTCCTAACTATTTGATTATTATTAAATTATTTGGTTAATATAACATTCCATTGTGTTCAAGCGAACCAATGATTGGATTTTAATTTGGGTTGTGATTTTGAAGAAGATCAATAACCCGAAAGAGTAGCATTAACCAATAACACCTATAATTATGAAAAAAATTTTGATTCTATTCGCATTGTTGTTAATGGGCAATTTGGCTATTGCTCAAGAAAAATTGTATTTGGTATTTGAATTTATGGAAGTGGACAATGAACAGGAAATGGAGTATAGCGCCACGGAAGAGTTTTGGGAAAAAATTCAGGTACAACGTGTAAAAGCAGGTGATATTATCGGCTGGGACCTATGGGCGCTGAGCCCAGGGGGCGAACAGCAGGGATTTCAGTATTTGACCGTTTCGTTATATAACGACCCGGTAAAGATGATGGACGGTAGCAGTTGGGCACATTTGATGGAGAGGGCGAAGGCAGCGTATCCGAAAATGTCGGAAACCGATCTTGACAAAAAATTAAACCATTCCTCGACAACCCGAGATTTGGCGGTAAGAATATTTGCAGAAGAAATTGCCACTACCAAAGGAGAGTTCAATATGTCTTTGGGTACGGTAGCCCAGATAGATTTAATGAAGGTAGACTTAATGAATTACGATTCATATGAAAAGGCAGAGATGGAAATCTTTCAGCCCATCCACCAAAAAGTTGTAGATGCTGGTGGAAAAGGCAACTGGGGTTTAATACGCTTTATTAGTCCAATAGGCAGTGATACCTACGCTTCCCATATGACCGTAAGTATGTTCAAGGACTATAAGCAGGCCCTTAACCAAAATATTAATTGGAGTGAGGGCGCCACACCAGCTTCTACCAAAGCTATGCAGGAAGGTATAGGGTTAAGGGACATGAAATATGTATATATGGCCCAATTGATCAGAAAAGCGCGTTGAGCAATTTTCTTTTTATTTCATTTTAAAACAGAAGAACCTGTAACGTAATTTTACAGGTTCTTCTGTATATGGTGACCAAGTAAGTCCAGTTGCCTGGCCACCGTTACACTAAATAGCCTAAACCTTCTTATTTTTTAATAGTAATGGCGGTTTCACCTTTCCCTACAATAATAATATCGGCCATATCCAAGAATAGCCCTGTTTCTACAATACCTGGAATTTGCTTTAGGTTGCTTTCCAACGCGGGAATATTGGTAATATCCGCAATGTTAAGGTCTAGAATAAAATTACCTTCATCTGTAATAAAGTTTTTACCATCCTTTATTCTTAATTTAGGTTGAAGCCCCATTTTGTTGAGCAACTTCTCTATTTTCTGGGTAGCGAATGGAATGGTTTCCACTGGCAGTTTAAAATCGCCCAACCTTTTTACTTCTTTTTGAGAATCAGCAATTATGATGACCAAATCGGAGTTATAGGTCAATATTTTCTCCCTTAAAAGGGCGCCTCCGCCTCCTTTTATAAGTTGCATATAGGAGTCAAATTCATCGGCACCATCAATATAAACATCAATTGAACTGGCATTTTCCAAAGTGATAAGCGGTATTCCCTTTTCAGTTGCTAATTTTTTTGTGGTTTCCGAGGAGGGCACTCCAACTATTTTTAGTCCGTTTAAAACTAGTTTCCCCAATTCATTAACCATATGGGCCGCAGTAGAACCTGTTCCCAATCCCACCGTCATGCCACTTTTAATATATTTCACTGCTTCCTTGGCAGCTATTTGTTTTTCTTGATCTAGGCTCATGTATCAATATTTTTGAATGCGAATAATAAATACTTTCAGGCTTTATTTTTTTAAATGCTTCATGCAACTGGCAATTGCCAAGGAACCAGGCTTATTGGTTTTCTGTAGTTCTTCCAATATTTTTGGATGGTCCTGTTGCCTAGTTTGCGACAATTTATAGGTAGCTTGAATATCAGTAATACTAATTTGGAATCCTACAATACCTTTAATTTGTTTCATGGTATTCTTGGATAGATTATTTATGGAAATGGGATCGGTAGATTCTTTTTCGTATTTATCCACTAATTTATGAAGGGAGGCGAGGACGGCAGCTTCCTCCAATATTTGTATTTTTCCGTACACATGAACAGCAATATAGTTCCAGGTAGGTACTTCCTCCTCCTTATACCAGGATGAGGAGACATAACTATGTGGACCATTAAAGATGGTCAGAACTTCTTCGGCGGCTTCAAAGGTTTTCCATTGAGGATTTGCTTTTGAGATATGCCCTACCAAAATGTCCTTTCCTTCCCCGTCCAAATCCAACTCCAAGGGAATATGTGAGGCCCAAGGCTTCCCATTGGTTTGGTTCACCAATATTCCAAAACTGTTTTGTTTTATGAATTCCTTTACTTCTGTTAGGTCTTCATTTTTATAATGCGATGGGGTGTACATATAATCAACTAATTGGCTATGGTCATTAGAATTGGCAAATGGTCCGAAATATGCTTGTTATTGGGCATTCTGTCATCAATATGGGTATAGGACAAGACGTCAACATTTTTTACAAAAAAATAGTCTATTCTATTTTCCATAATTCTATCCTGATCAAAACCATTAAAGGTGCCAATAGGGCCATAGAATGGTTTTTGTGATATTTCCATGGCATCTGTCAGGTTCTTTTTCAAATATTGAATAGGCTCGGAGTCAGGGGTTAAATTTAAATCTCCCATGAGGATTACAGGCAGCTTGGAGGTGTTAATTTCATTTATTTTTTTGTAAATGAGTTGTGCGGAGTTGACCCTTGCCTGCATTCCCCGATGATCAAAATGGGTGTTGAATACCCAAAACTGTTTTTTGGTCTTTACATTTTGAAATAGGGCATAGGTGCAGATTCTTTCTAAGGAGGCATCCCATCCTACCGATACTTTTTCGGGTGTTTCGGATAGCCAGAAGGTATTCGTTTTTAGTACTTTAAATTTTTTGGAATTATAGAAAATTGCCGAGTATTCCCCTTTTTCCTGGCCATCATCCCGACCTATACCCACATAGGAATAATCGGTCAGGGCAGTGTTTAAATAGTCCACCTGATGGTGCAATCCCTCCTGAATACCTACAATATCGGCATCATAATGCTGAATTAATTTCGCCAATGACGCTTTACGGTCGTTCCAATTGTTGATCGTATCCCCAGTATTGTCATATTTAATGTTATAACTGATGATGTTCGTAGTTTGGGACAATGAGGGTAGTGGAATAGCAAAAAGGACCAAACCAATTACTAGTGTAGTAAATAAATTTTTCATTTGATATTTATTCTTTTAAAAAATAGGTTGTTTTAAAAGAATAAATATCTTGAATTTTTTAAATACCTGCTAATTATCGGGGATTTATATCATTGACCAATTAGGCCCAAAGCGGATTAGTTTTTAAATGCTAATCCCTTTTTGGTCTGTTATTTCGGTTCCTATTGGGGTTGTTATTTCTACCACCCCTGGAATTGGAATGACCAGTCCTTGGTTTTTGCCTGTTATTGTGATGTTTTTTTTCTACCAAAGGCACCTCCTCAGATCCGTCATCCACAAAAGGATGGTCCTTTATTACGGGAACCTGTTGGTTTATAAGTTTTTGTATATCCTTTAGATAAGGTCTTTCTTCTGCATCGCAGAATGATAGTGCAATACCACTGGCACTGGCCCTACCTGTTCTACCTATACGATGTACATAAGTTTCCGGAACATTGGGCAGGTCGTAATTGATGACCAAGGAAAGTTCCTCAACATCTATTCCCCTAGCAGCAATGTCCGTTGCAATAAGCACCTTTAATTCACCATCTTTAAAATCGCCCAATGCTTTTTGTCTAGCATTTTGTGACTTATTTCCATGAATGGCATCGGCCTTAATATCGGCCTTGGCCAATTGTTTTACTATTTTATTGGCGCCATGCTTGGTACGTGAAAAAACAAGGGCCGAATCATTGGGCTCTTTTTCCAAAAGATGGATCAATAAGCTTGGTTTATTTTTTTTGGTGACAAAATAAACACCTTGTTCTACTTTTTCGGCTGTGGCCTGTTGTGGTTTAATGGTAACACGGTCAAAATCGCCCAAGATTTTTTTGGATAGTTCCACTATAGCCGGTGGCATGGTGGCGGAGAAGAATAGCGATTGTCTATTTGAAGGTAATTTGGCAATTATCTTTTTTATATCGTGGATAAAGCCCATGTCCAACATTTGGTCGGCCTCATCCAATACGGCATACTTAATATCCCTTAAGGAAATAAACCCTTGGTTCATTAAATCCAATAACCTTCCTGGAGTGGCTATAACCACATCCACTCCCTTTCTCAAAGCATCTGTTTGCCTTCCTTGCTTAATGCCTCCGAAAATTACAGTGTTTCTTATTCCTGTAAATCGAGAGTACGAGGTAAAACTCTCCCCGATCTGAATGGCCAGTTCCCTCGTAGGGGTAACCACCAAAGTTCTAATTTTTCGTTGTTGTTGATTGGCTTCCCTGTCCATAACCATTTGTTGAATGATGGGGATGGAAAATGCCGCCGTTTTACCGGTTCCTGTTTGCGCGCAACCCAATAGGTCCTTGCCCTTAAGTAATATGGGAATGGACTGTTCTTGTATTGGAGTTGGATTTGTATAGCCTTCTGCCGTTAGGGCTTTTAGGATAGGCTCTATAATACCTAAGTCTTTGAATGTCATGTAGTATGTAAAATAAGTGGCAAAGGTAGGGGATTAGTTTGGATAAACCGTTTAAATCAATAAATAGACCTATAGTCCAGCGGCCGCAGCCTCGGCACAGCGTTCACCATCCATGGCAGCTGATACTATTCCGCCAGCGTAACCGCCACCCTCACCACAGGGAAATAATCCCTTGATTTCAGGATGTTCCAAATTTTCATTTCTAGGAATGTTTACGGGCGAAGAGGTTCTGGATTCTACTCCCACAATATTGGCCTCTGCAGTGTAGTAGCCCCTCATTTTTTCTCCAAAGGCCGTAAAACCTGAACGCAGCCTGCTACCGATCAATTTAGGTAAAAGCGAATGTAAAGGTGCTGATTTTAGGCCAGGTTGATATGAAGTCGGATTTAGATCGTTGGATAGTTTTCCTTCCACAAAATCAGTTAATCGTTGTGCAGGTGCTGTTTGGTTTCTTCCTCCAGAGGTAAAAGCCAATCGCTCCAAATCTTTCTGGTATTCCAAACCTTTCAATGCCCCAAAGTGTTCATATTTATGGATGTCAACATCCACATTTATCTCAACTACAATTCCCGAATTGGCAAATAAGTTGTTGCGCTTGGAGGGCGACATACCATTGACGACCACTTCTCCTGGAGCGGTTGCCGCTGGAACTATAAACCCTCCCGGGCACATGCAAAACGAATATACCCCTCTATCCTTAACCTGTTCTACCAGACTATAGGAAGCAGCCGGAAGCAATTCGTTGCGCTCCCCTGAACAATGGTATTGAATGCTATCTATAATATGTTGCGGATGTTCTACACGGACACCCATAGCGAATGATTTGGCTTGTATGGCAATTTTTTTGTTGTTCAACAAATAGTATATATCCCTTGCCGAATGCCCAGTAGCCAAAATAACTCTGTCCGTGGGCATTTCGCTGCCATCTTGCAAAATGATCCCTTTGATGTTGTTATTGTGAATCTTAAAATCGACTACCTTGGTTTGAAAGTGTATCTCCCCTCCATGTCTAATTATGGTCTCCCTAATATTCTGTACCAATTTGGGTAATTTGTTGGTGCCTATATGTGGGTGGGCATCTATTAGGATTTGTTCTGTTGCACCGTGAAAAACCAAATTTTCGAAGATTCTTCGGACATCCCCTCTTTTAAGGCTTCGGGTGTACAGTTTGCCGTCGGAATAGGTGCCTGCTCCGCCTTCGCCAAAGCAGTAATTGGAGTCTTCATTTACGATATGGTCCCTGTTAATGGCCTTTAGGTCGCGCCTACGGTCCTTCACATTCTTTCCTCTTTCCAAGACAATGGGTCTATACCCCAGTTCTATGCAGCGCAAAGCGGCGTACATGCCTGCAGGTCCAAAACCTATAATGTGTATTTTTTTGGCTTTGGAAACATCTTTGTATTCAAAGCTGTACTCATTATTTTTTGGTGCAGGTTGGTTGATATAAACCGAAACCTTATAATTAAAATATATGGTAGATTTCCGGGCATCGATAGATTTCCGAAGCACTTTTATCGTTGAAATTTCCTGAATGGGGGTTTTTAAATATTTTGCAGCTTTCTTTTTTAGGATATCTTCTACGGATTCTTCCAAAAGGGTGGTCCTGAGCTGAATGTTTCTTACCATAGCGCAAAATTACTTTAATTAAAGTAATTATTTATTCAAAAAATTATAGGGCAGGCTTTAGGGGCCCATGTTTGGTTAAACTTTGTATTCTTTTTTATAGGACATCGGCGTTCTTTTGGTAATCGCCTTGAACTGTTTGTTGAAATTGGATAAGGTTTGGAATCCGCTCTCATAGCATGCCTGACCAATATTCATTTTTTCTTCGATCAAAAGTTTACAGGCATAGCCAATCCTAATCTCACTTAAAAATTCCGAAAAGGTCTTATTGGCATGGATTTTAAAATACCTGCTGAACGAGGTAGGCGTCATATTAGCCAAGGAAGCCACGGTGTCCAACTCTATTTTACCTCTGAAATTCTTCATTACGTAGGCGTGTACATTATTCATTCTTTCCGTATCGCCTTCTTTTAAGGAGTTGGTATAGCCGGGACTGGCCAATAAGGTAGTTTCCGTTGTGTTGGAAAGGCAGTTTAATATTTTGAATAATTCCAAAACGCTGTCCATGCCTTCAAGATGTAAAAGATTGCTTAGCATAGCGCGAATGGAGCTGGCTGTTTTGCCGGTAATATCCAACCCTCGCAGGCTCTTTTGAAACAATTGCCTAAGTTTGATCATTTCTTCCTTTTGCAAAAGACTATTGCCTATAAAATCCTCGTGAAAGTATACCACAATTCCCTCTGACCATAAATTCTGCTCTACAGTCATGCCTTCATTGTCACTGCGCCACATATGCGGTAAATTGGGACCGGTAAAAGTGATGTCCCCCTCTTTAAAATGTTTTACATGATCGCCAATAAAACGCGTGCCACTGCCTTTCAAGACCATAAATAGTTGATATTCCGGGTGAAAATGCCAAATAGGATCAAAGTTGGGTTGTCGCAATATTTTGGCTACAAAGGCGTGCGAGTTTGGAATAGGCGATTTCTGTAAGGCTGATTTCACTTAGTTATAAGGATTGAATTGTTTAAAAAAGAACAACAAGTTTATAGTATGAAGTCAGTATTTTGTAGTTTTTTATCTGTAAATATAGGTATAAATCCAATCCTATGATATAATATAGTCAACTTCGGATAACATATAGTATTCTTTGTACCGGTTTAATGGTTATCATTGTTGAACACAAATAAAATTTTATCATGAAAACCATAATGGCACGTTTATTCTGTTGGCTAATAGTCATTCTAACCCTAGCAGCTTGTAATTCTTCGCAGAAGAAAAAGAAGGACGATCAACCCAGACGTGTAGAAATGTTGTTCCTAGGCCATGCCATAGAGCACCATAATTCTAGGGTCTACATGCCTATATTGGCTTCAGCCCTTACGCAAAGTGGTATTAATATTACCTATACAGAGAAGGTAGAAGATCTAAATCCGGAAAATTTGGATCTTTATGACGGGGTAATTATATATGCCAATCATGAAAGTAGGTTTCCAGAACAGGAGAAGGCATTGTTGGATTATGTTGCCGAAGGTCATGCATTTATCCCTATTCATTGTGCGAGCTTCTGTTTTCACGAGTCTGAAGAATATGTGGATTTAGTAGGAGCGCAATTTAAATCGCACGGCACTGATACCTTTACAGCCAAAATTATTGATAAGTCACACCCTATTATGCAGGCCGTAGAAGAATTCTCGACCTGGGATGAAACCTATGTTCATGATAAGTTGGCAGATGATATTACGGTGTTGAAGGAGAGGGTGGAAGGTGACCATCATGAACCATGGACTTGGGTAAAGCAATTTGGCAAGGGGAAGGTATTCTATACAGCTTACGGACATGATGAAAGAACTTGGAGCAAACCCGGATTTCAAAATCTTATTAAAGAAGGTATTCTCTGGGCGGTAAGTGATCAAGTTAAAAAGAACTGGGAGGAATTCTCCAAGAACATACCAAGTCTGAGTTATAAAGAAATGGCCAATATTCCCAATTATGAGAAAAGAGATCCTGCCCCCAAATACCAATTGCCTTTGTCACCGGAGGAATCGGCTAAATTAATCCAGGTCCCAGCTGGGTTTAAGCTGGAGCTATTTGCTTCCGAGCCAAATATTATTAACCCGATAGCAATGAACTGGGATGAGAAAGGTAGACTTTGGGTTATAGAGACCGTTGACTATCCCAATACAGTGCGGGACGACAAAGGCTCTGGAGATGACAGAATAAAAATTTGCGAAGACACGGACGGGGATGGAAAAGCCGATAAGTTTACAGTCTTCGCCGATAAATTAAATATACCTACCAGTTTTACCTTTGTGAATGGGGGAATTTTGGTTTCCCAAGCGCCATATTTCTTGTTTTTGAAGGATACTGATTTTGATGATAAAGCGGATATAAAGGAAATAGTTATAAATGGCTGGGGTGTTTTTGATACCCACGCCGGACCATCAAACCTTCAACGTGGAATTGATAATAATATCTACGGGGTAGTTGGATATTCAGGTTTTAAAGGGACTATTTCCGGTGATAATTTCGAATTTGGTCAAGGAATATATCGTTTCAATAGGGACTTTGGGAATTTTGAATTTCTGACCAATACGAGTAACAATACTTGGGGATTGGGGATTACCGAGGATAATTCCATTTTTGCATCCACCGCTAACAATACGCATAGTGTTTTTATGGGGATACCCAATAAGAGCCTAAAAGATGTTGCAGGGATTTCACTTAAGGGAAGTACAAAAATAGATGGCCATTACGCCATGTTACCAATTACACAAAACATAAGACAGGTTGATGTTTTCGGGGGCTTTACAGCGGCCGCAGGACACCATTTTTATACTGCACGAAGCTTTCCAAAACAATATTGGAATTCTTATGCCTTCGTTTGCGAACCAACGGGAGGGGTAGTTCATATTGCCAAAATTGAAAAGGATGGAGCCGGATATATAGAAAAGGATGGGGGCAATTTAATGGCCAGCTCGGATGAATGGGTTTCCCCAGTGGAGGCCAAAGTTGGTCCAGACGGTGCAGTTTGGGTATTGGACTGGTATAATTTTATTATTCAACACAATCCTACTCCTAACACAGATAGAGGAGGATATGATGCCGTCAACGGACTGGGGAATGCTTACGAAAACCCGCTACGCGATAAGTCTAAGGGGCGTATTTGGCGCATTTTGCCCAAAGATGCCGAGGACAAAAAATCCATTACCTTGGATAAGGGCGATTCAAAAGGTTTGGTAAAAGCCCTAACCAATGATAATATGTTTTGGCGAATGACCGCCCAACGTTTATTGGTTGAAAACGGAAATACTGAGGTCGCGCCAGATCTTATCAAATTGGTCGGGAATACCCAAGTGGACGCATTGGGACTTAATCCTGGAGCATTGCATGGTTTATGGACTTTGGATGGACTTGGTGTTGTTTCTTCCAATGCCGAGGCAATGGAAGTAGTCAAGACCGCCTTAAAGCATCCATCAGTAGCGGTTAGAAAAGCCGCCATTCAGATCTTGCCGAAAAACGAAACTGTAGATGCGTTGCTGTTAAAATCCAACATATTGAAAGACAAAGACCCTGAGGTACAATTGGCCGCCCTTTTATATTTTTCCGAAAGGGAGGCTAATGCTGAAATTGGGAGACAATTGTTTGAGTTGAGTCAGGAGGAACAAGTTGTGGCCGATGATTGGTTGGCAAAGGCACTTTACGTGGCCGGTAGCAAACATCATCAAGGGTTTATCACTTCATTTATGGCTTCCAACCCTAATTTTAAAATTGGATCATCAGATAAAAATCAAAGAAACATAATGGGGTTTGACGATTCCAAGTGGGAAACAATGCTCCTTCCACAGCTAATTGAGGATGCTGGATTGCAGATGGATGGTATAATTTGGTTTCGTAAAAATATTGATGTTCCTTCCAATGTTGCTGCCAAGTCGGGCACTATTGCTTTAGGTCCTATAGACGATTCCGATAAGGTTTATATTAATGGTACGCTGGTTGGCGGAACAGAGAAGGATTATCAGGCCAATAGGGTATATCAGATCCCATCAGGGGTCTTAAAAGCCGGTAGCAATTCCATTGCCGTCCGGGTCGAGGATACTGGTGGCGGAGGTGGAATTTGGGGCAAAAAGGAGCAAATGTTTTTAAAGACTGGCCAATATAATGTCTCGTTGGCAGGGGATTGGAAATATGAAGTTGAATTGGATTTTTCCAAATCTGCCAAGAACCTCTTTGACGATAAGTCGCCAGCGGAGCTCTTGGTAGAAACCTATATCAATAAGGTGGAATTGGATGCGGATAATAGTTTGGATAGTGGTTCCAATGCCATTTTTATTAATATCAAGACTATTAAAAACGAAATGAAATACGACATAACCGAATTTGTTGTGGAAGCAGGAAAGGCTGTTGAGCTCGTTTTTGAGAATACGGATTTTATGCAGCACAACCTTGTTATTACCAAATCCGGTGAAAAGGAAAAAGTGGGCATAGCCGCGGATAAATTGGCTATGGGCGCCAATGGTGCGGAGAAAAATTATGTCCCTGACATGCCCGAAGTGCTTTTTGCCACTGCCATTATAAACCCTGAAGAAAAGGTTGTGTTAAAATTCATAGCTCCCCAAGAACCAGGAGATTATCCCTTTATCTGCACTTTTCCAGGTCATTGGCGAATTATGCAAGGTGTTATGAAGGTAGTCAAGGCAAAATAAACGATGTAATTACCAATATTTTTATAGTATATATAATTGTAAAGTAAGTTATTAGTGTAGCTTATTTAAAGTAAAAATTCTAGAATGATAAATGATATAAAATACGGTGTAAGCACCTGGCTTTGGGAATCACCGTTTAATTCACAATCCATTGCCCTGTTCCCGAAAATTAAAAAAATGGGGTATGATTTGGTGGAAATTCCAGTAGAAGAGCCGGATTTGATCAATGGGGAAGTCATAAAAAAGGCGTTGAAAGACAATGGGCTGCAAGCGGTGGTTTGCGGTGCCTTTGGGCCAACAAAGGATCTGACCCATAAGGATACCGCAGTACATCAAAATTGCTTCAATTATATTGAAAAATGTTTTCAACTATGTAATCTGTGGGAGGTAGAGTTTTTGGCCGGCCCCATGTATGCCGCGGTAGGCAAGGCTCGTATGCTTCCTGAAGAAGAACGGAAACGGGAATGGGGCCTTGCTGTGAGCAATGTTACCAAAGTTTGTGAAATGGCGCAGGATCATGGGGTGTCAATAGCTTTGGAACCGCTTAATCGTTTTGAATCCGATATGGTCAATACCGCTGAAGACGTTATGCGTTTTATCGCAGATGTAAACCATAATAGAGCCAAGGTGTTATTGGATGGATTTCATATGACCATTGAGGAAGGGAATATTGCAGAAGCTATAAAAACGGTAGGAGACAAATTGATACACGTACAGGTTTCGGAGAACCACAGGGGAATTCCAGGTACAGGATTAACACCTTGGACCGATTTTGCAGAAGGCTTAAAGGCTATTGATTATAAGGGGTCAATTGTGATAGAAAGCTTTACCCCGGAAATTAAGGAATTGGCTGGAGCCGTGTGTATTTGGAAAAATTTGGCCAAGAGCCAGGACGAATTCGCCTCCAAAGGACTCGATTTTTTAAAAAGGACATTTAATTAAAATTAAGATAAGATGAGCATTAAGAAAGTAAATATCGCTATCGTAGGTTTGGGATTTGGAGCAGAATTTATTCCCATCTACCAAAAGCATCCAAACGCCAATCTTGTGGCTATTTCGCAACGGAACGAAGAGAAGCTAAACGAGTTGGCAGATGCCTTCAATATTGAAAAAAGATATACTTCCTATGATGAATTGTTACAGGACCCGGAAATAGATGCCGTGCATATAAATACGCCCATTCCCGACCATGGAATTCAATCCATAAAGGCCTTAAAAGCCGGTAAGCATGTTGCTTGTACCGTACCCATGGCAACTACTGTGGAAGAATGTGAGGAAATTGTGCGCTTAACCGAAGAAACAGGGCTCACTTATATGATGATGGAAACCGTGGTATATGCCAGGGAATTTTTGTACATGAAGGAGTTGTATGAAAATGGTGAATTGGGAAAAGTACAGTTTTTAAAAGCCAGTCACCAACAAGATATGGATGGTTGGCCCAATTACTGGCCTGGTCTGCCTCCAATGCATTATGCAACCCATTGTGTAGGGCCAGTTCTGGCCCTTACAAGAGGGGAGGCTGAGTACGTTTCCTGTTTTGGGTCCGGAACTATTCGCGAAGAGCTAATACCGCATTACGACTCACCATTTGCAGTGGAAACCACTCATATTAAATTTCGGAATTCAGATTTAAGCGCCCAGGTGTATAGGTCTCTTTTTGATGTAGCCAGACAATATCGCGAAAGCTTTGAGGTATATGGGTCAAAGAAATCGGTGGAATGGCCATTGATCGAGGGGAAACCGTTGGTGGTGCACACGGCCAAGAAACCGGAACCGGAAATTCCAGAGGAAATGGAAAGTCCGGATTTTGCAAAATTATTGCCTAAAGAAATACAACATTTCACTACCAAAGGGGTGTACGACTCGGATGAGCGCCAACACCTTTCCTTTACACAGGGTGCTGGTCATGGAGGGTCGCATCCCCATCTGGTACATGAATTTGTAAATGCCCTTGTTCAGAACAAAGCACCTTACCCCAATGCCAAGCAGTCGGCCAATATAACTTGTGTCGGGATTCTGGCTCATGAGTCAGCACTTAAAGGCGGTGAGATAATTAGGTTGCCTGACTTTACATTTTTAGCTAAATAGCTTGTTTTAAAATTTTTATAAATCCGTATTTAAAGTGATATTTTAAGGCTGATAGCGAGTGGTGCAGAAATTTATTATTGGGGAAATTAACGGTTCAAGTTATTTTTTTTACCAAAAAAGCACCTTCCGTATTAAAATATTCGCTAAATTTAACATTCATAAGTAAGACTTAAAAAATGGTTTTTTGCTAAAGATGCTATTTTTTAACTTTTAAAAGAGGACGTAGGGGTGCGTCCTCTTTTTTATTGTCCTAAACTGATTAATATTCGGTGGCTACCTCATTAAACACACTATTGTGTGACTTTTCGGTTTCTTATGGGTCATTTTTGTTTTTGATAAAGCACGGGAGTCAAACTATTAAGTCGGATATTTGTTATTCATAAGTAAGACAGGTAATAGATTTGATTAAATCTATTTAATTCATAAAAGAGGACGTAGGGGTGCGTCCTCTTTTCTTTTGCTGTGTTCTCATGAAATCCGCGAGGTAGCTTCCATTATCCATACTACTCTATAGCCTTCAGATTCTTATGGGGTATTTTTGTTTCTGATAAAGCACGGGAGTCAAACTATTAAGTCCGATATTTGTTCTTCATAAGAAAGACAGGTAATAGATTTGATTAAATCTATTTAATTCATAAAAGAGGACGTAGGGGTGCGTCCTCTTTTCTTTTGCTGTATTCTCATGAAATCCGGGAGATTACTTCCATTATCCACACTACTCTATAGCCTGCAGATTCTTATGGGGTATTTTTGTTTCTGATAAAGCACTGGACTACTGCTATTAAGTTAGATATTTGTTGTTCATAAGTAAGACAGGTAATAGATTTGATTAAATCTATTCAATTCATAAAAGAGGACGTAGGGGTGCGTCCTCTTTTTTATTTTAAAAATAGCCCAACTTCTTTATTATAAAAATTCCAAGACCTGTGTTAGGTTGAAATTTCATGTTAGAGTCTGCTTTTTCCATTGTTGTTTAATACCTGTTAGGTACTATTTTAGGAAAACAACAATTCTGGGATTATGTCCTAATCCGCCTAGTGGATATATCCATATTTACGGTTTGAGTTAAATTTTTTTCAAAAAAGAGCGTTTCGTAGGAGAATAAATGTTAAATTTAACATTCATAAGTAAGACTGAAAAAATAAGTTTTTAAAAAGAAACTATTTTTACATTTTAAAAGAGGACGTAGGGGTGCGTCCTCTTTTCTATTTATAATAGTTCCTTCCCTCAGCCCATCACCGGAAATTAACAACTGGGTAAGTTCAATTTCACTAAGATTCTGGATTAATCCACATTTGCATAGTTGGAAATAAAACAAAACCTTGTTATGCAAAAAATCATATTGGTCATTATAGCTGCAATTGTTAATCAGATAGCTTCTGGACAAGATCAAAGTAAATCACAAGATAACGGCATATTGGTTCCTGTAAATCAATGTTGTAACGAAGAAAAGGTAATTCTAGAGCCGATTAAGGGAGCATCTTGGATCTGTACCAAGGATTTCGATTCCAATACATTAGGTAAAGCATTGTCGTGGAATCTTTTTGTTAACTTTAATCCAAGATACTTCCGTATTTCCGATAGTGGAAAATAATGTCGGAGATTAATTATGAACGCCCGGTAAATTATTATCAATGATGCGATTTATTAAACATTTAGGCAATGCAGTGTTTATTGGGACATTGATCTATTTCATATTTCTTGCCGTTTTCTTTTTTATGGGGAAATTTGATGCGGGTTTCACCTACCAGCGGGCTTTAGAGGAATATTATGGCAATATGATCTTTGCGGTAATTCTGTATATGGTAAACGCCTATTGGATTCAATTCCTTATAGCTAAATATAAAAATCAGTTTTACAGAGGAAAGCTACTTTTAATGGGTATATCCGGGAATATATTGCTCTCCTTGGCAGGAATATTTGTTTCCCGTTTAATTCTGAGGGTGGGTCTCGAAAAAATGCCGATTTCTGATTTTCTGAATGCCGAGAAACTCGAATATTACAAGGTTTCGCTGTTTCTTGCCATTTTAATTTCATTGATATTCTATTTGGCGTGGTATTTTAAGTATCGCCAAGAAAACAAGGTAAAGGAGCAGAAAATAATTGCAGGTACTGCTTCCGCTAAGTTTGATGCCCTTAAGAATCAATTGGATCCCCATTTTCTTTTTAACAGTCTAAACGTGCTTACGAGTTTAATTGAAGAAGACCCGGAACAGGCACAGAAATTCACAACCTCCCTTTCAAAGGTATATCGTTATGTATTGGAACAAAAGAATAAGGATTTAGTAACAGTGGACGAGGAACTTGCTTTTGCCAAAACTTATGTTCGACTATTAAAAATGAGGTTTGAGGACAGTATAGTTTTTGATATTCCAGAGCAAGGTAGCGGGGCAGAAACAAAAATTGTACCCCTGTCCCTTCAACTTTTGTTGGAAAATGCAGTAAAGCACAACGTGGTTACTTCAGCCAAGCCTCTGCATATTCGGGTATATGAAGATAGTGGAATGCTTTGCGTGTCCAACAATTTGCAGGAAAAGCAGGTTGTGAAAAAAAGTAGTGGGGTTGGACTACGGAATATACAGGAACGCTACCATATACTTTCCGATAGGGAAGTTCAGATTCAAAAAACGAATTCAGATTTTACGGTTAAACTCCCGATACTAAGTCAAAAAACAGGGATTGTGGAAACACAGAAAACATTTTTGGAGGATAAGCGCTATCAAAAAGCTAAAGAGAAAGTGGAGGCTATAAAGGGGTTCTATGGGAATCTTATTTCGTATTGTGTTGTACTGCCTATCCTGGCCGTTGTTAACTATAATACCACCAGTTTTCCATGGGTACTTTTCCCTGCAGTGGGCTGGGGATTTGGTGTTGCCGTTCACGGCATGGAGGTTTTTGGCTACAATCCATTGTTAGGCAAAGGTTGGGAGGAAAAAGAAATTCAAAAATATATGGATGATGAAAATTTTTAGGCCACAATCCATCGCTTAAATTCAACAGTTCATAAATTTTCTTTTGAAAAAGTGGAGATGTGTACCGAATTTTGAAATAAATATAAATCATGGAAAATTTAGATAAGGAAAACAAATATTACAGGGCGAAGGAAAGAGTGGAAGCTATTAAGAAATTCTATTTGAATCTAGCGTCATACTTTATTTTTATAATGTTCCTAGCAGCTATAAATTACTTCACCAACAAATGGCAGTACGCATGGTTTTTGTGGGCGGCTTTTGGTTGGGGAATAGGATTGGTGTTTCAGGGCGTTAAAGTCTTCGGCTTAAATCCTTTCTTCGGGAAGAATTGGGAGGAAAAGAAAATAAAGGAGTTTATGCAGGAGGATGAGCCACAAAACAGATGGAAATAATGGACTACGACAAAAAGAAAAAAATGCTACGCGCCAAAAAACATGTAGGGGAATTAAGGGGATTTTATATTCATTTGACCGTTTATCTTGCGGTAAATTTAATGATTACTACGGTTAAAATTATTGGAAGTATGAGTTATGGAGAGTCCTTTTTGGAGGCGTTATGGGACTTTGGAGCCTTTGCTGTATGGTTATTTTGGGGTATTGGCCTGGTGTTTCACGGTTTAAAAGTCTTTTCCTATAACCCGTTTTTCAATAAGGATTGGGAGGAGAGGCAGATTCGTAAGTACATGGAGAAAGAAAAAAAGGACTCTGAAAGATATAGATAATGGAAAGGCATATATACGATTCTGAAAATTATATTCGAGCAAAGAGACGGGTGGAGAATCTCAAAAATTTTTATGCACACATTGGAGTGTACGTTGTTATAAACGTTCTGCTCTTTTCTTTTAAGTTAAATATTATGGACTTTTTTATAGATCATGGAGTAAGGGACCAAGGCTTTTTAAATTGGATGGAATGGAATATTATTTTTATTCCGATTATATGGGGGATCATTTTGTTGGTAATTGGAATTTATTACTTCAAATTGAAACCCGAGTTTTACAGAAATTGGGAAGAAAGGCAAATTCGAAAATACATGGAGGAATAGGCAATTCGTAAATTAACCGAACAATTAACCAACACAGATGAACGCAATCATAATTGAAGATGAAAAACCTGCCGCAAGAAGATTGGGGCGATTATTGGCTAATTTGAAGGTGGAAGTTTCTGTTATGCTTTATTCTGTAGAGGAGGCTATTGTATGGTTTCGGGAAAATGAACATCCAGAACTTATTTTTTTGGATATTCAGCTTTCGGACGGATTGTCGTTTGAGATTTTTGAGGCAATTGATATTCAAAGTTCAGTGATTTTTACGACTGCTTATGATGAATATGCATTGCAGGCATTTAAGTTAAATAGTATTGATTATTTGTTAAAACCAATCGATGATGAGGAATTGGAATTTGCTGTTAAAAAGTACCTTTCTTTTCGACCTGAAAAGCAGAAATTGTCGCTTGATTTCGAAGACATAAAAAAGTTATTGGTCAACCCTTTGGAACGGGAATATAAAAAGAGGTTTACAGTGAGTGTAGGGCAGCATTTGAAAATTATAAATGCGGAAGAGATAGAATGTTTTTACAGTGAGAACAAAGGCACCTATGCTGCCACAATCGATGGTAGGAATTATCTATTGGACCTTACCTTGGAAAACTTGGAATCTGAACTTCACCCTAAATTATTTTTCCGGGTGAGTAGAAAATTCTATATTAACATAAGTCATATAAAAGATATAGTTTCCTATACCAATTCTAGGTTGGAAATTAAACTAAACTGCTATAATGGTCAAGAAATCATAGTAAGTCGTGAAAGAGTAAAAGACTTTAAGTTATGGTTGGAGTAAAAGTAGTTAATTAATTGATTTTAATTGGATTAACCTTTAAAATAATCTACTATAGGTTTTTCTTATAGTAGTGTTTTTACGTCATTTTAAGGCTATTCATCAACTCTGTTGTCGTCGAAGGAGGAAGGTAGTAATTTAGGAATTAATTTAATGAATATGGGTAATAAAACTGCTCCCCCAGGAAGTATAAATATCGCCAATGAGGGAATGCTTTTAAAAATATCCACTAGTTGATTTTGTACTTTTTTCTTCTCCTCAGGGCTAAGATCCTTAATGGTGGATTTGGATAATAGGGTGACTAATTCCTTACTTTCGGATAGTTCTTTTTGCAACCGTTTGCTGTTCCTTAGTATCAATTTATTTACAATTTTGGACATACTATCGTAAAATTGTACGGCCAAATTATGGTCTTTTAAATGGGGAATTTTATGCACATTCAAATTAAAAAATCGCGTAACATCCTGCAGTGAATTTGCAATTTCATTTTTGTCGAAACCTAGGTCTTTTCCTATGCCAAAAATGAATTCGGATTCGGTATAATCCAACGACTGATCTTCCCAAACCGTGAGGCAGGCAACATCAAGAAAATACCTGTTTTCGGAAGTGGAATATTTGCTGACCAAATCATTCCTATAGGAGCCATCAAAATTTTGTTTCTCACTCTCAATAAAGGTTAGTGAGGAGGCAAAAAGCTGCGCCAACTTCTCGTCATTTTTGTTTTTCTCTTTCGAGTTTAAGGTGTGATATGTGATATTTATAGTGACATGCTCCAGGCGTTGTGCATACTCTTTTATTGAAGTTTCACCTTCCAGATACCTTTTAAAACTTAGAACATCTATAAACAACAAGGAATTGGTAATGATGTTATTGAATGTCTTGCTAATTACATTGTCCTCTAAGTAGATTCTTGAGTTTAAAAGGTTTTCAAGCTTAGAAGAAGTTTTCTTTCCAGTAAGAAATTTGTTCAAAAATGAAATTCTGTTAATCCCCAGATCTTTATAGAACTTAAAGATATGGCCTAAGAAAGCTTCGAAATTGGGTTCGTTGTTTTTGAGCTTATAAGTGAAATAAAGTGCTGTTATTAAATTGATCTTAGCTTTTTCGTCCTCGGACAAGGGAACCTCTTTAATAATAAATGGGGGTATATCCAGATTAATCCCATAGACAAATCCGGTACTCTTGAGTAGGGCATATAATTCTTCAAAGGAGTTAAAATAGTCGTTGTTGTCCTTTACCAGATACCCAAACTTATCTATCCAACCAGTGGCAGAAGGATTCATAGATCCAAATTTTAGTGGGTAAAATTAAATTAAAATATGGGACTTCATTCTTATTGCAACCGTTTTTTTGGTAAATGGCATTTTCAACCATTAACATATTATTAACATTTAAAACCAAACCCTGATATTTTAAGTTCCGTAGGTAAGGGTGATTTTAATCTAAAAATATCAAAATTATGAAAAAGACAAAATTATTATTAGGGCTTGGCTTCCTTGCAGCGGCAGGAATTATTTTGATTGCAGCGGATCATATAGACGCTCCTTCCTCTATGGGAACTACGGCGGATATTGCTGACTTTTACGGATTTGAACCTTCAGAAGGATCTGACAACACAGTTTTTGTAGTGGATCTTCAAACCAATGTAGTGCCAGACTTGGCCTATGGAAGCTTTGATGAAACAGTTTTAACAGAAATCAACATTGATACTGATGGCGATTTGGTGGAGGATTTGGTTATACAGGCCATACCAAGAGAGGGTAGAATGTATTTCTTTGGGCCGGTAGCACCTTCAAAAACGGGATTGGATAGCGAGGTTTTGGTTGACTCTCCATTGGGGAGTGTTGAAATTTCTGGAACCACGGCTATAAAGTCAACAACAGCGAATGGCGTTACTTTATTTGCAGGACCTAGACAGGACTCCTTTTTCTTCGATTTCTTCCAATTCAATGCGGTTATTGGTGGAATGGCACCAGGTGGGTTTAAAACATCCGAGGAGGCTGTGGATACCTTTGAAGGTAAAAATAACATGTCTATCGTGGTAGAGATGCCAAACTCCTTATTGGGTACCCCTACGGGCCAGAATGCATTGGGGTTGGCGGTATATAAGACTTGGGTTACAACAAACAAAAAACAATAACATTTAACTACTTAAAAGTATAATTATGAAACTAAATACAATTAAATATGCGCTACTGCCAATTTTAGGATTGGCGATATTGACTGCTTGTAATAACGATGATGACATGATGGATCCAATAGCAATGGCTACTTGTGATGACGGAATTATGAATGGAAGTGAAACTGGTGTTGATTGTGGTGGTTCTTGCGAACCTTGTATGACGGCCTTGGATTTTTCCGGAAGCTATACACAAGTGGATCATATGGGAAGACCTGGTATAAATACGGTTTTAGGATATGATATGGAAGGTCAGCCTAGTGTTAAGGATGCGCAAAATAGAACTATCCCTTCGGAAATGGGAACAACTTTCCAGGCTGGATACGAAGCTAGATTGGAACAATACTATGACGTGTATGCCAATTTGTTGGGTATTGATCCAGCCGACCTGAATTATGAAAATAATATTTTGGGATTGGATGCAGCCACCTTGACCGGTTATTTGGCATCTGATGTATTGGAGATATCCCCAAGCTTGCCCACTACTTATTTTAATCCAGGTACCGATTTCGATAATGACGGAAGAATACTGGTACCGGATGGGGATGAAATAGCACTCACTGGTAGAACATTGACTGATGACGTAATAGATGTTTCTTTGATACTACTATTTGGAGGAGCAGAGGGAGATCGTTTTGACGGTTCGGATAAAGATATGGATGGTAACCCTGATACCCCAAGATTGACTTCGGATGGAGTTGCATTAACAGCAACAGTGTCCGCAAATTTTCCTTACGCGGGAAATCCAGAGTAGACATTTATCTATGATTAGGAGGATAGGGGGGGATGGTAATAGTTCTCCCTTATTTTAAAATCATGACTTAAATAACACTAAAATCTTTAACAATGAGATATTTACTTTTTATGATAGCTTTGCTTGTATTGGATTCCTGCACACAGGAATCTTCCAAGCAAATTACAGATGCGGAAGACTATAATGTTTTCCTAGGTTCTGAGGAATCTAATAAAACATCTAAATATTTTGAGCTTTGGAATTCCAAGATTCAACCAGATAGCATGCAGCTAATGAGTTTTGGTATTGTTGCTGGTGAGTACAACAGGTATTTTCAAGAAACGGGAGATATAAAGCAACTTAAATTGGCTGAAAAGGCACTTGTTAAGGCTGTTGAAATTGCAGCTATTGGTAAATCAGGGTATTATAGAACTTTGGCCCGTAACTATATTTCCCAACACAGATTTAAGGAAGCTTTGGAATTGGCTGATTCCTCCAGGGCTATGGGCAGCGGGGTTGAGGAATCCCAAAAATTACTTTTTGATATTCACATGGAACTCGGAAGTTACGAAAAGGCCAAGCATTATTTGGATAGTATCAAAAATATGTCCGATTTTGATTATTTAATACGGTTGGCCAAATGGAATGATCATAGAGGGGATTTGGAAACTGCCATACGTTTTATGGAAAAAGCCAAAGACAAGGCAGAATCTTCCAAGAATTCTTCTTTGATGTTGTGGTCCTTTACCAATTTGGCGGATTATTATGGTCATGCCGGAAGAATTCAGGATTCTTATGATTATTATTTAAAATCACTGAGATTGGATCCGCAAAATGCTTATGCCAAGAAAGGAATTGCATGGATAGTATTTTCACATGAAAAAAATCCAAAGGAAGCATTGCGAATATTAAATTCGGTAACCAAAAATTATCTGTCACCTGATTATTACCTATTGAAGGCCGAGATAGCGGAGTATATGGGCAATAAGGCAGAGATGACAAATAATTTGGATAGTTATGCTATGGCAGTGGTAAACCCGGACTATGGAGTTATGTACAATGTTTACAATGTTGGTATGTATTTGGAGCTTACGGAGCAGTATAATAGAGCATTGAAGATAGCGGAAGTTGAAGTAAATAATAGACCAACCCCCGGATCCTATGATCTGTTAGCATATAGTTATTTTAAACTAGGGGAAAAGGATAAGGCCTTGGAGATTGTTAAACAACATATTGAAGGTAAAACCTTTGAGCCGCGAATACTTTATAGAACAGCAGAGATTTACAAGGCAAAAGGAGAATATTCAAAGGTGAAGGAATTAAAGAATGAATTATTGGGGGCAACCTATGAACTTGGACCTTCCATGGAAAATAAAATTATAAATCTATAGTATACTTTGGAATAGGCTGAACTGGCCACATTTAAAACAAGGGGTTGGATACAGGTAATGTGTTAAGTTGTTTATTAGGTGGGAACACCATGGCAAATATTGTTCTGGTGTTCTTTTTATTTGATGAGTAGGATTAGCAACCCCAACAGGGCGGCAACAAGAAAAATAAAAATATAAGTTTCCCTTGTACGATCTTTTAAGGCCTTATTTTTAATTCTTTCCTTGATTTTCTTTAATTCAATTTCGGAGATTTTCTTAAACGTAAGTTTTGTTGGGGAAGGCTCGGAATCCGAATAAATATTATCACGATTATTTTCCTTAAACCGGGCCCGATTGGACGGTTTTAGAGAGCGATTCTGATTCACTCTATTGTTCATGTCCTGAATGCTTCCGCTCATCTTAAATTTTTTGGGCTACTTTTAATTTACATTAAAAATAGCCCAAAAAAACTAGTGTGCAAAACCTAAATAAAACTGGCGATTATTTTTCCCACTCCGTATGAAATATTCCCTCCATATCGGTCCTCTCGTAGGTATGCGATCCAAAGTGATCACGCTGTGCTTGAATAAGGTTCAAGGGTAATCTGCCAGAGGTATAGGCGTCAAAATAAGTCAGTGAATTGGAAAGCCCTGGCAACGGGATACCATTTTTGGCACCATAAGCCACAAGGTTTCTTGTCGCTGCAACCGTAGACTGTACTTTGGGAACAAATTGTGGGGATAATAGGAGGTTGGGTAATTGTTTGTTATTGGTAAATGCCGTGGAAATATCTTCCAACAATCCGGCACGGATAATACAACCTGCTCTCCATATTTTTGCGATTACCGAAAGGTCTAGGTCATAGCCGTATTCTTCCGAGGCATCTGCCAATTGGTGAAGTCCCTGTGCATAGGTTGTGATAAAGGAAAAGTATAATGCTTCTTCTGCCCATTTTGCCATTTCCGTTTTGTCCATTATTGCTGGTTCTGGCCTGTTGTATAGCTTATCTGCTAAAACTCTTTCTTCCTTTAAGGCAGAAATTTCCCTCATACTTACTGCTATATCTATACTGGGAATAGGAATGCCTAGGTCCATAGCGTTTTGGGAAGTCCATTTACCGGTGCCCTTTTGTTTGGCCTTGTCCAATATTTTGTCCACCAATCTGCCATCACCCTTGTCATCTTCCTGTTTGAAAATCTCAGCGGATATTTCTATTAAAAAGGATTGTAGTCGGCCTTTATTCCAGGAGTCAAAAATGGCATGCAGTTCATCATTATTGTATTTTCCTGCTTTTTTTAGAAGATCATAAATTTCGGAGGTAAGTTGCATTAGGCCATACTCAATTCCGTTATGTACCATTTTTACATAGTTACCGGCAGATTTAGGTCCCAAATATGCAACACAGGGTTCTCCTTTAAATTTAGCGGAAACAGCTTCAAAAATAGGCTGAACTTCCTTGTAGGCTTCTTTGTTACCACCTGGCATTATACTGGGGCCGCGTCTAGCGCCTTTTGCTCCCCCGGAGACACCGGAACCAAAAAAGTGGATACCCTCGGTCTGTAAATAGGTTTCCCTACGATCGGTATCGGTAAAAAAGGAATTTCCTCCATCTATTATTAGGTCGTTCTTGTCCAAATGTGGCAATAAACTCTCTATTACGGAATCCACTATTTTACCAGCAGGTACCAAAAGCATAATCTTTCTGGGCTGTGCCAGGGATTTTACAAAATATTGGATATCCGTGGAGGCGTTTACTCTTTTGGTATCTTGTCCTTCTTCAATTAATGCATTTACTTTTTCATCATCAAGATCGTATCCCATGGCCGAGAAGTTGTTGTCCGCAACGTTCAATATAAAGTTACGTCCCATTACACCGAGGCCAATCAATCCAAAATCGTATGTGTTTTCCATGTTTTTTTCTTAAAGTTATTTAACAAAATAAAGGGGCTTTTGTTAAGTGTCCTTGTTTATAAATGAATAAGCTAAATTAGTTTTATCTTCGCACGATAATTCAAAAATCAAAAATAATCAATTAAACGGTTTTTAGAACCAAAGTTTTAAATTCCCAACAAATTGAACAAAACTTCCAATAAATATAATATGAACAAAACAGCAAATCAAATGCTTGTTATTTTCGGGGCATCAGGAGATTTAACTGCTAGAAAGCTGGTACCGGCTTTATTTAATTTGTACAAGGCAAATCAGCTTCCTGAGAATTTCGTGGTATTGGGGGTGAGTAGAAGTAATATGACCGATGGAGAGTTTAGGCGTAAGGTGGTTTTGGAAAGCACCTACCTTAAGGAAAAGGTAAAAGATGCCTCTTCGGATTTTATTAATACCCTTGCCGACAAGTTTTTTTATGAGGATTTAGGTGACGATTACAATAAGGAATACAGTAAGTTGGCCACCAGGATATCCGATTTAAATAATAAATTCAATACAGGTGAAAACTATATCTTTTATCTTTCAACCCCACCCAGTCTATACGAGGTAATTGCAAAAAACCTTTCCCAACAAGGTTTAAATAATGAAACCAACGGTTGGAAGAGAATCATTGTAGAGAAACCATTTGGTTACAGTTTGGAAACGGCCAAAAAACTTAATATTGGTCTGCAGACCTATTTTAATGAATCCCAGATTTATAGAATTGATCATTATCTGGGCAAGGAAACCGTTCAGAATTTGTTGGTCACCCGCTTTTCCAATAGTATTTTTGAACCCCTTTGGAATAGAAATTACATACATCATATAGAAATTACCAATGCGGAAAGCGTTGGTGTGGAAAAAAGGGGAGGCTATTATGACAAATCCGGTGCTCTGCGGGATATGTTTCAAAACCATTTAATGCAGATAGTCTCATTAATTGTAATGGAGCCACCCATTGATGCAAGCGCCCAGGAAATTAGGAACGAAAAAGTTAAGGCCTTAAAGTCATTGCGAATTATGCGCGATGAGAAAACCTTATACAGTAATACCGTACGGGGGCAATATCTTTCGTCCGTTATAGACGGTAAAAAGGTGAAAGGCTATAGGGAAGAGGATGGTGTAGATCCCAATTCAAAAACTGAGACCTATGCGGCCATCAAATTCTTCGTTGATAACTGGAGGTGGAAAGATGTTCCCTTCTATGTACGTACAGCCAAAAGAATGCCTACCAAGGTAACCGAAGTGGTCATACATTTTAAATCACCACATCACCAAGTGTTTAAAAATTCAGATATGAACAACAAGGATAACCAGTTGATTATCAGGATTCAGCCAGATGAAGGCATTCTAATTAAATTTGGAGTAAAAGTGCCTGGTCAGGGCTTTACCGTGGAACGAGCCAATCTGGACTTTTACTATTCCAATTTGGCGGATAACAATGTGATGGACGCCTATGAACGATTATTGTTGGATGCCATGCAAGGAGATGCTACGCTTTACGCTAGGGCAGATGAAGTGGAAGCGGCTTGGGAATTTGTTGATCCCATATTGGATTATTGGAAGAATGGTACCGATGTAAATATTTACGGATATTCCTCAGGGGTTTGGGGTCCAACAAATTCCGACCACCTATTGGAGGGCGATTTGAAATGGAGAAATCCCGGTGAAAACTTGGCCGATGACCCCGGTTTCTGTGTGATTAAGTAATTATCAATAAATTATAATAGATGCAAATAAGTATATCCCCTACCAAATTGGAAGTGGCCCAAATCTTTTCTGAATATTTGGAAGAACAAATAAAAAGTAACAAAACAACCCATATTGCCTTGTCTGGTGGTAGTACGCCCAAAGTGGTATTTGATTATATGGCGGAACACTATAAAGACGTGGATTGGTCTACGGTTCATTTGTATTGGGGAGATGAACGTTGTGTTCCTCCCGCCGATTCTGAAAGTAATTACAAAATGACGGTAGAGCATTTATTATCCAAGATCAATATACCAAAAGATAATATTCACCGTGTTCATGGGGAAGACTTACCGGAATTGGAGGCCGAAAGATACGGCAAGGTCTTGGAAGAGGAATTGCCTATAGTGAACAACATACCTCAATTTGACATTGTTATCCTTGGTATGGGTGATGACGGACATACCGCATCTATATTTCCACATGAAATAGACCTTTGGGATTCTAAAAATAATTGTGAAGTGGCTGTTCATCCGGATTCGGGACAAAGAAGAATTACCATAACCGGAAAACTGATCAATAATGCCAAGACGGTAGCATTTTTGGTAACCGGGAGTAGTAAGGCCGAAAAAGTGAGGACCATAATTACAAAGGAAGAAGGCCATGACAGTTATCCAGCTTCCTTGGTAGTGCCTAGCTCTGGTGATTTAATTTGGTTTTTGGACGAGGAGGCCGCTGCTCAGATCAACTAGGCAGGATTTAGATTGATTTGGACATTTTCGTTGTCCAAATCCTTCAAATGGTCGTTTATTTTAAATTGGGACGATTCAAATAGACTGCTTCGTGACATTGCCTGTTTTTTTCTTTGAATGCTACGGGTAAACCTGCGAACACCTTGCTCATCCTCAATAATTAGGCCTGGTACCGGAGTACTCCGTCCCTCGGCATCTTTGGCTACCATAGTGAAGTAGGAAGAATTGCAATGTTTCTTTTTACCTGTGGTCACATTTTCGGATTCTACCCGGACACCAATGACCATGGAGGTTCGTCCTGTATAATTTACAGAGGCCTTTAATGTGATCAATTCCCCGACTTCAATAGGGTTTAAAAAATCGACTTTGTTCACGGAAGCCGTAACACAATATTTTCTGGAATGCTTTGAAGCGCAAGCAAAGGCTATTTGATCCATTAAATTTAATATATGGCCACCGTGTACCTTACCTCCAAAATTGGAATGGGAGGGTAGCATTAATTCGGTTATGGATAATCTGGATTGTCTGGCTGTTTTAAATTTGTCCATCGTTTCTAATTTAAGTGTGGAGATTTTTCCTTTTCAACGGCAGTGATAAAATATTTGGAATCACCTAACCAAAAAAAGGTACGGTAACGTTCTATATAGGTCACCTTTACGTAGTCTCCCTGGTATTCTTTTAACTTGGCAATTACATCGTCCTTTAATACCGAAAAAGAAAATATCTGTGCTCCAGATATTCCTTGACTTATCTCACCTTCCCACGTTTTTATAAGTACTCCTTTATGACTTATTTTTATTAGTTCCCCTGATCGGATACCTTCGCTATAGGGAACAAAATATACAAATAAAAAATAGGCAGTCATAATTAGGACCAGGCCAAGTAGGGTTAATCCGAGTATTTTTTTCATGCTGATCGTTTAAGTTATCTATAGTAAGGTTAAAGGTTCTTCATTCTCGTCATCATCATCCTGGGCTCTTTTTAATATGGTTTCGGGAATGGACTTTTTGGCCTTGGCCCCCATTTTTTTTAATTTCTCTATGCTAGTAATTATATTTCCCCTGCCATCGACCAATTTGTTCATGGCTCCTTTGTATTCGGACTTTGCCTCGTCCATCTTTTTGCCCACTTTCATTAAATCCCCAACAAAGCCTTCAAATTTATCGTATAATGCACCAGCCTGCCTTGCTATTTCAATGGCATTTCGTTGTTGTTTTTCATTATTCCACATAGTGTCTATGGTACGTAAGGTAGCCAGTAGGGTGGAAGGTGTTACGATAATTATATTCTGTTCAAATGCCTTGTTGTATAGAGAGTTATCATTGTTTATTGCAATCGCAAATGCAGGTTCTATGGGAACGAACATGAGCACAAAGTCTGGACTCTCCATCTCATAAAGGTCCTCATATTTTTTGGCGGAAAGCTGGTCTACATGCCTTCTTAAAGAATTAATATGATCTTTAAGAAATTTTTCTTTCAACTCATCCTCTGCATTCACGTATCTTTCGTAATCCGTAAGGGAAACCTTGGAATCCACTATCATCTTTTTTCCATCAGGTAAATGGATGATCACATCCGGTAAAACACGGCTTCCATCCTCTAAGGTAAAACTTTGCTGCACCGTATATTCCCGATCCTTTTCCAAGCCCGACTTTTCAAGAACACGTTCTAATACCAATTCGCCCCAGTTTCCTTGCATTTTGCTATCTCCTTTAAGGGCTTTGGTAAGGTTTTCGGCTTCCTGGGTTATTTTTAGATTTTGCGTCTGCAAATTGGCCAATTGTTCCTTGAGGGCGGAATGCATGCCCACACTTTCTTTCTGACTGTCGTCTACCTTTTTTTCAAAAAGAATTATTTTCTCCTGTAATGGGGTCAATATATTTTTAATGTTCTCCCTGTTCTGTTCTGTAAATTTTACGCTTTTTTCATCTAAAATTTTATTGGCCAAATTCTCGAACTCCTTGGTGAATTTTTCTTGTAGTTTTTCTACTTCCCCTTTTTGTTCCCGATTTTTTAGATCTAAATTTTCCATTTCTGCCTGATAACGGACTATTCTATTACCCAATTGTTCTTTTTCAGATTGTAATTGGATTTTGCGCTCTTCGGCATCAATAAGCCTCTGTTCCAAAGTACTGAGGTTGGTTCTCAATTGCTGTTCGCGCTCCAAAAGGGCACTTTGACTGGATTTCGTTTTTAGGTTTTGGATGTAATTCCCTAGAAAATAGCCGACTGCCAAACCAACTAGGACAAGGATTACATATACAAGCAATTCATTCATGTAATTAGCGTTCTTTGCAGTAAAGATAGTGGATTGTGTTATAAAAAAGTGGGATAGATTTTCATTACTTATTAACTCTAAAAGAACCCGTTTGGGAATCGAAAGTAATGCTGTCCGAAGGGAACAAATTTTCAAAACTTTTCTTTTGTATCAATTCACATGGAGATCCAAATGTATTCTGGTTGCTTTCCAATATTAGCATTTTATCGCACAACTGAATAGCAATTTCAATTTCGTGGGTGGTAAAAAGAATAGTCTTATTGGTTCTGTGGGCAATGGACTTAAGTAATTTCAAAATCTGCACCTTATGGTATAGATCCAAATGTGTAGTTGGTTCGTCCAGTAAGATAAGTTGGGTGTCCTGTGCCAAGGCCCTGGCAATCATAACGCGCTGTAATTGACCATCACTTAGTTCATAGCATTTTTTAGACTTTAACTCCTCAATCTGTAGCATCTCCACTGCTAAAGAAATCTTTTCCTTATCCTCCTGGGTAAGAGTTCCAATCCAATTGGTGTATGGCTGCCGCCCCAGACTGATCAGTTCCAGGACCGTTAAATTTTTGGAGGCGATGGGTTCTGTTAGTACCACACTAATTTCCGATGCCAGTTCTTGGATGGAATGATGTTCCAAGGGAATATTGTTGAGGGTTATGTTACCGGATAATTTTGGCTGCACGTTACCAAGCGTACGTAATAGTGTAGATTTTCCAATGCCATTAACGCCCACTATGGCGGCTACTTCCCCTTTAAACAAGGAAAAATCAATATCCTGGGCAATGTAGGTTTGTTGCTTTTTAGTAGCATAACCTATGCTTAGGTTTTCTATTTTTAGGGCGATATGAGGCGTGCTGTTTTCTATGTTAAGTAGATTTAGTGGTAGCTAAGTTATTGGTTTTTGAGTTTTTGTTGATTGTTTTAACATGTTAATTGATTGTTGCTGTTTTAATTTTTGGTTTAAATCAGAAAATCATTTTTCTTTTCCGTATTAGCAACCAAATTACAACGGGTGCCCCAATGATCGAAGTTATGGCGTTGATGGGCAAAACATTGGCCGAATTTGGCATTTGGGCTATGGTATCGCAAATTAACATTAAAATGGCACCATAAATCAATACAGCGGGAACCAAAACTTTATGATCGGTGGTATTGAAAATTTGTCGCGTTAAATGGGGTACGGCCAACCCTATAAAGGCAATTGGTCCGGCGAAAGCGGTTACTCCGCCAGCCAATAACCCAGTAGCGATTATTATGGTATACCTGGATTGCTTCATATTTACGCCCAAACTCTTGGCGTAACTTTCACCCAATAGTAATGCGTTCAACGATTTAATGGAAAAAATGCTCATTAAAATTCCAATCGCTATAATTGTCAATAACAGCAATAATTGGTTCCAAGATAAATTACCAATACTACCAAAAGACCAATATACATATTGCTGTAGTTTTTCGGCTGTGGAGAAATAGGATAGCACACTTACCACCGCAGTGGTTATGCTTCCGAACATAAGACCTATGATAAGTAGAGCCATAGTATCCTTTACCTTGGATGCAACTACCATAACGGCCAATAGTACAAGAAAACTGCCGATACTTGCTGCCAACGCCAGGGAAACATCATTTACCATGGTAAAGGCAAAAATTCCAGTGAAAAGGGAAGATCCCAAAATTAAAAGGGCGGCCCCTAAGCTAGCGCCCGAGCTTATACCGAGTACAAACGGCCCAGCCAATGGATTTCTGAACAAGGTCTGCATCAATAAGCCGCTCAATGCCAATCCACTACCTACAAGTATGGCGGTAAAAGCCTTGGGAATTCTGTAGTTCCAAATGATGTAGCCCCATGAATCCACTTCTGTAGATTTGCCCATTACAGCATTCAGTGTTTCCTGTAAGGGAATAGAGACGGAGCCTAAGCTGATATTCACCATAAAGCAAACTATTAATACCAGTAGCAACAGAATAAAATAAGCCCTATATGTTATTGATTTCTGCACTTAGTCCAAGGGTTTAAAAAAGGAGGGCGTATAATGGGGTAGCAGTTCTGGGTGGAAGATATGGACAAGATCCTTAAGGACCAAGTCCGGTCTGTTGGGGGCCAGCTCAAAATAAAGCAACCCTCCCGTTTCTCCTTTGGAATTGGCATAAGTATACACTTTATTATTTCTAAAAGCAGCAAATTGGGCATAATGTCGATTGGCCTCTTTTAATTCCGAATAATTGCCAAATTGTGATGGAGAGACCCAAAAATCTGCATCCTTGGCGCGTTCAATAACACTCTCCAAACTAAGGGAAAGACTTCCTTTGGAGGCATTGTTGTTCCAAAGATAATCTGCATTGGCATCTTCTATGAACCTGGATGCCCAGCTATTACCGCCTGGCAAGTACCAGATATCTTTATAAAGAGCTCCACTTAGAACCGTAGGCCTGTTTTTTGCTTTTTTAGCCAGGACCTTTGCACTATTATAGCTGTCTTCAATGCCACGGAATATGCTGTCTGCCTTTTTTTCCTTTTGGAAAAATGGTGCGAAAAATTTTATCCATTCAGCTTTGCCCAAAGGTGTCTCTTCGGTCCAATCTCCATTATAAACAACAGGTATATTGGACCTTTGAATGGTCTCATAGGCCTTATTTTTATTGTTAATGCTAAATCCAACTACGACTTCGGGATTTATGGCGATGACCATTTCTGAATTTAAAGCCTCGTTATTGCCCATATCTTTTACCAACCCTTCATTTATTCTCTTTCGTGTAAGGGGAGACGAAACGTATTCCGTATCTGGAAATCCTATCAATTTATCAGCTTCTCCCAAAGCCTCCAGTGCAGGTATATGGGTAGTGGAGGTAACAACCATTCTTTCAACTGGAACACCTACTATGGCGTTATAGGCATCCTTGTCCAAGGTAATGCTGGCCAATTTTTCTTTGGGTACCAAAGCGTAGGTAAAAGTAGCTTCCGATCCTGGCCAAGGAGAAGATACTTTAATTAACGTTATATCTGTGGAGGTGTTCTCGATAGTAAAACCTTGGGCATGATCTATGCTGATGCTTTGCGACAAGGCGGAAGGGGGAATAGTAGTTTTTTTAGGCTGTTTACAAGACCAAATGGACAGAAATATTAAAAAAAGGAATGTTTTATTCAAGAGCTTAAGGGTTTATTAGAGAGTTCAAAAGTAGTATTAATTTCTTGAATCAAAATTTATCTAAGCCTAACAAAGGTCATAATTTATTGTAGAGATAGTATTTATTTTTGGACAAATCCACACCTATGAGAGGAGATTCCAATACATTAATTTATATCGCTGCCGCTGTAATTGTCTTACATTTTATTGTTGGTTTTCTTTGGCTGGCCTATAAACTAAATAGAAAAAAGTACAGTGATAATTCCGAAAAAAAGTAGTAGTTTCGCTGCGAATTTTGGTTTTTATTCTCTTAATTTAAGAGGATAGGATTAAAAGGGAATTCGGTGAGATTCCGAAACTGTTCCCGCAACTGTGAGCTTAGTCCGTTTAAAATGGATGGCTATCATTATTTCTAATACCACTGCCCTATGTTTGAGGGTGGGAAGGTAAATGATAGTACGCAAGTCAGGAGACCTGCCATATTCATCACTAAATAGAATAGATCTTCGGGCAAAAGGGTCTTCTTGAATATGGAAAAAAAACGAATATTTTTATTTTTAGTAGGACTTTTGGCCGTTGCTCAGGTTTTTGGGCAAAGGGACAAGGTTATTGTTTTGGACGAAGTAGTTTTGAGCGATGCCAAACTTCTACATTTCTCCAAGGGCACCAAAATTAGGGTTGTCAATGATTCCATCCAACAAAAAAGCGGAACTTCCCTAACCGATTTATTGCGGTATAATTCCAATATTTATTTTAAGGAAAATGGTTACGGGATGGTGTCCTCTGCTTCTTTTCGAGGAACCAACGCCCAACAGACTGCGGTAGTTTGGAATGGGATAAATATTAATTCACAACTTACTGGCCAAACAGATTTTAACACTATGATTCCTGGAAATTACGACAATGTAGTAGTTAGGAGTGGGGGAGGCAGTGTGCAATATGGAAGTGGAGCCGTAGGGGGAACCATTTTATTGAACGATGATTTTAAGTTCAATGATGGCTGGAAAAATAATTTGCGAACAAGTTATGGAAGTTTTAATACCAGTAAATTGGCCTTTAACACTTCCCTTGGAAAAGAAAAAATATCGTTTCATTTTGGTATTAATCACCTAGCTTCGGAGAACGATTATAAATATTTGGGAACGGAAAGGAGAAATGAGAATGGAGCTTATGACCACATTAATTTAAATGCCAATGTTGGCTTTATTTTGTCCGAAACCCAAATATTAAAAGTGTACCACAATACCTTTATTGGAGATAGGGATTTTTCCGGGACATTGACGGCCCCCGCGGATGAAAATTATAAAGATATAAACTACAGATCGCTCGTGGAGCTGGGAAGCTTTAATGAGCGTAAGGTGGCCAGATTAAAGGTAGGGCATCTGTATGAACGTTATCGTTATTTTCCAAATAAGGAAAGAGAGGAGTTTAGTTTTGGGCAAGCCAATACCTTTCTTGCCAACTACGACTATAAATATCAATTAAACAAGATTACCTTAAATGGTATAATCGATTTTTCTTCGATTAGGGCCAAAGGGACTTCAATAGAAAACGCCGATAGAAATTTTATGGCAGGTACTTTTCTGTTGTCACATGAACTTTCTGATAGATTAAATTATGGAATAAACCTTAGAAAGGAAGTAGTCAGTGATTTTGAGAGTCCTTTTCTTTTTTCGTTGAACAGTAGTTATGAGGTAGCCAAAAACTACACTTTAGCCATTAATGCGTCTAAAAACCATAGAATTCCGACCTTCAATGATCTTTATTGGACTGGCGCCGGGGCTAGTGGTAATTTGGAGGTGATTCCAGAAAGCTCTTGGCAGTTGGAATTGGGTCAATCCCTTAAAGGTGAAAATTATGCCCTTTCAGCAAATGTATATACCATTACAACCGATAATTTAATCCAGTGGCGACCCAATAATCAGGGCATTTGGATGGCGATGAATGTTCAAGATGTTTCCCAATACGGATGGGAACTCGGTTTTGATTTCAAAAAGAAATTGGGAAACCACAACGTAGCTTGGGAAAGTGAATATAGCTTTACCAAATCTACCGATAACATCACCAATAATCAATTGCTATATGTCCCTGAGCACTTGATAAGGTCAAATATGGCCTATCAATATAAGAAGCTGGTAGCCTTTTATCAACTATTGTACAACGGTTCGGTTTACACTACTACAGATAACAGTGAAAGTTTGGCAGGTTATATAGTGGCCAATATGGGGGTGGATTATCATTTGCCGAAAATAGCCAAAATCAATTTTGTTTTTGGTCTAAAAGTGAACAACATATTTAATAAAAATTATCAGAACGTGGCATACAGACCTATGCCCAATAGAAATTTTCAATTACAATTAATTACTAAATTTTAAATCAGCTTAAACAAATGAAGATTAGAAATGTATTTTTATCCCTATTGATTATCGGCCTTTCATGGTCATGTACCAATGATGATGACGAGGTTCAAGAACCTTTGGGTGATTACGAAAATGGAATATTGGTTTCCAACGAAGGTCCCTTTAGCAATGGCTCGGGAACTGTCTCCTTTATTTCGGACGATCTATCGGTGGTAGAAAATGGTATTTTTAAAAAGACGAATGATGAAGACCTTGGCAATATTGTACAGTCGATCGGCTTTACAGACGATGAAGCCTTTATTATAGCCAATGTATCCAACAAGATAAATGTTGTAAACAGGTATACATTTGAAAAAATAGCAAGTATTACGGAAGGATTAAACAATCCGAGGTATTTCATAGCGGTAAACGGAAAGGGCTATGTTACCAATTGGGGAGATACCGCAGATGATTCGGATGATTTTGTTGCGATTATTAATTTGCAAAATTATACTGTTGAGGGAACTATTTCTGTTGTATTGGGACCTGAAGCCATTTTGGCAAAGGGCAATACTGTTTATGTAGCCCATCAAGGAGCTTGGGGGCAAAATAATAAGGTTTCAGTAATCAATACCACTTCCAATGAGGTAGTAAAAACGCTTACGGTAGGGGATGTGCCCAATTCTATGCAATTGGATGCTTCTGGAAACCTGTGGGTATTAGCATCTGGTAAACCATCGTATACTGAAGATGAAACGCCTGGAGTTCTTTCCAAGATCAATACGGCCACAAATGTAGTGGATGCCAATTTCCAATTTGAAACCACGCAGCATCCTGGGAGATTAAATTTAGATGGCGGGGATTTGTATTATAAATTAGGTGATAAGGTATATAAACAAAATTTGTCCGCCACTAACCTGTCTCTCGATGTAGCACTGGAAGGCGTCAGTTTTTATACTATGGTAGTAAACGAGGGAAGGTTATACGGTACTGATGCCGGAGATTACGCTAGCAATGGAACAATTACCGTTTATGACCTAAATACCAAAATAGCTATAGAAACCTTAACAGTGGGAATTATTCCCGGTGGGATTTACTTCAATTAAGTATTATATTTTTATACTGGCTTACTTGATCAATAGTCATTATAAATAAGCCTAGGGAGTTATAATCTATAGAAACTGGAACCCCTCTTTTATATGGTAGTAACCTACCGGTAAACGAGGGGTTTCTTTATTGGAATTGAACATCTTTTCTGCCCAATAGTATTTTTCAGAATTTGTAAACCTTATTGAAATGGAATATCGACAGGTTTATCCAAATACATATTGTCTTTAAGGACGGTGAACATTTTGGAGTTGGATACTTCATTTACTGGCATTTTTACAGTAAAGTCCCTCTTCGCACTTACACCGGTAATTTCCTGGATAGCCCTAGCAAAAAGAGGTTCATTTATGTCCCCTAGGATTCCAAGGTTGGAAAGGTCTTCCTTTAGAACTACATCAGGTGCGAGGCCGGAGGTGTAGTCCGAAAAACCAGCGGAATTCTCATTTCTACCCATAAGCGGCTGCATGGCCCATAAATTGCCCGGATTTATTTTGTTCTCCCTACCTGCCCTATAAATGTAGTCGTTGTCTATATCATCTACCATAGTTACCGAAAATTCATTCTTTCCCCGTGTAGTTTCACCAATATGAACAACATCTAAATACGGAGCCAATCCGTTCATCACCAATTCACTGGCCGAGGCAGAGCTACCTGTTGCAAGAACATATACGGTATTAAGGTTTAGGCTGTTCAAGTTTGTTCCTTTGTCTGTTTTATTGGCAAAATAATCTTCCAGTTGTTCTTTTTTAAGGAGTCCCTGTATTTTATCGTTCCATCGTTGCCTTACATATAGTTCATCTGTATTGGTACCATAGATCATACTGGCCAATAATCTGGAGCTGTTTACGGAGCCACCCGGGTTATAACGTAGGTCAACTACCAATTCTGTAGCCCCTTCCGTTCTAAATTGTCCGAAAGCAGTATTCAATTGTTCATTATACCCGCTCGTAAAACCATTGTACATTAGGTAGGCTATTTTTGTTCCGTTGACCTCTACGGTCTTGGCCACTAAAATAGGGTTTTCCTGCAATCCTTCTTCCTTGGTCAATATTACTTCCTTATCATTATCTGTAACAACTGTGCCGGAAATATCTGCCATTCCAAGGGTATAGGTATCTGAACTTCCAAAAAGTAGATCAACATAATTGGCATCCGTAAGTTGAGTGCCGTTTACACGTGTAAATATTTCCCCTCTTGCGATATCTTTGGTGGAAGCATTGGAATTCGGGATTATGTATCGTACGTATCCAAAAAGATTGGTACTACCCTCATTACGCGCCAGTCCATATTCCAGCCCATTGCTTTTTGTAACACCTTCCAAGGCATTTACAAGAGTTTTATAATCGTCTTCTACAAAGCTAAACCTGTCAATGGCAGTACTACTTCCAACAATATTGGAGTGTTCGTAACAGGTTTGGTAGAAGAACTCCTCCGGATCGGGATATTTTTCAAGATAGGTAACATAATCCTCATTGGTGGTAAATCTATCATCTCCTAAATTGGGAGCATCTGCCTGCCAGAAATACCATTGGTTTAGACCTTGCCACATAAAATTCTGGACAGTTGTCTCCTTTGGATAGGTGAACGCATCATCATCCTTGTCCGAACAAGAAAGAATAACCGCCATTAAAAGAAGACCTAGGATTTTTTTCATGATGTAATTGTAATGTTAATTGCTTCGCACACTATTTTGATTTGCCTAGTTGGATAGTTTTAGGTCCTACCGACATCATAGGTAGTGGATTACTACTATTTTTTTGTCAAGTTTAATGGATTTTTAATATCCATAAACATATTATCCTTGATTTTTGTGAACAATTTGGAACTACTTATCAAAATAACCGGCATATCGACTGTAAAATCCATTTTGGCGGTAGTTCCTGTAATCTCCCCAATTGCCTTTGCTAAAAGAGGTTCATTGATATTCCCCAAAATGCCTAAATTGGATAAATCCTCCTTCAACGTAATATCAGGTGTTAGTCCGTCCGTATAATCGGAAAAACCATTGGCATTTTCATTTCTACCAATTAAGGGTTGTATTGCCCACTGATTATCTGGGTTGATCTTATCTTCTCTGTTTGGGCTGTACACATTTCCATTCTCAAAATCATCAACAAAGGTAACCGAAAATTCATTTTTGCCTGTTGTTGTGGTTCCTATATGGATTACCTCTATATAAGGTTCCAGACCGTTCATTACCAATTCACTTGCTGATGCAGTACTCCCTGTAGCCAATACATAAACCTTGCTTAGGCCTAACGTATTTATAGGGGTATTGTTGTCTGTCTTATCTGCGAAATACTCAATAAGATCGGTATCTTTAAATTCCAATTGCAGCTTTTGGTTATATCGTGCCTTAAGAAAAACACTATTGGTAAATGTACCATAAATCATACTGGATAATAATCTGGCCGAATTGACCGATCCACCGGGATTGTACCTTAAATCCAATACCAAATCCGTTATACCAGCAGATTTGAACTCTCCAAACGCATCATTCAACTGTTCGTCAAATTCGTTGGTAAAGCCATTATACATTAAATAGCCTATTTTTTTTCCTCCTGTTTCCAATACATTGCTGATATATACCGGGTTCTCGGTTAAATTGGCCTCTTTTGTTAAGGTAACCTCTCTATCCGTATTGGCAATAATGTTATCGGAGATATCCGCCATATTCAAGGTATAGGTATCACTTTCGCCAAATAAAAGATCTACATAATTATTCAAATTAAGGGTAGTCCCATTAACTCCGGTAAAAATATCCCCTCTTTTGATATCTTTTGAAGAGGCATTGGAATTGGGGACGATGTAACGTACATAACCATAAACATCATCACTATCGGCAAATAAACTCAATCCAAATTCCACACCGTTGCTTTTGGAAACTCCAGCAAAAGATTGGGTCAATTCCTTATAATCATCCGAATAAAAACTGAAGCGGTCTTCACTGAACAGTAATTTGTCATCGAAAAACTTTCCCGGTTCTTGCTCAGATTCCAAAAAAGAGACATATTCCTCGTCAGATTCAAAGCGGGAATCACCCAAGTCCGTAACATCACTTTGCCAAAAATAATAGGTGTTCATAGTCTGCCACATAAAATTTTGGACCGTTATATCTATTTCTGGTGCAGGAATTATTTCTTCAATTTCCTCTGTAACCAGGGTGGCATCATTCTTACTACAACTGCTGAGAAACAAACTCAATCCCAAAAATGCTAATAAATACTTCTTCATAATCTTTTAATAATTGCCTGAAATTAATTAACTGTGGCGTGCAAATATCATTCCATTAAAAAAGTATGAATCAGTTTTGGGGAACGATTTTATTTATATACGGATATATTACCTATTTGGTTTCCATAGGACTAAATTACTTACATTGTAAAGAATTGGAAACTAATTGTAACAAAATTCGATGTATGTCGTCTTCCCTATGTAAGCCTTTTATGGAGGATTATAAAACAACTAAACCAAATGCAACAAACTGAGTTTTTAAATGTGGTTTTACCATTTAAGGATAAACTTTATAGGCTGGCAAAGCGCTTATTGGTCTCTAAAGAAGAAGCTGAGGATGCCACCCAAGAAATCTTATTGAAACTATGGTCCAAGAACAAGATGATGACCGGCTATAATAATGTGGAGGCTTATGCCATGATGATGACCAAGAATTTTTGCTTGGACCGACTTAAGTCCAAACAGGCCGGCAACTTAAAATTGGTACATAGTAATTATAAGGATGAAAATGTTTCAATACAGACCCAGATAGAGGTTAGTGATAGTTTAAGTTGGATAGAAAAAATTATGGAAGAATTGCCCGAGCAACAAAAAATGGTTTTGCAATTACGGGATGTGGAACAATATGAATTTGAGGAAATAGCGGATTTATTGGGTATGAGCGCTACTGCCGTTAGGGTAGCCTTGTCCAGAGCAAGAAAAACAGTAAGGGAAAAATTAGTACAAAAGCACAATTATGGAATTCAATAACATAGAAAAATTATTGGAAAAGTATTTTGAGGCAACTACTACGGTTGCCGAGGAAGAAATGTTGAGAGCGTATTTTACAAGGGAGGATGTTCCTCCACACCTAAAAAGGCATGCTCCAATGTTTCAGTACTTTTCCGTTGCCAAAGAAGAGCGGTTTACCAAGCAGGTTCCATTAAAACCTAGAAAAAAAAGTTATATAAAGTGGATTTCCATTGCAGCCGTAAGCATCTTGATTTTTGGTATATATTTTGGAAGAAGCTATCAGGAACAGAGAGAAGCGGAATACGCCTATCAGGAAACCAAAAAGGCATTAAGTCTATTGGCGACCAATCTTGGCAGGGGAACCGAGAAAGTAGCTTATTTAAGGGAATTTGAAGAAACGAAACAAAAAATTTACAACAGAAATTAAATTAAAAAAGATGAAAAAGAATATTATAATAGCCTTAGTAGCAGTATTACCATTAATGGGGTTTTCGCAATCCATGTTCGATAAGTACGAGGATTTGGACAATGTAAGCGCCGTAGTGGTCAATGAAAGTATGTTTAAGTTATTGAGTAAGATAAACGTCGAGGTCGATGACAAAGAGGCTCAGGATTTTATGGATATTGCTCAAAACTTAAAAAATCTAAAGGTATTTATCACCGAGGATAAAAAGGTTTCCGCGGATATGCACACTACCATGGAGAAATATTTGAAATCCTCATCCTTACAGGAATTAATGAGGGTCAAGGATAAGGATGCCAATGTAAAATTTTATATCAAGAGCGGAAAGGATGAAGACCATGTGAGCGAGCTGTTAATGTTTGTTACGGGAGTTAAAAACATGAATGTGGAAATCAACGACAGAAAAATAGAAACAGTATTACTTTCCCTAACTGGAGATATAGATTTAAACAAGATCGGGTCACTCACCCAGAAGATGAATTTGCCTTCAGAACTCAGCAAGGCGGGTAAAAATAGAAAGTAAATGTTTAGGGGAATGGGATAAGTTAAAACCATTTCCCTTCATTTTGGATTAAAACCTAAAACATAAGGAAATGAAAAAAATATTCGGAAAATTGGCCTTGGTCATTATGTCGGCCATTGTTATGACGGCATGTTCGTCTACACAGAGTTTACAGGAGTATTTTGTGGATAATGAGGGCAATCCTAATTTTTTATCCGTTGATCTTCCGGTAAGCTTATTGAATATGGATAAAGCGGACCTTACGGAGGACCAAAGGGAGGCATTGGGGTCTCTAAAAAAACTTAATATTCTGGCATTTAAGATAACTGCGGATAATCTAACGGAGTTTCAAAAAGAAAAATCCAATGTTAATGCTATTTTAAAAAACAGCAAATTTACCGAGTTGATGAAAATGAACACCAGTTTTGGCAAGGCTTCTGTAAGATATTTAGGGGATGATGATGCCATTGATGAGGTAGTTATCTACGGCGATAGTGATGATAAGGGTTTTATGTTGGTTCGGGTTTTGGGAAAAAATATGAACCCTGCCAAATTGGTCCAATTTATGAAAGCTATGGAAAAATCCGATTATAGGGGAGAGGGCTTGGGAGGCCTAAAGGATTTTATGAAAGGTTAAGTAGCATCCATGCAACTTAAAAAAACCTGTATCAAAAATTTTGATACAGGTTTTTTTGCAAATGTTCCATTCCGCTGAGGCCAAAATTTATACAGTGCCCTAAGCTTTTTCGGATTTATCGTCAATCAATACCTGTAGGTTGTTCTTGTTAAAATCCAAAGTACGAATGGGGAAAGGGATATTGATATTTTGGTTATCGAAATTCTCCTTAATAATTTTAACGGCCTTATGGGTTGCGGCCAATTTATGTTTATTGTTAGCCATATCTATCCAGAAACGGACAATGAAATTAATGGAACTGTCACCAAATTCAGTAAAAAAGAATTCCACGTCTTCATCTTCTTTTTGATCAAAATTTTCAGCGATGAGTTTAACCACAAGATCCTCTACCTGTTGAAGACTACTTTCATAACCTACCCCACATGCAACAGATATCCTACTTCTTTGGGAAATGGAATAATTGGTAAACGAACCATCTATAAAATTTGAATTAGGTATTACAACATAATTATTATCGGGCTGCCTAAGAACAATATTTCTTAGATTGATTTCCGATACAAAACCAGAATAGCCATCTGATTCGATAAAATCATCAATTTTTAATTTAGGCATAAAGGAAAGGATCAAACCTCCAAAGGTATTGTTCAAGGTGCCTTGCAGGGCAAGACCAATGGCCAATCCAATAACACCGGCACCGGCAAGAATACTGGTTAGCACTTTGTTCAGTTCCATAACTCCAAGTGCCACGAAAAAACCAATTAACATAATGATTACAAATACAACCTTACCGATGATTTCCTGCACGGATTTCTGGTCTACACTTTTCGTCAGTAATCTCCTTAGTATTTTTCTAATTACCCTGGCCAGGATATAGAATAATATCATGACCACGATGGCCATAACAATATTGGGAAGTTTTAAAATTATCGCATCCAACCATCCATCCAGTTTGTTCCAGAGTTTGGTGACTGCGTCTTCTATAGAGAATTTATTTTCCATTGTATGAAATTTTGGTTAATATATTTGTTTATCAAGTTACCCATTAAATCGTATTGCTTAATTCCCACCTATTGTAAGTAAATTCTATATTCCTGTTAATTAAACCAGGAAATAGACAACCTCGGCAAGTGATTTTTATTCTTCACCAGTATTTCTACATAAATGCAAAAGTGGAATAAATGCAGGGATAATATAAGAAAACGACCGTTGGAGGATGTTTCCTTAAAAATTAATTTTTAACCCAAATAAACCAAAGTTTATTAGTGGCACTTTTTATTCCTAGGTAAGTGCAGTTGTCTTTTATACTATTTTAACCATTTCCGTTGATTTTTGGATTTCAATGAAATTGGAATTTTTCAAATGTGCTGGAAGGTGTACTTTTTACAATTAATTGAAATGCGTTAAACATTTTTTGTTTAGTAATAAAGTCACGATAGGGAATTGGGGATATTTGTTTGTTGAATCGGCTCTTGATGGGATATAGCCAAACTAAACCTAATATTTTAAAGGGAGTTGCAGAAGAAGACATTAATAATCAAAAATATTTACGATGGCAATCCTAGGCAACATTATTAAAGGTGCAATTCACTTAAAGGAAACGTTTTCTACCGAAAGTGATCATTGGAAAGAGCAACAAGAAGTACTTCGGAGTATTTTGAATATTGCAAAAAATACGGACTTTGGTCAATATTACAATTTTGAAACTATTTTAAATTCTGAGGATTTTCCCAGGAAATTTGCTGAAAAAATTCCTTATTTCGATTATAATAAAATAAATGATGAGTGGTGGCATAAATTACATGACGGACATGAAAATGTTACCTGGCCGGGCCGGCCTTCCTATTTTGCACTAAGTTCTGGAACTACGGGTAAAAGCAGTAAGCGCATACCAGTAACCGATGACATGATAGAGTCCATAAGGGCTGCCGGACTTAAACAAGTCTTTGCATTGAGTAATTTTGATTTACCTGCTGATTTTTTTGAAAAGGAAATTATGATGCTGGGTAGTTCCACCAATCTAGAGGAACGAAATGAATTTATGGAAGGCGAAATTAGCGGTATAAGTGCTGGAAATATCCCGTTCTGGTTTAGAAGTTATTACAAGCCAGGGGAGGAAATCGCGAAAATTGAGGATTGGGATAAAAGAGTAGAACGCATAGCGGAGCGAGCCGCAGATTGGGACATTGGAGCCTTAAGTGGTATACCTTCATGGATAGAATTGATGCTCCAAAAAGTTATAGAATATCATAGTCTAAAAAACATCCATGAAATTTGGCCCAATTTAATGGTGTATACTTCCGGCGGGGTTGCCTTTGGACCCTATGAAAAAAGTTTTAATGCACTTATGGGGCATCCTATTACCGTTATAGATACCTACTTGGCTTCCGAAGGTTTTATAGCTTGTCAGACCAGGCCAGAAACCAAGGCCATGCAATTGATCACCGATAATGGAATCTATTTTGAATTTGTTCCCTTTAAGCCTGAATACATTCGGGAAGATGGATCTTTAACCCCAAATGCTCCAGCCAAAGCCTTAAACGAAGTGGAATTGGATCAAGATTATGTACTTGTCATTAGTACGGTAAGTGGAGCTTGGCGCTATTTAATAGGTGATACCATTAGGTTCACAAATTTGGAGAAAGCGGAAATACAGATTACCGGGCGCACAAAATTTTTCTTGAATACTGTTGGTTCTCAGCTCTCTGTAAACAAAATGGATGATGCTATAAGACATCTGGAAGATGCGTATTCTACCAAGATTCCCGAATATACCATCTGTGCCAAACGTTGTGATGATGGCGAGTTCTATCATTGTTGGTATTTGGGGTCGGATATGGAAAATCCTGATTGCGCCTCACTGTCAAATTCCTTGGACGAGTTCTTGATGGAGGCCAACAAGAACTATAAGGTAGCTAGGAGTAAATCCTTAAAGGGAGTGAAGGTTAAGGTAGTTTCCACCGACTGTTTTTACGACTGGAATGGGAAGAATAAAAAGAAAGGTGGTCAAGTAAAAATGGAGCGCGTTATGAATGAAGAAAAATTTGCCGATTGGGAAAAATTTATTCAATCGAAGATCTCTAATTAGATCTAGTTGCTACGCTCCTCGACCAATACCATGATCTCTTCCGGCGATAAGTAATATTTTTTAATTCGATCTTTATAGGAAGCAGCTATATCAGAATGGTTTAAAATAAAATTCTTCGTTGCAAGAATATATTTTTCCATGCCTTGGGCAACAGCGTAGGTGTCGGCCGCACGCTCGGCCTCTACTATAAAACGTTCGGAAAAGAGGTATTTAATCCCAAAAGAAAGTAAATTTAATTTAGTCCTATTTTGATAATCCATGATGTGCCCTAATTCATGGCCGATCCAACCTATCAGAATATTGGAAGGGATATCCTTAGTAGTAAATTCTTTATCTGAAATCTTAAAAGTCTCACTAATCAAAATTACATAGTTCCTATTGCTCCGTTTTTTAAAGAAACTTTGAAAAGTTGGTCTTGCCTGCATCGTAGATTTCTTAATATTCCTTTTAAACCTAATTTCAATATTGCATTCCGATAATTCGGGATAAAAAGAGAGTGCTTTTAAGGCTTCACTTTCAATAGATTTTGGAATTTTATGTTGTGCATTCATAAACATTGATGTAAAAATAGCCAAAATGTATATTATCGTTTTCCTATTTAATAAATTCATGTTATAGTATAAAAATATATACCAACAAATAGCATTCCAAGTGTAAAAATTAACCTAAAATTTAATACCTCAGCAATTAAAGTGCTTGTAACCCGATATAACACTAAATTTTTAAAGTTTGGGAAGAGCAGACACCATTGGTGAATGTATTGTAGTTGGCAGATGGTACAGTGAATTTTGCCCTCCGTACATTTTATGTCCCCAAAGATTATAGGGAGGTATATTCGCAACTTTGGAAAATTGCAAATTGGTGTTGCAGGAACCCCAAAAAAGAAAAGCAACCCAGAGTATAATTATGGTGCTCTAGATTGCTTTTTAAATAGATTATTGTTTTTATATACCTGTATAGTTACTCGGCGTTATTTGTTTCAATTCCGCTTTTATGGCATCGGTTGTTTCCAGGGTGTCAATAAAATTCGATATAGACTGTTGAGTAATCTTTTCATTGGTCCTAGTTAATCCTTTCAAGGCTTCATATGGATTAGGGTAGGCCTCACGTCTTAGGATCGTTTGAATAGCTTCAGCAACCACTGCCCAATTGTTTTCCAGGTCTTGCTCAAACTTTTCCTTGTTCAGGAGCAATTTATTTAATCCTTTTAGGGTAGATTGAAAAGCAATTAGGGTATGTCCAAAAGGCACACCAACGTTTCTTAGAACCGTGCTATCCGTTAAATCCCTTTGTAGTCGTGAAATTGGAAGTTTGGCGGACAAGTGTTCAAAAATGGCATTGGCTATGCCCAGATTTCCTTCCGAGTTTTCAAAATCGATGGGATTTACCTTATGTGGCATTGCTGAGGATCCCACTTCCCCTGCTTTTATTCTTTGCTTAAAATAGTCCATGGAAACATAGGTCCAAAAATCCCTATCCAAATCTATTATAATGGTATTGATCCTTTTGAGGCAATCGAATAATGCAGCCATATGGTCGTAATGCTCTATCTGAGTAGTTGGGAAGGAATGATGTAGACCAAGTTTTTCCTGAACAAATTTTTGGCCAAATTCTCTCCAATCAATTTGTGGATAGGCTACTTTATGGGCATTATAGTTCCCTGTTGCGCCACCAAATTTGGCAGCACTTGGAATGTCGTTAAGTAAATTGAACTGTTCTTCCAGACGTACTGTAAATACCTCGATTTCCTTCCCCAATCGAGTAGGGGAAGCAGGCTGTCCGTGGGTCCTGGCCAACATAGGTATGGCTTCCCATTCCTTGACCAGAGCAGTTAACTTGTTCAATACCTCCAAATATTGGGGTACGTAAACCTCGTTCATTGCATCTTTAATGGATAGTGGAATAGCAGTGTTATTGATATCTTGTGAAGTAAGTCCAAAATGAATGAATTCCTTATGGGTCTCCAAACCTAATTTGTCGAACTCCTTCTTAATAAAATACTCAACGGCCTTGACATCATGGTTGGTTACCTTTTCAATTTCCTTAATGGCTATGGCATCCTCGGAGTCAAAATCAATATAGATTTTTCTTAAATCGTTAAATTTCGAATTGTCAAAATTTGAAAGTTGAGGTAGCGGAACTTCACAAAGAGCAATAAAATATTCAATCTCTACTCGCACCCTATATTTTATAAGCGCCTCCTCAGAAAAATACGAAGCAAGGGAATCTACTTTATTTCTGTATCTACCGTCAATGGGAGATATGGCGTTTAGTTTGTTTAATGACATTTTGTAATATTTGATTGATTTTGGAAAAGCGCAAAGATAGCTATAAGTTAAGGAGATTAAAAGTTAAGCGAAAGATTGTTCTGTTATTTATTTGGGAGTTGTGATTCATTACAGCTTAGCAAGGGTCATCCTGGCCCTAGCCTTATATGCAGCACTGCCTAATTGGTAATTCTGCTCTAAAATCATACGTAATTCTGGATGGATCCAGTGGAATTTTCTACCCAGTAACAAAAGACTAGTCATGGAATATGCTTGGGCGGCCACTTTATGGTCACCGATGAGCCAATCGAAACAAGCAGATGTAATACCCTCCAAATGTTGGTCTGTTAGGGTTTCGCAAGTCTTTTTGTCCTTTGATTGAAAGTAGGATTTCATTAAATACTCGCATATTTTTGCGATTGGCCTTACTGCTGGGTCTAAGTGTACCTTACCAATGTTTTCGACAAAGTTATCCATATACGGAAAAAGATGCGGTAAATGTTCTTTGGCAGTAAATTCCATAATCCAACACGCTTTGCAGGAAACAGGGTCATCCACTTGAAAGGCTATTTCCATAATTGTTGCAATGTTTAGGGGACTATTCAAGATAAGGTTGGACATCTCCTTCCTTTTATGCCGGGAATGGTCAACGTAGTCAAGGGCGCTATAGAGTTCTGAATAAGTCAATATACATGTAATTAGAGGGGAAATCCCAAAGTATAAGATACGATTTTAACCTTCCTTTGCAATTAGGTCCGATACCAATACAGGCACACCTTTTGCCGCACTGGCCTGTATTATTGTTAGCCCGTTAAAATCGGTCTGGTTTATATTGGGTTTTGGGTCTATAAAGAATATGGGGGTATTTCTTGACACATAATGTATTAAACTGGCCGCTGGATAAACCTGCATGGAGGTGCCTATTATGATTAAAATATTGGCAGTTTGGGTTATATTGGCTGCTTTTTCCAATAATGGTACTTCCTCACCAAACCATACAATATGGGGGCGTAATTGTTTCCCATCTTCTGAAAGGTCCCCAATTTTTATATCAGTTTTCCAATCAATTATTGAATTGGGATTATGAATGCTCCTTGCCTTTAACAACTCTCCATGTAGGTGTATTACCTTAGTACTTCCGGCCCGCTCATGTAAGTCATCTACATTTTGGGTAATGATGCTTACATCAAAATGTTCTTCCAGGAGAGCCAACGATTTATGTGCCTCATTAGGGAATACATTGAATAACTGCCTTCTTCTTTCGTTGTAAAAATTGAGCACCAATTCTGGGTTTTTATGAAAACCTTGTGGAGTGGCCACTTCCATAACATCATGGCCTTCCCATAGTCCGTCCGCATCCCTAAAGGTATTTATTCCACTTTCGGCACTTACCCCTGCACCCGTTAAAACTATTATTTTTTTCATTTTGGTTGAATAAGCAATTTTTGTAAAATTAAACGATTTCTTTTTTAATATCTTAGGATTATGGTTGATCATAAGCTGTTAGAATATCTTGAAGGATTTATCACCCCAAAACGTAAATCCCGTTTTTTGGACATTTTGGAAGAACGGACAAATTATATTACCGTAGCTATTGAAGATGTCTACCAAATGCACAACACCAGCGCTGTGGTAAGAAGCTGTGATGTTTTTGGGGTGCAACAAGCACATCTTATAGAAAGCAAGTTTGGCAAGCGATTGGACAAAGATATTGCCATGGGAGCACAGCAATGGGTTGATATAAAAAGATATAAAAACACTACGGACTGTATAGATACCTTAAGGCGACAAGGGTATAAAATTGTGGCCACAACTCCTCATGAAAATAATTGTTCCCTAACTAATTTTGAATTTACAGGCAAGACAGCATTATTTTTTGGAACGGAACGGGATGGCTTGAGTAGGGAAGTATTGGATAAGGCGGATTCTTTTCTTACAATACCTATGGTAGGCTTTACGGAAAGTTTAAATATATCGGTTTCTGCGGCTATTATTTTACATGCCTTGACCAATAATTTAAGGAGAACAGAAATTGATTGGAGTTTAACGGAAGAAGAGAAATTGGAAAAGAGATTGGATTGGACCAAAAAATCAGTTAGGAGTCTGAATGATGTTTTGGCCAGATTTCACGGGACAAAATGATTTTTTCATTATATTTAGAGTAAACCAACACATAAGATTTAATGACAACTTTACTTTATATTGTACTGGGGCTAATTGTTTTAATTGCCATACTGGCCCTATTGGCGCCAAAAAATTATGATGTTTCACGTTCTATTGAAATAAATCGGCCAAAGGAAGATGTCTTTGAATATATCAAGTATTTGAAAAAACAACAAGAGTGGTCTCCATGGGCAAAAAAAGACCCCATGATGGATAAAAAATTTACAGGTGTAGATGGGGAAGTAGGGGCTATAAGTTATTGGAACGGAAACAAGGACGTAGGTGAAGGTGAACAGGAAATCACCAAAATAGTTGATGGCGAAAGGGTGGAAGGGGAGCTTCGATTTCTCAAACCTTTCAAATCTACCTCGGATTGCTATTTGGATGTTGCCGAAACCGGTAAGGGAAAAACAAAAGTAACCTGGGGCTTTAAGGGGAATAATAAATTTCCAATGTCAATAATGATGCTTTTTATGAGTATGGATAAGGCTGTTGGAAAGGATTTTGAAGAAGGGCTCCAAAGTCTGAAATCCATTTTGGAGAAATAAATAGGTTATGGAAAGCAATATGGTGGTTGGTTCGAGATTCCGGTTAACGATATGGAGCGGGCCAAAAACTTCTATGAATCGGTTTTTAAGATTTCTATTCCATTCATGATTTGGATGGACTTGTTATGGGCTGGTTTCCTTCAGCACCAGGTAAAACAGGTGCTATGGGGTCCTTAATGCAGCATGAAATGTACATTCCTAGTGATACCTTTGGTGCAATACTGTATTTTTACTGCAAAGATCTTCCCCACAAGTTGGTTAGGGTTGAAAATGCATGGGGAATAATTATTCAGGCAAAAAAAACAAATGGAAAAAGGTCATGGGTTTATGGCCTCAATAAAAGATACGGAAGGGAATAGGATAGCACTCCATTCCCAAACTTAACAATTAGATATAGAAAATACTTGCTTCGGCCATAGCTCCAAAACGTATAGGTAGTTTGGTCGTCCCAACTCCTTTGGATACATACATTTTTGAAATTTCGTTGTTGTACCAACCTTTAACATATATTCCACTCCCAAATGGTGTGAAGAAGGGTTCTCCAAAAAAGGTAATCTGCCCCCCATGGGTATGCCCAGCTAATATAAGGTCAGGTTTAATATTTAAAGGTAAGCTTAACCGATCTATTTCTTCTCTATAAACAGGACAATGATTAAGTACTACAGTGGTCAATGATTTGTTTACTCCTTCGGTAGCTTTTAGAAAATCAGGTTCACCATGTACGTAGTCGTCTAATCCGATAATGTTAATTTTCCTGTTGTTTATTTTGAGCAAGTACGCTTCGTTAATGAGTAAAATTCCATTATGATTTGCGTAAACTTTTCTTAACTTTTGTAAATCTACCCTGTCAGAAGATTCCTTATTGCCTAAGATGGTAACCTTTGGTATTTTGATATCAATTAAGCTTAAAAAATCTTGTAAAACGGTTAGGTATTTGTTTCGTTCAACTGAGTCCCCAGTAAAAAAAATGACATCAGGTTGTTCCTCGTTAATTCGCTTGGCAATGGATGCATGCACCGATTTTATACTTCGCAAATGTAGGTCGGTCAAGTGAATCGCCTTGATTTTTTTAGGTCCTGATTCGGAAATGTCGTGCTCGGTCCATTCAATAAAATAGGTTTCCAACCAGAAGGAATCAAGCACCAGAAAACTAATGGTACCTAAAAATAGTTTTAGGATAAATTGCCTTCTATTCAGCTTCATTTAAATTCTATTGTAATCATTATTTAACCCTAAAAGGGAAGTGCACGAAATTAGGGAACATATTTAGAAATTATATTGTAAAAAAGTTAAAATGACTGGTGTCGGGGTAAAAGAAATTAGTTTAGGCTATAGTAAATCCTAGTTTTTGGCCATTTCCAATAATGCGATGTCATAGTCGTTATCCAGTACCGCCTTGCCCTTGTCTACGGTGATATAGGTTTCTGAAAAAGCATCAAAGAGTTTTGTACCATCTCCAAAAAAGTCTTTCACCCATAGGGACTTTTTACCTTTTGGCAACTCTAGTCCAACTACCACTTTATCCTTGAAATCCCCTTTTACATAGGTTCTTCCAAAAACATATGGCTGCTTGGAAAGTCTTTGGTGCACGCCAGCCCCAATTGCGGTGTGATCGTTTCTGAATTTTCCAAGTTTTTGCCAATATGCCAGTACTTTATTGCTATTGGAAATACTGTCCAAATCCTCCCAATTCATAAATGACCTATGGGTAGCATCGCCCTGGGCCCCTTCAACGGTCAAACTTCTATTGGTCTCATCCCCGTAATAGATTTGCGAGGCTCCGGGAGTCAGTAATAGTATATTTGCCGATCTGTATGGGTTTTGTCTTTCCTTGTCATACGGAGTAGCATCATCGTGGGAAGTAAGATAGTTAACAACACTCTTGCCTTCCAATTTAGTGTGTAACAAGTGACTATATTTTTTAAATATAGTTTCATAATCCTTTTTGGCATCATCCTTTAATTCGAAATTAATCAGACTATGAAACCCATAATCGAAATAATCTACTTTTTTGTCCCCAAAATCATATTCACGACCGGCTGATACGCCGTAACCATATACCTCGCCTACCATATAAAAAGGGTTGTCGTCCAACACTTCCTCAGGATGTTTCTTTTTCCAAGTATTAAAAGCGTAGGAGGCTTCGCTGTATAATTCTTTCCAGGACTTTTCGTCCACATGTTTGGCAGTATCTACCCTAAAACCATCTATGCCAAGGTCATTTACATAGTCGGTGAGCCATTTAATAATATAAAAACGGGGAGCTCTAGGGTATTTTGTGCGATTAAAAAAAACCTGCAATTCGTCAAGTTCGTTACTTAAACGACCTTCTTCCTTCCATTTGGCCAAAAGGGCATCGGGAAGTTCAATGGCATTGTCCGATTCCGTATTAATATCTGGTAGGTTCTCGACCAATGTACAATTGGTTGTTGTTTCGTAATTGGTGTACTCACAAACTGGTCCTGTACGCACCCATTCTTTTGGCCATACTGGGTCCATGTCCGTAACCGGTCCTGTATGGTTGAGCACAATATCCATTAATATTCTGATGCCCTTTTCATGTGCGGTCCTGACCAGGATTTCCAAATCTTTTTTAGTTCCGAAATTGGGGTCCAAGGCTGTCCAATCCTTTGCCCAATAGCCATGATAGCCGTATGTACTTCCTGTTCCTTCGTCCACATTGTCATGGACCTGCTCTACAACTGGAGTAAACCAAATTGCATTAATGCCCAAATCTGTAAAATATCCCTCGTTTATTTTATTGGTAATTCCTTGTATATCACCACCCATAAATCCCCTGAGTAAGGCAGTTTCCTTTGTTCTGTTCAGAGTAATATCATTTAGGGTATCACCGTTATAGAAACGATCGGTAAGTAGAAAGTATATATTGGCTGCATCCCAAACAAAAGGTGGGTACAACTGCGGTTTCTGGGAAAGTTCAATAATCGTTTCGCTTTCCTTTACAACTTCATTTTTATTTTTTTTGCAGGAAAAAATGATCGACAGAAATACGACAATTAAAAGTCCCTTTTTCATTAACGTCATTTTTGTTTAAAGCTATAAAATGATCATGGGATAATAAAATATTTTAAGCTAAACCTCGGGCACCGAACAATTGAAAATATTGTTTTGGGTAGATGAAGAGGAGCCTAACCATAAGGAAGGAACTGCCCTGGGTTACCGTTTCCTATTCAAAACTTTATATTCTTCGTAACAACTGCTAATAGCATCCAAGATTTGAAGATCATTGGCCGTAGTTATGAAAGATCTGGAATAATTGCAATTATTTAGAATGTCCTCAATATCTACCTTTTCCAATTGAAGTAACTCCATTAAGGTCTCCCTATCAAATTTTGAGGCCAAAAGATCTCTAATTCTATCGTCTTCCTTCATCTGTCTTAGCTTGCGCATTTGATTGGGTTTCTTTCCGAACAAATTCCGTAGCAGATCGGCGGGATTAAGTATGGCACCCAGCACTTTGGTAACTGCACTTGGATTTTTGTTGCCACCTTCATAACCAACAGATAGTCCAGAAATACTATATTGGAATGCATTGTTCAGGGGTAAGTTCTTTACATCAATTTCCAAATAGCCGGTTAGAGAGTAGGGTCTAACAATGACCTCTTCCAGAGCGTATGCCAATTCCGTTAAGGATATTTTTGTTCCCTTAAATTTGAACATATCATTGGTAACCCTAACTTTTTGGGATTTAAAACCCAAAAAAGAAAAGTAAAGTGTGTCGTTGACTTTCGCAGGAATTTCGAACTCTCCCTTTTCATTGGAAATTGTTCCTACTACCTGATTCAGGTTCACCACATGCACACTTTCCATAGGCTGGTCAGTTTGGGCATTGAGAATTACTGCTTTTAATTGCTTTACCTCTTCTTCATTTTTGTCCACTTGTGAATATCCATAGGAGATAAATAAGAGGGATATGGCCAATAAATAATTTTTCATTAAATAATTTCGCTGATTATAATTGGTAAACTAACTAAAAAAATACGCCGAAGCGTATTTTTTTAATATAGAATTAACTAATAGGAATCACTTTTTCGTTTAGTTCTCCTTTTTCCAGAACTACTGGATGAGCCTCCTTTAGAGTCACTTCTATCCCTTCTTCTTCCTTTGTTTCTATCATTGTCTCTGGAATAACTTCCGCCACCACTACGGCTTCTGTCTCGTCTTCCTCGGCCACCGCCGCCACCGCCGCCGCCAGGATTTTTCGATACTTCTACGTTTACAAACCTTCCGTCAACCTTAAATTCGGTAAAAGTCTTTAAAATTGCTTCCGTAGCGGATGCATCTGTGTTAAAGAAAGAAAAGCTGTCCTTTACATCTACTTTAAAGACATCATCCTTACCTAGATTAACCGTATCTCTTAGGAAATCCTTTAAAGTCATCCAATCATAACCATCTTTTTCTCCAACATTGATAAAATATCTAACGTTGCCATCAGCTGGGATTCTACTATCACCGTCTCTTGATCTTCCTCTTTCACCACGATCTCCCGAATCTGAAGTGCTTAGATCTTTGGTTTTATTGTAGTAATTAAAGAATCGGGTAAATTCTACCGAGATTATTTTTTTGATAAGTTCTTCGCGATCTATGCCTTGAAGAACATCATTAATAGCAGGTAAATAGTTGTCTACTTCCTCGTTAATTTTTGTATCCTTAATTTTATTGGCCAAATGGTAAAGCTGTATTTCACAGATTTCCATTCCGGTAGGAATTTTTTTGGAAATAAAAGCTTGTTGAATTTTATTTTCAATGGCCTTAATTTTCCTAAGTTCACTTTTGGTGACTATTACCATGGAAATTCCAGATTTCCCGGCTCTTCCTGTACGTCCACTACGGTGGGTATAGGTTTCTATTTCATCAGGTAGTTGATAATTGATTACATGCGTTATATCGTCAACATCAATACCACGGGCGGCAACGTCAGTTGCAACCAACATTTGTATTTGTTTCTTACGGAATGAATTCATTACCAAATCCCTTTGGTTTTGACTTAAGTCCCCGTGAAGTGCACCGGCGTTGTAACCGTCTTCTATCAATTTTTCAGCCACCTTTTGGGTGTCTCTTTTTGTTCTACAGAAAATAACCGAGAATATGTCGGGATTGGTATCTGCCAGTCTTTTCAGGGCAGGGTAACGATCTCGGCCACCAACCACATAGTATTCGTGTTGTACCGTGGTTGCCCCTGAATTTTTTGTCCCAACTGTAATTTCTTGAGGACTGTGCATAAATTTCTTGGCAATTACTGAAACCTCTCTGGGCATGGTCGCAGAAAACAACCAAGTCGACTTTTCTTTTGGAGTGTTGGAAAGAATATCCTTAATATCCTCCATAAAGCCCATATTCAGCATTTCATCTGCCTCATCAAGGATACAATAATCTATTTTGGAGATATCCACCAAGCCACGACCAATCATGTCTTTCATTCTACCTGGAGTAGCCACAACTATTTGGGCACCTCTTTTTATTTGTCTGGCCTGATCGGTAATACTGGCACCACCATAGATTGCAACAACATTGACTCCTTTTTCGTACTTGGAATATAATGTAAGTTCATTGGTGATCTGCAAGCAAAGTTCCCTGGTAGGGGATAGGATCAACCCTTGGGTGGTCCTACTTTCGCTATCAATTTTTTGAATAAGTGGAAATCCAAAGGCTGCGGTTTTACCTGTACCTGTTTGGGCCAAAGCCACTAAATCAGTTTCGCTTTCCAATAAGATAGGAATAGCTTTTTCTTGTACTTCTGAAGGCGATTCAAATCCTAAATCAGAAATAGCATTTAATAGGGACTGTTTAAGCCCTAATGCTTCAAATTTTGTCATAATATGTTTTAAATAATCGCAAATATGTATGTTGCATAGAGCGATTATTTTTATAACCTATTTAGACTCAGGGCAACACATGCTATACCAGCGGCGTTAATTGAAGCGGCAAAGGTACTGTTAATTTTTCAATTAAAATATTTTATTTTGCACCAGTGTTTTAAACGTTTTACGGGGCCAAGGTAAATCCGTATACGGAAATCATAATTCCGATGGCACCAAATATCAACATTAGGGCAATGAAGTTTTTTTGTAATTTTTTGTTGTCATGGATTATGATACAAACGGCGCCCAATACAATACAAATTTGAAAAAATAATTTTCCCAGGTCGAATTTTTGGGTGGCCGAGTCGTATTCTTGTGTCAGCTTTTCCCATTCATTTATCCCTATGATTTTCCCCATTTCTCCGTCGAGGTCTTGAGACCAATGTTCTCTTGGAACATTGGATGAGCCTACAAGTATCTCAGTTTTTTCCGCTTCATATTTTAATACCATGCTTTTTGTCTGGGCTATTTTGGTTTTAAAATTCTTAATTTTATCCTCGGGTATTATTCCTGTTTCCGTCAAGGCGTTCAAATAATCCAGTTCACTTTCCTTTAAACTTTGTTTTATACTTTTGGATTGGTACCAATTGGAGTAGTTTACAAATTGGCTGTGGGCAACCATCATCTCCTCTTCCAGATTATTGTTGACAAGTTCCGCAATGGCCAATAAGGCCACAAATACAGCAATCAGAATACCTCCAACGGTCTCTGTACGTTCCAATATTCTAGGAGTTGTTGTAGGTGTTTCCTCGGATTTATTTGATGGCATGATTGTGGTTTTTAAAAAATGCTAGTAATTCTTGTATTGCTTTTCCCCGGTGACTTATTTTGTTTTTGACCGAAATAGGTAATTCGGCAAAAGTTTTATCATACCCCTTTGGCATAAAAATGGGGTCGTATCCAAAACCTTTTCCACCTTTTTTTTGGGTTGTTATTACTCCTTGCACAATTCCTTTGAAAAGCAATTGTTCGTTTTTAAGGTTTAGGGCGATTACGGTTTTAAAGTGTGCCGATCTGTTGGTTTGGTTGTCTAATTGGAGCAATAATTTGTCCATATTGTCATCGGCATTTTTTTGTTCGCCAGCATATCGTGCGGAATATACCCCTGGCGCTCCCTCCAGGGCATCCACTAAAAGTCCGGTGTCGTCGGCAAAACATGGGTAGCCATAATTTTCGGTGACAAAATTGGCCTTTATGATAGCATTGCCTTCCAAATTGGTTGCGGTTTCCGGAATTTCATCCATACAACCAATGTCCTCTAAAGACAGTAGCTCTATTTCCTTCGGGAATAAAACTTGCACCTCTTTTAGTTTGTTTCTGTTATGTGTCGCAAATACCAATTGCATTCAATGTGATTTTTATTGTTTTTTAAATTCCGGGCTGATTATCTTTTGGGGCATATTAATTTAGAATGTCTAAAAGTAGTAATTTTATTGCCTTATCATTTTATATTTTATGAAGTTAAAAATACCGCCCATTTTAGTCACTTTCCTGTTCGCGTTGTTTATGTACCTATTGGCCGAGTATTTGCCAGTGGGTTATTTTGAATTTTTTGGTAGATATTACTTAATGTATTTGCTTTGTTTTCTTGCATTTTTAATTGGGATTGTTTCACTGTTTCAATTTTTTAGGGCTAAGACCAGTATAGATCCGCTAGCGCCAGCTAAGGTTTCCAGATTGGTTACCAGTGGCCTGTATCAGTACTCCAGAAATCCGATGTATTTGGCCTTGTTGCTTCTTCTTTTGGCTTGGGGCTTGTACTTGGGCAATGCCTTTAATACTCTTTTGGCGGCGGGGTTTGTATTTTATATGAATACCTTTCAGATTATACCAGAAGAGGAAGTGCTGACGAATAAATTTGGTAAGGAGTTTCTAAAGTATTGTGTAATGGTTCGCCGTTGGTTTTAATAAGCTATTTAACTTATAATTAATTTATATTAGTATATTAGCTTATATTTTAATATATTAGCGTTTTAACTTATATATGATAGCTATAATTACAGGGGACATTATTAATTCTGACCGCTATGCGGCCTCGGAATGGATGGGTATTCTAAAGCCATATCTTGGACTCCAAGGGGGAACACCTATGGATTGGGAGATTTATAGGGGAGATGAATTTCAAATAAGAACAACTCCGGAAAGGGCCTTGCAAATGGCGATTCGGATTAAGGCTATCATTAAATCCATTAATAAGTTGGATGTAAGAATGGGTATAGGTCTGGGTTCTGAAACCTTCGTAGGTGGGAGTGTGAGCCAATCCAACGGCAAGGCCTATCAACGTTCCGGACGAATTTTTGAAACCTTAAAAGAACAAAAGCTCAATTTGGCCATTGTAACAGGGGATGATGATAGGGATGAAACCCTAAACCTAATGTTGAAGCTTGCTTTGAATTTTATGGACGATTGGTCTACTGTTTCTGCGCAGATGGTAAGTTTATCGTTGGAAAAACCAAACGTTTCCCAACAAGAGGTTGCGGATCAATTAAAGATAAGGCAATCGGCTGTAAGTCAGCGCTTAAAGCGCGCGAGGATGGATTTGGTCTTGGATTTATTGGCGTATTATGAAGGAAATCTAAAACATATTAAAGAATGATATTGTTCACCAAACTCTTGTTGGCACACCTTCTGGGAGATTATATTTTTCAACCCACTAAATGGGTAGTGCATAAAGAGGCCAATATGATAGCTTCTAAATACTTATACCTGCACATATTGATTCATTTTGCTGTTACCATGCTGCTCTTGTGGGACTTGAAATTATGGTGGTGGGTAGTAATAATAGCAGTGTCACATTATTTTATCGATCTATCAAAAATATTTGCCAATCCCTATTTTAAGAATAAATCCATTCCATTTTTTATAGACCAGGCATTACATCTTATTGTACTTTATTGCTGTGCGTTTAATTCTGATTTATTAGGAAATACCATAGGTCTTTTTAAAGAAATAAATTGGCCTTTGGTTACCGCAGTAGTATTTGTAAGTTATCCAGCCTCGATTATAATGGCCAAATTATTGGAAGGTATGTCGGACAGAATTGAGCTAGACCATAAATCCCTCCCCAATGCGGGAAAGTACATTGGGATAATTGAGCGTTTGTTCGTATTGGTCTTTATTATTTTAGGAAGATGGGAGGCTATTGGTTTATTGATAACCGCCAAATCGGTTTTTAGGTTTAATGACCTTAAGGAGAGTAATTCCAGAAAACTTACGGAATATATTTTAATAGGTACCTTATTGAGTTTTGGACTTGCAATTCTAGCGGGATTAATTTATCTCGGTACCTAAGGGAAGGTGAATTTTATCAATTTGTCAATTTTAAAGGCGTATAAAAATCAAATTCTTATATATTAAGGCAAAAATCCGAGGGTCGATTACTTTTCTACTCAAGAATAGGAAGTTGGATAAAATTTATTCATACTTTTGCCCCTTAAAATTCAGATTCAATGGTTGCGGCAGGCAGAAAATATGTGTTTGATTTTGATAGTACCCTAACTAGGGTAGAGGCGCTGGACGTTTTAGCTGAAATTACGCTAGAAGGAAGGTCGGATAAGGATGATATTATTCGGGAAATTCAGAAAATAACCAATTTGGGCATCGATGGGGATATTTCCTTTACCCAATCTTTGGAAAAACGAATTAAATTATTAAACGCCCATAAAGACGATTTGGACAATTTGGTTCAACTTCTTCGTCAAAAGATATCCAAGTCAATAGAATCCAATAAGGAATTTTTTCATAATTATTCAGATGATATTTATATCATTTCCTGTGGATTTAAGGAATTTATAGATCCCATAGTTGCAGAATACAATATTCCCGCCGATCGAGTTTATGCAAATACATTTAAATTTGACGAAAACGGAAAAATAATTGGATTTGACGAGGATAATGTTTTAGCCTTGCACAACGGTAAAATTGCCTGTTTAAAAAACTTGGATCTACAAGGGGAAGTACAGGTAATTGGAGACGGTTATAGTGACTATGTAATGCGCGAAGCGGGTATAGCGGATAAATTTTTCGCATATACCGAAAATGTGCATAGAGAAAAGGCTGCGAGAAACGCAGACTATATTACACCTAATTTAGATGAATTTTTATTTGTGAACAAGTTGCCAAGAAAGATATCCTACCCAAAGAATAGAATTAAGATTTTATTGCTGGAAAATGTCCATCAAAATGCCTTTGATACCCTTTCTGAGGAAGGGTTTTCCGTAGAGCTGTTAAAACATAGTTTAACGGAAGAAGAGCTGATCGAAAAAATAAAAGGAGTGCATGTCCTAGGAATACGTTCCAAGACGCAGGTTACCAAAAATGTGTTGGCCGCGGCCGACAAGTTAATGGTAGTTGGAGCCTTTTGTATCGGTACTACCCAAATAGACCTGGATGCCTGCAAGAAGAAGGGAGTCGTTGTGTTTAACGCACCTTATAGCAATACAAGGTCGGTTGTTGAACTGGCTATTGGGGAGATCATTATGTTAATGAGGAGCATATTTCCACGTAGTACTGAAATCCATGATGGTCAATGGAATAAAACCGCTGCCAATTCAAAAGAGGTAAGGGGTAAAAATCTTGGAATTGTAGGGTACGGGAATATTGGAAAGCAATTGTCAGTACTGGCCGAAGCCTTGGGCATGCGTGTTTATTACTATGACGTAGGTGATCAATTGGCTTTAGGTAACGCTACTAAATGCAGTACTTTGGAAGATTTGTTAAATGTTTCGGATGTAGTTACCTTACATATTGATGATAATAAGGCCAACAAGAATTTTATAGGGGAAAGGGAAATTAACCAAATGAAGGATGGTGCATTATTTGTAAATCTTTCAAGAGGATTTGTAGTGGATATTGAGGCCTTGGCAAATGCACTGAAAAGTGGAAAACTTGCTGGAGCTGCAATAGATGTTTTTCCAGAAGAGCCAAGAAGTAATGGCGAGTTTTTAACCGAACTCAAAGGTTTGGAAAATGTTATTTTAACCCCGCACATTGGCGGAAGTACAGAGGAAGCACAACGTGATATTGCCGATTTTGTACCTAGCAAAATAATGGATTATATAAATTCGGGGAATACTGTTGATGCTGTCAACTTTCCAAATATTAGACTGCCCAAACAGAACAATGCCCATCGTTTTCTGCATATTCATAAGAATGTTCCAGGGGTTATGGCGAAGATCAACGAGGTTTTGGCCCGTTACGATATGAATATTTCTGGTCAGTATCTTTCCACGGATAATGAAGTGGGATATGTAATTTCGGATTTGGACAAAGAATATAACAAGGATGTGTTAAAAGCCCTTAAGAAAATAGACAATACTATTAAATTCAGGGTTTTGTATTAGAATGAAACTGTTAATCATAACTTCAAAACTGTCTGAAGTTTACTTTTAGGCAGTTTTTTTTATGCCTTTCAATTTATAGATTTAGGAAACCAGACTTGGGGACGGTTAATTAAAAGCGATGTTTGATAAATTAGTTTTCTTTTTTTCAATCGCTTTTTGCTATTGATGGTGGTAGGGTTCATTTCTTAATATAGTGAAGGCTCTGTACAATTGTTCTACCATAAATAATCGAACCATTTGATGTGAAAATGTCATCTTTGATAGACTGATCTTGTTACGCGATTTTTGATACACGGCTTCACTAAAACCATAAGGCCCGCCAACAACAAAAACGAGCTGCTTTAAACCAGAATTCATGTTTTTTTGGAGGTATTCAGAGAATTCCACAGAGGTTTTCTGTTTACCATTTTCATCCAGTAGTACCAGCAAATCTGTTGGGTTAAGCTTATTTAAAATAGCATCGCCCTCTTTTTCCTTTTGTTGCTTTTCCGATAGATTTTTGGTATTCTTGATATCGGGGATTATTTCCAATTCAAACTTTATATAGTGCTTTAATCTATTTTGATATTCCTCAATTAATTGATTTAATTGAACACTATCTGTTTTCCCTAGTACTAGTAGTTTTATGGTCATAGGGCAAATGTAATATGCAATTCTTTAATTGCAAAAAGAAGCTTCAGCCCATAAAATGGCAAATCCTTGAAAATTACAGTTTTAATTGGGAATAGTATGTAAAGTATCGTCTTGGAGGTCTATTTTATTTATTTCATTTCGTCCCACAATGAGAAAACAAAGGAGGAATTGGACAAACATTTTAGTAAATTAGCAAGGAAAAATAATTGCATGATTTCAGAAGAACAATTTAAAACAGAACTTGATCTTATTATAACTAATGCCATACGGGAAGATGTGGGTGACGGGGACCATAGTTCCCTGGCGTGTATTCCGGCCTCTGCAACTGGCAAAGCCAAGCTGTTGGTGAAGGACGATGGTATTATTGCAGGGGTAAATTTCGCAAAACAGGTCTTTCAATACGTTGATAAGAACTTAGAGGTGGAAGTGCTTATTAATGATGGGACTTCGGTAAAATTTGGGGATATTGTTTTCTATGTGTCCGGAAGTTCACAGAGTATTTTAAAAGCAGAGAGATTGGTTTTAAATGCTATGCAGAGAATGAGCGCAATTGCCACCAAAACCAACTATTTTGTAAAACTTTTACAGGGAACCGACACCAAAATATTGGATACCCGTAAGACTACACCGGGGATAAGGGCACTTGAAAAGTGGGCCGTTAAAATTGGTGGTGGTGAAAATCACAGATTTGCACTGTATGATATGGTCATGTTAAAGGATAATCATATCGATTTTGCCGGCGGCATAACCAAGGCCATTGAGAAAACACAGAAATATTTAAAGGACAAGAATCTGGATTTAAAGATAATTGTGGAAGCTAGGAATCTAAATGAGGTAGAGATTATTTTGAAATCCAACGGAATTTATAGAATTCTATTGGATAACTTTAGCTTTGAGGATACCCAAAAAGCTGTAAAAATGATCGGTGATCAATGTCTAACGGAATCTTCTGGTGGAATAAATGAGGAGACAATAAGGAAATATGCGGAATGTGGGGTAGATTTTATCTCCTCGGGGGCCCTGACCCATTCTATTTACAATATGGACCTTAGTCTTAAAGCGGTATAGATGTCCTTGGAAATTGAAAGTAAACTAGAGAAGATCCCCATTGTAAATTGGATAGTGGGTTTAATGAAAAAAGTTAAGTTGCCTGCTTTTGAGGGACTTTCTTTTTATGACCTCATGGAGATGTATTTAATGGGGATAGTAAAGGGGGCTCTATCTACACGAGCAAGTTCCATAGCCTTTAGTCTGTTTTTGGCCTTGTTCCCATTTCTGATTTTTTTGGTGACTTTAATCCCGTTTATTATTCCCTATATTTCCATTGAAAATTCCAATTTCGATACGGAATTCTTAATTTTCCTGGAATCATTTTTGCCTACAGCTACGGGTGAATATTTTAGTGAAATATACTTGCAGATAAGTGAACAGGAAAGGGGGGATGTGCTGTCATCGGCCATCGCTTTTATTACTTCCATTTTTTTAATGGCCAACGGGGTAAACGCCATTTTTGGTGGATTTGAAAATTCTTATCATGTGAGTCTCAACCGCAATATATTTAAACAGTATGGCTATGCCTTGATGGTAGGTTTGATGTTGTCTATCCTGCTCTTGTTTGGGGCTGTTATATTTGTTTATTTCGAGGCATATGTGCTTATTGGCCTACATGATATAACCCATAGGGGAATGGAATTGGAGGTGGATGAAAGTGAATTTCTTTTGGTGCAATGGGGTAAGTTTTTATTTTTAGGAGTGCTGGCCTATTTTACAACGGCAATTTTATATTATTTTGGAACCAAAGAGGGAAAGCAGGCCAGGTTTTTTTCCGCTGGAGCTTTGATGACCACCTTACTTTTTATATTGACTTCTTACTTATTCGGGGTATATGTTGAGAAATTTGCCAGATATAACGAATTGTATGGTGCTTTGGGCGGATTGTTGATATTATTGGTCTTTATTTGGTTAAATTCCAATATCTTGCTACTGGGCTTTGAATTAAATGCCTCATTAAACTCATTACGAAAAAAATATGAAAAACATGATGGAAGTGAATAGGTGGGCAATGTGTTGTGTTTTGGTGCTTTTTTCAATGTGCTGTTCGGCACAGAGCATTTTCGGAAAATGGAAGACGATAGATGATAGGACGGGAAATCCCAAGGCTATTATTAGTATTTATGAGGAAGATGGACTTATGTACGGTCATGTGGTGGAGATTCTGGAAGAAGGCCGGGAAAATGCCGTATGCGAGAAATGTGATGGAGACAAAAAAGATCAACCAATTGTGGGCATGAAAATTATTGAGGATGTGGAACACATCGGAAATGGGGAATGGAAAGGAAAAACATTGTTCGATCCGGAACAGGCAATGACGTTTAGGTGCAAGTTGTGGCTTAACCCTGATAATCCTGATGAATTAAAGGTTAGAGGGTATCTGGCATTCATTTATCGCACCCAGACTTGGATAAGGGTGGAAGGATAGAAGTTAAGGGAATATGCAGGATTTTATCAATGTTATTTTACCTATTCCTATAGAAAAACTCTTTACCTATAAGGTTTCCGAGGAAGAGGTGAAAGTTTTAAAACCGGGAATGCGGGTTGCCGTTCCTTTTGGAACGTCAAAAATTTATACTGCACTGGTGTTCGAAATTCACAACACCGCTCCTACCGTCTATGAGGCCAAGGGGATAGATCAAGTTTTGGACGAATACCCTTTGGTAACTATCATTCAACTTAAATTTTGGCAATGGTTGGCCCAATATTATATGTGCTCCATAGGGGAAGTTTTCCGCTCTGCAGTACCAAGTGCATTTTTGTTGGAAAGTGAAACCTTGATACTTAAGAACGACGGTGCAATTATAGAGGAAAACGATTTGCTGGATGATGAATTTATGGTTTTTGAGGCATTGCAGCACCAATCAATACTTCGAGTTCAGGAAATAAGCGATATTCTCGACAAAAAGAATATCATCCCTGTATTAAATAGATTGCTCAAAAAGAATATCATCCTTCTCAAGGAAGAAATGTTTGAGCAATACAAGCCAAAATTGGTCCGATATGTTCAATTGGGAAAAAACCATAGGTCGGAAGAAAATTTGGAAGTCCTGTTAAATAGCCTAACCAGGGCACCTAAACAAAGTCAAGTTGTACTCTCGCTGTTTCAATTACAGGCCATGACCAAAAAGCCTGTAAAAGTGAGCGATTTGGAAAAGGCGAGCAATAGTAGCAGTGCTATCATTAAGACCTTGATAGATAAGGGTATTTTAGAAGAGCATTTTGTGCAAACGGATAGGGTGGTTTATGAGGGGGAAGATGATGGTATAAATTTAAAATCCTTAAACGAATATCAGCTTTCTGCATTTGGGGATATAAAGGCATCTTTTGAAGACAACAAGGTAGTGCTTTTACACGGCGTAACTTCTTCGGGGAAAACGGAGGTATATGTTAAGTTAATTGAGGAGTATTTAAGTAAAGGTAAGCAAGCGCTCTATCTACTTCCTGAAATTGCGCTTACTACACAATTGATATCTCGATTGCAGGCCTACTTTGGTGAAAAAGTGGCTGTTTACCATTCCAAATATAATGTACAGGAGAGGGTGGAGGTTTGGAATAATGTACTGGAAAACAAACCAAAAGCACAGATTGTTATAGGGGCCAGATCGGCCCTGTTTTTACCCTTTAAAGAACTGGGATTGGTGATAGTGGACGAGGAACATGAAAGTTCTTTTAAGCAATATGATCCAGCGCCCAGATATCACGCGCGGGACGGTGCCATTGTTTTGGGAAATTTGCATGGAAGTGATATTCTATTGGGATCGGCCACACCTAGCGTGGAAAGTTTTTATAATGTGAAGACCACCAAATATGGCTATGCCAGGATAGATAGAAGATATGGCAATGTGCTTATGCCGGACATGGAATTGGTAGATATAAAGGAGCAATCTCGAAAAAAAAGGATGAAAGGACATTTTTCTGAGCGACTTCTGAAAGAAATTGCTGAAACCTTGGAAAACGGAGAGCAGGTTATTCTATTTCAAAACCGAAGGGGATTTGCACCAATAATGGAGTGTACTACATGTGGTCATGCCCCTCAATGTCCAAATTGCGATGTAAGCTTAACGTATCATCAACATAGGAAGCAATTACGTTGTCATTATTGTAGCTATCACATAGCCCTGCAGACAAGCTGCCAGGCCTGTGGGAATGCTACTTTGGATACCAAAGGTTTCGGAACTGAACAAGTGGAACAGGAATTAAACCATTTGTTCCCTAAAGCTAATGTTGGAAGAATGGATTTGGATACCACTCGGGGGAAACATGGTTATGAGAAAATCATCACCTCTTTTGAACAACAGGAAATCGACATTCTTGTAGGAACCCAAATGCTTACCAAGGGGTTGGATTTTAGGAATGTAAATCTCGTAGGAATAATGAATGCAGATTCATTATTGAACTTTCCCGATTTTAGGGCCCACGAAAGAAGTTTTCAGTTGCTTACCCAAGTGGCCGGTAGGGCAGGTAGAACCAAGAAAAGGGGTAAGGTTATAATTCAGAGCTATAATCCAAATCACAGGATATTACAGCAAGTGACGACTAGTGACTATGATGGGATGTTTATGGAACAGATTTATGAACGTGAACAGTATAAATATCCCCCAATAAACAGAATTATTAAAATTACTTTTAAGCATAAGGATTACAACAAACTCAATGAAGCCTCGGAATGGTTCGCCAAATCGTTAAAGAATATTTTTGGAGAAAACGTATTGGGCCCCGAATATCCGCCTGTGGCAAGAATAAGGAATCAGTATATCAAAAACGTTATTATCAAGATAGGGGGAAATTTCTCTTTGGTCAAAACAAAAAATAGCATTAAAAGAATTGAAAAATCCTTTAATGCTATCTCTTATTACAGAGGTGTTCGGGTAATCTACAACGTAGATCACATTTAATTACCTAAAAATTATTGAGGGCCTCTGCCAATTCGGTTTTCTTATTTCTACTTAAAGGTATTTGTTTTCCGCTAACTTCTACATTTTTGCTATTAAACTTCTCCACTTTTTCCAAGTTAACAATATAGGATTTGTGAATTCTTAAAAACTTATCTTCAGGCAACTGTTTTTCAAAGGATTTCATTGTTGATAAAATTACGATATTTGCCTCATCCGTAACTAATTTTATATAGTCGCCCAAAGCTTCAATCCATTTTATCTCGTTTAATATAACCTTTCTTTTCTTCAGGTTGCTCTTAACAAAGATATGTTCTTCATCCTCTGTTACCTTATTTATTTGTTCATATTTAGCAACGGCTCTCTTAACAGAGGCGTCAAAACGTGATAAGGTAATAGGTTTGTGAAGGTAATCTGTTACATCGTAATCAAATGCCTTAAGGGCATAATCAGGTTTACCTGTAATTAAAATTACCTGAGGGCTGTTATCTAGGGACTCTAATAGGTCGAATCCGGTGATAATTGGCATCTCTACATCTAGGAAAATTAAATCAATTTCATTGTTTTTGATGCCGTTCTTGGCTTCAATGGCATTACTGTACTCAGCTACCAAAGCCAGATTCGGATGGTTGTTCACCAGTTTGGCAACTGCCATCCGCTGCATGGACGAGTCGTCCACGATAATGCTTCTTAATTTCATAAATGGTTGATTTGTGGGGTTAAATCATCGACAAAGTACTTAAAAATCACGCTGATGCACAACAAAAGTTGTAAACATTGCAGTAATTGTTGTGTAAATGGCAATGACCATAGTTTTAATTGTTTTTGGTTAAGTTCAATATTATGTTTGTTCTAGGTATAACGAAGATTTTTCCATTTTCTTGTGATATGAGTAAAAAATAATTACTTTTGCACACTTAAAAAATTTTAAACATATGAACAATTACGAAACTGTTTTCATTTTAAATCCCGTTCTATCTGATGTTCAGATAGAGGAAACAGTTAAGAAATTCGAGGATTTCTTAATTAACAAAGGTGCCAAAATGGTAGCCAAAGAAAACTGGGGGCTTAAGAAATTGGCCTATCCTATCCAACACAAGAAAAGTGGTTTTTACCATTTGTTCGAGTTTACAGCTGAAGGCGACGTTGTTGCCCCTTATGAATTGGAATTCAGAAGGGACGAACGCATTATGCGTTGTCTAACTGTGAAATTAGACAAGCATGCCGTATCATGGGCAGAGAGAAGAAGAACAAAGTTAAAAGCTAAAGCGTAAGGATTATGGCATCAATAGAACAACAAGCGAAAGGTAAAAAAGACGGAGAGATCAGATATCTTACTCCTCTTAATATAGAGACGAATACCCAAAAGAAATATTGTCGTTTCAAAAAATCAGGTATTAAGTATGTAGATTACAAAGATCCTGATTTTTTAATAAAGTTGGTAAACGAGCAAGGTAAATTGCTTCCAAGAAGACTTACAGGTACTTCCTTGAAATATCAGCGTAAAGTGGCTGTTGCTGTAAAAAGAGCACGTCATTTAGCTTTAATGCCATATGTTGGCGATTTATTAAAATAAAAAGAAACGGACGATGGAACTTATATTAAAGGAAGACGTACAAAACTTAGGTTTTAAAGATGATTTGGTGAAAGTAAAGAATGGTTTTGGTAGAAATTACCTTATACCTAGAGGATTGGCCTCATTAGCTACACCATCTGCCAAGAAAGTATTGGCCGAAAATTTAAAACAAAGAGCTCACAAAGAGAAGAAAATTGTTGATGCTGCCAATAAGACTGCAGAAGCAATTAAGCAATTGGAAATCAAGATTGCTGCAAAAGCTGGTGCTGGAGATAAATTATTTGGATCTATTACTAATATAGATTTGGCCGATGCTTTGGAAAAAGCTGGACATTCTTTGGATAGAAAATATATTTCTATACAAGGTGGTGCTGTTAAAAGGACTGGTCCTTACAATGCTCAAATAAGATTGCACAGAGATGTGGTAGTCGATTTCCCATTTGAAGTAGTTGCAGAGGCAAAAGGATAATACTATTATATTGATTTATTTGAAAGGCCGCATTTATGTGGCCTTTTTTATGTTAATGATGTTAAAGGAGCGGCCTTTTAATCTTACACTAAGCCAAGAATGGCAATGGATATTGATGTAAGCCGTATTTGAAATTCAGTGGCAAAATGAAATACACAAGACTAACAAGACAACAACTGGAAGAGTTGCACCAGGAATTCATTAATTTTTTGGCTACCCAATCCATTACAGGAGACGAATGGGATACGCTAAAGAAAGAAAAACCGGAAGTAGCGGAGGAGGAACTTGATATTTTTAGCGATTTAATTTGGGAAGGTGTTTTGTCCAAGGTGAAGTATTTGGAAAATATCTCTGCCCAACACATGCATTTATTCCATACCGAAGAAAAGGAAATGAAGCTTATCTCGGTAAAGGTGATGAATCCTGAAATAGATCTAACTACCAAAGAGGGCTTTTCTTGGTTCAGAAAAAATTATCAATCAGATTTTGTGGAATACCTAACAGCTTCCAAGGCCTATACTGCAGATAAAAACTTGGATAAGTTTAATTTAATAAAGCAGGGAGCTGTAATCACCAAAGGAGAACTATACCAGTGGTTCGAGGATTTAATAGGTTAATTATACCTATTCCCTAATAAGCAAAGTTTCACAATCCCTTATATTTACAACAGAATTAAAAATAATGGCACAAAAACCATCCATACCTAAAGGAACCAGGGATTTTTCCCCATCCGAAGTCAATAAGAGAAATTATATTTTCGATGTGGCAAAAAAGCATTTTCAAATTTTCGGTTTTCAACCCATTGAAACTCCGTCCTTTGAAAACTCTGAAACCCTAATGGGGAAATATGGAGACGAAGGGGATCGACTGATCTTTAAAATTCTTAATTCTGGGGATTTTTTGAATAAGGTGAATGATGAGTTGTATTCCGCTAAGGATTCGATCGCCTTGACTTCAAAGATATCAGAAAAAGCTTTGCGGTACGATCTTACTGTCCCCTTTGCCCGTTATGTGGTAATGCACCAAAATGAAATCGACTTTCCTTTTAAAAGATATCAGATCCAGCCTGTATGGCGTGCCGATAGACCTCAAAAAGGTCGTTTTCGAGAATTTTTCCAGTGCGATGCCGACGTAGTAGGTTCAGATTCCCTTTTGCAGGAAGTAGAATTGGTGCAGTTGTACGATGCCGTATTTACGGACTTAAAGCTGGAAGGGGTAACCATTAAACTGAACAATAGGAAAATATTGGCGGGAATTGCCGAAGTAATAGGGGAACGCGATAAACTAATCGACTTTACAGTCGCCCTTGATAAGTTGGACAAGATCGGGATAGACGGTGTATCCAAAGAAATGCGGGAAAAAGGCATTTCTGATGCGGCCATTGAAAAGGCGGCACCTTTATTTGCACTAAGTGGAAGTAACTTGGGGCAGCTTTCGGTTTTAAGTAATTTGTTAAAGGATTCCGAGGAAGGAAGTAAAGGAGTAGGGGAGCTAAGGTTTATAATTGAAACCTTGGAGGAGCTAGGTTTGCAATCCGCAAATCTAAAAATAGATGTTACTTTGGCAAGGGGGCTTAATTACTATACCGGGGCCATATTTGAAGTAGCTGCGCCAGAAGGCGTAAGCATGGGGTCTATCGGCGGCGGTGGTCGTTATGATGACCTTACCGGAATCTTCGGTCTAAAAGATGTTAGTGGCGTAGGTATATCCTTTGGCCTGGATCGCATTTATTTGGTCCTGGAGGAACTGGGGCTTTTTCCAGAAGCCATTGATCAATCCTTACAGGTACTTTGCGTAAATTTTGGGGATAAGGAAGCGTTGACCTCCTTGAAACTTGTTAATCGACTTAGGAAGGCCGGTGTAAAATGTGACTTGTATCCCTCAAGTGCCAAGATGCAGAAACAGATGAAATATGCCAATAATAGGAATGTTCCTTTTGTTGTCTTGATTGGGGAACAGGAATTGAGCAGCAATTCCTTTGTGGTTAAGGATATGGTCAAAGGGGGGCAGGAAACCTATAGCCTGGATAGGCTAGAGGAGTTTTTGAACAATTTATAGCCTTTTTTGTATGGCATTTAGCACGGTTTCATAGTATTCCATTTCGTAAGGCACGTATTTCTTGGAATTCACATTGCTTTCCAATTCCTTTTGGAACGAGGTCAATGTAATTAGGGCTAGATCGTCCACTTCGCTTTCTTGCATTTTAAGCGCTGAAAAGGGTGTTTTTAGTTCACTTAAAAAAGTATGGTGGAATTCGCAGTCCAATAAATCTTTATGATGTTGGTAGCTGTATTTGTATACTCCTAGTTTGTATAGTTCGTTTTCCGTAATGTCAAGACCGATCTCCTCCTTTACTTCCCTAATGGCAGATTCCATTACATCCTCACCGGCACCAATATGTCCTGCTACCGAAACATCCCAAAGTCCTGGATGGGTGTCTTTATTTTTGGCCCGTTGCTGAATCAAGACTTCCCCATTTTTAGTATATAGCCAAACATGGATACTAGGGTGAAAAATCCCCCTCTTATGTGCTTCGGATTTCATGATGGAATTACCCGTGTAATTTCCATCGGTATCCAATATGTCTATCAATTCGTCCATAATCAAGCAATATTTTAAATGAGTAGCAAATGATCTAAAATAAAAAATCCCCCCTAAAAGGGAGGATTCTGAAAAAGACTATTCAAAATAACTAAAAGTTTCCCCTTCTTTTATGTTCAATAAAGATTCGTAGATCAATCGAATAACATTTTCTACATCATCCTTATGAACCGTTTCTACTGTGGTGTGCATATATCTTAGGGGTAGGGATATTAAAACAGAAGCCACCCCGCCATTGCTATAGGCAAAGGCATCGGTATCCGTACCGGTATATCTTGAAGCGGCCATGCGCTGAAAAGGAATCTTGTTGGCTTCCGCAGTTTCAATAATTCGTTCCCGAAGTTTGTTTTGTACCGCAGGGGCGTAAGAAATAACAGGACCAGCACCAATCATGGTATGTCCTTGTTTCTTTTTCTCGATCATGGGTGTAGTAGTGTCATGGCAAACGTCTGTTACTATCGCAATGTTCGGTTTTATGGTTTGGGTAATCATTTCAGCACCTTTTAGTCCAATTTCTTCTTGTACTGCATTGGTAATATATAGCCCAAACGGTAATTTCTTTTTGTTTTCCTTAAGTAGTCTCGCTACTTCGGCAATCATAAAACCACCAACACGGTTGTCTATGGCTCTACAAACAAATTTGTTCTCATTTAGGACCTGAAAGGTATCCGGATAGGTAATAACGCATCCAACGTGTACGCCAAGTTTTTCTACTTCGGCCTTGTCTTTGGCACCTATATCAATAAAAATATTGTCCAATTTAGGGGGTTCTTCTTTGGAGCTGTCCCTGGTATGTATGGCTGGCCATCCAAATATTCCCTTTACGATTCCATTTTTGGTGTGTATATTGACCCATTTGGAAGGTGCAATTTGATGATCGCTACCTCCATTACGGATAACATATATTAATCCTTCATCAGTAATGTAGTTTACATACCACGATATTTCATCAGAATGGCCCTCTATGACCACCTTGTATTTGGCATCGGGATTTATAACGCCCACTGCGGTACCGTATGTATCGGTAATAAAAGTATCCACATATGGTTTCAGATACTCCATCCATAATTTTTGCCCTTCCCATTCGTAACCTGTGGGGGAGGCATTGTTTAAATATTTTTCTAAAAAATCCATGGATTTTTTGGTAAGAATCTTTTTTGCGCTCATATACGTATATGTATTTTGAATACAAACTTAACAATATTCACTTTTATTTAATAGCAAGCTCCTTTCTTTATCATTAATTTTGGCAAGGCTTTTGTATTTTAAGGTTCAATGAGAAAAAGATTATTGGTAATACTTTATGGGATAATGGGATTTGTTGGTCTGGCACAGGTTCCGGAAGAAACATTGGATTCCTTGGCCCAGCAATATATTATAATGGAAGGCGACTCAGTTCTCCAAAGCTCTATAGCGTTAAATGAGGTCTATGTATTTGGTAGGCTTAAATTCTCTTCCTATAACGATAAGTTGCGCTATTATATATTAAGGAGAAAAACCATGAAGGTGTATCCTTATGCCAAATTGGCTGCCGAGAGGTTGGTGGAATTAAATGATAGTTTGGAACATATAAAGAAGAATTCGCACAAAAGAAGGTTTACGCGCAAGGTTCAAAAATTTATTGAGGACGAATTTTCCGAGGAATTAAAAAAATTAACACGTACCGAAGGACAAATTTTGGTAAAGTTGATCTATAGGCAGACGGGGATTACGGCTTTTGATCTGGTAAAAGAGTTGCGAAGTGGCTGGCGTGCCTTTTGGTACAATACCACCGCCAAAATGTTCAGCATTAGTATTAAGGAAGAATTTCACCCTGATCAGGTGCATGAGGATTACCTTATAGAGGATATTCTGCAACGGGCCTTTGCGGATTTCAGTTTGGAACGGCAGCCTTCCGTTTTGGAATACGATTACGCTACACTAACCAATATTTGGAAAGACCAGAATAGGTCCAAGGAGTAGGGGCAAGGAACTCTCTATGTTTTCAAGAACAATTTTAATGTAATGTATTGTGCGCTTCCTCCATATGTATGGCCGGTTGCTCTGCTGTATCCCTTGTTTTGCTCCGGCGGTGCCGCTCCGCTGCCTGCCTCCGGCAGGCGGGCCCGGCGGGTGGCCGTGTAATTTTAACGTGCCGTTGTTTTGCGGTTATGGGAAAAAGCGTTAAATTGTTTTCCCTTTTCGGGGGCCGTGCCCTGTTGCAAGATGCTTGTTGACAGCGGGTTGTGCGGTGCCCTTGAAAAAAGGCAAAAAAAGTTTCAGAAAATCCTTGTGGATTTAAAAAAGGGTGGTAGATTTGCACCCCGCTAACGAAGCAATGTCGGAGTCGGCGGAAAGGGTGTTCGGAGCGCCACGTTCATATGTTCTGTGTTTTGATGACCGCCGGGAAAAAGAAAAAATAATTTTTTTTCAAAAAAGCTTGTCGGATTAAAAAAAAGGCTGTACATTTGCAGCCGCTTTGGGAAACAGGGCGAACGAAAAAAGAGTAAAAAGTTCATTGATATATTGTAAAGACAGCGCACCATATTTCCGGGAACGGGGATATGGTGCAGAAAAAGAAATCGAAAGAACGGGCCGGGAAGATATCTCATATGGTTGATCGAAG
>NZ_JACLHY010000059.1 GCF_014397245.1 Arenibacter arenosicollis | reverse complement strand
TGTCCCGTCCTAAAATAAGTTGACACAAAATCGACTTATTTATGAAACATTCAAAGATTACAGGTAATAAGCGTACACAACGCGATTACAATCTAGGTTTTAAATTGGCCGTTATTTCCCAAGTTGAAAAAGGCGAAATGACCTATAAGCAGGCACAGAAGGCTTATGGTATTCAAGGTAGAAGTACTGTTTTGGTCTGGTTGAGAAAACATGGTACCTTAGATTGGAGCAACCCAATTCGACATCAAATGCCAAAATCCAAAGAAACCCCTGCCCAGAAGATCAAGCGTTTAGAACGCGAGCTATCTGACGCGAAGTTGAAGAACAAGATCCTTAATACGATGATCGACATCTCGGACCAACAGTACGGCACTTCTATCAGAAAAAAGTATTTACCCAATCAATCCAGCGTATCCGGCAAGAACAGCGATTAAGTCTGTCTCGTTGTTGTCGATTGTTTGGGATAAGTAGGCAAGCAGTCTATCAATCAGAAAAACGTTCTTTAAAAAGAGGACAAGAGCTTGCAAAGGTGAAGGACTTGGTCGATGGTATCCGCATGGACATGCCCAGGCTCGGCACCCGCAAGTTGTATTACCTGCTCAAGGAAGAATTCGGGAGGGACAATATAAAAATAGGAAGGGATGCCCTATTTGCACATTTACGTACGGAGTCCATGCTGATAAGACCAAGGAAGAATTACACCATGACCACCAATTCCAAGCATTGGCTCAGAAAGTACCCCAATCTGATGAAACAGGCCAAGGTATCAAGGCCGGAAGAATTTTTTGTCAGCGATATCACATATATCAAAAGCAGGGAAAGGACACATTACCTATCCCTGGTTACCGATGCCTATAGCAGAAAGATTATGGGATATGAACTTAGTGACGACATGAGTGCGGAGAACGTTGTAAAGGCAATGAAAATGGCAAATAGCAATAGGTTGACCAACAAACAGCTTATCCATCATTCCGATAGGGGGCTACAGTATTGTTCTTCCGTATATCAAGAGGAGCTCCGGCGCAGCGATATCACCCCATCGATGACCGATGGATATGACTGCTACCAGAATGCACTGGCCGAGCGGATCAATGGGATATTGAAAGGGGAATTCTTAATATATAAATGTAACAACGGTAAAGATTTAAAACAACTCATTGCAGATTCAATCAACACATACAACAACAGAAGACCACATTTGAGCCTTAATTATAAAACACCTAATTTTATACATAACAAAAAACCTGTGAAGTTAACTTCACAGGTCTAATATATATTCTTTAAAAACCGTCAACCTATTTTAGGACG
>NZ_JACLHY010000058.1 GCF_014397245.1 Arenibacter arenosicollis | reverse complement strand
GGTACGTTAAAGGGACATCCTTTACAAAGTTAAAGTCACATAGTTTACACTTTTTTAGGTTATAATTTGAGATCAAAATCAAATTATCATGCCTTGGAAAGAAACAACAACTATGGAACAGAAAATTGAATTTATCTGTGAATGGCGTACAGGAAAATACACCATCACAGAATTGTGCAAAGGCTTCGAGATCTCCAGGCCAACGGCCTATAAATTGATAGCCAGGTTCGAAAAACAAGGTTTTGAGGCCTTAAGGGAACAGTCCAGAGCTCCTGGAAAACATCCCAATGCCACCAGTGAATATATCGTTGATGGCATTCTAAATTTAAAGAAGAAACACAAGCATTGGGGAGCAAAAAAAATCAGGGAGTTGATGTTTAAAGATTTTACGCAACAAGAAGTCCCTTCTGTGGTCACCGTCCATAACATCCTAAAGAAAAACGGTTTTGTATGTCCGCAAAAACGGATGCGGAGAGTCGAACCGGTATACCCTATTTTTGATCCAAAATCATGCAATGAGGTCTGGAGTGCCGACTACAAGGGAAAGTTTTTAATGGGCAATAAGATCTACTGTCACCCACTCACCATTGCGGACTCCAAAAGCCGATTTCTGTTCACTGCAAAAGGACATTACCATGAAAACCTAAGATCTGCCAAGGCCGAGTTTACAAAGGTCTTTAGAACATTTGGCATTCCAGAACAAATACACACGGACAATGGCAGCCCCTTTGGTTCAGTGCGTACCATCCAAAGATTTACGCAACTCTCCTATTGGTTCATAGAACTGGGGATTACACCTGTTTTTTCGGACCCGGCCCATCCCGAACAGAACGGACGACATGAACGCATGCACCGCGATCTGAAGGCAGCTTGTGCCAAACCTTCAGCCTATGACCTGAAAGCGCAGCAAAGACGTTTAAATCACTTTGTAAAGGAATACAACCACATAAGACCACATGAAGCACTGGACATGAAAACACCTGCTGATATGCATGATTTTTCCACTAGGCCGTTCCCTGAAAAAATACCTAACTTTGATTACGATGCCAACTATAAAGTTCTTAAGGTGACACAAAATGGATCTATACGATGGAAATCCTATTATTGGGTATACGTGACCGCAGCATTAATGGGAAAATATGTGGGGATCCAGGAAATGGGCAACGGAATTTGGAGGGTATTTTATAGAAACACATTTTTAGGTTTCTTTGATGAAAAGTATTTAAGAAATAAAGAACAAGCAACAAGGTTAGAGACTAATTTAGTGTAAAGGCTAATCTTTAACTTGTGTAAACTATGTGCCTTAACGAACA
>NZ_JACLHY010000057.1 GCF_014397245.1 Arenibacter arenosicollis | reverse complement strand
TGTCTAGTCCTGAAATAGCGTTACACAAAAAGAAAGTGTAATGAACAAATCAGAACAGATGTACATCAAGCGTACCCAAAAGGACTACTCAATGTCGTTCAAACTTAAAGTGGTCAACGAAATAGAGAACGGAGAACTTACGGCCACCCAGGCCGTAAAGCGGTATGGAATCCAGGCCAGGTCAACGGTAACAAGTTGGATGCGAAAATATGGTAACTTTGATTGGCACAACAAAACACCATATACCATGTCCAAAACACCCGAACAACGTCTTTTGGAACTCGAACAGGAGAACCGGCTTTTGAAAAAGCAGAAAAGGACACTGGAGAAACAGGTCGAACAGGCGGACAAGAAGGCCATTATCTTTGATATGATGATCGATCTCGCCGAGAAGGAGTACAATATCCCTATACGAAAAAACTCCTCGCCCGAGTAATAGATACCTTTAGAGAAGAACATCAAGAGAGCCTCACGGCCACCTGTAGGTTACTCGGGAGAAGCAGACAGGTCTATTATAGAAGAATCAGGTCGCACCGGGAATATCGGCAAAAGGCCACTGCCGTGGTGGCCATGGTAAATACGGTCCGCATGGAACAACCGCGCATAGGCACAAGAAAACTATACCATTTATTGAAGGAAGACCTTAAGCGGATCAACGTAGGAAGGGACAGGCTGTTCGCCATACTCAGGGCCAACCATATGCTGGTCCGGCCAAAAAGAAGCTATCACATTACAACGGACTCGCACCACAGGTTCAGAAAGCACGGCAATACGGTCAAAGGCCTATCTATCCATCGTCCCGAACAGGTCTGGGTCTCGGATATAACCTATGTGGGAAACAGGAAGAACCCGATGTACCTGGCATTGGTCACGGATGCCTATTCAAAGAAAATAGTGGGCTACGATCTTTCCGACAGTTTGAGCCTGCCCGGAAGTTATAGAGCCTTAAAGATGGCCAGCAATGGGAGAACAACGGAACATCCCCTGATACACCACTCGGACAGGGGATTACAGTACTGCAGTGACGGGTACCAGGCCCTTCTTGCCAAGAACAAAATCAAAAGTAGTATGACCGAAGCTTATGACCCCTATGAAAATGCGGTAGCGGAGAGGGTCAATGGAATACTAAAACAGGAGTTTTTGCTCTCCTCTGACAATCTTGACCTGAAAACCATGAAAAGGCTAGTTAGCAATAGCGTCCGGATATACAACAATAAGAGACCCCATTATTCCTGTCATTACTTAACACCACAACAGATGCACGGCCAACAAGAGATAACAATGAGAACATATAAATCACAAAAGCTCAACGGCACTATGGCCGTTGAGCTTAATTAACTATTTTTAATCCTATAAACCGTAACG
>NZ_JACLHY010000056.1 GCF_014397245.1 Arenibacter arenosicollis | reverse complement strand
GTAACCGTTGCACAACCCTATAATTTATAAAATATCGATGCCAAAAGCGGCCTTTTAGGGCCGTTTTGTTTTTTAAACGAACGTGTTGCCACTCATTTTTATAGTGCCAAAAAGGAAGCAAATAGACTTGTGGAGTACATTTTCCATACAATTGTGCAGAACTATGCTTCCCGCTCCACTTTTTGTGCGTTTTCCCGAGAATTTCAGGTATTTTTTGATGTTGTAGGCAATGGCCGATAGCTGCATTGCCTTGTTGGCCTGTGCCAATCCCAAGGTGTTTATCTTCCTTAGCCCCATGAACTGGGTTAGGGTCCCGAAGACGGGCTCCACCGTACTCTGGCGTTTGCCCTTCATGTACCTTCCCTGCGGACCGTTCACCCGTTCTATGTTCCTTTGGTATTCCTCCCGGTAATAGGTGACGCTGAACTTCTTCTCCTGTGCCGACCTACCAAGACAACTACTCCTGATCGGACAGCCAACACATACGTGTTTCCTTGCCCTATATTCCTTCTTCCTGGTCTGGGTACGGCCGTCCAAAAATTCCTTGGTAAACGGAATGACCTTGCCCTGTGGGCAAACATAATGGTCTTCATTTTGGTCGTAAATGAAGTTCTCCGGACCGCCCTTATACGTGCCGTGCGGCGGTATAAAACTTTTAAGTCCCTTTTGTTCCAATAATGCATAGTTCTCCCCACTGCTATAGCCCGTATCCGCCACACAGTTTTCCCATAACAGGCCTTCTTTCCATAAACGTCGTTGCACCCGCTCCACGATATCGGGCAGCTGCTGGTTGTCCTTCCCGTCCGCATGGTAGGCCTTGATATCCGTAATCACATGGTTGGCCGTATCCACCGTAAGCTGGGAAAGGTAATTGAGCTTCCTGGCCTTGCCCGGTTTTACGCTGATCCGCGCATCGGGATCGGTGGGACTGTAGTGCGTCTTGTTCGAAGTGTATTTGCTCCCCTTGTTCCCAGCCCCTGGACGCTGATCCTGATCCTTGGCCCATTTCCTGTTGCGCGAGGCGATCGCGTCCAGCTCCTTTTGGGAGGCCGTGATGCCCCGTTGTTCCTTGTCCGCCCTGTTTCCCTTGGATTTCCTAAACGGGACTTCCCTGTCCATAGAACTCATATGCCGTACCCTTTTCAGGTGCTCCCCCAGTTCCTCCTCCGGAACCTTCAGTTCCAGACTGTCCATGCTTGCGTTGGCCTTCACAGGGGCCGAATCTATTGCTTGGGTATGACCGCTGACCATTCCTTTTTCAACACACATGCCGAACACCTTTGTGAAGACCTCCTCGAAGACCGCTTCGGGAAACAACTGGCGGGTACGGCTGATCGTACTGTGCCAGGGCAGTTCCTCATCGATGTCATAACCCAGAAAATAAAGGATATCCAAGCGTAAACTACAATGATCCACCAACTTTCGGTCGCTGGTCACGTTCTCCAAATAGCCCACCAAACAGAGTTTGAAAAAGACTATGGGGTCGATGCTCTTCTGGCCACTCGATCCGTAGTACACTTTGGTCATGGGGTAGAGAAAATCCAGATCTAGGGCCTCCTTCAACCGTCTATAAAAATTGGTTTCCGGAACCCGTTCAC
>NZ_JACLHY010000055.1 GCF_014397245.1 Arenibacter arenosicollis | reverse complement strand
ATTTTCTGTTCCATAGTTGTTGTTTCTTTCCAAGGCATGATAATTTGATTTTGATCTCAAATTATAACCTAAAAAAGTGTAAACTATGTGACTTTAACTTTGTAAAGGATGTCCCTTTAACGTACCTAATGAAGCACAACGTCTAAGCTATGGCAAGTAGGGCAGGTACTGGGCACAGACCTTTCCGTTTATACCCTTGGCCAAAGCTTTTGTATTTTGTTTTATCTTATTTTTTCTAAAAGCCAATCTAAAGATTTGGCGAACTTTGAAAACACCCCCAAACCTTTAAATTCAGCAATTACCGCCCTATTTGCTATAGGTATTGTTGTAAAACGTACTTTTTTACACTTCGATTGAAATCGTAACTTTTCCGCCAAGACCTTTTTCCACAATTTCGTAAAGCGTTTTCAAGGTCAGATTGCTGCCGTTGTTTTCTACTCGTGATATATACGTCCGTTTTTTGTCTACTAATTCGCCCAGTTGTTCCTGCGTAAGGTTTTTTTCTTCCCGTGCATTTCTCAAAAGCAAACCTATTTTAAAAGACTCAAAATCTCTTTCCAATCCGTCCCTACGTTCCGTTCCTTTTTTTCCATAAACGGTGTCCTTGATTTCTTTCCAACTCTTGGTGTCCATCTTATTTGTTTTTGTCTTCATAGTATGAATTCATTAGTCCGACCGCTTTGTCGATTTCTTTTTTTGGTGTTTTCTGCGATTTTTTGGTAAATCCGTTCAAGAGTATTACCAATTTTCCTTTGTCGAAAAAACAGAAGACTCTCCAAATGTCCGAGCCTAATTTTATTCGGGCTTCGTACAGTCCTTTTGTTCCGACAAGTGCTTTCAGATAAGTGGAGGGAACTCTTTCATAAGTCTCGATTATTTCGATTACTTTAAATATCTTGTCCTGAACCTTTTTCGGTTGTTTGAGCAAGAATTCTTCGAAATACCCTTTATACTGGATAACTTCCCTTACTTTTTCCATCACCCAAAGGTAACTTAAAAGTTACTATTTTCAAAATATTATGTTGAATTTAGTTTGGTCTCTTAAATTTGGTAGTATGTTTTACAACGGTTAAGCTACGAACACTACGGGAGCAGACTTGCGTTTGCTTTCCGCCATGCAGATAGCGAAATCTTTTTGTTTTGTTTTTCTTTTCCTGTCCAAAGCAAAATCCAAAAGATTTTGCGGACATCATAAAAAAACACAAACCCAGCGATTAAGACCTAAGCCCGTATTGTTTATAGGTTGTGTTGTACGCTGGCATCTTCGTGCGAGTGATTTGTTAGATAAATGGTATGTATTATCAATTACTTTTCAGTTTTTCGGCTACTTCATCATAATACTCTTGTGTAACCACTTCAGTCCACGTAGTTGGTTGTCCACCGCCATATAAAGCCAAATATGTTACATCACTAAGCTTTGAGGAGGAATGCCAATGTTCGATATTTTTCTCACATTTAATTATATCTCCTTCTTTCAAAATTACAGGCTCATTTCCTCTCTCCTGATAATAGGCTTCTCCATCTACAATTATTAAGACTTGCGCTGTTCCATGTTTATGCCAGTCCAAGGTTGAGTTTGCTTTAAAAGTTGCTTTTGTAATATTATAACCCAATTCCTCATCATCGTGAATAATGGCATTCAACCACGCTTCTCCGATATAATGAGTATTTGGTGCTTTTGTTCCCTCCGTTAGATAGGAGGATACCTTGTAATCTGAGTTTTGGGAAAATACAGATACAGAGGTTAAAATTAATAGGAGGAAAATTGATTTTTTCATTTTCTTGACGTTTATATATTTCTTGTTTGTTCCGAGTTTTATGCTGTTCGTTAAGGCACATAGTTTACACAAGTTAAAGATTAGCCTTTACACTAAATTAGTCTCTAACCTTGTTGCTTGTTCTTTATTTCTTAAATACTTTTCATCAAAGAAACCTAAAAATGTGTT
>NZ_JACLHY010000054.1 GCF_014397245.1 Arenibacter arenosicollis | reverse complement strand
CCGCCATTGCCGATCAGGTAACGATTACTGGAGCTGGAACCGCTGGTGATCCCTTCAAAGTGGAGGATCTATCCATTGTGACCGCCAAGCTTGGAGCCGATGCGGTGACCAATGCTAAATTGGCGGATGATGCGGTTCAGACAGAAAACATATTGAACGGAACTATACTTACCGAGGATATTTCTTCAGGTGGTAACGACAAGGTATTGGTTACCGATGCCGTTGGAACAGTGGAGTGGATCGACAAGTCGAGCTTTGCCGCCATTGCCGATCAGGTAACGATTACTGGAGCTGGAACCGCTGGTGATCCCTTCAAAGTGGAGGATCTATCCATTGTGACCGCCAAGCTTGGAGCCGATGCGGTGACCAATGCTAAATTGGCGGATGATGCGGTTCAGACAGAAAACATATTGAACGGAACTATACTTACCGAGGATATTTCTTCAGGTGGTAACGACAAGGTATTGGTTACCGATGCCGTTGGTACAGTGGAGTGGATCGATAAGTCGAGCTTTGCCGCCATTGCCGATCAGGTAACGATTACTGGGGCCGGGACTGCTGGTGATCCCTTCAAAGTGGAGGATCTATCCATTGTGACCGCCAAGCTTGGAGCCGATGCGGTGACCAATGCAAAACTGGCCGATAATGCGGTTCAGACAGAAAACATATTGAGCGGAGGTAACGACAAGGTATTGGTTACCGATGCAATTGGTACAGTGGAGTGGATCGATAAGTCGAGCTTTGCGGCCATTGCCGATCAGGTAACGATTACAGGTGCCGGTACCGCTGGGGATCCCTTCAAAGTGGAGGATTTATCCATTGTGACCGCCAAGCTTGGAGCCGATGCGGTGACCAATGCTAAACTGGCCGATAATGCGGTTCAGACGGAAAACATATTGAACGGAACTATACTTACTGAGGATATTTCCTCTGGCGGTAACGACAAGGTATTGGTTACCGATGCCATTGGTACAGTGGAGTGGATCGACAAGTCGAGCTTTGCCGCCATTGCCGATCAGGTAACCATTACTGGTGCCGGGACCTCTGGAAATCCTTTCAAGGTGGAGGATCTATCCATTGTGACCGCCAAGCTTGGAGCCGATGCGGTGACCAATGCTAAACTGGCCGATAACGCGGTTCAGACAGAAAACATATTGAGCGGAGGTAATGATAAGGTTTTGGTTACTGATGCCGTTGGTACAGTTGAATGGGTTGATAAATCATTGTTGAACTCTGATAATCAAGGTATAAGTAGTTCGGTAGTAAGTGCAAATGAATCAGTTAATATAGCACTTGAAAGAGGAGGTAATACAACTATAGACATTCGTGATGCGGATGATGATCCCACTAATGAAATAGAATTGCCTGGAGGAGGAACAGGTGGACAAGTTCTTTCTACCGATGGGTCCGGAATATATTCTTGGGTTGACCCAGATACCGGTCCACAAGGTCCTGCTGGCCCACAAGGTCCTCCTGGAAATGATGGAGCTACCGGAGCCACCGGAGCCAAGGGAGATACTGGTGATACAGGAGCCACTGGAGCACAAGGCCCAACAGGAGATACCGGTGCTACCGGAGCCAAAGGGGATACTGGTGGTACAGGAGCCACTGGAGCGCAAGGTCCAACAGGAGATACAGGAGCTACCGGAGCCCAGGGTCCAACAGGAGCACAAGGTCCAACCGGAGCCAAGGGAGATACTGGAGACACAGGAGCCACCGGAGCCAAAGGGGATAGTGGTGATACAGGAGCCACTGGAGCGCAAGGTCCAACAGGGGATACCGGTGCTACGGGAGCCAAAGGGGATACTGGTGATACAGGAGCTACTGGCGCGCAAGGTCCAACAGGAGATACAGGAGCTACCGGAGCCAAGGGAGACACAGGAGCCACCGGAGCCAAAGGGGATACTGGTGATACAGGAGCCACTGGAGCCCAAGGTCCAACAGGAGATACAGGTGCAACCGGAGCCCAGGGTGCAACCGGAGCCCAGGGTCCAACAGGAGCCAAGGGAGATACTGGAGACACAGGAGCCACCGGAGCCAAAGGAGATACTGGTGATACAGGAGCCACTGGAGCCCAAGGTCCAACAGGAGATACAGGAGCTACCGGAGCCCAGGGTCCAACAGGAGCACAAGGTCCAACCGGAGCCAAGGGAGATACTGGTGATACAGGAGCCACTGGAGCCCAAGGTCCAACAGGAGATA
>NZ_JACLHY010000053.1 GCF_014397245.1 Arenibacter arenosicollis | reverse complement strand
CAGAAAACATATTAAGCGGAGGAAACGATAAAGTTTTGGTAACGGATGCAGTTGGTACAGTTGCCTGGGTTGACAAGTCCAGCTTTGATGCCATTGCGGATCAGGTAACGATTACCGGTGTGGGTACTGTTGCCGATCCATTTAAGGTTGAGGATCTTTCTATTGTAACGGCAAAATTGGCCGACGGAGCGGTGACCACGGTAAAATTGGGTGATGATGCAGTGACCAACGCCAAACTGGCGGACAATGCAGTTCAGACAGAAAACATATTAAGCGGAGGAAACGATAAAGTTTTGGTTACCGATGCAGTTGGTACAGTTGCCTGGGTTGACAAGTCCAGCTTTGATGCCATTGCGGATCAGGTTACGATTACAGGTGTGGGTACTGTTGCCGATCCTTTTAAGGTTGAGGACCTATCCATTGTTACGGCCAAACTGGCTGATGGAGCGGTGACCACGGTAAAACTGGGTGATGACGCAGTTACCAATGCTAAACTGGCGGATGATGCGGTTCAGACAGAAAATATATTGAACGGTACCATTTTAACGGAGGATATTTCTTCAGGTGGTAATGATAAAGTTTTGGTAACGGACGCAGTTGGTACTGTTGCCTGGGTTGACAAGTCCAGCTTTGATGCCATTGCGGATCAGGTAACGATTACCGGTGTGGGTACTGTTGCCGACCCTTTCAAAGTGGAGGACCTATCCATTGTTACGGCCAAACTTGCCGACGGAGCAGTGACCACGGTAAAATTGGGCGATGATGCAGTGACCAACGCGAAACTGGCGGACAATGCAGTTCAGACAGAAAACATATTAAGCGGAGGAAACGATAAAGTTTTGGTAACGGATGCAGTTGGTACTGTTGCCTGGGTTGACAAATCCAGCTTTGATGCCATTTCAGATCAGGTAACGATTACCGGAGTGGGTACTGTTGCCGACCCTTTTAAGGTTGAAGATTTATCAATTGTAACAGCAAAACTGGGTGATGGAGCGGTAACCACGGTAAAACTGGGTGACGATGCTGTGACCAACGCCAAACTGGCGGATGATGCGGTTCAGACAGAAAATATATTAAATGGTACCATTTTAACGGAGGATATTTCTTCAGGTGGTAACGATAAGGTTATGGTTACGGATGCAATTGGTACAGTTGCCTGGCTGGACAAGTCCAGCTTCGATGCCATTGCCGATCAGGTTACGATTACCGGTGTTGGAACAACAGCCGATCCCTTCAAAGTGGAGGATCTATCCATTGTAACGGCCAAACTTGCCGACGGGGCAGTGACCACAGTAAAACTGGGTGATGACGCAGTTACCAATGCTAAATTGGCAGACAATGCAGTTCAGACAGAAAACATATTAAGCGGAGGAAACGATAAAGTTTTGGTAACGGATGCAGTTGGTACTGTTGCCTGGGTTGACAAGTCCAGCTTTGATGCCATTGCGGATCAGGTAACGATTACCGGTGTGGGTACGGTTGCCGACCCTTTTAAGGTTGAGGACCTATCCATTGTTACGGCCAAACTGGCCGATGGAGCGGTGACCACGGTAAAACTGGGTGACGATGCAGTGACCAACGCCAAACTGGCCGATGATGCGGTTCAGACAGAAAACATATTAAGCGGAGGAAACGCTAAAGTTTTGGTTACCGATGCAGTTGGTACAGTAGTATGGGTGGACAAGTCCAGCTTTGATGTTTTGGCAGATCAGGTGACTATTACCGGGATGGGTACGGTTGCGGATCCCTTCAAAGTTGAGGATTTATCCATAGTAAATTCCAAACTTGGCCCTGATGCGGTTACGAATTCAAAATTGGCCGATGATGCGGTGCAATTGGAAAACATAGCTGATGGTACGGCTTCTGGCCAGGTAATACAATGGGATGGGACAGACTGGATTCTAATAGATTTAGGTTCTGTGACGGTTACAGAAATAGACGGTGTAATTGGCAATGAAATTTTAAATGCAACGGATGCTACCTTGGTACGTTCTGGATCAGGAACTAATGCCGATCCTTATACGTTAGATGTGTCAGCCGATGGGATTACTAATGCGGAATTAGCTGATAATGCAGTTCAGACAGAAAACATATTGAGCGGAGGTAACGACAAGGTATTGGTTACCGATGCCGTTGGAACAGTGGAGTGGATCGATAAGTCGAGCTTTGCCGCCATTGCCGATCAGGTAACGATTACAGGTGCCGGGACCGCTGGTGACCCTTTCAAAGTGGAGGATCTATCCATTGTGACCGCCAAGCTTGGAGCCGATGCGGTGACCAATGCTAAACTGGCCGATAATGCGGTTCAGACAGAAAACATATTGAACGGAACTATACTTACCGAGGATATTTCTTCAGGTGGTAACGACAAGGTTTTGGTTACCGATGCTATTGGGACAGTGGAGTGGATCGACAAGTCGAGTTTCGCTGCCATTGCCGATCAGGTAACGATTACGGGTGCCGGGACCTCTGGGGATCCTTTCAAGGTGGAAGATCTATCCATTGTGACCGCCAAGCTTGGAGCCGATGCGGTGACCAATGCAAAACTGGCCGATGATGCGGTTCAGACAGAAAACATATTGAACGGAACTATACTTACCGAGGATATTTCCTCTGGAGGTAACGACAAGGTACTGGTTACCGATGCCGTTGGTACAGTGGAGTGGATCGATAAGTCGAGCTTTGCCGCCATTGCCGATCAGGTAACGATTACTGGGGCCGGGACCGCTGGCGATCCCTTCAAAGTGGAGGACCTTTCCATTGTGACCGCCAAGCTTGGAGCCGATGCGGTGACCAATGCAAAACTGGCCGATAACGCGGTTCAGACAGAAAACATATTGAGCGGAGGTAACGACAAGGTATTGGTTACCGATGCCGTTGGAACAGTGGAGTGGATCGACAAGTCGAGCTTTGCCGCCATTGCCGATCAGGTAACGATTACGGGTGCCGGTACCGCTGGGGACCCTTTCAAAGTGGAGGACCTTTCCATTGTGACCGCCAAGCTTGGAGCCGATGCGGTGACCAATGCTAAATTGGCGGATGATGCGGTTCAGACAGAAAACATATTGAACGGAACTATACTTACCGAGGATATTTCTTCAGGTGGTAACGACAAGGTATTGGTTACCGATGCCGTTGGAACAGTGGAGTGGATCGACAAGTCGAGCTTTGCCGCCATTGCCGATCAGGTAACGATTACTGGAGCTGGAACCGCTGGTGATCCCTTCAAAGTGGAGGACCTTTCCATTGTGACCGCCAAGCTTGGAGCCGATGCGGTGACCAATGCTAAATTGGCGGATGATGCGGTTCAGACAGAAAACATATTGAACGGAACTATACTTACCGAGGATATTTCTTCAGGTGGTAACGACAAGGTATTGGTTACCGATGCCGTTGGAACAGTGGAGTGGATCGACAAGTCGAGCTTTGCCGCCATTGCCGATCAGGTAACGATTACTGGAGCTGGAACCGCTGGTGATCCCTTCAAAGTGGAGGATCTATCCATTGTGACCGCCAAGCTTGGAGCCGATGCGGTGACCAATGCTAAATTGGCGGACAATGCGGTTCAGACAGAAAACATATTGAGCGGAGGAAACGACAAGGTATTGGTTACCGATGCCGTTGGTACAGTAGTATGGGTGGACAAGTCCAGCTTCGCTGTTTTGGCCGATCAGGTGACTATTACGGGAATAGGATCGGTTGGAGATCCCTTCAAGGTTGAGGACCTTTCCATAGTAAATTCCAAATTAGGCCCTGATGCGGTGACGAATTCAAAATTGGCCGATGATGCGGTACAATTGGAAAACATAGCTGATGGTACGGCCTCTGGACAGGTAATGCAATGGGATGGAAGCGACTGGATTCTAGTAGATTTAGGCTCTGTGACGGTAACTGAAGTCGATGGTGTAATTGGAAATGAAATTTTAAATGCTACTGATGCTACCTTGGTTCGTTCAGGAGCCGGAACAACGGTTAGCCCTTATACGCTGGACGTATCGGCCGATGGAATTACTAATGCTGAATTAGCTGATAATGCAGTTCAGACAGAAAACATATTGAGCGGAGGTAACGACAAGGTATTGGTTACCGATGCCGTTGGTACAGTGGAATGGATCGATAAGTCGAGCTTTGCCGCCATTGCCGATCAGGTAACGATTACGGGTG
>NZ_JACLHY010000052.1 GCF_014397245.1 Arenibacter arenosicollis | reverse complement strand
CCCCTTCCCCTTCTAAGGGGGGGGGGGGGGGGGACCCATAATTACCTACAATCTTATTTCAATCCTCAATTATATAATTTATAAATCCCGAACTTTTCCAATGCTGATATTCACCCGGGACATCCTCAACCATAAACACCTCTAAATTAAGGGTTTCTAGGACAACCGTCTTACCCTCTTTAATACCTAGGACACTTAAAGCAGAGGCGTAGGCATCTGCCATGGTCCCATTGGGGGCAATAGTCGTAACCAGTATGTTGTTGCTTAGCGCCATACCATTTCTTGGGTCAATAATATGGGAATAACGCTTTCCATCGATTACGGCGTACTGGTATAAATCCCCAGAAGTGGCCACCGCCTGATTTTTCAACTTTATTTTTCGAAAAACTTCCACCCCATTATTATCGAAATAACTAAAGCCTAAAACCCAAAACTCCTTATTTGGTGGCGCATCGCTAACGGTAATGTCTCCACCCATATCCACCAAGGCAGCCGTTATACCATGCCTTTTCAACAAGTTGATTGCCTCATCTGCGGCAAACCCCTTGCCAATCCCGCCTACGTCCAATTGTATACCTTCCTTCCCTAGCTTTATTATATTCCCAGCATGGAATTCCACATTGCCATAGCCTATCCTTTTCATGGCGGCCTGTATCTCATCAATTAAGGGAAGTTGGCTGTTTTGTCTTGCCTTTCGCCAAAGTTCAATTAGTGGTCCTAGGGTAATATCGAAGGCTCCCTTGGTCTTTGCGGCATAGTCCACAGAAATTTGTACAAGTTGAAACAGTTCATCGCTAACCGCGACGTTTATAATTGGACTTCTGCTTAGTCTGTTAATCTCACTTTGAGGAAGATAGTTGCTTAAAGTGCCATTCAGTTCGTCTATTCTATTGAATACCAATTGCGCAATGGAATCAGCCTTTACCTCATCGCTGTCCTTATCGTAGAATACCAACCCAATTTGGGTCCCCATTTGCTTATGGGTAAATTGAAACCTAGTCTGCGCGGTTAGCCACGAACAATTGAGAAATAGGCAAATATAAATTGTTAGATGGAAAGCTCTATTCATTATCGGTAATGTAAATCGGCCTACGAAATTACTCTATACTATCTACAATGGTGTCTTTCTCTATAAATTCTGTTTTGAGTTCAGGATCAATTCCGTGGTCTAATAGTAAATTGGGCAATGCTTCTTTTAGCTCGGTAAGTCCTGCCTCAGAAATTTGAGTCTCCCATACATAAAGACTTTGTAGCCTCTTAAAATCCTTTAGAACTACGACACTATTATCGGTTATACCAGTTTCATAGGCCTTTAGCACTCTAAGGTTTTCAAGACCCTTTAATTTATTAAACTCCGTATCGGTGATGGGAGTACGGTCCACTTCCAACCATTCCAAATTTTTGCACATTCCCACCAGTTCCATTTCCTTTTCTCCAAGAGGGATTCCACTTAGATCCAATTCAATGATATTATCCGAAATCCGTTTTAAATCCGTAATATTCTTCGGATCGTAATCTGGCGGCAAAAACACTGATATACTTAACGCCTGCGAATTACTGCTAATCCTTTTTATGGTAATGTAATCCGATGCCAAATTTTGCAAGGTGCTATCCGCTACTTTAGGAAGTTTTGCCCATGAATTCGATGTCCCGGCCTCCATCATTTTTTTGACCATCCCCGCTAGAGGTTCATTGTTATCCAAATCATCTAACCTTAAAGTGTCCGAGGCGCCCAAAGCTATCCAACGTTCCAATATCTGTATTTCGTTGTCGGATAATGGTTTCTTGCCCTCAGGTGGCATATGTTCCTCATCCTCCAAAGGCAAATGTAGTCGTCTAATTAATTCGCTATTCATCGGGTCGCCTATTACCAAAGCAGGTCCACTTTCACCTCCCTTAATTAACTCCCCAAGACTAGTCATTAGAAGCTCTCCTTTAGTCTTGTTGGGATTATGGCAACCGATACAATTGTTATCCAACACCCTATGTACTATATGTTCATATATCAACGGGTTTTCGGGAATTTTTTCCAATTTTTTGCTTTTCGGCAATGCCAGAAAATCCTCCCCATGGGTAATCATCCCACCAAAATGGCCGGTGAACCCAACTAAGAGAATCAATACCACCTGTATACCTTTGACCAAGTATGTTTGCTGTAAGTGATTAGTACTTAACCAATACCACAAAACTGCCAAAATAGCTACGCCTGACCCCATCCATTGGTGCCAAAAAATAAGGTCCCCCTTAGGCACAGTTTCCGTCCCTAAAAAAAATCCAGTAATGGCAGTAACCAAGGCGGAAAGTGTGGCAACAGTAAGTAAAAGTTTAGGGACTATTCTATTAAAAAGACCAATTGCCGCAGCCATTAGCAAAAGTACTATGGGAAAATGCAGAATTAGAGGATGCCAGCGTCCCAACCATGCCACAAGACTTGGGAGATCGATAAAAGATTCGAAAATTAAACAGAATATAAGAAATACAGTAAGACCGAAAATAACATAATCGACCCAAGGAGAACTATTTTTTTGAGCCATATACTATGTTAAAATATCATTTACAACATTACCGGCAACATCCGTGAGCCTAAACCTACGTCCCTGGTATTTATAAATTAATTGTTCGTGATCAAGTCCTAAATTATTCATGATAGTGGCGTGGAAATCGTTGATATGGACCGGGTTTTTCACAATATTATACCCAAATTCATCGGTTTCCCCATAGGTAATACCAGGTTTTATTCCGCCACCGGCCATCCAAATACTAAAGGCACGCGGGTGATGGTCCCTACCGTAATTTTTAGGGTCAAAATTTCCTTGACAATAATTGGTCCTACCAAACTCTCCACCCCAAATAACCAGGGTATCCTCCAACATTCCGCGTTGTTTTAGATCAAGAATAAGGGCTGCAGAAGCCTGATCAACATCCTTGGCCTGTCCTGCCATTTCATTGGGCAGATTGCCGTGCTGATCCCAACCTTGGTGGTATAACTGAATAAAACGTACCCCATTCTCTGCAAGTCTACGGGCCTGCAGACAATTGGCGGCATAGGTACCGGGAACTTGGGAATCTTCCCCATATAATTTTATAATGGACTCCGGTTCTTTCTTAATATCCATAACATCCGGTACGGACATTTGCATCCTATAGGCCATTTCATATTGGGCTATTCTAGATTCAATCTCATCATCCCCTGTTTCCACATGATGTATTTTGTTCAATGAGGATACGTGATCTAATAAATGCCGCTTATCGGAACGTGAAAGTCCATCTGGATCGTTCAAATACAGCACGGGATCCTTACCGGAACGCAACAGCACCCCCTGATGCTTGGAATCCAAGAACCCACTGGACCATAATTTAGAATACAGGCCTTGGCTATTGCCCTTTCCCCTTGAGGTAAGCACCACAAAGGAAGGCAAATTTTGATTTTCACTGCCCAAACCATAACTCATCCAGGAACCCATACTGGGGCGACCGGATTGTTGACTACCCGTCTGAAAAAAGGTAATGGCCGGATCGTGGTTGATAGCCTCGGTGTGCATACTTCTAACAATACATATCTCATCCGCAATTTTCGCAATATGAGGGAAAAATTCGCTTACCCACGCCCCACTTTTACCATGTTGGGCAAACTTGGCGGCCGAAGGCATTAATGGAAATTTATCCTGACCAGAGGTCATACCCGTAAGTCGCTGTCCATTGCGTATAGATTCCGGTAAATCCTCCCCCATACGTTTGGTTAGGGTAGGTTTATAATCGAACGACTCCAATTGTGATGGAGCCCCAGATTGAAACAAATAGATTACCCGTTTGGCCTTTGGGGCAAAATGGGGAATGCCAAGAGGCTGACTGGCCAATGGTCCCTTACCACCTTTAAACAGGTCTGGTATCAACAATGACCCTAAAGCCAAAGAACCTATCCCAACACTTAATTGAGAAAAAAAGTGTCGGCGGTTTACCTTAAGTGGATTTTCAGATTTTGATTTGTCTTCTTCCATAATCATTATTCTTTGGTAATTGTTTCATCAAGATTGTAAATCACCTGGGCCGTTAACATAAGCGCAGCTGTCTTTGCCGGATCGGTATCCAACCTCTTATATTCGCCTTGGGCAATCAATTTTTCGGCATTTTCCTTGTTGTTCAGGAAATTGTCCAGGGCATCGGTATAGTATTCCTCCAAGACCTTTTTTTCTTCCTCCTTGGGGTTCC
>NZ_JACLHY010000051.1 GCF_014397245.1 Arenibacter arenosicollis | reverse complement strand
GTCTTGAGTTATAGTGAAGTAACTAGAATATGTAGTGTAGCGGTGAAATGCATAGATATTACATAGAATACCGATTGCGAAGGCAGGTTACTAACTATATACTGACGCTGATGGACGAAAGCGTGGGGAGCGAACAGGATTAGATACCCTGGTAGTCCACGCCGTAAACGATGGATACTAGCTGTCCGGATGCAAATCTGGGCGGCCAAGCGAAAGTGATAAGTATCCCACCTGGGGAGTACGTCCGCAAGGATGAAACTCAAAGGAATTGACGGGGGCCCGCACAAGCGGTGGAGCATGTGGTTTAATTCGATGATACGCGAGGAACCTTACCAGGGCTTAAATGTGGTCTGACAGCTTTAGAGATAGAGTTTCCTTCGGGCAGATCACAAGGTGCTGCATGGTTGTCGTCAGCTCGTGCCGTGAGGTGTCAGGTTAAGTCCTATAACGAGCGCAACCCCTGCCGTTAGTTGCCAGCATGTAATGATGGGGACTCTAACGGGACTGCCGGTGCAAACCGCGAGGAAGGTGGGGATGACGTCAAATCATCACGGCCCTTACGTCCTGGGCCACACACGTGCTACAATGGCCGGTACAGAGAGCAGCCACTGGGCAACCAGGAGCGAATCTACAAAACCGGTCACAGTTCGGATCGGGGTCTGCAACTCGACCCCGTGAAGCTGGAATCGCTAGTAATCGGATATCAGCCATGATCCGGTGAATACGTTCCCGGGCCTTGTACACACCGCCCGTCAAGCCATGGAAGCCGGGAGTGCCTGAAGTCCGTCACCGCAAGGAGCGGCCTAGGGCAAGATCGGTAACTAGGGCTAAGTCGTAACAAGGTAGCCGTACCGGAAGGTGCGGCTGGAACACCTCCTTTCTAGAGAATTTGCCGTATGGGCATTTTTCCGAAGGCCCGTTTTTTCGTTTTCTGTCTTTATAAATAACAAAAATAAACTATAGTGAGTCTCATAGCTCAGCTGGTTAGAGCGCTACACTGATAATGTAGAGGTCGGCAGTTCGAGTCTGCCTGAGACTACGATGCGGCAATGCTGCAAGTTCAAAGTTTTAAGTTTAAAAGTTTAAAGTTTTGAAACGTTCATTGATTGAAATTATTGAATTAGGAAATTCTAGAAGTTGGGAAACCTGCCGACTATTGACTGGCTAGGGCCGGGCTATAGGAAAACGGGGGATTAGCTCAGCTGGCTAGAGCGCCTGCCTTGCACGCAGGAGGTCATCGGTTCGACTCCGATATTCTCCACATTGGCAACACATTGCCGTTATCTTGGCCAAAGGCCGCAAAGGGGACAACGGGGATGGCCGAAACGTTCATTGACATATTGGGACAGGGTGCGCAACAGATTCAGGTCTTTGCGTACGCTGAAAAAGAAACACGAAAGTAAAGTAAAGTACAAGTATAAAAGAGAGGGCCCTTTGGACGCTGCCGCGGAAGGGGGGCCCGGTAATAGAATAAAAGGTCTGGCGACAAGCTAGATAAGGGCGTATGGGGAATGCCTAGGCTCTCAGAGGCGATGAAGGACGCGATAAGCTGCGAAAAGCTGCGGGGATCGGCACACACGATATGATCCGCAGGTATCCGAATGGGGCAACCCGGCATGTTGAAGACATGTCATGGCGAAAGCCAAGCAAACCCGGTGAACTGAAACATCTAAGTAGCCGGAGGAGGAGAAAACAAAAGTGATTCCGTGAGTAGTGGCGAGCGAAAGCGGATTAGTCCAAACCGATGTTGTTTCGGCAATATCGGGGTTGTAGGACCGCGACATTCGATGTGCGATGAATCAGAACCCTTTGGAAAGAGGGACCGTAGAGGGTGATAGTCCCGTAAGAGCAAAGAACATTATCGATAGCGGTATCCTGAGTAGCGCGGGGCACGTGAAACCCTGTGTGAATCCGGCGGGACCATCCGCCAAGACTAAATACTCCTGAGAGACCGATAGTGAACCAGTACCGTGAGGGAAAGGTGAAAAGAACCCTGAACAAGGGAGTGAAAAAGATCCTGAAACCATACGCCTACAAGCGGTCGGAGCCCCTTCGGGGGTGACGGCGTGCCTTTTGCATAATGAGCCTACGAGTTACTTTTACTGGCAAGGTTAAGCACTTCAGGTGCGGATCCGTAGCGAAAGCGAGTCTGAACAGGGCGCCATAGTCAGTAGTAGTAGACGCGAAACCGTGTGATCTACCCATGGGCAGGTTGAAGCTGTGGTAACACACAGTGGAGGACCGAACCCGTTGACGTTGAAAAGTCTTGGGATGACCTGTGGGTAGGGGTGAAAGGCCAATCAAACTCGGAAATAGCTCGTACTCCCCGAAATGCATTTAGGTGCAGCGTGTAGATAGTTTTATAGAGGTAGAGCTACTGATTGGATGCGGGGGCTTCACCGCCTACCAATTCCTGACAAACTCCGAATGCTATAAAATGTTTCTGCGCAGTGAGGGCATGGGTGCTAAGGTCCATGTCCGAGAGGGAAAGAACCCAGATCACCAGCTAAGGTCCCCAAGTATATACTAAGTTGATATAACGCGGTGGAACTGCATTGACAGCCAGGATGTTGGCTTGGAAGCAGCCATTCATTTAAAGAGTGCGTAACAGCTCACTGGTCGAGCGGTTCCGCATGGATAATAATCGGGCATAAGTATATCACCGAAGCTGTGACTTCTGTACTCGGTACAGAGGGGTAGGGGAGCATTGTAGTGCCGCTGAAGGCGACCTGTAAGGGGCGCTGGAGGAGCTACAAACGAAAATGTAGGCATAAGTAACGATAATGCGGGCGAGAAACCCGCACGCCGAAAGACCAAGGTTTCCCCAGCTATGCTAATCAGCTGGGGGTCAGTCGGGACCTAACGCGAACCCGAAGGGGGTAGTGGATGGACAACAGATTAATATTTCTGTACCTGCTCACATTAAAAGTGACGGGGATGTGGCGTTGGTGCGTACTGACGGAATAGTACGTTGAAGGGAGCGGTGACGCCCCGATAGTACACTGAGGCTCCGGCCAAGGTGATAATCCAGCTTAACATCCTCCGAGAAAACCAAGTGAAGCAGCCCGTACCGCAAACCGACACAGGTGGTTGGGATGAGTATTCTAAGGCGCTCGAGAGATTCATGGCTAAGGAACTAGGCAAAATAGACCCGTAACTTCGGGAGAAGGGTCGCCACGCTTCTAGCGTGGCCGCAGTGAAGAGGTCCAGGCGACTGTTTATCAAAAACACAGGGCTCTGCAAAATCGAGAGATGAAGTATAGGGCCTGACACCTGCCCGGTGCTGGAAGGTTAAGAGGAGATGTCATTCGCAAGGAGAAGCATTGAATTGAAGCCCCAGTAAACGGCGGCCGTAACTATAACGGTCCTAAGGTAGCGAAATTCCTTGTCGGGTAAGTTCCGACCTGCACGAATGGTGCAACGATCTGGACACTGTCTCGGCCATGAGCTCGGTGAAATTGTAGTATCGGTGAAGATGCCGGTTACCCGCAGTGGGACGAAAAGACCCCGTGCACCTTTACTATAGCTTCGTATTGACCTTGGGCAACCAATGTGTAGGATAGCTGGGAGACTTTGAAGCTGCATCGCCAGGTGTGGTGGAGTCATTGTTGAAATACCAGCCTTTGTTTGTCCGGGGCCTAACTCCCTTATGGGAGGACAGTGCGTGGTGGGTAGTTTGACTGGGGTGGTCGCCTCCAAAAGAGTAACGGAGGCTTCTAAAGGTGCCCTCAATACGGTTGGCAATCGTGTGCAGAGTGCAATGGCACAAGGGCGCTTGACTGAGAGACATACAGGTCGACCAGGTACGAAAGTAGAGCATAGTGATCCGGTGGTTCCGCATGGAAGGGCCATCGCTCAAAGGATAAAAGGTACGCCGGGGATAACAGGCTGATCTCCCCCAAGAGCTCATATCGACGGGGGGGTTTGGCACCTCGATGTCGGCTCGTCACATCCTGGGGCTGGAGAAGGTCCCAAGGGTTGGGCTGTTCGCCCATTAAAGTGGCACGCGAGCTGGGTTCAGAACGTCGTGAGACAGTTCGGTCTCTATCTACTGCGGGCGTTAGAAATTTGAGTGGACCTGACCCTAGTACGAGAGGACCGGGTTGGACCGACCGCTGGTGCACCAGTTGTCCCGCCAGGGGCATTGCTGGGTAGCTATGTCGGGATGGGATAAGCGCTGAAAGCATATAAGCGCGAAACCCGCCACAAGATGAGATTTCTTTAAAGGGCCGTGGGAGATGACCACGTCGATAGGCCATAGGTGGAAGGGCAGCAATGTCCGTAGCCGAGTGGTACTAATTGCCCGTTGGCTTGCGCAAACGCCGTCCCGCGGGAAACCGCGGGACGCAACAAACCTTTTTTCAAACAACAGTACGTGTACCTTACCTTATTTTAGTGCGACCATTACGGCCGCCCTGTCCCATTATTATGTCATGCTTCGGCTACGCTCAGCATCCGCTGCAGGGTACCGGACATTAAAGTATAGAAGTTTTTAGGTGGCCATGGCGACGGGGCCCACCCCTTACCATTCCGAACAGGGAAGTTAAGCCCGTCTGCGCCGATGGTACTGCTACACCAAGTGGGAGAGTAGGCCGCCGCCTTTTTTTGA
>NZ_JACLHY010000050.1 GCF_014397245.1 Arenibacter arenosicollis | reverse complement strand
AAGGGTCACCTGTTGTCCCGCTTCCAGCCACGGTTACAGTGGCACTTGGATTTATGATCGTCTCGGACCCGTCCGAAGTGTCGGCACTAGTCAGGACATAGGGATCTGCCCCGGTTCCCGAACCTGTTACGGCTACCGTGGTACTTCCGTTAACAATGGTCTCGGACCCATCGGCCCCTCCAAGGCTGGTCAGAATATAAGGGTCACCTGTTGTCCCGCTTCCAGCCACGGTTACAGTGGCACTTGGATTTATGATCGTCTCGGACCCGTCCGAAGTGTCGGCACTAGTCAGGACATAGGGATCTGCCCCGGTTCCCGAACCTGTGACGGCTACCGTTGTACTTCCATTGACAATGGTCTCGGACCCATCGGCCCCTCCAAGGCTTGTCAGAATATATGGGTCTCCTGTTGTCCCGCTTCCTGCCACGGTTACAGTGGCACTTGTGCTTATGATTGTCTCGGACCCGTCCGAAGTGTCTGCACTAGTTAGGACGTAGGGATCAGCCCCGGTTCCCGAACCTGTGACGGCTACCGTTGTACTTCCATTGACAATGGTTTCGGACCCATCGGCCCCTCCAAGGCTTGTCAGAATATATGGGTCTCCTGTTGTCCCGCTTCCTGCCACGGTTACAGTGGCACTTGTGTTTATGATTGTCTCGGACCCGTCCGAAGTGTCTGCACTTGTTAGGACGTAGGGATCAGCCCCGGTTCCCGAACCTGTGACGGTTACCGTAGTACTTCCGTTTACTATGGTCTCGGACCCATCTGCCCCTCCAAGGCTTGTCAGAACATAAGGGTCGCCTGTTGTCCCGCTTCCAGCCACGGTTACGGTGGCGCTTGGATTTATGATTGTCTCCGATCCATCAGATGTATCGGCACTTGTAAGAATATATGGGTCGCCCGTTGTACCTGTCCCCGTAACGGTCACGGTGGTGCTTCCGTTCACTATAGTCTCGGACCCATCGGCCCCTCCAAGGCTGGTCAGAATATAAGGGTCACCTGTTGTTCCGCTTCCAGCCACGGTTACAGTGGCACTTGGACTTATGATCGTCTCGGACCCGTCCGAAGTGTCGGCACTAGTCAGGACATAGGGATCTGCCCCGGTTCCCGAACCTGTGACGGCCACCGTAGTACTTCCATTGACAATGGTCTCGGACCCATCGGCCCCTCCAAGGCTGGTCAGAATATATGGATCCCCTGTTGTCCCGCTTCCAGCTACGGTTACAGTGGCACTTGGATTTATGATCGTCTCGGACCCGTCCGAAGTGTCGGCACTAGTCAGGACATAGGGATCTGCCCCGGTTCCCGAACCTGTGACGGCCACCGTTGAACTTCCGTTAACAATGGTCTCGGACCCATCGGCCCCTCCAAGGCTGGTCAGAATATATGGATCCCCTGTTGTCCCTGTTCCAGCCACGGTTACGGTGGCGCTTGGATTTATGATTGTCTCGGATCCATCAGATGTATCGGCACTTGTAAGAATATATGGGTCGCCCGTTGTACCTGTCCCGGTAACGGTCACGGTGGTGCTTCCGTTCACTACAGTCTCCGAACCGTCTGCTGCAGTCGAAGTTAAAATGTACGGGTCTGCTGTGGTTCCAGTACCTGCCACGGTTACGGTGGCACTTGGATTTATGATTGTCTCCGATCCGTCAGATGTATCGGCACTTGTAAGAATATATGGGTCGCCCGTTGTACCTGTCCCGGTAACGGTCACGGTGGTGCTTCCGTTCACTACGGTCTCCGAGCCGTCTGCTGCAGTCGAAGTTAAAATGTACGGGTCTGCTGTGGTTCCGGTACCTGCTACAGTTACGGTGGCACTTGGATTTATGACGGTCTCCGATCCGTCAGATGTATCGGCACTTGTAAGAATATATGGGTCGCCCGCTGTACCTGTCCCGGTAACGGTCACGGTAGTGCTTCCGTTCACGACAGTCTCCGAGCCGTCTGCTGCAGTCGAAGTTAAAATGTACGGGTCTGCTGTGGTTCCGGTACCCGCTACAGTTACGGTGGCACTTGGATTTATGATTGTCTCCGATCCATCAGAGGTATCGGCACTTGTAAGAATATATGGGTCGCCCGTTGTACCTGTCCCGGTAACCGTTACGGTGGTGCTTCCGTTCACTACAGTCTCCGAACCGTCTGCTGCAGTCGAAGTTAAAATGTACGGGTCTGCTGTGGTTCCGGTACCTGCTACAGTTACGGTGGCACTTGGATTTATGATTGTCTCCGATCCATCAGATGTATCGGCACTTGTAAGAATATATGGGTCACCTACAGTACCTGTCCCCGTAACGGTCACGGTGGTGCTTCCGTTAACTATAGTCTCCGATCCGTCTGCTGCAGTCGAAGTTAAAATGTATGGGTCAGCTGTAGTTCCGGTACCTGCAACCGTTACGGTTGGAGTAGTGGTGATAATAGTTTCATCCCCATCAGCAATTGATGCTAATAGCTCAGCATCTGTAGCAAATTCTGTGTCAAGATCAACCTGATTACCACCCGTTGCCGGATTGGTGACTGTTAAGATGCTTCCTGTTAATTGTAAATCTTGCAATTCATCTGTTGGATTTCCTCCACCAGAAACCACAATGCCATCTACTTCGTCTTTAAGCTGTTGAATAGCTCCCTGAACATTGGGAGAAGTTATAGAAATATAGGAAGTGAAATTCACGTCCGTTGCATCGGGATTGCCTGCAGCACCTGTTAATACATAGGGATTGCCACTTGTTCCAGTTCCAGTTACCCCAATGGTTGAATTAACGGCATCAATTATGGTTTCTGAACCATCGACTGTTAAAACATAGGGAGATAATGTGGTTCCAGCCCCAGCAACAGAGACACTTGTACTAGGGTCTATGATTGTTTCAGAACCATCAGCAACTGCACCGCTAGCAGCATTGATAACATAAGGAGTAGCAGTGGTTCCATTTCCCGTTATAGTAATATTTGTGCCAGGATTTATTTCTGTTTCTGAACCATCAACAGTCAAAACATAGGGAGATAATGTGGTTCCAGCTCCAGTAACAGCGACACTTGGACTAGGGTCTATGATTGTTTCCGAACCATCAGCCACGGCACCAGCAGCAGCATTGATTATATAGGGAGTTGCGGTGGTTCCATTTCCAGTTATAGTTATGTTTGTTCCAGGATTTATTTCTGTTTCAGAACCGTCAGGAACGGCACCATCAGCGGCATTGATTACATAGGGAGTAGTGGTAGTTCCATTTCCAGTAATAGTAATATTTGTTCCTGGATTTATTTCTGTTTCGGAACCATCGGTCTGACTATCAACGTAGGCCATGGTGGCAGCATCCTGTGGTGATGTTGGATCCGCCAAATTGTTTATTTGGTTGTTGGCTGCGCTTGTTCCAAAACCTAAAACACTTGCTAAATCCTGGTTGCCTCCCACAGCAGCAATCGGCTGCCAGGACACTACCCCAAGTGTATTTGTTGTCATGATCTGATTAGCGGCTCCTGGTTGAATTTTAATAGGGGTTACATTTCCGTTCAATATTTTGTCAGAGATAACAGAATTGCTCGCAAGATGGGGTTGGCCTACTGCATTGAGTGCTATTTTTGGGGAGGTAATGGCAAGATTGGCAATGGTTACCACGCCCGTATTGCTAATGGTAGCATCCCCGCCCATGGCCACTCCCGTGGCTACATTGCCCGCACTGCCCACAAAAATGTTGCCATCTGCTAAAGTACTGGCCGCTCCTGCCAATTGGTCCACATATGTTTTTACCGCATTTTGAGTGGGGTAAAGGGTGGTTGAATTTCCCAGGGCGGTGTCATCGGATTTATTCGCCACATCTTCCTTGGTTCCAAGAGCCGTATTAATAGCCGTAATATCATTGGTGTTCTGAGCTATATTGTTCGTATTTACTGTAATACTGTTGGTATTGGCCAGAATATCCCCAATAACGGTGTCGGCCACTTTTATAGGGTCGGCCGCAGTTCCTGCGCCGGTAATCGTAGTCTGGTCCGCTTGGGTGGCACCCAATTCATTTTTGTTGAGCCATACCACATTGCCCGCCGCATTGGTGGTCAATACCTGATCAATGGCACCGGGCTGCATGTCGCTCGGTTGAATGGTGCCATCTATAATTTCCAAGGTGCCCACGGCTGCCTCTTGTATTTCGGCTTTCCCTACAGTATTGTCCTGAAGTTCAGAGGAACCTACGGAGTTGGGGGCCAATTGGCGTTCGCCAATAGTGGCAGTAGCAATATCGGCACCAAAAACGGTTTCATTAACAATATTCATCCCAGTGATCTGCCCCACCTTAAGGTCGTAATTGTTACCTCCAGTAGAGGTTATTACCACCGTGCCATCGTCCGAAGTAAAGGTAATGGAACCGGCCACGGCATCACAGATGTCCTTCCATTCCGTTCCCGTATAATAATGAATACATTGTACGTCCGTATTGTACACCAAAGCCCCTGCAGAGGGTGTAATGGTGTTCATTTGGGCAGTGTTCACTCGGGTAATCACCAATACCCTGGAACTACTCTCCAATTCCAATACCGAACTGGGATCTATGTTCTGTGGGTTATCACCGATCTTAATCTGTGCCTGCACCGCCATTCCCAAAAGCAGGCATAATAAGAAGCATATGTTTTTCATTTTCAATTTTTTTAGTTTCTCCCTTACTATTTAAAATGTTGTTTAGTTGGTCATTTCCCAAGAGTGAATGGCATCAAGTAAAACGCCAATGCTCCCAGGCCAATGGATTCTGAAATGTGTTTCGGACTTTTTTTGGACTGACGCTTATATGATCAATTCCATGTAGTTCCCCTAGCTGGTAGGCAGACCATCTGAAGTCGCATTACCACAATATCACCATAAAGCTCTGGAACCCATACACATTCTTTCGACCAAAATAGTACACACTGTTATAAGAACTTGACTCATAAAAGTAATATTATAGCACTATTAAGCCAGCTTTATCGGGTAAAATACCTTAGTACTAGTTGAACTGAATTTGTTTACCGTTAAAATGGAATATTTCCACTTTCGTAAGGCTTTTTTCCCGCCTCAAAAATTCGCGCCGTACCCTTTCCTTTAAGGGTCTTGTGGTTTCCGTCTACCATTATGTAGTTGCCCTCCCGTAGACCTATTACCGGGGTGCTATTAAAGATATGAAATTCGCGGATCCTAGTCTCTCTGGTTTCCCCTTTATGTTTGCTTTTGGTGTCCGGATCTAAATAGTGGGGATTAAGGTTGAAATTTACCACGCCCAGGGTGTCAAAACTTGGAGGATAGACTATGGGCATATCATTGGTGGTCTTCATGCTGGGACCGGCTATATTGCTCCCTGCACTAGTTCCCATATAAGGGGTGCCCGCCATTATTTTTTCCCTCAAAGGGTTCATAAGGCCAAGCTGATGCAATTGATGTACGAGTAAAAAGGTATTGCCACCGCCAGTAAAAATAGCCTCTGCACTGTCAATTCCCTCCAAGGGATCCTTAAAGCTATGGAGGCCTACCACCGATTTGTTTATCTTGGAAAAAGCCGTTTGCACCAATTGGGTGTAGGCATCATGTGTAATGCCACTGGGACGGGCATATGGGACAAAAGTGATGGTAGATTTATCTGCGAAAAAGGATTGCAGTTCTTCCAATAAATATTCCAAATAGGCCTGTCCGAATAGGGTAGAGGTGCTGGCCAAAAGTATTTTTTGCATATTTTTAAATTTTAGTGAGACCCGGATTTCAAAAGCTTTTTGCGCATTGAAATACGATGGTCGAACTAACCACGCCTTTTGGCGTGGTCCAATGTTGTATCCGGTTCCTTGGGCCGGTGTTATGATGTTCTGACCGGATTTCAAAAGCTTTTTGCGCATTGAAATACGATGGTCGAACTAACCACGCCTTTTGGCGTGGTCCAATGTTGTATCCGGTTCCTTGGGCCGGTGGTATGATCTACTGACCCGGATTTCAAAAGCATTTTGCGCATTGAAATACGATGGTCGAACTAACCACGCCATTTGGCGTGGTCCA
>NZ_JACLHY010000005.1 GCF_014397245.1 Arenibacter arenosicollis | reverse complement strand
CCGTGGTTGACTCCGCAGGAGTACCGTCGTCCGTTACCGTTACCTCTACAGCATAAGGACTGTTCGCGGCTGCACCCGTGGCAATAGTACCACTGATAAGACCTGTTGCCGTATCTATGGATAGCCCCGTCGGCAATGTAATGGCCGAATAGGTCATACCATCGTCCTCCGGATCGGTGGCGGCAATCTGTAAAGAGATCACATCACCCTCAACACCCGTCTGTACACCTGGATTGGTGACCACTGGTGCCTGGTTCACAGGCACATCCGTTACGTTCCAGGTAAAGGAGACCGTGGTTGACTCCGCAGGAGTACCGTCGTCCGTTACCGTTACCTCTACAGCATAAGGACTGTTCGCGGCTGCACCCGTGGCAATAGTACCACTGATAAGACCTGTTGCCGTATCTATGGATAGCCCTGTCGGCAATGTAATGGCCGAATAGGTCATACCATCGTCCTCCGGATCGGTGGCGGCAATCTGTAGCGATACCACGTCGCCCTCAACACCGTTCTGCTCGCCAGGGTTCGTAACCACTGGTGCCTGGTTAGCAGGTGTGTTAACTGTTATGGTTAAAGTAGTCGAATTCGAAAGAACTCCGTCACTAACCGTTAACTCTACTTCATATATACCAGGGGTATTAAAAATATGTTCAGGATCTGCAGTGGTCTCTGTTGGAGTCCCATCCTTAAAGTCCCACAAATATTCTGTTACTCCCGTATCATCGGTTGAATTACTTCCTGTAAAACTAACGGTTAAGGGCGCATCACCAGAAGTGATATCAGCTTCCAATACTGCTACAGGAACTTGATTTCCTGCCTCACCAATATTCCACACAAATTCAAGTAGTGTAGATTGAGGCGGTACACAATCGTCGGTAACCGTAACCTCTACATTATAAGGACTATTGTCAGCAGCGCCACTACTTCCTCCCCCTTGTAAAGATTCGGATGCCGTAAATAATTGCGTTGTATTGTAATTCTGATCCACTTTATGTAAGGTAGCGCGATCTATAATATGGCCATCGGATCTTGACGCAATTTCCATGGTATAGGTACCTGCATTGTCAAATTGAACAAAAACATATTGCAGTTCATTATCACTGGTTTGCGTATCCCAATTCCATGCAATAACATTAGTATATATTTTAAACCAACCAGCTGAAGTTGCCCCATTAACCACTGGGGTTTTCCCAATTCCGCCTGGATATTTAATATCCGTAGTACCAGCTGTGTTATCTGCACAGAAAAAATTATCTGCATCAGGGAAACGCAGCCAGGCGTCATTATGCTCTGTATTTGGATTGGAGGGGGCTATAGTACCTATCTTATTGTGCCATTGGAATCTATAAAGTCCAGGTGTAGAGATATTAATTTGGGTAGTAATGGTTCCATTACCCGGAGTACTAAAACTATTAACTGTATTAAATAGATAACCCGTTCCTTTAAAGCCTGTAACAGAAGATTCTTCGGACCAATTACTTCCAAAATTTAGGTTCTCCATTTCCATAACTACCAATCCATTACTTTCCTGATAGGCACCACTACCCCCGCCACCGGCAGAGACCGTTCCTGAAATTAAACCTGTATTGGCATCTATGCTAAGGCCTGCTGGTAATCCGGTTGCACTATATGTAACATCTGTACAAGATCCAGTAGCATCTATTTGGAGAGAAACGCTTTCTCCTTCAATATTATTTTGAGTACCAGGATCGGTAACATCTGGAACATTTAGAGCATTGGACAAATTAATGACTTTGGAAGAGTTATTTCCATAATTAATGGTTAATATGGCACTTCTGTTGGCCCCCGTACCATTAAGAGTAATTCCAATAGGATGTGTAGTATTTGGATTCAATAACTGATTGGTCAATTCCCCAGAGACAATATTAAAATCGGCCGCATTGGGTCCGGATAGTACCATTGAAGTTACTATAATCCCTACGTTTCCATTTTCTATATCCAAATCGATGGATTCTGTAGCTCCATCTGCTATTAACAAACCGCTCAAGGCAGTAAAATCGCTAGCAACACTTGGACTACCAACAGGTGCATCCTCACCAAAATACTCCATATTCTTTTGGTTTCCACCACCCTGTACGGGCGAACCGGCCAAAATAAAGATTCCGTTTCCAGAAACTATAGCTTGGGTTCCATGCCTTGGTGAATTTAATCCAGGCAACGTAGTCCAGGATTGAGAAACCGGATTATACTCTTCAACTGTCGTCAAAGAAGGTCCAGCTGTTTCACTTTCTCCTCCAATTACCATTAATTTATCATTAAAATTAACGGCTGAAGAACCACCTCTAGGTGTTGGAATATTTTGACCAGCGGGTAAAGTACTCCAACTCTGTGTGGTAAAATCATAAACATCAACCTCCGGAATTGTAGGAGCGAATGTTCCACCTGTCCCACCGGATAAACGCCCACCAGAAACATATAATTTATTTCCAATCACAACTGCGGCAAAATGATCTCTTGCTCTTGGAGCATCGGCCAATGCTGTCCATGTTCCGGTTTCCGGATCAAATTCATCGAAGTATGGAACGTAGCCACCATCGTGTCCTTGCGTGTTACCGGCCACAACGTAAAACTTATTATTGTGCAGAACGAGGCCTGCAGATCCCCTTCTCCTGTTGGCAGGAATTTGAGGACCTTGAATCCACTCTTCATTTGCCGGATCAAATGCCCAAACATATTCAGCCGGGGTTTCAGTAGGAAAGGCATTATCTTTAAAAGAGCCTATTATCCATATCAATCCTTGGTACTCCGTGGCTTGGAAATGGTTGAATTCAAATGGAGCTGAATTAACCAAGGATGTCCAAGAATTTGAAGTGTAATCGTAAACATCGATCGTTTTAGCACTCTCCCTTCCACCCATCAGATAGAATTTATTACCTGCCTGTACGAAAGAATTTTCATGTCTTCCTGTGTAGGTCTCATCTTCATTCTTATTTACCCAAGTCGAAGCTATAGTCCATGAAAGCACTCTGCTTGCAGGGGCAGAACCCGGTTTAGCCACAGTTACGACTACTTGATGTACCCCATTACTATTTGGTCCTCCAGTGGAAGCAGTTGCAGCTATGGTCCCACTTATTTGACCACTACTTGGATTTATACTAATACCTTCGGGTTGTCCAGAAATATAATAGGAGATATCCTCACTGGGATCACCACCAGCTGCAGATGCACTAATGTTAACTACTTCATTAATATCGTTCGATTGGTTCGCAATAGTAGATAAAGTTAAAGTGGGATTGGCAGTATCCACCTCAAAAATTTCTATTGCACTTATTATCGGATTTTCGGCAACTCCATGCAGGAAAAGTATATTTAATTCTCCATCACTAAGTGTCACTGGGAAAGATAACATGCCTGCTACCAAATGTCCAAACTCCGATATTAAATCAAGGTCATCTTTCACAATTACTCCTTCCAAAGAAATATCGAAAATTCTATCGCCCACTTCTTTCGCCAATTCAAAACTATTTCCCAAATAAAGATTCACAACATAATCTCCATTTTCCAAAGGAAACTTGAATTCCATCTCGGCACCCCCAGCGGCATCATAGCGTTCTCTTGCAAAAATACCGTTGAACGTAGTGTTATCAATATAGGCTGGCAAAGTACTATGTCTTTTATTGTAAGGTAAACTGGAATTAATGGAAAAACCAGTATTTACAGAATACATGCTGGATGCATAGGCTCCATTGGTATTATTGAACTTCCAATCCACCCCATTGTCCGTGGCAGTAACCTGATCACCTCCAACGTTGACCCTATAGGAAGAAGCGTCAAATATGATCCATTCAAAGGAAATGCTTACCGCATCATTGGTTAAACCATCGCTGTCATCCACGGTTACAATTACATTATATGGACTATTAACTTCCGCCCCAATTGCAACGGTTCCTCCAATTTGACCATTGGTAGGTTCAATAACCAATCCTGGTGGAAGTCCTTGTGCCGAATACTGTTTATTCCCATCACCACCATAAGCTGTAACCCCAAAATTTCCTATCAACTGCTCCCCTGTACTAGTTTTTTGGTCTGCAATGGGATTTACATAAATTGGGGTTTCTGTATCGGAAGCATCCAAAATTTCAATTCCATTAACCATAGGATTTTCAATGCTACCATGAATAAATGAGATATCAATAGTGCCATCGGTTACCTTAATAACATGACTTATTACAGCACCAACTTGGTGTCCATAGGTCCCCGACAAATCTATATCCTTCAAGGCAGGATAAGTAATGCCTTCCATCTGAACATCAAATAAACGTTGTCCGGGGGCTGAAGTTCCGGACCAGCCATTACCCATATAAAGTCTTACTTCATAATTCCCAGGTTGCACTACCGGAAATGAATAGGTCATATTTGGTGCCCCTGCAACATTGTCCGCCCTTTCGGTATTAAAAATAGCATCTGGGGTTGTAGTAGGAACACTTGGTCCACTATTAACTGTAAAGGAAAAAGCTTGGTTACTTCCGGCAACGGAAAGATTGGTGGAGTTGTTGGATGGTGTATCTTGCTCCCAATCAATACCTCCGTCTATAGCGGCTATTTCCGCTCCACCTGCATTCACCCTAAATAATACAATTGGGGCATCAGTAACGGTAACGGTAAAGGTTTGTTCCACAAAATTGGATTCGCCATCCGTAGCACGTATTGTAATATCTGATACTGCCGGAGCTGAAGGATATGACAATGTTAATTCGTTTGCATTGATAACTGCACCAATACTTGTATCCGTGTTATTCTCAACAGTATAAGTAAGATTAGCCGTGCTGCCATCGTCATCGAAAAAATTATCCATATTTATCACCTCATTGGCAGAATTGATCATTCTATCCAAATTTGGAATATTATTGATTACAAAAGGATTGCTATCCAAAACATTAAGAAAGTCCCAAGTTCCTTGTACTTCCACACCAGATGCATTGGACGTTCCTATTAACCCAACGGCCAAATCGGTAGATGATTGCTGCAAGGCTGTCAACAAATTACCAGATGCTGTTATGGTACCTAATGTAGTACGTGAGCCCCCTCCTACAAGCGTATATTCGCAGATCACTTCGCCATTGGATGGATTTACAACAAAATAAAAAACAACACCATTTGTACGGTCTTGAACTGGAACCACAAAATCTAATGAAGACTGAGGTACATCGTTAATTTCTTGCTGCGCAGTTATTCCATTCTGGGTAATAACCATTTTTATATAGTTGCTCTGTGTACCGTCGCCCATAAAAATACCAAGCTCTCCATTGGGTGCAGCCGTATTTCCATATAATTGTAGGGGGTCGTTAAAATTCCCTAAACTACCAGCTACAGTAAATATGGGACTAGTCTGTTCTACTTGTACCCCGTACTGAAATCCTTTTTCTTGGGTATTAGTAGTTCCCAAAGCGGTTCCGGAAGTCATATTCACAGTCATTGCACCAATGGCCCCACCCAAAATGTCATTAGGATTGGGGTCATTGGGATCGTCCCTTCTATCTATCCAATTTAACCAGTTTGGATTGGCATCCCCATTATTCATTAAACCTGTCATTCCAAGGCCTAAAAATCCTCCTAGACTAGTATCTGAAAATAACTCATTGATTACTGGTATTACAAATGCATCACTACCTGAAATATTAGGGTTTCCCAATTGAAAAGGATCTAATGCATCTAATATACCATCATTGTCATCATCCAAATCATTAAGATCGGAAACTAATGGAGCTCCCGCAGACTTGTCAAAATCGCTTGGCTGTGACCCACCATTACATGGATCGCTACCATTTTGTTCCTCATCCTGATTGGTGTATCCATCATTATCATAGTCCGCATTTGCATCGTACCCAGGTTCTCCTGGGCTTATACAATTCACTAAGTCGGCAGGTTCCAACACAACTATTTTGGATACTGTATTTCCATTTCCGCCACTCCCCGTGTATATCCCGACCCAAATAGTTCCGGGAAAAGGATCTGAATCTCCATTACAGCTCACCCCAAGTGCATTGCCACCTAAATTAGAAGCAAAAACAGGAGTTAGTGTCTCCAGACTGCCGTCTGGATTAAGTTCTGCCCTTCTTAACTGTTGTAAATTGGTCCCGGCAAGTAAATCTCCTTGCATAGCACCACTAAAGTTGGAGGCCGTATATTCATCAATACCGTTGGTATTGGTTCCCCAAATTGTAACAGGATCATCATCAGGGCCATCTGGATTGGAAATCCCTGGACCCCTCCAATCCCCTTCAACCAAGTTGGCAGAAGGCACTGGAGGCCAATTTGCAGGCAGTGCTATGCTTGCATCAGTTGTAGACCCAGGTCTCGAACCATTGGGGTCATAAATCAGCGTTCTAAAAACAGCGCCTGCATTACTTGTGGGGTTTGGAGTAGTATATAATCCAGCCCCATTAGGATTAGCCCTTACCGGGTTTGGATGCCCTCCATAATAGCTGCCAAAAACATAATTTTGAATATCCGTAGTAATCAACTGAAGGTGATCCTCGTTATTAATCTGCTCACCCCCTGAAGAAGAGGAACTCCCTGGTTCGCCCACAACATAGTTATTGGTGACTGTTCCGGACATCCCCTCGTTCTCAGGAAAACCACCCCATCCTCCATTGGCACCATTATCCGTAACATAAACGGCTCCACTTTCTGTCACCACTAAGTCATAGGCATTTCTATAACCCGGGGAAAATATTTGTACAGGACCTCCTGGTACTACCATGGCCTGATTAAGACCGTCATTACCTCCAAAAGGGTCATTCACATCAATACCGTTGTAACCAGGTGTATCCGGATCTGTAATGCCGTTTGCATTGGCACGTGTTGGATCATCCAAGGTTGGTATATCATATATGTAGTTACGACCGTTGTCATTAAGAATGGGCAGTGCCTCCAAAGCATCCAGATTTACGGATAAAATGGCAGCAGACAATGCATATTCCATTGCATAGTTAAAATTAATTGATGGACTTCCTCCATTGGTGTGCCCACCTTGTGCTACAATTAGATAGTCAATTCCGCTAACCGTTACAAATTCCAATCCATTGGTAGCATGGTTTTCCTCCGATCGCGGCAAACCCCTAACTATATCTACCACATCCCATGAAGTTCCGTTCCAAGAAAATCTGGTAATAACTCCAGAGTTTGTATCCAGGCCAGTATCACCAGACCCACCATTAACACCCCCACCAATCCTAAAATCACTGGAAGTAGCATAAATAATCGGATTTGCAGAGGTTCCAGCAACTGTAATACCTGTAGTTTGTCTTAATGTTGAAGAATCTGGGGAACCATCGTCATTATGGTTTTGAATACCGTTAATTCCAGTTATAACTTCAGTATTTAGAACTTTGTAATCGCTAGGACCGTTCCTTTCAATGGTCAACGCCTTGATGGTACCGGAATATTCAGCAAAATATAACCGACCATCCGGACCAAATTTCAAAGAGGTGGTAACTAAAGCGTTTCCATTTCCATTGAAGTCCAAGTTACTCTGAGAGAAATTTATCTGTGCTTGTACCAGCATGCCAAATCCTAGAAAGATCAGCCAAAAGATAATAAATGATAGGGATTTGGAGTAATTGTGTTTCATATTCCTGCAGTTAAAAAACATTCTAAGTTTAAACCGTTATAGACGGTCTATTAAGTTACAAAAAACAAATATAAAGTAATAACAATCTGGAAAGAAAATACCCTAACCTTATTCGTTTAAACCCGAATGTTCATCGACAAAATACAGAGATAAAATTTAAGCTGGAAATAAACTTATATTCATAGCGAACGACATATTATGAGAATACAACAACAGTGTTCGCTATCCACATAGAATCCAGGATCCTGGGCAGTCTAAATTATCTGGAGCAAGAAATATAGGACAATTAGAATAAGTCTGATACCAGTTGTCATGGCAACCGTTAAAATAGAATAATTTAACAAGCTTTTCCAATTGAATTAGAATAACAAAATACTAATACCCATAGTTGGAAAAGAGTACGCTTTCTGCTAATTACTACCAATAATTCATTCTATTTCCCAAACAAACACATACTGAAGATACCACACAACAATAGCAATCAAAGGCTAAAAATGGAACAAATTAGGCCATTCCACAGTATTGCACGAAAATTATTAAGATGCAGACAAAGTTTATTTACGATATGCCCAAAAATTTTAGAATTTCCACCACTTTTTTTGACTTTTTCCATAGCCATATCCGTATTTGCCCCCATATCCCAAATTGGACACCTTTACATCATTGACGATAAAGGAAAGTCCCTTAATTTTTCCGTCCTGTTGTAATTTCATAGGAAACTGCACAGCCTTCTTTTCCGTTAAACCTGCCCTGGTAACGTAAATCAAATGATTGGCATAATCACTGATCAATAAAGTATCTGTAACTACCATAAGTGGTGCTGTGTCCACAATAACGTAATCATACAACTCGGAAATTTCTTCAAAAAGCTCCTTAATACGTTTACTCATTAGCAGTTCGGCAGGATTGGGAGGTATCCTTCCTGAGTATATCACATCCATAGTATCCTGAAAAACCAGCATTGGATTAATAATATCCTTTACTTCCAGGGTGCTATCATAAAGGTATTCTGTAAGTCCTACATCCTTTTTTTTGTTTTTGCTGGGCATTTTATTAATTTCATTGCCCGTAAAAAAGGAATATAATTTAGGGTTACGCACATCGGCACCCAACAATAATACTTTTTTATCCGTACTGGCTATGGTCATGGCCAGATTGGTAGAAAGAAAGGATTTACCTTCACCCGGAACGCTAGAGGTCACAAAAACCACATTATTCTTGCCGTTTTCGTTCCTGTCTGTTTTAATCAAGTAATCCAAGTTGGTCCTGATTATCCGTAAGGATTCAGCAAGAACTGAACGATCTTCTTTAATTATCAGTTTTTGATCTTTCCTGGAAAGCCGCGGTAATTCTCCTAAAATAGGAATATTTTTGGACACCTTTTCCAAACTATGCATATTGTGTACTTTATTATCCAAAAGATCGGATACGTATATTAAAGCAAACGGAATTAATCCACCTAGCAATAAAAAGGCTAAATAAACCACATTTCTTCGAGGTGAAATTGGAAAAGGACTTGGGTTATAAGCGTAATCTATAACCTTGGATTTAGGTGCCGTTGAAGCTACCGCAATTTGCGCTTCTTCCCTTTTCTGTAATAAATACAGATATAACTGCTCAGTAGTTTCCTGTTTTCTCGTAATATCCCTTAACGCCCTTTCATTTTTTGGTGCAGAATAAATTTTAGAATTAAAGATGGCCTGCTGCCCACTTAAGGCATTCACCTGTAACCCAAGATTGTCCACAGTACTATTTAAACTGGACTGCATATTTCTTTTTAAACCCCTAATTTGTTGATCCAAGTTTACAATGACAGGGTTTTTTTCATTAGAACTTTTTAAAAGTCTATTCCTTTCCAAAACCAGCTCATTATACTTGGAAGTGGTACTATTAATGGTTGGATCCGTTAAACCCACATTTCCCGGAAGCACCTCAAAACCATCCTGTTGCTCCACAATATCCTTCATGGATGCGGCAATATTCAACTGAGTCCGCATATTGGCAAGTTCTTGCTGGTTGGCTACCCCCACATTTAAATTAATATTGGCTTCCGAAGCAATATCCGTTACCCCTCTATCCGTTTTAAAGTCCTGGGCAGTCTGATCTACCGAAGAAAGACTAGTGTAAATTTCCGCAATTCTATCTTCTATAAAATTAGATGTTCTATCTGCAATTATCCTTTTATCCTCTATGGCATTTTTATTATAGACCCTAATTAGTTCATCTATAATCTGCACTGCCTTTTCCTTAATAGGATCTTCCAAAGTAATATTCAATATATTAGAAAATTGATCTAATAAATCAATTTTAATTCTCGTCCTATAAGATTGGGCAACCAGATTCACCGGATGCACTACTACCTTAATTTTAGCTTCCTTAAATCGATCAAAATTATCCATATTTGGGGTAACCACAATATCCCCTATTGGTGTTGGAATATTGGTTCCGAAAGCCAATACTTTTACCGGCATATCTTCCTCTTCCGTATAACCAAAAGTCGTTACGGATGACAATTGCAGGTAAAAAGAAAAACTGGATTTGTTAATAATAGAATCGGCAGCAATGAAATTAACCTTTACAGGCGGATTGGTATATAGTTCGGTATCAATAATATTCCCTAGGGCCATAATCTTGGTATTAAGCCCCAAAGTTTTGACCACTTCAATAAAATTGGATCTAGAATTTATAAGTTCAATTTCATCCAAAACTTCGGTATTCCCATTGGAAAGCAGGTCTAAATCTTTAAAAAGACCAAGACTTGATCCTGAGCTACCTTCATCCACAATTTGGATTTTGGCTTCTGCGCGGTATTCCGGAATTTCATATCGAAGATATATAAATGCTAAAGCCAATGCTGTAAATCCAGAAAGAACAAACCACTTCCAATGTTTAGTGTATAAGCTGATTATTTCTTTTAAATCTAGATTTTCCGTAGGTTTATCTTGAGAGTCTAAGCTCATTGGGTAAAAGGGTAAAATATATTAATAGTTAATTTCTTGTCACAAATAGTATTGTAGAGGTAATTACCAACGATGCCAGGGATATGGCTATAGTAGCCCTGTTATCCAAACTGGAAGCAGTTACAGCTGATTGGTTTGGCTCCACATACACCACATCATTTTGGGTAAGATAATACACTGGCGAATTCATAGCCTCCTTTTGTGTAAGATCCAAACGGGTATACACCTTGGTACCATCAAAATCACGAATCACCATCACATTTTTTCGCATTCCCTTAATGGTTAAATCCCCGGCGAGTCCAAGGGCTTCCAAAATGGTGATCCGCTCTCCACTCACGGGATAAGTTCCGGGTCTTTGAACTTCGCCCAAAATGGTGACTGTAAAATTAACTAATCTTATATTTATTATTGGATCTTTTAAATAGTCCTTTAGTTTCTCACTCAAAAGCAACCTTAATTCCTCAGGTGACAAACCAGATATCCTTAATTTTCCTATCACCGGGAAATTAATATTACCCTCTTGGTCTATTAGGTAGTCCACCTGCTCTGCCCGAATACCACCTTCCGAGGCACCCTTAAATAAATTAAAGGGCACGCTTGCCTCACTGTCCAAGGTGGAAACATTTATACTAACTAGATCATCAACCTTAAACTTGGGAGTAAAACTATTCTTGTCCACCAAGGTTTCAAAACTGCTGGCATTTTGAAAATACACCACCTCCTTTTTAGAGGCGCAGGAAGAAAGTAATACAAGTGAAATTATTAAAATAGAAGCAAATAAACCTAAAGATTTGTTTTTCATGGAACCTGTTTTATAGGAATTTATTATAACATTTTATTTTGCAAGTATAGTGAATTTTAGGACTGTAAAATTTTCTTGACCGCTACATTGTCTTTTTTCGCAATCTTTTCCTTGTCCAATTTACACTGCTCTGAATTATTGGAGATGTATTCTGGAACAATATCCTTCATAAGTGCTACCGGGTTACCATTGAAAAACATGTTGGCTACGCATAACTCATTTATTTTAGACCTAACGTCTTCAAAATTGAATTCCCTTGACTTACTGATCATAATTTTCTTATGATAGGTAGGCATCGTATTTTCACCATTAGCCAATAGCTCCTCATATAATTTTTCTCCTGGTCTAAGACCAGTAATCTTAATATCTACGTCCTCAGGATATCTAAGACCAGATAATTTTATCATATTTTTGGCCAAATCGAAAATTCGGACAGATTCACCCATATCAAATATAAAAATTTCTCCACCTTCACCCATTCCCCCAGCTTCCAACACCAATTGGGCCGCTTCCGGAATAGTCATAAAATAGCGGGTAATATCTTTGTGTGTTACTGTCAAAGGCCCTCCATTTTCAATTTGCTTTTTAAACAACGGAATCACCGAACCATTGGATCCAAGTACGTTACCAAAACGGGTTGTGATGAATTTGGTTTTGTTTTGTTGCTGTGAACAACTAATGTACATTTCTGCAATCCTTTTTGTAGCCCCCATAACATTGGTAGGGTTAACCGCCTTATCGGTACTGACAAAAATAAACTTGTCTACTCCGTTATCCAAAGAAAGATCCACTATTACCTTGGTACCTGCTATATTTATCTTAACGGCCTCATAGGCATTATATTCCATTAAAGGAACATGCTTATAAGCGGCTGCATGAAAGACCATATTGGGCTTGTGCTCTTGAAATAAACCGGACATTCTATTCTTATCCCTAATATCCCCTACAATAGGAATAAAATTATGAAAACCATTCTGAATCAACTCTTGCTGTAGATCGTATAGGGCCGATTCTGCCTGGTCGATTACAATTAGTGATTTATATTCATAATTGGCTATTTGCCTAACCAGCTCACTCCCAATAGAACCGGCTCCACCAGTAACCACTATTACCTTATCTTTTAACTCTTTGGAAATGCGGTTATTCTTAATTTTAATAGGGACCCTATCAAGCAGATCCTCTATTTGCACTTGCTTGATTTGGGAAATTTTTAATTCACCATTGATCCAATCCTCTATGGGTGGAACAATTTTGACCTGAACTGGAAAATCTACCAAACCTTCTACCAATTCCCTTAGCCTACTGTGTTCTATATTTTGTATGGAAAATATTATTTCGTTTATTCCATTCGCTTTTATAAAATATTCAGATAAAACTTCTGGAGCATAAACCTTTACACCATTAATACTCTTACCTACCTTTTCATAATCCTTGTCTATATAGCCAACAACTCTGGACATACTTCCAGAATGACTGGTCAAGGCATTTTGAGTTAGAATTCCGGATTCCCCTGCCCCATAAATAATTACATTTTTAGTAACCTTAAATTGCTTTACCAAGTTATAATAGGCATTCTTAAACATATATCTTGAAGCCGTTAGAGCAATAAAACTCAATAAACTATGAATTATTATAATAGATAGGGGAACCGTAAAACCTTCCATAAATTCCATTTCCCTATTTAAAATAATCATAAAAATGGTTATGATACTGGCAAGGCAAATGGCATTAAAAATATTATAAACATCCCTTACCCCTGTATGACGAACTACGCCCTTGTATGAGCCCGTAATCAGGAAGGCAACAAACGAAATCAGAATTATTACAGGCAACTGCATAACCAACTTGCTAATATCAAAATCAAGGGTTAGGTTAAACCTAATTAGATAGGATAATATAAAAGTTGTGGCAACTAAGATTAAATCTATGGCCAATACAATCCATTTAGACGTATACTTTTGAGCTCTACTGGTTAAGTAATTATGTATCATTGGGTTAATACTTTTAAAATTATTTCTATTACTCTATCTAGATCATCTTTCTGCAAATTGGAACCACTAGGAAGGCAAAGCCCTCTTTGAAACAAATCTTCCGAAGTACCATCTACATAAACTTTACAACCCTCAAAAATAGGTTGAATGTGCATTGGCTTCCACAAAGGTCTAGACTCTATATCCTCCTCCAACAGGGCCAATCTTATTTTTTCACGTGTGTTATACGAAGGAACAAGAATACAACTCAACCACCGGTTGGATTTAAAGCCTTCAGGTTCCTTTAAAAATTCTATTTCCGATATATGTGCCAATTTTGACCTATAATATTCGAAATTACCTCTCCTACTATTAACCCTATCTTCTATCACCTCCATTTGCCCACGGCCTATACCCGCCAGAACATTACTCATTCTATAATTATATCCAATATGGGTATGCTCATAATGTGGGGCATTATCCCTAGCTTGGGTCGCCAAAAAAACGGCCTTATTCTTTAATATTACATCTTTGGTCACCAAGGCACCGCCGCCTGAAGTAGTAATAATCTTGTTTCCATTAAAGGACAATATACCTATTGTACCCAAAGTGCTGCACGGCTTGTTCTTATATACGCTACCAAGTGCTTCCGCGCTATCCTCAATAACAGGAATATCATATTTAGCCGCAATTTCATTTACCTCGCTTACCTTATACGGCATACCATATAAATGTACTGCGATTATTGCTTTTGGTTTTTTTCCATTTGCCATGCCATCCAAAATGGCCTTTTCCAACAATCCAGGAGAAATATTCCATGTCTCCCTTTCACTGTCAACAAATACAGGACGTGCTCCTAAATAAGTTATAGGATTGGCCGAAGCAGAAAAAGTAAAACTTTGACAAATAACATCATCCCCATAACCTACACCTAAGAGCTCCAATGCCAAATGAATAGCCGCCGTGCCAGAGCTTAAGGCTGCCACCTTTATGGAATTGCCCAAATAATCTTCAATAGATTCTTCAAAAGCATTTACATTTGGTCCAAGTGGAGCTATCCAATTGGTATCAAAAGCCTCTTGAACATAATTTTGCTCATTGCCACCCATATGTGGCGAGGAAAGCCATATTTTCGTTTTTGTTATCAAATTTTGGGGTTATTTATAATTGCAATGTAAAATTAAGTATACTTTCGAGTACATTATCATATTGGCCATATAATTCGTTCAAGATTGAAATATCTCGATTAAATACTGCTCCAATTAAATTTTCGCGCTTTTGTCGAGACTTCTTAACAATTCACCTATAAATATAAGGTTCGTTAAGGTAAAAGCCTAGGTTCTTTGAATTAATTTTTAATCTTTGCATTAAATAATTATCCATTAATAATGAAAAAAATCACCAAAATTTGTTGCATCGGGGCCGGTTATGTGGGCGGACCTACCATGTCCGTCATAGCCAGTCAATGTCCAGAGATCAAAGTTACTGTTGTGGATATTAATGTAGATCGCATTAACCAATGGAACGATTCCAATTTGGATAATTTACCAGTTTACGAACCTGGATTGAATGAAATTGTGGGGGCTACAAGAGGAAAGAACCTGTTTTTTAGCACAGAGGTAGACAAAGCCATTGATGAGGCAGAAATAATTTTCATATCCGTAAACACCCCAACAAAAACCTATGGTAAAGGTAAGGGACAGGCAGCTGACTTGAAATTTATTGAATTATGCGCCAGAAATATTGCCCGGGTAGCCAAGACGGATAAAATCGTTGTTGAAAAATCTACCCTTCCAGTAAGAACGGCCAGCGCAATAAAAAGTATTTTGGATAACACTGGTAACGGCGTCGCCTTTGAAATCCTTTCCAATCCGGAATTTTTAGCGGAGGGGACTGCTATAGAAGATTTACTAAATGCGGACCGAGTATTAATAGGTGGCGATGACACTGCCACGGGAAAAGCGGCCAAGAACACTTTAAGTGCCATTTATGAACGTTGGCTTCCAAAGGAACGGATTTTACAGACCAACGTTTGGTCTTCTGAACTTTCCAAACTCGTTGCCAATGCCTTTTTAGCACAACGTGTATCTTCCATAAATTCCATTTCTGCATTATGCGAAAAAACGGATGCTAATGTAGCGGAAGTAAGCAGAGCTATAGGCTATGACAGTAGAATAGGCTCCAAATTCCTAAATTCTTCAGTAGGTTTTGGGGGATCCTGTTTTCAGAAAGACATCCTTAATTTGGTTTACATTGCCAGTAGCTTTGGCTTACAGGAAGTTGCCGATTATTGGGAACAAGTAATTATTATGAACGATTACCAGAAAAGACGCTTTGCGGAAAATATTATTTCCACGCTTTACAATACAGTTTCTGGAAAAAAAATAGTATTTTATGGTTGGGCTTTTAAAAAGGACACCAATGACACACGGGAATCCGCAGCAATCTACGTTGCCGATGCGCTCTTGGAAGAAAGAGCTGAAATAGTCGTTTATGATCCAAAGGTTTCCGAAAAACAAATCTATGCAGACCTGGACTATTTAAACACTAGAACACCGGAAGAGAACCGTAGATTATTAAAAGTGACGAATAAACCCATAGAGGCGATTGAGGATGCCCATGCCATAGCTGTACTAACGGAATGGGATGAGTTTAAAACCTATGATTGGTCTCTGATTTTTAAAAAAATGTTAAAACCAGCTTTTGTTTTCGATGGGAGAAGACTTTTGAACAAAGAAAACATGACCCAAATAGGATTTAATTATTACAAGATTGGAGAATCTTAACTCTATTAATCAAAATAAATATCACTAGTTGTCCATAAGGTAAATACATAAAATTTTATGTTCAAAGTTTAAACATAAAATTTTATAGCTTGTTTCACCCTACCTGATTAGCTAATTTTCCGATATTTGTTAAAAACAAATTCTTTTGAAAATACTAGTTACTGGTTCCGCAGGTTTTATAGGATTTCACGTTGCCCGCACTTTGCTAAACAAAGGGCATCAAGTGGTTGGGATAGACAATTTAAACCAGTATTACGATATTGAGCTAAAATTTGCACGTCTAAATGAATTGGGCATTTCCAAAGATAACGCCAGCCGCTTCAATGTGAGTTGCACTGGTGAATTGTATGGAGAACAATTCAAATTTATCCGTATGGGCATCGAGGAGCGCGAAAACCTTCCCAAAATTTTTGAAACTGAACTATTTGACAAAGTATGCCATTTGGCCGCCCAAGCTGGAGTGCGTTATAGTATTGAAAACCCTGATGTATATATAGATTCCAATGTGGTAGGTTATGCCAATCTTTTGGAATGTTGCCGTCACCATTCCATTCAACATCTCATTTATGCCAGTAGTTCCAGTGTTTATGGCCTTAACAAAAAAATCCCCTTCCAGGAAGATGATCAGGTAGACCATCCTATTAGCCTTTATGCTGCGACCAAAAAGAGCAACGAACTAATGGCACATACCTACAGCCATCTATATAAAATACCGACAACGGGACTTAGATTTTTTACGGTTTACGGGCCTTGGGGCAGACCGGATATGGCACTATTTCTTTTTACAGAAGCCATTGTACAAGGTCGGCCAATAAAGGTGTTCAACAAAGGTAAAATGGAACGCGATTTCACCCATATAGATGATATAACTGCCGGTATCATAAGCGTCATTGAAAAAAAACTGCCGGACCAAAAAGATGAAAAAGGATTGTACAAAATTTACAATATTGGAAATAGCAGATCAGTAAAATTGTTGGATTTTATTGTGGAAATTGAACGGAACCTGGGTAAGGTTGCCCTTAAAGAGATGCTACCGATGCAGCCTGGCGATGTTCAAAAAACATGGGCAAATATTGATCGGCTGATGCAAGATTATAACTATCTGCCAACTACCAACATAGCAGATGGCGTTAAATCCTTCACCGATTGGTACTGCAATTATTATAATATCACTAAAACAAAGGCTAAAGCATAACTACCATGTCTTAACCTTTATCTTCACATTTTAATTACTTTCTAATCAATAAAGAATATTTCAATTATGGCAAACATTAGTAATAAAGAATTAAAATTTCCAAAAGAACATTCCGTGCTCGTAACTGGAGGTGCCGGATTTATAGGCTCCAATCTTTGTGAATATCTAGTCCAAAATGGTAATAAAGTTGTCTGTTTGGACAATTTTGCTACAGGAAAAATTAAGAATATATCCCATCTTCGCGAAAAAGAAAATTTCAGGCTTTTGGAAGGCGACATTAGAAACTTAGAAGATTGCTTAGGGGCATGCGAGAATGTAGATTACATCTTGCATCAAGCCGCCTTGGGATCGGTTCCTAGATCAATAAAAGATCCAATTACCAGCAATGAAGTAAATGTAAATGGGTTTCTCAATATGTTGGTTGCCGCAAGGGATTCCAAAGTAAAACGTTTTGTCTATGCCGCAAGCTCTTCTACTTACGGCGACTCCAAGGGATTGCCAAAGATAGAGGACGTTATAGGGAAACCTCTATCCCCTTACGCCATAACCAAATACGTAAATGAGCTTTATGCGGACATATTTTCGAAAACCTATGGCATGGAAACAATAGGCCTACGTTATTTTAATGTCTTCGGAAGGAAACAAGACCCAAATGGGGCCTATGCTGCAGTTATCCCTAAATTTGTAATGCAATTAATGAAACACCAGTCGCCAAACATTAATGGCGACGGAACCTATTCCAGAGATTTCACCTATATTGATAATGTTATTCAGGCCAATATAAAAGCCTTAGCAACCAAAAATAATCAAGCGGTGAACAACGTTTACAATATTGCTTATGGCGAGCGTACGTCATTAAATGATTTAGTATTGCTCCTAAAGAAATACCTTTCGAAATATGAACCTAAAATCAAGGATATACCAACAACTTATGGTCCGCTTAGAGAAGGTGATGTACCCCATTCCTTAGCCTCGATAAAAAAAGCCAAAGATTTATTGGATTACCAGCCTACTTATAACTTAGACATGGGTCTTAAGGAAGCCATATCCTGGTATTGGGAAAATTTGAAATAGCACTTTAATACCTTGATTTTTTTGCTAACCAGTCATATAAAATCAAACTTTTAATTACCTTATAATTTAAAAAAAAGAATATGAATGATATTAAAATAGCCATTATAGGTCTAGGTTATGTAGGTCTGCCATTGGCACATTTATTTGCAACCAAATATTCTGTGGTAGGATTTGACATTAATTCCATGAGAGTGAAAGAGGTTAACAATGGGATTGATAATACCTTAGAAATTAGCGAGAGTGCACTGAAAAGAGTAGTGAAAAAAAAATCTGCTTCGGGCGCAGGACTTTATTGTACTGACCAAGTTGAACAAATAAAAGGATGTAATTATTATATAGTCACTGTACCTACCCCCGTGGACAGCACCAATAAACCAGACTTAACACCCCTATACAAATCTAGTGAAACAATAGGAAGGATAATAAAAAAGGGGGACATTGTAATTTACGAATCCACCGTTTATCCTGGGGCCACAGAAGAAGAATGTATACCTATTATAGAAAACATAAGTGGGTTAAAATTTAACCAAGACTTTTTTGCAGGTTATTCCCCTGAAAGAATTAACCCAGGAGACAAGGAACATACTGTGGACAAGATACTGAAGGTAACTTCCGGTTCCACCCCCGAGATTGGAGCAAAAGTAGATAAACTATACAAATCCGTAATTACCGCCGGAACCTATTTGGCCCCCAGTATACGGGTAGCCGAAGCTGCAAAGGTTATTGAAAATTCACAAAGGGACATTAATATTGCCTTTGTTAACGAATTGGCCAAAATTTTCAATCTTATGGGAATCGATACCCAAGAAGTTTTAAAAGCGGCGGCAACAAAATGGAATTTTCTTTCTTTTAGCCCTGGGTTGGTAGGCGGACATTGTATTGGAGTAGACCCCTATTATTTAGCCCAAAAAGCTCAGCAGTTTGGATATTACCCGGAAATTATTTTAGCGGGAAGACGCATGAATGACAGTATGGGCAAATATGTGGCATCTGAGGTCATAAAATTAATGGTGCAAAATGATATTAGAATTAAAGGTGCTGAAATTTTAGTTTTGGGCATTACTTTTAAAGAGAATTGTCCTGATGTAAGAAATACAAAAGCTGTGGATGTAATAAACAACCTAAGTAGTTATGGTGCCAAAATTGATGTTTATGATCCTTGGGCCTCTCCCGAAGAGGTAAAACATGAATACAATCTAACTACTTATCAACTAATACCCGAAAAAAATTATGATGGGATTGTTCTAGCGGTTGCTCATAACCAGTTTTTAAAAATTGACTTAAAATCCATTTTAAAACCAGCGGGCATCATTTATGATGTCAAAGGTGTATTAGAGAGACATAGTTGTAGTAGGTTATAATAGAAATATTCACTTCTTTAAACTTATATAAGAGGTAAAATCTAGGTAACCAAAGAGAAGTTAAAAAAAAATTAATCATTATCAGCCAATAGATGCCACTAAGCACCTAACTTCAAAACCTTTTTTTTTGCATAGCAGCACAGCTATTTAATATATAAAATCATCACATATGGCTGAAGAATAGATTTATTCTTCAGCCATTAATTTACCTGCTTCGGTATTTGCAACATCTTTTTCTTTGTTTTTCTATCTACACATTTTGAAGATATGCTTTTTACAACCTGCACAATTGGATAATTATCTATCAGAATTGTTCCATTTTGCTATTGTAATATTTGGTTATATTTCGATGCCACACATATTTAGACGCTCAACATTCAAACACAATTCCGTGACCACCTTTATTTGTTAAAAAATTAACACCAATAAGTAATAAATGGTGTCAAATCTTAAAGAAATGGGCATTTCATCGAATAAATTTAAACCAAACATCTAAACCCTTAAAACGAAACGTAAAACCAGCATTGCATCTTAATTGTGCAGTTCATCGAAAATAACATGTCTTTTAACGATGATGTAAAAAAAATAATTAATATTTGTAAACCCAAATGATTATCATTTAAACAAAAGTCTTAAACTTATGAAATTTCACCCCTCGAATTTTACCCAATTGACCTTGGCTATTATTGTCTTATTTTTAAGTTTTTCGTGCAACAAGGATTCCGACCTGTTAGCGGAATATGTTGTGGAAAACCCTCAAGCCTTTATGGTTAACGACGTTGTAGTTACCCTTGCCAACAAACCTGTTGTAATTAAACCCCTAAGCAATGACACCTTTGAGAAACCTGAAGAAGTTATTATTACTGCAATTACACCCCCAAAAATGGGAACTGCCGAAGTACAGGAGGACAATACGGTTGTATACACCCCCAATACCGATGAAACGGGTACGGATGACTTTGATTACACAACGACAGTAACCAATCCAGACAATTCTGTTTCTACTGAAACTGGAAGTATTTCAGTAACGGTAACACCCACGGATAAAACCTCTCCTATAACTGGTGAGAATGTTTATTATGTAACCGCAACTGGTAAAAGTTCTAATAAAGGCGCTACAGAAGCGGCTGCATGGAACATACAACACGCATTTGCCACGGCAAAAGCTGGTGATGTAGTCTATATCAAGGCTGGAAATTATGGATCTTTAAATCTAACTGCATCCAACTCTGGAACAGCGGACAACCCAATTAAATTTATAGGTTATACGGCAACTGCAGGCGATTTGGTTAGCAAGAATGGTTCAACTTTTAAATATGGGGACAATTTAGATTCAAATAAAATGCCCCTGTTGACGGGTGAATTAAGTAAAACAGCAATCACTGTTCAAAGTAGTTATGTAGAAATTGAGAACATACAAATAACCAAGTATGGCACAGCAATCGTTTCAAGCGGGGAGAATGTTGTTTTAAGGAACATAATAGCGACTCAGTTTGGCACTCAAACGGATTACAACGCTTATGACGGCAGAGGTCTTATGATTACAGGGGATAATTCACTAATTGAAAATGTTTTTGTGCTAAATGCCACCGCAGAAGCCATTAAATTATATGGTTCTAACAACTCTAGAGTAAATTATTGTGAAGTACGCGCGGACAACCCCAGTAACCCTACCGATTATTACTTTTTGTTAACAGGGGGTACCCATCATTCAATCATTGAAAACTCACATGCCGAGCGTACTTTAGGGTTAAGACATGGAGGTCATGGATTCGACATGAAAGATCAAGCCGAATACAATATCATTAGAAATTGTGTAGCAAAATATACAAGTTTCGAATTTAATTTTGCGGGGGTTAGATATAATACCCTTGAAGGTTGTTCATTATTTGGCGCAAGTACGGAGCCCAAAGATTGGCACGCTAATTTAGTTATTTTTAATGGAGCCAATAATAATTTGATAAAGGATATGTTAATTCAGGATACTTGGTCTGCCATAAGTTGGGCAGACGATGATGACGGCTATGTTGGACCTGGTGGTGATCGAGATGAGGTAAGTTGCGGTTACGATAACACTTTTGATGGAATTACAATAAAAAACACCAATAGGATACTTAATGTTGGAGGAGGAACAAACTATGCGGCAGCCGCAAAAAGAAATACTTTCCGCAATTGTGACTTTTCTAATTTTGATTCCGTAGCAGTCACATATTATCCTACTGAAGACATAAAATTTGAAAATTGTAAATTCTCCAACGGGAATAAAGCTATTACGGAAGCAGGAGGCCTTTATGCCCCTTATAGCAAAGCTAATATAACTTTTAATAACTGTACTTGGGTTAATAATAATTTTACACCCTTGAACTAGAATTATTCATATCAAAGTTCTATAAAAAAGAGGCCCCTATAAACAATTAGGTGGCCTCTTTTCATTGCAGGTATTTAGTTTTTTTCGATTTCACAGTGGGATTATTGATCAATAGCTTAAAAACAATAAAAAGCATTACATTCTTAACTAAAAATAAATAAATATAGTAACGCCAACTCATCAGGAAATTCGATATGTATGCTTTAAAAACGAAGGAGAATTTATCGCCGGACATACTCAATATCCATTTTTCGAAAGGGATTACAATCCCGTATAAAGTTCAATTTGCGTTATTGACTATTATTGTTTACACAAAAAAAGAATCCAGTGAATTTGAGCCCACAGATGCTATTTTAAAGAAAATTATAACTTTTATCGTTAAAAACTACTCTTTAGGTTAGCAATTAGTAAATTGGCCCAGTATTATAGATATTTGACCATGATTGAATTTAATTCTTTAAGAACACCAATTACCGTTCTCATAAATCTGAGTATTTTTTTATGAGTCTGGGTTCTAAAATGTTTAAAGGAATGGTCTGGAGTGCTATTGAACGGTTTTCAGTGCAGGCTGTTCAATTTATAATAGGAATAATGCTCGCCCGGATACTAACTCCCAAGGAATATGGGATTATTGGGATTCTACTTGTTTTTATTGCTGTGTCCGATGTCTTTATCGATAGCGGATTCTCCACAGCTTTAATTCAGAAGCAAAAAAGAACTAAAGTAGATATATCAACTGTCTTTTGGTTCAATATACTTATCAGTTTAGTATGTTATGTTGTCTTATGGTTATTAGCTCCCTATATACAGGAATTTTATGATTTAGAACAGCTCTCAATCCTATTACGGGTAATGTCACTTTCTTTAATCATAAATGCTCTATTTACTATTCCAATGACATTGCTGACGATCGAACTCGATTTTAAAACTATTTCGATAATCACTTTAATCGCAACTATATTTTCTGGAATTATAGCAGTTTATTATGCCTACCATGGTTACGGAGTATGGGCTTTGGTTATCCAAATCATGACTCGTTCGGCATTAACGGCGATTCTAACCTGGTTAATGATCAAATGGAGACCTTTTTTTATTTTTTCAAAGAGTTCGTTTAAAGAATTGTTTTCCTATGGCTCCAAACTTTTGGCATCTTCCCTTCTAAGTACCGCTGTCAATAATTTTTATGCGCTATTTATTGCCAAGTTCATCAGTACTAAAGATTTGGGTTTTTACACCCGAGGAACCCAATTTTCAGATGTCGTTTTTGGTATTTTAAGCTCTATATTGGACAGTGTTTTACTTCCTGGCCTTTCTACTATCCAAGAACAAAGAGATAAATTAGTTAATTACACAAGAAATATTTTAAAGGCAACCGCCCTAATAATTATTCCAATATTCCTATATCTGGCTGTTATTGCAGAGCCACTGATTAAAGTATTAATAACGGAAAAGTGGATGCCTGCTGTACCAATTATGCAAATTTTCTGTATAGCTAGGCTCATTACAATTATTTCAGGGATTAATGTTAACCTTTTATATGTTATTGGAAGAACAGATTTAGCTTTAAAACAGCAATATAGTAAGATTGCGATAAGGGTATTATTTTTTGTCATTGCCCTTAAATATGGAATAATTTACATAGCTCTTGCTGAGTTAATTTCAACCGCCAGTCATTTTTTTATAAATACATATTATCCCGGCAAAATAATGTCCTATGGTGCATTTTCTCAACTTAAAGATTTAGTTCCCATCATATTATCAGGATTGGTAATGGTTGTTGTAGTATGTGTAATAAACTATTTTATAAGCAGTGACGTTATAAAATTATGCGTATCGCCTATATTTGCGATTATTACCTATTTTACCTCTATACATTTCTTCAAAGTAAAAGAACTTAACACTTTAATAATGGCATCCAAGAAATTTATTGAAAAATCATAGTTTTTAAACAATTAATTAATGAACAATAATATTTGCTGCATTTTTAATCTAGCTCCACATTATAGAGCTCCCATTTACAAATTAATGGATAAGGAGTTACATTGTGACTTCTATTTTGGGGATAAAATAGACGCCCCAATTAAATTAATGGATTATAGCGAACTGGCAGGATTCAAACAAGTAACAAAAAACATTAAAATTCCCCGAACTGGTTTTGAATGGCAAAAAGGTGTATGGCAACTTATTTTTAAACCCTACAAACATTATATTATTACAGGAACTCCAGGCTCCCTTTCCAATTGGGTACTGGCAATATTAGCCATACCCCTCAAGAAAAAGGTTTATGCATGGACACATGGTATGAAAGGCAATACTTCTCCTGCCGGGAAGTTTATAGAAAAAAACTTTTATCGATTGTGTCACAGAATATTACTTTACGGGGAATACTCTAAGAATAATATGGTAAAGGAAGGATTCAATGCAAAGAAATTAATCCCAATTTACAATTCCTTAGACTACGAGAAGCAATTAAGAGTCCGTAAAACGTTAGAACCCTCAGCCATTTTCAGAGATTATTTTAACAACGAATATCCTGTGCTAATATATATAGGAAGAATTCAAAAGTCAAAAAAAATTGATTTGCTGGTCAAAGCTCAAAAACAACTTTTGGAGCAAGGAATTTTCTGTAATTTAATATTAATTGGTGAGGATTCAGACGGAAATAACATTCCACAATTGGTTCAAGAATTAGGATTGAATAGTTACGTGTGGTTTTATGGCCCATGTTATGACGAGAATGAAATTGGTAATTTAATTTTTAACAGCGATGTATGTATTACACCAGGATCAATCGGTCTTACCACCATACATTCATTAACATATGGAACTCCTGTAATAACCAATAATAACATCTCTAGCCATGGGCCAGAATTTGAGGCTATAGAAAGCGGTGTTACTGGAGATTTTTTTTTACTTGATAATATAGAAGATTTATGCCAAAAAATACGTGCCTGGATTAGTGTGGATACAAAAAACAGAAACATATTAAGGATGCAGGCGTATAAGAAAGTGGATGAAATATACAATCCTAACTATCAGATAAACGTTTTAAAAAAAATACTAAACCATTCCTAAATGAAAATTCTTTGGATTACCAATCCAATATTTCCGGAACTTTCCTTAGCTCTAGGTAATCCTGTTCCGGTTATAGGAGGATGGATGTACGGCTTAGCGAAAGACCTTTCCCAAAAAAAAGATATTTCCCTTACGATTGCTACCTCCCGCCCCAATGTAAAGCCACAGCATTTAATAATAAAAGGAATTGAATATATATTGCTTAATGGACAGAAAATTAATACAAAATATGACTCCTCTTTAGAAGTTGAATGGAAAAAACTAATTGAAAAATTAAAGCCCGATTTGGTTCATATCCACGGAATTGAATTTGCCCATGGCCTCGCTTTAATGAATGCCTGTCCCAATTTAAATTATATTATCTCCATACAAGGCTTGGTTAGTATTATATCCAAATTTTATCTTGGAGGTATTTCCAATAAGGATATTAGAAGAAATATAACCCTGTTCGATTTCTTTAAAAGAACAAGTGTTTTCCATGAAAAAAGGAAATTTGAAATAAGGGGACAAAAAATAGAAAATAAATATTTACTTCTGGCCAACCATGTCATTGGAAGAACTCAATGGGACCAAGACCATGTGAAAACCATTAATCCCAAGGCATATTATCATTTTTGTAATGAAAGCCTGCGAGATGAATTCTATAGTTCACCAAAATGGCAATTTCACTCTAAAAAAAATCATTCTATATTTTTAAGTCAGGCCTCCTATCCGATCAAGGGTTTGCACCAAGTATTACATGCCGTAAATTTGTTAAAAAACCAATTTCCAAATATACAAATACAAGTAGCCGGTGATGATATAACAAGAACGGATTCTGCTACGGATAAATTACGCCTAAGCGGCTATGGCAAGTATATTAAAGGATTAATCAAAAAGTACAATTTATATTCAAATATTAAATTTTTAGGTTATTTAGACGGCCGAGCAATGGCACAAGAATATTTAAAAAGCCATATTTTCATATGTCCTTCCAGTATTGAGAACAGTCCCAATTCCTTAGGAGAGGCACAGATACTTGGGGTGCCCAGTATTGCATCTTACGTAGGCGGAGTCCCGGACATGATTGATCCTGGAGAAAATGGTCTGTTGTATAGGTTTGAAGAGATTGAAATGTTGGCTCAGAGAATAAAGGACATTTTTGAAAATGACAAACTAGCGGTAAAATTGTCAGAAGGAGGTATAAAAAGTGCCACTAAAAGGCACGATAGGTCAGTAAATATGCAACGAACATTAGACATCTATAGGAATGTTATTTCTTTAGGAAACCACTAAAATTCATTTAAAGTATATGGTAATCTACCATTTACTAAGATCAGTATGAAAGCACTTTTTAACTATATTAACTCTATTGGTTTTGTTTTATCTGGGTTATTGGGCCTATATTTATTAGACCCTTTTAACAAGGGCTTCCTATTTGGGTATCTCCTGTTTATTCTTGTCATATTAAAGAGAAATTTTATATCTCAAAATTTGGACGGGGATGTTTTCCTACTAACCTTATTTTCTGTAATTTATGCCATTTTCTATGCATTTGAGCCACTTGCCGGAAGCCAATACATTGTGATCTACGCTTTGTTTCCCCAAAGTTTCTATTTATTAGGCAAATATTTAGCCAATAATATTAAGGACCCTAGAACACTATTCATAATACTCTTTTATATTGCTTCCATTTTCTCCATTTCTGCGGTATTATCCGTATTTCTCAACTTCAGGGAAGGAGGTTTTGCCCAACTGGATAGGACAATTCCCATGTTTTGGAACGGCCAACCGACCTCTGCAACCCTAATGGGAGGCTTTTTAACCTTGAACATGTGTATACCTGCAATATTAATTTCTGGGTATAAACATATTACCCTTTTCAATAAAATTTTAGCGATTTCCCTCTTTGCACTCTCGTTAATTTGTGCCATCCGATTGGGAAGTCGTACTCAATTGGTCATTTTTCTATTTACTAGTATTGTCTCCGTTTTATATATATTTCCGAGACAAACCTATAAACAAAATATACACTTATTAATTTTTTTAGTATTGAGCATAGCCTATATTATTAGAAATGTTTCCTTTGATTTAAATGCAGATTGGCTAACCACCTTTGCGGGGAGAATGAGTGGTGGGGTTGGCGAGGCTGCAAGTGGCGGGGGTAGAACCGAAAGATGGATAAAATCATTCGAATATTTATTTATCCATCCTTTAGGCTGGAACCTAAAAGAATTTGGTTATTCCCACAACATGTGGTTAGATGTACTTAGGGTAGGTGGCATTATTCCGTTTATTTTATTAATTATTTATAGTACTAAATCCTTCTTTCAAGTTAAAAGAGCCATGGCCATAAGGAAGGAAAATATTTTATTAAATGGGCAAATACTCTTTTATTCCATTGCTTTTTTCTTACTGTTTATGGTAGAACCCATTTTTGAGGGATTATTTTCCTTATTTGTGGTCTTTTGCCTGTATAAAGGTATCATAAATAAATACTACTCCAATCTTAACCAATGATAAAAATACTCTATGTAAGCGCACTGTGTTCGGAAAAGGTTTTGGACAATATTTATGAGACTTCGATAAATAAACCGGAACAGGCCGCTCAAAAATTTCATCGCTTATTGGCAAAAGGCTTTGCATTACAACAGCAAAATTGTTGCATTGAAACCTTAAGTACCTTACCTGTTGTACCCGCCAATCACAAAAGAAAGATATGGAACCTACCTTCTGAGACTATTAATAAATTAAAATTTAGATACATTCCTTTTATCAATTTACCATATATAAAAAATTCTGGGATATTCTGTTATACTTTTATCAAGGTTTTTCTCTGGACACTTTCAATTCGTAAAAAAAATAAAGTAGTTATTTGTGATGTATTGAACCTCACAGTATCACTCGCTTCTTTTTGGGCTGCACGACTAACAGGTGCTACTTGTGTTGCCATTGTAACAGATCTCCCTGGACTAATGGTTACCACTGGAGGAAAAAAAGATAATACAACCCGATCTTTATACCATACTATGGTTTCTACAATGATGCAAGGGTTTGACAGGTATATATTGCTTACGGAACAAATGAACGAGATAGTAAATCCGAAAAATAAACCATATATCATTATGGAAGGATTGGTTGATTTGGAAATGGAGGCTTCATCAAATATTTTGGACAAGAAGAACACCAATAAGAAAGTCCTAATCTATGCCGGTGGGCTATATGCCAAATATGGGATAAAGGATTTAATAGAAGCGTTTATGTTATTGGAAAATGTAGATGTAGAGCTTCATCTTTATGGTTCAGGAGAAATGGTGACTGAGATGGATGCTTATATGAGAAAAGATCAAAGAATCCATTTTAAAGGAATGGTTCCCAATAAAATTGTGGTCAAAGATCAACTGGCCGCTACCTTATTGATAAACCCACGTCCTACGAATGAGGAATTCACCAAATTTTCCTTTCCTTCAAAAAATATGGAATATATGGTCTCGGGGACACCCATGATTACTACCAAATTGCCGGGTATGCCCAAAGAATATTATCCATACGTTTACTTGTTTGAAGAAGAAAATGTAGAAGGAATGAAAAATACGTTGCAAAAAATATTGAGCAAATCTAAAGAAGATCTACACCAATTTGGTCTAGAAGCAAAAAAGTTTGTTCTTACCAACAAAAATAATCAAATCCAAGCCCAAAGAATATTACAATTTCTAAAAGAAAATGCCTAAACCTATGAAAAGCAGAATTAAAGATTTAGTTAAAAACAATATGTTTTTATTAAATATAGTCCTTAGACTCCAAAGAATTGGGACAAAATTTAAAAAATCTGTAATTGGCAAGGGGAATAAAATAAAAAACCGCGGTGTTTCTATAAATGTAAAATATGATATCATTGGAAACCACAATCATATCATTATTAAGCATGGTGCGATAATGAGCAATATTACTATTTTTATAAGAGGAGACCACCACCAGTTAATTATAGGTGAAAATGTTCAATTTAGTGGTGGTTCGGTGTGGTTTGAAGACGAACATTGTACTATAGAAATTGGAAATGGAACGACCATAGAATCTGCCCATTTAGCCATTACCGAGCCAAACAAAAAAATTACAATTGGAGAAGATTGTATGTTTTCTAGTAATATTGAATTTAGAACAGGAGATTCGCATAGTATATTGGACAATGTCACTAAAAAAAGGATTAACTACGCTCAGAATATCAAAGTGGGCAATCATGTATGGATTGGAGCTCATTCAATAATACTTAAAGGAATTGAAATAGGAGATAATAGTATAATTGGAACTAGTTCCCTTGTTACCAAAAATATTCCTTCCAATGTCATTGCTGGCGGCTTGCCTGCAAAGGTTTTAAAAAACAATATAGATTGGGTAAGAGAGCGGATATACGAAGGCAAATAAGTACGGTTAACCTACGTTAATTTTGCCACACATCCCGTAAAATTGCCATTAAGGGGAATTTTAAAAATAAAAATGTATTTATTTATATCTTCGTCCATCTATAAAATCTTGCCTTGAGCTAATAATTTTTAAACATGAGGGTTGCCCTACTTTTTCCCAATAACCTATTTACCTCGCCTTATCTAAAATATTATGAGAGCGTTTTAAAAAAAGGAAATATTGATTATGATTTATACATATGGGATAGACATGGTGTTAATGAAAAAGGTTGTATAGCATATACAAACAAGGTTAAAACAAGCATTCCACTATTTAAATCTTTGGACTTTATTAAATTTAGAAGGTTTTTAATGAATCACCTCAGAAAAACTGAATACAATAGAATTATTGTTTTTTCAGGTCAATTAGGTATACTGATGAGTGATTTTCTTATTAATAACTTTCCAAATAAATACATTCTAGATATTAGGGATTATTCACAAGTTATGAGCTATTTCAAAAGCAGATTTGAGAAGGTGATTCAAAATTCTTATTTTGTATGCGTATCATCAAATGGCTTTAAAGAATGGCTTCCTCAAAATGCAAATTATATCTTGGGACACAACATAGATATTGCACTTGTATCTAAATCTCTAGATAATTTCCCATTTCGAGATGCTAATTTGGAAAATGAAACTTTAAAAATTGATACTATTGGTCAAATAAAAGACTTTAATTCAGATGCCAGGTTTATTGATCAATTAAAAAATGACAAAAGGTTTAAAATGGAATTTATCGGTTTTGGGCCTGCATTAAACGATTTAAAGATAAAATCCACTTCAGAGAAAATTAATAATATCAGTTTTTATGGACTTTATAAAAAAGAAGAAGAACCACTTCTTTTAAAGAATACCGACATTATAAATATATTAATCAGCCGAACTGAACATAATAAAGGGGCTACCCTACTTAGTAATAGATTATACTTGTCTGCATTATATAATATTCCATGTATAGTTAATAGTGATACCGAACAAAGTAGAATCATTGAAAAATATAATTTCGGAATTATCGTTGATAATTATGAAGAGTTACCAAATAAATTGGTTGCATATAAAGAGAATTTTTGCAAAGAAAGTTTTTTAAACAATTGTTATACTTTTTTGGCCGATGTAAAAAAAGACTATTCCTTGTTTGAACAGAAGCTTACAAATTTTTTAATAGATAAATAAAATTTATGTTTAAGGATAAAACATTACTCATTACAGGAGGGACAGGTTCTTTTGGAAACGCAGTATTAAACCGCTTTCTAGAAACCAATATTAAGGAAATACGCATCTTCAGTCGCGATGAAAAGAAACAGGACGATATGCGGAACCATCTTAAAAACGAGAAAGTAAAATTTTACATTGGCGATGTAAGGGATTATAATAGTATAGCCAAGGCCATGCACGGAGTAGATTACGTTTTCCACGCAGCGGCCTTAAAGCAGGTGCCTTCGTGCGAGTTTTTTCCATTGGAAGCCACTAAAACAAATGTATTTGGCACCCAGAACACCATTGATGCCGCTGTGGCCAACAATGTAAAGCGCATTATTTGTCTTAGTACGGACAAAGCTGCCTACCCTATTAATGCCATGGGCATTAGTAAAGCCCTTATGGAAAAAGTGGCCGTTGCTGCTTCCAGAAACATCCCAAATGACAATACTATTGTTTGCCTTACGCGTTATGGTAACGTAATGGCATCACGAGGATCGGTAATCCCCTTGTTTGTGAAGCAAATACAGGAAAAGTCACCCTTAACGGTAACAGACCCCAAAATGACGCGTTTTTTAATGTCCTTGGAAGATGCTGTAGATTTAGTCCTATTTGCCTTTGAACATGGCAACCAGGGAGATTTGTTTGTAAACAAAGCTCCTGCGAGTACCATTGGGGACCTAGCCCAAGCTATTAAGGAAATCTTTAAATCTGAAAGCGAAGTAAAAGTAATTGGTACCCGTCATGGTGAAAAACTATATGAAACCCTATGTACCCGAGAAGAAATGCAAAAGGCAGAGGATATGGGCGAATTTTATAGGATTCCCGCAGATAACAGGGACCTTAACTACAGCCGATACTTTTCTGAAGGAGAAACCGATACCAGTACCATAGAAGACTATCACTCCCATAACACCGAACAATTGACCAACGAAGCCTTGAAGAATACCTTGTTGAATTTAGATTTTATAAAAGAAAATATATAATGGTCCAAACCATCGAAATTGAAGGATCTATTTTTTCCGATAACCGAGGAAAAATCAAGTTTTTCAATTCTTTTGATATGGCCCAAATTGTTCGTTTTTACGAGATTTCCCCAGCCTCTCCAGAAATAATTAGGGGTTGGCAAGGGCACAAAATAGAAAAAAAATGGTTTTATTGCCATAGTGGAGCCTTTGTAATCAATATTGTAAATATTGCTGAGGAAAATATAGCGCTTGCCGAATTATCCGCAGAAAGATTTGAACTCAATGAAAGCATGCCAATTATTTTGGAGGTTCCTGCCGGAAGTGCTTCCGGATTTAAAGCAATTCTGCCCGGTTCTAAACTGATGGTGTTTTCCAATTTCACTTTGGAAGAATCGACCAAAGATGATATTCGGTTTCCATTAGAAACATGGAATGCAGAATGGTAGCCCGGACAAAATTATCGGTTGTGTTAATAAAACCTTAAATTGCAGCAATACACTTTTAGGAAAGGACTTACCCTTGCCGTTTATAATAATTAACCATTAAAACTAATACAAAATTTATCATAACTATGAAAATAGGAATTACCGGACAGGCAGGTTTTATTGGATATCATCTATATAATACTCTATTATTGGACGACTCCGTTGACCTAGTTCCTTTTAAGCGAAACTATTTTGGAAACAAGGCACTTCTGGAGGATTTTGTAAATCAATGTGATGTAATTGTACATCTGGCAGCCATGAACCGTCATGAAGATGCCAATGTTATCTTTGATACCAATATAGATCTTGTACACCAATTGGTAAACGCGTGCACCTCTAAAAACGTAACGCCGCATATTATCTTCTCTTCTTCCTCTCAAGAGGAAAAAGAAAACCTATACGGACAATCCAAAAAAGAAGGCAAGGAAAAATTTATACAGTGGGCAAATGAAAAGGGAGGTAATTTTACTTCGCTAACCATTCCCAATGTTTTTGGACCTTTTGGAAGGCCAAATTACAATTCTGTAGTAGCCACATTTTGCCATAAAATTGCACATAACGAAAATCCTACCATAATAAATGATAGTGCGGTAGGCCTTATCTATATCAACGAATTGGTCGAAATATTTATCCAGTCCATTAAAAATTCGAAAAAAGGGGAGATTAAAGATGGCAATATTAAGGAATTAAAAATTGCCCCAACTAAAAACATAAAAGTTTCCGAAATCCTAAGGTTATTACAACAATACAAAACCGACTATATGGAAAACGGAATTTTCCCAAATTTGGACCTGGACTTTGAAAAGGCACTTTTTAATACTTTCAGGTGTTATATTCCAACCAGCCATTATCCAGTAAAATACAAAAAGAACACTGACAATAGAGGAAGCTTTGTAGAGATTGCAAGAACCCAGACCAGTGGACAATTTTCCTTTTCAACAACCGTTCCAGGCATTACTAGGGGAAATCATTTTCATACACGAAAAGCTGAGAGATTTGCTGTTATAAGTGGAAAAGCCCTTATACAACTTAGAAAGATTGGAACAGATGAAATCCTGGATTATTATTTGGATGGCGAAGAACCAGCTTATGTGGATATGCCTATATGGTATACCCATAATATTAAGAATATTGGTGACACGGAACTTATTACTTTATTTTGGATCAATGAGCCCTATAATCCAGAGGATGCCGACACCTACTTTATAAATGTATAATAAACATAAAAAAATAACCATTGAAAAAGCTTAAAGTATTAACAGTTGTGGGTACACGCCCTGAAATAATAAGATTGGCCTGTGTTTTAAATGCCCTTGATGCGAATGAGGCTATTGATCATACCTTGGTGCACACTGGCCAAAATTATGATTACGAACTTAACGAGATTTTTTTCGAGGACTTGGGAATACGAAAACCCGATCATTTTCTTAATGCTGCAGGTAAAAATGCCACAGAAACCGTGGGCAATATCCTAATTGCCATTGACCCAATATTGGAAAAACTGGCTCCCGATGCTTTTTTAGTGTTGGGCGATACCAATTCCTGTTTATGTGCTATTCCTGCTAAAAAGCGAAAGATACCCGTTTTTCATATGGAAGCAGGTAACCGCTGTTTTGACCAACGAGTTCCTGAAGAAACCAACCGAAAAATTGTAGATCATATTTCGGATATAAATTTAACCTATAGCGATATTGCCAGGGAATATTTACTAAGGGAAGGTTTATCGCCAGAACGGGTAATTAAGACAGGGAGTCCTATGTTCGAGGTTTTAGGAAATTTTAAAACTAAAATTGAAGCGTCCAATGTGTTGGAAAAATTAAAACTGGAAAAACAAAAATTCTTTGTAGTGTCTTCGCATAGGGAGGAAAATATAAGCAATCCTAAAAACTTTGAGGGGCTTATAACTTCGTTAAACCTAATTGCCGAAAAATACGATTATCCCATAATTGTTTCTACACATCCCAGAACTAGAAACATGTTAAATGAGAAAAAAATAAAAACACACCCCAATATCCAGTTTCTAAAACCCCTTGGTTTTTCGGACTACAATGCTCTGCAATACCACTCCTTTGCCGTTTTGTCCGATAGCGGCACCATATCCGAAGAGTCCTCCATCTTAAATTTCAGGGCCCTTAATATACGGGAAGCTCACGAAAGGCCCGAAGCCATGGAGGAAGCTTCGGTTATGATGGTAGGTCTTAATCCTGAACGAATCATGCAGGCTTTGACGGCTTTGGAAGTGCAGGAACGAAATCCGAATAGAAATTTTAGACCAGTTGCTGATTACTCTATGCCCAATGTAAGTGAAAAGGTGGTCCGCATAATAATTTCCTATGTAGATTATATTAACAGGGTTGTTTGGTCCAAATCATAAAATTATGAGAGTTGTCTTTTTAGGACTTGCCGTTCCCAATATGAATGAATACCACAATATGTTTACCGAACTAGTGGTAGAATTTCGCAATAATGGCCATGATATTATGGTAGTAGCCCCCACTTATGACGAAAAGGTATTTGGAATGCAGGTGGAGGATGGCATACCCACCTTGCGGGTACCCACACTGGAGTTGTTCGGTGTCGGCAAAATACAGAAAGGATTGGCTACCCTTCTACTCCCCTATCAATATAAACGGGCTTTAAAAAAATCTAAAATAGACTTGAATTTTGACTTGGTAATGATGCCTACCCCTCCCATTACCTTGGTAAATGTTGCCAGTTGGTTAAAGAGGAAATATGGCTCCAAAATGTATTTGATCCTGCGGGATATATTTCCACAAAACGCACTTGATCTAGGTATGATGAACCCCAAAGGATTGGCCTATACCTATTTTAGAAAAAAAGAAAAGGAAATGTACTTTGCTTCAGACTATATAGGATGCATGTCACCAGGAAATATCGATTATGTAATAAGGCACAATCCCGAACAAAATGCCAATAAACTACATCTGTTGCCCAACTGGGCATGGCTGCAACCTAATTTAGGGCAACAGGAGATTATTAAGATAAAGGATCAATATGGCCTTTTGGACAAATTTATTGTTGTTTTCGGGGGTAATATTGGCAAGCCCCAAAAAATGGAAAATATAGTGGCACTGGCCAAGTCTTGTACTACCAATAAAGATATCTTCTTTTTAATAATTGGGGGCGGGAACGAAAAAGAGTATTTGGACAGGATGATTTTACGAGAAGATTTAAGCAATGTTAGGGTTAAGGACTTTTTAAGCAGGGAAGAATTCTTTAAGGTTTTACAAATTGCCGATGTTGGCCTTATCTCTTTAAGTGAGAATTTCACCATACCCAATATACCTTCCAAATCCTTGGTCTATTTTAATGCAAGGGTGCCTATTTTGGCCTCCGTGGATTTGAATACCGACTTTGGCACTCACTTGGAAGCCATTGGGGCCGGTCTTTGGGCCGAAGCAGGAAAAACTAAAAAATTGAAGGAGAAATTAATGTACTTGTACAACAATCCCGAGAAAAGAAAGAAAATGGGCGAGAATGGCTACCAATATTTTAAAAACAATCTATTGGCCTCCATGGCCTACGAAAATATAATTTCGCGGGTTACAAACACTTAAAATTCCCCGATGGGGAATAGTAAAAGTAAAATGACCATTAATCCATTTAATTGATGGGTTCATCCATGAAACAATTCACGAACAGGAAATAAATACTTACTTTGTATACATGAAAGACAATTTAAATGTATAAAAACTTCTTTAAACGCATACTTGACTTTTTTATAGCTATAATTATGCTGACCCTTTTGAGTCCCATATTTATTTTGCTTACTGTGTTGTTGTACATATTTAACGATGGTCAAGTGTTTTTTCTACAAAAACGGCCTGGAAAAAATGAACGTATTTTTAGTATCATTAAGTTTAAGACCATGAACGACAAAAAAGATGCCGAAGGTCAACTTCTTCCAGACGGGGATAGATTGACACCAGTTGGCAAAATTGTAAGAAAAACTTCGATGGACGAAATTCCACAACTGATCAATATCCTAAAAGGGGATATGAGTCTTATAGGTCCACGCCCCTTGTTAATACAATACCTGTCTGTTTACAACGAAAGGGAAAAAAGAAGACATTCCGTATTACCGGGCATCACAGGGCTTTCACAAGTTTCGGGAAGAAATAACCTTGGATGGGACGTGCGCTTGAACATGGATGTGGAATACGTGGAAAACATGTCTTTTTTACTAGACCTCAAAATTTTTTTTAAGACTATAAAAAATGTAATTACCTCCAAAGATGTAGCAGTTGATTCCTTTACAGTAATGCCAACGTTAGATGAATACCGTAGAAACACTTAACTGGGCCATAATGGTCTCCAGATGGGGTAGAAATGCCAAAGACGTAATTATGGCGTATTCCCACGGTGAGCTAGAACGTTCCCACATTAAACTCCTTATTTACGAAACTGAACCATGTGGCGCAGCAGATGCTGCAAAACTAGTGGGAATTAAAACCCAGCGAATATTAAGAAAGGACTATGATAGTAGAGAGGCATACCAAAGAAGGTTACTTGATGAACTAAAATATTTCAAAATAGATTATGTATTGTTATTAAGTTTTAAATATGTTATTAAAAAAGAACTTTTAAATGCCTTTCCAAACCGAATAATTAATATTCACCCATCACTATTTCCCAGCTTTCTAGGAACCCATACAGCAATTCAAGAGGCACTGGATTATGGTGTACGTGTTTCTGGGCTTACAACCCATATCATTGATGAGGAAGTAGACAGGGGAACAATATTATGCCAAGAGGTGGTTAAAATTAAGGAAAAAGACACTTTTGAATCAATTTATCCAAAATTTGGTAAAAAAGGAAAAAAAATAGTCCTTGATACTATTGCACTGATAGAAAAAAAATACTTTAAGATCAATAATCAGAAATAATCATAACTAGCTTGAAAATTCTTTTTTTACTTAGTAGAATTGAAAAAAGTGGTGTAACCCTTAATACACTGGACCTGGCACAGGGTTTAGTTGACCAGGGTCATCAATTGTTGATGATTACTGGTGGAATAACGGACGGCGACAATGATTACTTGGTTAAAATTGAAAATGACTTTAAAAATATTGGGACAGAAATTAGAACTTTTAATACCCCTAAGGGCAATATTCTAAGTAAGATTCTAACTTCAATAGTGGCCATATATCAGATTTTAAAATGGATACAGGAACTTAAGCCAGATATAATCCATTCCCAGTCCCCATATATGACCTTTTTACCATGGTTGTTAAATAGGCCATTTATAACCACAGTTCATAATGTGCAATTGGTGAAAAACCTTAAATATAAAAATCCAACCGAATTAATCGCCATCAGTCGGGAATCCAAAGAGTATGCGATTAAGACATTAGGAGCCAAACCAGATCGTGTTTCCGTAATATGTCATGGGGTTTCAAGGAGATTTGCGGAAATAACTCCCGAAAAAGAGTTATCCCTTTTAAAAAATAAATACAATATTCCAGGGAATAAAATAGTTATAGGCTTTGTAGGCAGGATAACCAAGGAAAAAGGACTGGATGTTCTAATTACCGCTGTGGAAAAATACATTCCCAAAATAACAGCTGATAATGTACATTTGGTGTTTTTGGGAGACTATTGGTTTGAATCCGATAAAATATGGTTAAAAGAAATTATTGACAGTTCAGTTTTACGAAATTCCATTAGTATAGTGCCTTTTCAAGACCCGAAACCATTCTACGAACTGTTCCAAATTTTTGTGCTTCCCTCCAAATCCGAAGCTTTTGGCTTGGTATCCATAGAAGCTATGATGAGCAATTGTTGCACGATTAGAACCGACACCAATGGAGCTTTGGACCAGATTGATGATGGAAAAGATGGGTATATCTTTGCCAACGGCAATGCCATAGAATTAGCGGAAATTCTTTTAAACGTAATAGAAAATAAGGAACTAAGGGAAACCATTGCAGCAAATGGAAAGTTCAAAGCATTGGAAAATTTCACAATTGAGGCCATGACAAAAAAGACCTTAAGCATTTATAATAAAATGATTTAACATATTTGGATACATGCTAAATATTATTACAGAGAAGAACGATTGGGAAAAAGTACTGGACCAGCTAGGTGTCTTTGACTTTTACCATACATATGACTATCATCACTTATCCAAAAATGAAGGGGATAACCCAGTGCTTTTGGTATATACCAAAAATAATAATACCATAGCGCTTCCGCTTTTGATCCGCCAAATACGTCATACAGATTATTTTGACGCCACTTCTGTCTATGGATATGTTGGCCCTTTAAGCAACAATACGGCAGATAACAGAGATTTTAAAGAGTATCAAAGTTATCTTAACGAGTATTTTAAAAGCAACAACATCATTTCCGTATTTTCAAGGCTTAATCCGTATATCCCACAACAGTTGGAAATATTGTCCGGTTTAGGTGAGGTTAAGTCGATCGGGAATATAGTGAACATAGATCTTACCCAAAGTTTGGACCAGCAACGATCAGCTTACAGAAGAGATACCCGTAGCAGAATTAACAAGGCCAGACGATTATGTACCGTGAGGAAAGCGGACCGTTCAGAGGATATTAAGAGTTTTATAGATATCTATTTGGAGACCATGAGGAAGTTGGACGCCAATACTTCCTACTTTTTTAACGAGGATTATTTTTTTAATTTTTTAAAATGTAATGGTTTTAAGACAGATATTCTTTTGGCAATACATAACGAAAGTAATAATGTGATTGCCGGGTCCATGTTCGTGAAAACGAATAATATAATTCAATATCACCTTTCCGGTACCAAAACCGAGTATCTAAACATTGCGCCCGCTCGGTTATTGTTGGACGAAATGCGGCTTCTTGGTACCGAAGAAAAATATACTTATTTTAATCTTGGAGGAGGCTATCACAGCAAAGAAGATGCTCTATTTAATTTTAAGTCCTCCTTTTCCAATGACATAAAACTGTTTAGCGTTTGGAAGGTAATAGTGGACGAAAATATTTATAGCCAACTACAGAAAGATGCCAATATAACTGAAACCGACTTTTTTCCAGCTTATAGAGCTAATAATTAAGAATCTAAAAAATACCTAAATGATCATTTTTATTGTACCAATTAAAAGTGCCCAGATTTCCTCAAATTGGGAAGTGTTTTCCATCTTAGTGGAAAGGACCATGAAATCTATTTGCCAACAGACTAATGACAATTTCAAGGTAGTAGCCGTATGCCATGAAATCCCAGAACTTAATTATCAGCATCCCTCACTGGAATTCATCCAGGTGGATTTTGCCCCCCCTACTCCTGAAAATATACAAAAACTTCAGTCCGATGATCCACTTAACTACAGAAATGCTGCCAAGGAAGCCGACAAAGCGAAAAAAATAATGTTCGGGGTCGAGTATTCTAAAAAATATAAAGCATCACATTATATGGTAGTGGATGCTGATGACTGTATTAGTAGCAATATTGTACAATTCGTAGAAGGCGACAGTAGTGATGTTCCTGGATGGTTCTTTAAAAAAGGATTTATTTATAACGAAGGCAGTAATATAATATTCCTTAACAAAAATACGTTTAATGTACTATGTGGAACCTGTATAGTTATAAAATCGGAATACGTAAATCAGTTGTTACAAGATAAGCCATACCCACTCTTTAATCATGATTTTACCGAACTGAGTACTGGTGAAAAAATGCAACCTTTACCATTTCCTGGGGCCATTTACAGTATCGGGAATACGGAAAATTATTGTAGTACCCCAGAGGCAGTAAAAAAAATGAACTCCTATAATTTTCTGACCAAGGATTTCTACGAAAATATTATCCGAAAACTTATGAAGTATAGGGTAAAACTTGTTACCGAAAGGCTTCGTAAGGAATTTGGCTTAACCAAATTGGATTTCACGTCGGTTTTTAAGAAATAACAAACACTATTTGACAACTATAAATTAATGGATTAAAAATACTCAGATAAGTGATTGATATCATTAGAAATAAGGAACAATGGGATGCTGTACTAAAAATGGTAGATGTCTACGATTTTTATCATACCTACGATTATCATCACATATCCAAAAAAGAAGATGAGCATGCCGTTTTAATTAAATATTCTGAAAATGATAAGATAATTGCCATTCCCTTATTACTAAGAGAGGTAGCAGATTCCAATTTTCAGGATTTTACATCGGTATACGGATATGTGGGGCCAATTACTAGAAACATAGACCCTAATTACAACAATTCCAATTTCTTAATAGAATTTAAGGAATATTTAATGGATAACAATATTATTTCAGTCTTTTCCAGGCTAAATCCTTTTATCCCTAACCAGGTAATATGTTTGCAAAATTTTGGTGAAATATCATCCATGAGCCATATTGTAAATATAGATGTTACCGAAAAATTAGAGAATCAAAAAAAATCATATCAAAAAAGATTAAGAACCCACATTAACAAAGCTCGTAGGGAATGCTATGTAAAAACTGCAAAAACCAAGGATGAAGTATTGGAATACATTAATTTGTATTATGCCAATATGACACGGGTAAATGCAAAAAAAGACTATTTTTTTGACCATGAATATTTTTTTCAACTTTTAGATTCAGAAGATTTTAATACAAGGATACTTTTGGCCATTGAAAAGGAAACTCACAGGATTATTGCCGGTGCCATGTTCATTGAGACCAATAAAATAGTCCAATATCACTTATCTGGATCCGACATCTCATATTTAGATCTTTTTCCCGTAAAATTATTGATCGATGAAATGAGAATTATTGCCAGCAACGAAAACTGTAAATTCCTTAATCTTGGCGGAGGTGTAGGCAGTAAAGAGGATTCCCTATTTCATTTTAAATCTAGTTTCTCCCAAGACTTTAAGAACTTTACCACTTGGAAATGTATAAGCGATATAGTAAAATATGAAGCTTTGATTGTTGAAAAAATGAAGCCAAATTGTGATAAATTCAAAAAAGATTGCACCTATTTCTTTCCTTGTTACCGCTGTAAGGTTTAAATATAATAATATGAATAGTAGTCCGTTTTCTTCGAAAACGTATACCAATACGTGGCTTAAACATTTCCATTTAAAAGGCCATGAAATTTCCTTTTCTTTTTTGAATGGAACCTCCTTTTATAAGTATCCACTTTTTCCCATTTATATTAATGTTGGTAGAAATTTGACCAAGGGGATAACATATACTTTGGAAACGGAAGAAATAACTGGCGTTATAAAAAATAAGGTTCTGCTTATTTATGATGTCCCCGATTATTTTACAATAAATCATGGTTTACCAAACCGAAAATTTACAATAGCTAGAATTACCCAGTACCCTGGTTTTTTAATTGACTTGAAACTTTTCACAGATCTGAACAATTTTATGGTCGAAACCTTTAGCAAAAGCAGTAGGTACAAGCTAAATAAATTTAAAAAAAAATTAGAATCTTGTTTCAATATTAAATACAAGATGTTCTATGGGCAGATTAGCGAAAGGGAGTACAATACCATTTTTGATCAATTTGAGAACTTATTACGGAAAAGATTTTTACAAAAGGAAACAACCAATAATAATTTGGACCCAAAGGAGTGGACCTTTTATAAGGAGGTAACCTACCCCATGATTTTGGAGAATAATGCCGCCTTATTTGTGACCTACAACGGGGATCAAATTATTGCGGTAACCCTGAATTATATACATAACAACACCTTAATAGATGCCATTACTGTTTTTGATATAGATTACTCAAAATTTAGTTTAGGTTCCGTAAATATCTTGAAATTGATAGAATGGTGTTTGGAAAACAAATTTGACAAACTGGATTTTTCGAAAGGATATTTTGATTACAAAAAAAGATGGTGTAATCTGGAATATAAATTTGACTACCACCTTATTTATAACAAAAAAGCCTTACTTCCCAAGGCCATTGCTTTTACCATTAAAAAATACTTTATAGCAAAACAATTTTTACGTGATAAGAAACTCAATGAAAGGTTTCATGAATTTTATTTTTTAGTAAAGAATAGATCCATTAAAAAGAATATTCCTTTAGGATTTAACTTGCAAGAATTATCAAAGCCTTATACCGAATTTCAATTAAAGGAAATCTCCATATTGGAGTCACGAAACGACTATCTAAAAAAAGCTTTGTTCGAATATTTATATATCAATAATGAATCCATCAGTAACATAAGGGTTTATAAGATACTAAATAGTGAAAAAACCTATATATTTCAAGGTAGGGATGTCACAACAAAAGTGCAACTTGAACGTTAAAACATAATAATGGTTTATATGATTCCTTCTATAATTTTCGCTTTTATTCTTTCGAGAAAGTAACGCCTTAATTATTTCTATATAAATATAACAAGGAAATATCACAACTTTACCCACATAAGCAACGTTCTATTCTAAGCCTTTCTTAAACCCTTAAAACCTGGGGTGTTTTCTAAAAGGAATATCTGGATGGGAAATGGTCAAAAACTAAATAAAATGGATACCAAAATTGGACCAAAATCAAAACAAAAAAAAAATGTAATTTCTAAATTGGGGTTCTTATACCACATTTTCATCGAAAACCGTATACCCAGATTCTATTCAGAAAACATGGAGAACAGACTATGCAATAACGAAATATCATTGACTAGAACCGAGTTAAGCTCAATAGAAAATAATGGCATATATACCATGTCTAATGTACCTGATTATTTGGCTTTGCTCATAGAACCTGAAGAGCAAGGGTTTAAAAGTAAAATGGTTCGCCAATACCAAGGATATTTAGTGTATTTAAAAGATATCGATGACAGCAAAGCCTATCTTGCGCAACAGCTGAGCAAAAGAAATATAAAGAATTTATTTGCGAAACAGCGAAAATTAGAGGGGAGCAATAATATTTCCTATACCTTTCATTACGGCGATATTACTAAAGAGCATTACGATTTTCTTTTATCTGAATTTTATGACATGCTGGAAAAAAGGTTTCTGGAAAAAAAAATGTACAATAACAACTTGTTGCATTGGAAATATTATTACGATTTGGTCTATCCCATGATCCTGGAAAAAAGGGCATCCTTATTTGTTATTTATGACGGGAAAAAGCCTATTACACTGACCTTAAATTTTCATTTAAAAGATATCGTATTCAGTTATATTCAAACTTATGATATAGACTATTCCAATTACAACATGGGGGATATCAGTATGTTGAAGCATATTGAATGGTGTAAAAAAAATGATTTTTCCATTTTTGACTTGGCCATGGGACAAACAGATTATAAATTAAAATGGTGTAATCATATTTACAATTATGAACATCATTTGTTTTATAACTCTCAATCTTTATTTACAAGGATAAAAGCCCTCATATTATTAAACGAATTACGATTAAGACAATACCTAAGGGATAAGGATATAATTGGCAAGAGATTTCAGATGGACAAATTTTTGTTCAAAAGACGGGTTAAACAATTATCCAATTTCAATTGGCATGAATCCTAACATCCAACACGGATTTGAGCATTTTACGCAATTATAAAATTATATTATAGAACTCGATAGGGTAATGAATAATTATAAAAAGACCAATCTAAACTTCTTAACTGTTTTTTTGGAGAATAGGGACTTAAATTATTTCTATTCCAGAATTACAAATATACTTTCTGGTCAAGTTGAGTTCCTAAATGGGTCTTCTACTATATCCGACCCTAAAAATATTCTACTTATAAGTGATGTTCCTGGGTACCTAAACACCGAATTAAGCAAGGGTTCATGTTGGCATTTAAAAAAAATAGATACTTTTAAAGGAAGCTTAATCAACCTGAAAAACTATAAGGACGATAGCGATTATCTATTAAAAACATTTAGCAGCAGCAGGAGATCCAAATTTAGAACATATCAGAAACGTCTTGAGCATTGTTTCAATATTACCTACAAATCCTATTATGGAGAAATAGACATTGATGAATATGAGAGCCTGTTCAATCAATTTCTTGAATTAATTAATCGTAGGTTTGACCAAAAACAGGCCGTAAATGATGACTTGGTGAGATGGAAGGTATACCGCGAGATCGCCTACCCGTTAATTTTAAAAAAGGAAGCCTGTTTATTTGTCATTTACGACGGAGATAAACCAATCAGTATTAGCTTTAACCCTATCCATGGAAAAACCATATTTGGGTATATACGCGCCTATGATATTGATTACGGAAAATTTTATATAGGTTTTACGGACATTATTGTTCAACTTAAATGGTGCTATGATAACAATTTTACCGTGTTTGATCTCTTAAAAGGGGAGTACGAATATAAATCACAATGGACAGATACAGAATACTACTTTGAAAAACACGTATTATATAATTCATCCTTCATTATACCACACTTAAAGGCGAAAGTGCTTATATTAAAAATTAAGACAATATACCAATTGGTGAATATATTGAAGAAATGGAATTTGCACATCTTAAAAGGGCAAATTATTTCGAAGTTTAGAAGACTTACCAAATATTCAAAAAAAATAAACATTGAGTATAAAGTAACCTTAGATAACAATCCAAAGCTACCCATCTCCTCTGAGGTTGAGAAGATTGAGATCTCCGATCCTAAAATAGCTCATGTTAAAATGTACATAAACAATTTTTTATATCAAAATCAGGAATATATTGATCATATAACCGTGTTTAGCATATTGAATTCTCCGAATACTTATTTAATAAAAGGTTTGAAAAATATTCAAAAAATTATAGTAAACTAATTAAATGCCATCAAGATGAATGCCTCAAAACCCTCTAATAAAATAGAACATCAGCATTTTTTTGAGCTCTTCTTGGCCAAGAGAGATTTGGCGCCTTATTATGTTTCGGTACGTAATTTATTTTCTGAAAAGATTATTTACCACAAGAGTATTGGAAATGAAAACTACTTTAATAATAAAACGATTATCATAAAAGATATTCCAGATTATTTGGAAGTAGAAATACCATATGAACAAGAGGGTCTAAAAATAAAAAAAGTAAGTACCTATCAGGGGTATTCAATTGATTTAAAAGCGTATAACAACCTTAACGATTACTTGTCCGAAAACTTTGGAAAAGCGAGTAGATCTAAGTTAAGACGTTACCAAAATAGATTGGAAAATTGTTTTAACATCTCCTATAAAATGCACTATGGGGAAATTTCAGAAGCGGAATTTACTTTTATTTTTAGCGAATTAAAAGGTATGCTTGAAAAACGTTTTACCCAAAAAAAAGAAGAAAATTATGAACTTCAAAATTGGGAAAAATATCAAAAGTCAATATTCCCTTTAATTAATGACAAAAAGGCTTCAATATTTATAATCTACAGTGATAACAAACCTATTGATATCAGTGTCAACTTAATTTTTGACAAAATCGTTTATTCCAGCATCAGCAGTTATGATATCAATTATGCTGCATTTAGTATTGGCTCAATAGATATGGTAAAACTAATAGAATGGTGTATTAATAACAAATTTGAAACAGTAGATCTCCTTAAAGGATATTACTATTATAAGCAAAAATGGATTAATAAAATCTACGAATATCAAATTCATTTTATTTACGACGCTACTTCATTTCCTTCGGTATGTTATGCCAATTATAAAGCAATGTCCACCAAATACTTCTATACTTTATTTCGACTATTTAAAAAATGGAAATTTGATGAGTTTTACCATAATCAAAAGAGAAAATTTTATAAATCGGATTTAAATGAGAACGAAATTGACCAACAAACTATTTCTAGGCCTATTCCCAGTGGCGAAATCCCCCCTTCTAATGAATTGAATGAAATAGCTTTGGACGATTATAAATATAATTATATCAAGAAAGTTCTATACGATTTTTTATATATGAGCCACGAATCAATAAATACGGTTAAAATATTAGAACGCAAGAAGACCCCTAATACTTTTATTTTTGCCGGAAAAACCAATAATATTGAGGTTGTCCTTAATGGCCGAACTTTAAATAGTAAATAACATTCATGAGGAGAAAAGAAATCGACTTATTTGTAGATTTGTTCGAAAAAGAAAATGGCATTCCAGAAATCTATGCGGGAGTGGAATTTGTTCAGAAAAACAAAATGGCAGAATCCCAAATCACCAGCAAAAGCTTTTTCTCTTTTTACTCCATTAAATTTGTTCCCGACTATTTACTGTTCCCTTTAGCTGTTGAATCTCTTTTTTATTCAAAGAAATTATATCAGGTAAAAGGCTATTCTGCTAGATTGGATGATGTTTCCGATATTGCAAGTTATGTCAAAAGTCAATTCCGATCCAATGCCAAAACTATCAATAGGTATGTAAACCGACTTGAGTCCTGTTTTGACATAGACTACAAAATGTACTATGGCCAAATTAACAAGGATACCTATAATTTTTTAATGGATTCACTATATGACATGATGCTAAAGAGGTTCAATCAACTTCAAATACCAAATGAAAGTGAGGCCAAATGGGAACATACCCGCAAAACCATCGATGCTTTGATTCATAAAAAAAGGGCGTCCTTATTTGTAATATACGATGGTTTAAAACCGATAGAGATTTCCATAAATTATCATTTCAGAAGTATTCTTTTTAGTTCTATATCTTCCTATGATATTGACTATTCCAAATTCGGACTTGGCCACGTTGAAATTTATAAACAAATAGAATGGTGCTTGGCAAATGATTACAAAGTATTTGAAATGGGCAGAGGAGATTTAGATTACAAACGTCGTTGGAGCAATCAAATATATAATTTCGAGCATCATATTATATATAAAAAAGATTCTGTTTATGGCAGATTATGGAGCTTAAAGGAAGAGTATATAAACCAACTTAAATTATATCTAAAATCGAAAAATATAGATTTAATTTATAAGAACCTTAAAGGTAAGTTGACTACTGAATCGGGTTTGACTACCAAGGCCTTGGAATATAATGTAGAAACGTTAAATACCGAACCTTCCATAGACAACCTCCCAATTATAGATATTCACCTTGAGGCTAATGCGTTTCTAAAAAAATATGTTTACGACTTCCTTTATACCAATACGGAACATTTATCACAAGTTAACGTTTTTAATTTGGAACGCGAACAGGCCTATATCATTAAAGGCAATAAAACAAGTGTAAAAATTTCAGAGCAAAACTAAAATATTTACAATTTCATTTATGGCAAGCTATAATTCCTTAGACTTTTATTTTGACCTTTTTGAGAGAGGAAAATTTCCACCAGTTGTAGATGATGTTTATTATTCCTGTGACAATAGTGAGATGATTAGACCCAATAATAGTCATTCCCTTACTAACTCGGATGTGAATGGGTGGTTTTACTTAAACAACGTACCGGATTATCTTAATCTTACCCTTAAACCAGATTACAAATCCAAAACATTTCAAATAGCACAAGGGTTCATTGCTGATTTAACAGGATATTCAGATATATCAAATTATTTAAGAAATAATTTAAGACCTAGGCTAAGAACTGCAGTCAAAAGCAACATAAGGCGCTTAGAACTTTGCTTCAACATAACTTATCATGTTTATTATGGCGAAATAAGTCAAGAACAATATGATTCTTTAATGAATAACTTATATAAGTTTATCCTAAGAAGGTTTGATGAACTCAAGGAAGAAAATGAAAGAATTAACGAATGGGAGCGTTTTTACAATCTATTTCTTCCTTTAATCAGAGATAAAAAAGCCTCCCTCTTTGTTATTTACGATGATGGTGTACCCATAAATATTTCGCTAAACTATCATTACGACAAGGTTTTATTTTATGCCATACCCGGATTCGACATTGATTATTCAAAATTTGGATTAGGACATATCATGTTGTACAAACAAATTGAATGGTGTATTGAGAATAATTACAAGCATTTTGATATGAGTATGGGTGATCTGGATTATAAAAGACAGTGGTGTACAAATGAATATTATTTGGAACGACATTTAATATTCCAACCCAAATCCATACCTCAGGCAATAGGGGTGCTTAAGGAAGAATATATTGCAAAACTCAAGGTGTATTTACAATCCAAGAATATTCATTTGGTGTATCATAGCTTGATTAAGCTATTCAATGGAACACAGGAGATATCCGAAAAGGAAATAAATACCGAATTGAGAGCGACCAAAGCATATACAACACTATTAGAAATTGTTGATTTGGAAAACTATGCTCAGTATAAAATTGACTTTAAAAACAAAAAATACTCCTTTCTTCTAAGGCAATTATACGATTATTTATTTACCCAACAATTACCTATCGATTCCATAACCGTTTACGAAATTAAACCACATGAGGATTATATTATTCAGACTCCCCAACTTTGCTCAAGGTTGTACTATCAAGCAACCGAAGCTAGCAGACAATAATTTCTTATAACATAAAATCATTTATTTTTTAGAAACATCGGTATAATTCTAAAGCTTAAAATTTGACCGTTGGAAAGGAAAAATGCATTGGATTACATTATAATTATTTGACAGCTAAGCAAATAGTAGTTAATCGATTATTTAATTAATATTCCATTAGAATTCTTAAATTTAAATAGTTCTAAATCCTAATAATTAGAAAATGAATATTTTAAACGATATTTTAAATCAAAGCACACCTATTGAATCCTTGGAATCAATAGACTATAAATCTTTAAAAAACGACTATATAAACAATAAAAAACCTGTTGTAATTAAGGGTTTTGCCAAAAACTGGGGAGCCACAAAAAAATGGGATTTAGACTATTTATTAGCCCTTGACGATGACAAAGATATTTCCCTTCTTTCCGGAAATTTTACTCAAGAAGACAATCGTTATAAAAAGTCGACCTTCAGAGATTATATCCTAAAGTTGAAGGATGCCGAGTTAAATGAAAAAACTGTGGATGATTATTTGACCACTATGGACATTTTCAATTATTTTCCAGGTTTGAATGGGGATGCCGATTTTTCCATTTTTGAAAAATGCACCGCTGTAAATGACGTAACAGCCTGGATAGGCCCCAAGGGTACTATCTCAGGATTTCATAATGATACCGGTAAAAATTTATATGCCCAGATAAAAGGCAAGAAAATGTTCATACTTTCTTCAACCAAGTTTAATAAAAATTTATACCCAAGTAATAAGTACATCAATGGAGCAGTTGCAAGCCAAGTGGACATCAATAATTTTACATCTGAAAAATTTCCAAATTTCTTGGGTGCCGAATTTAAGAGTGTTGTTTTGGAACCAGGAGATGTCCTTTATGTCCCGTCCAAATGGTGGCATTATGTTCAATCACTTGAAACCTCTATAAGTATTAGCAATTTCGGCTATAGTAATAACGAATTATATACTTTAAGGGCTGTAAATTTTTTACACAGGCGCGGTCTTTATAAATCCAAGAATTGTTTTTGTTGTAAGAAATAATTCATTAGGGCCTAGTTTATAAAACTATAAGAGATGTACCTCTGTAATATGATAAAGAAGATTTTCGATAAGTTACCGCCACATATAAAAATTAGTTATCCTGACAAGTGGTTTGTAAACCCCTACATTAAAGGTGAACAATGATGTCTTTAAAATCTTCCAATCGTAAAATAAATTTGGCTTTGATGTAAATAATTTTTTCGTGGATTATTTTCGACATTTCAACCACATATTTATAAAAGGCTAAATTCTATTATAAACAAGGACCATGGAAACCATAAATAATAATATTTAATCCCGCAGAAAATCCAATCCCTATTTTATTTAGATTCATGAACAAAGTAAAGTTAGAACTTTTCTCGACCCTATTTGATAATCATACCATCCCGGATATTTATTCCAATATAAGTTATTCCGATAATCAATCAATTAAAAATTTAAATGCACATACCAATATAGGTAACATAGTTTATTCTGTAAATCTGGTACCAAGTTACATGAATATACATTTAGTTGACAACCAAGTGTTTAATGTAAAAAAAATCCCTCAATTCAATTGGGGTTATGCTATTTTTTTAAATACATATTCAGATGCCAGTGAGTATTTGAAAAGTAAATTTAATTCCAACTTTAGAACCAACCTCAATAGAAGTATAAGACGTTTGGAAACTTGTTTTGACGTCAATTACAAAATGTATCATGGCGAAATTATGTTTGAGGACTACGAAGTATTGATGGAATCATTGAGAATTATGTTGGTAAACAGATTTAGTGCGTTAAATGAATCAAATAATAATCTTCCAAAATGGAAAGATATTTGTGCGGAAACTTTTCCATTGCTCAATGAGAAAAAAGCATCCCTATTTGTTATATATGATGGTAACAAACCAATTGAAATATCCCTGAATTTTCATTTAGATAAAATTTTATTCAGTTCCATATCCTCTTATGACCTTGATTATTCCAAATTTGGACTAGGTCATATTGAAATTTATAAACAACTGGAATGGTGTTATTTAAACAATTATGAGGTGTTTGAAATGGGTGTTGGGGGAATGGATTATAAGCGCAGGTGGAGCAATAATATATACAATTTTGAGCATCATATTTATTACAATAATTCCTTATTTTCTACATGCTGTGCGCTATTTGAAATCTATAAAATTCAACTAAAAGAATATTTAAAGGGCAAAAAAATTCCAGAATATCTTCGACAGGCCAAATCAGCCATTAGTTCATATAGAAAGGTAGATGAGAAAGTATTAGAACCGGTAAAAATAGAACAGTTGGATGCCAAAACATCCTATGAAAACTTGGTTAGGATAGATATTCAAAGTGAGGCTTTTTCTCATATAAGGAAACACGTCTATGATTTCTTATACAGCAATCCTGAAAATATCGCGAATGTTGCGATATTTCAAATTGAAGACAATAACAGTTATATAGTGAAAGGATCTGATAATCAGATTAAAATAACTGTTTAAATAACCGCATTTTAATACTATAAACATGATTCTGAACAAAATTCCTTTAGAAAAATAAAATATAACCTACGATATTATGACATATATTTATCAAATCACCATTAATGCAATGCAATGAGTTTTTTAAAAATACCCAAGCTATACTAAAGGTTTACTTTGTAAGTACTTTTTGATTCTTTAAATACGTCAATAATTAGAGATGTGCTATATACAGCTGTAACTTCTTGTATACGATTATTAAAAAATGTGACTTTATTAGCCTTGTGTTTAATAGATTCAAAACTTAAATTACCGGAGTTCATCAAAATATTGCTCTGAATCAATCATTTTTTTTTCCATAATTTTTAAGGAATAATAGGAATGGGAAAGTAGGGTGTAAATAAAAAGAGCCACTCCTAACATTTCAAATAGCTCTTCTATCGTATAGAGCATGCAATATATGAAATTATCTCCACCATTCTTTTCAAAATGCCATCCACTGAATGATTCTATCACGATCGCACCGGAAATGAAAATAAATCCTGAAAATATAAATAATAGAAGAGTTTTTTTTGGAAGTCTTTTTAAGAAATTAAAATAAAAAACACCTAAAATAATTAAGCCTATTCCATAAGGAATAACCCAGGCATAATATAGCAACCCAGAAACAGGTACGACATTTTTGGTTATAGTTATTAACCGTTCATGCAATTCCATCATTTCGTCAATTGCCAAAAAAACAAATATAAAGCTTAATCCTAACCAAGGCCTATAATTACCTCCTTCGTGTCTATATTTTATCCCTTGCAATAGCAATAATATTGAAGACAAAAATAGTGTTAGAGACGAATAGAGTGTGGGAATATTAAGTTCACTATTAAAGTCAAATAATCTTACCAAACCACGCACATAAGCTTGATTTTCACCAAAGTATTCTATGGGATAACCTAATTTTAATGTAATAACAATAATGTTAGCAATCAACAAACAAGAAATTATACTTAGTAAAATTCTAAAAACTTGCAGCGGTCTTAAGGTAATGGACATAAAACAATATTATAGCCTTTCAGTAAACTAATTCCTTTCATCAAAGACAAACTTAAGTCTTTAAATTATTTGCCTTTGACCTCAATGCAAAAAAAGAGAACTCTTTCAATATTAAAACTTTCAAATTGTCCCCGTTAATCCCACTCTAAAATCGTAGACAATATAATCTAACCAAGCATTTAAAATAGAATATCAATTTCTATATATATGCATTTTATTCACAATAAATCGGACCACTTTATGTGTAAAAATACACCTACTTTATAATTTTTTTTTAGAAAGGAATGCAATCCCATAATATGTTCTGTTTCAAATTATTTTTAGGAAACAACAAAAAATGTCCATTGCTAATGCAATGGACATTTTTAATATAAATTTTCTTAATGTTTAAAACGCTACCACCTCAAACTCCGACCTTCTGTTTAGTTTGTGTTTGGATTCAGGACAGTAGGTAATATTGTCACAATCGTTCACCAATTGTGTCTCCCCAAAACCTTCGCCAGTCAATCTAGAAGCATCTATTCCCTTCTTTCCTATTAGATAGTCCAAGGTTTGTTTCACTCTTTTTTCCGATAGCCACTGGTTATATTTCTCTGCCCCTCTTGAATCGGCATGTGAGCCTACTTTTAAGGTCAAAGCTGGATTTTCTTCCATTAACACGGCCAACTTGTCCAACAATTCCTTATATGGCTTGCTCAAGTAAGAAGAATTGAGACTGAAGTAAACATTACCGAGATCCTTGATTTTATGCTCCAAATCTGTCCTTTTCTTGTTCTCTGCATCCTTTCTAGCCTGCTCTTCTGCCGCCAAGCGTGCCTTCTCCTTTTCCTGGGCCAAACGCTCTGCCATAAGTCTAGCCTCTTCCTCTGCCTTTTTGGCGGCAGCAATAGAATCGGAAACCCTTTGGTTTTCCTCGATCAGCGCCAACTTCTCCAGTCCTTTTTTAGACAATTCCTTTTCAATTCCAAACCTGTATACTACTCCAGCGGAATGTTGCAACTGTTTGGTGGATCCTTCCTCAATTCCCCATTTACCCATGGTATTAAAGTTTAAGCCCCACTTATCATTGAACCAGGTATTAAATCCAAAACCAGCATTGGCAGTTGTCCTGCCTACAGATCCAATATCACTATATCCGGCACCAATCTGAAGAAATGGATCGAACCAACCAGTTTCACCGATGATTTTATTAAGATCATAACTGATCATACCATCAATGGCGTAATAATCCCTCTCAACAGTATTGATCGCTCCGTCAACCTTCTTACCAACATCATATTTGTTGTACGAACCAACAGCCTTTATGCCAAGGCCATTTTTAAAAAATCTACCTATACTGATGGAGGATGGATAAGGAAGTGCATGCCAAGTTTCCTTAATATTTAGAAAATCACCACCAAAGGGTGTAGCCGAATCGTCAACAATATTGTAGCCCAACCCTAAGACCCACGAACTGCTAACAACACTGTCCTTGGCAGTTAATTGTAGTTCCTGTGCACTACTAAAATTAAAGGGAATAAGGCATAAAAAAGTAATAGCAAACGCGTAGGTTTTCATAATATTATAAATTTGGGATTCTTTGAAATCTTTGCCCAAAGCTATGGCAATGTTAAATAGGAGCCATTATTATTCTATTAAGTGCTGTAAAATTCGATAAGCCGTTTCCTACAAAACCTGTTTTTGAAAATTCCGATTTCAATTAATTTTTCATCCAAGAAAAAGGTATCTTATCGGATATAATACGCCCATTCTATGGGCTGAAGAGGTAATTAAGGAATAGTTGGCGAAATTTCGTCCAATAAAAATATTAGTGTTCCAATTTTCAATTTATAACTTTGAAGGATTGTAAGATTTGAATACTTATTGAAAACTAATTTCTTTATGGGTAACTGGCATCTTATAAATATAAATTGGTGTGGTAGCGACATTAAGGTTTTCTTTTTTGGTAGTGATCCGCTCCTTTAAACCCATGGTTATTTTTTCTGGGGATTCTTCAATAACGACCAATTTCAATCTCCCCTCCCCCAATCCTGTTCCTGCACAATACACCAACAAAAGTTCTTCGGTAAAATCTACCTCCGGAATTGGAAGTCCTGGTTTTCTGGTTTTATTGATTTGAAGAAATAAATTCTTCAATGTCTTAGGGTCCCTGACAACTTGAAATTCTAGCTGTTCAACCCCTGAATAATTATCCCCCAACACTAATTGAAGATTCCTTGAATCCTGTTCAGAACTATCGTCCATAGTACCAGATACAGCTTTTTGACCTACACAGGCAGTTCCAAATAGACATATTATAAGTAGCAATAATCGCATTAATTCTGCTGTAAACTTTCGTGCCTTGCCAAAAAGGCCTTTTCATATATCGCTTCATAAAGTGGCAATACCTTTAAAATATCAAAATCCATGGCAGCTTTTGCCGCATTGGATTTAAATGTTTCCAAGTTTTCATCATCACTTAATATTTTAAGTGCATTTTCGGCCATCTCATTTACATTTCCTACATCGCTCAGATAACCTGTTATGCCCTGTCTGTTGACTTCGGGAATTCCTCCCGTATTACTGGAAATAACCGCTACCCTATTGATCATAGCCTCCAAAGCGGCCAATCCAAAGCTCTCGGTCTCCGATGGCAACAGAAACAAATCGGAAAAACATAGTATCCTGTCTATTTCATTGCTATTTCCCAAAAAGATTACCTTATTGGTTAAACCAAGCTCCTCACACAAACGTTCAGCACCTTCCTTTTCCGGTCCCTCCCCTACCATAATCAACTTGGCGGGTATTTGTTTTTGAATCTTATTGAAAATATGAATTACATCAGGAATGCGCTTAACCTTTCTAAAATTACTGATGTGAGTAATAATTTTTTCATCCTCCGATGCCATAAGCGAACGCTGACAGTCGGTAAAGTGCATGCTGTATTTCCGTTTATCTATAAAATTTGGAATAACCTCAATATCCTTTTTTATATCGAACAATTCCAGAGTACTCTCCTTCAAATTTTGAGAAACTGAAGTAACAACATCGGATTGATTAATACTGAAATTAACTGCCGGTCTATAAAATGGATGCTTGCCCACCAAAGTAATATCCGTGCCGTGTAAGGTTGTAACCATGGGAATATAAATTCCATCCTCCTCCAACATCTTCTTGGCCATATACCCAGCATAGGCATGAGGTATGGCATAATGAACATGTAGCAACTCAATGCCGAATAATTTTATAGTATCTACCAATTTACTGGAAAGGGCCAGCTCATAAGGTTGGTAGTGAAACAAAGGATATTCCGGTACATGTACTTCATGAAAGTATATCTTATTGCTCAACAACTCCAAACGCACAGGTTGGCGGTAGGTTATAAAATGTATTTCATGACCCCTATTGGCCAGAGCAATTCCCAATTCCGTCGCCACCACGCCGCTACCTCCAAAAGTAGGATAACATACTATAGCTATTTTCATCTGTTTATTTTTATTACATTTTAGAGGTGTATGACATATTAAAACCTCACGGGTCCCATAATTTTTGGTATCCAAAAAAATGTTAGTCGAACGAATATGGTTAAAATATCAGAATGCTGTAAGCAAAATGATAATTCCCCCCATAAGCCCCTGTTTATATTTTTACAAATTAAGGATTTAATTTATTATGGCTTCATAAATGGCCTTCTGTATCCGCGTTCTTAACCCAGATTTAACTAAAAGGGTATTGGAAGCCGAGGGGTAAGTTCTATTGGATAAAAATACATAGACCAAATCCTTATCAGGGTCGGCCCAAGTGTAGGTTCCTGTAAATCCGCTATGCCCAAAACTTTTTCTGGAAACCAAACTGCAGGCTGGTCCCCCACCATGTACTTCAGGTTTGTCGAAACCTATACCGCGTCGCACATTTTGATCACAGAAATAGCACGTATTAAATTTTTTCACCGTTCTGGCCTCTAAAAACTGTTGTCCGCCATAGAATCCATTTTGCAGATACATCTGCATAATTTTAGCTACATCATTCGCATTACTAAAAAGTCCGGCATGACCACCTACTCCACCCTGCATAGCCGCACCCATGTCATGCACATACCCTTGTACGGTCTGGTACCGATAATAATTATCTTCCTCCGAGGGCACTATATCGCCCTTTAAAAACTTATCCAATGGATTAAATCCGGTATGTGTAGCTCCAATGGGTTTGTATAGAAACTCCTCAGCCAGGCTGTCCAAGCGCTCTTTGTAGGTATCCTCTATGTACTTTTTCATTACATAATACGCGATATCGCTATAACGATATCTATTGGATTTAAGGTGCTGTCTACCAATCCTATTATAGATGGAATCCTTATAAACATCCGATATGTACAATTGATCGGCCACCTTGAGTGAAAACCCATTGGATAATTGATTTCTATAAAACTCAGGGGATGGCTTTCTTTTATCATCCAAAGTGTTTATATAAAAGGCAATCCAGGCCGGTAATCTGCCATAATGTGAAAGAGCCTTTAAGACAGTGACATTTTTAAGTTCGGATTTGGAGTAGTCAGGTATTAGTTCCTCAAAGGTATTATCCAGCGCAATTTTACCCTCCTCTTCCATCTTCATTACCATGGGCAAGGTTGCCAAGATCTTGGTGATGGATGCCAAATCATAAATATGATCGGGCGTTATTTTTTCCTCTGATTGATAAGTTGGCTTTCCAAAACCTTTGTTATACACCACCTTTCCTTTTCGGGCTACAACAATTTGGGCTCCAGGGAACATTAAAGAGTCCAAACCATTCTTTACCATTTCATCCACTCTAGCCAATTTGGCCGAACTCATACCCACCCTTTCGGGTAGACTATATCCCAAACGCAATAAGGACTCCACGGGAATAGAGGTATTTACAGGAAATTCTTGATGGGAGGTGACTGGTAAAATACCTTTGGCCGGAATGGCCCCAAAAATCACCTGGGCCGTTTTTTCCTGGGCTATTTTACTATTTTGGTATCCTATAACCACTGCGTCGATACTGTCAAAAGACGGCACCTCCAACAGGGCATAAGGTTTTGCAAATACGGCAAGGATTAAGTTGGAAGTACGCTCCTTGGCGATTTCCCCTAACCAGGAAAGTTCATTTTTTGTAAATTTATAGGGTTTCCAAGGACTTTCATTGCTCTTGTGCAACCCTATGATCACCAAATTATAATCGCTTAATTTTTGCTTAAGCGTGCTTATGTCTTTCCCGTTAATTTGTGTTACGGTAGCATATTTGTTCAATTCATTTAAAAATGGGTCACTGTCAGCATCCCCGAACTTGACATAGGCAATTTTCTTGTTTTCCAACTTCTTGATCGCCATCAAGGAAAAATCATTCTTTACGACTGTTATAGCACTCTCAATAGCCTCCTCGTAAATAACATCATCCTCCAAAGAATTTAAATCCTTATAGAGATTTTTAGTGTCTATAGGTTTATAGTTATTTAGACCCACCTTATATTTTGCCATCAATATCTTCTTAACGGAAGTTGATAGCCTACTTTCAGAAATTCTACCTTTATTATAAGCCTCCAAAAGTTTGGCTTTGGCCTTTACAACATCCAAGGGCATTAAGAGAATATCATTCCCGGCCAAAAATGCGGAAAGCTCTACTTCTCCTTCCTTGGCAAAATTGGACACCCCCTTCATATTAAGTGCATCTGTGAACACCAATCCCTTGAAATTTAATTGCTCTTGCAATACATCTCCAATAATCTGTTCGGACAAGGATGATGGATAACCCTCTTTTATTTCTAGGCTTGGCACACTTAAATGTGCCACCATAACACTGCTTAAGCCCTCTTTAATCAATTGTTTATAGGGATATAGTTCAATACTATCCAAACGTTCCCTGGTAAAATCGATTACCGGCAGCGCTTTATGGGAATCTACAGCAGTATCGCCATGCCCTGGAAAATGTTTTCCACTGGATAAAACTCCAGCACTCTCCATTCCCTTCATAAAAGCAATCCCCTTTTGGGCCACATTTTCACGGTCCTCGCCAAAAGAACGATTACCGATTATTGGATTCTGCGGATTGATATTGATGTCTATATCGGGCGCAAAGTTAATGTGCACACCTAATCTATTGGCATGCTTGCCTATTTGATTTCCTACTTTTTCTACTATGGCATTATCCTTTATAGCCCCTAAGGTCATATTCCAAGGGAATGCATAGGTAGAATCCAATCTCATAGCCAGACCCCACTCGGCGTCCATGCCGATCATCAGGGGAACCTTGGAATTTCTTTGAAAATCATTTGTCAGTTGTGCCTGTCGTACAGGTCCACCTGTGGAGAAAATAACCCCGCCAATATGATGTTCCTTAATTAGTTTTTTAGTTTTTTCCGTACTCGCTTTATCCTGATCAGAGGTAACCATAATCATAAACAACTGTCCCAATCTTTCATCCAAGGACATTTGATTATAAGTAGCATCTACCCAGCTCTGTTGTGACAAAGCATCCTTGGTAACCAAAGGATTTATTTGACCTTGAACTGTATAAATTGAAATAAATAATATTAAGACTACGAGATTTATGCGCATAAAAAAATCCATCCTTGATGGTAACTTACAATTAATTGAATTATTGTACTTGTTCAAAGGCAACCTATACCCTGGGTTAAGCTGCATTCTCGGCCGGCGTGTCTTACATAAAACGGGCATGCCAACTTTCCTCTGCCGGCACTTCCCAATGATTTAGGTATTCGTGCTTGTTGGTTACCAAGTTGTTAAAGACAATAGTATTTTTGGAAACCGCTTTTTGTTTGGCCATTTTTTTGAAGTCGACCAAAGATTTGTAAGCAACAAATTCGCCCTGTTTATAAGAAACGTTCATTTTGTCCAAAAGCTCCATATTGTATTTCTTCTCCAACCCCTGTATGAAATGTACCGAGGCATCAATGGAGCAACCGGAAGCCGCATTAAGAGATTGGTCCAGTGCAAGAACAATAAACCTGTTATACCTTATTTCATAACCAGCGCGTAAATCGCTTCCATGGGCGGTCCAATCCGCTATAAAGGCATCCAATTCCTTCCTTAGTTGTTGCAACTCTTCCTCAGAAAAACTTCTACTGGCTTGAAAGATCCAAACTCTAGATTCATCCGGCAATGTGTTAAATTCTACGAGCATTTATTAAATTTTTAATGTTCACCCAAACGTTGATTTTCTAAATTGGTTTAATTCATCGTTTGATTCTATTCCACCTGGTTTTAATCTTGGTTTTTCTAAAGTCTGGTTATTTATTTTTATTCTGATAAGGTCAAAATCTTCATTTTGACACTAATCCTTTAATTATCTTGTATCCTATAATTATCTTGGTTGTGAAAAATTTATAAATCCTCGGCCATAGCGATCAACTCGGCAATATCCATCACCGCTACAGACGATTCTTTTTCTTTATTCTTCACCCCATCAGTCAACATTGTATTACAAAAAGGACAGCCTGCAGCTATAATATCCGGTTGTGTTTCCAAGGCCTGTTCCGTTCGTTCCACATTGATATCCTTCTTTCCTTTTTCCGGTTCCTTGAACATTTGTGCACCTCCGGCACCACAACACAGACCGCGTTTTTTACAATTCTTCATTTCTACCAACTCGGCATCCAACTTTCGAATCAAATCACGTGGCGCTTCATACACATTGTTGGCCCTTCCCAAATAACACGGGTCATGAAAAGTAATTTTCTTGCCTTTAAATTGTCCGCCTTCCACACTGATTCGCCCTTCTTCCAATAGTTGTTTAAGGAATTGGGTATGATGTACCACTTCATAATTTCCTCCAAGGCCTGGATATTCATTTTTTAGGGTATTGAAACAATGGGGACAAGCCGTTACAACTTTCTTTACCTCATAGGCATTTAAAACCTCTATGTTGGTAACTGCCTGCATCTGAAACAAAAATTCATTACCTGCCCTTTTAGCCGGATCGCCTGTACAGCTCTCTTCGGTTCCCAAAACAGCAAAACTCACATTCGCCTTATTCAAAATCTTTACAAAGGCTTTCGTTATTTTTTTGGCCCTATCATCAAAACTTCCAGCACACCCCACCCAAAATAAAACTTCTGGTTGTTGGCCTGCTGCAAAAAGTTCTGCCATTGTGGGCACTTTCAATTCATTTTCCATTTTAGCGGTAATTACTTTATGATTCCTTGGACCAGTTAAGCCTATCCATTTGGTTGAATGGCCAAGGTGCCCCATTATTTTCTATATTTCCCATCATATTATTCAAATCCGATGGTGCTGCAGATTGTTCCATTACCAAATATTGACGCATGTCCATAATGATCGACAAAGGGTCTATACTCACGGGACAAGCCTCAACACAAGCATTACATGAGGTACATGCCCAAAGCTCCTCATGGGAAATATAATCTCCCAACAGCTGTTTGCCGTCTGGCACAAACTCTCCTTTATTGGTATCAATATTCTTGCCAACCTCTTCCAACCTATCCCTGGTATCCATCATAATTTTCCGAGGGGATAATTTTTTACCGGTCAGGTTAGCCGGGCATTCACTGGTACACCGCCCACATTCCGTACAGGTATAGGCGTTCAACAATTGCACCCATTTAAGGTCCATAACATCCGACGCTCCAAATTTTTCAGGTATAGGTGCATTCTCATCCGGTGCAGCAAAGGGATCCGCACTTGGATCCATCATTAACCTCACTTCCTTGGTCACCGCTTCCAAATTCTCGAACTGTCCTTTTGGCTTCAACTTCCCAAAATAAGTATTCGGAAAAGCCAACAGAATATGTAAATGTTTGGAATAATATAGATAATTCAAAAACAATAGAATACCCACAATGTGCAACCACCATGCCGATCGTTCAATCATTATTATGACCGACATGGACATCTCTTGGAACAGGGGGGCAATAAACTGGCTTACAGGAAACGCTCCTGCCTTGGTATAATGTGCCGCATCCATTTGCTGCAATTGATAATCCGCGGCATTCATTGTCAAAAAAAGCACCATTAGGACCAATTCTATATAAAGAATTAGATTTCCATCCTTTTTTGGCCAACCGCTCATCTCAGGATTCAAGAATCTCCTCAATTTTATTACGTTCCTGCGAATCCAAAAAATAACTACCGCTATAATAACCAATAAGGCAAGAATTTCAAAAGAACCTATTAAAAAACTGTAGAATCCCCCGAAAAATGAGAAAATCCTATGGGTACCAAACAGACCATCGATAATAATCTCCAATACCTCAATATTAATAATGATAAAGCCAAGATAAACTATGATATGAAGAATTCCAGGAATAGGACGTACTACCATTTTTGTCTGTCCTAGGGCTATCCTAAACATATTATTCCACCGTTGCGATTTATTATCGCTGGTGTCAACCTCTTTGCCCAGTTTAATGTTTCTGGATAGTTTTTTTACGTTTCTTGCAAAAAAACCTATTCCAGCAAAAAGTATAATTGCAAAAATAATATTAGGAATATAATCCATAATGTAATTCTCTATTTTTCGGCCGGGTCTTCTTCAGGAAGGGCGTAATCTATTTGCTTTTTACCAAAAACTGAAACATTTACATAACGTTTTGGATTTAGACGAAAATCTTGTAATAGTAAATCCAATTCCCTGGAGGCATTGGTGAGATTGTTGTAAAACGCTTTGTCATTTACCAATTTCCCCAAAGAGCCTTCGCCCCCTTCAATTTTGGCCATCATATCATTAATGTTGCCCATAGTGGATTGTAAATTTTTTATAGTCCCACCCAAACCGGCATTGACAAGTGTATCGGATAACTTGTTAAAATTCTCTGTAATAACACTTAAGTTGGTAAGGGATTTGTTCAGGTTATCTTGATTGTCCGCCAAAAGACTATTTAGAGAATTGGCACTGCCCTGAAAACTTTTCACCAATATGTTTAGACCCGCTATACTTTCCCTCAGGTCCTTTTTTGTTTTAGGATCCAAAATATCATTTACATTCATTAATAAGGAATCGGCATTGGTAACTGCTCCTTCTACTTTAGCCTGCAAAGGGGTTAAACGTTGTTGGACCAATTCTGTAAGTCCCGGTCTCGAACTTGATGGTAATGTGTCCCCGGATTTGGCCATTACGGCCCCATCAAATACGGGTTTGATCTGGATTCCTTTGCCACCTATAATTCCTGTGTCATATAATTCCGCATTACTATTTTTGGAAAAAGAGAAACTATTATCAACAGTAAAGGTTACCAATAGATTTCCTGAGGCATCATTAAACCTAATATCATTTACTTTCCCAACGGAGAATCCGTTTATAGTAACCTGTGTACCGGACTGTAATCCTCCAACATTACTGTATACCGCATAGAAGGTTTTGCTATTATCGAATAGTGGTGTAGATTTTAAATAACTAAAACCAAGTATAAACAAAAGGATACCCCCTAAGACTACAATACCAGTTTTTATTTCCCTAGATATTTTCAAAAGATTTTATTTTCAGTTGCTAACAAAATTAGAAATAATTTTTAGAAGAGTGACTATTATTCCGATACGTATTTAAGAGCCTCCGTTTCCGAGATGCGTACCCCATCTTTATAGGCTACTATATAAGAGGTGGTATATCCTTTGGCATCGGCATTGCTCTTGAGAAGTGTTGCCTGAAAATGGGATTCCGTATTACCATACATATAACGATATAAATTGTTATAAGGTTCTTTGGAAAGGGTATTAAGTCCTTTAAAGTTCTCAGAATGCAATGGAATATTTTTAGAGCTAGCAAAAATTTGCACCTTAAAAATAATATTTTCAGATTTTTTGGTCGATTTTTCCACAACTGGGGGCTGCTCTTTCTTAATGGGCTCCTTAACCAACTCCTTGGTAGAATTATCTGTTTCATTCTTCACCACAAGTACGGTTTTTGGAATATTCTTGACCGGTTTCTGTTCCAAAACAAGTTGTTCAGATTTCTTGTCCTTTGCCCCTGCCTCCTTCGCAATTGTTTTTTCTTTAGCTTCTTCCCGCTTTGGTTCCGAATTAGCTGGGGAATCGTTTAGGGCCAGCTGATCGGTGCTTGATATCATATCGCCCTTATAGGCTAAAATAGCATCGGCTATGGCCTTACCCATTTCATTATGCCCTTTTTGCGAATTTAAATAGGCACCTTCGTCCTTATTGGTCAAAAATCCTGTTTCCACCAAAACACTGGGCATAAAAGTCTGGTGAAGCACAATAAAACCAGCTTGCTTAACCTTTCTGTCGGTTCTCTTTAACTTGTTTGAAAAATTGTCCTGCATCAATTTTGCAAGATTAATACTTTGATCCAAAAACTCTTCCTGCATTATAGTAAGACCGATTATAGATTCCGGAGAGTTTATGTCGTATGCCGCATATCTACTCTCATAATTATCTTCCAGATAAATTACCGAGTTTTCCTTCTTTGCTATTTCAAAGTTCTGTTTATTGGCGTGAAGTCCCAAAACAAAAGTACCTGCTCCATGGGCATCGGAACTATGTGAATCACAATGTACCGAAACAAATAAATCAGCATTGGCCTTATTGGCAATTTCCCCCCTGAGGTATAGATCAACAAACGTATCGTCCTTTCTGGTATAAATAACCTTAATATTGGGATTCTTCTCCAAAATCTCGCCCACTTTTAGCACAATCCTTAATGCTATATTTTTTTCCAAATATCCGTTGCCCAGGTTGCCAGGGTCATGGCCACCGTGTCCGGCATCCAATACAACGACAAATTTTCCGTCATTGTCATCGGCTTTGATATTTTTGCCAAAAGAAGTCAGAAAAAATGTTAAAATTATAAATGGAATAATATAAAACGGTTTCATATTCATATCACTAGAGATAATTTGATCTTTTAATTAGGTTAAATTTATCGCAATACCCTACAGGCAGAACAAAAAATATATGTAAGTTTGAACCCAAAATGTAGCTAAACCGTTACAAAAATAGGATATATAGCTTTGCAATCAAATAAACATCATGTACTTTTCCTATTGCTCCTATTATTTGGTGCCATTACTGCATCTGCCCAAGAAGACCAAATTAAGCAACTGCCTATTGTAGCTCATAGAGATACAATAATTGCGCCACTTTTGCCCGATCCAAAATTAAAGGACACCATTTTAAACGACACTACGAAAATAGACTCTTTAAACGGCAAACAACCTCTTCTCCTGGACAAAATAAAATATAAGGCCAAGGATTATGTGAAGATGAGCCAAAAAGATCAAAAAATATATCTGTATAACGAAGCCGAACTCTATTATCAGGATACCGAATTAAAGGCCGGGATAATTATAATGGACTATATAAAAAATGAAGTCTATGCCGGGCGAATAAAGGATTCGCTTGGAAATTACACCCAACTACCGTTTTTTAAACAAGGAACAAATGAAGTAATACCGGATTCCATCAGGTTCAACTTTGACACTCAAAAAGCAATTATTTGGAACTCCAGAACAGAGCAGCAGGCTGGTTTGGGACAGTTGGGCAGCGATGCCATGAAGGTCTACGCAGAGATTACCAAGAAGGAAAACGATTCCGTGTATTTCCTAAGTGAAGGTAAGCTTACCACCTCCAAAGACACCGTTAACCCAGATTATTATATTCGTGTAAAAAAAGCCAAATTTGTACCTGGAAAGAAAGTGATCGCTGGATTCAGCAACCTTTATATTGCCGATGTACCTACCCCGGTAGCACTACCCTTTGCTTATTTCCCCCTGACCGTTGGCAGATCGGCGGGATTAATGATGCCTACTTTTGGTAGTGACCCTGACAGGGGGTATTTTTTACAAAACGGAGGATATTACGTACCCATAAGTGACTATGTAGACCTTACCCTTACGGGAGATTTATATACCAACGGTAGTTATGGTCTTAGAACACAATCCGTCTATACCAAAAGATATAAATATAGGGGGAATGTGAACTTTAGATATGAAAATCTGGTCACGAGTCAAAAAGGGTTTAGTGATTATAGCAGAACTACTATATATAATATTCAAGTTTCACATTCCCAAGACCAAAAAAGCAATCCCAATTCCAGATTTCAGGCATCGGTAAACCTCGGTAGTAGTTCTTATTACAGGAACTCCCTGCTACAGCAGAACTTGCCAAATACCCAAGTAAACAATTTATCATCGTCCATATCCTATTCTAAAACATTCCCGGAATATCCGTCCGTAAACATGAGTTTAACGGCCACGCATAATCAAAACACCAATACCGGTGCAGTTGATGTAACCTTACCCACCTTACAGGCCAGTATGGAGCGTATATTTCCGTTTGCACCACGTGAAGGCATAAAAAAGGGTATCATTCAAAATGTAAACTTTCAGTACAACCTGAATGCCAGAAATAGTATCAAGACCACTGAAGAAGATTTTTTGACCAGTAGAATGTTCGAAAATTCACTTTTTGGTGCAAGGCATACCATTCCCCTTAGCACCAACTTTAAAGTGGCCAAGCATTTTAGTGTAAGTGTTGGAGGTTCCTATGAGGACGTGTGGGCCATAGAGACCTATGAAAGAGGTTATGACCCAGATACCAAGCGGGAAGTCGTAACAGATACCCTTAATGGATTTGACCGCTACAATAAATATAATTTCAGTGCCAGTATTGGGACCACTTTATATGGACTGGTCAATTTTGGCGAGGACAAAAAAATTCAGGCTATACGGCACGTTATGCGTCCGTCCGTTAGTTATGGATATGCACCATCCTTTGAACAATATTATGACACTTATATTGGTGCCGACGATGAATTGGAATTGTACAGTAGGTTCGAAGGTACTTTGAACGGTGCGCCGGGCCTAACTAAATCCAGTTCTATGAGCTTTTCCTTGGGCAACCAATTTGAAGCTAAAGTCCGTGACAAAGATTCCACTGCCACAAAACCGAAAAAAATATCGCTGTTGAGCAACCTTAACCTCTCCACGGGATACAATTTTGAAGCGGATTCCCTAAAACTAAGTCCATTGAACTTGACCGGTGGAACCAATATACTCAACAACAAAATGGCCATTAACTTTGGTGCCAGTTTGGACCCCTATGCCATAGACAATAATGGAACACGTATAAATACCTTTAATGTGGATAATGGAGGTAGTTTGTTTCGACTTACTTCTGCTCGGGCCAATCTTAGCTACTCCTTGAGCAGTGAGACTTTTGGAAAAAAGAAAAATGAAAAAAAGGAGGATGACAAAGATGAATACGACTATGTTGCATCTAGTGGCGGTAGGGATGATGATCTTTTTGGTAGGGCCAATGACTTTAACGAAAATAAGCCTGATGATGAAAGGGACAAAGACTCTGAAGATGTAGAAAATCCAATTTATGGAACTAAATTACCCTGGGACCTACGATTGGCATACGCAGTGAATTACAGCAATTCCAACCGCCAAAACACTATAGGCAGTCATTCCCTGATGTTTTCCGGAAACATCCAACTTTCCCCAAGATGGAAAATTGGGGGATCCTCTGGTTACGATTTCCAGAACAAAGGATTCACCCTAACCCAGTTACGTTTTGAACGAGATCTGAAGAGTTTTAAGATGAATTTCAATTGGACCCCATTTGGCACCTATAAACGTTGGTACTTCTTTATAGGTATTAAGAGTTCCATTTTAAAAGATTTGAAATGGGAAAACAGAAGTAAATCCAACTAGTGGCGATAAAATTTATAAGAAATACCCATTAAGGTTGCCTATCCATGGACCACGACCTTAATCCTTTAATTTTTAACTTCTTTTTGTGGCCATTCCCGTCGACTGTGGATAGCAATTAAAATCAGTTAACGCTCAGGAAGGTGGGTTAATAAATCCTTACCTTTATCAATATAGTTCTATTGGGGTTTTGACGTATAAACTGCTGATGATGTAACGCTGCAAAGATAAAAATGGCAAAAGCTTATAAGTGCAATTTAGACAATTCCTGCAGCGAGAATCATTCGAATTTGGGAATCATAAATTGAGTTTCATGGCTGCTCCCAGAGTATCGCACACCGGCAAAACAAAGTTCCGAAAAAGCTATTTTCATATGTTCATGATGCATATTATAAAATGTACTTAAACTGCCACACATATTACAGCCTGCGATTTGGCACCCTTTCCGAGGTGGAACTCTTGAAATTGGCCCAAGAAAACCATGTGAATCATTTGGTACTTACGGACATCAATAATACATCGGCAGGATTAAATTTTGTGCGAAAAGCACCGGAATTTGGTGTTAAACCTATTTTAGGAATCGACTTTAGAAATGGGGTAGATCAATGCTTTGTAGGTATAGCAAAAAATAATAATGGATATCAAGAACTGAACAATTTCTTATCTGACCACCTGCATCTAGAAAAAGAAATTAAATCCCAAGCACCTGCTTTTAAAGATGTGTATATAATATATCCTTTTCAAAAAGTACTGTTGAACGGACAAAAAAACTTTTTGGAACACGAGTATATCGGGATTTCCATCAGAGACCTAAGACGACTTCCTTTTTCCGAAATTTTGGAGTACAGGGATAAATTGGTGGTACAACAACCGGTTACTTTTCGCAATAAACGGGATTTTAATGCTCACCGTTTGTTACGTGCCATTGACAATAACATATTACTAAGTAAACTGACCCCGGCAGAAGAAGCAGATCCGGAAGAAAAAATGCTTCCTTTAAATGATTTGAAATCAGCTTTTTCCGAATACAGTTTTATATTGGAAAACACAGAGCGGTTATTGCAATCCTGTAACATCTTTTTCGATTTTTCAGAAGAAAGAAAACCTCAAAACCTAGTTACTTACCTAGGCGATACCACTAAGGATGAGGCGCTTTTGGAAGAATTATGTCAGGAGGGCTTACCGGAAAGATACAAACATACCTCAATAGGCTCAGTAATTCTGGAGCGCCTCCAAAAGGAATTGGACTTAATTAAAAAAATGGGATTTGTGTCCTACTTTCTCATTAATTGGGATATTGTTTCACATGCCAGAAAACAAGGTTTCTTTTATGTAGGTCGTGGTAGTGGCGCCAACAGTATTGTGGCCTACCTACTTCATATTACCGATGTAGACCCTATAGAGCTGGACCTTTATTTTGAACGTTTCATTAATCTATACCGTGTTAACCCACCTGATTTTGATATAGATTTTTCATGGAAGGACCGTGAAGCAATGACACAATATATTTTTGAACGCTTCCCCAATGTTTCCCTACTTGGCACATATGTTACTTTCCAAGAAAAAGGGGTCATACGCGAATTGGGAAAGGTGTTTGGACTGCCTAAAGAGGAAATAGATATTTTGTGCGATAGAAAATATAATATTTCCCAATTGGATAAAGTAGCATTATTGGTACTTAAATACGGACAATTGATCAAAGGAATGCCCAATTATCTTAGTATCCATGCCGGGGGTATACTTATTACCGAAAAACCCATTCACTATTTTTCCGCCACCCACCTCCCTCCAAAAGGATATCCCACGACACAGTTTGACATGGTAATCGCCGAAGATGTTGGTCTATTTAAATTTGATATCCTTTCCCAGCGCGGTTTGGCGAAAATTGAGGAGACCTTGGAAATCATAAGCTATAACCAACCAGAGGAAAGAGACGCCTTTGATATTCATGATATTGCCCGATTTAAAAATGACCCTAACGTCAACAATTTGGTGAAGAGCGCCCAATGTATGGGCTGTTTTTATGTTGAATCACCAGCGATGCGGATGTTGTTAAAGAAATTGGAAGTCGATAATTATTTGGGATTGGTTGCTGCAAGTTCCATTATCAGACCAGGAGTGGCCAAAAGTGGTATGATGCGTGAATACATACTGCGCCATCGGGATCCAAAACGAGCTAAGGAAAGGGCACATCCCGTAATGCTATCCATTATGCCCGAAACCTACGGCGTAATGGTATATCAGGAAGATGTAATTAAAGTAGCCCACTATTTCGCTGATCTTACTTTGGGTGAAGCAGATGTCCTAAGAAGAGGAATGAGTGGTAAGTTCCGCTCCAGGGAAGAATTCCAAAAAGTAAAGGATAAGTTTGTGGACAATTGCCAGAAAAAAGGCTATGACGATAAGCTCATCTTTGTAATATGGGACCAGGTAGCCAGCTTTGCCGGTTATGCCTTTGCTAAGGGCCATTCCGCGTCCTATGCCGTCGAAAGTTATCAGACCCTATTCTTAAAGGCATATTACCCATTGGAATATATGGTGGCCGTGCTTAACAATGGAGGTGGATTCTATAGCGCCGAATTCTATATACACGAAGCCAGGATGTTGGGAGCCAAGATACATTCCCCTTGTATAAACAAAAGCTTTATGCTTAACTGCATTTATAAAAAAGAACTGTACCTCGGGTTTATGTACTTAAGGGAACTTGAAGGACAGGTGGCAGCGAACATTACAACCGAAAGAAACACAAATGGACCCTATTTATCCTTGACCAATTTTTTGGATAGGATATCCATATCCATTGAGCAATTAAGCATCCTTATCCGTATTGATGCCTTCAGGTTTACAGGGATAAACAAACACGAACTTTTGTGGCAAGCACATCTGTCCATATCCAAAAATACCAAATTGGAGCACCCCAAATTGTTTACTGCCAAACATCAACATTTTGAAATACCTAAATTATACTCAACGGATCTGGAAATGGCCTTTACCCAATTGGAACTTATGGGGTTTACCCTTTGCAGTCCATTTGATATTTTGGCCAACCCCACAACGAACGTACTAGGTAAGAGAGACCTGGAAGCCTATTTGGGAAAAAATATTGATATTTACGGATATCTGGTGACTGTGAAAAATACCCGTACCCACAAAGGTACCCGTATGAATTTTGCCACATTGGTAGATCAACATGGGGAGGTTTTTGATACCGTACTATTTCCGCCAGTAGCCGCAAAATACTTCTTCAGGGGAAAGGGCATTTATCGATTTTATGGAAAAGTAGTGAGCGAATTTGGATTCCTAAGTATAGAGGTCATAAAAATGCAAAAACAGGATTATATTTCTGATCCCAGATATGCCGACATGAAAACCAGTGTATTAAAATTAAATTCAGATAAAAAATAAAATTCTCACAATCCGGCCTTTATGGAAAGTTCAGTAAAAACCTTAATCCCACTCCACTAACATTTACTTTTTAGATTTGTTTAATATTCCTACCCGGATTCTTCCAGGTTATAACGAAATCAGACAATACCACTGCAAAGCACTTTAAAGATTATTCCAAGAGGGTATTCCTATAAAAACTATTTTCATTAGATTCGATGTAACAAATTAACCCAACCAGTAAAACCAAAAATTACCATGTTTTGTTTTTGTAACCTGTCCAACATATGAGGAAGCGTATAGAAGCAATATTAAAACAGGAAATCCCCTATTTGGATTCTGCCAAAAGCAAACTCTTATTGATTGGCTTTATTAGTCTGTATTCCTTCATTTTCATCAATATATACGCCCCTTACAACATCAATAAATGGGGCGAAAATTACTATTGGGAGTTTGTCCTAATAGGCTTTAGTGTACTTATTTTCACCCAGTTTATACTGCGTACAATATTTGGGCCCAAAAGATTTAAAATCTATAGTTTACTCCCTTGGGGACTAATGGAAATGGGACTAATGGCACTTATATTTGAGTTTGCCTATAGTCCACCAATGCGAACGCTTCAAGAACAAATTTCGGAATTCCTACTTACCTTTTGGCAAATAGGCTTAGTAGTGGCGGTGCCCTATACACTGTTTTTGTGGTATGCACAGATCAAACAAAAATTGCCCTCCTTCAAAGAGGAAATTCAATACAACATAAAAAATACAAGCACTGATGGAAACAGTGAATTATTGATTTTAAATGGAGAAAACAATAAGGTGGTATTGGCCATAAAATACAACCAATTAGTATATATCAAATCTGCAGGAAATTATTTGGAACTCTTTTACTTTACAGGAGAAAAAATCAACAAGGACCTTATTAGAATGAGTTTCAAGGAATTGGATGAAATTATCTCGGACCCTAAGGTAATCCGGGTCCATAGGTCCTATATGGTGAATACGGTATACATCAACTCTGCAAAGAAAACAAAAAAAGGGTACGTCCTTAATATCCAATATTTCCCAGAGGAAAAAATTCCCGTTTCGTTCGGTTATAAGACCGATTTCGAAAAAGCACTCCAACTAAAAAAAACACCCCATTAATCCCAAATAGGGATATTTCATCACAAAGTACCAAAGACATAACGATTAGTCGAAACTCCATCGTTAATTTGTGCCAATAAAGAGGATTTGTCTAGGCTGTTGAGCAGGATAGTTCACATCCAATTTAATAAATGTTAGGCTTTTTGGTCCAAAACACGATAATATATCCAATCGTGAACTCGCTGAAATACAGGTTAGCATTTACGGTTCTAAATGTTATGGAATAACCAAAGGATAATACAAGATCGATTGAAAAAAGGTAGGGTCATCTTAAAAGTAATTATGTCATTGACAATTCTAGGAGTCTTGGCACTGGTATTTTTTTCATGGCAAAAATCCACGGCCTATTACCCAGTTCCGCTTTTATCAAGTACCTGCCCTCCCGGATTTAAGTTGAATGCGAATAATGAGTGTATTGCCCGAAATCTTTATAATCAATATGACATAACCAACAAGGCAGGTGTTGGAGGTTTAAAATCCGCATTGCCTGAAGTTCGCGATGGTTTTTCTCCACAGGAAATTGACCTGGGAAGATATTTGTTTTTTGACCCCGCTCTTTCTGCGGACCAAACCATTTCCTGTGCAACATGCCATGACCCCAATAAAGGACTTGGTGATGGTTTACCAGTTAGCAAAGGTGTTGACGGTCATAATCTTAAAAGAGGAGCCCCTTCCCTATATAATGTAGGCTATTTAAAAAGACTCTTTTGGGACGGGCGTGCTTCAACCTTGGAGGAACAAATGTTGGAACCCTTGTTTTCCAAAGAAGAAATGGGAAATACGCCGGAAAATTTACTTAAGACCATTAATGCAATTGAAAATTACCAGAAATTATTTGCAGAAGCATTTCCGAAAAGGCAAAGGGACGAACTGATAGATCTCAACGAAATTACAAGGGCCATAGCAGCTTTCCAATCCTCTTTGCTTTCCTTTAATAGTAAATATGACCAATATGCCCATGGATATGATAAAGCACTAAATAAGCACGAAATAGAAGGACTTAACGTATTTAGGTCTTTTGTGGCCCGTTGCGCAGAGTGCCACACCCCTCCCCTATTTACAAATCAACAATTCGCCGTTATAGGCACGCCTGAACCCGATGGCCTACCTTTGGATCCGGGCGCCGAAATTCCTTTTAAAGATAATAGTCTAAGAGGAGCTTTTAAAGTTCCGAGTCTTAGGAATATAGCCAAAACAGCTCCATATATGCACTCGGGGAGATTCAAAACCCTTCGTGAAACGGTTCAATTTTATACCGACGGTCGTGGGCACGCGGTACCCGAAGGAGAGAATTTATTGATTCATTGGCACATTTGGGAACCAAATTTAACCGATTATGAATTGGACCGCCTGGTGGATTTTCTTAAAACCTTGACAGATGAATCCTTTAGACCTATTGTCCCTGATATACTCCCTTCCGGACTCCTAACATCAAAATCATCAACTTAATTAACCATCAATAAAACAAAATGAAGAAAAAATCGCCTTTATTAAAAATCGTAGGATCTATAGTGCTATTGGGTATTGGAGTGTTCTTGGGAAAATCGTTCTTTGGTCAAAAAAATGTGGAGACAGTTCCAATACCTTCTACTATGAAGTATAGAAACATTGGACTTACCAATGATACTACACAAGTAGCTTCCAATCAGGAATTTACAGGAAAAATTATTGAAGTAAAAAAAGGCTCCTCTATACAGAATGCCGTAAAAGAGGCCAATCCAGGCGATCTTATACGTGTATATCCCGGAACATATTCGGAGAACGTTTACATTGACAAGGACAATATTAGCCTGCAAGGTGTGGTAATCAATGGTGAATGGCCCACCTTGGATGGTAAAAAAAAAATAAATGATGCTTTCCTTTATTCGGGCAATGGCATTCTAATAGAGAATTTTAAAATCATTAATTATAAAGGCAATGGTGTCATGGGCCAAGCGGGCAACAACTTTATAATTCGCAACAACTGGATTATTGATACCGGTGTTTACGGCATTTTTCCACAGTATGGCAAAAACGGACTTATTGAACACAATGTCCTAAGCAAAATAGCGGATGCGGCCATTTACGTAGGTATGTGCGACAATGTTGATGTGCTACATAATGAAGTATTTGATAATGTTGCGGGCAAAGAAATAGAAAATTCCAGGCACTGTTTGGTCGAGAATAATTATGCGCACAACAATACCGGAGGCCTTCTGGCCTTCGTAACACCTGGTTTACCCATAAAAACCACTTTTGATGTTATACTTCGCAACAATTTTGTGGTTAACAACAATCATGAAAACTTTGGTGCTCCAGGGTCTACCGTTGCAGGAATTCCCGCCGGAACAGGAATCCTAATTATGGCAGCCGATGATGTCGTTGTGGAAAACAATATCATTACAGGGAATAATAATACTGGGATTACCATAGTAGATCTTGCTACCGGAGCTCCCAAGGCCAATGATCCCAATTCTGAAGGAAATCCTGACAGAGTGGTAATTCTTGATAATATTATGTTCAACAATGGGAATGCCCCAACTGGTGAAATAAAAGCCATAATGTTGACCCAGATGGATACGAAGGGACCGGATATTTTCGCCTACGGCGGAGGCTCTGGCAGTACCATTAGGGATAAGAATAGGTACCGCACCTTTGGTTTGGATAACTATGGTCCTTCCCAAATTACAGACACCAAAGATTTGAGAACCTTTCTAATGCCCAACCCAGTACCCCCCAGGTCGGTTTCAAAAGAGGAATTGGGTGAACTGACCTATTACGGTGTGTGCGCCGGTTGCCATGCCTTTGGAAATCGTTTAATTGGCCCTCCAACAGAAATTATACAGGCCATTCACAAGGACAATCCACAGGGAATCGTAGACTATATAACCGCACCAAAAAACCTTAGAAAAGATTACCCCGAAATGCCACCACAAGATTATTTATCGGACGAGGCCAAAATGGCCGTAGCAGTATATATTCTAGCCATGAAGGACTAGTTCAAAATTATTGTTAAAATAAAAATGGCAAAAACTAATACTCATCGCTTTCGTTGACCCAACCCAGTGGATTCTATCGTTATACTCACTGGTCCTTTAATGAAATATAAAGTCCCAATCTAGAGTACACAGACCTCATCCCACTTAAAATCAAGTCTTTCAGGATATATATGAGCATTCATAAATTTTAACCAAACCAAAAATTTTAGTTCGTAACGCTTAACTTTAATTGATTCTTCAGGCTTTTATTTTTAACAATCTGTTAACGATTATTGTTTATACCTTAGAGTTAATAATTTGGATTAAATAATGAATGCGTTAAAGTCTATTCCTTTTTTACCGATTTATCTTGGTGTAATTCTATTCGTTGGTGACAAGCTCCTCTTTTCCTTTTTTTTTCACTTTTTAAGCGCTACCGGTCCTTAAATAAAATATTGGTAATAAGTTCATTGGTAACAATAATCCCTCCCAAGTTCAAAAGTCCCGAGGAATAAAATCTAAGGAAATAAAAATTGTACTAGGGTTTTCTCGTAAAAACACTAATCCTAAATATAGCCTTATATGAGAATCAATTTAAAAAATCCAAATAAATTATCATGTTGATTACCACCCTTCTCTTTGTGGTCGGCTATATGATTATTGCTTTGGAGCATGTGGTGAAAATAGACAAGGCGGCAACGGCATTGTTTATTGGAGTACTACTTTGGGTGATTGTCGCCCATACGGGAGTAGATTTTTCAGAAACCCTGTTGAAGCTCAAGGAACATTTTGAGGAAATTTCTGAAATCTTATTCTTTCTACTGGGAGCCATGACCATAGTTGAATTAATTGACACCCATAACGGTTTTGAAATTATCCTTAGGATACTCAAGACAAGAAGCATGTTGGTCTTACTTTGGGTGCTATGTATACTAACCTTTTTTCTTTCAGCTGTTTTGGATAACCTAACCACAACCATTGTAATGGTTGCTATTTTAAGAAAATTTCTGAACAACAAAGCGGACCTTTGGTATTTCGCAGGGTTTATCGTAATCGCAGCCAATGCTGGCGGTGCTTGGTCGCCCATAGGTGATGTTACCACTATCATGCTCTGGAATGGTGGCCAAGTTTCTACCAACACTATCATTGGTGAGGTATTTTTACCTAGTTTAGCTTGTTTATTAGTTCCTTTACTAATCGTTTCTTATAATTTCAAAGGGAAAACTATAGAAGCTATTGTGCCTTTTACCCATAAGGTTCAACAAATAAGCCCTAGGGAAAGTAACTTTATTTTGCTCTTGGGGATCGGCCTTCTATTAATGGTACCCATATTTAAAGCCATTACTCATTTACCTCCCTTTTTGGGGATGCTATTTAGCTTGTGTCTTTTCTGGTTAATAACAGAAATTCTTCATAAAAATAAGCCCATTGAATTAAAGCACCATTTATCTGTTGCCGCTACAGTTCAGAAAATTGACAGCCCTAGTATCCTTTTCTTTCTGGGAATCCTTTTGGCCGTAGCAGCCATTGAAACCAATGGATCCCTTGCCTATATGGGAAGTGCCCTGGAAAACAATTTTAACGATTTTCATATTACTAATACCTTATTGGGACTTTTATCCTCATTAATAGATAACGTACCCTTAGTGGCTGGAGCAATGGGAATGTATTCTATAGAAACCTTTCCCCAGAATCATGAATTCTGGACATTTTTGGCCTATTGCGCTGGGACAGGTGGAAGTGTACTAATCATAGGGTCTGCTGCTGGAGTAGCCGCAATGGGAATTTTGAAGATAGACTTTTTATGGTACCTGCGACGTATAGCCTGGTTAGCACTTATTGGGTATTTCTCAGGTATCCTGGTCTTCATATTAATAAATTGAAGATTAATATAGGAATTAAACGTAAGCAGGTACTAAATCCGAATATTGAAGAAATTAGAATCGATTGGAGCATAAGATTTCCCTGCCACAACTATTGTTGTAGTCACTGATTCGGAAAGAAATTATTTATCTAACCTTTATTTATTCCCAAAACTCTATATGATTCTTTGAACAAAAAAAGAAGATAAGTTCTTGTCCAACAAATTAACCCTGCCCGTAGAAGGCAGGGTTTAAACTAAATTTTGAATTTTCCACAGGCTAGCCTGCCAAATCCATCATTTTACCATTTTTTAATTTACCAAGTACAGTAACGTCCTTGCTTTTCTTATATTCTTCCAAAGCATATAACATCTGCTCCTCCGTATCCCTTCTGATTTTTATACCTCCAGTTTTTTGATTTTTATTTCGAACTTCAATATAATATCCGTCCTTCAGTTCCGTTGGTTTTGTCGCCGGCCTTCCCATATTTAATAACTATTTTTACTGTTCAAATATTAATTATTCCTGTACTAAAAATCCATTAGTCGTATAAACGTATGAAAACTTAACACAATAATCTCGAATAATATGGCTTATTAATGTATAATCCTAAAAAACAGAGGTTTTTAACAAAATCTTGGCAGAAACACACGATTTAAAATTTGAAAGTGCAGTTTTAAAAAAAACCTTAAAACGGAAAAAAGGCTGTTTAAAGAAAAACTCTTTAAACAGCCTTTGAACCAAAATTTTAAAATTAATTTCCTTTTACTTTCCGTGCGGATGCTCTTTTAATAATTCCTCTGGGGAATAAAAGCCTTGTTTATCCTTGATTTGCTCACGGACTTCCTTCACTTTATCTGCAGAAATTACCGAGGCTTTATTTCCAAAAGTATTTCTAACATAGGTTAATACGGCCGCAGTTTCATCTGCAGTAAGTAAATTTCCAAATGGTGTCATAGGAACTTGTCCTGGATAGGCCTTGCCATTAACTTCTATAGGCCCCATTAGTCCATTCGTTGTTAATTTTATAAGTCTATCAACATTACCAGTTACCCATTCAGATCCAGCTAGTGGAGGAAAACCAGAAGCTTCCAGACCTTGGCCATCCGGTTGGTGGCACGTGGCACAATAACCATCCCTCATATATATTTCCCGTCCTGCAACCAAAAGCTCTAAGTCTTTTCCTTTTAGATCGGTCTTAATTACCTCTTTGGGCTCTTCCCCTGCTTTATGGCCATTTAAATGGGCCAGGGCCGATTCATAAGGCTTTTCCATCCATTTGTCCAATCCCTTTTTTCCAGCTTCGGTTATGATAGGAATTCCAACATCCCTACCCAACCAAGAAGCAGCAACCAAGGCCTCCAATCTTACCCGTGGATTATCATCCTTTGCAGCTTCCATTAGAAGGTCTGCCTGATCTGGAATCTGATGTCCTGCATAGCGAAGAACACCTACAGCAGCGGCACGGGCCTTGAAATCTTTTGCATTGAGTACTTGTTCAAGTAATTGTCCATCAACTTGATCCAAGCCCCAGGTAACCCATAAAGCTTCCAATAGATTGTGTTCATATCTAGGCTCACTTTTATCCAAACTTGCTACCCAAGTTTTTAATTTTGACAAAACTTCGGAGGCATCCCTAGCTCGCAATTCCCTTTTTGTCCTGTATCGGGTACGGTATTCGGGAAGTTTAAGGTTATCCAATAATTCATCTATACTAGCATCAACAATCTTGGCAGGTTCCACCAAAGGTCTTGATGGGTAGGTAATACGATATACTCTCCCGTGTGCATGATCCCTCAGTGGATCACGTGCATTGTGCTGCATATGTCCAATAAGAACATTGTGCCAATCTATAACGTACAAAGAACCATCAGGAGCAAACTCCAAATCTACTGGTCGGAAATTTTTATCGGTTGCAGAAATCAAATCCTCTTGATGCTTGCTTACATAACCAGCAGTTTTTGGATCATCTACCATTGAATGTTCCTTAATACCCAAGAAACCAATAGTATTCGCAATCAACATATTGCCTTGTGCAGCATCGGGGAAGTGTCTACTGGATACAAATTCCAATCCAGAGGTTGGTCTTACCAAATGTTTCTTTTCAATAAGGTTTTCAGGTAATGGAGAACTTACCCCGTACCTTGGTACAATTGTTCCTGGCATCATCCAAGTAGCAGAGGGACCGGAAGTATGTTCAAAAAATGGTTGCCCCCAATCATCGAAAGCTATACCCCATGGGTTTGGAATGGGCAATTGTGCAGTCCGTTCCAAATGATGCCTTTGTGGGCTATACCTATAGAACCCACCGTTGGTTCCTCTAACAGTACCATACGCAGTTTCCACATTGGTATGTAAAAACACCCCTTCGCCCATATAGATCGCTCCTGAAGGATCGGTTGTAAACGCACTAATTGCATGGTGCGTATCGTGATCATCGAATCCACTTAAAATGATATCCTTGGCATCGGCCTTGTCATCGCCATCTGTATCCTTTAACAATATCAAGTTGGTACCTTGAGAAACATATACACCTTCTGGCGCAAATTCAAATCCTATGGTTAGATGAAGTCCGTCCGCAAAGACAGTTTGCTTATCAGCCTTGCCATCATTGTCCGTATCCTCCAATATTAACAACTTATCATTGGGTTTACTATCGCCGGGCTTATAATGAGGGTAACTGGGCATTACCCCTACCCATAGCCTTCCTTTATTATCGAAGGAAATCTGTACGGGATTGGCTAGGTCAGGAAACTCTACCTCAGAGGCAAAAAGTTCTATCTTATAACCGGGTGCCGTCTTAATTTTATCCAGGGCATCTTTCCCATATAAATACTCCGGTGTTCCATTTTTATCACTGGGCTTATAATTCGTTTTTACTTCAGGTAATTCTTTGGTTTTAGCATCACTTTTGGCCAAATCCATTTTTTTGCCCTGCAGTGCTTCCCAAATGGCCGTATCTCGAATAGCGGTCATCTGACGTATTTTCTCGATCTCAAAAGGATAGTTATCCGGACCGTATGGATCGTAACGTCTTCCATAGGCATGAACACCATTGGGGATTTTAAAATCGTTATGCCAGAACCAGTTTTTTTCATTTACGGCATCCAGCACCAATTCACGGTTTTCTTCGACCTTACTTTCTTTGGTACCGAAAACTTTATCCGCCAACAACTTGGCAAACTTCTGGTAGCCCAAATCGTTTAGCTGAAAACCATCCTGGGTTAAATCTGTACTTTCGGATTGATACCATTCCCTAGTGGGATCAAAAGCGTTCACAAAAAGAACCCCTTCTTCCGCGGCTACTTCTTTCATTGCCTCAGTGTACAGCTCAAGGTTCCCATTTTCTTTTTGTCCATTGGGCAAGTCCATCTTATCGGATAGATCTTCAAACGCAATGGGTGATACAAGTGCTAATTGCGGAGGTGTGTCACCATTATATTTTTGACTTAGGGTATGTTTAATAAATGCCCGTAATTCCGCCTTATAATTGTCCAGGCCTTCTTGACCTTCAAAAGACTCGGAATACCCAAAAAAACCGATAATAATATCTGCCTTTAAGCTAGTAATCCATTCATCCGGCGAAGGAAAATGGCCAATAGGACCAGACCGGCGTCCATCTTCACCGTCAACAAAATGTATGGCTTGCCCCGACTCATGCTGAAATTTATCAGCTCCTGGAAACGCCCAAGGTGAATTTCTTGAGGAATGTGGTCTAAAACCAGGTGTATTACCACCATCACACATGTTACGGATATAAAGCGAATCATTGGGATAACGAAGTTGCATTTCAGTTTCGAAATGCCCAAAATTCATCATACGCGATCCCAAATTATTACCCACCAATACTATATGGGAATTAGGTTCGATTTTTAAGGTATTGTCTTCCTCCTTACTACAGCTATAAACGGCAAGGACTAGGAAGAGCATCAGGAAAATCTTTCCCCAAGCAACTTTTTTACTGATTTTCATCATTTTAGATATATAATTAATTGATATTCACGTGAATTCCTTCTTTTACAGACTTTTCACAAGCTTCTATAATTCGTTGACAGGTAATGGCATCCTCAAGACTCGAAAGTGGTGCCTCATTATTCCGCAATACATTGTTGATAAAATGTGTTGCTGTATTTTTAATGGATTCCGGATAGGCTTGGTATGTTTGTGAGTGGGCACCATTGCGGTCATTTATTACCCAATCACGATAACTATAACGGGTACTACCTTTGGTTCCAATTACTTTTATGATACAAGTCCATGGGTCCCCTGCATGGTCATCATTTGCGAAGCTCGCCGATAAATGACTTAGGGTACCGTTTTGCATTTGTATATTGGCCATTGCCACATTTTCTTGTGGGGCTATAGTGGTATCAACGGTATGTTTTAGACAGGATACGGTTTTAGGTTGTCCGGCCAAATATAACATGGTATAACTATGATGGGTCAATATCTGACGAATGACCCCTGGGTAGCGCGCCCTGATTTCTTCGGCATGATGAATATTGTACATCATATAGAACTGGGAAATGTCGCCCAGTTTACCACTTTCAATCATGGATTTAGCCCTTTTTATACCAGCCTCATAGATATAATTATGCACGGGCATACATTTCACCCCGGCTTTATCGACAGCCTCCTGCATGAGTTCAAGCTCAGAAATACTGGAGGCCGCAGGTTTTTCTACCAATATATGCTTTCCAGCCTTTGCTGCTCTTAGGGTATAATCGCAATGGGTTTCCATATTGGTCAATATAAAAACAGCATCTATTTCAGCATCCCCTAACAAATCATCAACGGATTTGTAAGTCTTACACCCGAACTTTTCGGCTTTCTTTGCGCCCTTTTCAAATGTTCTATTCCAAAGTCCAACAAGTTGTGCTCCTGGCAAACTATTAATGGCCTCGGCGTGTAAATCGGCAATATCCCCTGCTCCTATAAATCCTATTCCTATATTTTTCATGAGGCAGCAGTAGAATATTTTAAAGTACCCTTTTCTGCCATCGCCTTAAACTCCAATAATGAATTTTTTATTCCCTCGACTATTTCGGTCAATGGCAAATCTTTAAAAGTGTTTGCTATTTTTGCATGATCTAAATCGCATACGAAAAGGTTAGGTGGAGCACCTTCGGTAACGGATAATGAAACATAGTCTCCCATGCCCAAAGATGTAGCCTGTTCTTTTATAATTTCTAAAAATGAGGTAATCGGAATTGTTTCACCTTGAATATTAAACGCCCCAAAGCCCTCATAGGGCTGTAATGCACAGGCAGCAAATTGTGCTCCCACATCTTCAACAAAATGATAGTTTTCCCGGCCTTGATAAGGCATTTCAAAAGGTATTACCTTTCCTGCCACCTGTCCTAGGACTATTGCCTTTAAGGCATTGGTCGGAGCAGAAGTTTTCCCTTTATCCCTACCTTTCCCGTAAGTAGTATTTAACCGTAAACAAACCGTTGGTACTTTGGTATTGTCATGAAATAAGCGAGCAAGATGCTCACCCGCTAATTTCCATATCCCATAATGATTGGGCGGAGCTAAAGGAACATTTTCAGGGATGATGGATACCGAATACATGGACCGCATTCCATAAACTGCGGCAGAACTTGCAAATACAAAGCGCTTTAGGTTGGATAATTTTTCAGCAGCATCAAAAAGTGCCATTGTACCTCCAGTATTTATTTCCATTCCACCTATGTGATCGCGGGAACAATCTGGACTTTGGTACGCCCCTAAATGTATAATGTGCGTTGGGTCAACTTCGAACAATACCCTTTCAATCTCTTTGTAATTTGAGACATCAAGAGTAACGAACTCTAAACGGGAATCCAAATCTTCCCCCATCCACAATTTCAATGGATCTGTATTATTGGAGCGTGTTGCAATAACAATTTTTCCAACCTCCTTTGACTGTAAAAGTTTATAAATAGTAACCGACCCTATGCAGCCTGTACCCCCGGTAATAAATATTTTGTGCATAATCTTTAATGCTTATTTTTTTAGATATTATGTTGTAGGTCTTAAGAAGACCACATGAATTGTTAGTTCATTTTTACAACCGCCTTCATATTATTAGCTTTTATAGAATCCTCAAAAGCTTGATTAATGTCTTTAAAATCATAGTAATCCGTATAATGTTCAGAAGGGAAAATTCCGGTAACCATCAATTTTTGTGCAGCCATATAATCTGCTCTACAAGACCCCATAGACCCCCTCATATTCAAGGATGTACGGGTGAGGTGTGTGGCATTGATCTGCACATCGGTTCCATAGGTAGCAATAACACATATGTCCCCTTCCGGTTTTACAACACCAATTGCTTCTGTAAGGACTGGTGGAACACCAGAACATTCTATAAGCAAATCTATTTTCCCGTTAGAGCCAAACGGAACACCATTATCATCGGTAATACCATTTTGCAATTGTGTGGTCAAGGAGTTTTCCGGCGAAACCTCTATGGTAATGAAACCTCTTTCTTTTGCTCTTTTTAAACGGATATCGCGATCGTGTGCAATACCTGTAACGGCAACCCTTGCCCCAGCGGCCCTAGCAACTTCGGCAGACATCATCCCTATAATGCCACAACCTGTTACCACCACATCCTGACCAGGTTTAATATCGCATTTATTATAAAGTGCATTGGTAATAATGGACAAAGGTTCTACCAAGGCACCTTGGGCCGGCGTTAGACCCTTCATTAAAGGGACAACCCTATCTGATTCCAACACCACTTGTTGTCCAAATCCTCCGTTTCTATGAAAACCTATTATTTCCTTTTTGGAACACAAATTCCATTTGGATACACTGCAGGCAGGACAATCTTCTTCCCGGCAACCCAACATGGCCAAAGGAGTAAAAATATCGCCTACTTTAAGGTCTCCATGGTCCCCTGGTCCCAATTCCAATACTTCGGCACTAAATTCGTGACCAATAACTCGGGGACGTTGCACCCAGTCAAAATTGGCCTTGCCAATAGTTGCGCTATTGTCTGAACCACAAATACCTGTGTACAGTGTTTTTGCCAATATTTCCCCTTCCTTTAATGGAGGGATTTCCATGTCTACTACAGCAGAATTACTCAGTACAGATTGGCCAGAGTTTGGATATATTTTTTCGTTGCTCTGAAGGCAAAAGCCTTTTATAGAATTACTCATCGGGATAATTTATTGATTTAATTCAAGTTTAATTTCAAGTTGAAAAAATAACTATTCAACTTTACACTAAAGCCTTCCCATTAGGGAAATCTTAAGCTACCATTCAACACCTGTATCTTTCCAACTTTTAGTTTTGGCAGAGTCTAAAACTGCTTCACAAACTTTCTGTGTTTCTTGAGCCTCCTTAAAGGTAGGCGAACATGGTTTACCTTCTTCCAAGGCTTTAAGAAAATCTGCTATTTGATGTACAAAGCTATGCTCGTAACCAATTGATAATCCTGGCACCCACCATTTATCCATATAAGGATGATCACCATCCGTAACATGGATTGAACGCCATCCCCTTTCCTGAGACTCGTCCCTATGGTCAAAATACTCCAAACGCTGAAGGTCGTGCAGGTTCCATTTTATGGAGGCATGTTCCCCATTTATTTCAAAAGTATATAGGGCCTTATGACCCCTAGCGTACCTTGTAGATTCAAAAAGACCCAAAGAACCATTATCGAAATGGCAATGAAACATACAGGCATCATCAATAGTTACCTCTTGTTTTTCGCCAGTACCCGTATGCACCCTTTCCTTAATAAAGGTTTCGGTCATGGCAGAAACATCCTTTATTCCACCGTTCAACCACATTGCAGTATCTATACAGTGCGCCAATAGATCACCTGTTACTCCAGATCCGGCCGCGTCATTATCCAATCGCCATAATCCTTCCCCACCTTGTGGAAGTTCTGGACTTATGGTCCAATCCTGTAAAAAATTGGCTCGATAATGAAATATTTTGCCCAATTTACCTGCATCAATTAGTCGTTTTGCAAGGCTTACAGATGGCAATCTTCGGTAATTGAAATAAACCGTATTGGGCACTCCTGCCTTTTCAATAGCATCTACCATAGGTTGCGCTTCTGCAACGGTACGTGCCAAAGGTTTTTCACATAAAACCATTTTTCCCGCTTCCGCGGCTGCAATGGCAATTTCTGCATGCATATTGTTGGGAGTACAGATATCAATGGCATCAATATCATCACGGGCAATCAGCTTTTTCCAATCGGTTTCTACTGATTCATAGCCCCATTGATCGGCAAATGCCTGCGTCCGTTCTAGATTACGCCCACAAATAGCTTTTAATATAGGTTGATATTTCAGTTCTGGAAAAAAATTGCCAACCCTCCTGTAGGCATTGGAATGGGTTCTTCCCATAAATCCATATCCTACCATTCCTATTCGTAATTCTTTCTTACTTGACATGTGTACTCTATTTTTTATTTTAAATTGAATTTATATTGAACAATCGAGCATTAACTATTAATCCTAAGTTGCTTCGTACCAACCATGTTGTTGACGCACTTTGATCATAGCCCCTAAAATATCGTTCCAAGTTTTAGGCTGCATCATTACATCGTTGGGGAACATACATCCATCCCAACAGATATGTCTTATTTTTTTGGTCAGAATACCGTTTTCGTCACGCAACCAATGGCCGGCATCCACAGCGATATCCAATTTTCCGTTCGGGTCCGAGGCCTGACAATGTCTACCCGTTTTATCATGAGATCCAGATCCGAAAACCGTGCCATCATTCTGGGCTACGTGAAAATCAATGGTCCATGGGCGAAGGGCCGCGGTTATGGTTTTAAGACCTTCTGTTAAAGTTGCCCTATCGCTCCAATCAAAATCTTTGGGCAATATTCTCTCATCCTCTTTATTATAACCCAACAGATACAATAAAGTATGCGCCATATCTGCCTGAAATCCTATATTGGGACGATCTACCGCCTCAAGGGTATTTACCATGGTTTTCCAACCGTGCATTCCACCCCAACAAATTTCACCTTCAGCTGCAAGTGATTCTCCGTAATCGGCAGCAACATCGCAAGCCTCGCGGAAAGTTTGAGCAATTAATTTTGTGTTGGCCACAGGATCCGCTGCCCAACTATGTGGATCAACGGACGAATCTATTCGAATAACACCGTTGGGACGTATTCCTAGATCTCGTAATTTTTTTCCTATTTCACAGGCTTTGCGTACCTGAGTTACAAATTGATTGCGTTCTTCCCGAGATCCCATAGCAGAACCTCCTCCAGTTCCTGCCCATACCGGAGCTACCAAACTTCCAATCTCCAGATTTTTAGCGCTGGCCTTATCTGCCAATTTTTTAATACCGTCATCATTGGAATCGATATCCAAATGGGGATCGGCGGCAAATAGATCAAATCCATCAAATTTAACCCCGTCTACCTCGGCATTGGCCGTTAGCTCGATCATGGTATCTATAGAAATTGGTGGCTCTGAATCAGGTCCTTTTCCTACCACACCTGGCCACGAAGCGTTGTGGAGTTTAGGATAGTTATTTTCTGGCATAATATTAATTTTAATTGTTCTTATTATTTTCTTGGCATTATTACAGATTCCCAACCTTCAAGGTCGGAAGGCTTTACATTTTTCTGATAACCCTCAAAGTTAAACGTAGTTGGCTCAAATCCTCCTACAAAATCGATCGGATTATCCGCTTTAATATCTTTTTCCATTTCCAGTCCCCATAAGCAGGCATTAATGAGCATTCTTCTAAAACCTTCACTCAATATATCTTCTGAAGCCCCATGGGTAGTAGTAAAGGCACGTCCCGGCCTACCTGATTCCAATTGGTAAGTGCGTGCCCAAGCTACCGGAAGTTCTTCTTTGGTAGTGTCCGGTGCAGCATCGGGTGTCATTCCGTTCAAAACCCTTCCGCGAGCTAGGAATTTTAAATCCTTTCCTTGAGGATATGCATTATAGCCTCCACACTGTGCCCATGCACTATTTACTCCCAGTAGTATTGGATGTTCTTTATTCGTTTCCTCCAAAATCAGTTTGGATGCCTGTTGATGGTTCTTTCCGTAATGCCCCACCCAGGTCTCTCCTAAAACTACTTCTCCAAATCCACCATGCCAAGCCTTTTTTTCACCTTCGTATTTATAATCATAATGTCCCCAATTGGGGTTATCTGCATTTTTAAAGGCATGTGTAGATGTCCTTAGGCCTACTACCGGTCCTCCATTATGCAGATAGTCATCTATATATTGCATTTGCTTATCTTCAAAATTTGCAAACCTGGTAAATATTACCATTAGATCTGCAACTTTAAGGACGTCCAAACCTTTCAAGTTTGAGCCACCTGGAAAAATATTGCCATTATCGTCCAAAGCCCATACCACTGTACAGGTGAAACCATATCTTTTAGCTAAAATCCTAGCCAAGGCAGGCAATGTCTCCTCTCCCCTGTATTCGTGATCGGTGGCAATAAACACAATATGTTTACCTTTCCCAGGACCATCTTCTCCTTTATATGTTACACGAAACTCATCTTCATTGTCCATTACTGTCAACGACTGCCCTATCTCCTCTCCACTTACCTGAGCGACGAACTTCGAATTAAAACCCAAGGAATTTTTCTTGTCATGATCTGCACATGAACAAAGAAAAAAAACCATTGCGAAATACCATATTGTTCTTCGCCGGATAATCGAAAATAAAGAAGACGTAAAAATTAATGATTCTAACATAATAATACAAACCTAAAACACTCAATTATCATTTTTTTCCCTCCTAAACTTGCTGTTATTATATGAAATCAAAGTTTGAATAATGCACTAAAAAACATTCAGCTTTTCCAAGCTCTAAAGTTTATCAATATCCAAATTTTTTATCATATTTTATGCACTATCCATAAAATTTATTGCTATAAAATCTGACTATTAAAACTTAGCTCTACAAATCTAAAATACTATCGGGATTGATATTCCCTATATTTTACTAAATGATGACACTTTTTTGTCTTAATTTAGCCAAATTGAAATCCAAAACGGAAATTTATGAGTACCCCCAACATTGAAAAAACGCTCACCACCAAGGAAACTTTTATCTTTAAAGATATGGAAGGCCCCTACTTTAATCCCAATTGGCACTTTCACCCAGATTACCAAATATCTTTGATTGCAGAAGGGAAGGGAACTAGATTTGTTGGAGATCATGTGCAGTCTTTTGAAAAAGGAGACCTTGTGGTCACAGGTCCCAACCTGCCCCATTTATGGCGGAGCGATGAAATTTATTTTGAAAAAAATAGTAAACTCACCACCAGAGGTTTGGTCATTTATTTTGACCACGAACTTTTTAGCGAAGCTTTGTTAGGTAAGGAGGAATTCTATAACATAAATAAATTCGTTGAAAATTCTGTAAGGGGAATGGAATTTTATGGGGAAACCCAAAATAGAATTAATAAACTTCTACTCAAAATAAATAACGAACAGGGGTTTAAAAGAATTATAAAGTTATTGGAAATAATAGATATCCTCGCCAATAGTGAGGAGTACCACCTACTTTCCAGCCCAGGATACACCAACGTCTTTAAAGGCGACGATGCTGATAAAATGCGAATCGTCTACGAATATGTCATGACCAATTTTAAAACCAAAATATCCTTGGAAGAAATTGCCGAAATGCTGAATATGACCACAACCTCCTTCTGCAGGTATTTTAAACCTAGGGCCAATAAAACATTCACTCGCTTTGTAAATGAAATTCGCATTGGTCATTCCCGCAAATTATTGCTGGAGGACAATTTCAATATCTCCCAAATTAGTTACGAATGCGGTTTTAATGCACTATCCAATTTTAATAGACAATTTAAAGCCATTGTTCATATGAGCCCCCATGAGTATCGTAAGTTGTTCCTTAATATCAAGACCAGCATTTCTTAGAAACAACGGAAATCCTACAATCATATCCACTAAACCTTCGCATTTGTCCAAAAACCAAAGGAATCAATCTTTAATTGGATCTGTTTTCTATTTCATTATACTTGAAGTAAATTCCCAATAATAAGCAAATTTTATCCTATAGATAAAACCCTCAATCAATAGCTTTTAAATCACAGATTAGACTGTCCCTTTCAGTATACCTATTTATAGCTATATGGGACACACTTTTTCGATCGAATGACACTAAATTCACCCTATGACAAAAAAGTATCATTATTTAGTAGGATATAGGAACTTTTAAAATTCATTTAGGTTTAAATTTATCAGCTTTATTAATTCAGATATATCAAATCATAAAATTGTTAGGAACAAATGGATCAAGACACAGGTGCTAATAGTGCAATATAAGTGGTCTTAAATTTTTCATTTGACAAAACAATTAAAAATAAATTATGATTATTGTAAAAAAGAGATTAAACTTATACGCTGAAATTTAAATATAATTAACAATCATCTTTTAATTAAAAATCTAATCAAACCAATGGAACATTCAAATGATCAACAAAAAACTAATGCCAATAGACTATTTTATGGTAGTTGTTTTGCATTAATTACCACAGCATTTTCTTTTAGTATAAGGGCGGGGATTCTTCCGCAGCTGGGTGAAGAACTAAGCTTATCCGGGGAACAATTAGGCTTCATAAATTCTATGTGGTTTTTTGGTTTTCCAATATCTATGGTTATCGGGGGATTGATCTACCACAAAGTTGGTGGTAAAGCGATTATGCAATTTGCATTTTTTGCGCACGCTCTAGGAATTATATTAACCATATATTCTGGCAGCTACATAGGCTTGCTCATTTCTACCCTATTAATAGGTCTAGGTAATGGTTGTACAGAAGCAGCCTGTAACCCTATGATAGCAGACGCCTATTCGGGCACAAGGATGAGCAGAATGATGAACCGTTTCCATATGTGGTTCCCAGGAGGTATTGTTATAGGTAGTCTTGTTTCCAAATTTATGACCGATGCAGGCTTAAGTTGGGAGACTCAAATCTGGGTGATAATGATTCCGACCTTGATCTATGCGTATTTATACTTCGGCCAATCATGGCCAAAAGCCAAAATTGAAGCAGCTGCAACTCTTGGTGGTAATCTAAAAGCCATGGTATCCCCATTATTTATATTTATGATTATTTGTATGTCCCTTACCGCTATATCAGAATTCGGGCCACAACAATGGGTAGGTCTTATTTTGGCCAAGAGTGGTGCAGAACCTATGATTATTTTAGCCCTGGTTACAGGATTAATGGCAGTAGCCCGCTATTTTGGGGGAGAAGTCGTTCATAAATTCGATCAAACAGGAGTCCTTTTAGGTTCGGCTGTTCTAGCTACAATAGGTATCTATCTTTTTAGCACTCAAACTGGAACCATGGCCTATGTCGCTGCAATCTTCTTTGCATTGGGAATAGCCTATTTCTGGCCAAACATGATTGGTTTTGTCGCTGACAAAATACCAAAAAGTGGTGCCTTGGGAATGTCCATTATTGGTGCGGTAGGAATGTTCTCTTCTTCCATATTCCAACCAATCATAGGTGGATGGATCGATGCTGATAAGGCTGAAGCTGCTGCAGCTGGACTAACCGGTGATGAGCTCGAATTGGTAGCAGGACAAGCCACATTAGGGACCATGGTTGCTTTTCCGGCTATCTTGATCGTCCTATTTACCATACTTTGGTTTTGGGTTAAAAAACGAAAAAGCACCGATGCCGCTGAAGCTACTAGTGGCCAACCCGTTACTGACTATTAGAAATTACATAAAATTTAAGTATGAAAATTGGAATGAATATGTTGCTCTGGACTAACCATGTCACAGAGCAACACTTTGATATTGTTGATACCCTAAAAAAAACTGGGTATGATGGAGTTGAATTATTTTTAGGTGAGGGAGATGAAAAGCACTACACCAAATTGGGCAATCATTTCTCCAATATTGATATGGGTGTTACAGCAGTGGCAGCTTTGGCTCCAGAAGAGAATATAGCGAGTCCAGATCAAAAAACAAGAGAGGCCGGACTAGATAAACTAAAATGGTCCATTGATATGGGTGCTGCGGCCAATGTAGAAGTAATTTGTGGGCCTTTTCATTCCACATTTGCTTACTTTACACGACAACCTCCCACTTTGCAGGAAAAACAATGGAGCAATGAAATGTTGCGGAAAGCTGCTGATTATGCCCAGAAGGCAAATATAATGCTTGCTCCCGAAGCGGTTAACAGATTTGAATGTTATCTATACAATACCATGGCAGACTTAGGTGCTATGGCTAAGGAAGTGAATCATCCAAATTTAGGAGCAATGTTCGATACACACCATGCGAATATTGAGGAAAAAAGTCAGTCCGAAGCCATTAAAACCATTGCCCCCGTGCTAAAACACGTGCATATTAGTGAGAACGACAGGGGAACGCCTGGCAGCGGACAAGTTCATTGGGACGAAGTATTTAAGGCTTTAAAGGAAGTGAAGTATGACGGTTGGTTGACTATAGAGGCATTCAGCACCATTATTCCTGAATTTGCCAATGCCATTAATGTGTGGCGGGATTACTCTCCATCGGAAGAAATTTATACCAAGGGCTTAAAATTGATCAAAGAAGGAATGGGCATTAAATAATTAATCCAATTCTTTACAACTAAAATGAAATAATGAAAAATCATCTAATGAAAAATCTATTACCTATTCTTGTTTGCCTATTTATGTTTGCCTGCAAAGAGCAAAAAGAGGCCAAGTCCAGTGAGGCAGTGTCCGTGGAAGCAACGGATACACCACAGCAATGGCTAACTTTTGAAGGTAGTGATAAGAATGCAAAGCATATAGTTCTGATTTCGGGAGACGAAGAATATCGCTCTGAGGAATCAATGCCTCAATTGGCAAAAATCTTGTCCAAGCACCATGGTTTTAACTGTACGGTGCTATTCGCACAAGATCCTGCCCATCCTGGTGTAATAGATGCAAATTATGTGAAAAATATACCAGGATTGGAAGCTTTGGACAGCGCCGACCTAATGATTATTGCCACAAGGTTCAGGGCTTTGCCAGATGATCAAATGAAACACATTGATGATTATCTAATGGCCGGTAAACCTGTTATTGGACTTAGAACGGCAACACATGCCTTCAACTTTAAGGAGGAGGATGTCTCTAGTTACAAACATTACGGAAACGGTTATAAAGGAGATAAAGAGGATTGGAACGGTGGTTTCGGCCGACTCGTTCTAGGTGAAAATTGGGTAAGCCATCATGGACACCATAAACATCAAAGCACCAAAGGTTTTGTAGCCGAGGCCGGTAAAGCTTCAGGAATAACCAATAGTATCGCTGATGGGGATGTATGGGCTTCAGCTGATGTCTATGAAGTTAGGCTTCCCATGGTTGAGGATGCCCAACCCATAATTTATGGAAAAGTGATGAACAGAAAAGGCGAATACGACGAAAATGACATGTTCTACGGTATGCGACCCACGGATGATGAAGCCGCAAAAACCAACAACAGTGGTAAAGATGTTAGTGCGCCCTTAATGCCAGTAGCATGGACCAAAACCTATCAGATCCCAGGGGGTAAAAAAGGAAAAGCCTTTACATCTACTGCATTTTCAGCAGTAGATTTCACTATTGAGGGAACGCGACGATTGGTTGTAAATGCCGTTTATTGGACACTAGATCTTCCGGTACCGCCCAAAACCAATGTAGAATTGGTTGGCGCCTATAATCCCACCACCTATGAATTTAGAAAGGACGAATACTGGGATCAAAAACAATTAAAAGTATCCGATTTTAAATAGTACCAATTAACCAACCAAACTACCAAAAAGCCAATAGATTTAATTCTATTGGCTTTTTTTATTCAAAATACTTATAGCACATCAAAAAATATTTCCATTTCATATTGGAAAATTTACTAAATTTAATCTATTGACCTAGCACGGATGGGTAAACTTAACTACTGTTTACCTCCTCTTTTTTTTGTAAGCTAGGCTGTTGCACTAAATCCCCCCCTATCAGTTATAGATTTTGTTTGTCGGCATATTAAAGAACCGGTTGATTACACTAATTATTTTGGACCTATATAATGGGTCTTAACATTCAACAACTGCCCGCAGAACAGAAAATGGCTCCAACTTACGCCCTCGATTCAGAGGCGTTTGATTATCTAGAATTATATCAGAAAATTAGTTGAATAATCAACTCTGCACACGAATTTAATCTAAAAATTATGACAAAATGTTATTTGGCATTAAGCATAGTTGGACTTATGTTTATTGCTTGCAATTCACCAAAGGAGAAAGAAATTGCAAAAAAAGAAATGGCAAAAGCCGAAACCAATTCTACAGTCGATATGGTAAAAAGAGGTGAGAACCTAGTAGCCTCGGTTGGTTGCAACGATTGTCATTCCCCAAAGATTATGACCGACAAAGGTCCTGAAGTGGATCCCCAAAGAAAATTGTCCGGTCATCCAGCCCAAGAAACCTTACTTCCATATGACAAGGAAACAGCCAAAGCCTATGTCCTATTTAGCATGGGCTTCACTGCGGCCATTGGCCCCTGGGGTACCTCTTTTGCGGCCAATCTCACCCCAGATGAAACGGGTATTGGCAATTGGACCGAACAACAGTTCCTAAAGGCTATAAAAGAAGGGAAGTATAAAGGTATGGATGGGACAAGGCCCTTATTACCCCCTATGCCATGGACAGAATACCGCCATTTTCCCGATGAAGATCTTAAGGCTATTTTTGCTTATTTAAAAACCGTTAAACCAATAGATAATGTAGTACCTGCTCCAATTCCACCTTCACCCCAGTTATTGGGAGCTAAATAGAACTTAAATAGACGTTTTTAATAATTTTAAATAGGGTTTAATCATCACATCCATTCCCAATAACTCTGAGAGCGGATGTTATATTGACTGTAGTTAAGGTTAATAGGTTAGGGATGTTCTTAAAGATTATAAAATTAAATTCTAATCTTTTTTGGGCAAGATGGAGGAAGATGTCTTTTCATATGCTTTTTCGCCTCCTATTAATGTAAATTCTTCCTTGATTCTTTCTCTATTTGTCCAAACAATCCATTCCGTAAGTATAGGAAGATAGCGAATTATTATATTGGCCAGAACCCCTAAACGCGTTAAGGTAATTCTCTTTTTTCTTTTGACGATCATATCACAAACGCTTTTCGCCACGGATTTCGGGGAGGCCAAGTTTACATTTGTTCTTTGGGGCAGATAGATCCATGATCCATCTACGTCCAGTATTTTTTTATCTGGATCGTTTACCGTAAAGCCAACATGCGCTATACCCACATGGATACCGTAATCATACCACTCTATCCGCAAAGCATCCACCAGGGCCGCCTGGGCCAATTTTGATGCTGTATAGGCGGAATTATAGGGCATACCACGGAAACCACCGGCACTATTAATAAAAACTACGTGTCCGCGAGTCTTCTTTAAATGGTCAAGGGCATATTTGCTTAGATATGCAGAACCATTAAAATTGGTTTCCATAAGCATAATAAAATTGGAAGTGGCCATATCCTCTAAGGAACCCCTACTACTAATACCCGCATTGTTGACTAGAATATCTAGTTGACCGAAACTCCTAATAGTCTCTTGAATAAGGTAGGCACATTGATCCGGAAGACGAACATCTGCAACAAAAGCCTTGACCTCATAACCCATTTTGGCAAGTTCCTCCTGGGCCGTTCCCAGCTTGTCCTCCTCCCGTCCATTTAATACTACTTTTGCGCCCCTTTGTACCAATTCTATGGCAATGGCTTTTCCTATGCCCATGCTAGATCCGCTCACCACGGCCACCTTATCATTTAATGAGTGGTTCTTCATGTCTTTATGTCTTTGCGCTTTACCATTTTACCACTATTTTACCTATGGATTTTCGCGATTCCAAAAACTCATGTGCCTCAGCCAATTGTGCCACCCCAAATTCCCCCCCTATAAAGGGTTGAATAATACCTTCTTCAGCCAACTTGATAACGGCCTTCATGGTCCTGCCCACTTTCACTGGGTTCTCTTCCCCCATTTTAAGCATGTTTACCCCTATAATACCTTTAGAGTTACTTAAAAACTGGAGTGGGTGATAGATTCCAAATTGGGCCAACACCCTTATTTTTCCAAAAATTGACTTTGTATTATTCATAGAGGAAACACCGTAGGTCAACAATCTTCCACCAGCTGCAAGAAGTTTATATCCTTTTCTAACAGAAAGACCACCAACGGGATCAAAAATAACATCCAATCCTCCCTTTTCAAGAATGCTTCGAACCTGGGATGTAAAATCCTCTTTTATATAATTAATAGGATGATGTACCCCGCAGCTCCTGAGGTATTCCATTTTATCCGAGGAACTGCAGGTCCCAAAAACTAGACACTTTTTGTGTAGCGCCAATTGCACTAAAGCCGTACCGACACCACCGGCAGCGGCATGAATAAGCACCTTATCCCCCTCTTGAATATTGGCCATTTCATTGGATAAAAAATAAGCAGTGGTATATTGTGTGGCAAGAGCAACTGCTGCTCCGGCGGACATAGTTTCCGGTATTCCATAAACTACTTCCTTTTGCGCAACTGCAAATTCCGCATAGCCCCCAAAATGGGTTATGGCACTAACACGATCTCCGACCTTTACATTTTGAACATTGTTCCCACACTTTTCAATATGCCCTACAACTTCATATCCCAGCAGGGCTGGTAAAGGGGGTGCCCCTTTATACAATCCCAATCTGGCCATAACATCGGCAAAATTAATTCCGAAAGCTTCTACCTTTATCAGCACTTGATCATTTGATATTTCCGGGATTTCGATTTCCCTAATTTCAAATGCAGTATCAGCCTTGCTATATTTAACTAAATAAACCGCTTTCATTGCCCAATTGCATGGTTAGTTCTAGTAAGGTAGTCAATTAAATAATGGAATTAGTCCTTAGGAACAATAGTTTGGAAATAATTAATTGCTTGCTTTCCAATTTATTTAAAGTCTATAATTAATTGAATAAAACCTCACCCGATGGACATTTAGTAAGTATTATAAAAGTTTTTGGAGAACAATTAAATAGTTTGTTACAAAAAAAATGATCCCTTGATTTAAACAGCCAAAGAATCATTTTTATATCGGAATCTGAACTTTTATCCTAGACTACTTTTGTGAACGTTGGTTAATTTTGCAAGGGAGAATGCGCCAATTGCCATAACAATATCCCTTACGGCCACATCCAAATAATGGCCACTAACTATCAACGTTAAGGCTATAAGTACCAACCAAGCCGAAACGACCAGCGCACCTACAGACGGTTTTACCAAAACCAAAATTCCCGCTCCTATTTCAATAACCCCAACAATGCCCATAAAGACAGTGGCGGAAAAAGGTAATAAATCCAATAACCCAGGGGAAGAATATGTGGTCCAATCCACGAGAATATTTGTAAACTTATCCAGACCGGCAACAATAGGTACCAATCCAAACGTATACTTGAGCACGGTACTAACAAACTTTGCATTTGCATTCATAATTATATTGTTTAAATATTATGACCTTTTGATGAAATAATACGGTATCGGTTACAAAACTGATAATAATTATTCCTTATCATTTAGGGTACAAAGTAGATTGCTCCATACTGGCGACTTGCCATTACATAGCTTAATTGCTAACCGTAAATTGATGGGAATTAATTCGAAATTGATATTGAAATTGTAAGGCAGCACTTGGACCTATAATAGCTGAATACTCCTTATGGATTACGTAAAAAAATGCTCTTATCCAAGTAATAAAATATATTGACTAATTTCCAGTAAGCTTCTGGATCTTCGCCATCACTTGGTCAACCAAGCGGTCGCATTTTGAATTGCCAAACTCAAACGCATTTTTAGCGTCGGAAAACTTCATAATAGCATCCTTCATCATGTTCCTTGCCCTATGAAGCCTCACTTTCACATTACTGTTGCTCAAGCCCAGGCTATTCGAAATTTCTGAAATTTCCAGATCCTGGACTTCCTTCAGCATATATACAATCTTATATTTCTCCGGCAAAAGGTCTATTGCTTTTTCCACCATTTGAACCGATTCCGCATGCATTGTTTTTCTTTCTGGATTCATAATAGACATATCCGCTATTTGAATGATATCTTTTTCGTTACTTATATCTACCGTCTGATACCTCTTGGACTTTCTTTTCCGTTGCAATGCCTCATTTATTCCTATCCGCATTAACCATGTGGAAAACAAGGATTCATTTTTAAATTGATATAATTTTTGGAATGCCTTAATGTAAGTATCCTGCATTACATCATCAATATCCGATGGCCTGTCCATATAGCTCCTTATAGTTCTAAATAACAGCTCATTATAGCGTCTTAACAGAATTTCAAATAATTCCGTGTCTCCCTCCAGCACCTTCTGAACCACAATGCAATCCGGTATGGTTCCCAGAGCAGACATGTCTATTTTACTTATGGGTTTACAGTTATTCATTGTTCTTGTTTTAGTATTGGATGCCAAGTGATAACAAAGGTTACAAAATCTTGTAACCCGAATGCATTATTTTCATCAAAACTAATAGCAATTGTTTTGAAAAACAAAAATTATACAACACAAAGAACACATTATCAGACTGTTACAAGATACAAAATAGTGCTATTATAAAATATACAAATCCTTTAAATCATTTGAATTTTGAACTACACCGTAAATATTATCGACAAATCCTGGCTAACCCATAATGTCATGCTATTGGTTTTTGAAAAACCCCAGGGATTTACCCACAACATTGGACAAGCTATAGAACTTACTCTCAATAGCCGTCAATTCAGGAACCAGTTTGCACCTTTCACCCTGGTTGGTTCGCCGGAATTAAAACACTAACGGCTTATCATAAAAGTCTATCCCAAACATGAAGGTCTAACTGAAGCATTGTCAAAAGCAAAGATTAACGATTCCCTGCTCATCACAGAGGCTTGGGATTCATATGTCTATAAAGGGAAGGGTACTTTTATCGCTGCCGGTTCTGGCATTACACCGTTTCTACCCATGTTTTGGGATTTAAAGAATAAGAATGTTATAGAAAATCATCAGTTGATTTACGCCAACAGAATGGTCAAGGATATTATTTTAAAAGACGAACTCAACCTCCTATTCAAGGAACATTATTACAATATTTTAAGTGAGGAACAATCCGCTACCTACGATTACGGCAGAATTGATTATGACTACCTAGTATCGAAAATTAGAGTATTCGATCAATATTTCTATGTCTGTGGCCCGGATGCGTTTATGGAAAGCGTAAAAAAAGATCTGATTAGAGGTGGGGCAAAGGAAGATAACATTCAAACTGGCTACTAACTATGAAAGCGAACGGAACACAAATTAAGACCGAAAAAATCAAAAATCAGGAGCCTATAACTACAGCGGCCGGTAAATTAAAAAAAATACAGGCCATAGCCTTTCATTTCAAAAAAATAATGGAAACATTGGAACTCAATCTAGAAGACCCCAGTTTGCGGGATACTCCGGAACGAGTTGCTAAAATGTATGTTAATGAAACCTTTATGGGACTAGATAAATCCAATTTCCCTAAAATATCCTATTTTGGAAACCATTACAAATATGATGAAATGATCTTAATAAGGGACATTACCCTTTTCTCTTATTGCGAGCATCATTTTGTGCCATTCTTTGGCAAAGTTAGCATTGCCTATTTTCCACAGAATCGTGTAATTGGTCTTTCCAAATTTAATAGGATCGTGCACTTTATTGCCAGTAAACCACAAGTACAGGAAAAACTAACAGTGGAACTGGGCACGGTATTAAAAAATTTATTGGATATAGATGACATTGCAATAGCCGTAGAAGCGCATCATTTATGTGTTGCATCTAGGGGCATAAGCGATACCAATAGTGTTACCGAGACCAGCTATTTTTCAGGAAAATTTCGTAAAAGCAAGGTCCAACGTCAATTTCTTAATTCCATCACCTCCTAAAGTTTGATTTTTTTGTAACCTAGTTACGCTTTCTACATCCAAAGGTTAAAACAATTAAATAACGACAAATGAAAGCACCTAATTTATTCAAACTACTTAGCCTACTACTGATTTTAAACATGACTATCAGCTGTACCAAGACAGAAACCATTACCGAAACAATAACGGAAATAGTGAATGACACCATTATTGAAACGAGGACGGACACTTTGACCTTGCATCTAGACCCTGCCCTTGTTGCGGAAGGAAAACAGATATTTAGGTATGACACCTTCGGTGACGAAGCCTTTTGGAGCGATATTTTGCATATAGACGAGGCCATATTGGGAGAAGCCAATGGCGGTTACGGGGTTGGGGTTAGTCCGGCTACCGCTTTGGGTGTAGGATTAAAGGTAGATTCAGAGGCCTTGCCTGCAGAGGTGGTCGCCGCGATTCAGGCAGGCCAAGTGGACTTAAATGATCCGGCAACCACAATTGCACTATTACAATTGAACGCTGTTGTGGGAGTTAAAGGAACCTTCGATGAAGATGGTGCCATGACCGCTGTGGGGATAAATTGTGCGCTATGCCACTCTACGGTAGACAACTCTTTTGCCAATGGAATAGGTAGAAGGCTGGACGGATATCCCAATAGGGACCTCAACGTGGGAGCAATTGTTAATTTGACCAACAACAAGAATTTCTTGGCGGATCTTCTTCACGTAGACGAGCCTGCGGTGGAAACCGTACTTACAGGGTGGGGACCTGGAAAATTTAATGCCGGTCTCTTTGTGGACGGCAAGGCACTACGTCCGGATGGGAGTATTGCCGCCAATCTACTACCTGCCGCCTACGGACTACAAGGGGTAAATCTAGCGACCTATACAGGATGGGGAGATATGGTCTATTGGAATGCCTTTGTAGCCAATTTGGAAATGCACGGCCAAGGTAGTTTTACCGATGCTAGACTTGATAATGCCAGCCAATTCCCTATAGCTGCGGAAAACAATTTTGGGAATATTGTGAATGACCCAGATTTAATCACTTCCAAGCTTCCAGGCTTGCAAGCCTATCAGCTCTCCCTAACTGCCCCCACTCCTCCCGAAGGAAGCTACGATGCCACAGCGGCTGCACGGGGCAAGGTATTGTTCAATGGAGAGGCACAATGTGCCAGCTGCCATATTGCACCCATATTTACTGATGCAGGGTACAACCTACATAGTGCCGAAGAAATTGGCATAGACGACTTTGAGGCAAAAAGATCTCCTACGGGAATGTATAGAACAACCCCTTTAAGAGGCCTATTTGCCAGAATGAAAGGAGGATTCTATCACGACGGTCGATTTGCCACCCTCACCGATGTTATTAACCATTATGACACCCATTTTAAGTTGGAATTATCAGCTCAAGATAAAACAGATATTGAGGAATATTTAAAATCAATATAATTTCAGTTGTTCTTTTTTACTTATTGGTTCATGTTGAAAATACCCATGGCATTAGGCTAAAACCTATATGTTATTGGGTATTTTTTTTGTTTTAACATACTCAAACCGGATTGAACGGATTCCCCATTCCAACAAAAGTGCCAGGAGAAGTACCTATGGTATTTTTATGGACTAAGGGTTTGATGGGATTTTTTTTGGGCGAGGATGTCCAGGAGTGCTAATGATTTTACCTAAAAGGCATTCGTCATTGCCAACTATTCCCTTATACGTGCCTCATTGTTACATTTTGAATAGCCCTTTGGATTGGACCATTTAATAAACCGGGTATCCTAATAACACAAGGGAATTTAAAATTTATATCCAGTCTGGATCCGCGCCCTCTGAACGCCCATGCTTACCAACTGCTTGGTTATATCGGTTTCGAAGTGCCTAGGACCACAGATATAAAAAAACTGGTTAAAATCATGGACATACCGTTTTAAAATATCAATATTTATTCTACCAAAAATAGAATTTCGTGATTTTGACCTACTAAGTATGTAAATACAATTATTGCCAAAAACTTTTTTTAAATGGGCATTGAATAAAATATCCGCTGATGTCTTATTCGCATAAAGCAAGGTATGTTCCTTAGGAATATCTTCCCCTTCTGCCTTCAATTCCTTTAGGATCGGTAAAAAAGGTGTTATCCCCGTGCCCGCAGCTATGAAAATTCCTCGACCCTTGTATTGATAGGAATTCCAGGCTTCCGTAATCTGTAATGTTTCTCCTATTGCCATAGTAGACAAACCGTGAGTGAGACTGCCTTTTTCTACATTGATCTTAACTATTAATTCCAGATAGGGATCATTATTTAAATTGGTTATAGTAAAGGGTGCAATGGCAAGTTCAAATCCAGGTTTATCAATACTCAATTCAATTGCCTGTCCCGCTCTATGACTATATCCGTAGGGTTTCTGAATCAAAAACTGGATTACATTGTGATTGAGATAATTTTTTTCTAAAATTTTCACCCGATAAGGAAATGTAAAGCCCATCTTCTTAATTATAATTGTTATTATAATTTGATGAAAAGGACTCCTATAAGTTACATTTCTTTCAGACGATCTATAAATTTTGCGCATTCATCGAGAGTAAGGTACTTCCTGCCCATATTCTATAAATATATCTTCCCCATCACTTCTCCTTAAATATCGTCTTAGGATTTTTTGGACGTCATTGTTATCCGCCAAAGGAGTAATCAGTTTACCATAATCTATAAAGGCCTTTATTCTTTTTCTTTTGGACATATAACCAAATCCCTTATATACCCCATTTTCAACCACAATGACCGACTTTTCATTCTTGTTTCTTCCCTCGGCTTTTATGATGAAGGTATTTTTATCATCTTCAATTGGCATTAAAGCTTGATCAACTCGTTTGTTATAGGATTCCACGGTTTCCAGTTCCCTACAGACACCGCGGCACTTTTTAATATGAAAATGAAAACAAGCTCCGGAAATCTGCTGCAGATTGCAAAACCGTGGACAAAGGTCATAGGTCCTGCATAATTCCTCCAGGAATGACCTGCATTCCCCTTGGTTATAGAAACAAGCCAATGGAGATCTTATCTTGCTCAAGCGATCATAGAATAAGTTGGCAATACCGTTTTTGTCCATATGTGCACCTACCCCATAGCGATATCCGATTCGTTTTTGCGCTCGATTGAATTTTGGGAGGTGTTTTTTTATTTCGTCGGATTCCAACAGCAACGCCACAAGCTCGCTACCAGTGTGTGTATATTCAATATGGGCCGTTTCAAAACAAAGTCGCATTTCCTTATGCGATTTACTGTAGACATGGCTCAAAACACGTTGTTTAATGTCCTTGGCCTTACCCACATAGATTATCTTTCCTTTGGCATTTTTAAAATAATACACTCCAGTAACGTTGGGAAGGGTGGCCACCGTTAACGTAGGCCATAGAGGAGGTATAGCTGATTGCCCCGGTTTAGGTCCCAACATGAAATTGAAAATACCGTCCGTGTCCATTGCCCAAAGTTTCTCCAATAAGCCAACCGTAGCCTCCGCCTTATCCTTGGCATTTTGTCCTTGGCTTATATTGATGCCCAAATAGTTGCACATGGCGCCAAGACTATAACTTTGTTGGCCGGGAATAACTTTTCGGGATAATCTTAAGGTTGAAATTTTCTTTCGTTTAAAAACACCACCAAGGGATGCCAGTTCATTTTTTATCCCGTTGAAATTAAAATTCACATGGTGAGAAACAAAAATACAGTCATTGGTCAACTCTACAACCTCCTTGGCTATTTCATAGAATTTTGGTGCATTATACACCATCCCGTCATTAATTCCGCTTTGACGCGATACCCTATATTTTATGGACATTTCGGGGTTTACTTGTGAGGAAAATTCCTTTACTACCTTTTCGCCATCGTGGATAAGGATACAGATTTCAGTAATCTTATTATCCTCTCCCCTCAATCCTGTGGTTTCTGTTTCAACTATGGCGTACACTAAGCATATTTATTTTGGGAGAGAAAATTAACGAATAATCAGGGCAATGAAATGGCTTTTGGCAGATTTAACTTTTTAGGTACTACTACCCTTAAAATCGGCGGGACTACCTTCCCCTCTATTGAATAAAATGATAAAAACCATATGAGCATTTATTCTTTCACAAACTTTTGAAAAAAGCCCGTACTTCTTCCTCAAATATTTCTAAAGGAATACGATGCGCTAAATCTTGCCGAAGGCTAATGTGATAATCCGTATTATCCTTTACTATTTTGGCTACAAAGTGAAGGGTTCCGCTTGGGTCCACTACTTCATCTTGCGCTCCCAAGACCAATCGTTTGAAGGATCGATTGGGATTGCTATAATCCGGTACACACTGAAATACGGAACGAGAAACCAATGCAGGGTTGAACAAAAGGGCCGGTCTTCCAAAAGCAATGGACAGATAATATCCGACAAAACCACCCATACTGCTACCTATAATCACATCTACATCATTATCCTGAAATTGATTTCTTAAATTCTCAATACTATCATCGTCCAATTCGTAGTTTATCGATGGAGATTCCACAGTACCATAAGTTTGAAGAATCGCCCTTTTTTCTTCACTTAAACTTCCATTGAGGCCATGTATATATAGAATATTCATTTAAGATGTTTATATAATTTTCGTACTACTCCAACAAATTACGTATCTCCTTTTCCAACATTTCAGATTTACCCTTCGCCTCCTTTAATGGCAGTCCCACATTCATTCCAGGTCTATTATGGCCAATTGAAGTAAGCCAAGCGTCCTTCATTATCCTTTGCCCCTCCTCTACCAACTTTAATATTTCCTTACCATTCCTAAATTGGGATACCACCTCTTCCATACCATTTGCTTTGGATACTTGCTCTTCCCCTAAATACAAAAGCAGCTGTTTGGCCATAATCCAATGCCCCGTATCATTGGGATGAACGCCGTCTTTGGCCAAAACATAATTATCATTGGTAAGGCGCATATCCTCCAGATATTTTCTCATTGGCCAATGGAGGTCTATTACCTTCCATTGATCGGAATACCGTTTACTGATAAGCCAATCTGCATATATATCCAAGACATTGGCGTAGGCTTCCCCCATGCGTTCATCGTAAATGGGAGGGGTAATATGTACAATGGAAGCCCCGGATTCCTCAACTTCGTTATTTAACCAAAGGATGCCGTCCCTATATTTTTGAAAACGGCTTTCATCAAAAGGTAAATATATTCCATCGTTCATACCGTAACAGGCAAATACCAAATCCGGTTTTACCTTTGTAAGAATTCGGTCCAAGCGTTCATGAAGGTCGGGACGTGGAAATTTACCATCTGCATGTCCAGGTTCCGAAAGCCCGGATACCGTTTCGCTAGGTAAACCCACATTGATAATTTCAAATTCCCGATCTGGATATTGTAAGGTAAAATAGGCGTCTATATAAGACACATACTGCCCAGAATAGGTAATACTGTTCCCTAGAAAAAGTATTCGCTTAACATCCTGTGGTATTTGATAGGTATTTTGGGCCTTGACATGGAACTGCGACCCGATTAAGAAGAAGAGAAGTATTCCTAAAACTTTGGTATTCCTCATTTGTGTTCGATTTGTATGTTTAAGTATTGGTTCTTTATTTTTATCAATCCTAACTTTGGGCTGTATTATTATAAAATGGCCTATTTTCATTCAAAGTCTTAATCCTAAGTTAGCCAAGTTAACTATTAGCGCTACAAATAAAATGGTCTCAAAATATAGTCCTTATTAATACTATTATCAATCCTATAATATAAAGGGTTGTAAAAATCAACTTATTATATTTAGCCAACCAGTTGGGAAGAAAAATATCAAAATTTTCTTTGGTAGAATCTGAATATTTCCGCGACAAAATAGTTAGAGGGCAAAACATTTTGAAAATCAAAAGAACAATGCCTTCCATTATGATCAACCCAATGCCAATCCAAGTATAGGAATTGATATTATTGGATATACCGGAATACAAAATATAGAAAATCACGCCTACAAAAAATAGCCAGATCAAGGAGTGTATCCATTTTATTATGAGAAGCCTATTCGCTGGATTCATTTTACACGTAAACAAGAAGTTAATATCTACCTATTATTAGATGCAACCATAACTATTAAGTTAATAATTGACCTTACTTTAATTCGACACAAATTTCAGCCCAATAATGGAACCAATTAAAGTGGTAATAAAGAACATTCTCCAAAAGGTGGCAGGCTCTTTAAATACAAGTATCCCCACCAATACGGTCCCAACAGCCCCAATTCCTGTCCAAACGGCATAAGCGGTCCCTATGGGCAATTCTTGTGTGACCTTAACCAGTAGGAACATACTTATGGCCAGGCACAACAAAAACCCAATATACCAATAGGTTGCCTCCACTCCAGTAGCCTCTTTTGCCTTGCCAAGACAGGCCGCAAAAGCCACCTCAAACAGGCCTGCTATGATTAAAAAAAACCAATTCATATATTTTCAATCTTCGATGTTTGTTATGGTAATGTTTATCGGTTCATTACTTAACCCCAAGCTTAATTACTCTATGGCCACTTTGGGTTCCACATTTAAATACCCCAGTGACACCAAAAATTGATCGGCCTCGGCAACAGTGCTTTTGTAAGCTTTAAGATTGGCGTAATTAAAAAATCCATGCCCCTCCCCTTCATACAATTTAAGGTCGCACCTACTTCCCACTTTTTCCATTACCATTTTAAAATACTCGGCAGTCACCACTGGAATCAAGTGGTCCTTGGTTCCCTGGAAGACGATGGTTGGGGGAGCCGCTTTTTTAATATTGTGGAGAGGGGAAAAGTCCTTGTAAGCCTCCCCTATCCTCTCATAACCATAACCTCCGGGACCATTATCTACCACAGGGTTAAAAAGGACCAAGGCATTAGGGATACAATCAATGGTTAGATCATCTGCCGGGTCATTGTACCCTTCAATTAAAGCCGTTGCAGCCGCTAGGTGTCCGCCTGCAGAGCCACCAGAAGCAATTAGCTTGTTACCGTCTATGTTAAACTTGGCCGCATTATTTCTTATAAACCTTATGGCCGACTTAGCATCTTTTAGAGATTCGAATGGAGTTGTTCCATTTATTTTTGAAGTACGATAATCCGCCAAAAAACAAACTATCCCTCTTTTGGCAAAATATTGTGCCTGATGCAGGAATTGGGACCTTTTGCCCCCTACCCAACCGCCGCCAAAAAAGAAAACCATGCCCGGATAAGTTTTGGAAGATTCCATATTGGGGGGATAATGTACTTCCAAAAACAATTGGGTCGTATCCACTTTCTTATAAAGAATCTCCTCTTGAGAATTACATATTTGGGCACTGAATAAAGTACCAATCATCAGGGCAATAAATAATTTTAAACGCATTTACAGTTTTTTAGAAAGGGCTAGTTGGAATGAACTTTATTTAAGCTTCTAAGATAGGAAATGCGTTGTAAACCATATAAATAAAAATGATGTAGTTTGTAATCGTCCAATTGAAGATTGGAATTAATGTAAAGATTTTAGTAACAACTCAGCCAAACTCACTTGCAAATGAGGTTCATTTCACTTTAAATTAGGAGTTCAATTACGCCCTTGTGATGTACTTTTCAATTTTTCCCATTCACATTCCAAAACATCTGCTTGAATGGGGATATGATTTCTCCCGACCACGGCGAATATTTTCTTCCCCTCTTTTAATAATCCAGTGATTAGTTCAATCATATGAAGGTCACGGAAACTACTTGAATATTTATTTATTTCATTGGTAAAAATTCCGCCTGTTTCGGAAGAATTACCCGAAGGTGTAAACCATTCTTTGGGAGCTTGCCACCATTCCCGGTCATTCCCCCAATAATGTATATATGCTTTCTCCAACTCGGGAACGGTAGTTATGGTATCCTCCAATAGGGAAATGGCATTGGCTTTTAATAATAATTTATCAATATGTCCTACCACTTGCTCTTTATCCATTCCAAATGCTTCCCGTACCCGTTGAGCTTCCCTCAATAAAAAGAAAAGTTTAATCCGATCAATTGGAAATACTTTGGACAGATATTCAATTTCAGCTATCGGGCTAGGCTCAAGGGAAGCTACCAAAATGTCTTTTTCGTTGGCCAAATACCGAACATAGCCAGATTCCCCCAATTTAACAATAGTCTCTTCCATGGTCGAAAGTATACCTCTATTGGGTCCTTCAAAAAGAGCAATATCATATTCTCCCGAATTCCATGCAACCAATATTTCCTGAAATTGTGGATGGGAGGCATCTTTGGAATGAATGGCCCCAAAGTACAACAGTGCAGTACTGTTAGTATTATCCTTTAAATTTAAATGCCATTGTGTGCTATCAGTCTCCATAAAATCCGCGTATTCCAGCAATAGATCTTTACAGTCGCCCAAGGTCTGAGCTTTAGCCATGGCAGCGTACCCAATCAGTAGAACTAACAAAAAGTTTCTCATATGAAGTAATTTTTATAGAATTGGCTTGTTAAAGTCACTCAAAATATAAACAAATAACAACCCCTTAACTAACATTTAGTCTTTTTCCCCACATGTAGGTAGTAAGGTTTTTATACCTTCCTGAGGTAATGATTCTGGACTATCTGATTTAAAAGCACTTTAGATTCCACTAGACTAAATTCCAATTCCTTGGAAAGTTGCAAGAACAACGCAGTCCCTCCTCCCAAAACTATGGGGATGGTTGTAATTGTCATTTCATCAATTAGATCTTCCTTTAAAAAATTCTGTATGGTTACACCTCCATCGATATAAAGATTATGGTATCCCTTATCATGTATTTGCTTCAGGATTTCATTTAAGCTTCCTTTAACCAATTCTGCTTTGTCTCTATATTTCTCAGGGATAGTTTTCAAAGTGCTACTCAATACAAATACAGGTTGGTTGTAAGGCCAATCACCATCGAAGCCACAAACGGTTTCAAAGGTATTACGCCCCATTACCAAAGCATCCACCTGTGCCACAAAATTTTTATAACCCATATCCGATAGCTCGGGATTAGGAACAGAGGTAAGCCAATCCAATCCACCATTCCTATCGGCGATATATCCATCCAAACTTGTTGCTATAAAGACCAGATTTCTTTTTTCCATAAGGTAAATTTAAAAATAAAGGAGATATTTTTCATTGGAAAATTGGCTCTTAGCAAAAACAATGGACCCTCTTCCTAGTTAAGGCCTGATTAACTCCCATTTCCAAATGAGACCATCTTCCATGTCATAAATTTCTTCCTTTTTTACGAAGCCGCATTTTGCTAAAACTCTTGTGGAGGCATTTGATTCTCCCAAGGTATGCGCCAAAATGGATTTTATCCGACTATCCGCAAATGCATTCAAAATTAATCCTCTTGCCATTTCAGTAGCAAGCCCTCTATTACAATATCTTGAAGCAATTTCATAACCCAATTCTACTGTACCTTCTTTAGTTGGACTTCCCTTGTATCCCCCACAGCCAATCAGCATATTATCCAGTTTATGAATTGGAAAATAGGTCCACCACCCAAATTCTAATGAGCTAGCTGAAAGTTGGTCCATAGCATACCGTAAAGCATCAACTCCAAATGTGGTCCACTGGTCCACAAGAGCCGCTCCAAGTAATTTAGAAAGTTGCTTATTGCCCTTAATGGCTATTTTAAGCATTTCTGCATTACATGGAACCAACCATAGATTCTCTGTTTCGATTGCCATTTGAACTGCCATTCTTCATTAGATTTTTACATTATTTCCAGGGCAGGAACTTCATCTATCTTTTTTTTATGATTTTCATTGTCCGTTCCATAACCTCATCCCTACCCGATAAAACACCTGTAATCGTAGGTTGCACCTGGTAATGGGGCATAATTCCACGATCTGTAAATTCATAATCCTGCACCGCTGTATAATAGGCCATCAAGGGAATACCAAGCTCTATTTTGGAATTTGGCAGAGTGACTATTGCAAAGGCTCCACTATTATTCCCATAATACCCACCTCCGGTTTCATCCCCTACAAATGTGGCTCTACCCAAGGAATGTGCTACAGCACTGAACTCGGAGGTTACCGAGAAACAAGCCCCATCTATAAGTACAAATACCTCACCGGTAAACCGATTCTCTTGTGGGGTTTGAATATTGAGGTTTTCATTGTGTTCCCATCGGAACTCCCCATCCTCAGTCTGGGTTATCAATGCCCTTAACTGGTCATAACCCTCTGGTAATTGGGCATGCTCCACAAATGAAAATTTTTCGTTGGTTGCCAGCAAAAGTTTATCGTAATACCTAAATTCGGCATCCATTAAATAGGACAATAACAAGGCTCCAAAGCCATCCTTCCCTCCTTCATTACCTCTTAAATCCAATATTAAATTCTGAATGTTTTTATCGTTGATAGAGGCAAAAGATTGCTTTAAAAATTCTTCAAAATTATATTTCTCCTGGTCTGGCCAAAAGGTACGGATGGTCATGAGAGCGGTATTGCCTTCCTTGAATTCCAATTGATAAGGTATTTTATTCCCTTCTTCTTCATCAATTTCCTTTATCCATTGGTAAGAAACCACCGGTAGATCCATTCTACCCTTCCGCCCGTGGTCCTTATATGTAATGCTAATTTTGTCGTTACCCATTCCTTCCTCCAAATAAAAATTAGAAAATAATGCGCTGAAGTACCTATTCAGCTCATAATACTTGAAGGTCTGGTTATGCCCATCAGAAAACAGATTGTTCAACAACCCGTTAATAATATCCTTTATCGCCATACCATTGATACCTATAATTTCCGTTCCTGGTTTAATTTTAATGGAACTATCATAGCTGGAGAGTACATACGCCTTGTGTCCTTCCAAAAATAATTTTAAGGGAAATAGGTTTTCAGTATTGTAATAATACATAAACCCTTTATCCTCTGAAGGCATTAGCTTGGTGTGTCCACATCCAATTCTTGCCACTATAGGATTCAATTTCTTGTAAAACTCCTGCTGGGTCATTGGTCCAACCAACGCTTTGGAAACCACATCAAAGCTGTCTTCCAAAACAGATTTGGTTTCATATCTATAGATTCCGGGGTGTGCTTCCTCCATAGCTGTCCTGAAGAATTGAAAATCTTCCTTTAGCTGGGGAAGCGTCAATACACTTTGTCCTGATACCTTAAGGCCACAAAAGAGGTGGGCCATTATAAAACCGCACTGTAATATTACTTTTGTTTTCATAAATTTTAATATTCATATAGATTACGCTCAAAAATATCCCCTTCACATAAGCCCATCTGTTGGACATCCCAAGTGTAGAGGAAACTACAATTTCAGTATACAAAGGTCTAGAGATAGGTGATACCGCACAATCACATATGAATGTGATATTTAATTAGGGAGCATAAAAGACCGGGAGAAAAATCGCTGAATAATTTTTTTTCATAATCTATTTCCAGAATTGAGGAAGTCTATTTTCACATATTTATGCTATTTCCTGAATTGCCAACTTGGTCTACATTTGTCCAATTCGATAGCTTGGTTGTTTATGGAAATTGAAAAAATTCCTTACACTTAAGCTCATTTAAATGAAAAGGGTTTATTCATCAATCAAAAAAAAAAAAGACCATCATGTTAGCACTTTTTCTTCTTCTAATAAAATTATTAATGGACCTGTGGATTACAATATTATTCTAAACAAAACTTGAATCTATCACCACATGACAGGACTTCCAAGATAAAAAATCATTTAAGATTTTTTATAGATTGGATGTCAAATCTTTGCGTAATTTTAATATAAACCATGTGGTTGCATGAGCATAAGAATTCTTTTTTGCTTGTTATGTTTCCAAACCTATATTTTTGGACAGAACTCTTATGTTTTCAATAGATTTTCTACCGCCGATGGTTTAGCCACCAACAAGGTGAAATGTGTTTGGCAAGACCCAAAAGGTTTTCTCTGGATAGGCACCGAGGTGGGCATACAGCGTTTTGATGGCAGAAAATTTTTATCCTATGTTGGTCCCGAAAATTACCAGCTACCACCAAGCATCGGTGTAGATCAAATTTTAGATGCTGGCAATGGCGATTTATGGCTCTTACAAGGAGGCCAGATCGGGAAATTCAATACTGTAGATTTTCACTATACCTCTGTTCCAATACGAAGTTTTGGCAGCATCCCCCCTAGATCGGAATTCACACTCTATGTCGACAGTAAGAATCAGGTATTCTTATGCGCTTCCAAATATGGTCTTTTATGGTACGATGATAATTCCAAGTCTTTTGTTGAATCCAATTTACCTATAAAAATTCCCAGAGGATGGGGTGTTGGATCCCTTTTTGAGGACAAGGAAACTGGGGAATATTGGATCTGTAGTGAACAGGGTCTTGCCGTATACCGTAGTACCAGCGGCGAAGTATTTTACAGGCACAATAATCCGGAGGGCATACCCCTGTTGAACGACAAGGCAATTACAAACTCCGGGGATTTCATTAAAGACAAAAATGGTACTTGGTGGGTTACGTATTGGGACTACAGTCCACACAGGGAACACCCTGTTCTTCTTCATTTCGACCCAAATACCAACAAAATTCTACCTGATACATTGGGAAGCAAATGGCCTACAAAAAAATATACGGTTCTAAGGCAAATTCTGGAGACCAGTTCAGGACAGATATGGATAGGAGGCGAAAATTCATTGTTGAGCTATGACAATGACCTTCAAGGTTTTTACCAACATCTTAAGTCAAACCCTTTGGAGTTCGACATTAAATGTAATCAGACAAGACATATCTTTGAGGACAGGGAAGGCAATATCTGGTTGAGTACAGAGAATGGACTTTATGTTATGAATCCCAACCAGAAGGATGTTTACAGTCTGGTAGTCATTGATGGCCTAGGGCTGGACTCACCTGTAAATGCAATACTGGAAACCCAGGACAAGGAAAACTGGATTGGAACTTGGGGCAAAGGTATTCTATTTTATAATGATAAATTCATAAAATTGGACGCCAATCCCTATGTTGGTCTGGGGACGGAATCCATTGCTAAATACTCTTCCATCTGGGATCTTCAACAGCATAGTGAATCCGGCTATGTTTGGTCTGGCTGTCAAGGAGGCGGATTGGCCGTATTTGACCCTCAAAAGAAAAAGGGACTTCATTGGTTGCATCCACCTGTTTTTAGTAATTCTACCATTCGTCAGTTAAAAGAAGACCGCAATGGAAACCTTTGGTTTGGCACCCAAAGCGGGCGTTTGGTAAAATGGAACAAGACGGATCCCATTGCCGATGAAAACTTTGAGGAAGTGCATCATTTCAATACCATTATTTACCGACTCTATGTAGATGATCAAGGTAGGTTATGGGTGGGAACGCACAAGCAAGGTGTATATGTTATTGATGTAAACACCAATGAAATCTTGTTTCATTTTAACAAGGAGTTCAGCGACAGTTATGGGATTGTGGACAATACTATTTTCGACATCCAGCAATATAATGACAGTATTTTTTTATTGGGGACCGAGGCATTGAACATCCTCAACATTAATACTTCCAAGGTTAGAAAAATTACTTCCTATGAAGGCTTATTTGGATCAAAGGTGTTGCAGCTGATGATGGACCGCGAAGGTATCGCCTGGATGATTACCAGCAATGGCCTAAGCAGTTATAACTATGACAAGAACATCATTAGTTCCTATAACAACCTCCATGGGGTAATCTATGCGGAAAAGACCAACAGTGCCAAATGGATGATGCAAAATGGGGAGATATGGTTTGGTGGTGAGGATGTAGTGTTTGGGTTTTCGCCCGAAAAACTGAATTTTAAACAAAAGCCTCCCAAAGTAAGCATCACCGATTTTAAGCTATTCAATACATACTTGTCCGTGGATTCGATAATGACCCAAAAAGAAATTATTTTTAATCATTATCAAAATTCGTTTACTTTCTATTTTTCCGCACTGAGCTTTTCGCAGCAAAAAAAAATACAATACTTCTATCGTATTCCGGGAATTAACAAAGATTGGGTAAAGGCCGAAAAGGATTTGGCCGCAACCTACACCACAATGCCCTCAGGAAAATATACCTTCCAAGTAAAATGTATGAACCTACAGGGCCTGGAACCCGATGAAATTACCAATATCGATTTCCGAATACTTCCGCCCTTCTATCGTACTTGGTGGTTTATTTCCTTAATCCTATTAACGGTATTGGGTATCACCTATTTTATTTATCGCCTTAAGGTAAACCGAATATTGGCAGTTGAAAATTTAAGGAACAAGGTGGCTAGGGACCTACATGATGACATGGGTTCTACCCTGAGCACTATAAACATCCTCAGTTCTATGGCCAAGAGCAAAATGAACAATGACACCGTAACCAGCAGCAACTACCTTTCCAAGATTACCGATAACAGCCAAAGAATGATGGAGGCCATGGATGATATTGTTTGGAGCATTAAACCGGACAACGACAACATGCACAGGGTAATTGCAAGGATGAGGGAATATGCGACTGGAATTTTGGAGGCCCGGAACATTGAGTTCAACTTTGAGGTAGATGATAAAATAAATGATTTAAAACTGGATATGGAAGCCCGGCGCGACCTCTTTCTTACATTCAAGGAGGCCATCAACAACATAGCTAAATATTCCCAAGCCAAACGGGCAAAGGTGCTCTTTACCTACAAGGATAGGTGGTTAAAATTGCAAATCATGGACAACGGAATAGGCTTCGAAGTAGAAAAGGTAGATAGTGGCAATGGTCTGGACAATATGGTTAAAAGGGCATCAAATCTTAAAGGAAAATTGAAAATAGACAGTAAGACAGATCTTGGAACAGAAATCTGTTTGGGAATTCCTGTACGGTAAAGGTCATTTTAACATATTTATGTGATTTTATCTTATGGAATTCGGGCCTAACTTTACAAAAAGCGACAGTTATGATAAGTGTAGTAATATATGAGGATAATCCCCAATTTCGTGAGGGACTTACCATGTTGATCAATGGTAGTGATGGATTTTCCGTTTTGGCATCGTACAAAAATTGCAACAATGTTGCCGAAGAAGTAGAAAAATGGTCACCCGATGTAGTCTTGATGGATATCAATATGCCAGGGACAGATGGACTGGAAGGCCTTAAGAAAATAAGGGAAGTAGATGCAGAAGTTAAAGTATTGATGCTAACCGTCTTTGACGACAATAAAAATGTTTTTGAGGCCCTGAGAAACGGGGCCAATGGTTATTTGTTGAAGAAGACCCCACCGGCCAAACTGTTGGAATATATACAAGATGCCACCTTGGGAGGTGCTCCCATGACCTCCTCCATTGCCACACAAGTTCTAAAGATGTTCCAGGTAATTCCTCAAACCAAGAACCAGGACTATTGCCTTAGTGAAAGGGAGACCCAGGTACTACAACTTTTGGTAGATGGATACAGCTATAAAATGATTTCTTCGGAGCTCTTCATCGCCATAGATACCGTACGGTCCCACATTAAAAAAATCTATGAAAAACTTCATGTAAACAGCAAAAGTGAAGCAGTGGCCAAGGCTTTTAAGGATAGGCTATTATAACATATTCTTGATTCAAACCCACAAATTAGCCCTCAAATTCACATACTTATGCGATTGTAGGTACTAAAGTTCCTGACTTCCTTTGTCCTGAAAAAATTGAAACAATAACTCAATATCAGGATAATGAAAACAAAACTAATTCTACTTTCCATCTTCTTCTTAATGATAATCGGCTGTTCTGAGGACGACAGCAGTGAAATTCCAGCAAACACCTTGGAGGCAAAGGTAGTCGACGACTATCAAGGAGAAATCCTTACCGGTGAGACCGTGGTCTTGGATGGTTCCAAATCCAAGGATAAAGCTGGTAAACCATTCCAGTATCTATGGAAAATAAAGACCAAGCCTAACGGCAGTTTAACCGAATTGACGGAAGAAACAACGGCCAAACCTAAATTTACTCCAGACAAACCAGGGAATTATTCGGTGGAACTAAAAATTTTCAATACCGAATTCTATGATACGGATGAACTTGCAATTATAGCAAAAGACGGAGAAAACCCTCCTTTGCAGGAAACTATAATTATTTCAGAGAATATTACGGAACGCATTCATTTGGCCAATGTATTTGACGACCCTAACAAATTTGATTATCTGGTAACAGGCGATATTCATGTAACGGCCCTACTTACCATAGATCCAAACGTTGTTATTGCCTTTGAAGAAAATACCGCTATGTTTATAGATAATCCCGGGGCCATCATAACAACCGCAACGGCCAGCTCGTTTATCATTTTTACGGGTAAGAACAAGGTTCCTGGATATTGGAAGGGATTGATTATAAACTCCAATAGTCCATTAAACAAGTTAGACCGGGTTACCATTGAATACGGAGGTGGTGCCATTGCCCAAGGTATGGAGGTTGCTACTAGTTTGGGTATCGCCAATGAGGGTCCAGGCCACCTTAACCTAGTCTCCTCGATTATTCAGTATAGTGCTGCCTATGCCATGGCCGTTGAAGTTGGAGCTAAGTGGAATACCGAATCTTTTAATGTTTATAGGAACAACAAAAAAATTATGAGGATACCTGCCTCACAGTTTGGGGTTGTATCCAGCTTGTCCGAATTTCAAAATAATGAAGAAGACGATATAGAAATCATCGGTGACCGAATCGATGGTACTGAAGAAACCGTATGGAGCGATTTTTACAACGGCTCGGGTCTTTCTTTAGATGCAAAATACATTGTGAAGGGAAAAATAGAGGTGGTTTCCGGGCTAAGGATTTTGGGAGGCCTTGAATTGTACATGGACAAGGACTCTGAAATCAATATTACCAAGAGAGGCTATTTAATTGCCCTTGGCAGTCCTCAAGACCCCATTAAATTTCGTGGAATCGAATCCTTGGACGGAGGGTATTGGAAAGGTATCTCCTTTATGTCGGCCGATATGAAAAATGAAATGAACTATGTAGAAATCCACGATGCCGGAAGTGAAATCATGAGTGGCCTACACAACAAGACTGCCATTGGACTGGAAGGAGCCAATGAGTCCAAATTGAAGCTGGGTAGTACCAAAATTGCCCACAGTGGCGGTAACGGACTGTACGTTGAAAACGGAGCCGAACTTGTATCGTTGGCATTTGTAAAATTTCATGAAAACCAAGGTCCTGCCATGTCAGTGTCCGCAAATCAAGTAAAAAAATTAAATGATGCCGCAGGAATGGAATTTATGGGCAATGGCCATAATGGAGTTGAAATTATTGGATCTACTCTGTTCAGTCCAGATGGAAGCGAGACTGTTTGGCCCGCCCTGCATTTTGGCGCCAGCTATTTGGTGAGTGGCAATTTAGGAATTCAATCCGGCTTAAAAATACTTCCCGGAGCTGTATTTAAGTTTGCGGAAGATAAAATGTTAGGGGTTTTCCCAAACGGATATTTAATTGCCAAAGGCACGGATGCCAACAAGATTGTTTTTACCGGGGCCAATGCCAGCAAAGGTTTCTGGAACGGAATCCGTATTCAATCGGACAACGTTAAAAACATGCTAGACCAAACGGAGGTGCTCTACGCCGGAAAAACTGAAATGCCAGGGGTAGCCAAAATTGCGAGTATTGGTCTTGACGGGGATTACTTAGCCAATTTGACCATTAAGAATTCGAAAATCGCGCATGGTCATGGTTACGGCATTGTCTTGGAAGACAACAGAACGTCATTGAACTCGGATTATGACATGGTAAATATTTTTGAGGACCTAAGCCTTGGAAATGTATCCCTACCCTAGTAAAAATATAGTAGTTATAAGGTACCCATTCTTTTCAATCATTAGAAATGAGTGGTTTAAAAAGAATGTTATTTAAAATGTGACTGGCGGCATAAGGAAGATGGGGAACCATCAATCTTCCACATACATATGCGATTGTGGGCAGTTATATTCCAAACGATCTTTGCTTCAATTATTAATCAAAAAAAATAAAGTCATGAAAGCATTTGATAATTATCGAAGAATACCCACAGAATCCAATAAACATGTCTTCTTTTCACAAATGAAATATGGCAAAAGAAGTCAATGGTCGGCCTTAAGACGTTTCACGGCCGCTTATTAAAACGGAAAAATGGTGGTGTCTTAAACACCATTTTAACTTAAAAAAATCTCTAAATAAATGTACTATGAAAAATCTAGGTATTGAATTTTACAGAAAATGTATATATGTTATATATACTGTTTTTCTAATCTATTTACTGGTCTCAGCAAAGAAATAATCAATCTAAAAAAACAAGAAATGAGTACTACATCAAAAATAAGTTTTGTAATTGTTTTTTCAATTCTATTATTATCCTGTGAAAAGGAGACTATTACGGCCTCCTCGGAAATTACCACAAAGGACTTTGAATTCTCTGGCTACACTTCCTTGGAAGTAAACGATAATTTCAAGGTTTACATAAACTTTTCGGATACAGAGGAAAAATTGAGAGTTCAGGCGAACGAAAACCTTCATGAGTATATCTTAGTTGGCAAGGAAAGTAACAAGTTAACCGTGAAATTGGACAATGTTCGTAGAATAAAAGGAAAGGAAACCTTGAACGTGTTTATTACCACCAAGAAAATCAATAATTTTACCATTGTGGGCAACGCTAAATTGGTATTGGAAGATCCTTTGGAAACAGATAATCTAAAAATAAATCTTACAGGAAATAGCTTCATTTCCGGCCCTTTGGAGGTTGAAAACCTTGACGTGGATGCTTCAGGAAACTGTATGATCGATTTTTCAGGAAGTGTAAAAACTATGGATGTGAATCTAAGAGGAAACTCTGAAATATCAGATTACGACCTAAGTGTTGAAACGCTAAAAATTGACTTCTCCGGTAACAGCAATGCCTATCTTACAGTAAACAATTCCATTTCAGTCGATGCCAGTGGAAATAGTGTGCTATCCTATAAGGGTAATGCCACCATTGTACATCAAAAATTGTCCTCAAACTCTAAAATTGTAAAAAAAGGATAATGGGTAGGAATTGATTTTTGATATCACAACAATCTGAATGGAAAAACAAAAGTCAAAAGTCCAATACCCAGCGATGAAGGTATACTGCAGATATATTTGTTGAAACCCAAATCATAAGTTATAGGTACTTGGGAATAGGTGGTTATAGTACACCAATGGGAACTTTAGCAATATAGCGCCCGTGTATTTTGCAATTAGATGCAATCTACATGGGCTTTGTTATTTTAGTGAATTAATTCAGCGGTAGGGTAAAAATAAAATTGCTTCCTTTACCTTCTTCGCTTTCCACCCAAATTTTACCGCCCAGTTTTTCAATAAATTCCTTACAGAGCACCAATCCAAATCCCGAGCCTTTTTCATTTAAGGTTCCTGGCAATGGTGTATTAGCAGTTATAAGGAATAAATTTTTAAGCGTTTCATCATCCATTCCAACACCAGTGTCAGAAATAGTCACTTTAACCTGGTTGTCTTCTTCAATGGCAGAAATACTAATAGTACCACCAGGTTTGCTATATTTAATAGCATTTGATATAAGATTCCTCATGATGGTCTTTAGTATCTTAATATCTGAAATCACTTCAATATCAACCGATTCGATTACATTTATAGTTATACCTTTAGTTTTCGCAATGAATCTTGAAAGATCTAATATTTCTTGGACAACCTTAGCAATACTAATTTTCTCAGATTTAAAGCTGATTTGTCCGGATTGTGATTTTGCCCAATCCAATAAATTTTCAAGCAAAACAAGGGTGTTTTTGGCTGTAGAATTTATCAGGCCTAGATACTTTTCAGAATTTTCAACTTCCGATCTTTTTATGGCCATATTCAATATTTCGCATAATGCTAAAATATTATTGAACGGACTTCTTAAGTCATGGGCAATAATTGCAAATAATTTATCCTTGGTGGCATTAAGTTCCCTCAATTGAACTTCACTCGCTCTTAAAGCCTGTTCTGCCAGTTTACTTTCGGTAATATCCCTAATTACCCCAACTAAGAACTTCTTTCCGTTGGCATCAATATACCTTGACTTCCTGGTAGAAAGAATTTTCTTTTGGTTTTTTTCAAGTGTAAGATATTCCTCATTAACATTGTCGATTCCGTCTAAAAGAACTTGCTTGTCTATTTCTAAAAAACATTTCATCTCATCAAGAGGAATATTTTCGGCAAGGGTCTTACCTATTATTTTTGCTCTTGGAAGGTCCATAAGATCACATAAGGCATTATTAACAAGAAGGAACCTACTTTCATCATCCTTGACAAATACAGCATCGCCCATATTATTGAGAAGGGTGTTGGCATATTTCTCACTTCCGTATTCCTTTTCCTCTTCATTGTGAAAGGATAATAGCGATTGAAGGATTTCATTCTGTTTTTGGAGTTCAGTAACCTGATCTTCCAATTCGCGATAGGACTTGTCCTTATTTTTCTTATGGCGCTTAAATCGGCTGTGTAAAGGAAACCACATCAAATTATTACTTTTTTAGGCTAAGACTGTAAAGCTACAATTTTCATCAATTATAATGATACCAAATTATCATAGAATTCCACTTTAACAGTAAAAATAAGTTCAACCCAAAGTTTGGGATAGGGTTATTTCCAGATGGCATTCCTTAATTCAATAAGAGGTTCAACAATGGGCAGGCAAATTACAGGGACAAGGTAATTAATTCGTAAAAGTCCCTTTGACCCAAGGATGGACTTTAAAAGGGATTCGTGAATTTGAGTGGCTATAGCCACGAAGCATTCTCAGAACAAGAATAAACAGATGGCTTTGCTGCGCCTTCCTGACTGTAGGTCTACCTGCCGTCAGGAAGGCTCCCCTTTCTTTCGCGCCAACTGGAGCAAAATTCATTCCCCTCTTGGAACAAAGAGGGGAGCCGTTCGCTGATTTACACTCAAGGAGCTCTCTCCCAATAATCATTGCCTTACCCTCGAACGTACATTGTTGGTCCCTTCGACAGAGTCCCTTTTCGGGACGACGAGAAGTCACACATAATAGGCTGGAGTTACTTGTGTGATTTTGCTCATGCTGTATTTATTTTAGGGGTATTCCAGACTTTTCGGTTGAGCTACTTGTGCGATTTAGCTCATGCCGTATTTATCCTAGGGGTATTCGTGAACCTTCGCTAAAGCTACGGTTTCTCCTCACTATCGTTCGTTCGAAATGACTGTTTCGGCAACTTCAACTTTTAAACTTTCAATATAAGTCTTTAGTCTAGGCTCTAGATTCTTACTTCTCTCACTACTCAATTCCCATTACTCTTTAATCACTCCTACCCTCCCTCTTCGATTTATAATCCGCCTGTCTGCCGATAGGCAGGCTCAATCTCCGTGAGTACGTTAGACATATTGATGATTTTTATCCAATAAGAAGCAAATAGAAGCCAACTAGTTCGTTAATTTAAAGACACCTTTATACCTGAAATAAAGTAATCTGGATTGTCCGTCCCAAAAGCCATAAAAATGTATAGGGTATTATTCTTGATGATTGGGGAGACAAAGGCCCCTAGGTGATCCCAAGCCCAATCATATTCAGGGTACTTTTTGTACAATTGCACTGGGTTCACCAATAATGGACTTCTACTATCATGGTCCCAATTACCTCCGTTCCATTTCACCAGTCCGTATTCCCTGTTCCTCGAAGTTAAATAGGTAGACCCTAACTCTTCACCACCGAGGAGTATATAGAGTTCCGAATTAAATTCCATATATGCCGCATCATCTGCTTTCCCGCGTAAATAACCACTGCTGGTATTTCCTTTGTGGATAATATTGGAAGAGATAATGCTTTGATTCAAATTCAGGGCATCGAACAAATTTGAAGCTACAATTTCATGGATTTCCCTATCAATAAAACTTGGATTTCTTCGGTGAAATAATATCCTATACTCATTATTAAATTTTGTGATGGACAAAGGAAAGCTGTTTTGATCCAAACCGTTCCATTCCGGGATCATAATTTCGGTTGGCTGTTGCAAAATATTCAGCTCTTCATCAATGATCATATAGGCAGAAGTATAATTATTGTTTGGCTGCTGTACCCCCAACAACACCAGCAAACTACCATCTTCCAATCTTAACGGATTTCCCGTAGAAAACATGTTACCATTTGCTTTGGCAAAGGGGATGGTCATGGTTTCCAATACCAAGTCATCATGGAAGGTCCAATCTTCCAAATTGGAACTGCTGGCATAATAAATACTTCTTTTGGTATGTGGACCGAATACCACAGGAGTCAATAGAATATAGGTGCCATCGGATTTTTCAATGAGACCACCTGGTTGTATATAATGGAGGTTTTCCTCGGATGCAACGGTAGGATAAGGGCTAAATAATGGCCTATCATTTATAATTTCGTAATTGATAAAAGGATTAAAAAATTCCAAGGTCGCACCGATTCTGGTATTTAAACTTCCGAGATAGGTATTCCCTAGTCCGATCCAACCCTCCGTTGTATCTACATTTACTATTTCAACTACCGTTGAAGCTTCAGCATTTTGGGTTACAAACCAACTTTGATTATTACTGCCCTGCATCAATAAATTTTCCAAGTTTGAATAATTGGTTTTGACCCTGTTATTGCCCTGGTCATATTCCGTTATTTGTATGGGGTACTTTCTCGCAATATTGCTAGATCTATCGGAGATTAAACAGTTGGAAAAAAAACTGTTCAAACTTCCAGCCGGGAAAACCTCTTCTGGCAATAAAACCTCTTCCACAGGCACTTCCTCCACCTCTTCTTCTGGCAAAGTCTCTTCCTCTGTTGGAATTACTTCTGCATTTGTCGCTGGGACAACATTGTCCGAATTACAAGCAATAATCAAAAAGAGTAATGAATAAAGAAGTGGTTTTTTCATTGACAGGGTTGATGGGTTACCCTATATAGGATAGGTTGGAAGATGGACTTAATTCCTTTATATCCCGAGAATATTGGGGTCATATTTGGTTTAAAGATGGTGGTGGTTTTATATAAACGTAAACATACGTTGTTTTAGTGGACAACGCAGAACAAAATTGAAGTCTGTTCATGTTTTCTAGAAGGATCAAAACTACTTATAGTCATACCTTAGAAGAATATTGACTACTGAACACTCCCGAACCCCGCCAAAATACGGGGCAGGAATTTCCACTAAAAAAACGGTACATGTTCTCTTAAAAGGGGAATTTGTTGCGTTCTGACAACAAACAGATTGCCGCGCTTCGCTCGCAACGACGACAGCAAGGGCTCCTTCCCTTGGTTAAGCCTGTCCCGCGTTTTCCGCGGGAGGACAAGGTGGCTTCGCCATAAGCGAAGACGGAAGGGATTGAAATTGCGGGCCTTGGGATTGGGACAATATATAGAGGATTGGTTTAGGGTTCGGAATTTCAAACTCCCCTTTCTTTCCAAGAGGGGAGCCGTTAGCGGATTTACACCTAGGAAGTTCTCTCCCGATAGATATCCGAATGCATTCAAACGGACAATGTAGGTCACTTCGACAGAGTCCCTTTTCGGGACGAGAGAAGTCGCACAAAATAGGCTGGAGCTGCTTGTGCGATTTCTCATGTTCATTCGAAATGACTGGTTCCGCAAACTTGAAAATTAGACTGAACATTGCTTATTGATCATTGCAAACTGTAACAAGCTGATTGCCGCGCTGCGCCTACCTGACGACTGTTAATAATATTAAACTAACATATTAATATTGCCTAGTGGCTAATGGCTTTTGCCTGAAAAACATCGACCACTGATTACTGAAAACTATGCACTACTCAATTCTCAATACCATCCATCCAACGCTAAATTAGCTTCACTCCAAATTAACCCGTTCCCATCCTGCTTCAGGGAGTTCGTAGCGGTCCAATTTCATGACCTTTCTTTCCCCATCGTAATATTTATATACCAGGTATACACAATCATCCGAACTTTCTATATAAAATAGGCCCAAGCGCTTTGGAAAGGGGAGTCGCATCAACTCGCATTCCTTGTTCAATTGGTGCGCACCTATTTCCATAAGGAGGCGTTTAATGGCATATCGATCATGATTTCTGTACACAATATTTTTCATTATTTGGAAATAATCCTATTTTATGGATATTTTCCAAATTTACGATTTTTTGATTTTGAAGTCAATCCAGAAAAGTTAAATTCTTAAATTAGGGTAAAACTATTTTTATGTGTTTCGGTACCAGGGTAACCACCTCCGTAAAGGACGTGGAGAAATTTTACAATGTTTCCAAATTAATGGGCAAGACCCCTATAGAAGGAGAACTCACTTATCACCATGCCAACGGCTGGGCACACCCCTTGTTATGGATCATTCCCCAAGAAAGTAGTGGCCATATTACCCCCTCTATGTGGGGTATAATGCCACAAAACAGTATGGGTGCCGATTTTAAAAACTACTACAAGGACGCGGCCAGATTTGGGGCGGGACTCAATGCCCAATCGGAAAAACTTTTTGATCATTTTATTTATCGCTTCAGTGCCATGACCAAGCGTTGCGTAATTCCCGTAAACGGATTTTATGAACCCCATACGGCACCCAAAAAGTTTAAGATTCCTTTTTATTTTGAACGAAAAAATGAGGCCCTTATGAGCCTGGCCGGACTCTACACTACAACCAAGGACGGTTATAATACCTTTACCATCTTGACCAAGGCCGCCACTCCCCTCTTCAAGAAAATCCACAATACCAAAAATAGGAGACCCATAATTTTAAGGGACGAGGATGTGGACGTATGGTTGAACAACGACCTCAACGAAGAAGAAATCCGTAATGTAATGGAAGATGATATGGAGGATGTGGCCATAAAGGCACACCCTATAAGTAAGGATCTTTACAATCCAAAAGTAGATTCCAACAGGGAAGATATTATTGAGGAAGTACAATACGAGGAATTGGAGATTGAATATTGAGATTTAGTCCTCCATTTCTATAGAAAAAGCCTTAGCCGGATTCACAGACAGCAATAGATTAATTTCCTCTTCCGTGAAGCCTTGTGTTCTGAGCTGCGGAAGGAGTTTGGTATAAATATTTGTATAAGGGGTAATTGTCTGTTGTTGCTTTTGGGGATCGTACCAACCCGCATCATGGGATATTAGAATGCGGTCCAATATGCCATGTTCTTTGGCAAATAGCAGTTTCTTAAGGTGCCTATCCACATCCCATCCCAAACCGTCCAGACTTATCCAACAACCCATAGCTGCCGCCTTTAGATATGTATCGTTATCATCTTCCGCCTGGGCATGTACCCAGATAAATGAGTTTGGGGAAACTCCCATTTCTTTAAGAATCTTCAGTTGCGGCCATAGGCCAATTGCTTTTCCGGTATGGGAGGCTATGGTTAATCCCGTTTCCAAACTGCTAAGGGCAGCGGCTTTTACCAATTTTTGGTGTAGGGTATCCAAAGGGTCGGCAGTATCTATGCCAATCTTGATAAAGCCAGGTTTTATAGAAGTACCATCTATGCCGAACTTAAATTCATTGATCCATTTTTGCGCTAAATCTTCAGCGCTTAGTTCCTGGACATATTTGGGAAGGAATTTATTATTTCGCGCACCATACAGTCCGGTATTGGTGATGATCCTCAGGCCTGTCTTCAATGCTAGTTTTTCTAAGAGCAGAACATCCCTTCCTAAGTAGGCAGGAGTGGCATCCACAAAATAATTCACTTTAAAGGCTGTCAGTTCATCCAAATAAGGAGATACTTCCGCAATTATGGCATCATGGTTCCAGGAATCGGGCTGAATACTATCGGCTCCAATAAAATCGACCAAAATATGCTCGTGTGACAACCAGATTTGGGTGAAGTCTACTGCGTGACTACCTTGCACATCCTGTATATAGGGTTGTTGCGCGAAAAATGAACCTCCAAAGGCCATTACAGCAATTAAAAATAGAATAAGGCTTTTTGGAGGTGCGCTCATCTTTAATAAAATATTTGTATTACATTTCAGTCCACTTATTTCATGGCGTCCAATGCTCCGTTTACATAACCCACGCATTCGGCAAGGCCAGCAAAAACATCATCGGTATCCTTTTCAAATTCCATGGCCATTACCCCAGAATAATTAATCCCTTTCAAGGCTTTGAGAACCGCAGGGATATCCAAGACCCCTCTTCCAAACTCGACCGACTTGCCATCGGCCTCGGATTTGTCCACATCTTTGAGATGGACATCATACAAACGATCCGCATATTTTTTGATGTTCTTTACGGGATCTAACCCCAATCTTTGTACGTGACCCACATCTATACAAAGTCCAATTCGGGAGTCGAGCATTTTAATTTTATTGTAAACCACTTCAGGTGTTGGGTACACCTCATCTCCTGGTCCATGATTATGTATGGCCAACTTTATATTGGTCTCTTTTATTTTCATTTCCACCAAATGCAATAAGTCGTGATTAGGTACTCCTATGATCATCTTCATTTTGGCCGCTTTGGCGTAGCGAAAAGCGTTTTCAACTTCTTGGGCCGTTTTCATATAGATTACTCCAGCTCCATAAAGGTTTATTCCTGCCTTATTAAATTTTGCAGTTATGCTTTGGATCTCTTCCTCACTGCTCTCCAATGGCATATGCATGCTTTTGAGCGCAATCTGCTTAAGATTTAATCGGTTGGCCATTGCCAATGTTTCGTCCAAACTAAATTTTCGCGTGGAATAGGATGCCAATCCCAGCGTAAGACTTCTTGCTTCCGTGCCTGTATGACTTGCCCCTAAAAGATCCTTGAATGGACTAGCGGTTAAAACTGAACTGGTAGCCAATAGGCCACCAAGACCAAGTGTTTTTAAAAATGAATTTCTTGAGTATTGCATTGGATGTGGTTTTAAAGGGTGTGGTTATTAGAACTGTCCCTAATGTTACCGTAAGATATAAAATCTTTTGTGTTCTATTAACGATTGGAGTTATCTAGCTCATAAATAATATTATCCTCATCGGCCGAGTCTTTTCTGCTTGCATTCCACTTAAAATGATTTCTAAGCAGCAATTTTTTTGAGCTTTCATTTAGTTTACTGGTGAACGCTTCCACCATTTCCAACTTCAATTGGTTGAACCCAAAGTCGAGCACTGCTTTCATAGCCTCGTCCATTATGCCCTTGCCTTGAAATTCCGGACTTAGGTCGTACCCCACTTCTGCTGTTTTTCGATCCTTGGAAAAATTCCAGAGGACAATATTTCCTATCATAGCAGGACTATTTTTTAAGGAAATACACCATTGGAATAGTTGCCCTTTCTTGATATCATTGTTGGTCCTGGCAATAAAGGCAAGTGCCTTTTCCTTAGTTTCTGCGCTCTGTCTATTAACAAACTTGTTTACCTCCTTATCCGAGCGCAGATAAAGGATCATCTCCCAGTCCGTCTCCTCCAACCTACGTAAGATAAGTCGGTTGGTCTCCAATTCCTGAAAATTATCCGTTGTGGTCATCTCATAAATATACAATCTTCTGTTTATGTATAACTAATAGCAAAAGCCCTATTTCGCAATATGATTTTAAAATAGGGCTTTGGTATTCTTTATTTAAACCACTGACTTACGTTATAATCCATAGGCCAGCGTTAGCAATTTAATTTAAGGAATCAATAATTCAAGGTAGCTCCAAATCCAAGTCCCATATCGCTATCATAATGGGTGGAAATCCCTAGATTACGTGTTACGATATACTTGAAGCCTGTCATATATTCCTTATCCGTATTTACCATAAAGGCCCATCGCAATCTTGGGCTAATCGGAATATCCTCCCGCATCAGTTGAAAACGTATATTCCCGTCCGTAAATATCTCTCCTTGTAAGGTTACCAACATAGGTAAGGTATATTCAGCTCCAAGACTTGCTACAGCCCTGGTGTCCTTTGTATTTCCTTGTCCAAAAATGTTTTTTTCCACGCTTCCCTCTGATTTTCGATAGCGCCAATCGAATCCTACAAATGGCATAAACCACTGATTCTTTCCAATATATCTACCAATATGGGTTTCACTTTCGTAACCATGTCCATCATGATACCCTAAACGCCATTCCGTACCAATACTCCAACGGGTATTTTGAAGCATTGCCATTCCATCGTTGCCATTGGTTGCAAAGTCGTTTTCCGCCATAAAATGGAATTCGTTACTTTCTTTTTGCAACTTTTTGTAAGCCCATTCCTTATTGGGAAGATACGGATTGGGAGCTTGCTCCTCATAAGAAAAAACACGGTTCATTCCCGCCATCATATGATAAAGAATGTGGCAGTGAAAAAACCAATCGCCTTCCACATTTGCGAGAAACTCTATGGTATCGGTCTCCATGGGCATTATATCCAAAACGTTCTTTAAGGGCGCAAATTCCCCTTGTCCGTTAATTACCCTAAAATCGTGACCGTGCAGGTGCATGGGGTGCCTCATCATAGATCCATTGTATAGTGTTATCCGTACATTCTCACCCTTTTTAATCAAGATCTTATCTGTTTCAGACAGCACTTTATTGTCCATACTCCAAACGTAACGGTTCATATTTCCCGTTAGTTCAAAACGGAGTTCCCTTACTGGGGCATCTTTAGGCAAGGTTGTTGGATGTGGTGCTTTTAACATGCCGTAATTTAAGGTCACCAAATCCTGTTCGGTTTTCATGGAATGATTTGCATGGTCCATTTTGTCGTCCATTTTCATATCAGTACTTCCGGTAATCTCTGGATACATCACTGTGTTCATATCCATTTTTTGAAGGGACATATCCATGCCCATATCATCCATGGTTCCGTCCATATTCATCATGCCGTTCATCATTTTCATACCTTCAAAATACTTTAGTTTTGGCATTCTACTTTTCAGTTGTATGGTGCCATTGCCCAAGTAAATTGAGGCAGACTTGGTACGGTCCTCAGGGGTCGCCAATAATTCATAGGCAGTATCCTCCTGAGGAATATTAACTACCACATCATATGTTTCCGAAACGCCAATAATTAATCGGTCTACCTCAACTGGTACCACATCATTTCCATCATTGGCCACAACGGTTATTTTTCCACCAGCGTAGGTAAGCCAAAAATAGGAAGACGCTCCACCATTGGATATGCGTAAGCGTACCTTCTCCCCCGCCCTAAATTGGGGCAGTTGGCTTTCCTCCTTCCCATTGACAAGAAATTTATCGTAATACACATCACTTACGTCCATGGCCAGCATACGCTTCCATTCGTTTTCCAGTTTAGTCTTAAAATGCCCTGCCTTTATAGCCTCCGAATAACTCTGAACCGTACCTTTTTTAATTCCACCCCAGTCATTGGCGTTATGCAACATTCTATGTACATTTTCAGGTTTTATATCTGTCCATTCGCTCAATATAATAGGAACAGCAGGTAAGTCATCTATACCTTTTCTAAAGGTGGGGTCCGATTCCTTTTTCTTTAGGATCAATGATCCATACATTCCTATTTGTTCCTGTAAACCACTATGACTGTGATACCAATGAGTTCCGTTTTGAATAATAGGGAAACTATAGGTATGCGTGGTGTTAGTTGCAATCGGCATTTGGGTCAAAAAAGGCACACCATCTTCCTTGTTGGGTAGATATACCCCGTGCCAATGTAAAGAGGTCCCTTCCTTAAGCTTATTGTGAACCACTATTTCAGCAATATCACCTTCTGTAAACGTAAGTGTTGGCATCGGAATTTGCCCGTTGACGGCAATAGCCCTTTTTTCTTTGCCCGAAAAATTAACTATGGTATCCGTTACCGTTAATTCATATCTAACTACATTCTGGCCATAGCCAAAATGGATGGACAGTATTACCATTAATACTGTCCAACATTTTTTGTGTCCGATCATTTCTTAGTTAGTTTATGGTTTCCACTGTATTGCCACAACTCAACATCTGTGCACCATAATATGGATTCTTAATGACTTCGTCCCTACTAAGCCAATTAGCACCTTTTCCTCCATTGGCCATTGGACAAAATTGGTAATATACGGGGGTTTGGGATTTTGAAACCTTCATAACTTCATACATGTTTTTTGAAAGTGACATAAAATAATCACGCTGTTTTCCAACGTCTTTGGTTGCCACCATTCCCGCTAGGTCTTCGTTAAGATTTTCAATCACCTTCATCCAAACCATATGAACGTCCATTGGAAGTTTATTCATTTGCACTTCCTTCACCGATTTCAAAAGGCCTTCAGCTGAAGTAGACGCCAAGGGTCTATCCGTTTTTACCAGGGCATCCTTAAGCGTGAAATAATTTTCAAAAACACTTGAAAGCGCATTTTTGTCCTGACTATCTTGAGACATTGCACCATGTTGTGAATGGTCGTTGACCATTTTCATGTCATGTGACTCCATATTATGGGCATCTTTTTTAGCACGTTCATATTGGCAACATTCTGGCAAATTCGCATAAGTATCGTCGGGCGCAAAAAAGATATCACTGTCATAACCTGCCAATGCAATTCTCTTTAGAATATCTTCTTTTGATGTGGCCAGACTATCATAGGAAATGATTGCCATTTTCGTGTCTTTGTTCCAATCTACAGTGGCTTCATTGTTTAAATTACCTGCCTTTTCAATGGTTTTCTCGCACATTGCACAGTTTCCATAGATTTTCAGGGATTCAGATTTTTTATTATTTGTTTGGGCTATACACACTGTTAAGGATAACAATAAGGAAATTGCCATTATTATATTTATTGATTTTTTCATTGTACCAGAATTTTGTAAAAAGGTGTTTGTGACAACCTTTTCAAATTGTTAAAAAAATTAATTATTCTAAGTTAATATATAGGTCTCTGCTTGAAATAAAAAGACAGACCTATGGCCATCATAGAAAAGTCAGCCTATTTTGGGCCATTGCCAAATGGGGAGATAAACTAATTTCGGATTTTTTTGGATATATGCCCAATCAATTTCCAATACAATGTAATTATTTGTTGATGTTAATTCAAAATTGGTTAAATAAACGGGAGCGTTTATTGGAACTGGGCAATGACAAGAGGTATTGCTACAACTTCCACCCATGCCCTCATCAGCATGATTTTTTTCTGAGTCGCAGCACGATTTTTTTTCAGTATGGTGATCATTGGCAGAACAACTGTTACTTACAATTTTGGAGTTCTCCTTGGAATTTCCACATGCCAAAACTTCACTGACCGGAAGGAACAGCAAAAGAACAAATAGCGTTAATATGTGGGTTCTATTTTTCATTTTTTTCCAGAAGCAAATTTACTCAAATAATCTTTTGATATTTATAATTAATATGGCAATCTATAAATGTTCAAGGTACACAATAGTGCTCCTTAGTCCAATATAAAGTGCTCGTTACGTTTTGCTTAGGTGCCTATCCGCTCTGATAATCCTTCTGGAAGAGAATAGATAGTCGCCTCCTCCCTATCCAATCAAGAATATCCCAATATTCAATTGGACTCCGTATACTTTTTAAAATTATCAAGGATGGCCTGCCATCCTCCTCTTTGCATTTTCAATGAATTTTCGGATTCAGCATCAAAGCTTACTTTTACTTCTGTCTTATCCCCTACCTGATTAAAGGTCACCTTTACGTGTCTCCCATCTGGCATGGTATAGGAAAACCTCTCTCCAGGAACCACTTCATCATAAATGGCTTCAAAATCGAACCCAAAACTACCATCCTTAGCTTCCATTCGAGCAGAATATTTTCCACCTACATGCATTTCATTTGAGGCATGTGGGCATTGCCAATCGTCCGTAGCAAAATTCCATTTTGTTATGTGTTCCGGATGGGTGTAGTAATCCCAAACCTTATTTTTTTGTGCAGAGATGGTCGCGTGGACCAAAATTTTTGTCTTCTCCATCTTTACTTTTTTATTTACGTTACTCGGTGGTTAAATAAATTTTCTTCCACCTTGCCAACAAGAATTCCCTAGTTTTTGGTTTGGGGCATCGATCAAAATTACTAAAGTTAATTATTGGAAGGAATTTTTTATAAAAAAATTGGGAAGACGTTCAACGCAACTTTCTGCATTCTGAATTTTATTTCACAACACAGAAATAGTCAAAAAAATCATTGTGGTAACCGTTAATATTAAAAGAAGGGGAACAATAAATTTTAACCACCTATCGAAACCAATTTTCACTATTGCCAAGGCTGCCAGAATTAAACCCGTGGGATTGATCAAATAAAATAAGCCCATCCCATATAAATAAGTATCTACAATTATTTCCCTACCAATATTAACCGTATCCGCCAAGGGAGAAAAAATAGGCATGGTCAAGACCGCCATACCCGAGGACGATGGCATAAAAAATGACAGTCCCCCATAAATAAAGAGCATAGCGTTCGCAAATAGGCCTTTGTGCATACCTTCGGTGATGGTGCTGGCATAATATAAAATAGTATCACTAATAAGTCCATCCTCCATTAAAATGGTTACTCCCCTTGCGATTCCAACTATAAATGCCACACTAAGCAAATCGGCAGCACCTTTGGCAAAGGCCTCCACAAAATCGCTTTCCTTGATTCTGCCAATAAAGCCAATGATTATGGCCCCTACCAGAAATGTGGCCGTCATTTCTACAAACCACCAATCCAAAAAAGAAACGCCAATGATCATAACAACGAAACACAATGAAAACACTACTGTAATAAGCCGTAGTCTATTGGTAAATTTTACTGTAGTATCCATCGTATGCAATCCAAACAGCTTGTCGATATTCTCTTTTTGATCATAAATAAGTGATTTTGATGGATCAGCCTTTACCCGTTTGGCGTACCTAAGTATATAAACAATGGTAATGGTAACGCAAAGCAGCAACATAATTACTCGATTGTTGAGCCCCGTAGTCCAACTTATTCCTGCGGCATCCGAAGCAATAATTGTCGCAAAGGGATTTACAGTAGAACACATGGAACCAATACCAGAACCCAGAAACACACAACTAAGACCAACCATGGCATCATATTTGGCCGCTAGAAAAACCGGAATTAAAATTGGATAAAACGCCATAGTTTCCTCCGCAAGCCCAAAGGTCGTACCCCCTAGGGCAATAAGAGTGGTTACCACAATTATAAGAATGTACTCCCGCCCTCTGAGTGTTTTCGCCATCCAGGAAATTCCGGCATTGAAAGCACCAGTTAAGTTCATGATGCCAATAAGGCCTCCAATAATAAGGATTAAAAAAATAATGTCGGCCGCGGCGATTATTCCCTTAATGGGCGATTTTGCCAAGGCGGCAAGACCTTGCGGATGGGACTTCATTTCCCTATAAGTATTTGGAATGCCTATAGGTTTATAGATATCCCCGTTTGTGAATTTTTCTATTGGAATTTTTATGCCCAACTCTTCCAAAGTTGCCTGTGTCGCCGGTAATTCCAAACTTTCTTCAGGGCTTATTTTAGTAAAACTATTGCTTTTGGCATCATACGCCAGACTATCATATTTGCCGGCAGGAACAAGCCAGGTTAATATGGTTACCAATACAGCAATTAGAATAAGAATAGTTTGGGCCGTTGGAAACTTAAGTTTTTTCATGTTTAGGTTTGGTCAAAGTTTGGTAACAGGTTAAGGTACATAATTTTCATATACCCTTTAGACATAGGATATTGTTTAGAATTTTGTTTTCAGCAAGAGATAGAAATGTTCATTTAAGATAAGTTCCTTTTGTAGTCTAATTTTATGGTTATACGTCTTGGAGAGACTAAAATATTCTTGATGGTCCATTAAGGAATAATTAGCTCTACTTTGGTAAAACTCATCCTGAATGGTTTGATAGTCGCTCGCCTTTGTCTTTGCAACCTTCTCCCCAAAAAAAAGCAGCAACCGTTTAAAGGCCAAAGATTTCTTTAATTCGTCCTGAAAGGATGCACTGCCAATGATATCGCCCTTATTTTGAACTATGTTGAAAAAGTCGAACAAATTATCTGTTTCTTCACGGTCCAAAAAGAACAAAACCCCTTCAATAAGAATAAAGCATTTTTTATTGCCCTTAATCGTGTTAATGGCGGTCAATAATGCATCCTTATATTCCGTACCAAAATCAACTCCAATAAAATGTAAATTTCGCTTAGGAAGCACCTTGGTTTTTTGCCATTAATCTATTTTGGATTTTTTGTATTCTACAACTTCCAATTTATAAATTTCAATGTTGATTATTTTTTTGTCCAACAGAAATGGATACATGCTAAACCCGGCTCCGAAATTTATTAATACCTCAATGGCGTTAGTTTTAATATTCTCCTTTATGCTATCTAAAAAATATCTGTTCCTTAAGCAATGGGTAAAAGTTTCCTCTGAAGAAACCTTTTCTAAATATTCTTGTGTCCATTTTTCGGTTTTGATATTACTCCATAAATGGGCAAAAATATCTTTGCTTAAGTTTACATCTGTAGCACGAAAGGTGGAGGTTACAAATGCCGTTTCATGTATTTCTATATTGTCACTGTCCAACATGGTTTAATCAATCTTAGAACAACAATTACAACTGGTCATGAAATATAAACCAGTGAAACCTAAAGTTATAAAATCCTTTATTATCCCGTTAAGATTATTTTACTCCCGAGGTTGGTTGTGTTTTTCCTTTGTAAAGTTCTCCTATATGAAGAAATAGCCCAGTCCAGGTTGGGTCATAAGTTTTCTTGAACCACCATAAGTTTTAGTTATCAAGAAATCAAATCCATCAGAAAATATTATCGTAAATTTAAAGGAACAATCACATAAAACTATCGAAAATGGAAAATAAGACACATTCAAATCCTTCATCAAACGGCAAAGCATGGGATGTAAACGATTCGAGTGCACAATGCCCTTTTTTGAACGGGGAATTACATCAAGTCGCTGGTGGAGGTACCAGCAACCGCGAATGGTGGCCAAATCAATTAAAATTGAATATACTTCGCCAAAACTCTTCTTTGGTGGATCCAATGAATCCGGATTTCAATTATGCGGAGGAATTTAAGAAGCTAGATCTGGCAGCGGTAAAAAATGATCTTTACAAATTAATGACAACCAGTCAAGATTGGTGGCCCGCAGATTATGGACACTATGGTCCTCTCTTTATTCGTATGGCCTGGCATAGTGCAGGCACCTACCGTATACAGGATGGACGTGGTGGTGCAGGTTCAGGATCACAGCGCTTTGCGCCCCTAAATAGCTGGCCGGACAACGCCAATCTGGATAAAGCCCGTTTGTTACTGTGGCCTATTAAAAAGAAATACGGCAAGAAATTATCCTGGGCCGATTTATTGATATTGGCAGGGAACTGTGCACACGAATCCATGGGATTAAAAATGTTCGGTTTCGCCGGAGGTCGTGAGGATATATGGGAATCCGAACAGGATGTCTATTGGGGTTCGGAAACGGAATGGATGGGAAATAAGGAACGTTATTCCGAAAGCGGAGAATTGGAAACCCCACTTGGAGCTGCCCACATGGGATTGATCTATGTAAACCCCGAAGGGCATAATGGCAATCCAGATCCGATAGAGTCTGCACATTATATACGCGATACTTTTGGCCGTATGGCTATGAACGATTATGAAACGGTGGCTCTTATTGCCGGCGGACATACCTTTGGCAAAACCCATGGTGCTGCCGATCCCACTAAATATGTGGAAGCAGAACCTGCAGCGGCGGGTATTGAAGCTATGGGATTGGGATGGAAGAACACCTATGGTAGTGGAAATGGTGCAGATACCATTACCAGTGGAATAGAAGGAGCTTGGACCAATACCCCAACCAAATGGAGTCACTCCTTTTTTGAAAATCTATTTGGTTATGAATGGGAATTGACCAAAAGTCCTGCCGGAGCCCATCAATGGAAACCGAAAAATAATGCTGGTGCTGGAACTGTACCGGATGCACATAATCCGAACATAAAGCACGCCCCGTTTATGTTGACTACGGATCTATCTTTACGCATGGATCCTGCATATGAGAAAATATCACGACACTTTTTAGAAAATCCAGAGGAATTTGCAGATGCATATTCACGTGCTTGGTTTAAACTGGTGCACCGTGATATGGGTCCGGTATCTCGATATCTTGGACCTGAAGTACCTAAGGAAGAATTAATATGGCAAGATCCTGTGCCTGCGGTTGATCATGAATTGGTCAATGATAAGGACATCGCCGATCTGAAATCAAAAATTTTGGCATCAGGTCTTACTATTTCGCAGTTAATATCTACTGCTTGGGCATCTGCTTCTACTTTTAGAGGCTCCGATAAACGTGGGGGTGCAAACGGAGCACGTGTACGGCTGGCACCACAAAAAAACTGGAAGGTTAATAACCCCACTCAATTGGCCCATGTATTGGAAAAATTAGCTGATATCCAAAAGGAATTCAACAATTCACAATCCGGAAATAAGAAAGTTTCCTTGGCGGACCTTATTGTTTTAGCAGGAAATGCTGCAGTCGAGAAATCTGCGCAAAATGCAGGTAAGACAGTAAATGTACCCTTTTCCGCAGGACGTACCGATGCAACCCTAGAGCAAACCGATGTAGAAGCTTTTGAAGTACTTGAACCACGGGCAGACGGTTTTAGAAACTACGTTAGGGACACTTATAAGGTAACAGCAGAGGAAATGCTTGTAGATAAGGCACAATTATTGACTTTGACCGCTCCCGAAATGACGGTACTCCTTGGTGGAATGCGGGTACTTAACACCAATTATGACGGTTCGCAGCACGGTGTTTTCACCAAACGGCCAGATACCTTGACGAACGATTTCTTTTTGAATTTACTTGATATGGGTATCACTTGGAAGGCGGTTTCAGATTCCCAAAATGTTTTTGAAGGGCGAGACAGAAAGACTGGAGGACTTCAATGGACAGGTACCCGAACCGATCTTATTTTCGGTTCCAATTCGGAGCTTCGTGCCATTGCAGAAGTGTATGCCTGCGAAGATTCTGGAGACAAATTTGTAAAGGATTTTGTAGCAGCATGGAGCAAAGTGATGAACTTGGATCGTTTTGATTTGGCATAAGTTTAAGTTGATACAAATATAAAAAGGTGGTCTAAATATGGACCACCTTTTTTTTATGCCCAATCGATGGGTTCATCACCCTTCCCAAAGGTTATCTTGTACTTATTCTTCAAATATGACTGTCTCGGCCGTGGCTCCAAGCTCCAACAATAAATCAGAAATACTTATAACGAACTTTTTGGGACCACATAAATAAAAGTTCTGTCCAAAGTCAGAAATATTGTCGATAAGGAATTTTCGATCTATTCTATTCCCCCTAAATCCCACCACATTTTCGCGGGTAAATATTTTTATAAAATTACCGTCCAGCATCTTTTGCAATTCATCTTCCATAATTACATCTTCCGACGTTTTATTGGAATATATCAATTTATTGCCATGTAGGTTCTTATGGGTATAAAGATGTCTAAAAATGGATATAAAGGGTGTAATTCCAGATCCACCGGCAATAAAAACACCAGGCCCCTTGTATTGTATGGCTCCAAATACCTCATGAAGAATTAGTTCTGCCCCTGCGTGGGTACGGCCCAACATATTGGTGACCCCTTCATGATCATTGTAGATCTTGATCATAAATTCAAGAAAGCCATGCTCCATTATTGAGGTAAAGGTAAAAGGTCTCAATTGGTCCTTCCATTCCGGTAGGTTTATTGAAACCTCTGTCGCCTGTCCCGGAATAAAATCATAACCCGCGGGTCTTTCCACCACAAAACGTTTTACGTCATGGGTTATATAATGTGTCTCCAATATCTTAACAATATGGGTCTTCTTCGCTTTCGCCATAATTATACTCTAATTGTATATTTCAAGGTACTAAATTATTCGTTATCCCAAAATTCCCTCTATCTCCTTTAATTCCGTTTCGCTAAAACCGATGTTCTTTAAACCTTCAATATTGTCCAGCAATTGCTCTCTGCGACTAACGCCAACGAGTACCGTGGAAATGCGCTGATCTTTCAACAACCAGGCAATAGCCATTTGGGCGAGGCTTTGGCCCCGATTTTCAGCCAGTTTATTAAGTCTGCCTACCTTATCCAAAACTTCCGGTGTAATTTGGTCTTCTTTCAAATAACGACCATCCTTACTGGCCCTACTATCCTCCGGAATACCTTTTAAATACTTCTTGGTCAAAACACCTTGGGCCAATGGGGAGAAAGCAATAGAGCCTATCCCCTGATCCTCTAACACCTGTAACAAACCGTCTTCCACCCAACGGTCGAACATATTATATCGCGGTTGATGGATCAACAAGGGCGTACCCAAATCCTTCATTATTTTTGCGGCCTTGGCAGTTAATTCTGCTGGGTACTGCGATATGCCGGCATATAGTGCCTTACCTGTCTGAACCAAATGGTGCAAAGCTCCCATAGTTTCCTCCAAGGGGGTATCCGGATCTGGTCTATGATGGTAAAAAATATCTACGTAATCCAGCCCCATTCTTTTAAGACTTTGATCTGCCGATGCAATTAGGTATTTACGTGAGCCAAAATTACCATAGGGGCCGGGCCACATATCCCAACCAGCTTTACTAGAAATTATAAGTTCGTCCCGATAAGGCTGAAAATCCTTTTTAAAGATCTGTCCGAAATTTTCTTCCGCAGCACCATAAGGAGGTCCATAATTATTGGCCAGATCAAAATGGGTAATCCCGTTATCGAAGGCACAACGCAAGAGGTTACGGCCTATCTCCAGATTGTCCGTATGACCAAAATTATGCCAAAGCCCCAATGAGATTAAGGGCAAAAGGATACCGCTGTTGCCACAGCGACGGTATTGCATTGTATCATAACGTTTATCATTGGCCTTATAATGGCCGGGATCGAAGGTGTCGTTTATTTTCATTTTTACTATTATCTAATTAATTTGAACAAACCCCTAAGTTAGCAAATCTTTTAAATTAAGGTAGACTTAATGTATCCTATTCATGAACGAAAGGCAAATGGGAATAACCTAAAATTCGGTCTAAATGAAATTTGGCAACCATTCTTATATTCAAAATGCAAATAATCTACCTTTTTACATGGTTTTAAAGTTTTTAAAATACAGAGCTTTAAGTTCTGTTTGCCCCATTTAATTTTTATTGATTGCGTGCCAGAAGCAGAAAAAAAGATAAGTCGCACTAACCTACATGTGCGATCTGGCTTGTTACATTTTTAATTATTATGATTGACCCCGGACAGTTCCAAATTTAAAATTTTCTGCAAAACCACGGAAACCGCACCAATTGAAGTTGCCTGATCACCAAAGGTGGAAGGTCTAATATCAACCCTAGCGTTTCCAGGCAACAAATACTTGTCTTTTTTCTTTTCAATTAAATCGAAAAGCAGATCGCCGTTCAAGGAAATTCCTCCGCCTATGTACACCGTTTCCGGATTCAATAAATTTGCAATGGTTCCTATTCCCTTACAGAGATACTCGGCTACATCATCATATATCTTCATTGATGCAGGGTCTCCTTTTTTTGCAGCCCGTGCCACCAACTCGGCGGTAATCAAATCTTTATTACCATTACACAGCTCCTTCAACATTTCCGATTTATTCTCCGCCAAGACCTGTTGGCCCAGGGAAGCTATCCTATGACCTGATGCCAAAGCTTCGAGACAACCGTACATGCCACATTTACACTGCACGGCACTGTCCGTATCTACCGAAATATGCCCAAACTCCCCGGCGAATCCAGAAAAGCCTTTTAAAAGATTACCTTCAACCACCAAACCGGAAGCTATTCCGTATCCAATATTTATTACGGCAAAATTTTTCTGGTTATCCCTCTCCCCCATCTTCATCTCTCCCAAAGCCATTAAACGAGTGGAATTATCATAGAAAAAAGGCAAATCCAAATGACTTTCCAACTCCTTACGCAAATCAATATTTGTCCAACCAAAATCTGGCGAAGATTCAATAATTCCGGTTTTACTGTTTACCAAACCGGCAACTCCAATACCAACTCCCCATATTTTGGCAGTGGCTTCTTTCCTGCTTTGAAGTTTATGGATCATCTTGATCATCTTTTCAACAATACTGGAAAATCCTTTTTTCAATTCGGTAGGCACCTGTATCTCGGAAATAAAATTTGCATTAAGATCAACCATGCACCCTCTAATGTAGGTGGCACCCAAATCTATCCCGATTATGTAATTGTTGTCGTTCTTAAACTTGACGATCATGGGTGGGCGGCCTCCACTGGAACTACCTACACCAAGACTTTCCACCAATCCATCTACATTTATCAACTCATCCACTATTCTAGTAATGGACGGAGGAGTCAATCCAGACTCCTTGGCCAAGGCAGAGCGACTAATTTGAGTATTATGATTAATAAGCTTTAATACTACTTTCTTATTGGCAAGATGCAACGAACCTGCATCCATTTTTGCGTATTCCTTTTTCATTCCGTTGAAGACTATCTAATTCAAAGATATTAAAACACCTTTCATATATCGTTTTTCATGTGTTTTTTATCAAACAATTTTTACAAAATTAATGAGCGTAGGCAAAGTATAGCCTACTTATACATACCAAACCGAATAAATTGCCTATAACATCAAAATATTCATATATGTAATATACTTCTTATATTTATATTAAAAAGATAGAAAAAGTTAATTATTAAGGTCATATTGATATTTAATTTATGGTTTGGAACAAGAAATTAGACTAATCATTGAATTAACGTTTTTGCTGGACCGGATAGCGTGGAACCATCCTGTAAAGACATATAACTCCCCATAAATCTGCTTGCCCATATAGCCTAAAGGATTAAATAAAGTGTTCTTATCTGGTTGACGAATCACTATCGGATAAAAGTGCATCTACTCCAAATAGCCGTCGGCATACTCACTATTTCCATTACCAAGCCCTTACTTTCATTCAAAAACAAAGTGTAAAAAACTATATTTGATAATCGATTTGGTTTTATTGCATAGAATGTCATGGATCAAAATGTCACTAATCAGTATCATGAAAATAGCCCTTTAAACCTATTTATGCACCCATCGATGATAAACAAATAGGATAAGAAAGCAGAAATATGGATAACAAAACAAAATTGAAAATCTCGCCTGACTTTTTGCCTCAGTTAACCGGCTCATTTGCACAGCCCGCTCTAGAAAACCCAACTGTGGCCATGGTAGAGGCCGCATATAAATATCACGGATTACATTTCCGTTATATGAATTGTGAAGTGAGTCCCGAGAATTTGGAAGCTGCAGTAAATGGCGCCAAAGCAATGGGTTGGACGGGCTTTAATTGTTCCATACCCCACAAAGTGGCCGTTATTAAATATTTGGACGGACTAGGCGAATCGGCTCAGTTAATAGGTGCGGTAAATACCATAGTTAAACAGGGCGAGAAGTGGATCGGTGAAAATACTGATGGTAAAGGTTTTGTTAAGGCACTTAGAGAAGTAATCAATCCGGCCGATAAACATATAACCCTTTTCGGTGCTGGGGCTGCGGCCAGAGCTGTGGCAGTAGAACTCGCATTGGCCGGGGCAAAGTCATTGACCATTGTGAATCGCAGTAAGGAGCGTGCCCAAGCAGTTGTTGAGTTATTAAACAATAATACGGCAGCAAAGGTCAACTATCATTCGTGGACAAAAAAATATAAGATTGAATCAAAAACCGATATTGTTATCAATGCCACAAGTATTGGGCTTTATCCCAATGTGAACGAACAATTAGATATTGATTTTGATAGCATTGAGTTAAATATGGTGGTAGCCGATGGCATTCACAATCCACCCAAAACACATTTAATACAAACTGCAGAAACCAAAGGCTGTAAAACAGTAAGCGGATTGCAGATGTTGGTGAATCAAGGTGTTATAGGAATTAAATACTGGACCAGTATAGATGTAGACCCCTCCGTGATGCATGGTGAATTAAAAAAAGTGTTACATATTAAATAATACTAATTAGAAATTAATTTAGAAGTTTCCATTACTTCTTATGGAAACAATTTCATCCAAAAAAAGATTATGGGTATACCCAAAGCGGTGATCAGTTAAAGATTGGCCCATTATTTTCAATGGACTAAAGAGATTTGGCTGAAAGCTTTCTTTGATCGGTTCTAGTCGTGGACAAGGAGCTTGTTGTTTGTATCATAATTAATTGTTGTGTTTCTGTAAAAATTGTGATGAACTTGATATATCGTTTTTTTTTTGATATCAGCTCTATTTATCAGGTATAATGGAATGAAACTTTTGTTGAAATAATTCTTTCATTTTCTTTGCTTGTCCAAAGAAAACGAAACAAAAGAAAAGACCCTTCTTCACTAGGTGGTCCATAAAATCTTGGAATTTTATGGACCGATGCCATGGCCTAAATTATCTCCAAGGCTTCAATAATTCTTTACGGCCATGACATCTCCACTACGGAAGAAGATCGACCCAACAACAGGCTCAAAAGACATTATTCAACAGTATTTGATAGCGGATAAGGATTTTTCTGGACCTTATAAGTTGACGGAATAGAGAAACGGCCTATTTTTTATTTCGTATTTAATGTTACTCAAATATTGCCTTATTTCTAGGAATGCCCACGATACTAATGCCAATCCTTTCTTAATTTTCATAATAATTTTTTATCTTTCCTAGAAGCTTAAGTGAAGCATTGAATATTTTTTTGAATTCCCAGGCCTAATTCTTTATTAAACTGTGCCATAGGAATTATGCTGTATTTATCCCATCACATGATGAAAGTTGCCATGTGCTGGCTTTGGAAATAGTAGCCCAGGATTACAGAAACGGGACAGGTCAGGGTTATGATGACATGTGGGTTGACCATTCGTTTCTTTTGCAAATAGACATAATACCAACCAATATAAATAAATAACCCACCGAGTATGTCACCATCTGTTATAGCATTTTTGGCGGTCGTTCCCATCTTAACGGCCGCAATTCTTTTGGTAGGATTTAGAACCCCAGCTAAAATAGCCATGCCCATTTCTTTTTTGGCCACGGTAATTGTCGCCTTCGTGGCTTGGGATATTGCCATCAAAGATATTGCGGCCTCCAGTATCCAAGGGCTGTTCATTACTTTTGACATCCTGTATATTGTATTTGGGGCAATTGTCCTCCTGAACCTGCTTAAATATTCAACCGCACTCCGGGCGATACGAAAAGGTTTTGCCGATATATCGGAGGATCGTAGAATACAGGTCGTCATCATTGCTTGGTTGTTCGGTTCCTTTATCGAAGGGGCCGCCGGGTTTGGCACGCCGGCTGCAATTGTAGCACCCCTTTTGGTAGGGATGGGATTTCCTGCTTTTTGTGCGGTAATGTTGGGCATGATGGTGCAGAGCACTGCGGTATCCTTTGGAGCAGTGGGTACACCCATATTGGTCGGTGTAAGTGGCGGTATCCAAAGTACTGAATTCACTGCCGAGCTGGCTGCATCCGGACTTCAATTTTCAGATTACATACAGATGGTAACCTCCGAAGTAGTGGTCCTTCACGGTATAACCGGCACGCTTATGCCCACGCTCATGGTCTGCATGATGACCCGCTTTTTTGGGAAGAACAAGTCTTGGAAAGAAGGGCTTCAAATACTACCCTTTACCATTTTCGGGGGCCTTGCGTTTACAGTGCCCTATGTGCTTACAGGCCTATTTTTGGGACCCGAGTTTCCTTCCATGCTCGGCGCATTGGTAGCCATACCCATTGTGGTATTCGCAGCAAAACGAGGCTTCCTGGTACCTAAGAACACCTGGGACTTCGACAAGGAAAAGAATTGGCCTTCTGTTTGGTTTGGTACCTTGAACGTAAAACTGAACGATGATAAAAAAGAAAAAAGAATGCCCTTGGTCAAGGCATGGTTACCTTATATCATTATGGCCGCCTTGTTGGTACTTTCCCGACTTCCCCAACTCCCTTTAAAGGCGTGGCTTACGGATATGAAAATTGCGTGGACCGGGATATTGGGCACCTCCATATCCGCCTCCAGCAGCCCGCTCTATTTGCCAGGTACTATTTTGCTCTTGGCGGGAATCATTACCATCTGGCTACATAAAATGAAATCCGGCAAGGTCAGGATTGCCTTTAGAGACAGTGCAAAAATGTTGCTGGGTGCTGGGTTTGTCCTCATTTTCACGGTGCCCATGGTCCGCATTTATATCAATTCTGGGATAAATCCATCCGGACTTCCCGGGATGCCCATTGCCATGGCTGAATGGGTGGCCGGTAATGTGGGCGACATATACCCTATGTTCGCTCCTTCAATAGGGGCTTTGGGAGCCTTTATTGCAGGCAGTAACACCGTAAGCAACCTAATGTTTACGCTGTTCCAATATGGAGTGGCCGTAAAACTGGCGATGCCCTCTTTTATAGTAGTCGCACTCCAAGCAACAGGTGCAGCGGCCGGCAATATGATAGCTATCCATAACGTCGTGGCCGCTTCGGCTACCGTAGGCTTCCTCGGTAAGGAAGGCATGGTGCTTAGAAAGACCATAGTGCCGACCCTATATTATTTGTTTGTAGTGGGCCTTCTAGGTTTAATCTTTATTTTCTATTAATTCCATTATTATGAAATATGTATTTGATAACCTACGGAATTCAGTAAAGGGCGAAGTGCTAACGGACAACTACAGCTTGGGCATGTATGCCACTGACGCCAGTATCTACCAGATCAAACCACTAGCAGTTGTTTTGCCCAAGGATTCAGAGGATGTTAAAAAAGCCGTTGCCGTGGCATATGAAAATAAAATAACGATACTTCCTAGAGGTGCCGGCACCAGTCTGGCGGGGCAAACGGTTGGGGAATCCATGATATTGGATTTTTCAAAACACATGAACAGCTTGTTGGAAATAAACGAAAAGGAAAAATGGGTACGGGTACAACCGGGTATGGTCAGGGACGATCTAAATGAGGTCTTAAAGCCTTATGGCCTGCATTTTGCCCCTGATCCCGCAACCAGTAGTAGAGCTAACGTAGGGGGAATGGTCGGCAACAATTCATCAGGAACCAAAAGTATTTTATATGGAAAAACGGTGGACCATGTTCTTGAAGCTTCCGTGCTATTGGCCGATGGCACCCAATTGCAGCTAAAGAACTGTCCCCCGGCGGAATATTCGGAAAAAGCCTCTCAAACGGATAGGGAGGGTGAAATTTATGCCTCCTTTAGAAAACTGATACATAAGCATTCCGAAGAAATTAAAGAACGCTTTCCCAAAGTGATGCGAAGGGTTGGCGGGTATAATTTGGATGAATTTGTGTATACCGACCAATGGAACCTGGGCAAATTGATCTGTGGCAGCGAAGGCACATTGGCTACTACCTTGGAGCTAAAACTAAATTTAACGGATCTGCCCAAACACAAATCCGTCTGTGTGGTACATTTTACGGAAGTCTTGGAAGCCATTTCGGCAGTAGAATCCATGTTGCCCTATGCTCCCTCGGCCATTGAAATATTGGACAAGACCGTGGTGGACCTCAGCAGGCAAAATTTAACTACAAAACATCATAGTCACTTTATAGAAGGGAATCCCGGGGCCATATTGATCGTAGAATTTTATGGGGACACCATGGAAGATGTTATGGACATACCGAAGCTTATGATCGCCCAATTAAAGAACAATGGCGTTGGATATGCCTACCCCCTTTTTCCGGAGGGGCAGGCCTATGAAGATGTATGGGTCATCCGCAAAAAGGGATTGGGACTTATGTTGGGCATAAAAGGAAATAAAAAACCCCTAGCCTTTATCGAAGATGCCGGAATCCCATCCAAACACTTGGCGGAATATATAACCCAAGTTTTAAAGGTATGCGAAAAACATGGCACAAAGGCTGGGATGTACGCCCATGCCAGCGTAGGCGTAATTCACGTCCGTCCCATATTGGACCTCAGACTGGCCGAAGACATTGAGCGATTGAAGGCCATTACGGAGGATACCTTTGAACTCGTAATGAAATACAAGGGGTCCTGGAGCGGAGAACATGGCGATGGTCTGGTACGGAGTGCCTATAACAAGCGCTTCTTCGGAGATACCTTGTACGGTGCTTTTTTGGAAATAAAAAAACTTTTCGACCCCGATAACCTGATGAACCCCGGTAAAATTGTCGAGGCACAGTCCATAGAACACAATTTGCGCTACGGTACGGGGTATAAAGATCAGACCGTAAAAACGGAATATCAGTATAAGTCCGAAGAAGGTTTTGCTGCCTCGGTACATATGTGCACCGGGGTCGGGGAATGCCGAAAAATACTGGGTGGGACCATGTGTCCCAGTTTTAAGGCCACACGGGAAGAGGAGCATTCCACCCGTGGCAGGGCCAATGCACTTAGAATGGCAATGTCCAATCAATTCGGATTGGAGGGACTTGCGAGCAAACGCTTGCATGAGGTCATGGATCTCTGCCTCTCCTGCAAGGCCTGTAAATCCGAATGCCCCAGTAATGTGGATATGGCAAAAATGAAAAGCGATTCCCTTCAAATGTACTATGATGAACATGGCATCACCTTTAGGGATAAATTGATCCGCGGATCGGCAAAAGCAGCTGCGAATATCTCTGGTTGGAAAGCCGGCATTGTAAACAGCATTCAAAGGAGTGCCCTATTCCGATCGTTTTTGGAGCGTACCGCAAAATTCGACAAACGGAGGACCTTGCCCGATTTTGCAAAAGAACCCTTTTATAAATGGTTCGAAAAAAATGCCAAAAAAACGAATACAGGCAATAAAAAGGTGGTGTTGTTTGCCGATACCTATCTTAATTATCATGAACCACATATTGGGATTTCAGCTTTGGAATTATTAAATTCCTGCGGATATGAAGTTATTTTGGCCAATTTAGGCTGCTGCCAAAGACCAAAAATATCCCATGGATTTTTAAGGGATGCGAAAAAAGAGGGGGCCAAAACCATAGAAGGCTTAAAGCTATTTTTAGATCAGGGCCTAAAAGTGGTGGTTTGCGAACCTAGTTGTGCCTCCGCATTAAACGATGACTTACCAGATTTAATTGCCGATCAGGACATGGCCGATCAATTAAAGAATGGCGTAATGATGATCGACGTTTTTCTAGCCGACGAATACACAAAGGGTCATTTGGAGGTCGATTTCGAATCCGTTTCAGAAGGTGTTGCCATTCACGGGCATTGTCATCAAAAAGCGTTGTACGGCACAAATGCCATGAAATCCCTATTAAAGAATTCCAAGCAGGTTACAGAGATTCCATCCGGTTGTTGCGGAATGGCGGGTTCCTTCGGTTATGAAAAGGAGCACTACAATATATCCAAAAAAATTGGGGAGGAAATTCTGTTTCCGGCAATAGAAAAACTACAAAAAGACCACAAAGTAGTGGCCTGTGGATTCAGCTGCCGCCACCAGATACAACATTTCACAAGTGCAAGGCCTATACATTTTGTTGAGGCCATTAGAGCCGTAAAGAATAATTGAACTATTTTAATAATAATTTTATAACCATCCATATAAAAAATCACAACAATGGGAAAAATTGATGAAATGAAAACAAGTACAAGGGTCCTGATGGGTCCTGGGCCAAGTGATGTACATCCTCGGGTTTTGAGGGCAATGGCTACCCCTTTGGTAGGGCATTTGGATCCCGAATTTTTAGTAGTGATGGACGACATCAAGCTTATGGTACAAGAGACCCTTCAGACCAAAAACGACCTTACCTTTGTGGTCTCCGCTCCAGGAAGTGCCGGGATGGAAACCTGTTTGGTGAACTTACTGGAACCTGGCGATGAGGCGGTAATCTGTATCAACGGGGTTTTCGGTAACCGTATGGCCGACATTGTAGAACGTTGCGGGGCAAAAGTAATCAAAGTGGAAGCTGATTGGGGGAAAACCATTGATCCCGAAGCTGTAAAAAAAGCCCTGGCAAGTTGTAATCCCAAATTATTGGCCATTGTGCATGCCGAAACCTCAACGGGTGTTTTACAACCTTTGGAGGAGATCAGTAAACTTACAAAAAATGCAGGTGCGCTGTTCGTTGTAGATGCCGTAACTTCCTATTGCGGAACCCATTTAAAAGTGGATGAATGGGGAATAGATGCCCTGTATTCCGGGAGTCAAAAATGCTTGAGTGCACCTCCAGGCTTATCACCGGTCACATTTAGTCAGGCCGCGATAGACGTTCTGGACAATCGGAAGACCAAAGTACAGAGCTGGTTTTTGGACCTTACCTTGGTCAAGAATTACTGGGCCGGAGCCAAAAGGGCCTATCATCATACAGCACCCATATCGGCCATGTACGCCATGCGCGAAGCCCTGCGAATAGTTCTTGAGGAAGGCTTGGAAAACCGTTTCGCCCGTCACCAAAAAAATCATGAACTTTTGCGCGATGGGCTCGAAAGTCTTGGTTTTGAATTTTTGGTTGAAAAACAGTACCGACTGCCCATGTTAAACGCCGTACGGATTCCTGAGGGCGTGAACGATGTGGAGGTTAGAAAGCGGTTGCTGGAAGAATATAATATTGAGATCGGTGGCGGCCTGGGTCCCTTTGCAGGAAAAATATGGCGCATCGGACTTATGGGCGAAAGCTCTGATGCCAATCATGTGAATATGTTGCTGGCGGCATTGAAGGATGTAATGTGAAACATAAAGCAAAAATCAATGAACTAAACCGAAGGTTCACGAAAAACGAAACAACGATTTTAAATTAAATTCCAGTCTTATATTTTGGGCGTTCCCTCCTTCGTCGGGCGGGCCCTTGGCTATATCCCTTGCGCTGCTGCGGGGATGCCGCCTCGGTCCCTGCCTTCCGCAGGCAGGCCTAACGCGGAACATATTGTTCATTGGAATGCTGGGCAGATTTTCCTCTATTTTGGGAGATGACGTGGCCGTAAAATACAATGGAATTAATTGTTTAGGTTCATATTGTCCGGTCGAGACATCAGACAAAAACAATCTCATGCGGATAAAATGACATTATTTCAAAACCTTGATTTTTAAGGAATTCAATAAATATGTCAAAAGTAGCAAAACACGTAATTATCAATGATAATAAAGAAAGAAAAGCGGCGCAGCCAAAAATCCTTAACCGCAGAATAGTATGTGAAAACTCCGAGATCAGGAGTCCCAATAAGGGACGACGCGGAGTTTCGAATACGGTTTTTCGACCTAGTTGTCGAAAAAATTCCTTGGTTAAGGCGCCTTTTCCTTTGGTTCGTTTTCTTTGGGCGATCAAAGAAAATGAACATATAAAAGTCAATTCGAGATCTGAGAAATTTTATTTTTCAAGCGAGTACTGTTATTTTTTCAAAATGCTGATTTTGAGATGTTTAATAAAGACATCAAAGGTAACGACCAGAGGGAGAAAAAACCGAAGCTCGAGCAAAGGTTCACGAATTCCCGTAAAAAAAATGTTATGAGCTAAATCTCGCAAGTGGCTCTGACCAAATATGTGTGACTTCTCAATCGCCCGAAAAAGGGCTCATGTCGAAGTGACTGCCGTGTCCGGCCGAGCGCGGTCGAGACCTCAAATAAAAAACATAACTTCCTAAAACCTCTCGACTGCGCTCGAGGTGACATAAACACAACAATCTGATCATAAACCAATTAATCCCCTCTACCCCCATAGGCATATACATCCGAAAGTGTTTCCATAAAAGCAATGATATCCTCAATTTCCTGCTGGGACAGATTCAAGGGCGCATCTGGCAAAGTTTGGTTTTCCACCTCCAAGCCCATGCCTGCACCTCCGCCTAGGTTGTAGAACGCAAGAACATCTTCAAGCGTAGCAAATAAACCATTGTGCATATAAGGTGCTGTCAATGCTATATTTCTTACCGTAACCGTTTTGAACGAATTTTTAAGAAAAGGATGATTGTCCATTTTTAGACCATTACCCATTCGCCCCATATCCGTATCCAATTTTGGGGCGATGGAATCAAAACCTTGAGTAATGCCCAACACCTCCGATTCCGATTCCAGATAAAAAGGAGGAATGGTGCCATTGAAGACCGGTGCAAAATGACAACTTCCGCAGGCCGCTTTCCCCATAAACAAATTAAATCCGCGTTTGGCATTCTCGGGATACTCCTTGGTTTCGTTTCGCACATATTTATCGAACGGACTATTGAAGGATTTTAATGAGTTTACATAGGCCGCAATGGCATTACTTATGGACCGCTGATTGATATCTTCTTTGGCAATACCGCCATAAGCCTCTTTAAACAACTTATTGTAAAGGGCATTTTTATTCAGTTTAGCAATAATCGCATTAAAATCGGTATTGAACTCCAAATCGTTATCTATAACATGTACCACTTGTTTTTCAAGATCAAAGGCGCGCATGTCCCAAAAATAGCGTGTGGAATAGCCTGCATCCATCAAAGTGGGGGCATTCCTAGTGGTAAAAACCCCTTTTTGATTGGATACACTCTTGGGCAAGCCATCGGAAAAACCTTTGTTGGGGTTATGACAGCTTATACAGGCCATGACATTGTCCCTGGAAAGCTGTGGATCCTGGAACAACAATTCACCCAAGGCTATGGTCTTGGGGTTATCCAAAGGCAGATAAACCAGTTCCGAATAAAAATCCGTGTTGAGAAAATCGATATCGAATAAATTCTTGGCCTTATAGTTTTGGGCATGCTTTTTATAAGGTTCCAGCGCAATCCTGTTTGCATTTTGAAATTCCAATAAGGTCGCATACAAGGGGTTGACCACTTCCTTTAAAAATGCCAACCTATCAAAATCATTAAAATGGGTATTGGCATTCAATATTCTCTTGCCTTTGGTAAAGTATTTTTTAATGGCTTCGAATTGGGACTTGGCTTCTGGGGAAAGACCTGCTTCAAAATATAGAAATGTAATTTCCATACTTTGCCAGCTCACAACACTTTCCTTCAATCCATTAACCGAACCTGGAGTATCGTATCCTGTTAGTCCCAAAGTAAAGATCCTTACGATGCCGGAGCGAATACACTCAATAATTTGGCTCGACTTTAAATGAACCGGTAAATGTATTTTCGATATAAAATCTACCCGCTCTTTAAGTCCGTTAGCCAATACTTTTATGTGCTGCAAATTTTCAATTGAAGCTGAGTCATAAACCGCTTCATCCAATGCCTGTAATCCCCCAGGTGGAATAACTTTTTCGGCTTCAAAATACTCGCTTACCTTGGGCAAAGGGGCACCATTGATATAGGTGCCATTGTAGAATGTTTGATAATAATCAAAAATAAACTCGATCTCCTTATATACCAACCTGGTTTTTTCAACCTGACTTTTCAGCGCCTCCCATTCCTTAACAGAAGTTGCTTTATTGGCAAGGGCTGCCAAGGCATTGACTTCATTTTGAAACTTGTAAAAATTGGCCGCATATAGAGCTGCTACCTTTTCCGGAACAGTATCCTTTTGAAATGGAATGGCCATTTGCGCCCCGGACAACATCAACAGGCAAATAAAAAAAGATCCCAATAAAATGCTTGTCTTCTTCATTTTCAACAACCGCTTTTTATCATTTTATGGCCTTTTTATTACCGCTAGCCTTACTTTCCTACTTTGGGTAAATCCATTCCATTGGTGACTATTAAATGGTCATTTTAAATATAACCCTTTTGGCCAAACTATTCTATGGTAATCGACTCGGTATACCCTTTATTTTTTGTAATGACTTCAATAATATAAAGGCCTTTTGGCAGCTTGCCGACATTGATGGATTCCTTTCTACTTTTCTTCACCAATTCCCCAATGTTGTTATAGATATTAACTTTCTTTAGCCTATCATTTTTATCCACTTTAAGCTTCACCTCACCCTTGTTAGCATCATAAATCAGCCCTCCACTAATAAGTCCGGATGCAGTGCTATCCGCCTTTAGTGCTATACCTGATTTGTTGATGGTAAAATAATCCTCAATATCATCATTTTCCCTAATAAACTTTACGGTCAGGTTCTGTCCTCCCCTACCGTCATCTTCCACCTCCATAACACAGGATCCCAATTGGTTCAGGGACACGGACATGGCTTGGTGGTTTAGGTCGCCCCCAGATATTTTACCGGCAGACCCCGTAGTTATATAAACGGCCCCCTCTGCAGCTGCACTGGTTTTTTGGTAGGCACCATTGCTATCCACTTTACCGTCCCCATGTCCATTTTCTCCAACGGTATGGCCCCCCTCGGAAATTTCATCCGGGTTAAACGTATGGGCAAATCCATAATGTCCGTTCAAGAAAAACGAGCGTTCATAAGAATGGCTATGTCCGTTTAGAATAAGGTCCACTCCGTTAGCCTCCATCATGGGCATAAAGTTTTGTCGCATTTCAATAAGTCGATCTTCGGTATCGGAGTCATGGGACCCCTTAGTATATATTGGATGATGAAACAAGGTCACTATCCAATCCTGTTTTGTGTTTTGAATATCGGCCTTTGTCCAGTTGTACATGGCACCCCCGACTGCGCGACTGGTATGATGGGAATCCAGTATTATAAAGTGGATATTGGCATAATCAAAAGAATAGTAGGCCTCTGTTCCCGAGGCAGTACCTCCGGCCTGTGCATTGGTAGGGAAGGTAAATATATCATAATAGGGACCGGATTGTGTAGCCGAATCGGCCGATTTACCATCATGGTTTCCCAAGCAGGACCATGCCACGGATTTTTTCAACATATCGTCATAAATATCGAACAGGGCATTTTGATATTGCTCATCCGTACCACTGCCATAGGCGTTATCCCCTAAGAACAACATCATATCGGTCTTACCTTTATTTTGGGGGGCATCTTCCACATAATCGTAATAGGCATCCCGTACCTCCCTCTGGTTGTTATTGGCCGTACCTGCATCACCCAAAATCCATGCGCGTACAAATTGTTTGGTGCCCGCGGTAGGGGGTGTAATTATATACATCTCACCAGAATCACTTTTGGAAAGCACTTCTGATTTATTACCTACATTGAAATAATATTTGGTATCCGGGAACAAACCGGATAAGGCAACTTCGTGTTCGGTAGTCAAAGCCGAGTTGCTTGCCTTCTTGGATAACGATTTTAAGGTTTTGCCGTAATGTACCACGGATTGGGTTGGGATATCCGTTCTCCATTTTACCACAACAGAGGTTGGGGTACCGCTCTGTAAATAAGGGCCCCTTACTACCGTTACCGAAGCGGAATGCTGTGGAAGGCCAACAGGATTGGTTACTGCAACAGCACTTACATTGGGAAGATCTACATTGTAGGTTTGGGCAATTGAGACCACCGAACATAGGGCAGCAAGCAAAAAGGTACTTTTTTTGATCATGATTTTTGGTTGTTAATGGAACTTTCCAAGCTTTTTATTTGTTCTTTTAATTCTATTACGGGGCTCATATTTTTAAACTTTGCATTCAATTGCTCAATGGCAACCGAAGCCAGTTTTAAGGATATAAAGGCCTCATGTGGTCTATTTATTTCCGTTAAATACTTCGCTTTTTTATAATACCAGAACTCGTTTCTGTTGTATTCCAGGATAAAATAATTGTATTGTTCCAAGACCTTTTCGGTTTGACCGGAATCTTTTAAATAGTCCAATTTTTTAAGTTGAAGCGATATGGTGTGCGGGCCAAGTTGGTCCAGGCCATATTCCACAGCCTCCAAAGCCCCCTTATAATTTTTGTTGTTTTCGGCAAGTATGATGTTGCAGTACTCCAATACATCCTCGGGCCGAATGTCCTTCATATTATGAATAACATAACGGTACCCCTCCAAGGATTTTTTATGGGATTGCAGCTGGAACAGTATTTGGGCCTGCAGTTTTTTTGCGCTTAGGTCCTTGCTGTCCAATTCCAAATACCATTCTATACTTTGTAGGGCCTCGGTGTACGCTGCGGTTAAAAAGTGCACCTCGGCAATTTGATAATGTAACGCTTTGTTGGTATTTCCCAAGAATTGGGATTTAAGGTAATCTTCCAGGGCATAGTCGAATTCCATATGCTGTTGATACAACAAGCCTCTTTGGTAGTACAGTTCAAAATTGTTTGGATCCTCGGATATTTCGATCGTTTTTTCTGCTATCCGTATGGTTAAGTCCCCATGGGCTAACATTGGCATGGACAATAATAAAAACAACAATATGAGTAGCGTTCTTTTAAACATGAAATGTAGATACCCTTTCTTATTAAAAATCATTGCCAATGCTTAACATATTTTCCTTTTACCAAAACTTCCTCCATAAAGTAAAATTTAAAAGAGCGACACCGCCATTGAGGTATAATTTCAACCTATGTATGCCCAACTTTGGTTAAATTGCTCATTTTAAGATGGAATTTTGTCATTTTTAAGGGCTCCAAGGCCCCGTCATCAAACGTATTGAAACAATATTAGATGTGTTTTTCTGCCAAGTTAATTTTTTGTTAAAAGAGAAACGAAGATCATAGGACTGGCATTCCAAAAGGACTGGTTTTTAAAAATCACGCTATTTCCATTTATCATAAAATTTAGAAAGATGTAAAGACTTTCTCTTAAATTTATATTGGCAAATTGCATTCCCCCCTGTCATTTAAACTCTTGTCCAACAACATATAAATAAAATGCAAAACATCCCCATAAGGCAACTTCCAGAAAGCAATCAAGAGCCAACTTTGGTGGGCAGTTTCAGTATTAGAAGTCTCGAAGCCATCCTGGACGGAAAGGAGTTGGTGGAGGAGCTACACCGACATGATTTTTTTTTAATGCTCATCCTCATAAAAGCTTAGGGCTACATGAAATTGATTTCGTACCCTATGAAGTTAACCATAATTCCATTTTTTTATTGAGGCCTGGGCAGGTCCACAAACTAACCCTTAAACATGGAAGTACTGGTTATTTGGTACAATTTAAAACGGAATATTTCCTTTCCCACAATGATTCCTCCAAACAGTTACTACGTAAGGTGGGTAACCAAAACTACTATCCATTAAATGCCGACATATTTAAAAAGTTGGTCCCCATATTGTCATCAATTTTATTGGAATATAATGGGAAGCAAGCAGAATATCACGAGGTCATAAGAGCCAATTTAAGTATTTTATTCATTGAACTTTTAAGGCTGCAGGAAGATACCAATCCAGACCATAACCATACCCCCTATCAGCAAGAGAAACTTGAGAAATTTTTGGAACTGTTGGAAGGGAATATTACCCAATACAAGCAAGTTTCCCAATATGCGGACTTATTGCACCTCAGTGTGTATCAGCTCAATGCCATAACCAAGGCATTGTTAAACAAAAATGCCTCACAACTCATAAACGAATATAGTATTCTGGAAGCCAAAAGAAATTTATTGGCCACCGTGAACCAGGTGAGCCAGATAGCCTATCATTTGGGCTATGAGGATGTCTCCTATTTTATCCGATTTTTTAAAAAACACACGGGCTATACTCCCGATGCTTACAGACATAATTTTAATTAAGTACCATCCAAGTTCAGTTTTGTCCTATAATGGATTCCGCAGTTGAAATTACTTTTACATCAGAAAATAATTCAATGTGAAATTAACGACATAAACATGAAAACAAAAGTAAAACTCTTGGCTTCCTTAAAAATATGGATTGCCATTTATCCCTCCATCACAGCCTTTATTTTTCTTTTTGGCAACCAACTGGCCACCCTTCCCCTCTACCTTAGAACCTTGGTACTTACCATTGTATTGGTGCCATGGATCGTATTTGTAGGCGTGCCTTTTATAGATACCTTGATGAAGAAAATGCAAAGAAAGAATGAGTAAATCACCATGTTTAAAACAAGAAACCATGAAAAAGGAAGAACATTTTGATACAATCATCATTGGAGGAAGCTATTCCGGTCTTGCAGCAGGGATGGCTTTGGGAAGGGCCTTGAAACGGGTCCTGATCATTGATAGCAATACCCCCTGTAACCGGCAAACCCCCTATTCCCACAACTTCATTACTAATGATGGCAAAACCCCCGCCGAGATGGCTTCTGTGGCCAAACAGCAGGTACAGGCTTACCCTACGGTTCATTTTTTTAACGGACTTGCAGTACAGGGCTCCGGCACCAACAATGCCTTTAAAATTACAGTAGCCCCTGGTGAAACCTTTAGCGGGGATAAATTGATTTTCGCCACGGGCATTAAGGATATCATGCCCAATATGGACGGATTTTCGGATTGTTGGGGCATCTCCGTGTTGCATTGCCCCTATTGCCATGGCTATGAGGTATAAAATGAAGTAACCGGTATTTTGGGCAATGGGGATTATGCCTTTGAATTTGGAAAACTAATCTACAATTGGACCAAACAGTTAACCATCTATACCAATGGCAGATCCACCTTGACCAGGGAACAAACTGCCCAACTTGAAGCGCATAACATTAAGATAGTTGAAACTGAAATTACACGTTTGGAACACCACAATGGGCTGCTGAAGAACATCATCTTTAAAAATGGTTCCAAAGTTGCCGTTACCGCCATGTATACCAAAACATCCTTTGAACAACATTGCACCATTCCAGAGGCAATGGGTTGCGAGTTGAACGAGGAAGGCTACCTAAAAACCGACGCCTATTTACAAACCAATGTTAAAGGAATATATGCCTGCGGCGATAATGTGTCGCGCTTGCGCACCGTAGCAAACGCCGTGGCCATGGGTACGGCGGCAGGTATGATGGTGAACAAGGAGCTGGTTTTTGAAAGATTTGAATGATATGACTGAATTAGTCCGGTGCTGGAAGCTACATTTACCAAATGCGTAGTGTGAGGCATTGAAATAGTTTTTCAATTTACTCGTATTAGCTATTATATGCTTAGTGTAATGTTAATTTCATTTCTTCATTTTCCTTAACCATTCTTCATAATAAGGGCGATCATTATTAGCTGGAACTTCATACCACTAGTAGTCCAATATCATTACATATCTCAATAAATTCCACTTTGTCCTTTATTTTAATGTTGAGAATTGTTTCCAAATCACTCCTAAAAAAGAACTGGGAATTATTTGCATTGGGGTTATAAATGTATTTTCTATTGTGTCGCCAAAGAGGTGCTTCTGCAATCAATAAATATTTTACTTTGTGAATGTTTTTGAAATTTTCAATCCAGATTTTATTTATTTCAACAAATGCACTTTCCAAATAATTATTGTCTTTTATAAATTCATAAGACAGTCCTAAACTGTCATAAAAAGATTCAATTACTTGTTTATTTTCCTTATACGCTAATTCCATGTTATCCGGAAATTACCATAAAACAGTTTGGCATTTTATTATTCCAATAAAATTTTCGCTGGTGTAAAGAGGGGGAGTACTACAACCAAGAGTATGTTATAAGTCTTCTAAGTTAGCAAATATTAGGTTTTCTATTTGCTTAATCGATAAAGTACATTAATAAACGTTGTGTGGTATTTCCTGGTTGGTCGGGAATTTACCTTCACTTTAAAAGATTAGGAGTGCCCTTAAGTAAAATGACACACTTTAGCGAACAGAAAATAAAAAAACACCACACTTCAACCATTAATGCCTTTGACAATTAATGATTTGGGCACTTGTTATAACCAGCGTTGTACCTCTGATTATCTAGAAAAACATACTATTTATTATCAATTTTCAAAATAGTACCTGCAATATAACGGGTTCCATTATCTTGATTGAAATAGTAGATGACCAAAACTTTATCATCATGGAGTTGGGTTGCCCAGGTATAACCAATATCACTACTGCCACCATCAGTACGAAGTACGATTTCAGGAGCTGTTGCAAAATCTGTACATTCCGCATTTAGAATTCGGGCGCGAATACCGTATGGTTCATGGCGGTAGCCGTAGGTAAGTAAAACTCTATTATCTTTTAATCGCAAAGCATTTAAAGGATGTCCCTGGAAACCCATTGACTCCCATTTAAAAGTTTTACCGCCATCTGTTGAACGGGAAATAACAGCTTGGTCTTCAAAATGAGCTGTTCTTAAAAAACCCACAAGATCGCCTTTAGGCGTTTCAATTATTGATGCCTCGTTAAATGAAATTTTGCTATCAACAGCTACCGGGGAAACATAATCCCAGGTCAACCCCTTATCCTTTGATGTGATAAGATGATTGGAAGTCTTGGTAGGGGTATCATGCGCAGCTACTATCCATAAAATCCTCCCATCATTTGCCTCGTATAAGGCCCCTCTATTATATGCCGCCACTGGATTGCCCAATGCATCATTTAAAACTTCTGGTGCTATATGTGGAGGATATATGGCATCACCCCAAGTTTTTCCACCATCATGGGAACGAACCAGATAGCCTCCTAAAAAAACGGCATTTCCAGAGTTAATAAAACTCGGCTCCTTTAAGTTAGATAAGCCATCAGGCCTAACAAAAGCCCAGCCATAACTGGCACAAAGAAGAGTTCCGTCCTTCAGTTGTAATAAACAGGGGTCTTGGGAACCCCCAAAAGGATGTGCATAAATCAATTTAGGGGTCTTTGTCCATGTTTCTCCGTTATCGCTTGATTGCACCGATACCAAATAACTGTTGGGATCAACGTGATTTGTTTTACTCTCTTCGAATATTTTACGATCTGGTGCCCTGCGAAATGCCACTAATATCTCACCATCTGGTCGTGTTATTACGGATGGAAATGTAGAGAAAAACATAGAATCTTTATAAATTACGATATCCTTTATTTTACGAACACCCGGAGTACTATCTCCCATAAATTGCGGGCTTTCATTTATGGCAAAGAGAGCGCTTTCGGGTTTTACTTCTGGACTCGATTTGGTTGAATTCCTATCTGAACATTGCAAGGCAACCATAAGAAGCAAACCTAATAAGCTGAATGTTTTTACTTTACGTTTCATCATAATTATATTTCCACTTTATTTAACTTGAATTATTTTATACTTGTTAATTTTTCTGAACAAGAGTTATGTCAACCCTTCCCTTCTTCCCCACTTTACCCGATCTAAAAAATCAATATCAGTATTTTATACTATTTTCTTGATGTGCGCCTTCCTTGACCTGAGCAAAAAACCAATCCAGCAATGCCGGGGTATCAAAAGCCAGATGCCAGCTCCCGTGGCCAACCCCGGGAAACTCATTATATTTTGGATTTCCGCCCGCCTTATTAAGTGCGGCAACCATTCTTCGTGAAAAGTCAACAGGAACGGTTTTATCATTGTCACCATGAAAAACCCATAGGGGAACATCAGCAATATTTTTTGCAAGATCAGGATTACCGCCCCCACAGATGGGTATGGCTGCGGCAAACATTTGAGGGTGGCTTAGGATGTAATGCCAGGTTCCAAATCCACCCATGGACTGACCGGTAATATAGCGTCTAGTAGTATCTATATTAAATTCTTCTTCCAAGGCCGATATGGTTTCAAGAACTAAAGCTTCCACATTGGGTTGATTATACCTTCCCCGTGCAATGAGGCTTTCCGTTTCAATCTTTCCCAGAGACCTCCCCCAATCAGCGCCAGGTGGACATTGGGGCACAAAAATAAAAGCAGGATATTTTTTTCTATTTTCTAAAGTGGACAATACTTGAGCTGCCCTGGAACCTGCAATTTGCTGGATATTATCCGTACCCCTGCCAGCTCCTCCTGACAGACATACTACCAAGGGGTACTGTTTATTGGGATCGTAATCCAAAGGCATAAGCAAGCGATAGTGCAGGGTATCTTTTTGCATACTCACATAGGTTCTCCCGCTGAACAATTCAGCAATTTTCGTCTCCTTGGTCTGGGAGACCGATTTGGTTACACCAAAACCGAATATGCCAATTGCAATGACCAATATTTTTAGAACCTTCCTCATTTCCCTTTTTATTGCTTCTTTCCCGCACATAATTGATCCCAACTTCCTTGTCAATTATTTTCGGCCAGTTTTTCTGTCTCATAAAGTAAATTTCCCTTTTCATCATAATGTTGAAAGATGGCCACTGGAATACTATCCTTTCTTTGCACTGTAACCGACAAAAACCCACCACTTGCGGACTCTTTATCCCCTTGAATATAGAATTGTTTAATCAAACTATCGGGATCGGTCGATTCGGGATCTCCTGCCAAGCGCCCAGCGCGCGAATTGTTATCTACCAAGGAACCTGTTGAGAATTCCTCAAACCCGCTCGGGTGCATGGCGTGGTATTGCCAATGCCTGTCGCCGCAGATGATATAAAGATTTTTATCGAGGAAACCATTATCAGCCAACCACTGGAAAATTGCTTCTCCCTCATTCCTAAAACCATCATGATTTACATGATTATCTGTTTTGTACGCATCATCTGGGCCCACCATTGGCGTTGGTGAAATTATGAGCTTAAAACTGGCATCGCTCTCCATTAATGTCTCCTTAAGCCAATCTAATTGCTCAGGTCCCAACAGCGTTTTCTCGGGTCCGTCTTTCATTTCATTGGGACTTCTATAGTCCCTCCCTTCCAAAAACCAAAGCTGAAGATCTTGGCTCATGCGATGGGTACGATAGGTTTTGGCATTTATATCCTCTAGATCCACCACAGGTAATTGCTCCTTAAAATTCTTGATCCCCAATTCATGGGATATAGGAAACTCCTGATAGGGATCGGCATCGTTGAATCTATAATCATGATCATCCTTTTCCCAGTAGGTTCCCAGCTTGCTAAAAAGTTCCCGAAACCTTGGTTGGGCAAATTGTTCATGGTATTTCCTGCGCATCCCTGCTTCATCCACCACTCCCATGCCCTCATACCCTCCAGGGTGGGGATTCTTCCCAGCTTTAACAGCTCTATCGAAGTTAGTCTTGTGTGGATGGTCAAAGTAAACGTTATCACCTGTTCCAATGAAATAATCCGGGTTCAGGTTTTGGATAGCCTGCAATGCCGGATACCCTTGAAGCTTGTCTTCTCCGGAATAGGCCGTTCCTTCCTTATATTTTCCGAAATGGAAAAAATAGTGGTTCATACCCGTTACCACAACCATTGATAATTTTGCACTGCTATTTGGTCCGGGCAAAGTTTTAAAAGTTGCTATTTCACTTTCAAAAAGCGTATTCTTGTCCTTTCCAAATTGGAGACGATAGAAGTATTTATTTCCTGGCTCCAGACCTTCAATTTTCTTTTTAATAATAAAGTCGTTCTCTGATGTAGCCTCTGCAAAGTCAGAATACAAGGGATTGTCAAAAGTAGCATCCTTATCAATTTCAAATCTGGCGACACCTTCTTTACCGGGTAAATCCCCGTTTATCAAGCTGTCGGAAACCGTTAATCTGGATTGTAGGATGACGGATGTTGAAGAGGCTTCACCAGCCATAATTCCTTGTCCAAGATAGATGTCCTGAACCACGGGTTGGCAGGAGGTAATTAGGGTGGCGATCAGAAGGGTTCTTATAATTGTTTTTATCATACTGTGGTCAATGTTTGCTTGGTTTAGTTTATGGTTTGTGTCCTATTAGGCATGCAATATACCTTCTTAGCGGTAGTTTTTATGTATTCTTTTTACCCAATCCCAAATAATGTTTTCTAGTCTCAGGGTTAAACTTCTCTAGGGCATATCTTAAGGTAACCCTAGCTAGGGTTGGAGCATATACATCCAGAAAGCCTTTCAGTTTATTTTCATCTTTTTTACCTGCTTCCCTGATCCAGCTACCCACTGCTTTTTGTACAAATTCGTCCCGATCATTGGCAAGAATTTCGGCAATTTTAAAGGTGTCATCCAATTCATTCTTTCTTATAAAATAGTAAGTACTTACAATGGCTGTCCTTCTTTCCATTGGGTTTGGGGATTTTGCCAAATCGTATAACGGCGTTCTGTCCTTATCAAACAAATACCCACCCACTACATATGGTGCGGCCCTATCTACCAACCCCCAATCGTCTATATATTTATGATTTTCTATATAGGCCAGGAAAACATCCCGCCTCTCCCCTACTGAGGTTTTCTTATTGCGTGCTTTCCAGTCCAAGATGGATACTGCACCGAGTCGGTGATCGTAATTTTCATCCCTTAGTAATTTAACCACCTCAGCAACTGGCATGTACTGAAAATCTTTCGCTAAATAAAACACCTCCCTTTTAGGAATACCTCTCGAATATTGCTGGCCAATGTCTTTTAAAGTTTCAATGAATTTTTTTGCCGTCATTATCCTATGGTTTCATTGTTCCGTTTTGCTTTCGGATTCAGTTGTTCTCTATTTTTGACTGCCACCAAGGTTCTGGCAGTAGGTAGACAGGCGATCAAGCTCCTAATTTAACAAATAAAACCCAAACCTGCCTGCCGGAATGCCCGTGGAAAATTTATCCAGTCACGCTTTTTTGTATGGGAGGAATTTGATATAGAAGCTTGCTCTAGCTAATAATTTAATAGGGTATGGTAGCACGTTTTATTTCGATTTTTCGGAATTAAAATTGTTTACAAACTGACTAGTAAACATTTGTTGTCCGTACAGTCGTAATACCTCAATTTTACCGGGAAATTTCTTGACCGATAGATTTTGTATCCTTTTTCCCAATAAACCCTCATTAAACCTGCTATAACCAAAAATTTCCTGACCGCCGCCATCACATATACTTCCATCTATAAGCATATAACATATCTTGGCCTGGGCGTCGAATAAAATGGCGACATGTTGATTTTCTCCTTTTTTAAGACGGTTTATGTCCGACGTTAATTTCATAGCTTCCCCTTCGTTGGTGATAATAAACTCGAGTGTTCCACTGTCTGTTAAACGCAATTCCATATTTTTCATTTCGGAATCTTTTCCCTCCAAAATGGTGGCCTCTTTAAAGGCATCAACTTCAATCCAAAGGTCCAATGCGAAACCCTCATTATTAATTTTTAACGGGGAAGCAAGCTTTAAGTTTTTGTTGCCCGAAGGGTTTTCAAAACTCCCGATAAGCCTTTTGGACGCAATTTTAGGCTCATCGAACTGACTCCATAACCTTTCAAAGAATTCGGCAGGCACTTCATGAATGGTTGCAGTAGTTTTCTGGGTCGTGGAGACCCAATATTTACCATCCACATCAACAAGGTCCGGATAGCTAAATCGCCCGGTTTCATATGATTGGTCGGGGCCATAAATCAATATTTCCGGTTGCGACCAATAAATTTTCCCGTTTTTTTCGATTCCTCCGGCCACCCATGCCGGATTTCGGTGTTTAGAACCGGTTTCCCCGTTGTTATGATACCACAGCAGATACTTTCCGTTTTTACATTTCCATATCCTTGGGCATGCCCTGGGATTGCGCAGGGGCATTCCATTGGCATAGCTCATCAGCTCAGGCTCTGACCAAGTTTTGCCCTTATCAAAACTATACGCATGCGCTGGCTGCCCCAGGGTAGTACGGTATACACAGTACAGGCCATTATCAATATTCATGGGCTGAATATTAAATTCTTCCTGAACCGATCCCAAATAAGGACTTTTGATGCCAATATCCCCTTCCGGCAGCAATTGCCAGTTTATTTTAGATACATCTTCTTCTGTCAGAATATTATCGGAATGATAGACCCAGCCCTCACCCTCCTCAAGAAAATACTTCCCTAGTTTTGTAAAGGAAAACCACACATCATTACCTTTGGAGACCGGTTCTCCGATCCCCCAAAACATTTGAACTTCTCCAGCGAAATCGTTTTCCCTGTCACTTGCCGTTTTGCGCATATTAAGTCGGTATCTTTTGGACCATGTTTTTCCTTTATCATCCGAATAACGATAACAATACCATCCGTGTGTATCTGCACGCATTTCCGCACCATCCGGTAAATTTCGAACGGAGTCTCCATTAAAAGTGTAGAAGGCGTAAACCCTATCGAATTTAGTAACCAAAGGCATAGCCCATGACGCTTCCACCCCAGCAGATGCAGCTTCAATCTCTACAGGAATAGACCATGTTTTTCCTTGATCGGAAGAGTAGGTAGAGACGATATATTGGATATCACTTCCCTCTTGCCCTGGAGAAGTGGTAAAGGTAGAAACCCAGGTACCGTCCTTTGTGGTTACGATATAAGGTTGATCGCAGTATCCGTGTTCATATATTTTTTCTCCATTGGAAATCATTCGCCAGTCCTTTGATTGTCCTAACGATAAAAATGAAATGCAGAATGTTATTAGAATCGCAAATAATTTCATTTAAAAATAGTTTTTATGTATGAATTTACACCCCGGTACCTTTATCTCCATTTGACCAGTACGTTGCTGAATACATTTGAGTGTCTTATAATTACTATTACGCTAATAAAATTATTGCTGGCATAAAAAAGGCGGACCAAGTATTGACTTCTAAGTTAACAAATTTTGATTTTGGTATTTGCTTAATCGATAAAGTTCCATTATATCCGTTGAATGGTGCTCTTTTCGATTGGTCAGGAAGTTGCATTGGTCCCACCGCCTTGCCTATTGCTTTTCCAGTGACCTTTGGGTTTTACGGGTAAATCTGTTCAGCAGGATAACCAACTTTCCCTCATCAAAAAGACAGAACATTCACCAAGTGAAAAGAGAACTTATTTTAAAAAGTCCAGCATTTTTGCATTTACTGTTTCCGCTTGATCAATGGATAAAAAATGTCCTGCATTTTGTATTACTTCACCTTTCCCTTTTGGCAGCGTATTGGCAATTTCAACCGTTCTTTTTTCATTGATCATATCATCATCACCAATTAAAACCAAAACGGGCATTTGTAATGATTTTAATTCGTCGTTCGAAAAAGGTTTCATGCTGGTCATAAATTTGTTTTCAGACTCCAATTCCGTACCCAATTTATATTGCTTTATATAGGCATCGCTAATATTGGCAACGTTGCTGGACATGCTTTTCAAGCTTTGCTCAATTTGTTTCTCCTTTGAAGAAAATAAAGTAACAATATTTTTTAATAAATCCGTACTTGGTTTGATCCATGTAAAGGTTTGGGCCGGACTTAATAATAGTAAGCTTTTTATCTTTTTCTGATCGTCCAGTGCTAGGTTAACGGCCAACCAACCACCCCGGGAAGCACCAATTACATGAAAGCTATCCAACTCCAAGGCAAATAAAACTTCCTTATACCAGTCGGTAACTTTCTCTACACTTTCAATATCATTGTACAAATAGGATTTCCCTGCTTCCAAAATAAAGTCGATCGCAAACACCCTATGGTTTTTGGTAAGGGATTCAATATTTGGATACCACATAGTGGAGCTGGCATTCATTCCGTGAAGTAATACCACAGGATCTGCATTTTCAGGCCCACTTACAATAACATGTGCAATTCCGTTGGTGGTAGGAATATATAATTCCTCGTAAGGGACATTCCATAATTTTAAAGTTTCGTCATAAGCTTCAAAATAAGCTGCATTTGAAGCAGATGGGGTTGTAATATATTCTGGTGGATTTTTATATTTATCGTATTTGTCAGTACAACCAACACATAAAACAAAAAAAGCAAGCAATAGAAATAGTCTCATAGAATGCAATATACAATGGATCAATCCCAAAAGTGGTTTGTGAATAGGATAAAGATAGAATAAACTAAGCGGAAGTTCGTGTTATGTTCATTTTTTGCATCGCCCAAAAAACGAACCAAAAAACGCTAGGCTGATTGTTCTTTTCTTGAAATCTACGGACTTTGCACAGCCGCAGCGTCCAGGCCGCTTTCACTAAGGTGAAATGCTCTTTGGACGCCTTCCCTCGCCCGGTGTGAAAACCCCTTGATTTACTACTAAAATAAAAATAGGCCGTTCCCTTGTTCCGTCAACCTATATGATGTCAATAAATAATTGACCATTATTGAATAAAGTTGAATATTGTCCTTGAATTCCGTTGTCAGGTAAATCTTCTTCCATAGTGGAGATGACATGGCCGTACCCTGAGCGGAGTCGAAGGGTTGGACAAGCAAAGAAATTGAAGATTCACAAAAACCAATAAAGAACAATAACAACCAATTGAGTAAAATGAAAGTTGCGGGTTTATGGCAAGGATTTTCCGCAGGAAAATCAGATGAAACAAATTGCTCGGACCACTTTTCCAAAAAGACCCTAAGTACCCTAACAAAACAACTACACATAAATGTGCCGTCAATTACGAATAATGATTAAAATAAAAATGGCCGCCAAAAAGTTTCGGCAGCCATTTTAAAGGTATTTTAAAGCTTGGGGTTCCTAGAAAAGAATGGGAATATTCCCTTGCTTACATTCTTCAATCATTTCTTCGGGCCAGATACTGGTCTGAATCTCTCCAATATGCGCTTTTTTCAGGAAGAACATACATAGACGGGACTGACCTATACCACCTCCAATGGATAAAGGAAGTTCATCATTAAGAAGCATCTTATGCCACATTAATTCTTTTCTATCTTCCTTACCTTCAATCGCCAGTTGCCTATTAAGTGCTTCTTTATCAACGCGAATTCCCATAGATGAAAGCTCCAGGGCATCTTCAAGCATAGGATTCCACAGAAGGATATCTCCATTTAGACCCTTTAGACCATTATCTGTTTCGGTGCTCCAGTCGTCATAATCTGGAGCTCTTCCATCATGCTTTATCCCTTCTGGGAGTAGCCCCCCAATTCCAATAATAAATACGGCACCATACTTTTTAGCAGCTTCTGTTTCCCTTTCCTTGCATGAAAGATTGGGATACTGTTCTGCCAACTCCTCTGTATGAATAAAAGTAATTTCTTCTGGAAGTACAGGTTTTATATGGGAATAACGCTCGTAAACAACATATTCTACCCTTCTAAAAATGCTGTAAATTTTTCTTACAATATATTTTAGGAAATCGATAGTTCTTTCTTCTTTGGAGACCACTCTTTCCCAATCCCACTGATCTACATATATGGAATGTATATTTGAAAAAACTTCATCTGGACGTAATGCGTTCATATCTGTATACACTCCGTAACCAGACTCAATTCCCAACTCGGCCAAAGCAAGCCTTTTCCATTTGGCAAGGGAATGGACAATTTCAGCTTCGGCATCATCCATACTTTTTATTGGAAAGGTAACAGGACGTTCCACCCCACTAAGGTCATCATTAATTCCAGATCCCTTTTTTACGAACAAAGGAGCGGTGATTCTTCTCAATCTCAATTCGGACGACAAACTAAGCTCAAAAAAGTCTTTAATCAACTTAATTGCTTGTTCTGTCTCTTGCATATTTAATTGCGGATGATATCCTTTCGGGATTTGCAATTTGTAATCCATTCGGTTTATATTTAATTAGATGAATAGCGATTTGCCATGTTATAGTTGAAAAATAAAACACAAAAGTGCAATAAATGGAAGGAATATCAAAACAGTGATAAGGGATAAATAAAGATGGTTTATTGACTTTCTTCCGTTAAATCCTAGTGATAACTATTAAATGCCTTAATAAAAGAGACTTGATCATAATATGGTAAGAAACTGGACGTGGTTGTGTTAAAACTACTTAATCAATGCTGGAAATTCAAAACCACGCAGATAGTTCTTTGCTTTATTGCAAGGCTACGAACGCTGTTCGGCCTTTCCATAGCCCATAGGATTACCTACGGTGATCCTATTCCATCAATGTTGCAAATTCAAAACCGCGCAGCTAGCACTTTGAGCTTTTTTTATTTACTCCAAAGCCCGAACAAGTTTGGCTTTTTCACTGCCCCATAGGATTACCTACGGTGATCCTCTTCCATCAATGTTGCAAATTTAAATCCGCGCAGCTAGCACTGCAAGTTTTTTTTATTTACTCCAAAGCTCAAACAAGTTTGGCTTTTTCACTGCCCCATAGGATTACCTGCGGTGATCCTATTCCATCAATGTTGCAAATTCAAAACCGCGCAGCTAGCACTGCGAGTTCTTTGTTTTATTGCAAGGCTACGAACGCTGTTCGGCCTTTCCATAGCCCATAGGATTACCTGCGGTGATCCTATTCCATCAATGTTGCAAATTCAAAACCGCGCAGCTAGCACTGCGAGTTCTTTGTTTTATTGCAAGGCTACGAACGCTGTTCGGCCTTTCCATAGCCCATAGGATTACCTGCGGTGATCCTATTCCATCAATGTTGCAAATTCAAAACCGCGCAGCTAGCACTGCGAGTTCTTTGTTTTATTGCAAGGCTACGAACGCTGTTCGGCCTTTCCATAAAACAAAAAACCACGCCTAATGGCGTGGTTTTGAGAGTGTCGTGATGGCACTAGGATTCGAACCTAGGACCGCCTGCTTAGAAGGCAGGTGCTCTATCCAGCTGAGCTATGCCACCATTCACTAAATAAGATAAATTCCGTCTTTAGCGGCTGCAAATATACAATTATCATTAATTAATGCGCAACTTAAATCGTAAAAAATATTTGAACTTATGTCATGGCCGATTTTCTATTATTTTAAGAAGTATAAATATCAAATAAATTATTTTTCCAGCGTAAAAATAAACTTCGCACCGCTTCCCAATTCAGATTCCACATGTATTGAACCACCCGATTTTTCAACAATTTTCTTTACCGTTGCCAGTCCTATCCCATTTCCAGGGCGACCAAATTTATCCGTAGCAGTTAATTTTTCGAAAATTTTAAATATCTTTTCCTGATACTTAGCTGCTATTCCAGGTCCATTGTCTTCAACATAGAAAAGGTAATGGGTATCCAAGTCCGATACCCCTAGCTCTATTTCAACCCTTTCCTTGTCATTATATTTAATGGCATTGGTGACCAGATTAATAAGAATCTGATGTATGGCCGTTTTATTGACTTTAATATGGGTCAATTCCGATTTTAAAACCAGATTTAAACTGTGATCATAATTAAAGAGTCCTTCTATGTCCGCTCTCAAACGTTCCAAATCAATATTTGATTTTCCCTCACTCAATATGCTCTCAGCCTTGCTATAGTGTAGTAAACCTTCAATTAGACCAATTAGATTGTCGGAGGAACCAATAATCATTTCCAACATTTCCAAACCTTCACTATCCAACGTCTCCTTATATTGATTTTGGAAAAGTTGCGCCAAACTGGAAATATTTATCAAGGGTGATTTAAGGTCATGGGCAGCAACAAGGGCAAACCTTTCCAAGGCCTCATTTTTTTCTTCCAATTCCGTTATCGCCTGCTCCAACAGAATTTTATTCCTTCTTAACTCCAATAAATTCATCACTTGTTTTGAAAGGGCAGTTAAGGATCGTATCTGGCTTTGACTTAATAAATTGGGTTTATGATCTATAACGCACAAGGTACCCAATGGAAGTCCAGCTTCAGTAACCAGCGGCACACCGGCATAGAAAATTACATGGGGATCATCTGTAACTATTGGATTGTCATGAAAGCGTTCATCCATTCTGGCATCCTGAACAATAAATACATCATTTGGCGTATTAATGGCATGTCCACAAAAAGCATACTCTTTAGGTGTTTCTGTTGCATCCAAACCGTGATGGGACTTAAACCACTGCCGCTTATCGTCAATGAGACTAATTAGGGAAATTGGGGTTCCGCATATTTCCGCAGCAATCGTAGTTAGATTGTCATAATCGGATTCTGGTAATGTATCCAAGATAGAATAGGAATCCAATTCCTTTATTCTTTCCTTTTCATTTTGGGGGACTTTGGGTTTTTTCAGGGCTTTATTATTTTAAGTATTGCCAGATTTAATATACCATGCTTTTGGCAATACCGTTTTGAGTATAGTTTATGGTAAAGATATGCGTTTTAAGGTTCGCTTTCAACTGCGCCTTGTCGCTGTTATTGGTCCAGAGAATATCCAATTCGCTCTCAGGAGTTTCATTAATTGTCACGGTACCCATAAATGCCTTTGACGTATTTCTTAACCTTATTATGGAGAGTTGATTTAATACGACATCCCTTTTAAGACCTTGCTCCACATCCTGCATCGTTAAGGTTGTTCTATTTATCTCCTTGTGACCGGCATCACCTCCTTTATCCGCAGCTTCATAGTCATTTTTTCCGGCAAAAATATCCAAGTACCAAACCTGTGGAATCCCGGGCATAAACAATTGGATAGCTCTCGCCAGCAACAATTTTTGTTCGTTTTCTCCCAAGGCACTAAAAAAGGTTGCATTTACCTGATAATAAGAAATCTTTTTCCCTGATGGATCATACAAGTTTTTAACCCTTCCTCCCCTTTCCATGATCGTATTCATGATATCCTCAATTTCCTTATCCAACAACAAACCTCGATTGTAAACACCATTTACCTCCTTGCCCTTTAGATCCAAAACCGGTATCCCGTCATGGCATCCCAACATATTTACCGTTTTATAACCTTTTACTAATATTTCATTGACCCATACCAACAATGCCTTGTTGGTGCCATTTTCCAGGGTGTGAATGGTGAGTCCCGGCAAGAAGAAATCGTAAATGTAATAGCCTTCTGCGGCTACCTCCTCGTGCAGATGAAGTCCGTATTCTGCATGAATCTCCGGTAGCAACATTAAATCGTTCTTTTGGGCCATTTGTTTTATGCGCTTCAAATACTCCCAAGTACCTGGCTTATTAAAAAAGTTGGATTGTCCCACCTCCTTATGCAGATAGGCAAAGGCATCCAACCTTAGAATTTTGCAACCAAAATCTTTTACCTTTTCCAAGGTTTCCTCATAAAAATCCCAAACCAAGGGCGATTTTGCGTTGACATCCATTTGACCCAAATAGGACCGATTTCGATTTACGATTTGCAGGATTTCACTTTTGAATTGGTTGCTGTCGTCAAAATCCAAGTCGTTAAAACCTTCACCTATTTTGATAGCCGCATTGACCTTGTCGCAGATTGATGATACCTGACCACTTAACAAACCCTTTATACCTACTAAATCTTTAGGAGTAATTTTATTATAACCAATTTGCTGATAAAAAGTATTCCAATAGGGCTTTTCCGTACCATCGGGGAAAAACACCTTTAAAATAGGCAATCCGGATTTCCTCATAAATAACTTATTGAGATACTCTTCCTTTGGGATTATAACCCCATTCCCATCCATTTGCCCATTGCCTGTCCAAAACTCGTTCCAATTGATAAAAAAGTCTTTAAATTTTGAGTCGTCGCCATGCTTCAATAAATCCTGGAACTGAGGTGATACAACCGACAAATGGTTTAAAACAATATCAAACTTCAACTTTATATTTAGTCTGTTCAACGCCTTTAAATCTGCTTCGGAAACCAAATCTTTATTTAAGTTATAATCTATAATGGAAAACCCTCTATCCAAATCACTATTAAAGAAAGTAGGCAATACATAAAATAGGGAAAACACATCTTTAAACTCAGGCTTTTCCAACATCTCAATCAGGTCGTGCAGCCTAGTTCCAATACTATCGGGATAGGCATTAAGCATTACACCATTACCAATGTTTTTGCTATTTGCTATATTCTCTTTTGACATATTCTTTTGAGCGTTCTAAACCTTTTTTTGAGTTAATGGTTAAAAATTTATAGAAGTTCTGATAATATATTGATGTTATCTGGCAACCTACCAACATTCTGCAGTTTTAGTGCTGCAAGTTGCAAGGCCACTTCCAAACATTTTTCAACTGGTTTCTCCTTTATATAGGCAAACAGAAACCCAGACCAAAATGCATCGCCGGCACCAGTGGCATCCATTACATTATCCACTTTAATGGCAGGTAATTGAATAACCCCTTTTCCTTTTTGGGATAATTTAACCCCTTTGCTACCTAGGGTTAAACAGACTAAATCTACCCCTTCCGAATGAAAAAAGTTAAATATTTCATCATAGGATAAAGTTTGCTCAAAAAGCCTCTGCATATCATCCTCGCTAATTTTTACCAAGGGATCAAACTTGCAGTAAGCCTTAATTACCCTAAGGGCTACTTCTTGGCTTTCCCATAATTTTTTGGCGTAATTTACGTCTATACTTAATTTACAACCTTGGTTATATGCTTCTTCAGCCTTTTTTAAAATAGTTGTCCGAGCCGGATCCAAACTCAAAGCAAAACAAGTGGTGTGAAATATTGTGGTATTCCCAAGCGTACCTTTGTCGATTTGATTTTTGGAAATACGATAATCGGCAGCACGATATGGAATAAAATCAGGAGTACTTTGTGATCTTGAAACAAAAATTACACTGGTAGGCCTATCGTCAACTGTCTTTATGAAATTGGTATCCACACCTACTTCTTCAAGTCTTTTAAAAATATATTCGCCAAAACCGTCATCCCCTACGGTTGCCACCAAAACCGATTTCAATCCAAGTCGGGCGGAATTCATGGCTACATTGGTAGGCGAACCTCCTAAATATCTATGATAATCTCGAGTTTCATTGATATTCACCCCTGCCTGGTGCCCTATAAAATCGACAAGCACTTCCCCTACACATAGAATATCTATGCTTCTCATATTATCTTTCAAATTATTATTCTTTTAATTAACTCCGTCTTAATCCCATCTCCTTCGTAAAAAAGAATAAGTGGTCAGTTAGGTTTATATGTATGATTGCTAATCAGCTAATTTGTGCCTTGGCATAATCCTTGGAAATAAACATACAAGAAATGGCTCCTAGTATAAAACACACCCCAACAAAAGCCAAGGCATTTCTTGGATCTCCCTTAAACAAGGCCTCATAATAAAACGGTACGGTAGCCATACTTATAAACTGCGGCACCACAATAAACATGTTGAAAATTCCCATATAGACCCCCATTCGCGCCATGGGTACCGAATAAGAAAGTATTACGTAAGGAACAGCCATAATGGAAGCCCATGCCACACCAACCAGAAACATACATAGGTAAAACATGGTGGTCGTGGTCGCAATTTGCATAGAAAGAAAACCAATGGCCCCAATCACCAAGAAAACGGCATGTGTTAATCTATGTCCCAATTTTTTTCCTATCCATGGAATGGCAAAAGAAATTGTAAAACAGGCCACACTAAATATGGCCAAACTAATACCACCATAAAATGCTCCTTTTTCAAAATCTGGATGTGCCGGAGAGGCGGCCCCAAATACGTGCCTTGCAATAGCCAAGGATAGATACTGCCACATTAGAGGCAGGCCATACCATACAAAGAACATAACCCACCATAGTTGTTTCATGGTTTTGGGCATACTTATAATTGCTTCCTTAACCTCAATTAAGACTTTTGCAATAGTTCCTTTTTCCTTCTTTAGTTTTTCAATATCCTCAGGAGGATATTCGTCAGTGGTAAAAATGGTCCACAACACAGTACCCAACATTACCATTGCCCCCAAAACAAAAGAATATTTTATAAAATCCGGGATACCGTTGGAGTTTTCCAACTCAGCAATTGCGCCATAAGCTCCTAGGGTAATAATTCCTAAAAATCCCAACAACCAGGGCATTATGTTTGCCGAAAATTGTCCCAGGCCCACGAAAAAACTTTGAACCGAAAATCCCAATGTTCTTTGTTCTGCTGGCAATTTATCTGCAATAAAAGCCCTAAAGGGTTCCATTGCAATGTTCATTGAGGCATCCAAAATCCATAGTAAGCCAGCGGCCATCCAGAGGGTTGAGGAATATGGCATAAAAATCAGGGCAATACTTGCCAAAATGGCGCCCACCAAAAAATATGGACGACGACGTCCCAATTTGGTCCATGTCTTATCGCTCATGGCGCCAATAATAGGTTGCACTAATAAGCCTGTAAGAGGTCCTGCCAACCACAACCAGGGGATTTGTGCCTCATCTGCTCCTAAATACCTATATATTGGACTCATGTTGGCCTGTTGTAGTCCGAATCCGAATTGTATTCCTAGAAATCCGAAATTCATATTCCAAATTTGCCAAAAACTTAACTTAGGTTTGTTTAGCATACCATATCTATTTGAAGGTTATTCCTGTTATTTAACAAGCTATTGTTACCCATGAATTTAGTCAATTTCGTTCACCCTCGGCAAACAATAATTATTTATAACCTTAAACTTTATTCTTTTTAAAATATGTCGCATTATTTGCGGACTGGTGACGATATGGTACCACCCAGTCTATTATATACAAGGCAAAACCGATATGCCAATTTATTAGGATTTCACCTAATAATTTTATCTAATTGAAAATAAATCTTGGTTAGTAAAAGAGTCGATACAATGTTTCCACAACATCAACTCCTTTTACATAACACTTGAAAAAACAATCAACCAACCTAAAAAAATGTATATTTTGGCGTGGGTTTCCTATCCTAAGGAAGGATATTACCCCACATAATTATTTACTTTTTGAAAATATGTTGCACCCATTAAATCCGGAATATCCATTTCATAACAGAAGCCATTAATTTACTTTGGAATTCCAACTATTTACCAAGATTTGCAAGGTTCATTGCTAAATTTATAATTATTAACGCCATAAATTATTAAACTCGTAAACGAAAACGTTTTCGAAAACCACGAAAACGTTTTCGATTTTGATTTTATTCGTATATTCATTATAGAAAAAATAATTCTACTTAATGAAACCTGTAACCTTAAAAGAAATAGCCGAACAATTAAATATCTCTGTGACCACGGTTTCCAAAGCCCTGAAGGATTATCCTGATATTAGTAAAAAAACCAAGGCTTTGGTGAAAGAGTTGGCTTTAACCTTGAACTATAGGCCCAACGCTTTTGCGGTAAACTTAAGGACCAAAGAGTCCAAGACCGTTGGATTAATAATTCCAGAAATTGTCCACCATTTTTTCTCCAGCGTTATTAAAGGGATTATCGCCCAGGCTGAAAAGAAGGGCTATCTGGTTATCATACTTCAATCCAATGAATCCTATGAAATGGAAAAAAAGCAGATTCAACTCTTATTAAGCCAGCGAGTTGATGGAATCCTAATTTCATTGGCCAATGGCACAGCCGATTACAATCATTTGACCGACGTCATAGCCCAGGACAAACCCTTGGTAATGTTCGATAAGATTGCCAAAATTGTAAAATGCTCCAAGGTCATCATAGATGATAGAAAAGCAGCTTATGCGGCAACACAACATTTAATAGATACTGGTTGCAAACGAATAGCACATTTTAGAGGCGCCCTTTTACCACAAAATTCCATTGATAGGTTTCTTGGTTACAAAAAGGCCCTATTGGATAATAATATGCTGTACGATCCTTCTCTGGTCTATATATGCGAATGTGGAGATAATAGCTTTGAAGAAGGAAAAATGAATGCGCGCCAATTGTTAAAAGATCATAACGATGTTGATGGCATTTTTATTAATACGGATTTAGTTGCTATTGGGGCCATTACGGAATTCAACGAACAAGGTGTAAAAATTCCAGAAGATATTTCCATAGTCGGCTTTAGTAATTGGTTCATGTCATCCGTCATTTCGCCTACCCTAACAACCATTGACCAGCCGGGATACCAAATGGGTAAAGCAGCTTTTAAGCAACTTTACAAGGAAATGCAACAATTGAAAAATAAAGAACCAATAGTTTATGAAAGCATTGTATTAAAAACGGAGTTGGTTAAAAGACAATCTACTAAGGAGATTCTGCTGGGTGAAGTTTGATATTGGTGCTGAATAAATTAAGCTATGTAATTAGGTTTATATTTCTGTAATTAAACTACACGTACAACTGTCACCCTACCTACCCTGTAAATACATTTGAATCATTCCGTAGTGTCAGCCCCCTTAACCCCTGGCCCAAAAGCTTTCCAAATCTTTTTGATGGCTATAACAACCAATAAACACAAAAAACCAATAACGAGACCGGCAATAAATTCACCCAAAATAGCCGGTATGCCAATAAGCCAATGATGTAGCCATTCAAGGTTATGCACAAAAATGCCCCCAGCTACCAATACCAATGCAATGGTACCAATTACCGATAAACTTTTTATTACCCACGGCAGCGCCCCTACTAAAAATCTGCCAATAGAATCGGATATACTGTGCTGCTTACCATTGAGTTCAATAAGCTTTAGTCCAAAGTCGTCCATCCTAACGATGAGCGCCACTATTCCGTAAACCCCTGCCGTTGCCACCAGGGCTATAATGGAAACTACCATTACCTGGGTCCAAATAGGTTGTTGAACCACCGTTCCAAGGGCAATGATGACTATTTCAATGGAGAGAATAAAATCGGTTAGAATGGCCGACTTAATTTTTTCCTTTTCCAAAAGCAGGATTTCTTTTTTGGTTAAATAGGTTTTTACTTTCTCTGCTTTTGAATGTTTGTGGGGTACTAAAAATTCATAAATCTTCTCTGCCCCTTCATACGCAAGATAAAGTCCGCCCAATAGCAAGATTACGGTGACCGCCACCGGCAAAAAGGCACTGAGCAGAAAAGCAATGGGAAGAATGATCAACTTGTTCAGTATAGACCCTTTTGTAATGGCCCACAATACTGGAATTTCACGTGAGGATACAAAACCAGAAGCCTTTTCGGCATTTACCGCCAGATCATCCCCCAAAATGCCGGCCGTTTTCTTACCTGCAATTTTAGTCATTGCCCCTACGTCATCCATTAAACTGGCAATATCGTCCAGTAAAGCAAAAAATCCTGATGCCATATAATTACACTTCCTTTATTAATTTATATTGTTTTTTCTTCTATTATTTTCTTCACTCCCAGGCTACCGCTCCATGTCCGCAAATATATTTTATAATTCCTTTATTTACTTACTACTTACAATAATAGGTCCTTTTCCTAAAAAACAAAGGCTTAAAAAATTCCAATATTGCCCCAATACAACTTTAGCCACTAACCCAACCTCACAATTATGGACCAATATATTTGTACTAATTCCCTTTAACCGTATATTTTATTTAATAAGTTAGTATAAGTATCGTAAAAGCGCATTTCCTATTCCACTAATGATGATCTTTGGTGTAAGAACTATGAAAATAACCAAGTCAAAATATCGATTTTTAAGAGGGGCCGCCAAAGTTGTTTTGGTGCTTGCACTGCTATTTATCGTTCTAGTACTTTTCGTTAGAAGCCCTTGGGGACAAAATATAATTGTTTCCAAAGTCACTTCTTATGTTGCCAATAAGACCAACACCAAAGTAGAAATAGACCGACTTTTTATTACTTTTTCCGGGAATGCCTTTATGGAAGGCCTGTATCTGGAGGACCAAAAAGGTGATACCTTGTTGTTTTCAAAATCCTTGGAAGCCAATATACCTCTTTCTCCCTTGCTGTTCGGCAACGAACTAAACCTTAAGTCCGTGGAATGGGATGGTCTAAGGGCACATATAGACAGGAACGGTGATTCTGGCAAATTCAATTTCGATTTTTTATTGGAAGCCTTGGCCACCAATGATACAACTCCCCCACCCCCGCAAGTAGAACCTATGAAAATTAATGTTGGATCGCTTAATTTTTCCAACTTTAAAATCGATTACAATGATGCGTACTCGGGCGTAGAAGCGGGGCTTATTTTGGGGCAATTATATTTAAATTCCAATACTGTAGACTTGGAGACCATGCTCTTCAACCTGGAGGATCTTGAGCTTTCGGATACGAACATCACTTATAAACAGACCAAGCCTTTTGTTCCTGAAGATAACACACAAACGCCTCTGCCTTTTTTAGTAGTCAATAATCTAAAACTAAAAAATGTGCGAGCCAATTATAATTCCATTCCAGATGGTGTGCTGGCTAAAGCATCCATAGGCGATTTTGTTTTGGAGCTTTCCAAGGCCGATTTAAGCAAGAAAGAATTGGAAATTGGGTTGCTATCCCTTAAAGATTCGGACATTTCCTTAAATTTTCAGAAAGAGGAACTTACCCCTAAGGACATTACCGGTAATACTGCAGAAAATGTTGAATTATCCTGGCCAGAACTTTTTATAGTGGCAGATAACATCGTCCTCAATAATAATTCTGTCCATTACCGTTCTGCTAATAATGCAACAACAGAAGGTCAGTTCAATCCCAACGATATTTTCCTTTCAAAACTTAATTTAGAAGCCAACGACCTCAACTACCAACCTAAAAATGGTAGCTTGAAGTTAGATCAATTATCATTTGTTGACAAAAGTGGCTTTCAGTTACAAAATCTAGTTCTCGCTGCCAAACTGGACGATAGCTCCGCAACGCTAACGGGATTGCAATTAAACACCAATTCCAGTTGGGTAACGGCCAACATGAAAGCGAATTATCAATCCTTAAACCAATTGATCCATTCCCCTGGGAAAACCAAAATGGACCTACAAATGTCCGGGCTACATATTGCATTGCAAGATGCCCTATTTTTTCAACCTAATTTAAGCGAGAACGAATATTTTTCTGCCGCCCAGCAGCATCCATTTACAGGAAAATTAGAGGCCACAGGGATCCTTGATGATATTGCCATTCAAAATTTATTATTTAACTGGGGCAACAGTTCATTGATGGCTGAAGGTACGCTATCCAACCTTATGGAAACGGATTCACTAACCTTTGATTTCCCAACCTTAAATGTAACTACTATCCGGGGCGATCTACAACAATTTGTTGCGGAAAAGGATTTGAACATTGATATTCCACAAACCATTTTGGTCCAGGCAAAAACCCAAGGGAATCTAAAAAATATCTCCGGGGAAGCCTTCTTGAAAATACCGGAAGGCACGGCCAAACTTAATGGTAACTATTCCAGCATAGGCCAAATCAACTTCGATGGAAATCTCCAAGTGGATAGCCTGAAATTAGGAAAGCTGTTAAGAAATGAGCAGTTGGGACTTTTGACCTTTAAGATCAAGGCCTCTGGTAGCGGCAATAGTCTTAATACCCTAAATGCTATTTTTGAATCCGATTTTACTCAATTGGAACTTAAAAAGTATGACTTTTCTAATCTTGAGTTAAAAGGAAAAATCCAAAATGGGAAAGGTGATATTGACATGAAGTTTAAGGACAAGAACCTAAATTTCCAATCGAACACAGCTTTGATCTTGGATTCCATCTCCTCAAAAATTAAGCTAAATCTAAATGTTATTGGCGCCGATCTTCTAGCACTCGGTATCACTAAGGCGAACATCAAGGCCGGACTAGATTTGGAAGCCGATTTTGACGGGAACATGAATAACTATGGACTGAATGTCCAGATAAACAATGGTGTAGCAGTTTATGATGGTCAGCAGTACCAAATGGGCCATATGCAAATAAAATCCAAAATAGATACCCTTAGCACCGAAGTTAATATCAAGAGCGATTTTCTGAACGGCGGATTAAAATCGAACACCTCACCTACGGGAATCAATACCGCATTGACCAAACAATTCAAAAGTTACTTTGACGATACTTTAATAGAACCATCCCCGTCTGATTCCGTAAAGCTTGAAATGGACCTGAATATACATCCCAATGCCCTTATAACCGAAGTATTCCTTAGGGATTTGGAGCAAATGGATTCCATTATCGTTAGGGCCAATTTTGATGCGGCCACCAAAAATATTAATGCCAGATTAAAAGTTCCCTCAGCTAAGTATAAGGGAATTACGCTGGATAGTATGAACCTCTCGGCAATTGGCGATTCCACCAACCTAAATTTCACAGCTGGTATTATTAACCTCATTGCGGATCCAGTGCATATTAAAAGGACATATTTAGAGGGCACCCTTAAAAACAAGGAATTATTATTGGATTTCAGTTCATGGGACGAAAAAGAAAAAGTAGTGTTTATTGCTTCAAAAATGATTCTGGCCAGAGATACCACCTTGCTCCAAATTAATCCTGAAGGACTCTTATTCAACAAGAAGGAATGGCTTATACCCCAAGATAACCAGATAACTTTTGCCCCGGACCACCTTGGTTTTAAGAATGTTAATTTGACCAGAAATTCCCAGCAACTTAGCTTGAGCAATTCGGCTTCCGATTCTGGGGAAGAACATCTCGCCATAAACTTCGACCAATTTAGGTTACAAACTTTTCTAAGTCTATTCAACCCAGATTCCCCCTTGGCCTCTGGCTTGGTAAACGGAAATCTGATTATTGAAAATCCATACGGGGCAACAGGAATTGTAGCCGATTATAAAATTAGCGATCTGGAGATAATGCAACACCCCTTAGGTAATTTGTCCTTAAAGGCCACTTCCAAAACAAGTGATACCTATGATTTTAATCTAGCCCTAAAAGGCGGTGGGGCGGACATAGATTTAAAAGGGGACTATGCTGCTGCAGAAACAGGGGCCAAACTGAACCTTGATCTGGACCTAAATAGAATTGACCTTAAGGTTATTGAGGATTTTTCCTTTGGGACCTTGAAAGATACACACGGTTACCTTTCCGGAAAAATAGATGTTTCGGGTACCACCACATCCCCGGTTTATACAGGAACCATCAACTTTAATGAAACCGATTTTAATGTCGCCAGCTTGAATTCTGTCTTTAAGATATCGGATGAAACATTAAAGATTGATACGGACGGAGTGTATTTGGATAATTTTCAGATTACCGATGCCAATGGCAGCATTTTTAAATTGGATGGTTCTATTGGCACCAAGGAATTGTTGAATCCAAAATTAGACCTTAGCGTTAATGCCAAACAATTTCAGTTCCTGAACTCTACAGAGAAAGACAACGAATTATTCTATGGGAAAGCTAGTTTTGATGTGGACCTTACAGTAAAGGGCCATTTGAAACTGCCCATAATAGACGGAAATCTCCGTGTGCGGGAAGGTACCGACGTAACTTACGTTGTCCCGGAATCTCAGTTGGATGTTGAAGAACGTGAAGGGGTGGTCATTTTTGTGAACCGTGAAAATCCCAATGCCATACTTACTAGAAATGATAATGAAGAAACAGCAGCCTTCTTCAGGGGCTTGGATGTCAAAGCCATTTTGGAGATAGCCGATGATTCCAATTTTAATATCATTATAGATAAACGTACCGGTGATAACCTTCGCGTTTCCGGGGATGCCTCCCTTAATCTTAATGTTGAGCCAAACGGAAGGATGCAGCTCACCGGGCGATACGAACTTAACTCCGGGCATTACGAAACCAATCTGTACAACCTAGTTAAACGAAGATTCCTGATAAATCCTAACAGCACCATAACCTGGCAGGGAGAACCTACCAATGCCAAGTTGGATGTTACGGCAACTTATACTGTAGAAACTTCTGCGGCCCCTCTAATGTCCTCCGTGATTTCCAGTGAGGACAATAGCCTAACCGGCAAATACAGACAAGTCCTACCATTTTTGGTTTATCTTAATGTAGATGGGGAACTGTTGGAACCAAAATTGTCCTTTGGCTTGGATATGCCAGAAGACGAACAGGGATCCTTGGGTGGCGCAGTCTATGGAAGGGTACAACAATTGAACCAACAAGAGGCTGAGCTTAACAAACAGGTATTTTCCCTGTTGGCACTTAATCGTTTTTATCCCGATTCCGGAAGTGACGGAAGCATTGGCGGTACCGCGGCCATTGCAAGGGACAATGTAAACAAAGTATTGTCTGGGGAACTGAACGCATTTTCCGACAGGGTTTTTGGGCAATCCGGGTTCGAGGTAGATTTTGATTTGGACAGTTTTACCGATTACCAGGGCGAAAGTCCGCAAGACCGGACCCAACTCAACATCAATGCCAAGAAAAAATTGTTCAACGACCGTTTGATCGTAACTGCAGGAAGTGCCGTTGATGTTGAAGGCAGTGCACAGCCGGGGCAAGAAGAAACCCCAATAATCGGTAATGTAAGCCTAGAATACCTGCTTACCAAAGATGGTCGTTATAGACTAAGGGGCTTTAGAAAGAACGAATACGAAAACATCATAGATGGACAATTGATCGTAACTGGCGTAGCCCTGATCTTCAACAGGGAATTTAATAGATTTAGTCAATTGTTCAATCCTTTAAAAGAAGTCAAAACAGCTGAAGAAAAAGACAAAGAAATTCAAAAAAAAGAATAACAGTTTGATGGCAACAAAAACATTTCGGACTATTTTAACCCTGCTAATTCTAGTATGTATATATTCCTGCAGCGTTGGGAAATTCATCCCTGAGGGCGAAACTTTATATACCGGTTCAAAGATTGATGTTACGTTTGACAAAGAGGTAAAAAATCAAAAAAAAGTAAGGCAAGAATTGAACACCTTAGTGGCCCCGGAGCCCAATACCCAATTTTTGGGATTGCGACCGGGCCTGTATTTTTATTACAAAGCACAAAAGAAAAGACCCGGTTTTATAAATCGATGGCTCAATAAAAAGATCGGGGAAGAACCAGTTTATCTATCCGATGTAAATCAGCAGCGAGTAAAACAACTAATGCTGAACAGACTGGATAATCGCGGGTTTTTCTATAGCAAAGTAACCTCTGAAGTAGATAGCACACAAAAACACGCTGCCATTAAGTACAACTTAACATTGCCAAAGCCCTACACTCTGGAAAAATTTGAGTTGGAAAAAGACTCCCTGCCCATCTATTCCGAAATTGAAAAAGCTTTGGAAGAAACAGAAATTAAGCTTGGAGACCGATTTGATCTTGAACTGATGAAATTTGAAAGGGAACGTATAGACCATGAACTTAAACAAAGGGGGTATTACAATTTTAATCCCGATTTTTTGATTTTTGAGGCCGATACCAATCGTTATGACAACAAAAAGTACGACCTCTTTCTACGTTTGAAAAGAAATCTCCCGAAAAAAACGGTAATTGCCTATACCATAGATTCCATTTCTGTTTACCCCAACTTCTCCATCGACACGGAAAAGGAGATCGACACCAATACAACAGTGGTCAACGGCATTAATTTTATTCAGGAAAAAGAATTCTTTAAACCTAAGAAAATGGAACCCTATATATTGTTTGGGGTATATCAGAAATATAATTCGGAAACGGCCAGGTTAACCAGTAATAGACTTTCGGCCTTGGGTAACTATAAGTATGTAAATATTCGGTTCAATGTAAAGGATAGCACCGAGCTTGACAGTACTGCTTCGTTGTACGCCGACATTTTACTTTCTCCGCTCACCAAAAGATCTGTAAGGGCGCAATTGCAGGCAGTAACCAAATCGAACGGATTTGCGGGTCCGGGAATATCTCTCACGTACAACAACAGAAACCTTTTTAAAGGGGGGGAAACATTAAGCATATCAGGCAATTTTGCCTATGAGACTCAGCTATCGGGTGGTAAAGGCACAGGCCTTAGCAGTATTGCGGGAGGTTTAAAAACCGATTTGGTCATCCCTAGGCTACTTCCCTTTTCCCCAAAACAATTTAAATACGCAGTTCCCAAGACCAAAATTAGCTTGGGAACCGATTTTCTAAAGCGCACCAAACTTTATACTCTAAATTCTTTCAACACCTCCTTTGGTTATACCTGGAATGCCAATAGGTTTGTATACCACGAGCTTAACCCCATTAGCATCAATTATGTAAACCTATCCAATACCACTGAAGAATTTACGGCCATTTTAGATAAAAATCCGTTTTTAAAACAAAGCTTCGACCAGCAGTTCATCGCTGGGCTAAACTATACCTTTACCTACAACGAACTGGTAGATGTGAATAACAATCACCCTATCTTCATTTCCACTAGCCTGGATATCGCCGGTAACACACTGAATCTTATTGGTGGGTCCGATAAAACGGTTTTTGGATTGGAATACGCACAATATGCCAAGGCCGATATCGATTTTCGTTATTATATAAAATGGGGCAAGGAACAATCACTCGTCAGTAGACTTTATGCGGGATGGGGCATACCTTACGGCAACTCTTCTACCCTACCCTTTGTAAAGCAATTTTTTTCCGGGGGTCCCTATAGTGTAAGGGCGTTTAAAATAAGGTCGTTGGGACCTGGAACATTTAGTTCTACTGAAAATGGGACATCTTCCTTTTTTGATCAGTCAGGAAATCTACGGTTGGAAGGCAATTTGGAATACAGATTCCCCATATGGTCCTACCTAAAGGGTGCCGTTTTCGCAGATGCTGGCAACGTATGGCTGACCTATGATATAGAGATACCGGAAGATGAACCGGCAGCCAGTCGTGAGTTTAATGAAGAATTGCTCGCCAAAGGAAAATATAGCTCCAATTGGGCCAAGGAATTGGGTATTGGCGTGGGCTTGGGCCTTAGGGTAGATATCCAAAGTTTTGTATTGCGATTCGATTTTGCATCGCCTTTACAGCTGCCCTACCTTCCTGAAGGAGAACGTATCAGAATTCCATTTTTTGATGGTGGAAGCAACAATGTCATCTTCAATTTTGCCATTGGGTATCCCTTTTAATGGTTCATAGAACTTAAAAACATCTCTTGTTTTATTAAGAAAATCATAAAGTTTTGCATCCAAATTAAATGGGTCAAAAATGTAATCTTTTGAATTATTGTCTAGTGGCATTTAGGTCTAATTTTATTAAAGATAAATTATTAACTCGTCTGCTTTTTAGTGCAGACCTTAAATAAAAAGACTATGAACAATGATCAATTAGAAGGAAAATGGAAACAAGTTAAAGGTAAGTTCAAACAGAAGTACGGCGATCTTACCGATAATGACCTAACTTATTCAGAAGGTAAGTTTGACGAATTCTTAGGCCGGTTACAAGAAAAAACCGGAAAGAGAAAAGAAGAATTAAAAGACGAAATCGACAGAATGTAGTGTCGAGCTCATAGTTCAATCACGTTACAACAACCCCTACAATCCTGTGGGGGTTGTTTTTTTAAGGAAGAATTGTAATTGATTAAACTTAAAAACTTGGGTCTTGCTTAAATCTGGGGCTTATCCAAAAATTGGGAAAAATCTGTGTTTAAATGGAGGTTTAAGTAATATTTACCCTGGGTTTCTCCTAATTATTTGGGCGTTCCCTCCTTCGTCGGTCGAGCCATTGGCTATATCGTTGGCCTAGCTGCGGGGATCTCGCCGCGGACCCTGCCTACAGCAGGCAGGCCTAAAGCAAAATAAAAGGTTCCAAAGAAAAAAACCAATAGTTATAAAGGGATGGAATTACAGGAGAAATTATAGCCTTTCCTTGCTATCCTTGGCGTATTCCTTTTTATACATGCGTACAACAATTAGGAAAAGACTAATAAGAAGGGGACCAAATATCAGACCTATAAATCCAAAAATGGGTACCCCAACAATTACTCCTATTAACGTAATCAATGGATGCACATTGTCCAATTTTTTAAGAATAAAAAGGCGAAATAGATTATCTGTTGCCCCAACCACAATAAAGCCATATAATAGAATTCCCCAAGCTTGGAATGCACTGCCCTCTGAGAGCGACAATATAAAAACAGGAAGAATACCCAACAATGAGCCTACGAATGGAATCATTGATCCTATGGTAACAATAACCGCCCAAAAGAACGGGGAATTAACGCCAAAAACTAAAAACCCCATTAGCGCGATAATCCCTTGTGCCAATGCCACTAAGGGAATTCCCAAAGCATTGGACCTCACCATTGCCCTAACTTCCTCTCCAATTATCTTTAGATTTTCCTTTCCAATAGGAATATATTTAAATAAGGATTCCCGTAGCTCCCGTCGGTTGGTCAACATATAAAAAAGCATAAAATACATGATAGCAATGGAGATGAACATATTAAAAGTTCCTCCAGCAAATCCTTGTAGGTTGGTGGAAAGCCAGGAAGAAACTGCACCTGCATCAATTTCGGAAGTTAAGTCATATCCAACCAAATCCTCCCATTTGGTCAACTGCGATTTCACCGCAGAGATTACCCGCTCTGAATTTTGCACTGCATTACTAATTTTTGTACCCAGCATAAACACAATTCCCGAAACCGGGAGCAAAATGCATACAAAGGATATCACCAACAATACGGTGGCTGCCAGATTGGGATGCCAGCCCTTTTTAACAAGTTTGGCCATGGGTGCCTTTAGAAGTACATAAATTGTTATGGCTCCCAAAACTCCAGTAAAATAAGGGAGAATGGCTTGAAAAATTAAACCGCCCAGCATTAGGATAATCAGTATAATGAACAGCTGGCGTATTACATTGGGATCAATATGTTTCATAGTTCATTTGCTGTAGGTTTTATTAAAAAGCCTAACGTACCGTGTAAATTAATAAAGCCTCAAAACCACCAACATCCGAAGTATAAAACATCCTATGATAGATATTCTTACGAGGAAAAGATGGGGCCTACTGTATGAGGATGTACGGATAAAAGTCTCGATTGGAATCGGGAAAAATTGGATGGTTGAAAACCTCAAAGAAAAAAATGAGGAAGCCTAAGTTAAAACAACCCAACCCCTTATGGCATAAGCCCTATGACGAGGCTGGGTCATTCCTCTCCCAATCCACCAAACTATATGTTTTATAAGGGTTTTCTCCCCGATATAATATTGTAAAGAACGGCAATTACGGCTATGACCAGGAGAATATGAATTAAACTACTGGATCCCATTCCGGCAATGATACCGAAAAAACCCAAGGCCCAAATGATAATACTAATTACAGCGATCAACCAAAGAATACTTCTCATAATTTTAAGTTTTAGTGATTAGAAATTTATGTCTAAAAATCAGCCTTCAGCCCACCTTATAATGTCCTAAAGAACTTAATTCTAAACACTTATAAAATTATACACTTGAATTGATGAAATGTAATGCATTAGATAAATTTATTAATGCAATCCATTGAAATGTTAAAGGAAAGTGGTTGATAATCTGCTAAGCTTGTAAAGCAAAACTAGAAATTTTACGTTTAATCACCTCTTGGGTTCTAAGTGTATTTTATGCCTCCTATTTACTAAAAAAGAAAAGCAACTTATTAAGGCTATAAGATACCCAATGCCTGGTTTCGGGCTCAATTAGCCCCAATACGGCTTCGCTTTATGGTTTCGTTCCTGTCTATGGGCTCTTAAAAATTTATATCCAGTTTGATGACATTTTTAGTTTTTTTCGATTCTTTAGAAAAACACCTAATTATGAAGACTTTTAAACTTGTAGTACTTTTTTCAGCCTTTATTCTTGCATGTTCTTGCAGCAAAGATGAAGTGGAGGAATCAGCTTCTTCGCTTAAAACTACCACCTCCCAAATTTGTGCAAATGTGCAAGGTGCATCGGCAATTTATTGGGATTTCTCCCATGGCCTGCCAACACCCCTAAGACAGGTTCCATTACTAAAAAATCCCGGACAACAATTTATCCATAGTCAATTGCCCTTACTTGGATTTACCATCCCACAGGGGTTCAACGCCTTTGAGGTTACCAATCCGCTCACCGCTACTCTGGGAGTAAACGTTGTACGGAACGACAATAATGTAGTCTATAGATGGGTACCGAACACAAGAGTTTTTGGCACAGTATCAACTACGGCCATTATTGCTAACGAGATCAACAATATGTTCGCCCATTATGGATTTAATGGTACGCCAGAAGTTCTTTGTACTACTACATCAAATACTACCTTTGAAGGCATTCCAATGACGTTTACTGCCCGTTTGTTGCGCTTTGGGAATATTACCGGACAAGTATGGGTCCGATCAACTTATATTGCAGAAAGCACCTTCTCTACAATCTCCGTTACCGCAGCACCTACCAGCGAATTCGATACTCAAGTATTCGATACCTTTTTGCCAATTAATTTTCAGCTGTACGTTGGTAGTGGAGGAAGCGCCGAGGATAAGGACGGTGATGGGTTCTCCGTCCTGGAGGATCCGGACGACAATGACCCCAATGTCCCTATAAAACAGGGGTAATTTAGTTGTGCCTGGTTAGTATTAGTTCAAAGGCCTTCCTTTCTTGGAAGGCTTTTTTTATTATTCAGTATCAACCATAATACCAAAAAACCTACTGCAATGCCAATAGTCCACCATACCCAATTTGTAGAGCCGGAAAGTTGAAGCGGTGCCGTTTCGCCCATCAAAACCAGACCGGCCCAATATTGTGGGTGTGCTGTACGCCCTTCCGCGGTTGACAGATACTCAAGCTTTGCCTCTCTCAAGGCCTTGTCCTTATTAAGTCCGTTGGCCAAATTTTCATAAAATAAGGCAATTATTTGATTGCTGGACTGTTCATCAATACTCCAAAGACTGGTCAATATACTCTCGCTTCCTGCATAATTAAAGGCGTGGGCCAAGGAAATCATTCCTTCCCCAGCCTGCAACGTAGGTTTGCCCGTTTCACAGGCCGTTAAGATAGCTAGGTTAGAACTTAGGTCTTGGTCGTAGATTTCATAGGTGTATAGATAATTATCATTTATATCGATGGAATCCCCAACATTCTTCGCAAAAATTAATCTCGACAATTCAGGATTAACATTATTTGATTCCGCATGGGTGCCCAGGTGGATAATCTTGTGTTCCTTGGCCGTGCGACCAAATACCTTTTTAGAGGCATCTTTGTTCAAAAATGAACTGCCATGGAATTTTTTAGTGAATTTCGTGACAAGATCAGTACTGAAAGGTTGCGGCAAAAGGGTCAGATAAGTATGGTCCAACTCTAGGGAATCGGTAATGGCTATCAGGTATTCGGCCTTCATTTTTGAATTAAAACCGGGTGCGTAGGCTACCATCACCTTTTCAAAATCGAGTAATTTTCTATCTTTTTTTAGAAGTAATAAGCTGTAGTTATAGGAAATATCATATTTGGCCAAAAGCCCCTGGGTTGCCAATTCTTTAAACGATTCAATTTTGTTGGGTGTTAAAAGATCAAAGCTTAAATTGAATAATTCCCGGTCAGGAAAAATAATTACCTTTTCGGTCTTGATCTTAGACGCAAACGGCTTCCAAAGAGCATCGTATAGGGAAATTGCCATATCCGATACCTGACCAATTGTGGCATTGTCAGCATTCAATGCCCCAATCTGATCCAAATTTCCATTATGATCCAATTTAATCAGTTCCTGGTTATGGGCATCAATAATGAATGCATACAAATGATCTTCAATAAACAAATAGCGTATCAGCGTTGAGCCTTGTGGAATTTTCTGTTGCAGGTCGGTTATGTCCTCTGTAATGGACGCATATCGCATTTTGTAATATTCTGGATAGAAAGTACGAAGCGAATCCAAAAACAGGTTCCAGGCTTCCGTTTGTTTGGTATAGGAATTTATTTCAATTCCAATGTGATATTCAGGACTGAATAATATTTCATTGATTGTTTCCTTCAATCCAATCTCACGTAGTCTAACATTTTCGGGAATATTTGAGATTTCAGGATTCTTGAGGTTTAGTCGAGTTCTAATTCTATTATAGATGGCAGATTCGTGAAGTTGTAAAATCTTGTCCAGATATTTTGAATCTTTGGTTTTACCATAAATCTCCAAGTACAATTTCTTTGCAAAGTCAAAAACCTCTGTATTACTGGCCATCAAATCACTGATTTCGTCATTGTGAACCACAAAAGATTTTCGTTCCTCCAAAACTTGGATGGCTTCATCCAATTCAAGAACCAATGGTTTTAAGGAGGCTTCGGTCTTATCACTTAGCAATTCATATTGCGATTTAACATGAAGTAAAATAACCCAAGACCTGTTTCCTTCAAAATAAAGTTTGTTCAGCTTATCCGCCGCTTCTTTATTTTTATAAAGATCAAGGCTTTTTTGAGTATAGGCCAAGGACATTTGGTAATCCTTGTTGATAAACGCCACTTGAGCCAAAGAAAGTAGGGCTTCATTCGTCAAAAACCCAAATTCCCCATATTCCCGTTTATTGTGTTCATAAACCTTCAATGCCGTCTCTATGGCCAATTCGGACTCACCGTTATTTGCATAGGCCTTCGCCAAATTCATTAAATTGTATAATTGATTTTGGTCATACCCATCGGGGTGACTTAAGTCATAATTATCAAAGGCTTTTTGATAGTACGATATGGCCTTTTGGTACTCTTTGAGCTTTACGTAGTAATCACCGTAAACCGATTCAAACTGGGCATGCCAAAGGTAATTGTCCCCCGCTATTGTTTTTAAAGAGGCCTCCGCCTCTTCCAAATATATTTTCGCCGATTCTGGCTCAGAGGTGTAAACATGAGCCTCTGCCATCATCAACATAGCAGTGAAATAACTTACTGTATTGGGTGAAAAATTGGCCTTTGCGTGTTTATATCCTATGCCGGCAAATTGCTTAGCCTTTTGTTTGTCGCCCATGTCATTATATAAACTTCCTATATTCCTGTAGGTTATGGATAGATTACCATGAACCCGAGAGGTAAGTGGATGGTTATTGGTATTGGCCAAAAATGAATGGAACTTTCGGACGCTTTCAAGTGAAAGCTCCATAGCCTTGGCATAATCTCCCGTAGATTGTTTTACCATGACCCAGTTCCCATAAATAGTTGCTGGCAGGTAATATTCTGTCTCCGGATTCTTTTCCAATTCCTTCAAGGCTTCAATGGCCTGCTTAAAATAATAGTTGGCACTATCTTCTTTTGAAGTAAAATGCATGATGGAGGCCTTGTAATTATAAACTCTAGGAGCTAAGGCAAAAGCAATTTTCGGGTTAGCCTTTAGAATCTGCAATGAATTGTTATTGTGATCTGCCAAAAGGTTGAAATCTCCCCGTTTCATTCCAAATTCACTGAGATAGAATTCAGATTCCAGTAGCATTTGAACATCCTTGAGCCTTTTTGCCAATTTATTTGCACTTTTGGCAAAATTATAGGCCATTTGGGCCCGTCCCTGATCGTTGTACAATAACGCCATTCCAATACTGGCCTTATATTCTGCCTCTCGAGAATTTGATTTTTGTACGCGATGATACAGGGCTATGGCTTTGGTAAACTCCGTGGCACTGTTGCCCAACAATTCAATTTTACCTTGAGGATATACAAAGGACGCTGCTGTTTCGAAATCTGCGTCCGCAAGGGATGTAGTAATCGATTCCGTCAACAAAGCTGAGGCCTGTGCAATACTGTCCGAATAAATATAACCGTTGATTTGAGCTATTGCCTCCCCTTTTGCCTGGGCCGTAGCAGTTTGATTTGTTAAGAAAACAAACAGGGCCAAGACCAAGAGAAAGGATAGCCGTTGTATCATTTTTTGGGCAAATGGTTTAAAAGCTCCTTACTGGCTTCTTTTTTGGACAGCTCCAAAAGACTTTTGGCTTCCGGGATGGCTCCCCGTTTAAGTGCCTCCAATCCCAAATAGAAATAGGCCTCATCTTCGAAAACAGATCCTTTATTGGCAATGACCTTTAAGAAACCAGCATTGGCCGCCTTCTCGTCACCTATGGCCATTTGTGCGGAGGCCAGAAAATAATTGAGGGTATCGTTCTGTTGTTTTGTTACTAATAATTTTTTCCATTTTTCAATGGCCTGGTCATAATCTCCATGTTTATAAGCTACCATGGCCTCATAAAAGTCATAATTGTTTGTGTCGCCCATCACGGTGGGCAGTCCAGGATCTGGCGAATAGAATTCGTCAAAGAGTTTTTCAGTTTTGTTCCCGCCATTAAAATACCAGATGCCCCCTAGTGAAAGTAACAAAATGACCGAGGCTGCAATACCATAATTGATTCGGAAAGGAAACCGTTTTTTTGATGTTGCCTCTTTCGAAGAATAAGTTTCAAAAGTTTTGTGGTACTCGTTCATCCTTTCGTGTAAACTTGCCTCTTCCACGGCGGAAAATAGTTTCTTGAATTCATTAAATTCAGCGTTAAGGGAGGCATCGGCATCCAACTTTGCCAAGAAAGCGAGTTGTTCGGCTTTGTCCATTTCGTTCAACAGGTATCTTTCAAAAAGCTCCTGTTTTTCCTGCGATATGTATTTGGGGTACTTATCCATTGCTTTTGATTTCTAGGCTCAATAGCCTTAATTTTTCCATACATCGGTACTTCTGATTTCGAACCGAGGCCGAAGTTATTTGTAATTCACTTGAAATTTCGTCCATCGATTTTCTCTCATAATAGAACAGTTTCAATACCATTTTACATTTTTCACCCAATTGCTTAAAGGCCCTTTGCATTGCCACCATTTCATCCTGATCTTGACTAGGTTCACTTTCCTCTTCTTCCACATCTAGCCGCAGATGAATTACCTTGTCAACCCTGGTCGTTTTTTTATACCTTGAAGAACGCAAATAATCCAACCATTTGTTTTTTGCGATAGTAAAGAGATATGCTTCTACGTTTAGTCCATTATCTTTCTTAAGTTTTCCATCCTTAACATTTTTCCAAGTGGCTACAAAAGCTTCCTGGAACATGTCCTTGGCCTGATCCTCCACACCATTGTTCTGTAAAATGAAATGCCTTACTTTAGGATATACCCCTTCATACAGCGATCTAAGTACAAGGTCGTTGTTTTGAAGAACCCCAACGAAGGTTTCTTCTTGCGTTCGGGCGAGGAATTGATTGGTTTTGGTCTGGTTCATTGCTGGCTAAAATAGCACTGTTAATTTACAGATTTTAACCGTTCACCCCTAGAAATTACGCTGAAATTGTATCAATTCAAGTTACAAGGGAGATTGTCTATTTTTTAATCCATATATACCTTAAATATATCTTGCTTTTATAACCGTTTACATTTACCAACCTCCGTTCTTTTATTCTGATACCGCGCAGAGTATTTACTTCCACTTTTAATAACAAATAGTAACCGTTGCAAAGCCTTGTACGGAATTAAGGTAACCTTTCATTTTACCAATATCCGGATGATTACTACAAGCTGCCCCATTACCTAATCCTGAATAAACTTGGAACATATTGCCAACCCTTTTGACCTGAACTGTATCAAAGTTCTCGTTGGTCCAACTAAAACCACTGAGATTGAAATATGAATTGTTAGACCCAATATAGACATCAGTCCATTGAACCGAATAACTTTTGGCATCTTCATCTATCGGTACATATACAATCACGTTGCCCATGTAAGCAGTTCCCCCTGCTTCCGGCGGGCAATTATTTGCAGTCTCGGGGTTTTCAAATAGCTTACTTAGAGGATAGAGTTCAAAGTCACATTCTTCATTATTTTTGGTAATTACAATCGCCTGTGCATCGTCAACCAATTGATAATCTCCGGTACCCAACTTAGTTTTGGCATAAATATCCACACTTACCTCGTCCACTCCCATTTCTACTTCCTTATCTTGACTTTGGTAGAAGATGGAATCATCGTTATAGCGCGTTTCTACCATATTTCGGCCACTCAACTGTCCGTATTTTCCCGATGTCCTCCAAACAAGTTTATAATCGGTTGTCTCACTGGGTATGACTGTCATACCATCATTATGACGTATTCGCAGTATAACGTTTCTACCACCTTCAATATAAACTTCATCCGGGCTAATAACAAAGCTTCTCTTTTTGATATTTACCTTCATTTCATCGGACCCAACCTCATCTCTTGTGCCATTGGCATTTTTTACATAAGCCGTTACGGTTACGTTTTCAATATTGTCACCATCGGAAAGTTCTGAATTCAAAGCCGCACTACTAAAAGAAATCGTTCTATTTGCAGTGGTTACAGATGTTCCGAAATTACTGGGATCTCCATTGATGTCCTGTATTCTACCACTGAAAGTGCCAGAAGTCCTCCATTCATACTCCAAAGTTTGTCCATTTTCTAGGTCGGCTGTAACCTGTACGGTTATGTCACCCACTTCATCCAGTAAAATGACCAAACACTCAGGACCAACCTTTACTTTTCCATCAGATGATTTTACAGTCCAACTTTCGAAATTTGAGGTATCCTTCATTCGGAAGTTATTGCACTTGTTGTTATAAGAATTAATATTGCGGTCAATGATACTTGTGAGTGCTTTTAAGCGTGCCTCACCTGTTTCTATAAGTTCTTGGCTTTGAATAAACGTATTGGGAAACTCGCCGCCATCAACCACATCATATACGTTTTTCAACAATTCGCGTAAATCGTTCGATTGACGAATATCTTCATATAGGAAAGGGATAAAATCTTTTGAAGCCGCATCAAAATCATTTTCCAGTACTTGAGCCAAAACGTTTGGGTTGGCTTCCAAATAAGGCATTACCGCATTGACCAAAGCACCTTCTTTAGCACTTCCGACTTTAGGCAACAAGCCTTTGTTCCCCCCAATATCCAAAAGAGTGGGAAGAAAATTATCAAGTATAAAGGCCTCCTTTGAAAGTTGTTCAAATTTTGCCCTCTCTGCCGGGGTGAAGTCCCTGCTATTACCACTTGCTCCAGTTCCAGGCCCAACAACAACTAACTCATATTCTGCCGAAAGTTCACCTTCTTCTAAAGGAAGATTGATAGAACCTGAGGTTGTCGTGTTTTCAATATTGGATTTAGCAGCAACAGTGCACTGCTGCTGAATGCTGGCTGATCCGTCTTGAAGGCCTGAGTTTCTACCTCCTGGGGCCAATTTAAAATCAGAGACAGCCTTAGCCGTATAATTGGGTAATTGGGTCACATTTCCGTTTTCGTCTGTAGAAGATTTTTTGTAAACAAAGGTATGAGCTCTTCTGGGATACGAATTTTGAACCTGTACGTTAAACGCATCCACATCAGAAACGGTAATACCACTTCTTGTATCACCGCTATCCACTTCAATACGTGCGGTAAGGTCAATTGTTTCTTTAGTGGATATTTCATCGATTTTAGCGTTCAATATACTTTGATAAGTGCCTTCTGTATACATTAAAGGGTTGTTTCCAAAAAGGGTTTCGATATTAGACACAAAGTCTGAGAAACCTGCCACTTGTTGAACTGCTCGGAGATATGGTTTCTTGATTTCCTCTGGTAAAAGTTGGTAGCCCAGACCGAAATATAACATTACTTCCGCAGTTGTTGCTGCTGATATTTCCTTGCGTTCATCGGTCAAAAAACCAGCCAACAAAAGATTGTCATCCAAATCCATTAAATATGCCAACTGAACCGTACCCTTATTAAACGGGAGATTTCCCATGCTCGTTGCAGCAACCGAGGAAGAACTTGCAAGGCTGAAAGCTGTTGTTGTCTTCAATTCGATTTCACTTCCTTGAGGAAAGATAATTTTAACATCAACCATTTCAAACTGCCTATTGCCAGGATTACTAGGTTCCTGGGGTTTTGTAGGGTTTTCACCGGGGCCAACTAGTGGTGGAATGATGGGATCATCTTTGCTACAACCCAACGAAAGAACGAAGGTTATAAGCATAAATATGATAATTTGTTTTGTCTTTTTCATTTGGTTTTTCTTTAAGTTTCAATAGATTATTTTAGGCTTTAAAACAAAATTGAAAACAATCGTACCTTTAATGTCCTTAAGGATTCATTCTTTTTTAGTCGTATGCCAAGTACCAGAAGTCCCTTCCTGATCACTTTTCCATGTTCCTGAACCTGAATCAGAAGTGAATTGACCGGTAAAACTTCTGCCATTACCTGTTGTTTCAATAACGGCAGTAATTTTTCCCGAGGTCGCAGTGTTTCCATTTATAGAAAATGTGCCCTGCAAATTGGTTGAAGTAGCAGAACCAGTAACCTTTCCATCCGGATAAATATAAACACCGAATGTGCCTGAATCGTCGCCATCATAGACTCCGAACCAATTTCCGTAAAGGTCAATTTCCGTTTCGTCCTCATCACTGCCACTGGAACATCCAAGGACCAATAAAGTCATAAACATCGTAATAATTTTAAATGTAGTTTTCATAGGAATTTAGTTTAATTATTTTAAGAATATCGATTGAGATTAAAAATGTCATCACCCCAATAAAAGGATCAATAATCATCCAAGACTTTCGTCCATTCTGTATTGTTGTCAAGGCCGGCATTGGGATTGTAAAACAAATCGTTACTTTTTATGTAGTTGCCATTGTTATCCATCCAATATTCTTTGGCCCCGGATTCTACCTGATAATTGTATCCATTGGGGTTTGCCACTGTTTCTTCTTCTTTGATCATGTTCAAAAAGCTTTGTTGACCATTACCTGAATAAGAACTTGAGGTACTGCCGTTGCTTCCAAAATTATTGTTCATAAAATTGGCATGACTAGCATCCCGTGCAGCGGACATATCTGCCATTCGTTTTTGATGGGCATCAAAACTTGCCTGTCTGTCTCTCATTTTATATTGATGTGTCTGGGCCATTGCCCTGGTAGCATTGTCCATATTTTCGATTTGCAATTGGTGCTGTCTTCTGTTTTCCATCTGCCTTTTATTGTTGATGCTTGCCACATGGTTCTTCCATTCAGAATTTTCCTTGGCTTGAATGTTAGCGTTTACAAAGGATTCAATAACCTTCTCAAAACGTTCATTATCGGCTATTAGGAAGTCCGTAGTATACAGCCAAATATTGGCCACATCTCCAGTGAAAAGTGGTTGTTGCATTTGAACGTATGAAATAATAACAAGACCCTTTTGATTATTGGCTCCCTTCCATTACGTAGTAAGAACTTTTGTTGCTGCCTGTGGGGCAGACTCATGGACCTTTTGGGCAAAAAAACGATTTAATTCAGGTAAAGGCTTCTGCCTCTCAAAGGAAAAACCTTGAGGAGCCATCATTGGCTTTATTTCCTTTTCAAGTATTTCTTCAAGGGATACCAATGACCGCACATTTTGCATACCAGATTTGCGCATATTTTGTTCTATTTGTGGATTGGGAGAAGCGTAGAACATTTTTAACGGTGTATTAAAAATCTTGGTGTTGGATGGCCCCTGAATCTGGTAAAGGAAAAAGGGAATTAAGGGGTCTACATCATATTGAGGCTTGTAAACAACTTTCCAGTCGCTAGGATAATCTATCTTAGAAACCACAAAACCTGATTTTGGATCCTTAAATTCATAGGACTTCGAATCGTTCCCAAAAAAGGAAGCAATCCCAGTTCCTGAATCAGATCCGGAACTGAAGTCGGAATCGGTGCTAAAATTGTTGTTTTCAGTGTTTGGCCCCAAACAGGAAAAGAATATGAGCGTAAAAAATAGTGCTGCGGGCAAATGAAACTTTTTCATGATATGGTGTTTTTTAGGTGTTACACCTTACTATCGTTTCATTATGAAATTGTCATCAATATTTTATTCAAAATTTAACTTTCCCCTATAGACCTAACTCTACCCCATTTCTTTGTAATCATATGATATCTAATGATGTCATAGAAATTTCATAAAAACAATTAATAGAAGAACAATGCTTTAGGATTACTTGATTAGTGGTTCGTAGGGATTATAGAATTTGGATAATCCCAATGAACACTCACGGAAAATAGAAAAGTTAGGGCTACTTTTTGTGCCTTTTACTGTATTAAATTAGGGAATAAATCAAATACAATTCATTATATTCTTCATTATTATTGAAGAGATAATTGAAGATGTCCGAATTGAGACTCTTGCTAATTTAATTTCATTCCCCCACTTATAAAATACTTTTGCCATAAATTCATCATACTTTTCTCGAATACCTTCAAAGGTTTTTTTTACCATTATGTCCGGTATATTTCCTATACGATGAAGCCTAGAATTATAGATCGTTGTACAGGTTTTTCCATTCATCCATTGTCATTTTCATAACCCTCAATTTTTCTTCTTATAAAAATTTTTTATTGATGTTGTCAAACAAATTTAGCGTCATTTTTACCATCTGTCAGTTCACGATAAAGCTCATACGAACTTCTTTCTACCCAACATTCCGAGAGCCTATTGCCATCTACCTTCCAAATGGCTATTCCCGAAAATGAAATAAATTTTTGGTCAGGATTCAGGCCAAAGAGACCGTTGTTCTGGCCTGAACAGACCCACCGTGAAACAACCTTGCTTTCAAGCTTATCATAAAATATATCCACATTTTCAGTTTTGGCATCCAATAGTGATTGTTGAAATACTCCTACCCATTCTTTAAATTTGTCCCTTCCTTTTATTTTGACACCCCCGGTGGTAATGGTATAATCTTCTGTCATTAATTCATCAATTGCCTCCAGCTCATGCGGATGGTGCCAAACACGGTCGAAAAATTCCAAGATAAGTTGATCCGGTCTTTTTTTTGAATTTTGGTGTTCACGTTTTTTCATGATTACAATATTATGATTAAAATAGTCTACTCTAATTTAATACAGATTTTTCCAAAATGGTCGCCTTTTTTGAGTAGCAAGAGTGCTTCAGGAACCTTCTCAAATGGAAAAACCGTATGGATGATTGGTTTAACCCTATGTAAATGCATTGCGGCCAACATTCTTCCGTACATTTCTGTCGACCCGGTTTCAACGCCCTGTATTCTGGCGGCTTTGCTCATAATCATTCCGGTATCGATAGACCCATGGATTCCTGCGATAACCCCTACCATGCTTACAATCCCCTCACTTTTTATACATTTCAATGACTCCGTAATATGATCTCCCTCCACAACATCAACCACCTGATCCACTCCTTTCCCCTCCGAAATCGTTAATACCTCTTTAATCCAATCCTTGTTTTTTTTATAATTGATGATATGGTGCGCTCCTAGCTCTTTTGCTTTTTTAAGTTTTTCATCACTGCTTGAGGTAATGATAATATGATACCCCGACAATTTTGAAAATTGTAAGGCGAAAAGGGAAACCCCTCCCGTTCCTATTATTAAAATAGTATTACCTAATTTTAATGTGGATTGCTCAATGACGGCGTTCCATGCGGTAAGTGCCGCAACAGGTAAGGTAGCTGCCTCTTCGTAGGAAAGATAATCTGGAAATTTGGAAAGGGCATTTTCCGGTAATACCACGTATTCCGCCAAAACCCCGTCAAGTGATGAACCACCTAAGGTGACGATAATCTTCTCTGGTGCTAATTTTCCCGATTCCCAATTAGGGGAGATCAAACTTGTGACTCGATCACCTACCTTGAATTTTGTTATTGAACCTCCAATTTTTATTACCTCACCTGCTCCATCCGATAAGGGAATTCTGTCTTCTATAGGAGTCCATTGACCTATTCCTTCGATAACCAATAAATCCCTATAGTTTAAGGATACGGCATGTATTCTCACCAAGACCTCGTGCTCATTTATTGAAGGTACTTGACCTTTCACCTGAACAAGGATACCGTTTATAATTTTATATGTATTCATCTGAATCCAACCAGTATTTTATGATGTTATATACATTGCCAACAATTAATGATAGGTATATTTAAAAGATTGTTATTTGCCTACCTATTTCTGTCAAACTTCCACTTGGTATTCGGCACTTATATCATTTGTATGCCAATTCCACCTCTTTCAACATTACATCCAATTGAGCCCTGTTGAACCATTTGCCCTTTAACATGACTCCTACAATGGTTTGGGTGTTCTTAATATTATCCAGCGGATTTTTATCAAGTAATACCAGGTTGGCATTCTTGCCCACTGAAATTGTGCCTTCAGATGCATATTTGTTTAAATACCGGGCCGGGTTAACGGTGCTTGCCAATAGGATGTTGTATGGTGCAATGCCGGCGTCCTGTAAAAACTGGAACTCCTTGTGTAGCGAAAAACCTGTGATTACCATTCCATAGGTATCACTACCGCTTAGTAGTTGAACGCCATTATCAACTAAAATACGGGCAAATCCTTTCAGCCATAAGAAGTAGTCCCCGAACAGGGTGTCCGCTTTTATCCCCTCAAATTCATGATTTTTCATTTTACGATAGTCATTTTTTTCCGTCAGAAAGTTTTCCCGCTCTTGTTTGGGCAGATATTTTACCAATTCATGCTTTTGAAGTGCAGCAAATTTTTTATCATCCAAACATTGGTTTATGAAATCAAATACAACCAAGGTGGTACCTATATAAATATCACTTTGCTTTACTTGTAGCGCTATGCCATTTAAATCGGCCAAATCCTCCTTAAAAAGCTTTTTCCCTCCATAGCGCCCTGAAATATACAGGAACTCTTCTACATGTTCGATCGATTTCATACGCAACGAATATTCGAGTGGTAGGTTTCGTTGGGCATGCCCGATTATGGGAAATCCGTTCTTCTCGCCTTCTTCCAATAGTTTTAAATAAATTTCTAAGGGAAGGTTGTCTGCGATTTTTAAAAAGTCATAACCTTTTTCTTGGTGTGATTGGACCACTTCCATCACTTGCTCCTCCGATTGAAGACTCATCGCTTGAAGATAGGGGCCAGTTGTAAAATAGTTGGGACCAATTAAATCACCCACTAAAATTCTATTCTTAATTACGACTTGATCTTGCCCCTTACGTTCGGCCATGTTTCTTACCGTAGTGATACCATTGGCTATCAACAGTTTAAAATCGTTGATTGGATCATTGTTTCTTAGGTGATAGTGCATCTCCGACAATCCCGGTATCAAGTACTTTCCGGTTCCATCGATAGTTAGGTTCGCCTGATATTGAATTGCGCTGGAAGTAGGCTCTACCTTAACTATTTTTCCATCTGAAATTATGACCCGTTGCGTATCGAGAACAATTTCTTCTGTCATTGGAATAACATTTACATTCTCTATTGAAATAATGCACGGACTTTGCCCAAAAAAGTTATGAGTACCAAGCGTAAAAAAAATAAAAACCAATTGATTCATAAGATAAATCCGTTTTCTACAGTAAAGTTCCATAGGATGTCTGTGCACTCAGTAAATTACCGACGGTAGAAATGCGCCCACAGGCTCATTATATAAGCCCTTGCTCATTAATATCATAGGCTGTATAACCCTCAAGCCATTGCTAAAACACCATCGCATTATTTCAGAATTTCGCGACGGAAGTAAAAATCCCGGCCCTGCTATTGTGGTAGCAGCCCCTATCAGTGCTTTTAAGTCATTATTGGACTCTGCCACAGTATGTCCAAAAAAGCCCAATTGGGTGGTATAGCCGGTAATTTTCCCAAGGTGCTCCACCACCGAGGCGTTTCCATTATTGATAGCTTCCTGCAATTCTTGACGTCGATCATGGCCATGAACGTCAAAGCACAGTTCGTTGCACGGTTCCAAGTCGGTCATGTTGGCCGGTCGAACCTCAAATCCGGGCAGACTAAGGCCAAGAGCCGGTCCCTGAATGACTGATAATGGCTCTTTCACATCGAATCCAAGCTTCATATAGAGCGATAACGACCGGTTATGGTAAGCGGCCTGCACTAGACGCACTGCTGACATTTTAAGTTCAGTGGATCTTTGAATAACTTGTTCCATCAACCTTCGGCCAAGGGCGGCATTTTGATAACCTGGTGCAATAGTGATGGGCCCTACCCCTGCAATAGCGGTATGCAACCATAGAAAATTACTGCCAACTATTTTACCATCTACCTCAGCAACCACAGAGTATATATCTTTGTTCGCCAAGGCATAATCCATTAAACCCAAGGCCGATTCTAGATTTGGAAAATCAGGTGGAAAATTGTGATTCTCTGCAATGACTTTGAAAGCTTCATAGCAAATAACACTGCAGGCACTAGCATCTGATGCCCTACCTGGACGTAGTACAATATTCATGTTTGTTCATTTATATAATCAATAAATTCGTAGATAATTATTATATGTTAAGCGCCATTGTGAAAAAATATTCATGATATAGAACTGACGAATACCCATCCTACTGTAATGACAAGGACCTTATACATTTCCTTGAGTCTATGATTATGTAAGCAATTTTGCGTTTTCATTAGACCCCTCATTTGGAAGGTATTGTTTAAACTATTGGTAAAGCTAGGACCAATCTAAAGTTCTGGAAACCCGTTGTGGGTGAATTGGGGAAAACGCAAAATGAAGTGTCTAAAAACCTGTAATAATTGTAAGCACCATAAAGTATAAATCCTCATAACAAGCCTTGGCTTATTGGCCGATGGCCAACTAATAATACTTCAAAGTTCACCCATTTAATTATTTTCAAGATGGGAAGATATTGGAAAAAAATTATTCTATATGTTGCCTCAACCATAAAACTAACTTCCGCGCAAAAAAAAGATTTAAAACAAAATTCATATGACGCTTATGGTATTCAAAGCAATTTTTTGCTCCTTTCCCCGTAAGGCAATTTCACCCATTGGGATACTAATATGCTTTGCTCCTAGTTTCATCATTTGCAATAAGGCAGAAGAAATAAGGATTCTTACATTATAATGATTACACATTGCCTGAATTCGAGAGGTGGTATTTAGAACATCTCCCGAATAGACGATGTCCTTTTTAATTACCCCGATCTCTCCGGTAGTTGCCTTTCCCAAATGCAGGCCTGCTTTAAAAGTTGGTACGACCCCATATTTTGCAAGATATTTTGATTTCTTTCCTGCAATCTCTTTTTCAATTCTATAAAAGCAGAGGAGAGCATTATTATTTTTTATACCCCTATCCACGGGCCAGGAAATTACTACCTCATCGCCTACATACTGATAGATCTCGCCCAAGCTTTTGATGATTGGCACAGTTATATCCATATAGACATCTTTGAGCATTTCGAAAAACGTGCTGCTATCCATTTTTTCTGCAATCCCGGTGGCTCCCTTAAGGTCCAGAAACATGAAAATCCGATCTTCTTCCCTTGGCCGTCGGTACTTTCCAGTAATAAATTTCCAAAGAACGCCCTGACCCAATTTGTCATTGATTTGCAATACGAATTAGGTAGCGGAAATCAAAAGTCCCCAAATGGCCATTGTAGCAAAAAAGGATGGGACGCTAAGATCTACCACCAAATTTTGAACGGAATTGCTAAAGGACCTAGCTACTTCCCCTGATAAATTATAAAATACAAAAACCCATATGTAAAGACCAATTGCCAACAGTAACAGACACCATAGTACAAAATGGAGCCTAGAGCCAATTGTACCGTATTCATAGGATTTATAACTGTTAGAGACATATCTCTTGGAAACCAAGATAGTTCCCCCGATTAGTCCTCCGAAAACACTGAGGAACAAGGTGGCAATAAAGTCGGGCCAAAATTCGAAGGTACCACTCAGTTTGTGTAAATGAACCAAATCCAAAGTGGAAAAGTACCTGTAAATATAAAATACGGAATGTACTAGGGCCCAACACAAAGTAATAATTAAAATCCTTTGTATTTCCTTTGTACCAAGTACCTGATGTTTAAATAATATTGTTCCCATATAATGTCTCGTTTTATTGATCGGTGTTATGCTTTTCAGGTATTTCTTAAATCATCAATGAACCTGCTCGTGCTTTGAAATTGGGCCAGTTCCAAAAAATAACCAGCCCAAATTCCTCTATAGGTCTATATAAGCCTATGCTACAGATTTCAGAATTAAAATTTAAAACGTCTGTTTTCGAACCAGTGTACTCTTTTTGAGTTTTTGAAAGTTGAATATTTTCTTGATTCTGACGGCAATAATAATTCTCTTTTAAATGCTCTCATGTGTTTGTTTTTTAATTGTTTAGGAATATTATTTTTTTAATCAGGGTAAAATTAATGACACCTATAGAGGCTCAAAAGTGAAAGAGGATGAACTGGAAAAAAGAAGGTTTCAATTGATTTTATTTTTATTTTAGGTGTTGCCTTCCAGTTGCTATTTCTCTAGATTTTACGAGTATTTATTCCTTTCATGTTCAGCGAGTGTTACTGGCTACAATATGATTTTTAAAACAAAGGTATGGTTAGAGTAATTTGAAGGATTTATTCTTAAGGTCTATAAATGTGCTCAAAAGTCCATTCAATAAAGATTAAAGCCAATTACACAAAATTTAGAAGGCATTGTCTTTAAGTGCTATTGAGTGCTTCAGTCCCATGGAAAGAGAACCTGCCTATATGCCAGACTGATTATCAAAGTACGAGCAATTTTCATTAAACCAATCTTTGTGCCCTTACCTAATAATTGAGTGAGTGGAAGAGCTATACTGAGGTAGTCATGAATTAAGTAAAACGTGGAGTGAACTGTATTAAAATAGGAATGGTTTGAGATGGGACTATCAATTCCGTTTGTCGATCAAAATGCTGCCTTCTTACCTCAAAAACGGCTATACATCATGGCTAAAATTCTCGGAAAGGGGAATGAATTATTTTTATTATGAAATCCTAAAAATATACTGTCATGAAAAAAAATGTAAAGCTTTTTGGTCGCACTGTACTTATGTTACTCGCAATCAGTGCTTGCGAAAAAGACAATTTAGATGAGGATCCAATCCCCGTACCAGATTCGAAATTATTGTACAATGAAATGATAAAATCCTACAACAATGAAATGGTTTTAAAATGGGACAATGCCATTAGTTTGGCCATTGATAATTTAAGTCCACCGCCTCCGGAATCCAGGGCATATGCCATGGTAACCTTGGCAATGCATGACGCCTTGAACAATGTTGTTCCAAAGTATGAAACATACGCCCTGGATAATAGTGCGGTAGATCTAGAGGACGTTTCAAAGAAGGTCGTATCACAAATTGCAGATGCCGCGGTGTCACAGGCTGCACATGATGTACTAGTCATTGTGGCTCCAGATAAGAAGACCGATGCCGACGATCTTTTGGTGGAATGCCTCTCAAAAATCGAGAATTCGGGTTTCAAGGAGGACGGTATTAGAATAGGTAAAGAGGCAGCAGCCGCTATTTTGGAAAAAAGGGCAAAAGATTTAAAGCCTATGTTTGACACTTCTGATCAAGGAACACTGCCAGGTGATTATAGGTCCTATATGCCGTGGGCTGTGCCCAATTTTCCCATTTGGCCCGAAAATGCCGTGTATGCACCTGCTTGGGGAACAGTTGAGACTTTTGGCATTACTACAGGAAAACAGTTTAGACCTGGTCCACCATATCCCATCAATTCTCCAGAATACGCTTCTGATTATAAGGAAGTTTTGTCTATGGGATGCAACGAATGCCCTAATCGAACCCAGGAGCAATTAGACATGGGAGCGTTCTTTATTGAGAATTCTCCTAGTGCCATGAATCGTATTGCCAAATCTTTTGCCGTCAAGGAAAAGCTTAACGGATTTAAGACTGCCCGGCTTCTTGCCCTAACCCATATGGTTCTGGCAGATACCCATATTAGCATTTTTGATGCCAAATATTTCTATAATAGCTGGAGACCCATTACGGCGGTAAGGCAAGGCGATAACGATGGAAACGATAATACAGCGGGAGATCCGAATTGGATGATACCTCAACGTCCTGAGATAAGACCAACGCCACCAACACCAGCTTACCCATCCTCCCATGCCGCAAACGGGAGAGCTGCGGCAGAATTGTTCAAATTGTTCTTTGGTAAGGACAAAAAATTATTTACCGTAGAAAGTATTAGTCTGCCTGGTACAAAAAGAAACTATACAAGTTTTTCGCAACTTGCCAGTGAAATTTCACTTTCCAGGATATATATAGGTTATCATTTTCGACAAGATATAATTGAAGGTGAAAAAATGGGGAGGCAATTGGCTGAATTTGTTTATCACAATAATCTTAGGGAACTAAAATAAAAACCATTCCCAAATAGGATGCATTAAGCTCCGGTATTGATATAAGGCCGGAGCTTTTTTCCGTACAGGGCCTTTATTTCCTAAGGCCTTCCTATCCTCATTATTGGTCGATAACTAAATATTATCTATTTATGAAAAATCGTCTTTTATCTTCGATAAAGACAACAAGTATTCCAATGATATTTTTTTATATCGACTGTCAAATACACCTCCTTATTCCTTTCGTTTTCAATCTGATACCTTGGAAAAACTGGCCAGGGGAGCGTTAATAAATTGATTTATCGAAATGATGATTATAGAATAAATTTCACTAATTTTATTGAACAACATATGTATTGATCTCCCTGCGATTTTAAACAATTATAGATTCCGTAATTCAAGCTAATACTGGCTTGATTACAACGCACCCCCCCCTTTGTTTGTTGATTCGGTTCAAAACTATAGAGTTTTAATGATTTCATCATATAATCCAATCTGGGATGAAACTTTTCGCTTTTAAATTCGTGCTCTTAGCTTCTACATGCATCATTTATGGACAAACGGGACTGAAAGGCCGAATTGTCGATGAAAAGGGAAATGGATTATCTGATGTAAATATCTATTTGCAAATTTTTAACACGGGTACAAACAGTAATCCTGAAGGTTATTTTGAACTTGAACTTGAAAATGGCAATTATGCCGTCATATTTTCTTCCATTGGCTATTCCAGAAAGATACTGAATGTATCCATTCATAATGAAATGAAGAATCTAGGCGAAATAATATTAATTTCTTTATATGAGATAATGGATGAAGCGGTCGTTTCTGGCTCAAGAAGACTTGAAAAAATTACCCAAGCCCCTGCTTCCATAAATTTGATCAATGCAAGGCAATTAGAGAATATTGTCGGAAGTCCAGAGGAATTATTCGCCTTACAAAAAGGTGTGGATTTTACCCGAATCGGCAATTTTTGGGGTGCTATTAGCATCCGGGGTTTTAACAGTTCCTTCAACCAAAAAATGCTAATCCTAGACGATAACAGAATTGCACATACCCGTATTCGGACGCCAGTTGGTCCAATGAGTGCTTTTGTTAAGGAAGATATAGAACGTGTAGAAATTGTGTTGGGCCCATCCTCTGCTCTATATGGCCCCAACTGTTTAAATGGTCTGTTCAATACCATTTCCAAATCACCTTTTAAATATCGTGGAACAGATGTTATTTTGGGTACCGGTTCCAATGAATTATATACGGCAAGATTGCGTCATGCAAAAGTTTTAAATAACAAATGGGCCTATAAAATTACCTCGGAATATATATCGGGAAGAGAAGCTGAATTTACGGATTCAATTTATGTAGCTACTTCTACTCCAGGAGAATTTTTAGGAAAAAAAGAAGTTGGAGTGGATAGGAACGTTTCATTTGTCAAAGGATTAGCCTCGATATTTCATAGACCATCGGAAGATAGCGAAATAGGTCTGACATATGCCCTAAATCTCAACAACAGTATTTCCGTTGGGGGTGCGGGCAGAAATAATCTAAAAGATTGGAACAATTCAAGTCTGCAGGCAACATATAAATCCCCCCACTGGTTTGTTCAATTTTACAATACGTGGATCATATTGGATAACTCCACCAATGTATTAGCCCGAACTAAGAATTACTATATGCTTATTAACCAAGGGCTGTCTGAAAGTGAAGCGTTTGTAAATTCAAAGAAAGGTCCCCAGGCAGCCAGCATAGAGGAAGATTCATATCGTAATAATGCCGAGTTACAATATAATAATACATTGGGTAATACTAATTTTGTAATTGGTGCCCAGTATCAAAAGGAAAATGCCTTTAGCAACCATACTTATTTGCTGGATGAGGATGGCCCTATAGAATTAAACCAATTGGGCATATATGGCCAATTGATATACGACCTAAATGAAACCGGGCTGAAATTACTTTTTACAGCCAGGGGAGATCGTCACAGTTTATACGGTAATAACTTTTTACCCAAAGCAGGCATCACCTATACAAAAAATGAGGGAACTTGGCGAATAACCTTTGGTGAGGGGTATACTGCCCCTACCCTTATAAACACTCACCTAACGTTGGCAGGTGGAATTGTTTTAGGGAATAGTGACGGCTTTACTTTATCAGATGGTTCCAAAATAGACCCCATCCGCCCTGAAACTATCCGCACCTTGGAACTTGGCTATAAGCGTATTGTTTTTGACTGTAAATTATTTATGGATTTAGACGTTTATTACAACTGGTCTGAAGATATGATTGGCCCAATTTTTAATATCGCGCCACAAGGCACTTCAGGTGGTCCTGTGGTCACCCATAGAGGCAATCGGCCGATAACCGATTTCACCCAAGGTATAGCTCCAGGAATGCTTGACCCTGGAGCAGTCATAAATACCAACATAAATTTTGGGGAAGTACGGACTTATGGTTTTGACTTTGGCCTAAATTATTATTTTTCAAATAATTATAATCTTTCCCTAAACTATTCATATTTTGATTATTCGCTAGACAAGCACAATTTAAAAAATGACGGAAATTTTGACGGAAAAGTTACGGACAATGACCTTTCGGTCAATACACCCAAAAATAAGTTAAGTGCTGCATTTAATACACACAACAACAAATTTTACGCTACCCTTTTTGCACGCTGGGTCCAAAAGTATGATTTCTTTTCAGGTAGGAATGTGGCGGCCAAAACCAATATAAATAACATCTACAACGGATCTCCGGTAATTGAAGGCCAACGGGTGGGCGACCAGTGGAATTACGGACCATTAGGTGGGTTTTACCTTAGTGCCAATGGCAACTACCAGCTTTCAAAAACTCTTAATTTAGGCGTATATGTGAATAATATTATAGGCAAAGGCAACTATGAATTTGTAGTCACAGCCCCTACCGAAACCACTTTTGGTCTAGAGATAAAATTATCGCTTTTAAATGAATAGATCAATCCTCAAGGCTTAAAATGATTGAGGTATTGTCCGTTAACCTTTTAATTATTGAGGAAAAGCTTCTACCGATCGGCAGTTCTATTTTACCAATTTCAACATCGTATTTTGTATACGCGGTTACTTGGTTGATAGCAACCACAAAAGAACGATGTATCCGCAAAAATAAATTCTGTGGCAACATTTTTTCAACGGCACTGATCGTAAGCTTTACCTTGACCATATCCGTTTTTTTATGGATTACTATATAATCCTTATAACTTTCTATGTAAAGAATATCCTCTAAAAATACTTTTACCATTTTCCGATCGGACCTAAAATATAAAAACCCCGGGCCATGGTCAGCAAGAGCCACATCAACCATGGTGGTTTGGCAAAACTTGTTAACCGCCTTTAAGAACCGCTCAAAGGAAATAGGTTTTAACAGATAATCAATAGCATCCAGTTCAAAAGCCTCGATAGCGTAATCTTTATGGGCGGTGGTAAAAATAACCTTAGGGGGGGATTGAAGTGTCTTTAAAAGCTGTGTGCCCAACAATTTTGGCATATTGATATCTAGAAAAATCAGATCAACCTTTTGGTTGTTCAAAATATTGATTGCTCTGAAACCGTTATTACAAGTCCCAACAATCTTTAGTTGATCTAAAGAACTTATGTAGCTTTCAAGAATCTTGATCGCATGGGGCTCATCATCTACAATTATACAATTATATTTCATCGGTCAATTGTTATTAGTTTTTTATGACATCAGGTATTCCTATAGTTTAGGTGCACTAGAACTTTAAATTCTAGTTGGGTTACTATCTATAATTCTTAAGGTACCGTTCAAAATCTCATTTAATTGGCTAGGTTCAAAACCAACTCATCCTCATATTGTTTCTCCAATTCTTCCAAATTGATTTCAAGGCTTACCACAAACACTTCGTCCAACATCACAGTTTCCAATGTATGATTATGTTTATATAATAGCTCCAGTCTTTGTCTTACATTTTGAAGCCCCAATCCTCCCATTCTGGTTTTTGCCTCTTCAGGGTCTACACTGTTCACCAATTTGAAGCACATTTTGAAACCCTCCATGGAAAGATGAAAACTTATCCAACAGGTGTCTATCTGCCTACTGGTTCCGTGTTTAAAGGCGTTTTCCAAAAAAGGAAGCAATAGCAACGGAGCAATCTGATATTTCCCAATGTCGCCGGTAATCGTTAGGGACAGGTCCAATCTTTCACCATAACGCAATTTTTCGAGAGATATATAGTTCTGTAACAATTCAATCTCCTTGACCAGGGAGATTTTAGGGACGTTGCTATCATAGATCATAAACCGCAGGAGACCGGAAAGTTTCATCACGATCTCTGGAGATCTGGGTGACGATTCCAAGGTATGTGAATACAGATTATTAAGGGTATTGAATAAAAAATGGGGATGTAACTGCGCCTTCAACAGTTTTAGTTCCGCAACCGTTTTCTGTTGTTCGGCTTCAATGGTACGCTTCCTTTGCAAATACCAGTATTTTAACAACTTAATTGATAAAGCGATTCCCGCAACATGTAAAAAAGGCAGTACGTTTCTACCCACTGTCATGGTCATTCCCTTAAAACTATCTATATCAGATGACTATTGTAGTTGGGCCAAAATAGTATAAACAATACAGAACAACAATACAACTGACAGCCCGACAAAAAAATGCAAAAATTTGTTTTTAAGAAGGAATCTTGGCACCAAAAAATAGAGTAGGGAATACACCATAATAATATGCCCCGGTAAAAAATAAAGAGAATTGATAAAAGACATTTTTGGATTGACATTGAAGCCGAAGCCCCATGCAAAATAGGTGACGATCAAGGCCCAAAAAATTAGGTGTAGCCCAATTGTTTTCAGGCTGATGGAATCTTGGAATCGACGCAGGGTAGCCATAAGTTCCGTATACAAAAAGTCTCTATTAAAATTAATAAATATACTCCACATCAAAAAATTTGATGACGAACAACCAATTTTCGTAGATGGAAGATTAATATTGAGCGGTCTATCCATTTGTCAATTGAACCTGGTCCTTTGTACATCAAGTATCAAACAATTAGGTAATTGCATTTATGTTATTAAGTGAATTAACTTAAAATATTTTGCGAGTAATTAAAGCCTTTTTGAGCAATAGACTTCTCAAATTGGATAAAAACCCATGTAAAATTAATTAAAAGCCGAATAGTTTAAGTTAAGTTATGGGGATAGTTCACTAAATTTGTAAACTCTAAATAATGGCATTTGAAAAATATAGCTTTATATATTTCGATTGCGATTTATACTTTGGCAGGCTTTGCCCAAATGCCTGAACCAAAGCGTTATAATTTTACCCATTATACAATAGAATCCGGGCTTCTTTCTTACCAGGTAAATTGCACCGTTCAAGATGATGAGGGCTTTATCTGGATCGGCACCAACGAGGGGCTGCAACGATATGATGGTATTCGCTTTAAGAATTTTGGACAAGTGGAGAACGATTCTTCCTCTCTCCTATCAAAAGCAATTTTACAAATACTTATAGATAAGAATAGAAATTTCTGGATACTTACCCTAGATGGCGAAGTAGGGGTATTTGATACCCAATCATTTACTGTAAATGAAGCCCGTGTTGAGGTAAAAACAGGATTATTGCTGAGTTCGCTTACCGTGCCCAAAAAACTGATAACTGACGATGATGGAACTGTTTTTTTATTGGTCCCGGGGGAAGAATTACTAACTTATAATAAAGATAAGAACCAATTCTCGGCCGCCCATAATTTCTTCGAGCCAAAATCTGAATGGAGAATTGTAGATTTTATTCCACAGAAAGGAACTAAAAAATACTGGATGTGCCTATCAGATTACGGTCTTGCGGTTTACGATCTGAGCATGGGTCATTTAAGCTATAACGGTAATAATATTGGTCAGGAAATACTAATCGAACACTTTAAAACCTCTACAAACCCGAATAAATTATTTTTTGATGGGAGAGACAGAGTGTGGCTTGTCAATATTGATGATGGGCTGCACTATTTATATTGCTATGACCTAAACAAACAGGAAACAATACTTAACAATTATGGTTTTCTGGAACAAGTACCCCGATACCATGAAATACATCATTTCTTGGAACAGAAAGATGGCAGTATATGGATTTCGGGTATCAATATTTTTGCAAAATATCTTGAAAAGGAAAAGCAATTTCAACAAGTATTTAATGGCTATGTGGACGACCGCAGCATTGAGTTCATTGTGATCACTAGCATTAATGAAGGTAGGGAACACAATATTTGGGTTACTACAGGAAATAACGGAATATTTCGTTTTAATCCGTCCGAAGAATTTTTCACCAATATAGGGTACACCTCCAAACTTGTCGGCAAACTTGGTACCGGTGCCCCCATAACCTTCATGCACGATCTTGACGGCAGTATTTTAGTAGGGGTCTGGAACGACCATCTATATCGCTATGACCATGACCTTAAACCGCTGCCATTGGGCATAAAGGGGTTTAAGGCCAATGAGATAAATACTATAGTCCGTATGTGCCAATCTCGTAAAGACAAGATTATTTGGATGGCTGTCAAGAATGGTATCTACAAATATGATCAACAAAAGAGGCAGGTAAAGTTTTATCAACTTCCCATGTTGAGAAGTAGGATTCGCGAGATTGAGGAAGACAAAGAGGGGAATCTATGGCTTGGTTTACAGGACCATGGTGTATACAAATGGTATGCAAAAAAGGGAGAAATCGATTTTGAACAAGGTATTACCCATTTTTTGCCTACCCCAGAAACACGAATCAATAAAATTATAATAGATAACAAAGGGTTTGTATGGGTGGGCACACATACCAAAGGCTTATACGTAATTGACCCAAAAACCGATTCCGTGGTCCATCATTTTCATGACAAAGCCACTAACGGACTGAAATTGTCCGATCAAATGGTTTCCACGATACTAGATTACAATGATAGCCTAGTCGTGATAGGCACAAGTACCAATTTACTGCTTTACAATAAGGTACAACAAAAACTGTCCGTTCTTGGACATGATAAAGACCTTCCCGGATTTATTAAATCCATGGAAAAAGACAGTGCCGGGTATCTGTGGGTGTCTTCCACTGGGGGATTGTCCCGAGTGAATGTAAAGAACAGGATTTTTGTGAAATTCAACAGGAAGGATGGTATCAGAAATGACTTTTTCGTGATTTCGGCCTCGCATCTCCTGCCAGATGGAAGAATGATTTTTGGTGCTTCTGAAAGTATGGTCGTCTTTAACCCAAATACTATTAAAATCAACACAAGTTATCCAGTTGTGAATATAACCGATTTCAAGGTAACTAACCGATCCTTGTCCGTGGATTCATTGTTACGACTTCAATCAATAGAATTGACCCACAACCAAAATTCCATTTCCATTGACCTCTCTACAATGTCATACAACACCCCTTATGGCATAAAATATAAATTGGAGGGCCTTGATAATGAATGGAAAACAGCGGATCTATCCAAGCAACTAATTTACCCATATCTACCACCAGGTTCATATCAATTTCAGGCAAATTCAATTAATGCTGAAGGTGAGGAAGGTACAAATCCTTTAATGCTGAACATTACGGTAGGAACACCATTTTGGAAAACCAGATGGTTTTACGGGTTACTTGCCCTAGCAATCGGTTTCATTTTTTTCTGGTTTGATAAAATTCGGATGCAGCGCAAGGAAGTGGTACATAAAATGCGGAGCAATATCGCCACTAGCCTCCACGGGGAGGTAAACATGGCGTTGAATCAAATCAATATTCTAAGTGAGATGGCCAAAATTAAAGCAAAGACCAATCCGCAAAAATCCACGGAATTCATCGATCAGATACACGCTAAAAGCCACAATATGATTATCTCTATGGATGATATGCTTTGGAGCATTTCACCTGACAACGACAGTATGGGAAAAACGGTTGATCGCATGAGGGAGTATATAGATGCCCTGAATAATCGTCATAATAGTAGGATAGAAATTTTGGTGGACAGTAGAGTCAAATCATTGCAATTGGACATGAAATTTAGGCACGAGGCTTTTTTATTGTTTAAGGATAGTATCTTGGGTTTGGTAAATGCCTGCGCTTCAAAGTGTAAGATTCACTTGACATTGGAAAAATCGAACCTTATCTACACAATGTTATTCAATAGTAAATGTTGTGATATTCAGCAGCTGAACAATCTGAAATATCGTCAAGAACTTGTCAAAAGGGCAGAAGCTACCAGTACGGCAATAAACCTACAGGTACTTGGGAACAATTCGATATTAGAATTGAAAATACCGATTGTGCGTTAGAAAAGAAATGCAGTTTGATATTGAAAACAGAATGCTTTGAATGGCGGAACAAAATCATTTTCCCATCCATTTTTTAAAGGCCGTTACCTTTTCCCTGCTTACCAAGGCTTGTTTATCCACCGGCGGTTTTAAACCAAGTAAAAGTCGATTTCCGAAATAATCTTCAATTTTATCTACACTATTGATTGAAATATAGAACGAACGGCTGATGCGAAAATATTTTTGGGTATCGAGCATTTCCTCAAGTTCCTCCATAGTATAATCTACAACGAAAGTCCGGTTATCCGTAGTTTTGAAAAAGTTAAGTCTACCGTCGCTAAAAAAATAGGAAATCTCCTCAATTTCAATGCTAATTAGTTTTTGGCCCTGCTTGACCAAGAAGCGTTTACGATATTCCTTGGGTTGTAATTTATGCTGAAGCTCCTTTACCAAACTATCAAAGTCAGTATTGGGACGTTCCGTGCCTTTTAATCTTTCAAATTTGTTAATGGCGGCCTCCAACTCATCTTTTTGGATGGGTTTAAGCAAATAATCAACACTATTTACCTTGAAAGCCTTTAAGGCAAACTCATCGTAAGAGGTTGTGAAGATAACGGGACTATTTACCTGTATAAGGTTGAAAATTTCAAAACTTTGACCATCGGCTAGCTCTATATCCATCAAAATTAATTCAGGAGATGGATTATCTTTCAACCATTGCACTGTGGTTTTGATACTATCGGTAGTACCAATAACCTCAATTGACGGGTCTACCGCTTCCAATGTTTTTCGAAGTTTTTTTACCGCTAGGTCCTCATCTTCAACAAGTAATATTTTCATGTTCTGCTGTTTTAAAGGAGGTTACTATAAAATTAGCATAAAACAATATCCACCAACAAGAAAATTTAATTGATAGGGCAAACAACTGTATGAATTGTGGTTTTCTGCAAATGAACTGTTTTTCCAAGTTTAGGGTGTCTATCCCATTTAGACCTGACTTGGTTGTTGGTTCCATATGAGGGGCAAAACCACTGTAAAATTTTTTTCATCCGCCATAACAAGAAATCCCGATTGTTTCAATAATGAATACTTTGTTTTTATGTTTTTTAGGCCAACTTGGGTGCTGGTAGCTTTTACCGTTAGCGGTTGGTGATTGTTACTTACTACAAGTTTGTTTCCAGCCGCTGTAAAAATATCGATTACCAGAGGATTTTTTTTTGAAAGTGCATTGTGTTTAACAGCATTTTCAACTAGCAATTGTAGGGTCAGAGACGGCAACAAATATGGGTCGTAACGTTTGTCAATTTGAATATTGAGCTGAACCGAATCGCCGTACCTCGTTTGCAAAAGGTTGAAGTAAGATTCAATAAATCTGATTTCTTGTGCTACTGTACTTACGCCTTCTTCATTATTCTTTAGGAGATAACGGTACACTTTGCTCAGCTCGTTCAGAAAAACTTCTGCTCGCTTTTTATCCACACTTATTAATGACGATAACGTATTAAGACAATTGAATAAAAAATGTGGGTTTACCTGATTTTTTAACGTATCGAAATCCTGGTGTACGGCAAGTTCCTGCATAGTTTCCTTTTCCCTCGCACTTTGTTTCATTTTTGAAAAAACATAGTCGGCTTCGTAGAGTGTTTCAAAAATACTATTTACACCAACTCCAACCAGCAAGCCTTTAAAAAGATCATCGTTTTGAAACTGGTACTCCAATATATGAAAGCGATCATAGATAACAAGTATAAACAATATACTGGGGGTCATAACAAAAAATAGTACCAGTGCTTTTCCCAGAACCCTTTGTCTGCTCTGATTCAGCTCAGGATATTTCCTTTCTATCCAATCGGCATAGAGTACATGGAAATACCATGAAAAAATGCCAATCCCATAAATAAGTGGCATGGAGCATACCCATACCTTATAATCTTTCCAAAGTCGATCGTCATATAGAATTAAGTTTACAATCGCCGAAATCAATGGCATTGAAAACAAAAATGAATACAATTCCAGTTTAGGTGGTTTAATTAATTTCATGGCGTCAACTCCTTTATTTTATGGATTAGGGGAAGTTTAATCACCCGGTGTTGTCCAGACGCTTCATCAATTATAATCGGCTGATCCAATAATTCATATTTATTGATCAAATTGTCAAGGTTAGCTTCAAAGTCCATAGTGTCCGTAATAACTTTAGGCTCGATGTTGTTCACTATTTCAAGCATGTCCTTACCATTGGAACTAATGGAGATTAAAAGGGGATCGCTTTTACAGAGCTTATTTTTTGCGAAGGCATTTTCAATAATCACTTGTAAGGTTAGGGGAGCGATAAATTTAACTTTATCCCCCTCATCAACTGCTATCTTTAACTGAAGTCCATCACCGAATCTGGCTTTCAACAAATGCTTGTAGGAATCTACAAAATTCAATTCGGTTTGTAGGGTTACCAGGGGTTCATCATCGTTTCGCAACATATATCGATATACCCTGCTCATTTCATCAAGGAAATTTTCAGCCCGCTGTTCATCTTCTTGTATTAAACAGGACAGGCAATTTAAGCTGTTGAACAAAAAATGTGGATTCACCTGACTTTTCAGGCCTTGCAACTGACTTAGTCTATAAGCTTGGTTTAACTTTTCAGTTTCATTCTGATTTATCTGCCACTCTTTGAATCGGGAAATACCTTCCATTAAAAAAGTAAGAAAAATGCTTATAATACCCAGTGCCAGATAACTCCAGGCAAAGGCACTCTCATTGAACCGGTAATTAAAATAGGGTATTGATTCGAACAAATTGAAAAGGGCAACTAAAAATAGTCCCGTCGTTATTAAAAAGGTAATGACCATCAAAGTCAAGCGTATTGGAACATCCTCCTCGGAGGGATATCTTTTCCTAAAAAAAACCGCAATGGCACCACAGGTCACAAAATCAAGGCAAAACCACACAAATGAAACTATCGTTGCAAATAAAAAATATCCTGGGCTTGAAAAATATTGCGACCCGAAATTGATACAATTAAGCAAAAAAGCATATACAGGTGATATGAGAATCATCACCTGGTTATCCAAACCATTGTATTGTGGTAAATGTATTTTCATTATGTTTCCAAATTTGCGATTATTTTAATTTGACAACTTTCGAAACCCACAGACATAATAAAGATAGGTATGAAATGGATAAGGCCTGAATAAACCGTCAATTTTTAATTGGGTATTACCTTCTAATTATTCAAATAGCAATTCTTTCTCATGACAGCACCAAAAACCTGTCTCACTTTTCCCGGAAACAGGTATTTTTTTTTGCCTAACGCCCATAACTTTAGAAAGATTTTATCTTGCGGAAAGATTTTGCTTTAAATCTTCCATTGATATGGGAGGTGGCACTATGTTGGATACTGGTTTTGTGGTTTTCAGATAATAATAAATTGAGCTTAAATCTTCATCTGTCAAATTATTATAGAAATACCAGGGCATAAGGGGTAACAAATCCCTGGAATTCTCTAGCCCTTTATATTTACCTTTCCGTATTGCACGAATAAAATTTTCCTCTGTCCAATTACCAATTCCACTTGGATCACTGGTTAAATTCGCCGCAAAGGACTGGCCCCATGGGCCTAGATGACTGGTCCCATCCGGATTGAACATGATCCATCCATTGGATATGGAATTCAGGTCGATAGGAGGTACGGTCCCGTTGGATGGAAATCCCGATAAATCAAGTTCCGGAATTATTTCAGGACCATTTGCCCCCATACTTTTGGGCGAATGACAATCGGCACACCCAATCGAATTGACCAAATATGCCCCTCGAGAAACAAGGTCGGTTGAATCCATAATAGCGGTGGCTGCTACAGGAACTACTGTTTCGTCGGCCTTTTTTGATTTGCCCATACATGCCAGAATGGTAATTAAAACAATACCGACCAAAATCGAAAAATTTAAAATTGACTTACGCATAACATTTAAAATTTAATTAATTGAGATTAAAAATGACCGTGAAATGATGATATTCCCAACAGCTTGCAAATAGGCCTAGCTGCAGTTTAAAATCAAACGAAGTTATTTTACAGCTATCTCTTTAACATAGTGGACATGTATGAATTGAGGAAAACAATGTATGAAGTGTATAATAATTATAACTAGGCAATAGGGCATTAGTTTACCAGGTTATTGTTAAAGTAATAATAGTCGACTAACATCCATTTTTGTGACGTTAACGAACGGGAATAATGGATTTAAAGAATCCTTATAAACCCTCACTGAAAATAGAAAAGCGAAGGCCAGCGCCTTCGTACTTTTTTAGTTTCCCATGTTCGCCCAAACTGTGTTTGGAAAACTTATCATAACAGGATTTACAGAATCCTTATAAACCCTCACTGAAAATAGAAAAGTGAAGGCCAGCGCCTTCATACTTTTTTTTGTTTCCCACGTTCGCCCAAACTGTGTTTGGAAAACTTATCATAACAGGATTTACAGAATCCTAATGAACCCTCACTGAAAATAGAAAAGTGAAGGCCAGCGCCTTCATACTTTTTTTTGTTTCCCACGTTCGCCCAAACTGTGTTTGGCAAACTTATCAGAACAGGATTTACAGAATCCTAATGAACCCTCACTGAAAATAGAAAAGCGAAGGCCAGCGCCTTCATACTTTTTTTGTTTCCCACGTTCGCCCAAACTGCGTTTGGCTCCATGGGAAACAAAAAAAGTGATTTGCTAATGCAAATCACTTTTTTGCTTGGTCGGGATGACAGTCCTAAGAACCACACCTCAACACGTTAATTATCAATTATTTACATTTAATTTTTAGTACGGTTAACCGATATCTAAACTCGGTTGAAAATGGCATATTTAAAAGCCCATTTTTGATGTCTATTGCAACACAAAATTAAGCAATATTAAATAGAAGAGGTATTGATTATATATTTAAAACTACAAAATAAAGTTTTATATAGTATAATCATTCAAACACAACCTTACTAATTATAAAAGTATTCTCATCGATAGGTTCCCTGTCATATTCGTTTATATCACTTCCAGAGCCGACTCGCCAAATATCGATATTGTCAAACTTTATTGCTAAAAGCATAGATATAAATGTAAATGGTTTAGGACCTAACGGTGCAATAATGATACTGTATTCATCTTTCAATAAATAATACACTGATGTTAACTCCCTTTCTAATTTTAGAAGGTTATTTACTGGAAATTCTACAATATGTTTTGCCGTACTTAAAAGGTTAGCGTTATTTTCCTCTATTGTACTGACAAAATCGGAATCTAAGGCCGGCTTTGTATAAAATAAGTAAGAAATTTTTGGATCTAAATGTTCAATTATTCCTTCTGCCTTATTTTGTTCATAACCTAAACATACGACTAAAGCCTTAGGCTTATCGGTTGGAACAATGTATTTACCTGGTAATGGAGCTACCTCAGAATTCGGCTTGGGAGGAAAGGGTTTAGTAAACTTCGAGGGGGTGTAAACAAAATAGACTGTGATATTTTTGAAACCTAAATTTTTCTTATTGAGAAATAGAATGAGAGTATAATACCAAGGTTTAGTCATACAGGAATAATCAACAACTAATTTCAAATCTTGAATATTAGTGAAATTTTGCAATTCCCTATTTAACAACTCGGAAATGTCAAGATGGCTTTTTATTAAAATACTGTCGAATTGCCTTATACTATCCTTTTCATCAATATCTTCCTTATATAATAAAGCAATTGATTTTCTTATTTTATTATTTGCATTAATACGGTTATAAGCAGTAAAAACTCTTTTTTCGTGATTTTTACCAAATAAGAAAAGTGAGATATCAATATTGACCATCTCTTCGACTTCAATCTGCTTACCAAATTTAATTTTCATTCGACTAAATTATTCAAATAACTTATATTGGTTAGAAAAATTATCTTCAATTCCAGTCATACAATTACCTAGATCTATTTGGGTATAGTTTCTCAGAGGTAGATTATGAATAATAGAAAATAGGTAGGATAATTTAAACCTCTTTCCTTCCACGTTAAAATCAAATGAATCATTTTCTGAATCTAGTAAAATTATTGCCCCTTGAGAAATTGCCTTTTCAATCAAATCAGCGATACCTGGATAACTATCCACCGTTTTTCTATCAACCACAAACGTTCCTTTAGGATCCATTTTAAAATTGTTTCCTAGGATTTCCCCTCCGAAATAACTAGCTATTCTTTCTATTAAACTTGTAATGGTTAAATCATTATTACCCACAGGTATATTAGCAATAACATTATGAAACTTTTTGGCAATAGCCATTAATTGAGAATATTGTTCACTTTTTGTAATCTGTTCCTCTTTATTCTTATTTTTGAATTGGCTCATAAATCCTATTAACCATCTTGGATTTCCATCAAAAATCTTTGTCAACACTTCAATTCCGAAATATAATTCACTGGCCTTCTTTCTACTTCTTAAATTTACTTCAATACCATCATTATTGTCAATAAAGGCATTTCTAAAATAGACTATAGGTTTAATTTTTCTAAAAAGAATGTCTTTATTATTACTACTTGTAGGAAGCAATCTATTTACATCAATTTTCTTCTTTAATAGGAAGTCCCTAAATGATTTATCTTTTTCCAATAATTCTATCATTTGTTTGTGAAATGTACTTCCCTCTTCATATGAATCAGAGTTCTTATTATATATTTCATTGGAACCAAAGACCTTTTCAATATCTGTGCTTTGTGAGAAAAAAGAACAAATCAGTTTTTTGGTAAAATCTTCTGTATCACCAGAAGACCACATTTTAATCATTTGCAAATCATTACCTGAGGTTGGTCCATATTCTTTTCTAATAGACTTTTCCAGGTCTGAAGGTAAAATAGGACTAGCACTTAACTTGTACAAAACAAACTGTTTTCTACTACGTAACGATGTAAATAACTTTTCTTGTAACCAAATTGGAGCAAACTCGAGTTCATCAAAACATAGCGCCCATTTTTTTTCTCCTTCCAATTGAAAAATTCTCTCAAATTTAGGTAAAATCTGCTCCAAGGAGCTTTCAAAGTTTAAATTGAAATATTGTTTATCCGGTATTGTCTCACCAGGGGTAAAATTAAAAATCACCTCTTGAATTATCTGGTTCACTTCATCCACACGATCATTCAAGGCCTCTTTAACAAACTTTAATTTGGGTATTGTTGGCCCTAATTTCCACGATTCAATTAAAATTTCACTTAACTCTATTTCCTTTTGTTCATCTATATTTTCAATTTCAAAAGTCAAAATATTTAAAAACGTATCACACAAAGAAGTAAATACATTACTGTTAACTGCAAAATGTGAGATTTTATCGGAGAACGTTCCATATTTTTCTAACTGAGATCCATATGTCTGATTTTTAACATTCCAATATATATCTGTGGATATGTAAATACTATAAAAAGGCATATTTTTCAAAATATCCTTTGCTCTTTCATCCTTCCAATTATAAAGAGCTGGTAACGTAAGCATTTTCATTAACGTCGTTTTTCCACAGCCTCTAGCCCCTAGAATTATTGAATGATTATTTTGAATCAATTTGCCAAAATTCTCTGACCATATAAAGGTCTGAGCCACATCTTTTGGCGCAAGATGTCTTGCATTAAACGTTGTATGCAAAGATTCTTGACTCATTACTTTTCAATTTTAACATTACTAATAATATCTGGATTTTCTGACAACTTCCCTGAAAGTAATAATTTATCCTTCTTAAGCATCTCCTCCAGAGCGATTGATTCTGATGGTATTAGGAATTTGATATCTGGAATTTTTTCAATGACATCTTTCCAGTCTACAATTTTTCTCTTCCCCACTATTGAGCTTATTTTACTCTTTAAATCGGTGATTTCTCCTCTAAAACCAAATCCTGTGTTTGCGTGAAATCCATTATCATCATTATTAACTTGCCAACCTCTTTTTGGAATAAAAGTCCAAGTTTTAATACTCCCGTTACACCTCTTTTCATCTTTAAATATTTGGATTGTATGAAAAGTATTTCTTTGTGAAGTCCAACTTAAATTGGTAGTAGCAGAAAAGCTTCCTGACGAAAATATTGGGAGTCTATTATTATTTTCAAGGCAATTATAATATCTTAAAAATGGATCATGCTTATGGCCATGAATAAATAAATCAAATTCATGTTTGCCTAGAACTTCCACTAGATCACTACCATTTATAATTATATCATCTTCACCTAGATCTAATCGCGAATGATTAACAGGATGATGGTGAGCCAAGGCAATTGAAATTTTATTGTTGCCATTTTTTGTCATATACTGATCTACATAGTCTATCAAATCCTTGCCAACCTTGCCCTTTCCCGCTGATATCCTATTATGATGGTAATGCGAGCTATTCAAAACTAAAATTCGAAAGCCTTGCCTTTCCAGAAAAACGCAGCCTTTAGACCAAAATGTATCACATTCCTGTTCATTTCCTATTGGAAAACCTTTCCTAATTCCTTTGGCTATATCCAAACTATAATTACTAAAGGAATCGTACGCATCTACATCATGGTTGCCTAAAGTTGCAACTATTTCATTGGATTTCAATTCCCTACTTATTTCCAACGAAAAATCCCAACCTGAAATAAATCCTTGAACATCTGATTTATTAGTAAAATCTCCAGGACAGACAGTCATGTCTGCCTTTATACCTTCATTTCTAATCAGTCTCAAAATACTCTCTACAGGATGATTATTTATATCCGTTCTCAAAAGATCAGTAGTAAGGTAAGTTTCATTACAATTCTTACTGCTATGATAACAATGCAGATCACTTATTATCGCCAGACTTAAGGAATTCATTTTCATTACTAAATAACTGTATTGCAGATAACCAACTCGTTGTACATTCCTCTTGTCTTATTTCTACCCCCAACTTTACTGTATCTTGAACGCTTAAAGATTTTTCCTGTATCATTATAAAGTTCCAAAATTGAAGAATGACAAGCATTAGTTAAAATGAAATAAGCCTTTCTTCTAATTATTTCGCTTATAAATGTCTTTAAACGGAGTTGATCCTCCCATGAAAATAATTTTTGATTATATTCAATAAAACCATTTTTTTCATGTGCCACGGTATATGGTGGATCAAGAAAAACCAAATCTCCTTCTTTAATGTTTTCAAGAGAACATTCAAAATCACATGGCCTTAAAAGTACATTTTGAAGTACATTGCTTACACTTAATAAGTTTTCCTCTGTGACTATATCAACATTAACCCTACGACCATATGGAACATTATATTCACCTCGTGGGTTTACCCTATAAATACCATTGAAAGAACATCGATTTAAATAGATAAACTTAGCTGCTTTAGCTTGTGGCTCAATGAAATGAGTACCTCTAATTTTATAATAATCCTCTTTTGTGTTCCTTAATTTTTTAAGAGCTTGAATTACCAACTCAGGGTTGTCCTTGATTTGCTGATAAGTTTCTATCAAATCATTATTTGTGTCGTATAAAAACACTTGGTTCGCTGGTTTTAAATAAAAATAAACGGAACCTCCACCCAAAAAACATTCATGATAAGAATTGAATTCCTTGGGTAAATACTCATCAATACCACTTTTTACAAGCCAAGATTTGGAACCTGTCCATCTCAGAAAAGGTTTACACTCTTCTTTCTTCTGCTGAACAAGAACTTCATTTTTTTCCATAATTCAAAAGTGCATAAATATAGTAATATTTAATTTATACAGAAGAACCCTGGCACTAGATCCTAATTTACTAATTGGTGTTAAATTATAAGATTATCAGTGTTGACCTATTAAAATATGAAATTCATTTACAGTATTTGTACCGACTTTAATTTTACGTTCAAGAATTTGGCTTTGAATATAAATAATTTTACACAAACATGGCAAACATTTGCTTTGGTAAAGGCTTGCCTCCCTCTTATTGACAATCTTTAAAACCCATTAACTCTTATGGTTTAAATTTCATTGAATTTCAGTACTAAAAATACCTAAGAGCAATTATTTTTAAACTACAACTTGTGTTGGTTTAAAAAAAAACATAATTTAGTACCATGAGTACTGACAAAAGAATAAAAATAAACCAATTATTAAGTACGCATGCTCCAGGCGTAGTGTACCTATCTTCCTGGCTGGTACAGCAAGGATACAGCCTTGATCTACAAAAACGCTATCGAAATAGCGATTGGTTTACTTCTATAGGAACGGGGGCCATGATACGTTCCGGTGATAAGGTTGGTTATGAAGGGGCACTCTACGCCCTTCAAAAACAAGCTGGATTATATGTTCATCCAGGGGGTAAGACGGCCTTATCTTTACTAGGTAAATCCCATTACTTGGAACTTTCGGCAAATAAGGTAACACTTTTTGGTGGGCAACAAGAAAAGCTGCCTACCTGGTGCAAACAACATGACTGGGGTGTAAAATTGGATTATCACAGTTCTTCATTTCTACCCGCTAATATAGGCCTTGTTGAACTAGAACTCAAAACGTTCTCAATAAAAGTATCCAGTGCAGCAAGGGCCATGTTAGAGTGTCTTTTTTTAGCACCAAAACATCAAGAATTAATAGAATGTTACCAATTAATGGAGGGGTTAAACAATCTAAGACCAAACCTTGTTCAAGATTTACTGGAAAACTGTACCTCCATCAAGGTAAACCGCCTATTTATGTATCTAGCTGAAAAAGCCAACCATAATTGGGTAAAACACCTGAATATGGATAAAATAAATTTAGGAAGTGGAAAGCGTAGTATTGTAAAGAATGGTGTTTATGACCCAAAATATAAAATAACTGTTCCAGTAGAACTAGCCAATGGAGAATTATAAATCCCAAGTTTTATTGCTGTTGAGCGTATTACCCGAAGTAGCTAAAGAAAATAACTTTGCTCTTCACGGTGGTACTGCTATTAACCTCTTTCTTCGAGATATGCCTCGACTTTCAGTGGATATTGATTTAACCTATATTCCAGTAGAGGATAGGAATACTTCATTAATCCATATTTCAGAAACACTCTCGAGAATCAAATCCAATATTGAAACCATACTTCCAAATGTTCGTATAACACATAAAGAAAAAGAACTCAAGCTTTTAATTACCAATAATCAAGCTCAAATAAAACTGGAAGTAAGCCAAGCGATGCGAGGCGTAATAGCACCTGTTACAGAAACTGGATTGTGCAATAAAGCACAAACGGAGTTTGATGCGTTTTGCTCCATTCATGTGGTACCTATAGGACAACTCTACGGAGGTAAAATCTGCGCCGCACTGGACCGTCAGCACCCGAGGGATTTGTTCGATGTTAAATATCTTTTAGAAAATGAGGGTTTTGCTGATGAAATAAAAAAAGGATTTCTTTTTTGCCTTTTAGCAAGTAAGAGACCTATATATGAAATGTTGTTCCCAAACTTATTGGATCAGCGTTCCGCGATGGCCAATCAATTCGACGGAATGAGCAATGAACCATTTACCTATGATGATTTTGAAGCCACCCGGAATTTACTAATTCAAAACATCCATGAAAGTTTAACTGTTGCCGATAAAGATTTTCTATTGAAATTTGAAAACGTTACTCCTGATTGGAGTCTATACAATTTTAAAGGATTTCCTGCTGTGCAATGGAAATTGCAAAACTTACAAAAACTAAAGAAAATAAACCCTGAAAAACACAGCAAGCTAATCAACCTATTAAAGGATAGATTATAATTGCCTCCTATACAATTAAAATTATTTAATTGTTACAGGCCTCTTACAATTATATTTCAGAAGAATGCATATGTTGAATATTCAAAGTATCTAGTAAAACTAGGGCACCACATACTTCTATTGGTTAAAAACAATAAAAATCTATACCCAAAAGTCTTTACTCTTTAGATAGTTTAAGTCCTTTAAATACTTCCTTTAATAATTCACAAGGATCAATGTCTATTGCCAAGGCAATCAAATAGAGTTCATCGGCCCGAAGTTTAGTAGATTCGTTTGAACTTAATTGGGAAAGCCTAGCCTGACTAATACCTGTCCGTCTTGAGACCATGGCACGATTTACCGATTTTTTGGTTAAAAATAATCCTAGCGGAGTCATAAATCTATTGAATTTGATTACATAAATATACTTTTCTTAATGAAAAATATAGAATATCTAAAGTTTTGTTTGGAATTTTAATAGATTATCTATAGATTTGATTAGATAATCTATAGATATATTAATGATTCTAACACACTATGTATTATGGCCCATGAAATCAGTAAATCAGAACAAAACATAATTAGCAAAGAATACCGCAAGTACAATGAAAATCAAAAACCATCCAAAGAAACCACTATTGTTAAAGAGAGTACTTCCCAAGTGGAATGTCCGGGATCGGAGGAAAAAGACATCTTGAATAAGATAAGCGAATTGGCCAAGGAGCATTTCCATACTATAAAACGCTACCCCTCCAAAAAGGAACTCTATACCGTAAACCTAATCACCGATGGTTATCTGGAAACCTCTTTTATGATTTCCAGTTTGTTAAAGGTATGCATCACTGCTTTGGAAGCGGAACACACCTCCAATAATGTTGTTCCAGAACCCGAACAGAACATTCGCGAAGTACTCGGTTATGTACTCAATATGATACCCTATGAGGAAATGGAATTCCTAGATAAGATCCGGCATATTTTACCAGGTTCGGAGCCTAAATGACAACCTTAAAAAAACAGGCTATGAAAAAGAAAAAACTAAATACCCTGAACGACATTCATAAACTGCACCAAAATCTTATGGGGCTTTTAAAACAGGATCCAAGTAATCCATTAGGAAATCATAAGGTATCCTTAGAGGTAAGGGACAACAATGATCTGCTGTTGATCATAGAGAGCCTTCTGGAGGTATGTGTATTTGCTCTGGACGGGAACGGAATGCTATTGTCCCCAAACAATCAAAATGTAGCCAAACATGACAGTGTTTGCAGGGTATTGGAACTGGTCCTAAATATACTGCCACACAGTCAAATGGATTTTATGGACTACGTAACCGAAAAGCTGAACGGTTTGGATAATACCAATACAAAATCATCTGAATAAATATGAACTATGAACCCAAAAGAAGAAAAACTGATCAATAGCTTAAAACATCAGGCATTGGACCACCACCCTACATTAAAGCCCCACTCCTTCTTTAAAAACAAGTTTGAGGTCAGTCTCTTTTATGTTGACAATCATGTAGATTTGGTGTTGACCGTCCGAGCCATGCTCTACCTGGCCATGAAGACAATCGACCCGGAGCTATGTGATGATATCAACGATAGGTATGAAAAGGAATATATACGTCAGGCACTAACAATTGCCAATAGGTTATTACCGCAAGGGGAAGAGGCACTTTTGGATGATCTAAATCTTTATTATAGAGAAGAGAAATTGAGGGAAGGATTGAAATAACGATCTCAAACATTTATTAAGGATTATTATGTTATTAAAATTGGAGTCGTCTAAAGCTGCTTGTTTAGTTCCGTGAAAGGAGATTAAACGAAACTATTAAAAAGAACGACAAATGGAATTGAAAGCCAATATTTTTAAAGGGAAAAGGGACCCAGACGGTTCCAGTAAACGGACTATCTTTTAATAGTAGTGGAGAATTGTCTATTTTTTGGATAAACAAAATGCAAGGTAATTGTTCACAATCAACCTTTAACTCCCTGTAGGCATTTGCTTTTGCATAATTCATTTTTAATCCTGTGTTTTTGTATTGCCTTATATAAATGACATAAATGGGTTAAATAGTTTTTCTAAAGCCCCAATTTTTTGAATTGAATCTCTAATTGGCCACTAGATGGACTGGAAGCCTTTGCATCTACAATCCTGCCTTCGGGATCTAATAGAATGAACCTTGGAATACCAATTATTTGATAGGATTGTACGAACTCTGACTCCCATGCATTATCGGCGATTAACTGGATGCCTCCTAATTGTTTGTCCCTGACCAATTGTTTCCATTTATCGAAATCTTTCTTTTTGTCAATAGAAATACTAACGAATTCAATATTTTTCTTTTCATAATCACGTTCTAGTTTTTTGAGTGCGGGTATCTCCGCTAAACATGGTTTGCACCATGTGGCCCACAAGTCTATATAGACATGCTTGCCTTTAAAATCCTTAAGTGAAGCACTCCCTCCCGTAAAATTTTCATAATCCACAAATGTCGGTGATAGTTCTCCGGGCAGTAGTTTTTCTATTTTTCTGAAAGTTTCCGAAATTGTTTTTTTATGAAATTCATTAGTGGATAGGGACATAAAACGATCATAATATGTCTTGGCCTCCAGGGAATTGGGCAAATCCATTCTGGCGATTCCATAAAGAAGTGAATTACGAATTGGACCAACTGGAATTTCACTCATTACATTAAAGAAAGCTGATTCTCTATCAAGGTTGTCCCTGTTAACTCTGTCAGTGACCCGGTCATTATAATATTGATCAGTAAGAACAACATAGGCCTGGGAATACTGGAAGTCACTATCGTCCATATAATCAAGTTCTTTCAACTCACTTACTATATCCCCGAATACTAAATCATCCTCATCGGATCCCAGTATATTAACATTGACCTCTGGGTATTGGTCTAGGAGTAGGAGAAAATTATAGTGTATATTAAGTTCTTCTCGTTTTCGTAAATCCTCGGATATACCGGTTAAGGAATTCAGGAGATTTTGATTTGAATTTTTAATGTCAAGGACTTTCTGTCTAAAATCCACTTTATTAAGATTATAGAACGCATCAAAATCTTTCCCCTTAATTTCATCACCTACCTTTTCACACTCTCTTAGGTAATTGTTGATTTCTGATCCCTTTCCAATTATTTCCATAGTACTGGTTGGGCTAGTGGCGTCATAATATATTTGAAGGTTATATCCCTCTTCTAGGCAAATCTGGAATTGACGATTGAAAACATAGGTAACAGGTCCATTGACCTCCAAAGTATCCAAAAAACTGCCGTCATCCTTCAATGAAATTACCTTTTTAAATGATCGGTCTACGCGCGCAACTGTAATTTCCTTTGAACTATTATTCTTAATTGTTCCAGAGATAATGGCATAGTTACCTCCTGACTGTTTTGTACATGACATAACAGTTAAGCTGATTATTAGGAATAATAATCTTGTACTCATAACAACCCACTCATATTAAAAAATGTTAGGTCCATTCTAAATTTATTCATTGTCCTTTAATTGAACACTTTAAGAAAGATACAAAAAAATTTCAGAGTACATCATGCTATTTATTAAGGGTGCATTATGTAAAGAGTATGGTTTATTTATTTTCTAATTAGTTCTGTAAAATGAACGATTATTGAAACTAATTACCCACCAAGTTCTCAGTAAATATCATTTTCTGATGAGTTTAATTAGCTTAAAAAAGCTTTTATAATTATGAATTAAATTGGTCGTTTTTTACCGTAAAGTCAACCCCTTTGCCCCAAATCCTTACCATAACTTAACTGCGCATGGATCCTAATTCGATTTTATAGCGTTCAGGCGGATAAGCGTTAAATAAAATCGAATTAGGGCGCATTGTGCTTTTGTTTCGGAGCACGATGCCAATGCCTTAATTAAATAAATATTCGATAATAAACGTTTGTACACGGTTAATTCAAAACAAGACTTATGGTCATTTTATTATGTTAGAGGCTCAATGTTTGGGTCAGATATTACAACGTTTATAGGCCCTAGAAGGTGTTTTGATGCAATTGACTAAAATCTACTAGACTCAACAGAGCCAAGTCATTTAAGACTAACAATTATTATTAGGATATTATTTACAGTAAAAACTTCAATGACCATAGGTGTTTCAAGCGGATTTACATTAAAAATAGGACAGTGTCTCACATTTTATATGTTAATATAATACTATTAATCAACATTTTAGCGACCGTAACACCGCTTTAGCGTGTTACCCTCTTGCTATTCAAACCTTCTACGCTACGCTACCGGTTTTTGAATACCTTTAATAAAGCAACCAACTCAAGAACTATATAGATTTAGTAGATTCTTTGTTGCTCCTTGTGTTCGAGTACGGACATCAAATTATGCATATCCTCCCCTACTTTCTTTTCGAGGACTCTAGCATAAATTTGTGTGGTGGTAAGTTTCGTATGCCCCAATAATTTGGAAACAGTTTCAATTGGCACACCATTAGAAAGTGTCACAGTTGTGGCAAAAGTATGCCTGGCTGCATGAAAAGTAATATTCTTATGTATACCACAAGCCTTCATTATCACTTTTAAATAACTGTTTATTTTTTGATTACTTAACACCGGAAGTAATTTGCCATTTGAAATACAAGTCATTTCATCCTTATACTTTTCTATAATAGCTAGCGCTTTAGGAAGTAACGGAATTTTTACAATTTCATTCGTCTTTGCCCTTTGGGTATGCAGCCAATATTTACCATCTATACCCATTACCAATTGTTCCTGCATGAGTTCCTTGACATCGATATAAGACAAGCCGGTATAACATGAAAAAATAAACACATTGCGAACTTTCTCATATCCATCCCCTTTAAAAGTAGTCTCTTCAACTAATTGCAACTCCCTTTCAGAAAGATAAGACCTGTTATGCTTATGAAAATTTAGTTTAAATTTTGTGAAAGGATCTTTTTCCAACCATTCCAATTTTAGCGCAAGGTTGATCAACTTCATCAATCTTGCCAGATGTTTCATCGTTCCGTTATTGCTACAGGTACGCCTTTTCTTTTCAGGTCGGTAATTTCTAAGATATTGTTCAAAATCGACTATAAACCGGTAATTCAATTGTATTAAATTAATATCCGTAGTATTGAATTTATCTCTTAAAAACTTTTTCAAATAGCGCTCGGTAGTATAGTAATTTTTCATGGTGCCATATTTCAACACCGAAACCATAGTACTATTATGATACTCCACCAATTCCATCAATGTTTTATGTTGTTCGTCTTGCCCTAAGAACCTTGCTTTTACGGCCTGTGCCGTGATAACCTTTCCTTCTTGAAGCAATTGCCTATGCGCCTCCATAATTTGCACATAAACCTCGTCTAGATAACTATTTAGAAGTCGGGCCTTTTGTGATGTTCCAATAACCCTTCCCTTGGAAACATCCCAAACATTTACCGAGGTGTAGCGTTTTAAACTAATTTCCGCACGCCTTCCATCAATGGTAATCCGGGCATAAATAGTGAGTTTTTCGGGATTATAAGTAATGTCCCGTGTAAAAATAAGTACTGCTAAAGTGCTGTTGCTGCGCATAATACACGTCCTTTAAATTATACAAACCTTGTTTGCTAAGACGACCATAAATAGCCTTTAATGCTACCTAAATTTACAACAACTTGTTTACTATTCCATTAACCGAACTCTACACCATTTACCTTGATATCATATGAAATCAAATGATATCAAAGAAAATCCATAAAAACAAAAAACACTGAAAATCAATTGATTAACAGTGTTTTGCCACCACATGAAAAGTGGTTCGTCGGGATGACAGGATTTGAACCTGCGACCACACGGCCCCCAGCCGTGTACGCTACCGGACTGCGCCACATCCCGAAAATTACTTTTCGTCCAGATATCTTTTGATACCTCTTTTCTTTATCTTTCCTTCCAATTGAATCGCTTCGATCCGATTCTTACAAGGATAAGTATTTATCAAAATCCAAGGCCTGCCCTTGGAGGTATACTTTTTGCCACCATTATTGTGGGTAACAAGCCGTTTTTCTATATTGTTGGTCTGACCCACATAATACCTGTCGGCCGTCTCACTGAACAATATGTAAACTACATAATCCATTATTTCAAGCGACCATCACGCCCGGGGCGTGATACGCTACCGGTCTGTCCCGCACCTTTGCGGGAACTGCGCCACATCCCGAAAATTACTTTTCGTCCAGATATCTTTTGATACCTCTTTTCTTTATCTTTCCTTCCAATTGAATCGCTTCGATCCGATTCCTACATGGATAAGTATTTATCAAAATCCAAGGCCTGCCCTTGGAGGTATACTTTTTGCCACCATTATTGTGGGTAACAAGCCGTTTTTCTATATTGTTGGTCTGACCCACATAATACCTGTCGGCCGT
>NZ_JACLHY010000049.1 GCF_014397245.1 Arenibacter arenosicollis | reverse complement strand
AGTTTCACCAGTAACCCCGGTTGCACCTGTGGCTCCGGTATTACCTGTATCTCCTTTTACACCTTGAGCTCCGGTTTCTCCTTGGATTCCTTGATCACCCTTATCACCTTTGGCTCCGTCAGCGCCTTTTGCCCCAGTTTCACCTGTTGCTCCGGTTACACCTTGTATTCCTTGTGCACCAGTGTCACCCTTATCTCCTTTGTCACCTGTCGCTCCAGTTGCTCCAGTTGCTCCAGTTTCACCAGTAACCCCGGTTGCACCTGTGGCTCCGGTATTACCTGTATCTCCTTTTACACCTTGAGCTCCGGTTTCTCCTTGGATTCCTTGATCACCCTTATCACCTTTGGCTCCGTCAGCGCCTGTTGCCCCAGTATCCCCCTTAGCACCGTCATTTCCATTATTACCATCGGCACCAGTTGCTCCAATATCTCCTTTGACGCCCTGGTCGCCTTTGGCTCCGGTCGCACCAGTTACACCTTGAATACCTTGTGCTCCGGTTTCACCAGTTGCACCTGTATCTCCTTTTGCTCCGTCAGCACCTGTTGCTCCGGTATCACCTTTAGCACCGTCGACTCCAGTATCTCCTTTTACACCTTGGATACCTTGAGCTCCAGTTTCACCTGTGGCACCAGTATCTCCTTTAGCACCATCATTTCCATCAATTCCGTCTTTCCCGTCAGCACCAGTTGCTCCAGTATCGCCTTTAGCGCCATCAATTCCGTCTTTCCCGTCAGCACCGGTTGCTCCAGTATTACCTGTATCTCCTTTGACGCCCTGGTCGCCTTTGGCTCCGGTCGCACCAGTTACACCTTGAATTCCTTGTGCTCCAGTTTCACCTGTCGCACCTGTTGCTCCGGTATTACCTTTAACACCGTCGGCTCCAGTTGCACCAGTATCTCCTTTGACGCCCTGGTCGCCTTTGGCACCGGTCTCACCAGTTGCACCTGTGGCTCCAGTATTACCTGTATCTCCTTTATCACCTTTTGCACCCTGAATACCCTGAGCACCAGTTTCACCTGTCGCACCAGTTACGCCTTGGATACCTTGAGCTCCAGTATCACCTTGTATTCCTTGTGCACCAGTGTCACCTTTTTCTCCTGTTGCACCAGTTGCTCCGGTTTCACCTTGGTCACCTTTTTCACCTTGTATTCCTTGGTCACCCTTGGCCCCGGTCTCACCAGTTGCACCTGTGGCTCCAGTATTACCTGTATCTCCTTTTACACCTTGAATTCCTTGTGCTCCATTTTCACCTGTCGCACCAGTATCTCCTTTTTCACCTTGGTCACCTTTTTCACCTGTAGCGCCAGTTGCTCCAGTTTCACCTGTAGCACCTGTATCTCCTTTGTCTCCTTTGACGCCCTGGTCGCCTTTGGCTCCGGTCGCACCAGTGTCACCTTTTGCACCCTGAATACCCTGAGCACCAGTTTCACCTGTTGCACCAGTATCTCCTTTTGCTCCGGTATTACCTGTATCTCCTTTTAGACCTTGAGCTCCGGTTTCTCCTTGGATTCCCTGATCACCCTTATCTCCTTTTGCTCCATCAGCTCCGGTTGCTCCAGTATCGCCTTTAGCACCATCAATTCCGTCTTTACCGTCGGCACCTGTAGCACCGGTATCACCCTTAACTCCGTCGGCTCCAGTATCTCCTTTGACGCCCTGGTCGCCTTTGGCTCCGGTCGCACCAGTTACACCTTGAATACCTTGTGCACCAGTGTCACCCTTGGCACCGTCGGCACCTGTATCTCCTTTAGCTCCGTCAGCACCAGTAGCTCCGGTCTCACCAGTTGCACCTGTGGCTCCAGTATTACCTGTATCTCCTTTTACACCTTGAATTCCTTGTGCTCCAGTTTCACCTGTCGCACCAGTATCTCCTTTGACGCCCTGGTCGCCTTTGGCTCCGGTCGCACCAGTTACACCTTGTATTCCTTGTGCACCAGTATCTCCTTTAGCCCCGTCATTTCCATCAATTCCGTCTTTCCCGTCAGCACCGGTTGCGCCAGTATCTCCTTTGACGCCCTGATCGCCTTTGGCTCCGGTCGCACCAGTTACACCTTGGATACCTTGAGCTCCAGTTTCACCTGTGGCACCAGTAGCTCCGGTTTCACCTGTTGCACCAGTAGCTCCGGTTTCACCTGTTGCACCAGTAGCTCCGGTTTCACCTTGGATTCCCTGATCACCCTTATCACCTTTTGCTCCGTCAGCCCCGGTTGCACCAGTATCACCTTTAGCACCGTCATTTCCATCAATTCCATCTTTTCCGTCAGCCCCGGTTGCACCAGTATCACCTTTAGCACCGTCATTTCCATCAATTCCATCTTTTCCGTCAGCCCCGGTTGCTCCAGTATCGCCTTTAGCGCCATCAATTCCGTCTATTCCGTCTGCACCGGTAGAACCTGTGGCTCCGGTATCACCTTTTGCACCTTGAATACCCTGAGCACCAGTTTCACCTGTGGCACCAGTATCTCCTTTGTCTCCTTTAGCACCAGTTTCACCTGTAGCACCTGTATCACCTTTAGCACCAGTTTCACCTGTAGCACCTGTATCACCTTTAGCACCGTCATTTCCATCTACGCCATCTTTTCCGTCAGCGCCTGTGGCACCAGTATCTCCTTTGTCACCTTTTGCTCCAGTTTCACCTGTAGCACCAGTATCACCCTTAGCACCGTCATTTCCATCATTACCATTGGCGCCAGTTGCTCCGGTTTCACCCTGGATTCCCTGATCGCCTTTGGCTCCAGTTGCACCTGTGGCACCTGTTGCTCCGGTTACACCTTGTATTCCTTGTGCACCAGTGTCACCCTTGGCACCAGTAGCTCCGGTATTACCTTTAGCTCCGTCTGCACCTGTAGCACCGGTATCACCAGTTGCACCTGTGGCTCCAGTATTACCTGTATCTCCTTTGGCTCCAGTTTCACCAGTAGCACCGGTTGCACCAGTATCACCTTTAGCACCATCATTTCCATCAATTCCATCTTTTCCGTCAGCCCCGGTTGCTCCAGTATCGCCTTTAGCGCCATCAATTCCGTCTTTACCGTCCGCACCAGTTACACCTTGAATACCTTGTGCTCCAGTTTCACCTGTGGCACCTGTTGCTCCGGTTACACCTTGAATTCCTTGTGCTCCATTTTCACCTGTCGCACCAGTATCTCCTTTTTCACCTTTTTCACCTTGGTCACCTTTTTCACCTGTAGCGCCAGTTGCTCCGGTTTCACCCTGGATTCCCTGATCGCCTTTGGCTCCAGTTTCACCTGTCGCACCAGTATCACCCTTAGCACCGTCATTTCCATCAATTCCGTCTTTACCATCGGCTCCGGTTACACCTTGTATTCCTTGGGCACCAGTTGCCCCAGTTGCTCCTGTATTTCCTTTTTCTCCGTCAGCACCAGTTGCTCCTGTATCGCCTTTGTCACCTGTCGCACCAGTTGCTCCGGTTTCACCTTGGATTCCTTGGTCACCCTTGGCCCCGGTCTCACCAGTTGCACCAGTTGCCCCAGTTGCTCCTGTATCTCCTTTTTCTCCGTCAGCACCAGTTGCTCCTGTATCACCTTTAGCTCCGGTTGCTCCAGTGCTTCCAGTTGCACCTTGTATACCTTGGGAACCTGTATCTCCTTTGGCTCCAGTATCTCCTTTGTCTCCATCGGCTCCGGTTACACCTTGTATTCCTTGGGCACCAGTTGCCCCAGTTGCTCCTGTATCTCCTTTTTCTCCGTCAGCACCAGTTGCTCCTGTATCGCCTTTGTCACCTGTCGCACCAGTTGCTCCGGTTTCACCTTGGATTCCTTGGTCACCTTTTTCACCTTGTATTCCTTGGTCACCCTTGGCCCCGGTCTCACCAGTTGCACCGGTATCTCCTTTTTCACCTGTAGCACCAGTATCTCCTTTTACACCTTGGATTCCCTGATCACCCTTATCACCTTTGTCTCCATCGGCTCCAGTTGCTCCAATATCACCTTTAGCTCCAGTATCGCCAGTTGCACCTGTGGCTCCGGTTGCACCAGTGTCTCCTTTAGCGCCATCTGCTCCAGTTACACCAGTTGCTCCAGTGTCACCCTTAGCACCATCATTTCCATCAATTCCGTCTTTCCCGTCAGCACCAGTAGCTCCGGTCTCACCAGTTGCACCTGTGGCTCCAGTATTACCTGTATCTCCTTTTAGACCTTGAGCTCCGGTTTCTCCTTGGATTCCCTGATCACCCTTATCTCCTTTTGCTCCATCAGCTCCGGTTGCTCCAGTATCGCCTTTAGCACCATCAATTCCGTCTTTACCGTCGGCACCTGTAGCACCGGTATCACCCTTAGCTCCGTCGGCTCCAGTATCTCCTTTTACACCTTGAATTCCTTGTGCTCCAGTTTCACCTGTGGCACCAGTTGCTCCGGTATCACCTTTAACACCATCAGCGCCAGTTGCTCCAGTATCTCCTTTGACGCCCTGGTCGCCTTTGGCTCCGGTTGCTCCAGTGTTTCCAGTTGCACCTTGTATACCTTGGGAACCTCTATCTCCTTTGTCACCTGTAGCACCAGTATCGCCTTTAGCTCCATCTGCTCCGGTTACACCTTGTATTCCTTGGGCACCAGTTGCCCCAGTTGCTCCTGTATCGCCTTTATCACCTGTCGCACCAGTTACGCCTTGGATACCTTGAGCTCCAGTATCACCTTGTATTCCTTGGTCACCCTTGGCCCCGGTCTCACCAGTTGCACCTGTGGCTCCAGTATTACCTGTATCTCCTTTGACGCCCTGGTCGCCTTTGGCTCCGGTCGCACCAGTGTCACCTTGAATACCTTGAGCTCCGGTTTCACCTGTGACTCCAGTATCTCCTTTGTCACCTTTTGCTCCAGTTTCACCTGTGGCACCCGTATCTCCTTTGGCTCCATCAGCTCCGGTTGCTCCAGTATCACCCTTAGCACCATCAATTCCGTCTATTCCGTCTTTACCGTCGGCCCCAGTTGCTCCAGTATCACCCTTAGCTCCGTCATTTCCATCTTTACCGTCAGCACCAGTTGCACCAGTATCTCCTTTTTCACCTTGGTCACCTTTTTCACCTGTAGCGCCAGTTGCTCCAGTTTCACCTGTCGCACCAGTATCTCCTTTTTCACCTGTATCTCCTTTGGCTCCAGTATCTCCTTTGTCTCCATCGGCTCCGGTTACACCTTGTATTCCTTGGGCACCAGTTGCCCCAGTTGCTCCTGTATCTCCTTTTTCTCCGTCAGCACCAGTTGCTCCTGTATCGCCTTTGTCACCTGTCGCACCAGTTGCTCCGGTTTCACCTTGGATTCCTTGAGCACCTGTGGCTCCTGTATCCCCTTTGTCACCTGTGGCACCTGTTGCTCCGGTTACACCTTGTATTCCTTGTGCTCCAGTTTCACCTGTGCCACCAGTAGCTCCGGTATTACCTTTTGCACCGTCGGCTCCAGTTGCTCCAGTTGCTCCAGTTACACCAGTTGCTCCAGTGTCACCCTTAGCACCATCATTTCCATCAATCCCGTCTTTCCCGTCAGCACCAGTAGCTCCGGTCTCACCAGTTGCACCTGTGGCTCCAGTATTACCTGTAACTCCTTTTACACCTTGAATTCCTTGTGCTCCAGTTTCACCGGTCGCACCAGTATCTCCTTTTTCACCTTGGTCACCTTTAGCACCAGTGTCACCTTTTTCACCTGTCGCACCGGTATCACCCTTCGCTCCGTCATTTCCATCAATTCCGTCTTTACCGTCGGCACCTGTAGCACCGGTATCACCCTTAACTCCGTCGGCTCCAGTATCTCCTTTTACACCTTGGATACCTTGTGCTCCAGTTTCACCTTGGATTCCCTGATCACCCTTATCACCTTTGTCTCCTTTAGCTCCATTGACTCCAGTTGCTCCAATATCACCTTTAGCTCCAGTTTCACCTGTTGCTCCAGTATCACCTTTAGCACCGTCATTTCCATCTACGCCATCTTTTCCGTCAGCGCCTGTGGCACCAGTATCTCCTTTTGCACCCTGAATACCCTGAGCACCAGTTTCACCTGTTGCACCAGTATCTCCTTTTGCTCCGGTATTACCTGTATCTCCTTTTAGACCTTGAGCTCCGGTTTCCCCTTGGATTCCCTGATCACCCTTATCTCCTTTTGCTCCATCAGCTCCGGTTGCTCCAGTATCGCCTTTAGCACCGTCATTTCCATCTACGCCATCTTTTCCGTCAGCTCCAGTAGCTCCGGTATCTCCTTTGACGCCCTGGTCGCCTTTGGCTCCGGTCGCACCAGTTACACCTTGAATACCTTGAGCTC
>NZ_JACLHY010000048.1 GCF_014397245.1 Arenibacter arenosicollis | reverse complement strand
ATCGGATGCCTTCCCCTTGGATTCAGATGAGGATGTGGATACGGACAGCGATGGTGTGGGCAACAACGCCGATACCGATGACGATAACGACGGCACCCCGGATACTTTGGACGCTTTCCCCTTGGATGCCGATGAGGATTTGGATACGGACAACGATGGTGTGGGCAACAACGCCGATACCGATGACGATAACGACGGCACCCCGGATACGTCGGATGCCTTCCCCTTGGGTGCCGATGAGTATGAGGAGTCGGAAGGTGACGGTAATAGTGTAGACGTACCAAGGATCCTTGCCATTACAAGTTTTACTTTGGTCACTTCGGATGACAACAAAGATGTAATGACCCTTAAAAATGGGGATATTATTGATGTGGCCACCTTACCGTCATTAAATTTGAATATTCGGGCAAATACCACCTCCGACGTGGAGAGCGTTAGTCTGCAACTTAGTGGAGCGTTGAACAATGGTCGTACCGAGAGCGCTACGCCTTATGCGTTCTATGGTGATATTGATGGAAATTATTTGGGACAGCTTTTTCCTTTGGGAATTTATAGTCTTGCCGCCACCCCCTATTCGGGTGACGGTTTGCAGGGTGATGCCGGTATCCCTGTTAACCTAAAGTTTACCATTACAAATAATCTAAAATGCACTTTCATAAGGGATGAGGATGGAGATGGTTATTGCGCGGATATTGATTGTGATGATGCCGACCCCAATGTATTTCCAGGGGCTTTAGAGGTTTGTGATGGTATCGATAATAATTGTGACGGCCTTATAGACGCCAAGGACCCGCTGATTGGTGCCTGTGGTATTGGGGCTGCCGCCAATCTAATCGATGCGACATTTTTACAGGGTTCAAATAATCCTAGTCCTACAGGTCCTATTTTACGGACAGAGCAAGGGAATAGGGTGGTTTACCTGAAGTTCGATTTGGGGTCCTTTAAAGGGCCAGTTTCCATTGCAGAATTGAAAATGCAGGTGACAAGTGACCCAGGGTTTGGCGCTTTGGAGGTCTTCCTTGGGAGTAATTCTGATTGGACGGAGAGTAGCCTTAATGGCAATAATAAACCTACTGAGGTTGGTAATGCTTTGGGTTTGATCAAGGGGTCTCACAACCTGGGCCAAATAAAGATATGGGAACTCGACATTGGCCGGTTACCTAGTGGCGGAATAATAACGCTTATCGTTAAACAAGCCTATGGTAATGATGTAGCCTTTTCCTCTGACGAAACCAAGCAAGCCCCACAACTGATAATTAATTCCAATGGTTTCAATAAACATGTAGATATGGATAATGATACATTTTTCAGCGATGTGGATTGCGATGATACCAACCCAGATGTATTTCCTGGAGCTCAAGAGGTTTGCGATGGTATCGATAATAATTGTGACGGCCTTATAGACGCCGAGGACCCACTGATTGGGGATTGTGATAGTGGGCCAACTGCCTATTTGATAGATGCGACCTTTTTACAGGGATCAAGCAATCCTAGTCCTACTGGTAATATTTTAAGGGCCGAACAAGGGAATAGACTGGTTTATATGAAGTTCGATCTCGGAGCGTTCCGAGGGCCAATTACTAAAGCTCAATTGCAAATGCAGGTGGCAAGCGATCCCGGTTTTGGCACTTTGGAGGTTTTCCTTGGAAGTAGTTCTGACTGGACAGAGAATGGGCTTAACGGCACTAATAAGCCAACAACGGTAGGTACATATCTGAGTGCAATTACGGGAATGCATAATTTAGGACAAAAAAAGACCTGGAATCTAGATGTCGACCGAATACCCGGCAGCGGATTGGTTACCCTTATAGTAAAACACAGCAATGGCAATGATGTGGCTTTTGCGTCTGACGAAACAAATCTAGCACCTCAATTGATGATCACCTACGAAGATTCCAGTGAAATTGAAGTGACCCAAACACTAAAGAGTTATAATGACCTAAGTTTGTTTCCTAACCCTGCAACCAATGCCACTACAGTAAGTTTTAAACTTCCCATTAAGGTCAAGGCTATAATGGTATTCGATATGAGCGGAAGGTTGGTACGTACTTATAACGCCGAGGAGGTCCAAATTGGGGAAGGATATGGGCTGGAACTGAATTATTTACAGCCGGGGTCCTATATTGTAAAGACTATTGATGATGAGGGACATCAGTTTCAGAAACAAATGGTTATTAAGTAATAAAAACCGGTTCATTTAAAACAAAAAAGAGGCCCATGATCGGGCCTCATTTTATTAATGTTATTATAGGGAGTTATTATTCCTGCATGGTGTGATAGACATTTTGTACATCATCATCCTCTTCAATTTTTTCCAATAGTTTTTCTACATCGGCAGCTTCTTCCTCGCTTAGGGCTTTAGTGACCTGTGGAATACGCTCGAAACCTGAAGAAAGAATTTCAATCTCCCTGTTTTCCAATTCTTTCTGAATGGCCCCAAAACTTTCAAAGGGAGCATAGATCAATATACCGTCCTCATCGGCAAAAACTTCTTCGGCTCCAAAGTCGATCATTTCCAATTCCAATTCTTCGGGGTCTATACCTTCAGCGGGAATCCTAAAGTTACAAGTATGGTCGAACATAAACTCAACAGAACCAGAAGTTCCTAAACTACCGTTGCATTTGTTGAAGTAACTTCTAACATTCGCTACGGTCCTTGTATTGTTATCTGTGGCCGTTTCTACTAATATGGCAATACCATGAGGGGCATATCCTTCAAAAAGAACTTCCTTAAAGTCGCCCAAACTCTTGTCCGAGGCTCTTTTAATAGCTCTTTCCACATTATCCTTGGGCATGTTTACAGCCTTGGCATTTTGGATTACTGCCCGTAAACGTGCATTGGAGCTAGGATCTGGTCCTCCCTCTTTTACCGCCATAACAATGTCTTTGCCTATTCTGGTAAAGGCCTTTGACATTGCGGACCATCTTTTCATTTTACGTGCTTTTCTAAATTCAAAAGCTCTTCCCATTTCTTGGTTTTATTAGAATAATATGAACAAATGTAATAATTTTTACTACTGTTGCAAGTGTTCAGCTTAGTTGCTTACAATAATTTCTTCAATACTGTGCGCTAACTTAAAATCCCTTTCAGTAACCCCCTCTGCATCATGTGTAGATAGCCGTATATTTAGGGAGTTATAGACATTGCTCCAATCTGGGTGATGATTTTGGGATTCACATTCAAAGGCAATTCTCGTCATTACGGAGAAAGCATCCTTGAAATTTTTAAATTCAAACGAGGTTTCAATGGCGCCATTAACATAATCCCAGCCATCCAATTCCTCCAATCGTTTTTCTATTTCTACTTCCGTTAGTTTTTTCATGTCGCTATTTTTTATAAAGTTAATTAAAACAGTACAATTGCTAATGGCTTATTCACTAAAGATATGATGGTCAATTATTTCCTGATAATTGAATGATAAATTCTTTGACAGTCGGTTCGATTTTGGCAGTACGGCCAGATAACGGTCTTCATTAGTAGTAAAGACGCGCTTATAGATAGGACGGTTATTGCCTAATCTGTTTACAATTTCCTTAATAAAATCTTCATGGTGTATTAAATCTACGCTTCCCAAATGAAAAACCCCTGTTTTATTGTGATTTATTAGGTAGTGTATTTGCTGTGTAAGCTTGTCGTCATTGGTGACGTTTATGATCAAATTGGGGAATACCTCAATAGGTTCATTACTAATCAATGCATTTTTTATTTCTTTGATTCTTGGTGAATTATTGCCAAAAACCATTGGAACCCTAAGAATTGCCATTTTGGAAGCAGGTATCCTTAGTAGCATATTTTCTATTTTAATTTTGAGTCGACCGTAGATACTTTCGGACAAAGTTTTGTCATTTTCATAGGAGGGATACTTGCTGTAGGCATCAAAAACATTGGCGGAGGATATAAAATACAATTTACAATCCTTATTTTGAATGTATTCTACCATATGTTGATGTGCCATTACCTGTGCCTGGAAATTTCCTCTTAGGGCAGAGATAATTAGATCAGGCTTTACCTTGTCCAATATATCATGCACATCATCCTCCTCCAGATCATACCGGAAGAACTGTTGATTGTTCTCGAAACTCCTTCTTGAAGAATAGTAGGTGCCATAGGTGTCAAAATAGGAATGTAATTCCTTGTATATGGCATTGCCTATAAAACCGCTTGCTCCTAAAATGAGTATTTTGTTCATTCTATCACCTCCTTTTGCAAAACTCAACCGTTACAACTGTTATACCTTATAAAAAGGGAGCTTAACAATTGTAGCAGGAACTATATTTTTCCTAATTTGAATAAAGATTTTACCGCCATTTTGAGATATGGTGGTGGGGACATATCCCATACCGATGCCTTTTCCCATGGACGGAGACATAGTACCCGAAGTTACCACCCCTATTTTGATTCCATTTTGATCCACAATATCATAATCGTGTCTCGGAATTCCCTTTTCGTCCAACTCAAAAGCTACCAGTTTTTTGGAAACTCCTTCTTCCTTTTGTTTTTTTAAGGCTTCGCTATTCACAAAATCCTTGGTAAATTTAGTAATCCATCCAAGACCCGCTTCCAAAGGTGAGGTGGAATCGTTAATATCGTTGCCGTACAAACAGTAACCCATTTCCAATCGCAAGGTATCCCTAGCTGCAAGTCCAATGGGCTTTATGTTAAAAGAGGCGCCAGCTTCAAAGATCCTGTTCCAGATCTGCTCTACTTCTTCATTATTACAATATATTTCAAAACCGCCGGAACCCGTATATCCGGTTGCAGAAATAATTACGTGCTCAATACCGGCAAAATCTGCCACTTCAAAGCTGTAAAACTTAATAGCACTTAAGTCTATTGACGTTAACGCTTGCATGGCTTCCACAGCTTTTGGACCCTGAATGGCCAAAAGGGAATACCCTTCCGATATATTACGCATTTCAGCACCAAAGTCAGTATTGTATTTACTTATATGCTCCCAATCCTTATCAATGTTGGAGGCGTTTACTACCAATAGATATTGTTCTTCTTTTATTTTGTAGACTATAAGATCATCTACAATACCACCCGTTTCGTTGGGTAGACAACTGTATTGTGCTTTTCCTACGGTTAATTTGGAGGCATCATTGGAAGTTACTTTTTGTATGAGGTCCAATGCCTTGGGTCCACTTATTAAAAATTCACCCATATGGGATACATCAAAAACGCCCACCCCGGTACGGACCGTTTCGTGCTCTATATTAACTCCTTCATAGGAAACGGGCATATTATATCCTGCAAAAGGTACCATTTTAGCGCCTAGGGCTTCGTGAATTTTAGTTAGTGCTGTATTTTTCATATGTATTAATTAGAGGGTAAAAATATCGAAAATTAATCGATGTGAAAATCTATATACTTATTGTTTTGCACAAATTAATGTTAATTGGGATTTATATGTTTTGCAAGTGGATCGGTCCGATTGTTCAAATTGGGCATTATGTTTTAAGTGTTTAAGAATTACTTATTGCCATATTTATAACGGTCAATTGGTTTGGTATTAAAATTGATTATTTTTAAACTTTAAATTATTGTAGAGTTATGAGGAATTTATTTTTGTTTTCTATTTTACTTTTCTGTGCTTCTTGGTTTCAAGCCCAGGAGGTCCCCACCGATTTTCTACCTGCGGATTTTCATAAGGGAAGGCGTCAGGAAGTACGTAAGGCCATGCCTCCAAATAGTGTTGCAGTATTTTTTGCCGCTCCGGTAAGGAATAGGGCAAATGATGTGGATTATATATATCATCAGGATCCGGATTTTTATTATTTAACTGGTTATAAGGAGCCCAATGCCCTTTTGCTTATTTATTCCGAAAAGCAAAAGGATAATGACGGAAATGAATATGACGAAGTGCTTTATGCCCAAAAACGGGATGAAAAAGCGGAACAATGGAACGGAAAGCGACTAGGGGTAGAAGGAGTGAAAAATAAATTGGGTTTTGAACGTGCCTTTAATGCCGAAGAATTTTTAAGCTCCGATATTGATTTTTCAAAGTTTGATAATGTGCTTTTTTTCGATTTTAAGAATGATTTTAGGGACGGCAATGACGCTGCGGATATTTTCGATTTGATTAGGAGTTTTAAGGAAAAATCCAATTATCCATCTGATTATAATGCAACTAAACAACAGTTGTACAGTATGATCAAATCTACCCAAATAGAGAACAGTGCAAATGTTGCCCAGACCTTAGGGAGGTATTTGAACTATTATGAGGAATTGAAATCCGATCAATTGCTTGTAGATTTTGTGGGTGCTACCGACGATAAGTCCCGGATAGAAATAAAGGAAAAGGTGGCCCTACAGTTGCAATCCAATAATCTTAACAGCTCCATATTGGAGGAAATAATGAATACCTTAAGGGAAATTAAAACCAAGGAAGAATTGGTGTTGTTAAAAAAGGCCGTGGAGATTTCCGCCGTGGGCCAGTTGGAGGTCATGAAGGCCATGCACCCCAATATGTCCGAAATGGAAATACAAGGAGTACATGAGTTTGTATATAAGAAGTACGGGGCCGAATACGAAGGCTACCCTTCCATTGTTGGTGGGGGTAACAATGGCTGTATCTTACATTATATTGAAAATAATAAACCTAAGGTAGGGAACGATTTGGTGTTGATGGATTTGGGAGCGGAATATCACGGTTATACCGCTGATGTTACCAGAACAATTCCGGCAAACGGAAAATTTTCAAAGGAACAAAAGCAAATTTATGATATAGTGTTTAACGCTCAAGAGGCAGGAATAAAGGCCAGTGTGGTAGGGGCTGCATTTCAGGCACCTGGTCAAGCCGCTAATGAAGTTGTTGCGCAAGGCTTGATGAAACTTGGGATTATTGACAGCCCTGAAGAGGCCAGAAAATATTTTCCGCACGGTACTTCCCATTATCTGGGACTCGATGTTCACGATAAAGGAACCTACCAGCCCTTTAAGGAAAACACGGTTATAACCGTGGAACCTGGAATTTATATACCGGAGGGCAGTGATTGTGATAAAAAGTGGTGGGGGATAGCAGTAAGAATTGAGGACGATATCCTTATAACCAAAAACGGTCCTGTTAATTTATCAGGAATGGCTCCAAGGACTACCGAGGCTATTGAGGCGGCAATGAAACAGCCTAGCCCGCTGGATAATTTTAAATTGCCACAACTGGACTAATAATTTTTCTTAAGTAAATTAGGAAAGCTCCAAAAGGGCCTTAGCCATCGCTGCTTTTAAAAATCCACCGGAAATGATTTCTTTCCTGACTTCGGCTACGTTTTTTGCCATTTGTTGATAGTCTTCATGGGACAGGTTTTTTAATTTCCCATCCAACTCCTCCAGGGAGGAAATGCAAATTCCCAATTGACGTTCCTTAATGACGGCCGCAATCGCGGCTTTATCCCAGATAATAATTGGTAAGCCACAAAGCAAATAAAGTGATGTTTTATGTGGATTGTTGTATAAAAAGGAACCTACCAGCCCTTTAAGGAAAACACGGTTATAACCGTGGAACCTGGAATTTATATACCGGAGGGCAGTGATTGTGATAAAAAGTGGTGGGGGATAGCAGTAAGAATTGAGGACGATATCC
>NZ_JACLHY010000047.1 GCF_014397245.1 Arenibacter arenosicollis | reverse complement strand
CTTCGATCAACCATATGAGATATCTTCCCGGCCCGTTCTTTCGATTTCTTTTTCTGCACCATATCCCCGTTCCCGGAAATATGGTGCGCTGTCTTTACAATATATCAATGAACTTTTTACTCTTTTTCTACTATCGCTCTTTCTCTAAGCGGGTGCAAATGTAGAATACTTTTTTCGCTTACACAACACCTTTTTCAATTTATTTTTAAAAGAATTTCCTGTCTCCTTATAAAAGCCTGATTTACAGCTAAAAAAATTATATATTTTTTTAGATTTTTAATGACCTTCCTAGATAGTAAAACACAAAACCTAGAAAAGTGAAAATTCAACTAAGAAAAGAAATTCCAAACCAATCCAAATCGTATTACAAAATCCCTGTAAGGATAATTTGGCGCCGCATAAAAATTGCTGCCGCTAAACGAGGAATTAAAGTGTTCTGCTTTCAAAAATATCCTGGTTTGCTGCACCCGGGCATTAATAAAAAAGTCCAACATGGGAAAGCCCCCCAATTCTTCCTGGCCCTGGGAATAGAATTCCCCCAATACGGGATTATAGGCATCCGCATTGTAGGATGTAAAATACTTCAAGGTAACCCCTGTTTGCAAGTACATGGCCTTTTTGAATACAAAATTGGAATAATACAAGGTGTTTCTGGTGACTACCTCTGGCACATTCAACACTTCATTGGGCTGGGAAACATTCTGATACATTACAGTATTGTCCAGCGCAAATCCCTTCCATTTAAACTCCTTGCCATATTTAACCTTTATAATATTGATAGTACCACTCTCTTGGAATGGCTTAATAAATGCCTGTTCTCCTCCTTCAACCACAGTTTCCGACGGATCGGAAGCAAAATAGGTGTAATTGTCCAAGGAAGTATATTTGGCCATAAGATTACCAAATAGGCTGGACTCCAAATCAAATTGAAAACCATTATTATTTAGCTTCTTAAAATCCTCCGTATGTTGCCAATTGTAATTTGTGTAGTCACTCTGGTATAAAAGAAAATTAAAATTGGGCATACGTGAGGAGGAGTGTATGGAAAATTTAAGCGTGTTCTTTTTATTAATATCATAGCTGGCAAAGGCATCCAATAAATTTCCTGATAAATCTCCTGAGATATTGGCCTGCGCAGACCCATTAAGCTGAAAACCTCCAATTTTCTTCACATATTTGGCACCAGCAGAGATTTCATCACCACTTAACTGACTTTGGATAAGCTGGGTAGGTGTCTGTAATACGGAGTTGAAATAATAGTTGTACTGATAATGATTAATATGCCCCGTCAGCACACCCAAGGTTCTATTGGAGAATTGGGCATATACATTATTATAAGTCGTTTTTAAGCTAGCCTTATCGCCAATACTAGAGGCATAACCATCCCCAAAATAATCGTTCTGAGCACTTTGTTTAAATTGATAGTATTTGGTCTCATAACTAAATTCATGCCCCAAAGCCAACGAAGTTGTCCTAGTCCTGGCCGAATCCATTTTTTTGCCAAACAAAATATACTGGTGATCCAAATAATATCTTTTCCCCAATAGCCGGTTGGTGGCATTGGAAAAAAGCACATCCAATCTGGAACGGTCCTTAAAGTCAGGGTCACCGGATTCAAATTGCAATTCCTTATTGGACAGCCCTCCATTTTCCTCCCATGTTGAATTCTGGGCAGCCATGTGCGTTCTTAAATTATAGCGTTGGTTCTTTGATTCGTAATTGGCCGTCATTTTAAAATTTCCCGACTCGGCTTCACTATATTGATATTTACCCAATGACCTAAAGCCCTTATATGCTATTGAAAAATTTAACTGTCGAGAGGTGTTAAATGCCAACAAAGCATCCAAAAGCTGTCCACGTTCAAAAGTAGTCTTAAACATTAGATCGCTCATAGGAGTAGCCACATTGTAGTAATTAACTTCCCGAGCTTCCATATAGTTATAATGCTTCGCACTGGCTCCCAAACTTGGATACGTATCCTTTATATCGAAATTAACTCCCAATTTGTTGTAGGGTTGACCTACATTGGCAAAAGGCATCAATTCAAAATCGTCCCTTCTCAGAAAATTGTTTATATACTCCTTCTGTATGGAGATGGTGGTATCCAAAAATGTGGTATCCCTCTCGTAACTAATGATCTTGTAATCTTTAATGGTTATTTCCTGACCCTGCCCCTCACCATTTTTTTTAGGTGGAAGATTTCTAATATTACGATTCATGGAAGGCGCACCCTCTTTCCTTGATGAAGGAATTGAATCTTCTTGTGCACTAACGGCCTGACTAAAAAACACTATTAAAAGTGTCAACAAATATCTCATGCTACAAACTTACGCCGACAAAGTTAATTTTTTTGTCCTTAATGAAATGTGAAAGTTTATTCGATATATTCTTAAGAACAATTTTAATTATAAAAACTCTGGGGAAAAATAACCAATGTAATTATCTTAGCCTACCAAACTATAGTATATTAAATTGAAACCATTTTACAAATACCTTTTAGAAGCCGGAACCGATGAAGCTGGTAGAGGATGCCTTGCAGGACCGGTTACGGCCGCAGCTGTTATTTTACCCAAAGATTTTGTAAACGACACCCTTAATGATTCAAAAGTGTTGACCGCGTTGAAACGCGATTTCCTAAGACCTATAATAGAAACCAACGCCACGGCATACGGGGTTGCCCAGGTTTTCCCTGAAGAAATAGACAAAATAAATATTTTAAATGCATCCTTTTTGGCCATGCACAAAGCCCTTGATCAATTAACTGTAAATCCAAAATTAATTATTGTTGATGGCAACAGGTTTAATCCCTACCAAAACATACCCCACTGCTGTATAATTAAAGGCGATGGCAAATACCTCAGCATAGCAGCCGCTTCCATTCTGGCCAAAACTTACAGAGATGCCTATATGGAGAAAATTGACTTGGAATATCCTATGTACAACTGGAAAAAAAACAAGGGCTATCCCACCAAGGAACACAGGGAAGCGATTAGAAAATACGGTTTAACCAAATACCATAGAAAAACTTTTAGACAATTACCGGATCAATTAAAACTGGGCGTATAAAAAACTTAAATTTGTTCAAAGGACTATTTATGAAATTCAAATTACTTGCTGTACTTTTTTCACTCACCTTAGGATGTACAGAACAAAGCACCAAAACCTCACCACTACTCAACTTCGTACCACAGAACAGTGCTATTATTATAAAAATAAACGACAAACCATCCTTTTCCAGTGAAGTGGAAAACAGCGACCTGATCAAGACATTATCCTCTACCTCTGCCTATACCTCCGTTTTAGATAAAATACAGTCGCTTAAATACCTTCAACCCAATGGTGAAAGTATTTTGGCCTTCGTAGAATTGGGCAAGGAAAGTTTTGAATTGCTCTTTATTGCACAAAAAAGCGACGACCTTTTTCAAATTGATAGTGAAAGCGATAAAATTGTAGAAAATATTAGTTATGAAGGAAAAAACTTTGACAAGTACACTGTGGAAGGGGCTACTTTCTTTTCTACAGTATTGAATGACAAAATAATAGTAAGCTCAGCACAAATGTTGATCGAAAATATACTTCGAAATGAAAAGGATCTAGCTGTAGACGAATTATTAAATAAGCTGTACCAGATAGCCAATAATCAGAGTAGTGCCAATATTTTTGTAAATACCAACCAAAGCAACCCATTATTGGCCCACATTTTTGCCGATGCACAGAAGGCAGACATTTCAAAATTTACAGATTGGGTTTCCCTCGATTTTAACACCAACAAGGACCATATAAAACTCAATGGCATTAGCGTGGCCAATGATTCCATTATAAATTACAGTAATCTTTTTAGGGACAGCCATGCCTTAACTCCCAGGACGCCAAATCTTGCACCAATGGCTGCCGATGCCATTATGGCCTACACCTTTGACAATTATGAAAACTTTGCGTTGAACCAAAAAAAATATTTGGACCGTTCCATAGTTATAGACACTACTTTTAAGGCAGTGGAAGAAATTGGATTTGTTTATCTGAACAATGAAAAGGCGGTAATACTTCACACTTACGGTTCCGAGAATATCCTGAACTATCTGGATAAATTGGAAAAGGCGTCCGAAGAATACCAAGGCAATGAAATTGTTGAACTTTCCAAGTCCAATTTCTTAAACCATTATTTCAATCCTTTAATACAAGATTTCGAGGCCAAATATTACACCATCATAGAAAATGCCTTTGTGTTCTCCTCCACTTCGGAGACCCTAAAAAACTTCATTGGTAATTTTAAAAATGCTTCCACTTTTGAAAAAACATCGGTTTATAAAACGGCAAAAGAGCAGTTGGCAGACGAATCTTCCATGCTTTTTGTATCCAATGCAGATGGCGTTGAATATTTTTTGGATAACTATTTTGACAAAGAGATAACCAAGGATATCAAGATCAAAGACCTTTCAGAATATTCGTTTGCCGCCCAAATGGTCTCCGATGATAATTTTCATCACACCAATATACTTTTTCAAAAAATAGCCCACGAAACCACCTTGAACAAAACTATTCCCTATTTCACCCTGCAGCTGGATACTGAAATAGTTACGCCTCCTCAATTTGTAAAAAATCATAGAACCAATAAAGACGAAATTATAGTTCAGGACCAGGACAACAACCTGTATCTTATTTCTACCGACGGCAAGGTTATATGGAAAAAACAACTAAAAGGTAGGATCCAAGGACGTGTGGAACAGGTAGATCTTTACAAAAATGGCCGCTTACAATTGGCGTTCACTACCGACAATGAGTTCCTTATAGTAGATAGGAATGGAAAAGATGTACCACCTTTCAACTTCACTTATGAAGGGGGAAATTTAAACCCATTGGCCGTATTTGATTACGACCGCAAAAAGGACTATCGATTTGTAGTGACCCAGGGAACAAAAGTGTTTATGTACAACCGCTTGGGCCAGATCGTAAAGGGCTTTAAGTACACCAAGGCCGAAAATCCCATTCTAGGCACACCCAAACATTTTAGGGTGGGCAAAAAGGATTACTTGGTAATGAAACAAGAAGGCGGAGAATTAAAAATATTGTCCAGAACAGGTGATTCCCGTGTTAAAGTGAAAGACAAAATAAATTTTTCAGACAACGAGGTTCTTCTCCATAAGAATAAGTTTACGGTAACAGACACCAAAGGACGTCTGTTCCAAATAGACGAAAAAGGCAAAACAACAACAGCCAATCTAAATGTGCTTCCGGATCATGGTATAGATGCCACAAGCAATACATTGGCCTTAATGAACGATAATATTCTGACCATAAGGAGCAAAAAAGTGGAATTGGACCTTGGGGTGTATTCAAAACCGAGAATATTTTATTTGAACGACAAAATATACATTAGCGTCACGGATATACAGAACCAAAAAATCTATCTTTTCGACAGTCAGGCCGAAGCCATTTCCAATTTTCCCGTTCCCGGGAATTCCAGTATCGACCTAATTGATATGGATAATGACCATAAATTGGAACTGGTGGCGAAAGATCAGGACAACTCCATTATAGTTTATAAGATCAACTAAAAAATTTCTTGAATTTAGATTTCCGCATTAAATAACATACTTCAGATTTTTCTTTGAAATATATTAGAAAAATATTTTCATTTTATACGACTAATCCTATACTACAAAGTGGTTAAATGCCCTATTGAACCTCTTTTTTGAAAAACTTTTTGAGCTCAAATGTTAACCATAGGGGTTACTATACTATTAATACATAAAAACATGCAAGATATACACCATTCCGGTCGTCAGGCTAAAATTTCGTTAATTTTAGTTAATTTATTGACCTGTAGCGGATTATACCAAAAATATATTGAGAACATTAAAAATTAGGATTATGAATAGCTTCAAAATTTTCCCCAGAGTAATATTATCTTTTCTGTTAGTATTTTTTGTCAGCGGCGAAGTACACGGTCAAATATTGAAAAAATTGGGCAAGCGGGCAGAAAGGGCCGTAGAGCGGACTGTAGAAAGACGTGTTGACCAAGAAACCACTAAAAAGACAGATGAAGTATTGGACAGCATTTTAGAACCCGGCTCTAAAAAATCCCCTACAGACCCACAAATTGGGAACCCATTACCACCTTCCGGCCAGGACAATCCAGGAAATGTGGGCGGAAACAACAACAGTGGCAGTACGGATAGCCAGACTACAAGGAAAACCATTGAGGTTTACAGTAAATTTGACTATGTACCAGGGGATAAACCCATATTTTTTGATAATTTTTCCAACGACTTCATTGGCGACTTCCCATCCAGATGGAATACCAATGGTGGTGGGGAAGTTGTATCCGTTAATGATTCTGACGAAAAGTGGCTGGAATTAATTTCGGGATACAACATATATTTTATTCCGGACACACCAAATTTGCCAGAGGAATACACCATTGAATTCGATATAATGGCCCTAGGATTGGACAATAAAACTTCTTCTACCGCATTTCTTAGAGTAGCTTTAAGTGATGACGATAAATTTAAAGAAGGCGCCAATTTTGTACATGCCCATATTCCTTTTTGCCAATACTCCCCAATAGGCATCACCATGGCCAATCATATTAATAACAAAAGGGAAATTTACAGTGTGGTTAAGGCAGATCTGAGGGAAGAGATATTAGATAGACCCCATATTTCAATTGCAGTGAATAAGCAGCGCTTTCGATTATGGGTGAACGAAGAAAAACATATCGATATCCCCAGGATAGTACCCCAAGGAGCCGTCTTAAAAACTTTAAAATTTCATATGAATAATTTTAAGGATGGAAAGGAACGCGTGTTCATCAGCAACCTTAAAGTAGCCGAAGGCGGTTTGGACTTACGGCGTAAGCTGATTTCTGAAGGGGAAGTCTCCACAAATGGGATTCTGTTCGATTCCGGTTCGGCCAACATCCAACCTCAATCCATGGGAATCATTCGACAAATTTCCCAAGTTTTACAGGAAGAAAACGGAATGAACCTAATGATAGTTGGACATACCGACGCCGATGGATCGGGTGATGCCAATTTAAGCTTGTCCCAAAAACGAGCTGCTGCGGTAAAAAACGCCCTAGTAAATGTTTATGGTATTTCAGACAGCCGTTTGCAAACCCAAGGCAAGGGAGAAAGCGAACCCATAGGGGACAATAATACTCCAGACGGCAAAGCCCAGAACAGGCGTGTCGTTTTCAAAAAAATATAACATTAAAACCTATCCATCTAAAATAAAAAAACATGAAAACACTTACCTTAATTTTTAGCTTTTTCCTTGTAACCTCAACAACTTTATCTCAGGATTGTAGCAAATACTATCCAATGGAAGAGGGTACAAGTTTTCAATATACGATGACCAACAAAAAAGGGAAAACCGAAGGCGTTACCGATTATTCCATTACAAATGTCGAAAATTCGGGCGGTGTTACCACCGCTACCATGAATATGAAGTTCACAGATGAAAAAGGTAAGGAAATCATGGTATCAGATTATAAAATCAGCTGTACTGGGGGAACTGTCAATATCGACTACAATTCACTTGTGCCATCACAAATGATGAAACAATACACGGATATGGGGGTAGAAATGGAAATTAGCGGGACAGATATAGAATTGCCCAACAACCTTAAAGTTGGACAGGACCTGGCTGATGCCAATGTAGCTATAACCATTAAAATGACAGGTATGAATATGACCATAAAAGTAGACCAGCTCAATAGAAAAGTGGAAAAAAAAGAAAGTATCACAACCCCTGCAGGAACTTTCGATTGCTTCCTACTCACCCAGGACAATATTTCTGAGACCATGGGCGTAAAACAGACAATGCAATCCAAGCTATGGCTTGCAGAAGGGGTGGGAATGGTAAAGCAGGAATCATATAAAAAGAATGGTGATCTTACCAACCAAATGCAACTCACCAAGTTCAATAATTGAATCAGAAAGATTTTAGATAAAAAAAAACCAAACCAGAAGTCTTGGTTTTTTTATCTAAATTGTGTCTAGTCCTGAAATAGCGTTACACAAAAAGAAAGTGTAATGAACAAATCAGAACAGATGTACATCAAGCGTACCCAAAAGGACTACTCAATGTCGTTCAAACTTAAAGTGGTCAACGAAATAGAG
>NZ_JACLHY010000046.1 GCF_014397245.1 Arenibacter arenosicollis | reverse complement strand
GTGCTCCAGTTTCACCTGTAGCACCATCATTTCCATCAATTCCATCTTTCCCGTCAGCCCCGGTTGCTCCAGTGTCACCTTTTGCTCCATCAGCTCCGGTTGCACCAGTATCTCCTTTAGCACCGTCATTTCCATCTACGCCATCTTTTCCGTCAGCTCCAGTAGCTCCGGTATCTCCTTTGACGCCCTGGTCGCCTTTGGCTCCGGTCGCACCAGTTACACCTTGAATACCTTGAGCTCCGGTTTCACCTGTCGCACCTGTATCTCCTTTGTCTCCTTTTGCACCCTGAATACCCTGAGCACCAGTGTCACCTTTTTCACCTGTTGCACCAGTTGCTCCGGTTTCACCTTGGATTCCTTGGTCACCCTTGGCTCCAGTTTCACCTGTCGCACCAGTATCTCCTTTTGCTCCGGTGTTACCTGTATCTCCTTTGTCACCTTGAATACCTTGTGCTCCAGTTTCACCTGTAGCACCATCATTTCCATCAATTCCATCTTTCCCGTCAGCCCCGGTTGCTCCAGTGTCACCTTTTGCTCCATCAGCTCCGGTTGCACCAGTATCTCCTTTAGCACCGTCGATTCCATCAATTCCGTCTTTACCGTCGGCACCATTTGTGCCAGTGGCACCCGTATCTCCTTTGGGTCCGTCGGCACCTGTAGCACCCTTAGCACCGTCATTTCCATCAATTCCGTCTTTACCGTCAGCTCCGGTTGCACCAGTTGCTCCAGTATCTCCTTTTACACCTTGAATTCCTTGTGCTCCAGTTTCACCTGTGGCACCTGTATCTCCTTTGTCTCCTTTGGCTCCGGTCGCACCAGTGTCTCCTTTTGCTCCATCAGTTCCGGTCGCTCCAGTATCTCCCTTGTCACCTTTAGCTCCAGTTATACTTATACCTATTGGTCCTTGAGCCCCGGTTGCCCCAGTAGCTCCAGTTGCACCAGTATCACCTTTATCACCTTTGTCCCCTTTTTCTCCATTAGCACCTGTAGGTCCTTGAGCACCGGTTATACTTAAACCTATTGGTCCTTGTGCCCCAGTATCTCCTTTGTCACCTTTGGCTCCATCAGCACCTGTTGCTCCGGTCGCACCTGTAGCACCATCATTTCCATCAATTCCATCTTTCCCGTCAGCCCCGGTTGCTCCAGTGTCACCTTTTGCTCCATCAGCTCCGGTTGCACCAGTATCGCCTTTAGTACCGTCGATTCCATCTATTCCGTCTATTCCGTCTTTGCCATCGGCACCAGTTGCACCGGTATCTCCTTTGGCTCCGTCAGCCCCGGTTGCACCAGTATCACCTTTAGCACCGTCATTTCCATCAATTCCATCTTTTCCGTCAGCCCCGGTTGCTCCAGTATCGCCTTTAGCGCCATCAATTCCGTCTTTACCGTCCGCACCAGTTACACCTTGAATACCTTGTGCTCCAGTTTCACCTGTGGCACCTGTTGCTCCGGTTACACCTTGTATTCCTTGTGCACCAGTGTCACCTTTTTCACCTGTTGCACCAGTTGCTCCGGTTTCACCTTGGATTCCTTGGTCACCTTGTATTCCTTGGTCACCCTTGGCCCCAGTTTCACCAGTTGCTCCGGTGTTACCTGTATCTCCTTTGTCACCTTTTGCTCCAGTTTCACCTGTGGTACCTGTTGCTCCGGTTACACCTTGTATTCCTTGAGCACCAGTTTCACCTTTGTCACCTTTTTCTCCTGTTGCACCAGTTGCACCAGTTGCTCCAGTATCACCTTTTTCACCTTGAATTCCCTGGTCACCTTTAGCTCCATCTGCTCCTGTAGCACCAGTGTCACCTTTTGCACCCTGAATACCCTGAGCTCCAGTTTCACCTGTGGCACCAGTATCTCCTTTTGCTCCGGTATTACCTGTATCTCCTTTTAGACCTTGAGCTCCGGTTTCTCCTTGGATTCCCTGATCACCCTTATCTCCTTTTGCTCCATCAGCTCCGGTTGCTCCAGTATCGCCTTTAGCACCATCAATTCCGTCTTTACCGTCGGCACCTGTAGCACCGGTATCACCCTTAACTCCGTCGGCTCCAGTATCTCCTTTTACACCTTGGATACCTTGTGCTCCAGTTTCACCTTGGATTCCCTGATCACCCTTATCACCTTTGTCTCCTTTAGCTCCATTGACTCCAGTTGCTCCAATATCACCTTTAGCTCCAGTTTCACCTGTTGCTCCAGTATCACCTTTAGCACCGTCATTTCCATCTACGCCATCTTTTCCGTCAGCGCCTGTGGCACCAGTATCTCCTTTGTCACCTTTTGCTCCAGTTTCACCTGTGGTACCTGTTGCTCCGGTTACACCTTGTATTCCTTGTGCACCAGTGTCACCCTTGGCACCGTCAATTCCGTCTTTCCCGTCAGCACCGGTCTCACCAGTTGCACCTGTGGCTCCAGTATTACCTGTATCTCCTTTTACACCTTGAATTCCTTTTTCACCAGTATCACCTTTGTCGCCTGTGGCACCAGTATCACCTTTAGCTCCGTCAGCTCCAGTTGCACCGGTATTACCAGTAGCTCCGGTTGCTCCAGTGCTTCCAGTTGCACCTTGTATACCTTGGGAACCTGTATCTCCTTTGGCTCCAGTATCTCCTTTAGCTCCATCTGCTCCGGTTACACCCTGAATACCTTGTGCACCAGTTTCACCTTGGATTCCCTGATCTCCCTTGGCTCCAGTTTCACCTGTCGCACCAGTATCTCCTTTGTCACCTTTTGCACCCTGAATACCCTGAGCACCAGTTTCACCTGTGGCACCAGTATCTCCTTTGGCTCCGTCAGCCCCGGTTGCTCCAGTATCGCCTTTAGCGCCATCAATTCCGTCTTTCCCGTCAGCACCTGTGGCTCCGGTATCTCCTTTTACACCTTGTATTCCTTGAGTACCAGTATCTCCTTTGTCACCAGTCGCTCCGGTATCTCCTTTATCTCCTTTTGCTCCGTCAGCTCCGGTGTCTCCTTTTGCTCCGTCAGTTCCGGTTGCTCCAGTTGCTCCAGTTTCACCTGTGGCACCAGTTGCACCTGTGGCTCCAGTATTACCTGTATCTCCTTTGACGCCCTGGTCGCCTTTGGCTCCGGTCGCACCAGTTACACCTTGAATTCCTTGTGCTCCAGTTTCACCTTGGATTCCTTGATTTCCTTTAGCTCCATTTTCACCATTAGCACCGGTTGCTCCAGTATCACCTTTAGCACCGTCATTTCCATCTACGCCATCTTTTCCGTCAGCGCCTGTGGCACCAGTATCTCCTTTGTCACCTTTTGCTCCAGTTTCACCTGTGGCACCAGTATCTCCTTTGTCTCCTTTGTCTCCTTTGTCACCTGTCGCTCCAGTATCACCTTTGTCGCCTGTCGCACCTGTATCGCCTTTAGCGCCATCTATTCCATCTTTGCCGTCGGCTCCAGTGGCTCCGGTATCTCCTTTGTCACCTTTGGCTCCGTCAACACCAGTATCACCCTTAGCACCATCAATTCCATCAATTCCGTCTTTACCGTCGGCTCCATCAGCTCCGGTCGCACCAGTATCTCCTTTGTCACCTTTGGCTCCAGTTGCTCCAGTTACACCTGTAGCACCAGTATCTCCTTTTACGCCCTGGATACCTTGAGCACCAGTTTCACCTGTCGCACCAGTATCGCCTTTAGCACCGTTATTTCCGTCTATTCCGTCTATTCCGTCTTTCCCGTCAGCACCGGTTGCACCAGTGGCACCAGTTTCTCCTTGAATACCTTGAGCGCCTGTGGCACCGGTATCACCTTTAGCACCATCGGCTCCAGTCGCACCTGTTGCTCCAGTACTTCCAGTTGCACCTTGTATACCTTGTGCTCCAGTTTCACCTGTAGCACCAGTATCTCCATTAGCTCCATCAGCACCAGTGGCTCCAGTATTACCTGTATCTCCTTTGTCACCTGTCGCACCAGTTGCTCCGGTTTCACCTGTAGCACCAGTTTCTCCTTTGTCACCTTTTGCTCCAGTTTCACCTGTGGCACCTGTTGCTCCGGTTACACCTTGTATTCCTTGTGCACCAGTGTCACCCTTGGCACCGTCGGCACCTGTATCTCCTTTAGCTCCATCAGCACCGGTTGCTCCAGTATCGCCTTTAGCGCCATCAATTCCATCTTTACCATCGGCACCAGTTACACCTTGTATTCCTTGAGCACCAGTTTCACCTTTGTCACCTTTTTCTCCTGTTGCACCAGTTGCACCAGTTGCTCCAGTATCACCTTTTTCACCTTGAATTCCCTGGTCACCTTTAGCTCCATCGGCTCCTGTAGCACCAGTGTCACCTTTTGCTCCTGTAGTACCAGATATACCTATTCCTATTGGTCCTTGAGCTCCGGTATCACCCTTGTCGCCTTTAGTTCCAGTTGCCCCAGTGGCTCCTGTAGCACCAGTATCGCCCTTAGCTCCATCATTTCCATCAATTCCATCTTTACCGTCAGCTCCGGTTGCACCAGTAGCACCAGTATCTCCTTTTATACCTTGAATACCTTGAGCTCCGGTTTCACCTGTCGCACCAATATCTCCTTTGGCTCCATCAGCTCCGGTTGCTCCAGTATCACCCTTAGCACCATCAATTCCGTCTATTCCGTCTTTCCCGTCGGCGCCTGTCGCTCCAGTGTCTCCTTTGGCACCATCTATTCCATCTTTACCATCGGCACCAGTGGCTCCAGTATCGCCTTTAGCGCCATCATTTCCATCAATACCATCTTTTCCATCAGCCCCAGTTGCTCCGGTATCACCCTTAGCACCATCAATTCCGTCTTTTCCGTCTGCACCTGTTGCTCCCGTAGCACCTGTAGCCCCGTCATTCCCATCAATTCCGTCTTTACCGTCGGCGCCCGTCGCTCCAGTGTCTCCTTTGGCACCATCTATTCCATCTTTGCCATCCGCGCCAGTTGCTCCCGTATCTCCTTTTTCACCTTGGTCACCCTTGGCTCCAGTTTCACCTGTCGCACCAATATCTCCTTTTGCTCCGTCAGCACCCGTTGCACCGGTATCTCCTTTGGCTCCATCAGCTCCGGTTGCACCAGTATCACCCTTAGCACCATCAATTCCGTCTTTACCATCGGCACCAGTGGCTCCAGTATCGCCTTTAGCACCGTCGATTCCATCTATTCCGTCTTTTCCGTCTGCACCAGTTGCTCCGGTATCACCCTTAGCACCATCAATTCCGTCTATTCCGTCTTTACCGTCGGCACCATTTGTGCCAGTGGCACCCGTATCTCCTTTGGGTCCGACAGCCCCGGTCGCACCAGTGTCACCTTTTGCTCCGTCAGCTCCGGTTGCACCAGTATCGCCTTTAGCACCGTCGATTCCATCTATTCCGTCTTTTCCGTCTGCACCAGTTGCTCCCGTGTCTCCTTTTTCACCCTGAATTCCTTGGGCTCCGGTATCACCTTTAGCACCGTCGGTACCAGTTGCACCAGTATCTCCTTTGACGCCCTGGTCGCCTTTGGCTCCGGTCGCACCAGTGTCTCCTTTTGCTCCCTCGGCGCCCGTCGCTCCAGTATCACCCTTGACACCAGTTGCTCCAGTGTCACCTTTAGCGCCATCAACCCCGTCTATTCCGTCTATTCCGTCTTTCCCGTCGGCGCCTGTCGCACCTGTAGCACCATCATTTCCATCAATTCCATCTTTGCCATCCGCACCAGTTGCTCCCGTGTCTCCTTTTTCACCCTGAATTCCTTGGGCTCCGGTATCACCCTTAGCACCGTCGATTCCATCAATTCCGTCTTTGCCATCGGCACCTGTCGCTCCAGTGTCTCCTTTGGCACCATCTATTCCATCTTTACCATCGGCACCAGTGGCTCCAGTATCGCCTTTAGCGCCATCATTTCCATCTAAACCATCTTTTCCATCAGCCCCAGTTGCTCCGGTATCACCCTTAGCACCATCAATTCCGTCTTTTCCATCTGCACCAGCTGCGCCAGTGGCACCTGTATCTCCTTTAGCTCCATCAGCACCGGTTGCTCCAGTATTACCTGTATCTCCTTTGACGCCCTGGTCGCCTTTGGCTCCGGTCGCTCCAGTATCACCCTTGACACCAGTTGCTCCAGTGTCTCCTTTGGCACCATCTATTCCATCTTTGCCATCCGCGCCAGTTACTCCGGTATCACCCTTAGCACCGTCGATTCCATCTATTCCGTCTTTGCCATCGGCACCAGTTGCACCCGTATCTCCTTTGGCTCCGTCAGCACCGGTTGCGCCAGTATCACCCTTAGCACCATCAATTCCGTCTTTACCGTCGGCTCCAGTTGCTCCGGTATCTCCCTTATCACCTTTTGCTCCGTCAGCACCAGTATCACCCTTGGCTCCATCAGTTCCGTCTATTCCGTCTTTGCCATCGGCACCAGTTGCTCCTGTAGCACCTGTATCTCCTTTGGCTCCAGTGTCACCTTTGGCCCCCGTTGCGCCCTTAGCACCGTCATTTCCATTTATTCCGTCTTTACCGTCAGCTCCGGTATCACCCTTGGCACCATCAATTCCGTCCTTGCCAGAAATACCAGCAGGCCCTTGAGGACCTGTTAGATTTGAAGTTGTAAATTTTGTTCCGTCTGTGTAGTTGAAAGTAATGGTCCCATTGCCATTATTGACCGTAGATTGTATGCCAACACCCCCAGTGGCAGTTGAACCACCTGTACAAAGGTTATTCCATTGGGTTCCGTTGTAAAAGAAAACGCATTGTGAATCGGTGTTAAACACCATAGCCCCTCGAAGAGGCTTAATACCTAGCATTTGAGTATTGGTAACTCTAGTAAGAACAAATGCCTTGGTAGTACTTTCCAATTCAACTATGGAAGCGGCATTTATGCTATTGGGATTTTCTCCGATTTTAACCTGGGCAGTTGCGTAACCACAACCGATCAAAAACAGGAGAACTAGTAATTTTTTAAAATCCATTTAAGGCAAAATTTGGGCGTAACGACCTATATAACCCCAAATTTAGATGACTAAGTATCAGATTCTCAATAAATGTTGTGAACGAGATAAAACCTGTTGTGTACCCGCAATATTGAAAATTTGGGCTGAAAAATCCGCAGTTAATCGAGTGAAAAAATGAAAGAATAGACCTACAAAATAAGTATAGTTACTGGTGTTTCCATTTCTTCAAGGCTTGAAATTTTAAGGATATTAAGCGAGATTATTTTTATGGGACGCTTAAAAAAAAGCCTTCATTTTTAAATGCCATTAAGTTGCCAAACCATGGATTTAACGTTTTAAGAGTTATGAATTATGCTTCCGTACAAAGGTGGTATTGAAGTGGTATATAATTGGGTGCTATTTTGATATTAACTCCGCTATTGGATTGACAGTCTTAAATTAATAGATGTAAGAAACTAGAAACTAGAAACTAGAAACAAGAAATAAGAAACAAGAAACAAGAAACAAGAATTTAGACTTTAAACATTCAACATTCAACATTCAACTTTGAACCTATTTAGTGCTCCAAGTACAAGTATCCCTGATAATTAAGTTTAAGGTCTTTCATTTCAATAATATAAAAATAAACCCCATTGGGAAGACCGGCTGCCCGGTCTATGACAATATTATTTAGGTTGGAATAGCCTGTAAAGCCGTTGGTGTAATTGCTTTCCTGGTATACTTTTTGGCCATTGCGGTTATAAATGGTGATGATATCGTCATCGGATAGCTCCAATTCCTCAATATAGAGGGCATCGTTTACGCCATCGCCATTGGGCGTTACCAAGTAATTGTCCAGCGTAAGCAATTCTTTGGCCGTGGCTTCGGAGGCAAAAGTGATGACCGCGTAATTGTCCGGTACAAAATTGTCCGAAATTAAAAAACCCTGTGTTAGGTCGCCCACCAAGGAGGCCGCACCCAGGTTTACCCATGATCTGCCCCCAATGCTCCAACCTACGGGGATGATCTTGGTCACATCCTCTGTAAGGGCGGCCATATTACTCCGTGCATTCCAACTGATCTGGATCGAAGAAGATACACTGCCCTCCAAATGCCAAAATTCTACCTGGCTAATATCGCCCATAGTCCTTGGTTTTTTGGTAGGGTCAAAACTTTCGGGAAAGGTGGCCGGGTTGGTGGCATTCTCCAAATAGTAGGCACATTTGGCAAAGGTATTGGTGGCGGAACTATTGAGGGTCAATGATCGTAATTGTTGGGCATCGCCCACCGGAAAAATAAAATTCTGTTCATTGTTAATGGTTACATAACCGTCTACTTTGGATAGATCGGCTTCACCCACATAAAAGGCATCTTGCAGAAAATTAAAATAAATATCCCGTTGTGCCCTTGGGGTCATAAAGTTGCCCGCCACAAAATTGGTATTGGAGCTAACGCTCATGCCAGTGTTGAGCATAACTCCGTTGTCATTGGCAATCTCGGTATCGTAGAATACGGGCATAAAGGCCCCCGAAACACTGATCATGCTACTGCCATAAAAGCCTGCTAAACCCAAGTTTTGGTCAAAAGATGCATTGTTGATCAGATCGGTATGAAACCCTATCTGTCCCTCATCGTGGATCCTGATGTTGCCACTGTTGTACAGGGCCGTTTGGGCTTGTAAGCCTAAGCTTAGCAAAAGTGCGAGTATGGAGATGATACTTTTCATGTTCTTGGAACTATGTATTAAATCTAGTTCTTTCTACTGTTTTTGTAATAATGCCTTTATTTCTTCCATGTCTTTGCGGAGCGACTGCAGTTCTGCGGACAGGGATTCGTTTTCATTTTTAAGCTGATCTATCTTCTTTTCCTGCTCAATGGTATGCAGGAACAATTCTTCGATTTTTTCGAGGTTCTGTAGGTTGGACTCACTCAAATTCCAAAAACCATCTTGTTTAACTTCTTCCGCTGATTTAATTCCTGGTAAGTGATGGTGCTCTTTTATAAAGGCCTCAATTTGTGCCAAGGTTTGGAAATCATAACTTTCTTTTAAACTGGAATTCCCTAAAAAGTATTTTTGAAAGACGTAGTCAGGTACTGGCGAGTGAGAACCAGTTACATTGACATTTCCATCAACTTGTAAGTTTCCAGTAGTACTAACATTTGCGGTAAAAACAGGATTAATTTTAGAGCCGTCTATGGCGGCGCCAAGGGCTATATCCTCGTTTAGGATAGTCCCATTTAAAATTTCTCCTGTTTCTACAGAACCAACTGCTAAATCATCTGCGGTTATAGTATTGTCAGCTATTTCATCTGAAGAAACTGCATTTGACTGTATTTCTGCAGCACCAATTGCATTGATTCCTATATCTCCTTGTGTAATCGAGTTTGCAGCAATTACTCCACTTGGTCCTCCAGATATAGCCCCTGCAGCTATTTTTGAAGAAGTTATTGCATTGTCTGCAAGTTGGGGTGTATCAATACCAAGAGCAGGAACTCCTAAACTATAGGGGTCACCCGAGGTTCCCGAACCTGTTACGGCTACCGTGGTACTTCCGTTAACAATGGTCTCGGACCCATCGGCCCCTCCAAGGCTGGTCAGAATATAAGGGTCACCTGTTGTCCCGCTTCCAGCCACGGTTACAGTG
>NZ_JACLHY010000045.1 GCF_014397245.1 Arenibacter arenosicollis | reverse complement strand
GCACTGCCGACGGTACCTATACCATTGACTATACGATCTGCGAGGCGGCCAATACGGACAATTGTGATTCCGGTACGGTAACCATTCAGGTAGGTCCTGATATGGACAATGTATTGGATGCAGTGGATGACGTTTATACCACAGATACCGATAACACTGGTTTAATCATTGGCAGTAATGTGCTGGATAACGATACCCTTAACGGAGATCCTGTAGCGCCTACGGATGTAGTGCTTACTTCGACTCCAACGGCCGAACTGACGATAAACGAGGATGGAAGCGTAAGCGTAACCCCTGGCACTGCGGATGGCACCTATACCATTAGCTATTCAATCTGTGAAGCGGCCAATACCGAGAATTGTGATACAGCTACGGTTACAGTAATTGTTGAAGAAGGTGATGACGATGAAAAAATTGAGGTTAATCAATTGGTGACCCCGAATTCTGATGGAAAAAATGACTTCCTTTTTATCAGGGGTGTTAAAAATGCCCATAACAATACCATGAAAATATTCAATCGATGGGGAGTTTCGGTATATGAAGGTAAGGGCTACAATAACCAGAATAATGTATTTGACGGTAGATCTAAGGCAAGATCTACTGTAACAGGAAATGACTATTTGCCCGCTGGTGTTTATTATTATATTTTCCAGTATGAAAATAATCAGCAGAATATTACAGATAGTGGTTATATTTATGTCAGTAAATAATATATTTTATAGTAGATGATATATAGAAAGAGTCTCCTCGTCACCGTTTTAATGTTGTTTTCCCTTTTTGCCGGACTGTACGCCCAGCAAGATGCCCAATATACCCAGTATATGTATAATACTATGAGTGTAAACCCGGCGTATGCTGGTTCTAGGGGACAATTGAGTATTGCGGCACTATACAGATCTCAATGGGTAGGTTTGGAAGGAGCTCCTAAAACGCAGACCTTAAATTTGCACTCACCTATTAGGAATAGTAGACTGGGTTACGGAATTTCTATTATCAATGATAATATTGGGGATGGTGTGGTTCAGGAAACACAGTTCGATGCGGTCTTGTCATATACTGTTGATGTTGCTTTGGATGCCAAATTATCATTTGGATTAAAGGTTGGTGGCAATATGTTGAGTTTGGATTTTAACGGATTGAACAATTTTGATGCGGAAAATATTCAGGGTGATGATATTGATAATAAGTTTTCTCCCAACTTTGGGGTGGGCGTTTATTATCATACAGATAAATTTTATGCCGGACTTTCCGCTCCTAACCTAGTTGAGACCCAGTATTTTGATAATTCACAAAGAGATCCCAATTCGGTACAATTCCTTTCTGCGGAACGGATGAATTTTTACCTGATTACTGGCTATGTATTTGACCTAAACAATAATTTTAAATTCAAGCCGGCTGTATTGACCAAGGTAGTGGGCGGTGCACCCTTGCAAATAGATTTGTCCGCCAGTTTCCTGTTTAATGATAAGTTTAGTTTTGGTGCAGCCTATAGATGGGATGCTGCATTAAGCGGTATGGTAGGCTTCCAGTTGAGTGATCAGTTCATGGTTGGGCTGGCTTATGACAGGGAAACCACTGAGTTGGGTGGAACTCAATTTAATGATGGGTCTTTTGAAGTGTTTTTAAGATTTGAATTGGTGAAATCGTTCCAAAGAATGGTATCACCGCGTTTCTTTTAAAAAAAATAAAATGATAAAAAGAATTTTTTTGCTGACGTTATTATTTTCTGTCATTGGTAATGTTGTCATTGCCCAGGATAGATTGGTAAACAAGGCAGATGAAAAATATAAGGATTACTCCTTTAGTCCGGCCATAGATATCTATAAACGCGTGTTGGACAAGGGATATACGTCGGCAGACCTATTAATGAAACTTGGGAATTCTTATTATTTTAATGCAAATTACAAAGAGGCTTCCAAAATCTATAAAAGACTATTAAACGAATACAAAGAAGGCATTGGGCCGGAATACTATTTTAGATATGCCCAGACCTTAAGATCCCTCGGAGAATATGATCTTTCCAAAGATGTAATGGCACAGTTTTCCCAAATGACGTCTGCAGATGTTAGGGCCAATCTTTATATGGCGGAAAGAGACTATTTAGCGGAAATAGACAAAAATTCGGGTAGATACGACATTGGTAAATTTGAATTTAATTCCAGATATTCGGATTTTGCTCCTACATTTTATAAACAGGGTTTAATATTTTCTTCTGATAGGGATACTGGAAATTTAGCACGATATAGGCATACCTGGAATTCCAAAGATTTCTTGGATCTATACAAGATAAATGTCGACAGTATCTCGGAGAATAAGGTTGTTAAATTTGGAGATGAGATCAATACCAGATTTCACGAATCCACCTCGGTCTTCACAAAAGATGGCAATACTCTTTATTTTACAAGGAATAACCTTTTTGATGGTAAAACGGTAAAGGACAAAAAAGGGGTTGTACGTCTTAAAATATTTAAGGCGACCAAAGAAAATGGGGTGTGGACCCAAATCGAGGAACTTCCCTTTAATAGTGAATCCTATTCAATAGCGCATCCAACGCTTAGTCCAGATGAAAATCTGCTTTATTTTGCGTCCGATATGCCCGGTTCTTATGGGGAGTCGGATATCTTTAAGGTGGCCATAAATAGTGATGGTACATATGGTACGCCTGTAAATTTGGGGGACATTATAAATACTGAAGCTAGGGAAACTTTCCCATACGTAACCAGTGAAAATATACTTTACTTTTCATCGGATGGTCATCCAGGCTTAGGTGGTTTGGACATATTTACCACTAAAATTTCTAACAGTCAATATATTGGATCTGTTTTAAACGTAGGAAAACCAGTAAATAGTTCATTGGATGATTTTACCTTTATTATAAACGAAGAAACTAGAAACGGCTACTTTGCTTCAAACCGTGAGAATGGAATGGGGGAGGATGATATATATAGTTTTGTTGAGACCAAAAAATTGGAATATGATTGTATTAAACCAATAACGGGAACGGTTAGGGATAAAATATCCAATGAAGTATTGGTTGGGGCAACGGTTAAGGTTATCGATGAAAATAATGAGGAATTGGCATCGGTAATTACAGATTCTAATGGCAACTATAGCATTGCAATAGATTGTAATAAAGGCAATTTTGTGAGGGCAACTATGCAAGGATATGTGCCTTCAGAGGAGTATTTGAATTTATCGGACAGTAAACCAAGAATTATCGATTTTTACCTTGAAAGAGATACCGTAACAGCAGGCTATGGGGATGATTTGGCGAAATTACTACAGCTAAGTACCATTTATTTCGATTTTGATAGATTTAATATTCGACCTGACGCGGAAATTGAAATACAAAAAGTCATCGCCGCAATGGAAAAGTATCCAAGTTTAAAACTTAAGGTAACCTCCCATACCGATAGTCAGGGAGTGGATTCCTATAATTTGTGGTTATCCCAAAAAAGAGCAGAATCTACAGTGGCCTATATGATTTCTAAAGGAATAGCAAGTGATAGACTGGAAGGGGAAGGCTTTGGAGAAACACGTTTGGTAAACAGATGTGTCAATGGGGTAAGATGTTCCAAAGAGGAACATCAGTTAAACCGAAGGTCCGAATTCTTGATTCTGGAATAGATTTACTCTTTTCAAAAATATTTAGAGCAGCTGTGAAAACAGCTGCTTTTTTTGCGTATAATAATAAGGCTTTTTCCAATTATTAGATAAATAGGATTCTAAGGTCCTAGTTAATGAAGGCTTTATTTCTAATGTATTCACTTTTCCATTTCTCGTTTAATTATTCCTATACAACAGTTTGTTGCTGTTTCACAACATAATGTTTTAGATGCTTTGCTCATGTAATATTTTCACCTTTTATTGCGTTAAACATTAGTTAAATACTATTTAAGTATTTAACATAAAAATGATTGTCAGAATTTTGTGACGGTCGTAATTATTAATAATAAATGTCTTTTGGACACATGTTTTTGAGCCAGAAACTAAAACAAGCGGTTTTAATCGTGTTTTTCATAATCTTTAGTCTACCCGTTTTTACTCAGGTTACTGGTGACTATAGATCAAAGGCATCGGGCAATTGGGGCAGTTCCAGTACTTGGCAAATCTATAATGGTGTTGCATGGGTCAATGCCACATCATATCCCGGACAGAACAGTAATGTGGGCACTGTAACCATTGGCAGTGGCAATACTGTATCCTTGAATGTGAATATTACTTCTTATACGATAGACAAGCTTATTATTGGGAATCAATCTGGCGGAAATGATACTCTATCGTTGCCTAACAATGGGGTGCTAACAGTTAATATTATGCTGGTCGCGGTTCAAAGTGATGGAATTCTTACATGGGACGGTAATGCAGATTTACATTTGCCTTCGGACGCTATAATCTACAACAATGGAGGACAGATTGATACCGATAAGAATTGTAATAATTCCCAAAGAATATTTTTGGGGACTCGAGAGTTTTCTTCCTGTAAAGGTAACGGTAGTTATGAGTTCTCCTTTGATGAAATTGAATCGGCCTTACCGCCCCCCACTAGCAATGGGGATATTACCGAATGTGCTACCAACCCAATACAGACCTTGACCGCCTCGGCAACCCCTCCTTCTGGGGCCCATGTGGTTTGGTATACTGCTACTAGTGGAGGTTCTCCAGTGTCTCCAACTTTAAATACGGTAGGAAATGTTACTTATTACGGAGAAAGTGTTGACAATTCAGACTCCAGTCGCAGAAGCCTTTTTAGGACAGCTGTAAAACTAACCATACTACCAAGACCTACGATTTCGGTCAGCAGTCCCCCTAGCTGTGTTTTTAGGCTTTTCTCGCCTACAACCTACCAATTGGAGGTAACCGTTAGCTCGGGAACGGTAACGAGCACTGCGGGCACTGTCACAAATACCTCTGGCAATGTGTGGGCCATCACCAATGTGCCTTCAGGAACCAATATTGTGGTAACGGTAACAGATGCCAATGGCTGTACCAATCAACTTCCCGTGACCGCACCTAACTGTGCATGTCCAGTGGTAAGTCCACCTACCAGTGGAGGTAATAAGTCTTATTGTACTGGAGATGCTGTGCCCAGCATAACTGCATCTGTAGGTTTTGGACAGACAGTGGACTGGTACAATTCTGCAAGTGGAGGAACATTGTTGTTGTTGGATAGTACAACGTATACTCCAAGCGGACCTGGAACTTATTACGCGGAAGCAAGGAATACGACGACCAATTGCCTTAGTGGGGCAAGAACGGCAATAATCGTTACTCAGGATACCCCTTCGACGGCCACTATAGGACCAGATCAATCCATTTTTACGGGAGGTAATGCTATTTTTACGGTAACTACAACCAATGCAGATACCTATCAATGGCAAGTAAGTTCAGATGGGGGAACGGTCTTCAACAACATTTCAGACGGTGCGGAGTATGCCGGTACTCAGTCAACGGCCTTAACCGTAAAGACGGCCGGTGCAAATAAAAATGGATATAGGTATCGTGTTGTGGCTTCAAAATCGGGATCAACTTGTCCTGCTACATTTTCATCTTCAGCATTGCTGACGGTAAAGGTTAGAACTGTTATTACCAATAGGAGAATAACCTATAGGGTCGATGCAAATTGATCTCATCACTAAGTAAGGTTTTAAAAAATTGATTTTCAGTATTTTAATTCATATTGCTTAGTTTTGGTGGGCAGTTAAAACTATTAAACTTCATCATTTAGGAGCTTTACAGTGTTATTTGCGCTATACACAACATTTATTTTCCTCATTCTTGTACTGTGGTAGTTTTGTAATCTGGTAAATCTATTAGCGTCAATTTTTATACCGTTATAATATTTTACTGGTCTAAACTTGTTGAATGAGGTTTCCAAGCTTACATAAAATTCTTTTTGGCTTTCTGATGGTCTTTGCGGGAATTGCTTCTGCACAAACGACAATTACCTCACAGGTAGCTCAAGGCAATGATGATGCCGAAGAGCAGGTTTCCAATGGAAATATGGATCTTGGCAGTTCCGATTTGGAATTGACTAGTGATGGGGGAACAAACCAATTTGTGGGCATTCGTTTTCAAAATATAAACATACCTCAGGGAACCACTATTTTAAGTGCCAAGATTCAATTTACAACGGATGAGACTGACACAGGTAGCACTTCGGTTACCATTAGAGGTGATGATTCGGACAATGCCAACGTTTTTTCCAGTTCAAATTATAATATTTCCAGTAGAACATTGACATCGGCATCCACCGTCTGGAATAATATTCCTTCTTGGAATACCGTAGGACAATCCGGGGTTAACCAACAAACACCGGATATAACGACCATTGTACAAGAAATTGTAAATAGAGGAGGATGGAGCAATGGTAACGCTATGGCTTTTGTAATTAATGGATCAGGTGAGCGAACCGCGGAAGCTTACAATGGTGATTCGTCGAAATCACCGGTATTGACAATTGTGGCCGATTATACACCTCCTCCACTTACGCCCTTGCCTGCTATAATACCAAACCTAAACAGGGGACTCCCGTTTATTTACTATATGGCAGATAATAGGTCGGAATTGTATTCCGTAGCACCAGACCCTACTGCTTCGCCCTTGCCTTCACCTAATATTATCAATATTACATATGGGGGATCTCCAATTATCTTTACAGGGGAAGGAGGCGGCTATAGGTCTACCGATAGACAGGTATACGTTTTCGAGGGAGATACATCCACATCGAGTTCCGATATGTACTCCATTGATCCAACAACTGGAATTGCCACTCTTGTGAAAACAGGTATAGTTCCAGGGCACGTGGAAGGGGCAGAATTTTGGATCAATAATAATACGGGGGAAGAAGTGCTTGTAATAGTTTACAATAATGGGAGCAGTGGTGGTTCCGATCGCATAGCGGCAATCAATCCTAATGCTGACGGTGCACAACCAGCATGGTCTCTCTATGCCGGATTCCCGGTCATACTGTCCGGGGCTAGAACCAGGGCAGATGGTATTTCGTGGAATCCGGAAACAGCTGAGTTTTATATTCAGAATGACAATAATGTAGATTATTATACAGTGGACATAACCACTGGGGTTACAAATTATGCCTTTACCACATCTTCGGCCATTGACGGTGAAGGAATTACCTATGCAAGTGACGGAACTAATTACATTGAAGATGAGGATAATGTGGGCTTGGGCAGAACCATTTTTATTGTTGATACCTCGACGGGAGCTTTAACCCCTGCGGCCCAACTGGGTAGTACAGGCGATGTTGAATCCATTATGGGGAACCTAGGTGTAAGAGACGATGGTGGGGATGCTCCTTCATCCTACGGATATGCCTCACACCGACTTCCAGTACTTGTAGCTACACCAGTTTCCATTTATTTGGGGTCTGTGCCACCAGATAGTGAAGATCCTTTTGTTAATTTCAGCACAGGCACCAGTGATGATAATTCGGGAGATGACGAGGACGGTGTTACAAGTGGTGGATCAGATTTTAGCGGTCAATTACTAAGTCTGGGACAGGTAAAGACCATAGATATTGTGACCAACGGGTCTGGAGTTTTAAATGCCTGGATCGATTTTAACCGGGATGGGGATTTTGATGATCCGGGAGAAAAGATCGCCACGGATATTGTTCCGTCAGGAGGGTTGATCACTTTAAATGTGTCTGTTCCCGTTACAGCAGTGCCCGGCGCTTCTTATGCGCGTTTTCGTTACTCCAGTGATACCGGATTGGCTCCAGGGAATTCTACTGCCAATAACGGCGAGGTAGAAGATTATCAAGTCATTATTCAAGATACGATTTCATGTCCTTCTGGTGAAACCAATGAAGAATACTTTACCTATGGTCCTGTTTATGCCACTGCAGTAATTGTAGATAATAGTGTGTCAAATCAGGATAATGCACTAGGCAACAATAATGCAACTACAGCTCAATTCAATAGTAATGGGGATGAACTGGTACTTGAAATGGGGGAAAATATCAATAGTGGAGATGTAGTCACAGTAAATGGAGAAGATGGGGATGATTTTGATATATGGGTGTCTTCTAGTGCTACGGGTCCATGGACAACTGTTGGTACTAACGCCCAACTTGATTTTACTTTTACCTCGCCTATAAATTGGTTGTACATCCGCTTCAAAAGAGGTGATGGTACTGGGACTGAAGATTTAAGTTATGTGGAGGCTATCAAATCTTATTCCAATTTTAGATGTGTTCCAGATAATGACGGGGATGCCATACCTGATAGGACCGATCTTGATGACGATAATGACGGAATACCAGACGCCGATGAACTTGCAACATTGGTAAGTACAGGGCAACCTGCCTGTGGGGGAGAAACTGTTCTTGATTTCAGTGCTGCTGCAAACCTTGAATCCGGGACTGACAAACAAATTGGTGCAGTTTATAGATTCGCCAATATTACAACGGGTACAGATGCCCTTATCTCCATTACTGATATATTCAACGCAACGATTTCAACGATAGATGATAATGCAACTGATCCTACATATTTTAAACCTATGACCTCCTTTAATTTTCCAAAGGCGGGTGATTTCGGTTACATAGAATACAATATTCAGTTTGTAAATTCTGGGGGCAGTACACCTGTGATGATCAACAAATTCTTTATGAATTTTAATGATATTGACGGAAGTGCAGAATATGGTGAACAGACTTGGGCAGATAATCCTGCAACTTATACTATAGATAATCCTACAGAACTTACAATGAGCCAAGAAGGGGCCTGGGTTATAGGCACCTCAGGTACTGCAGGTTATCCTGGAGCAGGAAATGTTAATCCACAGGTGAATTTCAGTGTCAACTATAATTCAAAATCGGAAATGTCGGTCAGGGTAGGTGCCATCGCCTTTGTAGATGGTGCAAATTCTGGAGGTAGGCAGCATAGTATTCAATTTAATTGTGTATCCAATTATCTAAGCCCAGAGACATATGGTTTGGATTCCGACTCGGATGGTGTTGCTAACCACCTAGATATTGATTCTGATAATGATGGGATATATGATGCTGTTGAGGCTGGGCATAACCTACTGCATTCCAACGGCGTTATAAGTGGTCCTTATGGTCTCAATGGTCTGGCTGATGCAGTAGAAGCTAGTCCAGAGAATGGTACGTTAAACTATATAATAACGAATTCCGATGGAACAAATCCTCCCGATTACTTGGATAGTGACAGTGATGATGACGGCTGTAACGATGCCAATGAGGCGTATGCCAACGCTACAGCAGATAGTGACGGTAATGGGTATTATGGAACTGGATTGCCCCCGGCAGTCAATCCTGATGGTGGCGTAATAGCAGCTTCATATCAAGTTCCGGCAGATAGTGATGCTAGCGCTATACCTGATTACCAGGAGGCAGAAGCGGCCCCTGTCATTAACACTCAACCAACGGACGAAAGTATTTGCGAGGACGGGGATACCTCTTTCTCGGTCGTGGCATTCAATGTAGACACCTATCAATGGCAGTTTTTTAATGGATCTATTTGGATAAACCTTACGGATTCGGGAATTCATAGTGGCAGTACTACTAACCAAATGAACATAACAAACGCCCAAAATTCGCATAATGGTAACCAATATCGGGTTATGGTATCCAACTCAAGCCGTATTTGTGATTCGGTTACCTCAAATTCGGTTACTCTTACGGTCAATCCAAAGCCAACCATTATAGTAACTGGGTCGCCCTCCTGTAATTTGTTTTTGACAGCCTATTCTCTGCAGGTTACTGTAAGTACAGGCACGGTTACAAGTACTGCCGGAACGGTAACAAATACTTCTGGGAATGTTTGGAGCATAGCCAATGTACCAGAAGGGACCAATATAGTCCTGACCGTTACAGACGGCAATGGATGTATTGAAACTCTTCCTGTAACGGCACCGGATTGTTCTTGTCCTACAGTAAACGCCCCGAACAGTGGGGGGAATAAGGCCTTTTGTACAGGAGATCCCGTTGTTACCATTAACGCTACAGTAGGAGCAGCTCAAACGGTTGATTGGTATGATGCAGCATCAGGGGGATCTTTATTGTTGGCAGGAAGCCTGAGTTATACTCCAAGTGGTCCCGGAACATTTTATGCAGAAGCAAGGAATACAATTACGGGTTGCTTGAGTGCCACTAGAACGGGTATTACAGTTACAGAGGATACTCCATCTACGGCAACAATAGGGACCGATCAGATAGTATTTGTTGGGGATAATGCAGTTTTCACAGCCACTAGTACAAATGCAGATATCTACCAATGGCAAGTTAGTACTGATGGTGGGGTTATATTTAATAATATAGCTGATGGTGTTGCTTATGCTGGAACACAGACCACTACATTAACCGTAAAAGACGTGGAAACTATTGATAATGGGCATCTATTTAGAATTTTAGCCTCAAAATCTGGATCCAGTTGTTCTGCAGTAGCTTCCACCTCAGCATTGCTTACCATTCAAGTAAAAACTGTAATTACCAATAGAAGAATTACCTATAGAGTTAAAAAGAATTAGAGAATTCACTCAGCCCACAAAAGTCAATTCATGTGATTTTTCCCACAATTAAATTTCGGCAAGCGTTGCTATTATTAGGATGATCGACGAGTGAAATAGCCATTAATAGTTGTTTTAAAATATTGAAAACCTCAACTATCGATGTATAGACAGTATAAATATAGGGTTACACAACATTTATTTCTTGTAGCCAGCCGTACGGTTAATTTTGTATGGTGTTATAGATCTGTTTAATTAAAAAATAGGACAAACATTAAATGTTACCATTTTAAAAGATTAGAAAATCCTACTTATGAAAATTTTGAATAAAAACATTTTTTCAATATGGTTTAAACTACCGCAAAGGAAAATGTTGTTATCTCTAAATCAATACAGGATTTTCCAAGATTTTAAATTATCCAATAAATTTTACAGCGTTAATGAAAGATTAATTCTGTCAAGAACTTATTATTACCAATTGAACAAAGACCAACTTAAGTAAAGTATATATCATGAAGAAGGGGATTTTATTAATCGTATTTCTAATTTCTGGATTTGCCATGGCGCAAACCACAGTAAATTTGGAAGACCAGTGTAATTGCGAGGTGCTCAGCGGCACACTTGTAACAGCGCCTGGGACTACAACGCCTACTGGGGCAGATATTGGAGATATATACGTAAATACAAATACAGGAACTATATATTTTTGGGATGGTGATTCTTGGGAGTTGACATCTACGGATAGTCAACAACTTCAGGTCTTTAGCTTTAATCCGGTTAGCAATCAGCTGACACTTACCCTTGAGAATGGAGGAACCTTCAATGCAGATTTAAGTAGCCTTGCTGGTGATGGTAATATTACTTCTTCTACGATAGATGTAGGTGGAGATACTAATGCTTTGTTGGGAGATGTTACTCTTGAAATTGGCGACGATGCGGTAACCAATGCAAAATTGGCCGATAATGCAGTTCAGACAGAAAATATTTTAAGCGGAGGTACGGATAAGGTTTTGGTTACCGATGGAGCGGGTTTGGTTGCATGGGTCGATAAGTCTGGTTTTGCCACTATCGCCGATCAAATAACAATTACCGGAGCAGGCACCACCGTCGATCCCTTCAAAGTGGAAGACTTATCTATTGTTACTGCAAAACTGGGTGATGACGCAGTTACCAACGCCAAACTGGCGGACAATGCAGTTCAGACAGAAAACATATTAAGCGGAGGAAACGATAAAGTTTTGGTTACCGATGCAGTTGGTACAGTTGCCTGGGTTGACAAGTCCAGCTTTGATGCCA
>NZ_JACLHY010000044.1 GCF_014397245.1 Arenibacter arenosicollis | reverse complement strand
CAACGGCACGTTAAAATTACACGGCCACCCGCCGGGCCCGCCTGCCGGAGGCAGGCAGCGGAGCGGCACCGCCGGAGCAAAACAAGGGATACAGCAGAGCAACCGGCCATACATATGGAGGAAGCGCGAAACAACTATCCTATATATGTATATGTATAAAATCGTTCCTATATATATTGCCAACATAAATACTAGATGTTATCTTTGCACACTTATTACGACAAAAAAGCATGATCAAAATAACATTACCCGACGGGAGCATTAGAGAATATGCCGAAGGAACAACACCTTTAGAGGTAGCCAAAAGTATAAGCGAAGGTTTGGCACGAAATATTATTTCTGCAAAATTTAATGGCGTTACAGTTGAAACCGTAACACCATTGAAGGAAGATGGATCGCTTATCCTATATAGTTGGAACAACAAAGAAGGAAAAACCGCTTTCTGGCATTCTACCTCGCACGTTGTAGCCCAAGCATTGGAAGAATTGTATCCCGGAGTAAAATTGACCATAGGACCAGCCATTGATAACGGGTTTTATTACGATGTGGATTTGCCCGAGGGCTCTATTTCTGAAAAGGACTTTCCTGAAATTGAAAAGAATGCCTTGGAAATTGCCAGGGGAAAACACGATTTTAAAATGCGTTCCGCCACCAAGGCAGAAGCACTGGAACTATACAAATCCCAAGACAACCAATATAAGGTAGAACTTATTGAAAATCTGGAAGACGGTACCATTACCTTCTGTGACCATGACACCTTTACCGATCTATGTAGGGGCGGACACATACCTAATACCGGTATTATAAAAGCCATAAAAATATTGAGCGTAGCTGGCGCCTATTGGAGGGGAAATGAAAAAAACAATCAGTTGACCAGGGTATACGGTATTTCCTTCCCTAAACAGAAAGAACTCACCGAATACCTTGAACTTCTGGAAGAAGCCAAAAAAAGAGACCATAGGAAACTGGGCAAGGAATTGGAACTGTTCACTTTTTCACAAAAAGTGGGACAAGGACTTCCTTTATGGCTTCCAAAAGGGGCTGCTTTGAGAGAGCGTTTGGAGAATTTCCTAAAGAAGGCACAGAAGAAGGCAGGATATGAGATGGTAATTACTCCACATATTGGACAAAAGGAACTTTATGTTACCTCTGGTCATTATGAAAAGTATGGAGCTGACAGCTTTCAACCGATCAAGACTCCCAAAGAGGATGAGGAGTTCTTGTTAAAACCCATGAACTGTCCACACCACTGTGAAATATACAATACAAAGCCATTTAGCTATAGGGAGCTTCCAAAAAGATATGCCGAATTTGGAACTGTTTACCGATACGAACAAAGTGGAGAATTGCACGGGCTTACACGAGTGCGAGGCTTTACGCAGGATGACGCCCACATTTTCTGTACTCCAGACCAATTGGCGGACGAGTTTAAGAATGTAATAGATCTTACCTTATATGTTTTGGGATCTTTAGGCTTTGGTAATTTTACAGCCCAAGTATCCGTACGGGATTTGGAAAAGCCTGAAAAATATATTGGATCGGTAGAAAACTGGGAAAAGGCAGAAAATGCCATTATAAATGCTGCCAAAGAAAAGGGTCTCGATTTTGTTATAGAAAGTGGTGAAGCTGCTTTTTACGGACCCAAGTTGGATTTTATGGTAAAAGATGCCCTTGGCAGGAACTGGCAATTGGGAACAATTCAGGTAGATTACAACTTACCGGAGCGTTTTGACCTTACCTACAAAGGTAGTGACAATGAATTGCATAGACCGGTAATGATCCACAGGGCTCCCTTTGGAAGTATGGAACGTTTCATTGCATTATTGCTTGAACATACAGGCGGTAATTTTCCACTTTGGCTGATGCCAGAGCAGGCTATTATACTCCCTGTCAGCGAAAAACATGAAATATATGCCCAAAAAGTTTTAAATTCCTTGGAAAATAACGACATTCGCGCCCTCATTGATAACCGAAATGAAACGGTAGGCAAGAAAATACGTGAAGCGGAGATGAATAAAATCCCATTTATGCTTATCGTAGGGGAGAATGAAGAAAAAGAGGAAACCATTTCTATCAGGAGACATGGCGGTGAAGATTTAGGCGCCATATCCGTAAAAGCATTTTCCGACTTGGTATTAAATGAAATAAACAGTACCTTAAAGTCGTTTTAAAAAAAAGTTTAACTAAAAAGATTACGTCATAGCAATTAGAAAAAGATTTAGGCCCCAACCTAGGAGGGAAAACAAAAACCCGCACAACATCAATGAAAGTATTTCATCGCCCACAGTTAGGTTGGTTGGCGACAATATAGAGGTAGGTGTATACAACACCCGCGAAGCCTTGGCGAAAGCAGAGGAACTGGAATTGGATTTAGTAGAAATTTCTCCTAAAGCCGATCCCCCTGTTTGTAAAATAATAGATTACAAGAAGTTTCTTTACGAGCAAAAGAAACGGGAAAAGGTCATGAAGTCCAAAGCCACCAAGGTAATCGTAAAAGAAATAAGATTTGGTCCACAAACGGATGACCATGATTATGAGTTCAAGAAAAAGCACGCAGAGAAATTCTTAAAAGATGGTGCAAAGCTAAAAGCTTATGTATTCTTTAAAGGTCGCTCCATTGTTTACAAAGATCAAGGAGAAATTCTATTGCTTAAACTAGCCTCAGAATTGGAAGATTTAGGTAAAGTGGAACAGATGCCAAAGCTTGAAGGTAAGCGAATGACCATGTTCCTTGCCCCAAAAACCAAAAAATAAGCCTGGGCTTTATTGCTCTGGTTATTTAAAATAAAATGCTGAATTAATTTTTAGCATCAAGATAGTAAGCGAGATAAATTAATAAATAGGAAGAAAATGCCTAAACAGAAAACAAAATCCAGTGCTAAAAAGCGATTTAAGCTTACAGGTACTGGTAAGATTAAAAGAAAGCACGCTTTTAAGAGCCACATTCTTACGAAGAAGTCTAAAAAGCGTAAGCTAGCGTTAACCCACTCTGGATTAGTTCACGAGGCGGATGTTAACAGTATTAAAGAACAATTACGTTTAAAGTAATCGTTTAATTCGGTAATTATTAACCCTGGAGTTAGGCATTAAAAGTATTCTACATTAAAGGATCGCCTACTACAAAAAACAATTAAAATTATGCCAAGATCAGTAAATTCAGTTGCTTCCAGAGCCAGAAGAAAAAAGGTAATGAAGCAAGCCAAAGGTTACTTTGGAAGACGTAAAAACGTTTGGACAGTAGCTAAAAATGCGGTTGAAAAAGCAATGTTATATGCTTACAGAGACCGTAGAAACAAGAAAAGAAATTTCCGTTCCCTATGGATTACCCGTATAAACGCTGGTGCCAGATTGCACGGAATGTCCTATTCCCAGTTTATGGGCAAGGTAAAAGCCAATAATATAGAGCTAAACCGTAAGGTATTGGCTGATTTGGCTATGAACCACCCAGATGCTTTCAAAGCTATTGTGAACAAAGTAAAATAAATTAATAAACTTATCTCGCTTATAAGAACCTGTTCCAAATGGAACAGGTTTTTTTTATGCCTTGTTCAAAATCTTCAGGGCAATTGAACACAGAACCCACTATTATCAAGTTGTTTTTATCTTCCCCACAGCCTGCTTGAACTCTTCCCAGTCGATAAACTCATCACCAGATTTATCATACCCTTCAATTAGCTTGGAAGATACAATCCCACGTAGAAATCCACTTATTTCCGCTTTTTTCAACAACTCAACTATCTCGCTTTTTTTAAGTTTACCATCTCCATCTTCATCAAAAAAGTTATATGCCTCCTCTGGCGTTTCAAATTTATTAGTGATCAGGATCTGTATTTTGTTCAAAATCATATCTTTTGTAGCCATACCTTCATTTTTAAAAACCGTAATACACTAATTTACAAAATATAAAAAACACTTACTAAACCCCAAAATAGCTTATCACCAAATTCCTTCCACTTGCATTGTTCCTGTGTTCGCACAAATAGATACCCTGCCATATTCCCAGATTTAACTTACCATTGCTAATAGGTATCTGCACAGATGCCCCCATCAGAGAAGATTTAATATGTGCAGGCATGTCATCCGAGCCTTCATAATCATGGAGGTAATATGGCGCATTTTCCGGAACCATTATGTTTATATGGCTTTCAAAATCTGCCCTAACCGTGGAATCCGCATTTTCATTTATAGTTAAGCTTGCCGAGGTATGCTTTATGAAAACCTGAAGCATCCCCGATTGTATCCTTTTTAAATGTGGTAGGTGTTCCTGTATGGTATTTGTTATTAAATGAAAGCCTCTCCTGTAAGCCTTTAAACGTACTTCCTCCTGGTAAAACAACATAATATTGAATATCTATAATTTGTCCAAATTTCGACAAATATTAATAAATCCAAAACTTTACATAACAAGACTTGAATTTAGGATGATAACAAATACCTTTGCAGCTTAAATTATATGAATGGATTTATCTAAAGTGAAAATGGTGGTCACCGACATGGATGGCACCCTATTAAATTCCCAGCATGAGGTAAGCGATAAATTCTTCTTATTATTCGAAGAACTAAGAAAGAGGAATATTAAATTTGTTGCGGCAAGTGGACGCCAATATAACAGCATAGTCGATAAACTGGATGCCATCAAGAATGATATAATTGTTGTGGCAGAAAATGGAGCTTTTGTAAAAAAGCAGGACAAAGAATTGCTGGCAACACCTTTGGACCAAAATACCATTAAGCAAACCATAGATCTTTTAAAGAATATTGAGGGCATACATCCTGTTCTATGCGGTAAAAACAATGCCTATACCAATGGAAGTTCCGATGCATTTCTAAATAAACTAAGAGAGTATTATTCCGAGTTTAGTGTTTTAAACGACATCTCAACTTTTGATGGGGAAGTTTTAAAAATAGCCATTTACCATTTTGAAAGTTCAGAAAAGTATATCTATCCATGGGTAAAACATTTGGAATCGGAATTAAAAGTGAAAGTTTCAGGTGAGAATTGGTTGGATATTTCCCATATGAACGCTAATAAGGGTTATGCCTTGCAGTATATCCAAGAAAAGTACGGCATAAGCAGGCAGGAAACAATGGTTTTTGGCGATTACAATAACGACTTGGAAATGTTGTCCATGGCCGATTTTAGTTATGCAATGGCCAACGCCCACCCCAATGTAACGGCGGTTGCCAATTTTAAAACCAAGAGCAATGACGAAAACGGAGTAGAATTTGTTTTGGAGCAGTTATTGAGTCAATAAGACAAAGAGTCGTTTTCCGCGGATAGCACTCTTCTTTATATTCCAAAGAAACTTTATCCGATATGGATAGAACTACCTCTAAATGCTTGTTGACATTACGTTTTTTGCTTCTTTTTCTGAGCAGCGGGAAAAAGTACATTATTTAAAATAAGGCGATAACCGGGAGAGTTAGGATGTAGTTCCAATTCGGTCTTCGGGTCCCCTACCCTGTGCTGATAGTCCTCCGGATCGTGACCTCCGTAAAAAGTAAAGAAGCCCTTTCCTTTAATTCCATGGATATAGCGCGCCTCACCATTTATTTTATTTTCGCCCAACACCAATACGGTGGGTTTAATTTCCTGCCTGGCAAAGGCCGTTGTCTGGCCCATAAACCCCTTAACCAAAGCCGTGTGGTTTTGGCACAACATAGTAGGAACCGGATCCCATTTGGCTGAGAAATCCATCAAAGAAAAATAGTCCGCTTCTTTGGGCACATTGCCCCTTGAATTGGTCATATCTATGGAAGAAAATTCATATCGCAACGGATTGCGCTCCAATGTGAAATTGGTAAAGGCAAAGGTTTTTCCATAGTCCAGCTTTCCTTGGTAATTGGCATCAGAGGGGTCTCCATCAAACATGGGCTCACATATATCTACTCCGTCCGCTGATAAAGCAATATCAAAACTATCCGTGGCGGAACACATAGCGAACATAAATCCTCCCCCAATAACATAGTTTCTAATTTTTAAAGCTACAGCCCGCTTTTCCTCAGAAACTTTATTGAATCCTAATTTTTGGGCCAAGGCTTCCGCATTCTGTTTTCCTTCTATATACCAGGGAGCTGCCCTGTAGGCACCATAAAATTTACCATATTGCCCCGTAAAATCTTCGTGATGCAAATGCAACCAGTCATACAACACTAATTTATCCTCCAACACTTCCCCATCATACAATTGATCATAGGGAATTTCGGCATAAGAAAGAACCATGGTAACCGCATCGTCCCAAGGGGAGTTATCCTTAGGGGTATAAACGGCAATTTTAGGAGCCTTCTCCAATATTACAGCTTCCTGATTTTTGGAAGGACTTGCAATTTCATCCAGAATAGCTTGGGTTTCGGAATCGGACAAGATTTCAAAGGAAACTCCCCTTATCTGACACTCCTTACGAATGGTTTCCCCATCGGGCAACAGAAAGGATCCTCCCCTATAATTCAACAGCCACTGTACTTTTTGTTGCTTGGTCAGAACCCAATAGGTGATACCGTAAGCTTTTAAATGGTTTATCTGACTTTCCGCGTCCATAGGAATAAGAATATTGGAAGCGAAGGATTTTAGGACAAGGAAAAACAAAAAAACAGTAATGAACACCCTACTGGGCAGGGTGACGTGCAATATATTATTTTGGAATATATCCTTCAATTTCTTTCCTTAAATTATATCTATTAGCAAGATAGGAAAATCCCAAAAACAAACAAGTTAAAACGTTCAAAGCTGTGCTAAGGCTTTTTAGAATGGCACATCATTGTCATCCTGCATGGAATCATCGTTCATGGAACTACCAAAAGCTTCATTGGCATTGGGAAGATTTTTGGTAATAAAAGGATTTTCATCGTCGGCATTCATTTTAGATTGAAATTCAAAAGGAGAATCAAAATCATCCAAATTATCGAATTTACCTAGATGTCCAACGAATTTAAGACGGATATTCTCCAAACCACCATTTCTATGCTTCGCCACAATAAATTCGGCTTGTCCGGCTGTTGGGGAACGTTCTTCATCATCCCATTCATCAATCTTATAATATTCCGGCCTATAGATAAAGGAAACAATATCGGCATCCTGCTCAATAGCTCCGGATTCACGTAAATCTGACAGAATAGGACGTTTACTCCCTCCCCTGGTCTCTACGGCACGGGATAATTGTGATAGTGCTATTACGGGCACGTTTAATTCCTTGGCCAATGCCTTTAAGTTCCTTGATATAGTAGATATCTCCTGTTCACGGTTTCCTCCTTTTTGACTTCCGCCTGCCGTCATCAACTGCAAATAATCAATAATGATCATTTTAATATCGTGCTGTGAAGCCAAACGTCTTGCTTTCGCCCTTAGGTCGAAAATGGATAGCGAAGGGGTATCATCGATAAATAAGGGTGCGGTTTCCAGTGCTTTTACCTTAACGTTCAACTGTTCCCATTCATGTTTCTCCAATCTTCCTGTCCTCAATTTTTCGGAAGACAATCCTGTCTCCGAAGAAATCAACCTCGTAATCAGCTGAACAGATGACATTTCCAGGGAAAAGAAAGCCACCCCAATATTGGAGTTTACGGCAATATTTCTGGCCATGGACAAGGTTAGGGCCGTTTTACCCATACCTGGACGGGCGGCCACAATCACCAAATCACTGGGTTGCCAACCTGAGGTTAGCTTGTCCAATTTATCAAAACCGGACGGTATTCCACTTAATCCCTCCTTACCTGCAATTTCTTCAATTCTTTTCTTTGCCTGAATCACCAAATTCTGGGCCGTTTCAGCAGAACGCTTTAAGTTACCCTGGGTAACATCGTACAACTTGGATTCTGCGGTATCCAATAAATCGAATACATCGGTAGAATCCTCGTAGGCCTCTTCAATAATTTCATTTGAAATCTTGATAAGACTCCTTTGTATGAATTTTTGAAGGATAATACGGGCATGAAACTCTATATGCGCTGAAGAAGCTACTTTTTGGGTTAATTTTATGAGGTAGAAATCGCCCCCGGCACTCTCTAAACGTCCATCCTTTTTCAATTGGGACGAAACGGTTAATAAATCCACCGGTTCAGAATTTTCAAACAGCTTAAAAATGGCTTCATAGATATACCTATGGGCGTCCTTATAAAAGACTTCAGGATGTAGGATATCTATTACTTCATCGACCCCTTTCTTGTCGATCATCATTGCACCAAGCACAACTTCCTCTAAATCAGTAGCTTGAGGAGGTATTTTTCCCTTTTCCAAGCTAATGATGGTCGACTTGTCTATTCGATGACCAATAACGGGGTTCGTTTTTTCCATGAGTGCTAAATTATACAAATAAGAATTAAAAAGGGTTTTGGGATATTAACAGTTGTTCAACAATTCACCTGTTGATAAGTTACGAAATTTGTTTATAAGCAAAAAAAAACTGGAGAATTTCCGCTCCAGATTTTTTCACCTTGACAAAAAGGGATACTATCCATTAAATACACCCATATTGGCATATTTATCCATTCGGTTTTTCACCAATTCTTTTGGTGATAACTTTTTTAATTCCTCATAATGCGAAGAAATTTTATTTTTTACGATTTCAAAAGTCTTATCCCTATTGGCATGTGCACCACCTGCAGGCTCACGAACAATTTCGTCTATCAACTTCATCTTTTTCATGTCCGTCGCGGTTAACTTTAGGGCCTCTGCTGCAATTTCCTTATACTCCCAGCTTCTCCATAGGATGGACGAACAGGATTCCGGTGAAATAACAGAGTACCAGGTATTTTCCAGCATCAGTACCTTATCACCTACACCAATGCCCAATGCTCCTCCTGAAGCGCCTTCTCCAATAATAACCACAATAATTGGGACCTTTAAACGGGTCATTTCCAAAATATTCCTTGCTATTGCCTCTCCTTGTCCCCTTTCCTCAGCCTCGATTCCTGGATATGCACCTGGAGTATCAATTAAGCACACAACAGGGATTCCAAACTTTTCGGCGGACTTCATTAAACGGAGTGCCTTTCTATATCCTTCCGGGTTGGCCATTCCAAAATTCCGCAACTGCCTGGTTTTTGTATTATAGCCTTTCTGCTGACCAACGAACATATAACTTTGATCGCCAATTTTTCCAAGTCCACCAATCATAGCCTTATCGTCCTTTACATTGCGATCGCCATGTAGTTCCAAAAAGGTTTCGCCACAAATGGCTCTAATATAATCTAAGGTATAGGGTCTGTTGGGATGTCTTGACAACTGTACCCTTTGCCATGCGGTAAGATTCTTATATATTTCCTTACGGGTTTCAGCCAGTTTTTTCTCGATCTGTTTACAAGTCTCAGAAACATCAACTTCACTTTCTTCACCGATAATCATGCACTTATCCAATTGCTCTTCTAGCTCTTTAATTGGAAGTTCAAAATCTAAATACTCCATAGGTTTTTAGGTTTAGTTCTTTTCATCAGGCAAATATAAAACTTTAATGGGAAGGTAACCCATTAGTCTTTTTTTTTAATTTTTTTCTATTTTTCAAAATCCCGTTGGCTACCACAGTAGTTAATATTAGGAGTGCTCCAACATAAAACATTGGATTCATTTTTTCACTATCGCCAAGAATTAAGAATGCCAATATTATACCGTAAACAGGTTCCAAGTTGCCTGTCAAAATCACCGTGTACGGAGAAATATACTTAAGAATCTTTACCGAGGCAATGAAGGCATAAGCCGTGCAGATTGAAGCAAGGATAAAAATAAAAATCCAATCGTTTAAGGGCAACTGAAAGAACTTTTGATCAAAACTTCCGCTAAATACCAAATAAATGGTTAGAAACAATACACCGCTTCCCAATTCATAAAATGAAATAATGGAGGGTCTTTGCTCTTGTGTTAATTTACCGTTGATCAATGAAAAAGTTGCAGACAAAAAGGAGGAAACCAACGCCAATAGCATGCCAGGCATATAAGTGGTCTCCACCCTAAACATTATATACAGGCCCAACATAACAATAATTCCGAAAATTACTTCATAGCCAACCATTTTCCTTCCATACCAGAACGGTTCCAATAAAGCGGTAAAAAAAGCTCCTGTAGACATAGTTGCCAATGCTATAGAAACATTGGAAACCTTGATTGCCATAAAAAAGGTAACCCAATGTAGGGCCACAACAATTCCTCCAATAACCAATGTCAACATAGTTTTTGGAGGCACCTTCAATGGAAATTTCCTAATAAGTATATAGGCTATAATGATCAAGGATGCCATTAGCATTCGATACCATACCAAAGGCAGGGCATCTATAGTTATCAACTTACCCAGGACTGCCGAAAAGCCCCATACAAAAACTATAAAATGAAGGTGAAGATAATTCTTTAGCTTAACGTTTGGCATTCTGCAACAAATAAAACGCTATGGTCCCGAACATAACGTTGGGAATGATAACGGCCCATAAGGGCGAAAATCCTGATTGTTCTGCCAAGGTTCCAAATACCTTATCGAAAAAGATATATATAAATGCTACCCCTATTCCAAACGCCAAATTTACCCCCATACCACCACGTCTCTTTACTGAAGATACCGCCACAGCAATTATGGTAAGGATAAAAGCCGCAATAGGCAATGCCCACCGTTTGTATTTCACCAATATATAACTGTTTATATTGGAAGCACCTTTTCTTTTTTGGGTAGCAATAAATTTGTTTAGCTCAAACATATTCTTGGTCTCAGCTATATAGGATACAGGAGTTAGGTCATCAATCTTAAAATCGAAAATGGTATCCAATCTACGTTTTGTTTCCACGATTTCCACATCGTTCACCAGTTTTCTTTTTTCGTAGGAAGTAAGTCTATATACAGTATCCTTCTCTATCCAGCGAATGTTCGCTGCGGATATCTTAAAGTCCAGCGTATTCTCCTCGTTAAAACGCTCCATGGTGAAGTTATATCCTATCTGCCGTGCCGGGTCAAAACTACTGACATAGATATAATCGTTCTCATTTAATTGATTAAATATATTTGTGGTAACCCTATCCTGTTTTCCCTTTTTTAAATATTTAAAAATAAATTCATTGTACCCCACACTGGCGTTGGGCACAATAAACATCCCCATAAAAAACATGATGATAGCTATTATGGAAGCACCTATTAAATATGGGCGCAAGAATCGGCCGTAGGATACCCCTGAACTAAGAATAGCTACAATTTCGGTATTGTTGGCCAATTTGGAAGTAAAGAAAATGACCGAAAGGAAAAGGAAAACTGGAAACAAAAGATTCCCGATAACCAAGGTGAAATTTAAATAATACATGGCTATTTCCGGAAAAGGGACCTCATTATCAATCATTTTCCCCACTTGCTCTGCCAAATTCGCCATAATTCCAATGGGCACAAACAGCAGGAGCATGACAAAAAAAGTTGCCAGGTAACGCTTAAGTATGTATTTATCTATTATGGTTAGCACCTATAGTCGTTTATCCATTTGTTTTACCATTACAGATTTCCATTCATAGAAATCCCCTGCTAAAATATGTTTTCTTGCCTCACGAACCAACCACATATAAAATCCTAAATTATGAATGGTAGCGATTTGTTTTCCCAAATACTCATTGGCGGCGAACAAATGCCTTAAGTAGGCCTTGGAATACTCATGATCCACAAATGTAGTCCCCATTTCGTCCAAAGGGGAAAAATCGTCTTCCCACTTCTTATTTTTTATATTGATAGTCCCATGCGCTGTAAAAAGCATACCATTTCTAGCATTTCTGGTAGGCATAACACAATCGAACATATCTATCCCCAATGCAATATTCTCCAAAATATTGATAGGAGTACCCACTCCCATTAAATACCTGGGTTTGTCCTCTGGAAGAATTTCGCAGACCACCTCTGTCATTGCATACATCTCCTCGGCAGGCTCACCCACCGAAAGTCCGCCAATAGCGTTACCCTCCGCTCCTACTCCGGCAATATATTCGGCTGATTGCCTTCTAAGGTCCTTATAGGTAGACCCTTGTACAATTGGAAAGAAAGTTTGCTCGTAATCATAGGCAAAGGGTGTTTTCTCCAAATGTTTAATACAGCGGTCCAACCACCTATGGGTCATATGCATAGATCTCTTTGCATATTTATAATCGCATGGATAAGGAGTACATTCATCAAAGGCCATAATGATATCGGCCCCGATCACGCGCTGGATTTCCATCACGTTTTCAGGCGTAAACACATGATAGGAACCATCAATGTGCGACTTAAACTTAACCCCTTCTTCTTTTATCTTCCTGTTATCCGACAAGGAATACACCTGGTACCCGCCACTGTCCGTTAAAATATTTCGATCCCAATTCATGAACTTATGTAGTCCACCTGCTTGTTTCAAAATTTCCGTTTTAGGCCTTAAGTACAAATGATAGGTATTCCCCAAAATAATATCAGGATTAATTTCCTCCCTCAATTCCTTCTGATGCACCCCTTTTACCGAAGCTACAGTGCCAACAGGCATAAAAATGGGGGTTTCTATCTTGCCGTGATCCGTAATCAGCTCCGCTGCCCTGGCCTTGGTCCTTGTGTCTGAATGTTGTAAAGTAAATTTCAAAAAAAATCTATTTAAAGCCGCAAATATAGTTAACTCAAAGCCATTAAATCCTTAACAAAAAAATAAAGTTCTGTTATGGGCCATGATAGTTGATAAAATATTATAACTCGCGCTTGTGTACCCAAAAGATTGCCATTACTTTTGAAAAGTTTAAAAAATAAAGATAAAATGCCAAAACTTCAAGAATTACAAGATTTGACCGTTCAGGTTCGCAGAGACATTCTAAGAATGGTTCATAAGGTTAACTCCGGGCATCCAGGAGGTTCATTGGGCTGTACTGAATTTATTGTTGCCCTGTACAATGAAATTATGGAGCTTAAGGACGGATTTGATATGGACGGTAAAGATGAAGATCTTTTCTTTTTGTCCAATGGGCATATATCCCCTGTTTTCTACAGTGTTTTGGCAAGAAAAGGCTACTTCCCGGTTGAAGAACTGAATACCTTTAGATTAATTGACTCGCGCTTGCAAGGTCATCCTACTACCCACGAAGGTTTACCAGGGGTACGCATTGCCTCGGGCTCATTGGGCCAAGGTATGTCTGTGGCCTTGGGTGCGGCACAAGCAAAAAAACTGAACAAGGATTCCAAAATAGTCTACACACTTCACGGTGATGGTGAGTTGCAGGAAGGGCAGAATTGGGAAGCCATTATGTATGCCGCTGGAAAGAAAGTAGACAATTTGATTGCTACTATTGATTATAATGGTCAGCAAATTGATGGAGCTACCAAAGACGTACTCCCTATGGGCGACCTAAAGAAGAAATTTGAAGCTTTTGGATGGGATGTTGTGGACATCAAGGAAGGAAACGATTTGGAAGCCATCATTAAAGGGATGAAAGAAGCCAAGAGTAAAACTGGAAAAGGAAAGCCGGTATGCGTTCTATTGCACACGGTAATGGGTCACGGTGTAGATTTTATGATGTACACCCACGCATGGCATGGCAAGGCTCCCAACGACGAGCAATTGGCAACCGCATTGGGGCAAAACCCTGAAACTTTAGGCGATTACTAATCCCTATCCTTTTCTAACAAAAAATTAAAGCAAGTACAGATGAAAAAATATATAGATCAAGGTAAAAATGATACAAGAAGTGGATTTGGTGCAGGACTGGCCGAATTGGGCCGGACCAATCCTAATGTAGTTGCATTATGCGCTGATTTGGTAGGCTCCCTTAAAATGGAAAAATTTATAGAGGAAAATCCTGAACGTTTTTTCCAAATAGGTATTGCAGAAGCAAACATGATGGGTATTGCGGCCGGACTTACCATTGGAGGAAAAATTCCTTTTACTGGAACTTTTGCCAACTTTTCCACTGGAAGGGTATATGATCAAATAAGACAGTCTATTGCCTATTCCGATAAAAATGTAAAAATCTGTGCTTCGCATGCCGGGGTTACACTTGGTGAAGACGGTGCTACACATCAAATATTGGAAGATTTGGGATTGATGAAAATGCTGCCTGGAATGACTGTCATAAACACTTGTGACTACAATCAGACCAAAGCTGCAACCATTGCCATAGCCGAACATCACGGTCCTGTTTACCTCCGGTTTGGACGTCCTAAAGTGGCCAATTTTACTCCGGTGGACCAAAAATTTGAAATTGGGAAAGCAGTTATGCTCAATGAAGGAACGGATGTCACTATTGTAGCTACCGGTCACTTGGTCTGGGAAGCATTGATAGCAGCCGAAAATCTTGAGAAACAAGGTATATCTGCCGAAGTAATAAACATACACACAATTAAGCCACTTGATGGGGAAGCAGTGTTAAAATCTGTTAAAAAAACAGGTTGTATCGTTACTGCGGAAGAGCACAATTATTTAGGAGGTCTGGGTGAAAGTATCTCCGGATACCTTGCTACTACGCACCCTACACCTCAAGAATTTGTAGCCACCCAAGATACATTTGGTGAAAGTGGCACTCCAGAGCAATTAATGGATAAATACGGATTAAACAATAAAGCTATAGTGAACGCCGTTGTGAAAGTGTTAAAAAGAAAATAATTCAAATCCCTCTAAGGGAGATGAAGATTCTTAACATGGAAAACGGCGAAAACTGTGGAATAGAACTCAATTAAACTGCTAAACTTACGAGCTAGAAATAGTTAATTTATTTAGCGGTTTTTTTTGTGCCAAAACCCCACCCAATCGTGTCAAGATAAATTCTTTTTAAGTTAAACAATTAAAAATGTTGTGCCTAAAATTGCACAATGTATTCTAATTTTAAAAGAACACACTATGATCAAGAAAACAGTTTTATTAGCAGCTATTGCCTTAATGGGCTTTAGTGCACATGCGCAGAAAGGTTCAGGATTTGGAATCAAAGGCGGACTTAACTATGGCGCCAATGGTGATTACTTTGAATCTACCGAACAAGCCTACCAAGACCCCAAGGGCAATGTGGGATACCATATTGGAATCTTTGGAATTGTAGGGGACAAAATTTACCTGAGACCTGAATTGGTGTATACCAAAACAAAATCGGACTACGAAAACAATAGTCTTGCAATGAGTAAATTGGATGCCCCAATATTGCTAGGTATTAACTTAATTGGACCGTTAAACATATTTGCAGGGCCTGCCTTCCAATATATTTTGGACACCGATTATGATGGTATAACGATTGGGGATGTAGAAAATGATTTTACAGTAGGCCTTAACATAGGTGCTGGACTGTCCTTTGGCAAGTTTGGAATAGACCTAAGATATGAAAGAGGTTTTAGCGAAAATGAGGTAACCGTAGTCGATGGTCCTTTTTCCAATGACCGTATAGACACTAGACCAGACCAATTAATTTTGAGTGTGGCCTTGAAACTTTAAAAAAAAATGACCTTATAATAAAAATGCCCTCGCTAATAACGAGGGCATTTTTTATTTATATCATGTCTAGTCCTGAAATAGCGTTACACAAAAAGAAAGTGTAATGAACAAATCAGAACAGATGTACATCAAGCGTACCCAAAAGGACTACTCAATGTCGTTCAAACTTAAAGTGGTCAACGAAATAGA
>NZ_JACLHY010000043.1 GCF_014397245.1 Arenibacter arenosicollis | reverse complement strand
CTTGGGGAAATAAAAAACATTGGTAGTGCACACAGTACTTTTGTCATGGGCGAAATAAAAAATACCTATTCAGTGCCAATTTAATGGGAGGGCTAAAGTAATGGATGGGGCTTATGACTATTTTTTTTATTGGGGAATAAGCTTCTTTTATTAGAAGGCTTATCATTTACATTGTTATGTACTTTTTATTTGTGAGGAAATATATAAAGTAGTCGTCCATAGAGTTCATATAAAATAACATCACAACAGTTAATTACTTTTTTAAGACATTGTATCCAAAATAATAGATAATCGATAAGAAGACTATAATTGCGACTATACCCGCCAATTCATTAAATGACAGATTGGATAAAAAGAATAAAATAACCAAAACAGCCATAATTGGGACAAGATATCCTCCCGGGATTCTAAATGAGTCTTTGGACAATTCGGAATCTTCCTTATTTTCCTTTTTTCTCAATTTTATCACAGCGATTGCCACTCCCAGATAAATAAGTAAAATAGAGGCACTAGATAGAATTGCCAGTTGCTTGAATCCACCTAATGAAGCAAATAAAAAGCACAGTCCAACATAAATTATAATTGACACATATGGCGTAGAAAACTTCTTGTGAACTCTAGATGCAATTTCAATTGGAATTACTCTATCCTTTGCGGCCCGATATAGCATCCTTGGCGTGCTCAATATTTCACTACTCAAATTTCCGAACATGGACACTACAGCTCCAATGGTTATTAAAGTAAACCCTATTGGTCCACAAATATTGTATTCCATATTTTTAAGGTATAGGTTATTCGCTTCATAAATGATTGAATTTATCGCCTACGAAAAAAATCAATTGAGTTATCTTTAAAATCGATTGTTTTCTTTTTCTGTTGTCACTCTAGGTAATTTTAGTTTTCATATCATGGCGGAAATTATTTCCCTAACAATATTATTGTAAAACTAATTTATTAAAAAAAATTACTGTGACCGTACATATTGCTTTTTAGGAACTTTACTATCCCCTCAAATAAAATATTGGGCATTTAAGTTATGTTCAAGACCTTGGAAATAATATAAAAATATATTGCAAATGCGAAATTAATAAAGTTGCTCAATAGCGGATTTAAAGGCTTAAAATGAATTGTGTTGTATAAATAATTTACCAACACAAATCTCATTTTGCAAGAACTATATTTTGTTAATAATGAAAATGTTAGAGTAGTGCCATGAACAATAGTAAAGTAATAAATCAAAATATATTCTCCATTTATTTAGCGGAGGATGACATGGAAGATCAGGAGATATTCAAGGACGCACTGGCAGAATTAGAAACTATCGTAAACCTTACATTATTTAGTAATGGCCAAGAGTTGATAATGGCCCTTCAATCCCAACCTCAAAGACCTGACATGATTTTCCTAGACTTATATATGCCTAAAATGGACGGAGAGGAATGTCTTAATATTATTCGAAATAATGAATCTTTGGACAATATTCCTATTGTAATTTATTCTAACGAATATAACCTTGACCGTATAGAGAAATTATTCAGTTTGGGAGCGAATAGATATTTGCGTAAACCCGATTCTTACAGCTCATTGGTGGCATCTCTGGACAAAACCGTTAATTCAGTAAAGAGAAATGCACTAGGAGGTACTGCCATAATAAATATTAATGTTTAATATTCTCGTATACTAATATTACTAACTTTTTAAATTCGGCAGTGATTCCTGGCTAGTTATATACCAACGTCTACGTGGAAATCTGACAATATGCTGGTATGACATAAAAACTGGTATTAATACTCCCCTACCCTATAAATAACCATATATCGGCGCAAAGCAAATTTTATTAAAAATCCTATTCGTATATACCATTGAATTACCCACCCATTGCGATTGAAAAAAGGAAGATTAAGTATAAATAATTTATCAAGAAATTGAGAAAACCTTCAAAACAAGATTGTGGAAATTATCCCTGCGTATATAGACCATTGTATGGGTCATTTTTAAATTTTATTTTTCCATGAGCACGGCATCCACACTCAATTCATGTTTGTCATCAACTTGTATAAATACTATGCTTGGGCGCTCTAAACCATAGTCGGTAATTAACAATGTCCAGGAAGCTTTTAATTGAATAGTACCTTCTGAAACAAGCTCCAAATCTAAGGGTATGGTTATTTGCCTAGTAGTTCCAGCAAGGGTGAAATCGCCCTTTACCGGGACTGACTGATTACCCTTTTTATTAATGTCAAAATTGTCGATAAGTGTCCCATCAAAAACAACATCGGGATTTTTCTTCGCTTCAAGCAGCTCGTACATGTGTTCATCACGTTTATCTTTATTGGTCTTAATGGATCTTACGGGCACCTTGAAAGCTACTTTTCCGGTTTCAAAATTAATGGTTCCCTGTAAGCGGTCCGACTTTCCCATATAGGAATTAAATGGCATTTTGGCCCTGAAATTGGCATGGCCTTCAGTGGCGCTATATACCTGTGCAAATGAGGTAATGCTACTCAGGAATAGGAACAAAATTGATAAGTAAAAAATCAAGGTTTTGGATAAATATAAAATCCTATTACTTTTAATTTTCATAAATTTCTTCATAAGATTAGTTTTTAGTTTCACTTTTTTTTTGATACTTATCTAAGCCTAAAATGTGGCCGAGACGTATTAATTAGACTTGCTATACGTTTTCGTTCATATTATAAAATAACTCCGGGCCTCTTCTACCTTTCTGCGACTGTTTAATGGCAACAATAATCTGTGATTCGGAATACATAGGTCATTAAATAACAAATATTGTATTTAAACCTAAACGTTTATTCGCCAATTATCCCCTAAAACTGAACTGGCCGGTTTTTTTGGAAAATCTCAACCCAAATACCTAGACCACAAATATCACCATTTACACAACATTTAATAAGGCGTTCACATCATTTTTAATGGCTTGGTATACCAAATAATTACCTTGAACTTGATTTTAACGAGGAATCAACTATTATGAAATTAAGAAGTATAATCGTAGACGATTCGTCTATGCAGCGGATTGCCGTAGCCAAATTAGTGAACAAACATCCTAACCTGATAATGGTAGCTGAATACAGCAATGCCATTGAAGCAAAAAACGGTATTAAAAATAACGACATCGATCTAATTTTCCTCGATGTGGAAATGCCAATCATCAATGGTTTTGATCTTTTGGAATCCTTGGAGAACCCACCACAGGTAATTTTGATTACCGGTAATCCCGAATATGCCCTTAAGGCTTTTGATTATGATGTTACAGATTACCTTCACAAACCCATTACTTTAACACGTTTTGAAGCTTCTATAAAAAGGGCCATGGCCAAATATGAGCAATCGCAAAAGGTGGCGGAGGAAGAGGAGTATATCTTTGTAAAAAGTAACCTGAAAAAGCGTAAAGTTGTTTTAAACGATATAAAATGGATCGAAGCTCTTGGCGATTATATTAAATTGGTAACGAATGAAGGCAATGTCGTTATCCTTTCTACCATGAAATCATTTGAACAAAAGTTACCAAAGGAAAAATTTCTAAGGATACATAAATCCTATATCGTGAATTTGGAAAAAGTTGAAAAATTCAATAGTAAAAATGTGGAACTAGAAGGTAGACAGGTACCCTTAAGCAGAAACAAAAAAGAGGAATTGGTAGCGGCACTTTATAATTTTTAAAGACCCTCATTGTAATTATGTAGCAACCTCTTTTACTATTTTTACGCTCGAAATACCCTTGCGCATTAAACTGTTAAATGATATATCAATGTTTTTTCGTAGATGGTTTTTTCACGCCTAAGAATTTGTCTAATCGATAACGTTAACGAAATTAGCGGGAAACTTTATTAAAATAACATTCAATTAAAATGGATTATAAAGCTGATCATGGTCTATGAATTTGGTTTGATCCTGTCATGGGTATTACAGCTACCGGATGATACCATGGTATAAGGGCTCTAATCTTATTTTTTTGATACGTCGTTAAGTGGGTTCGAATGCCTGTGCCACAAACACTTAAAAGTACGTCAGTTGAATTAAGTTAACCAACAGAACTATCACTCTCTTAAGCGGTTCTGTCTACTTTTTACGGTTTAAATTTAATTGCCACTATTTCTAATTTAAGTAAAATTTATTCTTCTTGTATTAACGAAAGAATGTTGCCCGCCGGATCTTTGAACCACGCTATTAACGGTCCATCATTATGGGCAATACCTTTTTCATCGGTATTAAGATCTTTATACTGTTCAAATACAATTCCTTTTTTCGAAAGCGCAGCTACAGCCACTTCAATATCCTCTACCAAAAAGTTAAGAATTGTAAATGTAGCCGGTACATGATCGTATTTCGGATAGATTACAATCGGATGATTTCCTTTTAAATCGAGTTCTAGCATTCCCATAGGAATGTCCCTTAATTTCAATCCTAATGTTTGACGATAAAATATTTTTGCTTTATTAATATCGTTAACGGAAAATCCGCTGAAAGCTTTTGAATTTTTTAGCATACCATAGTTTTAAAAGAGTTTATTTTATTTTACTGGATTCTGACTATGTTGATGAAAACCTTACCCAGTCTGCCATTTTATATTGTGTAAATGAAGTTATAGTAGCCGAATAACTTTCACTTCCTTCTTGGAAGAAGGTTGCTCGCTAATTCAATAGGGCAACTTTCCCGTCCAATGCAATACGTTTGGTAACGCGAACATTAGCATTGCTCCAGTTCTGTTGCTCCTCATTGCCGGCACCCGCACCATATTTTTTGTCCACTTCCATACCTAGACTAAAACTAAGTCAATTATCGGGCAAAGATATACCGGATAATAATTAGACTAGGCACCCTAAAAAACCACGTTCCAATTCCAGACCGTAAGTATTCTCCATTGTTCCTTGTATATTCGTTGAGTATGGTTTCTTCCCAAAAATCCTCCAATCGTATTACAAAATACTAAAAATTAGAAAAAGGAAAAACCCTTTATCGGATTGGGTCAAAATTAAAATTTCACCCGTCAAAATTCCGGGATAATTCCTTTTAATTTTCTTTCATAAAGTATATCCTAATTCCATTGACAAAATTAGAATATTTCACCCTGGGATTTTTATATTAAAATTAGAACATTATGCGAAAACAGACTCTTTTAGTACCGGTGGATTTCAGTGAAGCCTCTAAGCACGCCGTTAAATATGCCATAATACTTGCCAGAAAATGGAATGCTAAAATTATTTTCGTGCATGGGCACGCCATTGGTTATACTGAATACGAAGGGCAAATTGACACTTCAATGACCTACCCTCCACCTGGCTCGTTGTTATCTGACCAAGAGATAAGCAGACGAAGTCTCAATTATTTCTTGGACGCGTTTCCTCAGCTGGCAACTGTTGAGCATAAAGACATAGTTAGTGCAGGATTAGCCGTTGATGTCATCTGCAGTACTGCTGAATCGGAGTATGTAGACCTCATTATAATGGGCACAACCGGTGCCTCCAAATTAAAGGCATTCTTTTTTGGAACCAATAGTGAGAAGGTAAGCCGTAAGGCTCCTTGCCCTGTATTGGTGCTACCTGAAAACCTAAAATCTTATGAAATTGAAACTGTGTGCTTAGCTTTGGATACAACCGAGGTTGAAAATAATGTAAACTGGGATTTATTGGTCCAACTGTTAAAAGGTTTTGAAGCTAAATTAGGTATCATACATATTTCCGAAAATGGGGATGCAGCTTTTAAAGAACGTGAAATACTGGCCCATTATAGAAATATGCTGAATGGCATTAAACACTCCATTCATGTATTTTATGACGAAAATCCCGACCAGGGTATTTCAGAGTTCATGGAAAAGAACCCTATCGATCTCCTTGTTCTATTATATCGCGAACACGGATTTTTTGAACGGCTTCTTCACCAGGGCACTAGACAGAATATCCTGTATAAAACGGATATTCCCCTTTTAATATTAAAATAAATTTAAAATAAAACCTAGATGTGTTCGAAGGGCAGGTATGTTGGGCCAATAAAAATAAAGTGTTATAAATTAATGCTTTGAAAAGATTGAAGTAAGGGTTTGAGAGTTTAACTCATGGATAGAATTTGCCTATAAAAAAGTCCGTGTGGTAGATCCCATATATTTAGGTGAAAATTTTTAAGAAGTCTGGTACTACAATAGAATTACTAGATATTCGTATAAAAGCTTAAAGCACTTGGTAATACTTTAATTTTAATTTTTTTTGCTGAATAGTCATTAATTAAGCTATCATCTACATGCATTTTATTACCGGCCCATTTAAGTTTTATACTCCGAACTCTTATAGTTTTAACAAATTTCCCTAAACTTAAATTATCAGATTTTCCATTAACCATTTCATTTAGGTAATTTTTTAAACCATCCCTGGCTTTTTCCGGTATGAGAACCAATTCAAAATGACCATCCCCAGGATTCGCATGTGGAGCCAATTTAACATTGGGTCCCAAGTATTGAATGTTCATTAGTTCTATCAGTATAAATTTACCTTTAATCTTAATTCCATCAGCCTTTATAGTTGCTTTTTGTGCTTTGAATTTCGTGACAATCTTCAACAAAACCTTTATTGCCAGATTAAGTTCGTCTTGTGGAGCCAAATTTTTGTCATTGTTCTTTTTCATTTTATGGATCAAATGAGGAAAAACTCCAAATCCTGCACTTTCTAGTAAGAATTCCTTATTAGGAAGTCCCTTGACACTACCATAATCGAAATTCATAATACTTCTTTTTTGGTTCAATGTATGCCCTTCCAAGACCGTGGGAATTTTAAGCGTCCTCGCAATATTATTGGCGGTCCCCATGGGCAACAAATGAATCGGCACAGATTTATCCTTCATTTTTAATAACAACTTCTCGGCCAATTTATGTACTGTTCCATCACCTCCAGCTAAAAATATAACCTCTGCTTCATTAGGATTGAAATTTTCCCACACCTCAAGATTCTGTGTTGAAATATAATCTGCCTTGTATCCTGCTTTTCGAACTATCGTTAATAGTTCATCTTTGCAATGTGCAGCAGTTCCGGCAGTTGGATTGTGTATGAGTTGCGCAGTTTTCATAAAATGATATTTCGACAGGAACAATATTCCTATTAATTTCACAAAAGAAATACTTTCCATCTTTCGATAATAACCGATTTAGTACTGGCGTTAAAAATATTTGCGATTGTGTCCTTTTTCCACTGGATACAGTCGGTTGTGTAATTGAAATGCATATATTTTTGTAAATATCCTACAGGATGTTCAAAAATTCTACAAACAATAATAAATTCAAAAAGATGAAAATATTGGTAACGAACGATGATGGTATATATAGTCCCGGCCTTTCATGCCTCGCTCAAGTTGCGGCCGCATATGGAGAGGTAATAGTAATGGCCCCTGACGTGGAACAATCTTCAATGGGGCAAGCCATTACTTCAGGAAAGCCCATTACGTATAAAAAATCGCCAATTCATTTTGAAGGTATTGAGGCATTCAGGGTCACAGGAACGCCCGCTGATTGCGTAGCAATGGGTACCCATTTGTTCGATGGTATAGATTTGGTCCTCTCCGGTATTAATATTGGTTCTAACTTAGGAAACTCTGCTTGGCATTCCGGGACCCTTTCAGCAGCGCGCCAGGCAGTACTTTTTGGGGTTCGAGGTATCGCCCTAAGTGTTTCTGTGGGACAAGACGAACCGGACTTTGAAGCATTGAAACCATTTGTACATGATGCTTTGGAAGAGGTAGTGAATGAAGTTGAACTAAAATTGTTGAACATTAATTTTCCTTTAAGCCCCATTGGAGAAATTGTTTGGACGAGTCAATCGGTCCGCAAATACGACGGTAAAATTATCTTAAACCAAGACCCAATGGGTCGAGAACATTACTGGTTTACAGTTATTCCTATAGAACCGGAAGATGAGGGTTCTGACCGCTGGGCGGTAAAACAGGGAAAAACTAGTGTAACCCCTATGATTCTTGATCTTACCGATACAGATTATTTGGCTCATCGATCTAATAATCATAATAATATTTCAGACAATTGATCATCTGGATAAAACTTTGGCTCAGGAATCCAAAAGTGTATTACTTCTGTCATACGCTTCTGAAACTTGATACAGGACAAAATAATTAGTATTTCAGGTCAATTTTAACAAATTTAATTACACAAGGTAGTAGTTGATTTTGGTTGAGGCCCCACATTGAAATTCCGATATACTTGCTGGGATGTGGGATTGTTTTGTCATGATCTAAGCTGAGAAAATGAATTGAATTCTAAACTTTATTTGCAAACAAAATGTTGGATAAAAATAACAATAAAGACTGCGCACTGTATTGTATTCTCTCAAGAATGATCTTTAGTTCAAATTAACATTTTTGATTTTTGACATAATCAAACTTTTGCCTAATTTCCATGGATGCTATCAACTAAAATAAAAATCCTACTGGCAGATGATGATGAGGACGATTGTATGCTCTTCAAGGAAGTCATTGACGAATCCCAACTTCAGGTAAAAGTTGAACTTGTACATAATGGAATAAAGCTGATGGAACTCCTTAATAAAGCGGTAGAAGAGGATTTGGAGCTACCAAACGCCCTGTTTCTAGACCTTAATATGCCATTGAAAAATGGCTATTGTTGTTTGGAAGAAATTAAAACGGATATGCGATTAAGACATTTACCTGTGATAATTTACTCCACTTCAATGATCTCATCCAATGTGAATAAGATCTTCGAAATAGGAGCCCATTATTACATTTGCAAACCAGTGGATTTTGATAAACTTAAAAAGGCAATTATTCATGCCATTTCGCTAATTTTAAACAATCCAGCCTCACAACCTTCTAGAGATGGATTTTTGTTGAGCGATTCCAAATCCCTTTTGTTTTAATATGAACCGAACTCCAATAAAGGCCGATAAATCCAAGGAGGATAATTCCACTGATTCAAGGAATTTCCTCAGCGACGATTTTCACATTGTTGGCATCGGGACATCCGCAGGGGGGCTAGAGGCAATGAAGTCCCTTTTGAACCATCTTTCCCCCAAAACAGGAATGGCCTTTATTTTGGTGCAGCATCTAAGCCCAGACCATAAAAGTATGTTGGTGGAGTTACTTTCCAAGGCTACCAAAATGAAAGTAAGGGAAATTATTGAGGGGGAATCCATTGAAGCAGATACGTTATATATCATTCCCTTCAATAAACAAGTAGAAGTATTTAAGGACCGATTTAAATTAAAGCCTCGGACTAAAAATCGGTCGGTAAATTCCATTGACACACTTTTTTCTTCCTTGGCACATGCACACGGAGCACGTACCATAGGCGTTATTTTAAGCGGTAGTGGGTACGATGGCGCCGATGGTCTTCAGACCATTAAAGATGAGGGAGGAATTACATTTGCCCAGGACAAAACTGCCAAATTTACCGGAATGCCCAATGCAGCCATTGCAACGGGTGCCGTAGATTATATTTTATCGGCCGAGAACATTGCCCAAAAATTAGTCGAAATCAGTAGATCATCACGAATTGAACCTCAATCTTCGGACGTTTCCAAGATTGATAAGATAGACCATAATGATCCAGCCTTAAAAGATATTTTACAACATCTCCACAAGATAATAGGAGTGGATTATAGCGGGTACAAAATGACTACTATCAAAAGACGGATTGTTAGGCGGATGTCGATGCACAAGGTAAAGTCATTAAAGAAATATGTTTCGCTTTTGAAACAGAAAAATGAGGAAGTGGAAATGCTTCATCATGATTTGCTGATCAATGTCACCAACTTTTTTCGGGAAGAAGCTACTTACAAATACTTAAAATCAACTTTGTTCCCCAAACTATTAAAAAGGCTAAAAACTCAATCACAACTGCGAATTTGGGTGCCTGCCTGTGCCACTGGACAGGAAGCCTATTCGATTGCCATTATTTTACACGAGCTACTTGATAAGAACGCCCTGATATTTGCAGTCCAAATATTTGCCACGGACCTGAATAAAAGGGCCATAAATAAGGCGCGTATGGGGCTTTTTACCCCGCAGGAATTGGAAACTGTTTCCCAGAAGCGGATTCAGCAATTCTTTACCAAAACCAATGAGGGGTTTCGAATTAACAGGGAAGTAAGGGAAATGTGCTCCTTCGCTGTTCATAACATACTGACGGACCCGCCCTTTTCCAGATTGGATTTTATAAGTTGTTGCAATCTATTTATATATCTGGATACCATGGCCCAGAAAAGAGCACTTTCCAGCATACATTATGCTTTGAACACTAATGGGTTTATAATGTTGGGTAAATCTGAAACCATAGGCGCGGCTCCCCAACTTTTTGTTTCCTCAAATGAAAAACATAAGATATATAGCAGAAACAATGACTTGGAATCTCATGTACTCCCTAATTTGCCACAAAAATTGGCATCCCCGATCCTAACTGAAAGCCATAGATTTTACCGCAATGATAATATTATGACAAAAAAGAATATGAACTCTGAATCCAAAAATTTGGAAGGAATCATCGATGCGGTACTTATTGCTGATTTTATGCCTGCAAGTGTAGCCATAAACGAGCAAATGGAAATTGTACAGTTCCGAGGTCCAACAGATTTATATCTGACCCATCCAAAAGGGAAAGCCTCTTTTAATATTTTAAAAATGGCCAGGCCCGAAATCGTCATCGAATTACGAAATGCAATCTTAAGCGCTTTTAAAAATAAGGAAAGGGTATTCAAAAGCGGGATAGAGATGATAAATGGTAGCGCCAAAAAAACAATAAGTATTGAAGTGGTACCTCTTAAAATTAATTGGAAGGAGCCCTTATTGCTTATCATTTTTAAGGAAAAGGGCCAAACAGAACAAATGCATGACCCAATCCATTCCAAGGGAGATAAATTAAATTCAAAAGATCTGAAAATTAAAAAATTGGAAGAAGAGTTGGCAATAGCTTATGCATATAACCTAACCTTGGCTGAAGAACAGAACAACTATTTGGAGGAATTACAAAGTGCCAATGAGGAGATCATAACCAATAATGAAGAGCTACAGACCGTAAATGAGGAACTGCAGACCTCGAAGGAAGAAATCGATTCTGCCAATGAAGAATTGGTCACCACCAATCAGGAATTACAGGCCCGTAATGAACAATTGAACGAGTCTTATGCATTTTCCGAGGCTGTTTCGGCGGCCATTTATGATTCCATGGTGGTTTTGGATCAGAATCTACGGGTCAAGTCGGCCAATAGATCTTTTTGCGATAGGTTCAGTGTAAATGAAGATAATATTATTGGTGTTTCGTTTTTCGAGCTTTCCGATAATCAATGGAATATTCCCGGGTTAAGACAGTTGCTAGAGGAAGTTTTTTCCAAGGAGTCACAATTTAATGACTTTGAAATAAACCAATCCTTTCAGAATGTAGGGGAAAGAATACTATTGCTCACTGCAAAAAAAATAGTTCAGCGATCAAAAAATGATGAATTGATCCTCTTGGCAATTCACGATATTACGGACCTTCGCAAAAAGTCTGTAGCCTTACGGGAAAAGGAAAACGAACTTTTGGCCGCCCAGATTGATGCCAAGGCCAAAATTGAGGCTTATAAAAGCGCCGACGCCTACCTCAGAAGTATTTTTATGGATGTCCCATCAGGAATCTGTATTTTACAAGGGCCCGACCACAAAATAAGTATGGCGAACGATATTTTTCTAGAAATGATCGGGGACCGGAACATAGTTGGGAAGGCAATTAGAGAAGCCTTGCCAGAAATTGAGGGACAGGGATACTTCGAAATACTGGACGAGGTTTATAAAACTGGGAAGACATACGTTTTCAAGGAAACCTTGGTAAAAGTGGATAAGGGGAATGGGATATTGGAAGACGGATATTATAACGCAGTCTACCAAACCACTTTTGATGAAAATAAGAACATCAATGGTATTTTGGCCCATGTTATAGACGTTACGGAAGATATTTTATTGAGGGAAGAATTAAGGAAAAGTGAAGCGCGATACAAAGAGCTCCTTTTTGGCCTACCTGTAGCTGTATATACCTGTAATGCGGAAGGTTATATAGAATTGTATAACGATGCCGCCAAAGAGCTTTGGGGATCCGAGCCCCGAGTGGGAAAAGACCTGTGGTGCGGTTCCTGGACAATATTTAGGCCGGACGGTACTCCTCTTGCCTACGATGACTGCCCAATGGCCCTTTCCCTTAAGGAAGGAAGGTCTATAAGTTTTGAGATTAATATTGAACGTCCTGATGGCACCAGACGGAACATTATTCCCAATCCTCAACCTACCTATGATCTAGATGGCAAGGTCAACGGAGCCATAAACACCTTGATAGATATAACCCCTCAGGTAGAAGCTTTGAAGGGTATAGAGGAGAGTCAAAAATTATTCAGCGCTTTAGCTAACAGTATACAAAACCTGGCATGGATGGCCAACGCCGATGGGTGGATTTTTTGGTACAATCAACGGTGGTACGACTACACGGGAACAAATCTAGAGGATATGGAAGGTTGGGGATGGCAATCGGTACACGATTCCCAAAAATTGCCTGAGGTACTGGAAAAATGGAAACGCGCCATTGAGCAAGGGGAACCTTTTGAAATGATATTCCCTCTCAAGGGAGCCGATAAAAAATTCCGTTCCTTTTTAACCCGAGCTTTTCCGATCTATGACCAGGAAGGGAATGTTATCAGGTGGTTTGGGACCAATACCGATATCCATGATCAAAAAGTACATTCGGACACTTTAGAAATCAATTTAAGAGAAAGTAACGAGAGGGTTAGGCATATTCTTGAACATGCACCGGATGCTGTAGTATCAATTAATGAGGAGGGAGAAATTATAAGTTGGAACCCAGAGGCCGAGCATATATTCGGGTGGAAAAAGAATGAAGTCATCGGCAAAAATTTAACCGAAACCATTATACCTGAAAGGTATCGAGTACGGCATAAACAAGGAATGGAACATTATTTGAAAACTGGGGACGGGCCTATACTTAATAAGCCCATCGAGGTGTTTGCCGTAAAGAAAAATCATGAAGAATTTCCGATCGAACTAAAAATATCCGCTACCAATATTAATGATACGGAAATCTTTATTGGCTTTATCAGGGATATTACCGTCAGGAGACAATTTGAAGAGAATATCAAGAAAAAGACCAACCAATTGATGGAAGCACAGAAATTGGCTCACATAGGTAGTTGGGAATGGGATGTTCTAGCCAATAAAATTGAATGGTCCGATGAGCTATATAGAATTTATGGTCTCAATCCTCAGGAATTTGTGGCAGATTACGATAATTACCTGAAATGCGTCCATGAAGCTGATCGGAAGGAAGTCAATGATATAGTACAAAAAGCGTTTGAGGACCAAAAACCATTTCATTTTGTCCATAGGATAATTTTACCGGATGGCACCTTGCGCATACTTGATTCCTCTGGAAAAGTATTTGTGAACGAAAAGGGGGAAACGGTTAAAATGAGCGGAACAGCCCAAGATGTTACCGAACAAAAAAAGTATGAAGCGGAATTAGAGGAAAGTAAAGCGCGGTTTATTAAAATCTTCGATAACAATCCGATTCCCATGTCACTTTCTGAAATAAAGACCAATAAGATAAAGTACGTAAACAACCATTTTTGTGAGGCGTTTGGTTATGAAAAAGAAGAAATCATAGGAAATACGGCCGAGGAAATACCGCTGATTCACCCTGACGAATACGAAAGAATTGTTGACCATATATTAAAAAATTTAAATGAGGACCTTAGCCTTAAGGAAATACAAGCAATGTCTGTTGAGGAAACGGAGTTGCTACTACTAAAAATAAAACAATCGGAAGCCATGAACGGCTTTGAAATACAATATACCCGCAAAAATGGGGAAAAACTCCCCGTATTTGTTTCCTATGAGCTGATCCGATTAAATTCCGATCGATATATACTTACGACCTATCTCGATATTACCGAAAGAAAAAAGGCTGAGGAACAATTGAAAAATCAAAATGAACAGCTGGAAAAAGTGAACCAAGAACTTAATTCTTTTACATACGTTTCCAGCCATGATCTTCAGGAACCTTTACGAAAAATCCAAACCTTTGCAGGGAGAATCATGGAAAAGGAACTTTCTAACCTTTCCAATAGTGGGAAGGATTATTTTGTGCGAATTCAAAATGCGGCAGAACGTATGCAGACCCTTATTCAGGATCTACTGGCTTATTCCCAAATGAATACTTGGGAAGGCAAATATGAACTTACCAATTTGAAGGAACTTTTTGAAGGAGTGGTTTCCGAATTTAATGAAACTATACAAGAAAAAAATGCGAAAATCGACATCGGTAACCTTGGGAAATTGAACATAATTCCTTTTCAATTTCGACAATTGGCACATAACCTTATCAGCAACGCTCTTAAATATTCCAGTCCCAATATTTCTCCACATATTAAAATAGATAGTACCCTGGTAAAGGGAAAACATTTGGAGCGGGAAAAACTGAACCCGGGAAAAAATTACTGTCTTATTACCTTTGAAGATAATGGAATCGGTTTTGAAAAGGAGTTCAATGAGAAGATATTTGAGGTCTTTCAACGACTACATGGAAAAAATGAATACTCCGGTACTGGAATTGGCCTATCTATTGTTAAAAAAATTGTTGAAAATCACCATGGGTACATATTTGCCAACAGTGAGTTGAGCAAAGGGACCACTTTTAGTATTTATATTCCCGTTTGATTTAAAGCTACGTAATTATTACAAATAGCTATTTACTATTCCAAGAAATTGCAGACTTCTAGAATGCCATATTCAATTGGTTAAATCAAACTCTTAAACTATTATACAAGTCTGTTTTTATAGAGAATAACAGAAATTATTTACGCACCTATTCCATTGCTTTACAGATGGTTGCAGTGTTATTGTGGTGGATTGGTGGATATAATGTTAAAAGCCCCATGTCGGCTATGTTTTGTGGTTGCTTTAGTGTTTTGTTTCAAACCTTAGAAATTCCTTCCACCCCATGGTTGCAGAATAACCTTGTAAATTGGCATCGTGGGAATGATAATATATATTCTTTTTCAAATCAAGTATTACTGGCCATTTGATGTCATCCACTCCTTGACCCAAAACATTTACAATTGACGTTTCCACAAATTCCGTACAAATGGCCCCCATCAACCTGATTTCATCATTGTATCCTGGCCCTGATAAGCCAATATAAAAATGTGCCGGCTTACCGGAAAACGAGCACAGAGGCACCTCTCCTACACTTGGTAAGTTATTTTCCAGCTGCCCTTCATAGGTTTCGGTAATAGTATTCAAGGTATTTCTGACACTTTTCATATTGTCAAAACTACCTCATTTCTATATTTGATGGAGAATTGTCCTTAATAGTTATCACCTTAATTATTAACGATAAAATCAACTTATATTCAGAATATTATATGAATAATGAACAAAATATTGTGTTTAATGAAATGTAAGGCCAAAGGTTGAATGAGTTGTTTAATTTTTTTTAATATGTTTTAGCAAACGGGTCGTACTATATCTCGTCTAAAAAACATTATAATTAATCCACTAGATATGGATGTAAGGTAATTATCTAACCAGCCTTTATTGTTAATTTTCACAAAGTGTATTGGGCATACCAATTAATTCCAATGAACTAGCTTTCAAGAGGTATAATGAAGGGACGGAAATAGCTTCTCTTTTCCTAAATAGAAAACCCACAACTCTCGTTGTGGGTTTTCTATTTATTAATATGTCTAGTCCTGAAATAGCGTTACACAAAAAGAAAGTGTAATGAACAAATCAGAACAGATGTACATCAAGCGTACCCAAAAGGACTACTCAATGTCGTTCAAACTTAAAGTGGTCAACGAAA
>NZ_JACLHY010000042.1 GCF_014397245.1 Arenibacter arenosicollis | reverse complement strand
ATAGCGAGAAACGTTCAAGATATTACGTAGGTCAAACTTCGGATATTATAAAAAGATTGAAGAGACATAACCTGGGGATTGTTCCTTCTACCAAGAGTGGAGCCCCTTGGAAATTAGTTTTGCAACTAGAAGTATTTTCTCGCTCGGAAGCCTTAATTTTGGAGCGACGTATAAAGAAAAGAGGAGCAAAACGTTTTATAGATGACCATTTCGGGGTGTAGCGTAGCCCGGTTATCGCGCCGCGTTTGGGACGCGGAGGTCGCAGGTTCGAATCCTGCCACCCCGACGAACCTAGAAATAGGTAGTAGCAAAAACACTGTTAATCAATTGATTTTCAGTGTTTTTTGTTTTTACACATTTTCTTTGATATCAAATGATATCATATGTGCACACCTAATTCGGTGTGCAATTCGGTGTGCAACGGTTTACTGGAATTGTAGTAACTTGAAAGAACTTTAGGGTAGTATTTGACTTTTTTCCTTAGTGATCATTGTCTAACTAAAGCCGTTTCAAATGAAAACAAACCAGACCTTTACGGTAATCTTTTTTACAAGAAAATCAAGGAGTGTTGCGAACCTCTTATCCATTTATGTGCGTATCACCATTTTGGGCAAACGCGCGGAGATCAGTTTAAAGCGAAAGATCGATGCAGGGCAATGGGACTGTGCCAAGGGCAGGGGCAAGGGCAGGTCAGAGGAGATCCGGAACCTAAATGCCTATCTGGACCAGGTACAGGCCAAACTTCTACAGTGTCACGCCCAACTTGTCCAAGAGGACAAGATCGTGTCCTCCAACGCCATTAAAATGCGTTTCCTTGGGGAAGATAAGGTTAGCAGGACATTGATGGATCTTATTGAATACCACAACGGGAACATGGTCCATGTCCTGAAGCCCGGTACCATGAAGAACTATTATACCACGGAGAAATATCTTAAACGATTTTTAAAGAGCAACTTCAAACAAGAGGATATCCATCTAAAGCAGCTCAATTATCGTTTTATATTGGACTTGGAACATTATTTAAGGAAGTGCACGGACAAAAGGAAACGGTTGTGCTTAAACAACAATGGGGTAATGAAACATTTGGAACGTTTCAAGAAGATGGTGAACCTTGCCGTAAAACTGGAATGGGTAAATAAAAACCCTTTTGATAGGTTCCAATTGAAGTTCAACAAATTCGACCGGGTGTTCCTGACCCAAAGGGAATTAAGGCTTATAGAGGAAACGGAATTCAAACAGGACAGATTGCAATATATAAAGGACTGTTTTGTCTTTTCGTGTTATACCGGACTTTCCTATGTGGATGTAAAAGAACTTACTTGGGATAAGATTGCCAAGGGGATAGATGACAGGAACTGGATTTATACCAAACGGGAAAAAACGGACGAGCTGGTCAAAATTCCTATTCTTCCCCAAGCTTGGGAGATTTTGGAAAAGTACAGGGATTACCCTACCCACAATGGATTGCTTCCCATTTGTTCCAACCAGAAGGTGAATACCTATCTTAAGGAGATAGCTGGGGCTTGCGGTATCCATAAGAACATTACCTTCCATGTGGCGAGGCATACCTTTGCCACGACCGTCATGTTGTCCAATGGAGTACCCATTGAAACGGTCTCAAAACTTTTGGGCCATACCAAATTGTCGACTACCCAAATCTATGCAAGGGTGATCGATTCCAAGATAAGTGAAGATATCGGTAACCTTTTGCAAAGGTTCATGGAAAGGGAGAGTCAAAGCGCTTAGAAAATGGAACAAAGAAATCATTCTTGTGGGTATTGTCGAATTATATCCCAACTATTAAGATCAATTGATTTTGGCGGTTGAAAAAGAAAAAAAAATCAACAAATCGTCAATAGATAAATCGTTTGCCCTAAATGCCATGATTACTGGCTTATCTAATAAGGCGAGGATAATTGATTACGCTTAAAACTTTAGTAATTGGTAGAGTGGAACCTCCAATGCAACTGCTATAGCGTTTAACGAATATATGGTTGGGTTGACCTTTCCATTCTCCAACTTTTCCATGGCTTGTCTGTCCTTGCCGCAGGCCCTGGCCAGATCGGATTGGCTCCATCCTTTCTTATTGCGCAAATCTACAATTCGCTTTCCAACCTTTTTATTTAATTGATCTTTGGTCATAAAGCAAATGTCATTCTATTATATGACAATTTTGTCATATTAAAAGTTGACAGATTGAAATTATTTGATATATTTGTCATATAATTATACGACAAATTGATTCTGGGGATATCCGTGCTAATTTCAATACCGCACCAAATTATGAAAGCTAACAAGAAAAGAATTAAAGATTTGAACCACATTTATAAGATGTACAAGAATCTTTTAGGGCTCTTAAATCAGGATTCGGGCAAGCCATCAAATGGTTATAGGGTGTCAATTGAAGTCAAAGACAACAGTGATCTGCTGTTGCACATAGCGAGCCTACTTGAGGTATGTGTATTTGCTTTGGACGGTAACGGAATCTTATTGTCCCCAAACAATCAAAATGTAGCAAAACATGACAGCGTTTGCCGGGTGCTGGAATTGGTCCTTAATATGCTGCCACATAGCCAAATGGAATTATTGGACAAAGTGAAAGAAAAGCTGAACGGTTTGGAAAGAAAAGCATGAAAATCATCCTAAAATTAGAACTATGAACCCGAACGAAGAAAAACTGATCCACAGTTTAAGGTACCATGCCATGGATCATCACCCAACCTTAAAGCCACATTCATTCTTTAAGAATAAGTTTGAGGTCAGTCTTTTTTATGTGGACAATCATGTGGACCTAGTGCTGTCCGTCCGAGCTATGCTTCATTTGGCCATGAAGGCAATTGACCCCGAATTATGTGATGATATCAATAAAAGGTATGAAAAGGAATATATACGACAGGTACTGACAATAGCCAATAGGTTGTTACCGCAAGGCGAGGAGGCACTCTTGGATGACCTTAACCTTTATTATAGGGAGGAAAAATTGAGGGAAGGATTGAAATGATAGAATCATAAGCCTTGAAGTTAATTATACGGTAGTCCCCAAATCTTACCATAACTTAACTGCGCATGGATCCTGATTCGATTTTATAGCGTTCGGGCGGATAAGCGTTAAATAAAATCGAATTAGGGCGCATTGTGATTTGGATTAGAGGAAGGATTAAATGCAATTATTTTTGTTTAATATCCAGCAAAAATAGTTAGTGAAGGACTAAGTGCTAAAAAACGCATAATGCGTATACTTGTCACTAATTTTAACATAACTAATATTATAACGAATATAGTTGGTTATTTTGCCAATCCATTAATTTTTCTATCGAAGATAAGGAACATTATAAGGTCATATCTGTTTCCTAACTTTTTCCGGAGAATGCCAAAAGCCTTGGTAATTTGAGCTTCTACTGTTTTTATCGAAACATTTAAATATTCGGATATTTCAATATTGGTAAGGCCTTCTTTTTTACTCAAAACAAAGATCTGCTGGCATTTTGGAGGCAGGTTTTGTATTTCTTTGGTAATTTGGGCAATAATAACCTCAAAGGACTGGTCATCATGTATATGAACAGCTTTTTCCAAACTTTCAAAATATTTGTGTTCCAGTATCATGGTGGAACGATTTTTCTTGTAGGCATTTATAAATTCATTGTAAACCGACTTAAATAAAAAGTTTTGCAAAGATGTATGCACATTGAGTTTCTTTCTTTTTGCCCAAGTTTTCAGAAAAACATTCTGGAGAATATCTTCTGAAAGAGTATGGTCATTGGTCAAAGTAAGTGCATAACCAAAAAGTCTCCGGCTGTATTGGTCTACCAGGTTTGCGTATGCCATTTCATCTCCTTTTTGCAAACGCTTTATCAATAAAGCATTATCATCCATTTTTATAAATATGGTTAAGTTGGTCGTAAACAATGCAATGGTCTTTGCAAAGATTAAAAAAATATTATCAAAAAGTTAGGGTATTGCAAATTTGCGCTGTCATTACTATAAAGATTGCAACTAATGATCGGTTCAGAACAAGAAAAACTTATTCTTAAATATTTGTCCAACAATGCAACGGCAAAGGAACTGGATATTTTGTCCGATTGGATTTTAGATAAGGATAATGCAAAGCTTTTTCAAGAATACACTCAATTACATTTAGAGATAATTACTAGTATGAACGGACCGGACACGGATAAGATCAAAGAAAAATTATTACAGAAAATTAAAAGGGATAAAATCCGAAAAAAATTTAATACTGTAATCAAATATGCCGCTGTTGGCTTGTTGATCTTTTCATTAGGTTACTACTTCCAACAGGAAGTAAAATTTAGTAATGAAAAAAACGCATTGATACCTAAAGAAGAAGCTATTACAATCATTTTGGGTAATGGCAAGATGGAAACGCTCAGGGTTGATGAGAATAGGGAGGTAATGGATGATGAAGGTAATGTAATTGGTACGCAGAACAATACTCAATTAAGTTATACATCCACAGCCGAAAATCAAAAATTAATTTACAATAGACTCAATGTTCCCTACGGCAAAAAATTTGATGTGGTTTTGTCCGATGGTACGCACGTACATTTGAATTCTGGTTCTTCCCTACGTTATCCTGTAGCCTTTATACAGGGTGCTAGCCGAAAAGTATTTTTAACGGGGGAGGCTTATTTTGATGTGGCAGAGGACGAAAAACGTCCTTTCTTGGTGAATGCCAATGAAATAGATATTCAAGTCTTAGGTACAAAATTCAATGTATCTAATTACCCGGAGGATGCCAATATTAATACTGTGTTGGTAGAAGGATCTGTTGAACTACTGAGGAGTTCTAAGGGGATAACCGGTTTGGAATCCGTGATTTTAAAACCTGGGCATAAAGCGGAATGGCACAAGAATAGCAATGAAGTGTCTCTTAGTAATGTCGATACAAGTTTATATACTGCATGGATAAAAGGGAAATTAGTTTTTAGAAACACCTCTTTTAGGCAAATTCGGGAAGGATTACAGCGTCATTATAATGTAGTTATTCATAATAAGAATGTACAATTGGAAGAACAAATATACGATGCCACCTTTGACATAGAAACAATCGACCAAGTTTTGGAATCATTTAATAGAAGCTGGGCCATTGACTATATCATTATTGACAATGAAGTATTTATTGAATAAAATTATAACCTTAAAACTGAAGTATATGAATAGACACTTTTGATTAATCTAACAACAGCGACATTTTAACATAAAAATCGGAAAATGCGGACACATTCCCCGATTTAGTTCAAAATGATTTAAAAGAATTTAAACCAATTAACAAACCAAAATTATGAAAAAACTCTTAAATTCAGAGGGATATAGGCTATGCCCTTTTAAATTAAGCTTAAAAATGAAACTCACGGTACTATTAACCATCGTTTCCTTGTTCCAGATTCAGGCGAACACCTATTCCCAGAACAAGAAAATATCCTTGAATATTACCAATGTGAGTGTGGAAAGGGTTATAAATGAAATAGAAGCCCTATCGGAATTTAAATTTTTGTTGAATAGGAGCGACGTAGACCTTAATAGAAAAGTTTCTATTAAGGTAGAGAGAGAAAAAATTGCTACTATTTTATCGGAATTATTTGCAAATACGGATGTAGTCTTTGAAGTATTAAACAAACAGATAATACTGAAAAAAGGCAAGACAAAGTCCCTGTCATCCCCAAAAGCGAGTATTTCTATCCCAAAAAGCAATACTCTTCAATTTCAAGTAAACGGAACTATTGCTGATATTGATGGCAATCCTTTGCCTGGTGCTAGCATTGTAGAAAAAGGTACTACCAATGGAACTGAGGCTGATTTCGATGGAAATTTTTCAATAATGCTGGGAGATGCTAGTGCCACATTAATAATATCCTATATTGGTTTTTCCACGAAAGAGATCGCGGTTAATAATCAAACCAGTTTTAACGTGGTTTTGGAAGAAAGTGCGGCGGGTTTGGATGAGGTTGTGGTAGTTGGCTATGGTACCCAGAAGGTAACAAACCTTACAGGTGCTGTAGATGTTATTGATAGCGATTTGATTCAAAACCGTCCATCCCCTACGGTGTCACAGTTATTACAAGGTACGTCACCCAGTTTAACTTTTAGTGTTGGTAATTTTGGCTTTGAGCCAGGTGCTAATTTGGGTATTCAAATTAGAGGTCTTGGATCAATCAATGGAGGCGGATCGCCATATATAGTTATAGACGGGATCCCTGGAGATTTAAATAGGTTGAATCCTGAGGACGTGGAGTCCATTTCTATATTAAAGGATGCTGCAGCTTCTGCCATTTATGGTGCGAGGGCACCTTATGGGGTTATTGTTGTTACTACAAAATCCGGAAAAAACAAAAAGTTAAGTGTAACTTATTCTGGTAGTGTGTCAGTAGCTAGTCCACAGAACCTTCCAAGTATGCTCAATTCCTATACTCATGCAAGGGTTACCAATGAAGCTGGCGTTGCAGGTGCTGGAGGTCGATTCTTTAACAATGATATTATTGACAACATAAGGGCCTATCAAGCTGGAGATTATGATTTTTTAAGAAGTCGACCAAATTTCCCCTCAGATGCGACTTTTTTTGAGACTACGCCTGACCCGAATAATTCCAATCAATGGGGATTCAATCAATTTGGAAACGCCAATAGAGATTGGTTCGATGAATATTATGGGAGCGGTTATTTGCAAAAACATGATCTTTCTATTTCTGGCGGCTCCGAAAAAACTTCATATTACTTTTCTGCTGGAGCATTTGGCCAAGAGGGAGTCTTGAATTACGGTACGGATACATTCGACCGTTATAACATAATGGCAAAAATAACTACGGCGTTAAATGATAATTGGGATTTTACATATCAACCACGATATTCCAAAACTATTAGGGAAATTCCTAATATGGACCGTCAAGGTTCGTATGACCTAATTTTTCACCAAATAGCCAGGACTATGCCCACTAATGCTAAATATGATGGGTATGGAAATATAATGATTCAATCAAAAATTCCTTGGGTAAATGACGCTGGTACCGATGTTACGGAAACAACCGAAAACTGGCATACCTTCGCTACTGAGATTCGTCCTTTGGATGGCTGGAAAATTAATGCCGATTTCGCTTTTAGAAATACAGATGTTTTTTATCAAAGCAAGGAACTTACCGTATATGACAATTTGGTGGATCGCTCACAAATTCCAAGTGGTAATACGGTTCCTAGTAATATTAGGTCAACTCATAGAAGCAACGAATACTGGACTACAAATATTTATACTTCCTATGGTTTTGACATCGCGGAAGACCATAACATTTCATTACTTGCAGGAACTCAATTTGAAAGAACAAGAAATAGAGGACTTACTGCTTTTAGAACCAATCTTTTGGTGCAGGAAGTACCGTCATTAAATACTGCAGACGGAGAAATACAGGCAAGTGAAAACTTGTTGACTTTTGGAACGGAAGGGGTTTTCGGTAGATTAAATTACGACTATAAAGAAAAGTATTTGTTAGAAGCGAATGCCCGTTATGATGGCACCTCTGTTTTCAGGGACGGCAAGCGTTGGGGTTTTTTTCCATCTTTTTCCCTAGGTTGGAATGTTGATAAGGAATCATTCTGGGAACCCATCAACAATATAGTAAACACATTCAAAGTTAGAGGTTCTTGGGGTGAATTGGGGAACCAAGATGTTGAGTCTTATTTGGATTTACTTTTAATTCCCCTTTCAGGTAATGCCGTTAATTGGATTTTTGACTCAGGAGGCAGTAGGCCTGTTGGATTTGCCGGTACACCATCTCTAATTAGTCCAGACCTTACTTGGGAAACAGCTCGAACAGTTAACGTGGGTACAGATTTAACCTTTTTGGATGGTAAATTGAAAGCCAATTTTGATTGGTTTGAAAGAACAACTTTTGATATGATAGGACCTGTACAGGCTCAACCAGGTGTTTTGGGTTCTGTAGTTCCAAGAACTAATAATGCAACCTTAAGGTCTAGGGGGTGGGAAATCAATTTAAATTGGAACCATTTCGTAAATCAGGATTTTTCATATGGTATTGGACTTAATCTCTACGACAGTAAAGCGGTAGTTACAGAATACGAGAATCCTACAGGAATATTAAATACTTGGTATGAAGGTAGGGAAGCTGGTGAAATATGGGGTTATACCGCACACGATTTATACAGAACCCAAGATGAGATTGATGACTATACTTCTTCTGTTGATCTTTCGGACATTACTGGTCTGGCCTGGAATACTGGAGACGTGAAATACGAGGATGTGAACGGGGATGGAGTGGTAGACGACGGTGCCAACACCTTGGAAGATCATGGCGATCTACAAATAATTGGAAACGATGCCTTACATTATCAGTACGGAATCAATTTAAATGCCAACTACAAAGGATTTGATATATCCATGGTGTGGAGAGGTGTTGGTAAGAGAGACTTATGGTTCGGTTCCAACGACAATATTTTTTGGGGATTCCGGACTGGAAATCAAACTTCATTATTTCCAAATCACTTAAATTATTTTAGGGACCAACCTGGTGATGAATATACGGGATTGGAATTAGGTGATGCCAATATCAATCTGGATGCCTATTATCCTCGTCCATACATTAACAATGCACAAAACAATAAGAATAGATTGGTAAGTACCAGGTATTTGCAGAATGGGGCCTATTTGAGATTACAAAATGTTCAAATGGGATATAATTTCTCTGGCAAAGTTTTAGAAAAATTAAATCTAGCCTCGTTAAGATTATATTTCTCAGGGGAAAACTTGTTTACGTTTTCAGATTTACCTGTTGGTATTGACCCAGTGGCCATATCAAGTTCATGGGGTGCAGGAAAGACTTATGGAGCCGATAGAATTATTTCAGTCGGATTAAAAGTTTCATATTAAAAATATTATATAAAAAATCATGAAAAATTTAACATATATATTAGGCTTTCTTTTGGTTTTTACTATCACTTTATCATGTGAGGATTTTATTGATAATCCGCCCGAAGACCAAATTTCAGTGAACGAATTCTTTAAAACTGCTAACGACATTGAGAATTATGTAAAGAAGTACTATGCCACCTTTCCAAGTCATGGAAGTGCCAATTTACCTATTTCAGAGGACAATTCTGATAACTTAATACTGCGTACTCCCAATCAGGTGCTTAATGGAACTAGGGCCCCTAGTAACGGACAGTGGATTGGTCAATGGGAGGATATTAGGAGTATTAATATTCTATTTGATAATTTGGACAATGTCACTGATGAATTTAGTTCATACCAACAATTCTTGGGAGAAGCACATTTTTTTAGGGCATGGTTTTATTTTAATCTTTTAACAACATATGGGGATTTGCCGATTTACGATACCCAGCTATTTCCTGATGATGAAAAATTGTTAGATCCTAGAAGTCCTAGAACGGATGTGGCAGACTTTATTCTTGCAGATTTGGATAAATCGATTGAATATCTTGGTCTTAGAGCCACCACAGGCAATGCTAGGCTTAATAAGGAAGCGGCACTAGCTTTTAAATTGCGTGTAGCACTATTTGAGGGTACTTGGCAAAAGTATCATGAAGGAGACGTATTTGGTACGCCAGGAGCTAATCCTAGTAATTATTTTCAACAAGCGGTATCGGCCGGGGAGGAATTGATAAATGGGAACTATACAAAAGGCATTTACAATACTGGTAACCCTGATACGGACTATTATAGTTTGTTCGGAATGGATAATATGTCCAATATTGATGAAGTTCTATTTTATAGAATTGCAAGTACAGCGGAACAAATGGGTCACGAACTTCAGTTTTATACCACGAGAAGGACAAGAGATATGAGCCTAACATGGTCATTGGTATCTTCTTATTTAGGAAAGGATGGAAATGCTTATGATTATTTTGGGCTAGCTGCAACTACCAAGGGTAATGATTTCCTTACTACAATAGCTAATGATGTGGATCCTAGGTTAAGTGCCACCATTTGGATTCCAGGAGACCTTAGGGTCGCCAGTGCAAATCAATTATTTAATAAGCCATTTGTAGATGGTGGGGTAGAGGAATCAGCGGTAACTGGTTTTCAATTGAAAAAATTTTCAAATCCTAATTCGCCAGCTGCAGGAGCCGATTTTGGAGGAAGAAGTGAAACAGGCTACATATTATTCAGATATGGTGAGGTTCTATTGAATTACGCAGAGGCAAAGTATGAATTGGATGGCACCATCGCTACTGCTCAACTTAACTTATTAAGGGAGCGGGTCGGCATGCCAATATTTACAGTTATTCCACAGGTTAATTACGGTGCAAATCTGGTAGATTATGGTTATGCCATAGACGATGCGCTGTATGCCATAAGGAATGAAAGACGGGTGGAACTTGCTTTGGAAGGTCAACGGATCGATGATTACAAACGTTGGGCAGCGCATGCTTTATTCAAGGGCAAACGGCCGTTGGGATATCCATTTTTGCAATCGGAATTTCCTAATTACAATACCGGTGTTGATAACAATGGGTTAATTGATTTCTTCCAAAGTGAATTACCGAATGGTTACGGATTTAGGGAGAATCAGGATTATCTTTCCTCTATTCCTCAGGATGAGCTAATATTGAACCCTAACCTTACCCAGAATCCTGGATGGTAACAGAAATTATTTGCTAAGATGTTGCCTTGAAATACCTTTTAGGTGGTATTTTCAAGGCAACTATTTAATAGCTATAATTGGTTATTTTGAGCAACCCTTTAAAATTATATAGATGAACGTTAATATAAAAGCCTTGTTTTTCCTGACAGTGGCCGTTTTATGTAGTTGTGGCGATAATAGTAAGAAGAAAGACCCTGTTTCCAAAACTCCGAACATTGTACTTATTTTTATGGATGACTTAGGCTTTGGAGATATTGGCTCTTATGGAGCTACTGGCTATAATACACCGCATTTGGACAAAATGTCGCAAGAAGGTATGAGGTTTACAAATTTTTATGCTGCTCAAGCCGTTTGTAGTGCTTCCAGGGCAGGTTTGTTGACTGGCTGTTACCCAAATAGAATAGGGATAAGCGGGGCTCTATTTCCTAATTCCAAAAAAGGCCTGAATACCAATGAAATTACGATAGCTGAAATGCTTAAGGATAAAGGATATGCCACGGCCATATTTGGTAAATGGCATTTGGGCGATGCCCAACCATTCTTACCGTTGCAACATGGATTTGATGAATTCACTGGTCTACCGTACTCCAATGACATGTGGCCAGTTGATTATGAGGGTAAAGCCATTTCTGATACTTCAAATTGGAGAAAAAAGGCATTTCCCCCACTACCTTTAATTGAAGGGAATGAAAAAATAAGGGAAATACAAACACTTGAGGACCAAGCAGAACTTACTACTATTTACACGGAGAAGGCTGTGGATTTTATAGCAAAAAATAAGGACAATCCATTTTTTCTTTATGTTCCACATTCAATGCCTCATGTTCCTATTGCAGTTTCTGACAAATTTAAAGGTAAAAGTAAAATAGGGCTTTATGGTGACCTTATGATGGAGTTGGACTGGTCGGTCGGTCAAATTATGAAGGCTCTTAGAGATAATGGCTTGGATGATAATACTTTGGTAATATATACAAGTGACAATGGGCCATGGCTAAATTTTGGAAATCATGCCGGGTCAAGTGGAGGGTTACGCGAAGGCAAGGGAACTAGTTGGGAAGGAGGTCAACGGGAACCTTGTATTATGAGATGGCCTGGTGTAATTCCTGAAAGCAGCATTTGCAATAATATTGCTTCTACCATAGATATTCTACCTACGGTAAGTGCTGTAGTAGGCGCAAAATTGCCTAATCATAAAATAGATGGAGTAAATATTATGGCTTTGCTCAGGGGAGTGGAGAATGCCAATCCTAGAGATCATTTGTATTATTATTATGGACGTAATAATTTGGAAGCAGTTAGGAAGGATAACTGGAAATTAGTATTTCCGCACAAACACCGGTCTTATAGAAATCAATTGCCCGGGAATGACGGCTTTCCAGGGCCAACGTCTCAAGCTGAATTCGATTCAATTGCACTTTTTGATCTTAGGCGTGACCCAGGGGAGGACTACGATGTAAAAGAACTCTATCCTGAGGTTGTGTCGGATTTGAAACAATTGGCAGAAATTGCCAGAAAAGATTTGGGGGATGATCTTACAGCAAGTACTGGAGAAAATTTAAGACCTGCAGGCAGTATAATAGATTAAAAGTTTATGATGAAAAAGTCGACAAAAACTTATTTTATTGTTCTAACAATTGTCATGATGACTTGTATGGAAGTAGTATCCCAAGAAAAACCCAATGTCATCTTGATTATGGCCGATGACTTAGGTTACGAAACTTTGGGTGCATACGGAGGTACCAGTTACCTTACCCCAAACTTGGACCGGTTGGCAGAACAGGGTATGAGGTTTGATCATTGTTTTGCGACCCCTTTATGTACCCCCTCACGCGTCCAGATTATGACTGGAAAGTACAATAATCGAAATTATATAGGCTTTGGGTTGTTAGATCCTAGCGAAAAAACATTTGGGCATTATATGCAGGAGGCTGGATACAAAACTTATATTGCTGGTAAATGGCAATTGTTAGGTAATCAGCATCAACAAAAATTAGCGGGAAATAAGATAGGAACTACTCCTGAAAAGGCGGGATTCGATGATTATTGTTTATGGCAAATGGACAAGCTGGGGTCACGGTATAAAGACCCGACCATAAGTAGTAAAAAACTGGGCACACAAATTTTATCAGGTAAATATGGTCCGGACGTTTTTATGGAAAATATTACCTCTTTTATGGAGGAAAATAGAGATTCTCCTTTTTTTATTTATTACCCTATGGTCCTGACCCACGATCCTTTTGTTCCCACTCCAATAAATAAGGGATTTCAAGATTTTGACTCTAAATCAAAAATTAACGATCCCAAATATTTCGGAGAAATGGTCAGTTATATGGATATGATAGTGGGAAGGATAGTCGATAAAACAGATGACTTAGGTATTCGTGAAAACACACTTATACTTTTTGTAGGAGATAATGGTACCGACCGTGACGTGAGTTCTATGGTAAGGGGGACTTTGTTAAAAGGAAATAAAGGATATACAACTGATGCCGGTACTCATGTTCCGTTAATTGCGAATTGGAAGGGGAAAATCGATCCTAAAACTGTAAATGATAATTTAATAGATTTTACAGATTTCCTACCCACCTTATTGGAATGTTCAGGGCTAAAAGAAAACAAAATTATGTCCTTGGATGGTCAAAGCTTTTACGGACAATTGCTAGGTAATAATTCTTTAGCAAGAGATTGGATATTTTGTCATTACGACCCTAATTGGGGCAATTTTAAGGCAAATAGATACGTCCAGAATAAAAAATGGAAGCTATATGAAACTGGTGAGTTCTATAATTTGGAACAGGATATATTGGAGCAAATCCCCCTCCAAATAGCCGACCTTTCGGAAGAGTCCGCTACAATATTGAAACAATTTCGTGAAGTGCTAAGTAGATATAAATGATTAACAGTCGATAAAATTATTCTGTAAACGCCCAATTAATTAAATAACATTTGTACTAGAAGCCATTTTAATTGCTGTTTAAACAGATATAGTATTTTGAGTTGAGTTAGATTAGTTGAAAGGGAACAATGGGAAGCTATTGTTCCTTTTTTTTTAAGGTCAATACCTTTATTACCATTGAAACTACAATATGTCTGAATAATAGTAATGACGGCATAATTCGTCATCATTCATTCTCAAATGAATTAATAATTAAGGCTTATTTTATCGGTTGAAACTACTAAATTCAGTTATAATTTATAATTCTATAGAAAGGAGAGTTACCACTCAAATTTATCATGTAACAAAAGTTATGTTTTGGTTGATCGAAAAAGGCCATAGTTATGATATCTTGATTTCGTGGCAAAATGCCAATGTGATAATTTTTATTCCTATCCGATAATAAACGTTTGTAAACGGATAGCTGTTCACCAATATTTTAAATAGGTTAAAGTTTATGCATTAGAAAAACACATCTTGAATTCTCTATTTGCCGTAAAAATTTTCCCAAAAATGGGGCTTTCGGAAGCTTTTACCGTAAAAATCTATTGTCAACCTAGACTTTTTCAGATTAAATACTTGATAGTCAGTACAATATATGCAGTAACATCGCTTTAGCGTGTTACCCTCTTGCTATTCCCCCCCCTTAGTTTAGCAAACACACTTTTCATAGAGAATGTTTTATGAAATAAAGCACTTTTAATTGGAAACTTAATATCGGGGGAAACTTTATATTGCCTTTATCTAAATCAAAATGAAATATAGCTTTGTTCATTTCATTAAGATAGAAAAATTTAGAGAAGTTCAAAAAGCTATTTTAAATTTACTTGTATATCAAGTAAATGGGGCTTCTTAATATTTTTGGAAGGATTAGAATTAAAAAAAAGAATAATTAAACCATTCCAGAGTTTATATTATTGAGAAACATTGGAGTTTGAAGAATTACTAATTCAATTATAAACTAAATAACTATTTAAATAAAAGAAACTTATTTATCAAAACTTCAGTATTTAAATAATGAAAAAGAAATACAAAATGTCTCAACTAATAGATCCTAATGATATTCATTCAGCCGCTGCTACTTGGAATGGATTTATATATCAAGGTAAAGTAGCTCTTTACCATGTACTAAAATTGATAAATGAAAAAGACAGTGTTGAGGGATTACATTTACAACTTGATTCTTTAGAAGATTTTGCCATAGTCAGATATGAAAATGAGGAACCAAAACCAGTAACGCTACATCAAGTAAAAGCTGTTAAAAGTATTAGTTATTTAAGATATAAGGAAGCCTTTGAAAAATTAGAAAAACGAAAAGATGAGTTTCCTTGTGATGAGGAAGCTTATTTTCATTTAGCAATTAAAAATGAGAAAAGTAAAGCGGATATTGAAGGTTTGCATAAAAAATTGAAAATATATGATTACGATGGAAATCCTTACTGTAAGATTGAGGATTTACAGGATGAAATAAAAACACAAGCTAAGAATTGCTTAACAAAATTTAATTTAAATCATTTATCAAATGATCACTATTTAGAAACTTTATCCAATGAACTTGAGTCTTTAATTACAGAGAATATTGTTTCAATTCACGCTCAAAATCATCTTCCAAACGGTGATTCAATTAACAAATCAGCCTATTACAGTACAATTTCTTTGAATAGGTTTAGAGAAATAATAATTGTTGATTTGACAGAGCTTCAACAAGATAAAAACTATTTTATTAAGAAACTTAAGATAGACTTAAATAGGTATTATCAGGAATTCTGTTTCGAATTTGAGGATGAAATTGAAGATAATACTCAAATTAAACTTCACCTTTATTTGGCGTATTTTAATGGATTAACTAACCCTAATTTTGAATCGTTTTTACAGAAAATAATGCCTCATAGAAGGGTGAAGTTTTCGACATTACAGGAATATAAAGATAATTCACTTTTTATAAATGAAATTAAGAAAGGTTTTTTGACTATTCTTAATGGCATTAGAAATTCGGATAACATAAACAGCATTGGTTGGACTGACAATGATAATAAAAAATATTTTCCTTCTGCTATAATAGATTCCGATAATCCTCGAAGCAGACAAAATATATCCATTGATATAATGAACACAGCGTTGGAAACATTGATAGAAGTCCCTTTTAATGCAGATTATATAATTACCGAAGGTTGTAATGTAACATCGGTTATAGAGGAGTCAAATAAATCAACTAGAATAAATCAATCTGATATAGATATTTTGAATAATTCAACATCAGCTGAATATGATAAAATAACAAAATGGAAAAATATAACGCTGATTGAATTAGATAAAGCAAAACAAAAACTAAATGGAATTATTAATTAACAACTTGTTTTCTCAATTAGGACTTGTCAAAAGTGAATTAGAATTAGGTTCTATATACACATTCGAGGATAGTAATAAAAGAACCTATTGGTTAATAATAGAAACGGATAATCTAAATAATGTTATTGAAAACCAGTCAAATTATTTTGAGCAGGCTAAAAACAGAATCAATAGCGAATGGTTTGATAAGAATGTAAGTTTATTGATTTTACATAAAGTTGAAAATTTTGAAAATATTCAAAGCTTGGTGCTGGAAATTGAAGAAAATCCGTATTTATTCAAAAAGCAAGTGATCTTATTTAAAGAAACTGAGTGGGAAAATTTAAATAGGGCAATTGAATCGGAGGAGAATACAATTAAAAATTTTATAGAAAATAAAATTTTGGACGAAGCTATTTTTAAAATCCATAAAGAGAATATCAATAATAATAATTATGAGTCTCTTCTTTATCGCTTAGCTCATAAAATTCCGTTTATAAAACTAAATATTATCCAAGAAAATGGATTAGAAGCATTAACGGATAACAACACACAAAAAATTGAATCGGGTTCTTATGGAGAGTTTAACAGCTTTATTGAACAAAACTTTTTAAATAGAAACATCGAAAGCATTGATGAAATGGAATCAGATACAATATATGATTTACTTTTAAACACATTGAGTCCCGATGAAAATTAAGAAAATAGGAATACAAAATTTTAAAGTTTTTCATAATACTATTATTGATTTTGAAAGCTCCGATTTAGTTTTGTTTGATGGGCCGAACGGCTTTGGGAAAACATCTATTTATGATGCAATAGAACTCCTGTTCACAGGAAAAATACGACGCTTTGATGATTTAAGAAACAGATTGATCGATGGTAGAGAAAGTTTTTCTGAACATCCTTTTTTATGTGATTATGCAGATGGTGACATATCAATAACAATAGAGTTTTCCAAAGGAGACTCTTTGTATATTTTACAGAGAACAGCAAAAAGAGAAGAACTAACAAACTCAGTGGATTTTAGTCTATATAAACTATATAGAAAGACTGATTTCGAATCAAATGAAAATAGCCCAATTGAAAATGAAGAAGTTTATTTAACCACAATTCTGGGACATAGCTACAAACAGAACTTTCAGTTCTTGAATTATATTGAACAAGAGGATAGTCTATTTTTATTAAAAAGCCAAGATAAAAATAGAAAGCAGCATATAGCTTATTTATTTAATGTTCATGAATTTGAAGAAAGAATTATTAAGATAGATAGACTAAAGAGTAAAGTCAGTGAATTATGTAATTCTGGAAAACAGTCAGAGATTGACACTTTAAAAGAATCAATACGGAAAATTGAAGAATTCTTGATAACTGAATTTAATAGTACACAATATATAAAACTATTTGAGGATAAAGACATTCCATGGGATTTAGAAGGATTTAACTACCAAAGCTATACTTACGCAAACCTTTTTAATGAAGAAGGAATTATCTCCAAATTAAAAAAGTTAATTGAAAATAAAGAGCTGTTTAAAATATATATTAGAAATGAAAGAATTGATAGATTAATTCAGGATAGACAAAAAACACAGAATTTTTTATTGTACTATAATTTTCTTCCAATCAGAGAATCTTTAAGACAACAGAAAAATGAATTGGAAAGGATTAATAAAATTATAAAGATTTTAAATGAGTTTTCTATTGAAGATATTAAAGATGAACATTTTGATGCTAGATTGGAGGATTTTGAATTTATCGGAGAAAATATAATTTCTGATTTTGAAGAAGGATACAATATCCTGCGAAATAATTCAAAAGAATTGGACGATTTAGAGAATATTTATTCCAAAATTAAAGAATCAAGAGATAAACTTGTTGATAATATCAAAAGGTTAAAAGAAGAGGAGGGAGTGGAGACAAAAGGAACTTGTTTTTTATGTGGTTATGATTGGAATAATAAGATTTTCAATATCAACAATACTATCACTACTTGGATTTTCATTCAAATATTCCGTATAACTGAAATCAACGTTTTCAAATTCCTTTTTCATTGTGTTAAAAGTCAATTCATCAATTGATAAGAACTTGTTTACAAAGTTTACGTCAATCTTAATTTCATCAACTTTCAAATTAAAAATTACTAATATTGGTAAAATGA
>NZ_JACLHY010000041.1 GCF_014397245.1 Arenibacter arenosicollis | reverse complement strand
TTTCTTTCCTGACTTCGGCTACGTTTTTTGCCATTTGTTGATAGTCTTCATGGGACAGGTTTTTTAATTTCCCATCCAACTCCTCCAGGGAGGAAATGCAAATTCCCAATTGACGTTCCTTAATGACTGCCGCAATCGCGGCTTTATCCCAGATAATAATTGGTAAGCCACAAAGCAAATAAAGTGATGTTTTATGTGGATTGTTGTATAAAAGGTATTGCCCAAAATGACCGGCACATTCGTTTATGGAATTACCGTTCCAAACGAGACCGAAGGAACCTTTTATGTGTTGCGCAACCTCATCCGGGGAAAACATGCCCTCAAAACTAATGATGGAGTTTGTGGTATCCACATTATCCTTTATAAAACCACTACCGTATAATTTTAAATGAAAACTATTATTTTTTAGGGCATCCAATTTATAGATAAAAGCGCTTTTTGCCATTCCCAATCCTCCGGCAAAAACTACATTGAACATACCGTTTTTGGATAGTTCTGGAGCTGAATAGTTGCTACTGTCGTCCAAATAATCGAACATGTACAGTGGAATTAACTTGGCCGTTGATCCTTGATCCTCGAACCACTTTTTCATATTGTCGTTATGTACTATGATCACATCGGCACAGGAAAATTTTTTCATTTCCCGAGCAATGTCCTTGCTTTTTCCCATGAGGTATTTAACATCGTGAATGATCAATACTATTTTACATTTTTTTATTCCCGCTATGGTGGTAATGTATTTATAATATTTGCTTAAGGGATATTGAATGGCCAAAGTTGAATTTTTTGGCAATCGAATAAGGCCTTTCGTAATTCCGAAAAAACTCACTATCGCTCCTATGGCCGAACTGGCAAAAGTAGTTTGCTTAAAGCCTAAATTTTTGAAACCTATATTATCCAAGATCCGTTCGCAATCTGTTTTGGGCTTGGAGGCCGCACTGTTGGTAGCCTTGTAATTTCGGGAGATGTAAAATAAATTGGTCATTACAGGTTGATTGTTTAAGCCTTACAAATATAGTTATGTTATTGCAAAGGGGATTTTTTTTTTGAATTCAATTCATAAACACTATAATATACATTAGTTTTACTTTTTTATTAATTATAATGGACTCTAATTGACCTAAAATGAAATACGATTACCTGATTGTTGGAGCTGGACTTTTTGGTGCTGTTTTTGCCCATGAGGCCAAGAAGAAGGGGAAAAAATGCTTAATAATCGATAAACGTCCACATCTTGGTGGCAATGTTTATTGTGAGGAAGTGGAGGGTATAAATGTGCACAAGTATGGGGCCCATATCTTTCATACCAATGACAAGACAATATGGGATTATGTAAATGGCTTTGTAGAATTTAACCGATATACCAATTCCCCAGTGGCCAATTATAAAAATGAGCTTTATAATTTACCTTTTAATATGAATACCTTTTATCAGCTATGGAAGGTAAAGACTCCAGAGGAGGCCAAGGCGGTCATAGCGGAACAGGTCAGGGAAGTAGGGGTTAAAAACCCAAAGAATTTGGAAGAACAAGCCTTGTCACTGGTAGGAAAGGACATATATAAAAAGTTGATCAAAGGGTATACGGAGAAACAATGGGGGAGAAAAGCTACCGAGCTGCCAGCTTTTATCATTAAAAGATTGCCTTTGCGATTTACGTTCGACAATAATTATTTTAATGACAAATATCAAGGAATTCCCATAGGAGGTTACAATAAATTGGTCAATGGATTATTGGACGGTATTGAAACTCGGTTGGAGGTTGATTTTTTTAAGGATAAGACAGAATTAATGTCATTGGCAAATCAGGTAGTATTTACAGGAAAGATTGATGAATTTTATGATTACCGCTATGGTAAACTGGAGTACAGGAGTTTGGATTTTAAGCACGAAACTTTGGATATGGAAAATTACCAGGGTAATGCAGTTGTAAATTACACCGCCTCAGAAATACCCTATACCCGTATCTTGGAGCATAAACATTTTGAATTTGGGACTCAGAAAAAGACCGTAATTACAAAAGAATATCCAACGGAATGGTCTGGTAATAAAGAACCTTATTACCCAATCAATGATACTAGGAACAATGAAATTTTCACCAAATACAAAGCATTGTCCGAACAGGACAATATTATTTTTGGAGGTAGGCTAGCGGAGTATAAATATTACGATATGCATCAAGTAATTGCCTCCGCATTGGCCAAATGCAAAAAAATCTTCAACTAGGTTCTATTCACTTACTTACCTAATAAAAAGTCCTTCAGTTCATCGTATTGGGCAATTTTGATTGCCTTTTTCTTTTTGCCCATAACTTTCACTATGCTTTCCGGTAAGTCTATGTTTTCTCGAATGGTATCTTCTACAACATCCAAAAATTTCACAGGGTGTGCAGTTTCGAGAAAAATACCAAAGGTGTCCGGATGGGTTTCCTGATACTTCTTTAAGCCCAAATAACCAACAGCACCGTGCGGATCGGCAACATAGGTGTAATCGTTGTATAATTTAAGCATGGCCTCTTTGGTCTCTTTATCCGTAAAGGAATAGGAAGATAGGTTTTTTGTTAGCGCTTCAAAATTATCCTTGTACAAATGCCTTATCCTAATAAAGTTACTGGGGTCCCCAACATCCATGGCATTGGATATAGTGGCGATGGAAGCCTTAGGGTCATAGGTAGCTGTTGTCATATAACGCGGAACCACATCGTTCACATTCGTTGAAGCGATAAAATGATTGCAGGGCATTCCCAACCTTTGGGCCATAATACCTGCACAGATATTTCCAAAATTACCGCTAGGTACGGAAAATATGATTTCCTTGCCCTTGGATTTCATCTCTTTGTAGGCAAACAAAAAGTAAAACATTTGTGGAAGCCATCTGGCCACGTTGATACTATTGGCCGAGGTCAATTGCATGTTCTGTATCAATTCTTCGTCCAAGAACGCTGTTTTCACCATATTTTGACAATCGTCAAAAGTGCCGTCCACTTCCAGCGCTTTAATGTTTTTGCCTAAGGTTGTCAACTGTTTCTCCTGTATGTCGCTAACTTTTCCGCTAGGATATAGAATTACAACCTTAACCCCGTCCACTCCCAAAAATCCATTCGCTACCGCACCTCCCGTATCTCCGGAAGTGGCAACCAATACCGTTACATCCTTGGTGTTTTCGGTTGAAAAATATCCCAGACACCTCGCCATAAATCTAGCGCCTACATCCTTAAAAGCCAGGGTGGGGCCATGAAAGAGTTCCAGAGTGGCCACCCCATTTTCAATTTCTACAATGGGAAAATCAAAATCCAATACATCTGCAAGAATTTCCTTCAAAGCTTCCTCCGGAATATCCTCACCTACAAATTGTTGAATTGCTAAAAATGCAATTTCATGATTGGTGTAATTTTCTATATTATCAAAAAAATCTTTGGGTAAAGCTTGAATTTTTTCAGGGAAATATAACCCGCGATCAGGGGCAATTCCTTTTATAACAGCATCTTTGAAAGATACATTTGGAGCTTGTTTGTTAAGGCTATAAAAGTTCATTAGTAATTGTTGTTAAGGTGAAATATATTTTTCAAGTTCCGTTTTTCAATTTCTTGCAAAACTTGTATCTCAATTTTCTATTATTTTAATTCCTTCAGTATTTATTTTTGACACGTGCACGTCATAGTCAACTCCTATTTTTTCGTACACATTTCTCATGGCCTCGCCTACTTTAACGGCAATCTCCTTTCCTTTGCTCAAGGCAAATATTGAGGGGCCCGAGCCAGATATTCCGCAGCCTAGAGCACCGGCATTTAAAGCATCTTCCTTGACCTTATCGAATCCTGGAATAAGAATAGAGCGAATAGGCTCAACAATATGGTCTACCAGTGACCTCCCGATCAATTCATAATCATTGGTGTACAGTCCAGCGATAAGTCCACCTACATTTCCCCATTGTTTTATGCCGTCTTCCAAGGAAATTGATGTTTTTAATATCCGCCTGGAGTCCGAGGTCCTTACTTCTATTTGTGGGTGTATGACTGTTGCGTACAACTCTGGTGGGGTGGGAATTTTTACAATATCCAAGGGTTGGTAACTGCGCACCAAGGTAAAACCGCCAAATAGGGCAGGGGCAACATTATCGGCATGCGCCACTCCACTTGCCAAACGCTCTCCCTCCATGGCAAATTTTACCAAGTCCGAAGTGGTAAAAGGACTATCCAATAATTGGTTCATGGCCCAAACTGCTCCAGCAGAACTGGCAGCACTACTTCCTATACCGCTGCCGGCCTTAATGTTTTTGTAGATTTCGATTTCAAAACCGCCAACATGATCACTTTCTGCCAATAGGGCCAAACCGGCAACCCCAGCTACATTTTGTAAGGTTTCTGTGGGCAGGTCCTGGCCGATAAGTTTGGTTATTTTTATTCCTTTTTCATTGGTTTTCCTAACCACCATCTCATCACCTACGGAGTCCAACGCAAGTCCCAATACGTCAAAGCCACAGGAAACATTTGCTATGGTAGCCGGACAGAAAATTCTTATTTCGTTAGTTTTCATTTAAATCGATATAATTTCAGAGTTATGGAGCTTCCTTAAAAATTACCGATGCGTATAATATCGGCGAATATTCCGGATGCCGTAACATCGGCTCCGGCTCCAGCTCCTTTAATAATCATAGGTTGGTTGGGATAACGCTCTGTGTAGAACAGTACAATATTATCACTTCCTTCCAAATTATAAAAATCATGTCCTTTAGGGATGCGTTGCAGGCCTACACTGGCTTTGCCATCTTCGAACTGTGCAACATATTTCAGCTTGCTATCTTCGTCTAAGGCTTTTTTGTACATCTCTTGAAATGAAGCCTCATGCTTGGTCAGCGTCTTGAAGAAATCCTCATTGTTGGTTGTTTCCAAGCTCTCTTTGGGTAGGAAAGGGTTGTTTTGGATATCCTCTATATTCAATACATTTCCACTTTCCCTTGCCAAAATTAATATTTTGCGCATAACATCCACCCCGCTCAAATCTATTTTGGGGTCTGGTTCTGTATAGCCTTCCACCTGTGCTTCCTTTACTATATCATGGAATGTAGTGGTGTCGTTAAAATTGTTGAATACAAAATTTAAGCTACCGGACAGCACAGCTTGAATTTTAAGAATTTTGTCTCCGGAAGCAACTAGATGTTTCAAAGTGTCTATAATTGGTAAACCGGCTCCCACATTCGTTTCGAAAAGAAAAGGTGCATTGTACTGTCTTGCCAGATCTTTTAATTCCTGATAGTTGTCATAAGCAGACGAACAAGCTATCTTATTACAGGTTACAACAGATATACTATTTCTTAGGTAGGAATTATAGGTTTCCGAAACTTCTTGGCTGGCGGTATTATCTACAAAAATGCTATTTCTGTAATTAAGCTTTTTAACCTTGTCAAAAAATAGCTCCCTATTGGCTTCTTCACCGTTATTTAGTAGTTCTTGCCAGTTTTTAAGGGGAATTCCATCTTCATCAAAAATCATTTTCCTGGAATTGGACATGCCAATAACCCTGATGTTAAGTTTTAGTTTTTCCTTTAAATACTTCTTTTGGGATTGTATCTGGTTTAGGAATTTTGCACCTACATTACCTACCCCCATAACAAAGAGGTTCAACTGCTTTACATTTTCTTCAAAAAATTCTTCGTGTAAAGTATTGAGTGCCTTTTTTACATCTTCCTTAAGGATAACCGCGGATATATTCCTTTCGGAGGCGCCTTGTGCAATGGCCCTTATGTTGACGTTGTTTTTTCCAAGGGTGCTGAACATCTTTCCGCTAAGACCTTGATGGCTTTTCATGTTATCACCCACCAAAGCAATTATTGCCAGATCTTTTTCGGCAACCACCGGTTTTATTTTTCCAAGCGAAATTTCAATATCAAAAGCATCATTAATAACCTGTACGGCATGGTCAGCGTCCTGATTATCGATTCCTATGCATATGGAATGCTCGGATGAAGCTTGGGTAATCATAACAACACTGATCCCTGCAGTGGAAATAACTTCGAAAAAGCGTTTGGAAATACCTGTGATTCCTACCATACCTGGACCTTCAAGAGATACCAGAGCAATGTTTTCCACATGGCTTATGCCACGTACTGTTTTACCTTGACCATTTTTGTTCTTGGTAATTAAGGTACCTGGAGCTTCTGGGTCAAAGGTGTTTTTAATAACTATGGAAATGCCTTTGGTCAATACTGGTTGTATTGTAGGAGGGTATAGGACTTTGGCGCCAAAGTGGGACAGTTCCATGGCTTCTTCATAAGAAATATGAGGAATGGCCATGGCTTGTTTTACTATTTTTGGGTTGGCGGTATACATACCACTTACATCGGTCCATATTTCCAAAACTTCCGCATTTATGGCATTGGCTACAATTGCTGCGGTATAGTCGGAGCCCCCTCGTCCCAAAGTGGTGGAATCCCCATTTACGGCAGAGGAAATAAAGCCCCCCATGATTATTACACTATTCTTGCTATCCTCTATGAAAGAAGTAATGTTTCGGTTTGTTAGTTCGAAGTTTACGGCTGCCTTTCCAAAATTGGAATTGGTTTTTATTAGTTGTCTACTATCGGCATGTACAACGTCTATTCCTTCAACAATAAAATATTCGCTTATAATATAAGAGGAAAGCAGCTCTCCATAACTAACAATTTTGTCAGATAGTTTAGGGGTGATCTCTCCTATCAGATAAGCCCCCTCAAGAAGTGTTTCCAGTGTATTGAGTTCGCTTTTTACTTTGCTTAGTACCTTGCTTTGGGAATGTATTGGAATTAGTTCCTTTATGGTCAATAGATGCCTGTCCTCTATTTCTTTAAGAATAGTTTTATAGGTTTGGTCCTGTGAGGAAGCTAAGGCTGCGGTTTTTAATAGCAGATCTGTAATTCCACCTAGGGCTGAAACCACTACTACGGTTTTGTCCGACTCAAGGTTGGCGATAATATTTTTTACTAAGCTTATATTTTTAGCGTTGGCAACCGAAGTACCACCGAATTTTAGAACTTTCATGGTTCAATAGGATTAAATAATAAAAACTGTATTTTGATATAATTGTGTAACGGACGTATATGTAGTAGCTTACCCCAATGGGGTAGTGGTGCTGATAACAGTAATAGCAATGCAACCATCAATTAATGGTGAATTAGGTAGTATTATGTCCGTATTGTTAAATGTCATCATAAGAATAAAGAACCAAATGTAGTATTTTTGATTGCCCAATCAAATGTTTGGAGAGATTTTTACTAAATCAACAATTTTTTCTAAATAATCTTATTGAATGAAGATTTTTAATGCTAAACAGATATACGATGCTGATAAATTCACAATAGATAAGCAGCAGATAACCAGTAATCAATTCATGGAAAGGGCTGCAATTCAGATTTTTAACTGGATACATTCTCGGTTGCAGGGAGCTCAAACAAAGATTTACCTGTTTAGCGGTATTGGTAATAATGGGGGTGATGGGTTAGTGCTGGCCCGACATTTACAGGAACACGGGTACAATGTTGAGGTTCATATTGTTAACTATAGTGAGCATAGGTCAGAAGATTTTTTAATAAATCTTGACAGATTAAAGGAAATAAAGATTTGGCCCAATTTTTTGAGCGAAGAATCCGAATTGCCCACTATTGGGAAAGAGGATATTGTGGTTGATGCCATTTTTGGAATTGGATTAAACAGGGTCCCTGACCTTTGGGTGATAAATCTGATGCAGCACCTTAATAATTCCAATGCATTTATACTTTCTATTGATATGCCCTCCGGACTCTTTATGGATAGTGGGCCAACCAATATGGATGGGGTAATAAAAGCAAATATTGTACTTACTTTTCAAGTGCCAAAACTTGTTTTTTTTCTTCCTGAAACCGGCAAATTTTTTGATCATTGGGAGATTTTGGACATAGGTCTAGATCAGGAATTTTTATTTAAATCAGAGTCGGATTATGAGCTGATCGGTAAAAATGAAGTACTATCCATGTATATCCCGCGGGAAAAATATTCACATAAGGGCAGTTATGGGCATTCTTTGATTATCGGAGGTAGTTATGGCAAGATCGGGGCGGTTATTTTGGCTGCCAAAGGCAGTTTATGCGCCGGCAGTGGATTGGTCACCGCATATGTGCCTAAATGTGGATATGTACCCATACAAACGGCCCTGCCAGAAGCAATGGTCGTTACTGATAGTGATGAAAGGGAAATTTCCAATATCGATTATGATGTGGCTCCTACTGTAATTGGCATAGGGGTCGGCATTGGTACAAGTGGGGCCACTGTTAAGGCATTTTCTGAATTTTTGCATAAGAATAAGGTTCCTTTGGTTATAGATGCGGACGGCCTGAACATCCTTTCCAAGAATCCTGATTTATTTAAAAAAATGCCTCCGAATACCGTTTTAACCCCTCATCCTAAGGAGTTGGAGCGTATTATTGGGAAATGGAAGGATGATTTTGATAAATTGAAAAAGACAAAGGAATTCTCTAAAAAATTTGACTGTATCGTTATTATTAAGGGTGCCAATAGCATCGTTATATATGGGGATAAAGGATATGTGAATACTACTGGGAATCCGGGAATGGCAACTGGCGGAAGTGGTGATGTGCTGACGGGTATAATTACTGGGCTGATTGCACAAGGATATTTGCCATTACATGCTGCTATTTTTGGAGTGTTTATCCATGGTAGGGCGGCTGATATTGCCGTAGAGAACTGTGGTTTTCAAGCCTTAATTGCAAGTGGGATAATCGATAATATTGGGAAGGCTTATTTGGAGCTCTTTCAAGTACGGGAACCTGAAGATGTCCAAGGGGAAAGTGAACAATAGTATGTCATTATCAATCAATGATAATGACATGTTTTAGTCAATATTCGCAGTTTTTACACGCCTTTTAATCCATGTAAGGGCATTGTCCTGGTCAATGAAGAATTTCATTGGTTTTTTGTAAAAAAGTCTCTCAATGTTAAAGTTGTGCATGTCTATTTCTTTGATAGAAACTACGGCAAAAGCTTTTAGATTGTCTATTTCCCTGATCTGATTGTATACCATTGGGTCAATGGCATAGGAATTTTTTCTTAAGCTTATGTAACCGAAGTTTTTATTTCTGTAGTGAATTTCCATGATACCAATAAGTTGAAAAACTCGTTCCTTGGTAATAGTACTTCCTTCATCAAAAATAGAAACCATGTAATCGTCAAATACCTGTACTTTTCCAATGTCCAGTTGATATTCTCGTACGATAATAGTCTTCTTGGGTCGTCCGACTTTCATTCTTCGTATTTTATATAGTGTGTCTGCAGCGAATGTAGAATTAAGTGCAACTATTTAAAAAATTATTAGATAAAAGACACTTTAATCGTTTATGTGGAATGGAAATTGGATTACTGTGTTTTATTTCTTACAAAGCTTGGGGAATACATAAAAAAAAAGAGTAGCCATTAGCTACTCCTTTTTTCCTTTATATTGAGGTCCAAATTAGGTTTTGGACGACTTTTCTGCTTTTTTGATCTTAATGGTAAGCTCTTCTTTTGCTTCATCCAAATCCATGTGGATAGTATCGCCTTCCTCTAATTTGGAATTTACGATTTCTTCGGCCAAGGCATCTTCAATATATTTTTGAATGGCTCTTTTAAGTGGCCTTGCTCCGTATTGCCTGTCAAAACCTTTTTCGGCAATATAGTCTTTGGCTTTATCGGTAAGCTGTAGATCGTATCCTATGTCTTTAATTCTAAGGAACAATTTGTTAAGCTCGATATCGATTATCCTATGAATATCTTCACGTTCCAAGGCATTGAATACAATAACGTCATCTATTCTGTTCAAGAACTCTGGTGCAAAGGCCTTTTTTAAGGCATTTTCAATAACACTTTTTTGATGGGTGTCGGCTTGGGCCTTTTTTGCTGAGGTACCAAAACCAACTCCTTGACCAAAATCCTTCAGTTGTCTTGCTCCAATGTTCGAGGTCATTATAATGATCGTATTTCTAAAATCGATCTTTCTGCCAAGACTATCTGTTAAATAACCGTCATCCAGCACTTGTAGAAGCATATTGAATACATCTGGGTGCGCTTTTTCAATTTCATCCAAAAGAATAACGGAATAAGGCTTACGTCGCACTTTTTCGGTCAACTGCCCACCTTCTTCGTATCCTACGTATCCCGGAGGTGCACCTACAAGTCTCGATATGGCGAATTTCTCCATATATTCACTCATGTCTACTCTGATCAATGCGTCTTCGGAATCAAATAGCTCCTTGGCCAATACTTTGGCAAGCTGTGTTTTGCCAACTCCAGTCTGTCCTAAAAATATAAAGGAACCAATAGGCTTATTGGGGTCTTTTAGACCGGCCCGGTTACGTTGAATAGCTTTGGCTACCTTGGCAACGGCATCATCCTGTCCAATTACATTGCTCTTGATGAGTTTTGGCAATTCTGCCAATTTGTTGCTTTCTGTTTGGGCAATCCTGTTAACGGGAATACCGCTCATCATGGATACTACGTCCGCAACATTATCTTCAGTAACAGTTTCTTTGTGAAGTTTGCTGTCTTCTTCCCATCTTTCTTGGGCAATGGCCAGATCTTTTTCTATCCTTTTTTCATCGTCCCTCAGCTTCGCAGCTTCCTCGTATTTTTGTTTTTTTACGACAGTATTCTTAAGCTCACGAACGTCTTCCAATTGTTTTTCCAGTTCCAAAATTTGTTTGGGAACATCCATGTTTACAATATGGACACGAGAACCTGCTTCGTCCAAGGCATCAATGGCCTTGTCCGGAAGATATCTATCAGTCATATACCTGTTCGTAAGTTTTACACAGGCAATTATAGCCTCGTCAGTGTAAATTACATTATGATGGTCTTCGTATTTACCTTTGATGTTTTTTAAGATTTCAATGGTTTCTATAACGGTTGTAGGTTCAACAATTACTTTTTGAAAACGCCTTTCCAAGGCACCATCTTTTTCTATATATTGTCTGTATTCATCTAGGGTAGTGGCTCCTATACATTGAATTTCTCCTCTCGCCAAGGCTGGCTTGAACATATTGGAGGCATCTAAACTGCCTGTTGCTCCACCTGCCCCTACAATGGTGTGTATCTCGTCAATGAATAAAATAACGTCATCGTTCTTTTCCAGTTCGTTCATAACCGCTTTCATTCGCTCTTCAAACTGGCCGCGATATTTGGTTCCGGCCACCAAAGAGGCTAGATCCAAGGTTACAACTCTCTTATTGTAAAGGATTCGAGAGACTTTCTTATTAATTATCCTTAGTGCAAGACCTTCGGCTATGGCACTTTTACCAACACCTGGCTCTCCAATTAAAAGAGGATTGTTCTTTTTTCTTCTACTCAGGATTTGCGAAACCCTTTCTATCTCCTTTTCTCGGCCCACTACGGGGTCCAATTTATTCTCCTCGGCCATTTTGGTAAGGTCGCGTCCAAAATTGTCCAATACAGGGGTTTTGGATTTTTTACTTCCTTTTTGCCCTGTGCCGGAGGAGCCGAAGCCTCCTTCTTTTTCTTCATTAGGTTCATCGGAATCACTTGGAAAGGATTCGGATGTAGGAGAGTCTATATAATCGTCATCACTAGTTATCATTGATTTAAACTGGTCTTTTACTCCATCGTAATCCACTTTTAATTTATGCAATAATTTTGTGGTAGGGTCATTCTCATTGCGCAAAATGCACAGTAATAAATGGGCCGTATTGATAGAGGAGCTTTGAAATAATTTAGCTTCTAAAAATGTTGTTTTCAGTGCACGCTCCGCCTGTCTGGTCAAATGCAGGTTCTTTTTATCCTTTTGTGCACTACCAGCGTTTGGATTGGCAGGACTTAATATCTCCACTTTTCTTCGCAGGTGATCCAAGTCCACATCCAATGCGTCTAAAATGCTTATTGCTTTTCCATTACCGTCCCGCAGTAATCCGAGCATTAAGTGCTCAGTACCAATGAAGTCGTGGCCCAATCTTAAGGCCTCTTCCTTGCTGTAAGCAATTACATCTTTTACTCTAGGGGAAAAATTGTCGTCCATAAAATATCCTTTCAACTTTAAAAATAGTAAATCTATACCAATCTATGGCAAATACTATACCTAATATTCGATAAAGACGGTCTAAGTGACGAAAAAATCCATGAATTACAAAAAATTTAACAATCAATTTGTTAACCGAAGCCGATATTGAAAGTGTTAATAAATTCTTCACAAAAGTATGCCCTAAATACTTGTATAGTATCGATTTTACGTATATTGTCGTGCTTTTTTAACTAAAAATAAATAGAAGATTTTAAATGGCAGAAGGAGAAAAATTAATTCCGATTAACATTGAAGATGAAATGAAATCTGCTTACATTGATTATTCAATGTCGGTCATTGTGTCACGTGCCCTGCCAGATGTTAGGGATGGTTTAAAACCAGTGCATAGAAGGGTTTTGTTCGGAATGCACGAGTTAGGTGTTAGGTCAAATAGTGCCCATAAGAAGTCTGCCCGTATCGTCGGGGAGGTTCTGGGTAAGTATCATCCACATGGTGATACCTCTGTTTATGATTCCATGGTCCGTATGGCCCAGGAATGGAGTTTAAGGTATATGTTGGTCGATGGTCAGGGTAACTTTGGTTCCATTGATGGTGACAGTCCGGCGGCAATGCGTTATACGGAGGCCCGTATGCGGAAGATTGCGGATGATATGTTGGCCGATATAGATAAGGATACTGTTGATCATCAACTTAATTTTGATGATTCTTTGCAGGAACCAACGGTGCTTCCTACCAGAGTTCCGAATTTATTGATAAACGGTGCTTCAGGTATTGCAGTAGGTATGGCAACCAATATGCCTCCACACAATCTTTCCGAAGTAGTGGACGGCACTGTGGCCTATATTGACAATAACGATATTGAAATCGATGAACTTATTACCCATATCAAAGCACCCGATTTTCCAACAGGTGGGATTATTTATGGCTATGATGGGGTAAAGGAGGCTTTTCATACCGGACGTGGTCGTGTAGTTATGAGGGCTAAGGCCAATTTTGAGGAAGTACAGGGAAGGGAGAGTATTATTGTTACCGAAATTCCGTATCAGGTTAACAAGGCAGACATGATAAAGAAGACTGCCGATTTGGTCAATGAAAAAAAGATTGAGGGAATTTCTACCATAAGAGATGAATCGGATAGGAACGGTATGCGTATCGTTTATATATTGAAAAGGGATGCTATTCCAAATATCGTCCTAAATACCCTGTATAAATATACATCACTACAGACCTCTTTTAGTGTTAATAACATTGCTTTGGTCAATGGAAGACCGCAATTATTGAATGTTAAGGAGATGATCCATTATTTTGTGGAGCACCGTCATGAAGTGGTTGTTAGGCGTACGGAGTTTGAATTGAAAAAGGCAGAGGACAGGGCTCATATCCTAGAAGGTCTTATCATAGCTTCGGATAATATAGACGAGGTTATTGCTATTATCAGAGCTTCTTCCAATGCCGACGAGGCTAGGGAAAAGCTTATGGAGCGCTTTAAGCTTAGTGAGATTCAGGCCAAGGCCATTGTTGAAATGCGTTTACGCCAATTGACAGGTCTGGAGCAAGATAAATTAAGAACGGAGTACGACGAAATAATCTTGACCATCGCCGATTTGAAGGACATTCTAGCTAAAAAAGAGCGAAGGATGCAAATAATCAAGGACGAGTTACTGGAGGTTAAAGATAAGTACGGGGATAACAGACGGTCTGAAATAAATTTTGCAGGTGGTGATCTTAGTATGGAAGATATGATTCCAGATGAGCAAGTGGTAATAACCATTTCACATGCCGGTTATATTAAAAGAACTCCGCTTTCCGAATATAAAACTCAGAACAGGGGTGGTGTTGGTCAAAAAGCATCTTCCACACGAAATGAAGATTTCTTGGAACACCTTTTTGTAGGTACCAACCATCAGTATATGTTGTTTTTTACGCAGAAAGGAAAATGTTTCTGGATGCGGGTCTATGAAATTCCAGAGGGTACAAAAACCTCCAAAGGTAGGGCCATCCAAAACTTGATCAATATTGAGAATGAAGATATGGTGAAAGCTTTTATCTGTACTCAGGATCTAAAGGATGAAGAATACGTAAACAGTCATTATGTAATAATGGCCACTAAAAAGGGTATTGTTAAAAAAACATCTTTGGAACAATATTCAAGACCAAGACAGAACGGAATAAATGCCATAAGTGTTCGTGAGGATGATGAACTTTTGGAAGCCAAACTTACCACTGGAGCCAGTCAGATATTCTTGGGATTAAAGTCCGGTAAGGCTATTAGGTTCGAGGAGGTTAAAACTAGGCCAATGGGTAGAAATGCCTCTGGTGTTCGCGGAATAACTTTGGCTCATGATAATGATGAGGTAATAGGAATGGTGGCCGTACACAATTTTGAGGAAGAAATTTTGGTGGTGTCGGAGAATGGTTACGGTAAACGTTCCAGTATTGAAGATTACAGGATTACCAATAGAGGAGGTAAAGGGGTGAAGACTATTTCCATTACCGACAAAACTGGTGGTTTGGTAGCTATTAAAAATGTTTCTGACTCCGATGATTTAATGATCATCAACAAATCGGGCATCGCTATTAGAATGAGTGTTGAAGATTTAAGGGTAATGGGAAGGGCAACACAGGGTGTTCGACTCATTAATATTAAAGGCAACGATTCTATTGCTGCGGTGGCTAAAGTAATGAAGGATGAAGATGAAATAGACGATATAACTACCTTGGAGGTAGATGCCAGTGAAGAAGATGGCACGGCTCTTGATAATGATAGTGCGGAAACCAAAGAATAACATTAAAACACTAACACGTAAATTTATATTGAAATGAAAACAAATATTTTAATAATCGCGACTATGTTCTGTTCTGTAGTCGGAATTGCTCAGAAGGATCAGATAAAAACGGCGGATAAAGCCTTAAAGTCTGGCGACGCCATGGCTGCAAAAACAGCTTTGGACGGTGCCGCTTCACTAATTAGCGGTGCAGATGAAAAAATGCAGGCTCAATATTACTTCTTAAGGGGGAGTGCTTATGCCGATTTGGCTAAAAAAGGTACCGCTGGTGCTTTCGATGAAGCTATTTCTTCCTTTAAAAAGGTAAGTGAAGTAGAAGAGAAAAGTGGAAAGGCCAAATACAGTTCTGATGCCCAGGAAAAGCTTTCCGGCATGACTGCCGATTTAATAAATTCTGCAGTTGAAGATAACAACAACAAAAAGTATGAGGAGGCAGCAGGTAAACTATATATGGGTTACCAATTAAGTCCAAGAGATACTGTTTATCTTTATTATGCCGCCAGTAGTGCAGTAAATGGTGGGCACTATGAAAAAGCACTTAAATACTATAACGAGTTAAAGGATTTAGGTTATGATGGTGGTGGTATGGTATACAAAGCTACCAATGTGTCTACCGGTGAGGTCGAGGAGATGGAGAAAACACAACGAGAGTTGATGGTCAAATCTGGAGCGTACAAAGATCCAGTAGATGAAAAAACTCCTTCCAAAACTACGGAAATCGTTAAGAATATTGCTTTGATATATACGCAATTAGGTCAAGATGACAAGGCATTGGATGCTTACAAGGATGCCAGGGCAAAAGATCCCATGGATGTAAACCTAATTTTGAACGAAGCGAACCTTTATTACAAAATGGGTGATAAGGAAAAATTTAAAGCCTTAATGGCGGAAGCTTCAGAAGTAGCTCCGGATAATCCAGATTTGTTCTATAATGTTGGTGTAATCAATATGGAACAAGGTAATATAGAGGATGCTAGAAAGGCTTATAAAAGGGCTATTGAAATTAATCCTGGATATGTAAATGCACAACTGAATCTTTCTACAACCTATGTTAATGAAGGTAATGGTTTGATAGATGAAATGAATTCACTTGGAAATTCTAAAAAGGATATCGCCAGATATGACGAACTAAAAGAGCAAAAAGATAGTTTGTTCCGCGATGGGGCCATCATTTTGGAAGATGCCTTAAAATTGAATCCTGATAACCAAAGTATTCTTTCTCAATTAAAGAATATATACGGAGCCTTAGGGGACAACGAAAACTTCCTACGTCTTAAAAAACTTGCTGGAGAGTAAATAAGAATATTTATAGAAAAGGAACAGGGCCATCGCTATACGATGGCCCTTTTTTTATATAATTTTTTTGATTACCCTTAGTTTGTGGGTGTAGGTATTGGTTTCTGTATTGAAAATACCTGTATGGTCTATGCGGTCTATCCTGACCTTGCCAAAGGAATGGATAACATAGTTGTTCTCCATGATAATCCCTACATGATCGATAATTCCGTCGTTGTTGTCAAAAAATGCCAGATCTCCCGGTTCACTTTCCTCAATGAAACTTAAAGCTTCTCCTTGGGTAGATTGCTGTTGGGCTCCCCTGAGCAGGCGATAGCCATTTGTTTTGTAGACCATTTGGGTAAATCCGGGGCCATCAATTCCAAATGTAGTTTTTCCGCCCCATAGGTAAGGGGCATTTAAATAGAGCAGTGCCTTTTGTACCAGTTGATTTTTATCTTGTTTCCCTATGGAAAATGTGCCATCGAATTTGTGATTCAAAAAGCAATATTGTTGAATGTTCGAGCCAAGAACTACAGGGAGCAGTACATTGTGTTCGGTTTCAATGAATGAAATTAGGTCCGACGATACTTTTGTGCATTCGGAATTTTCCAATTCAGTAAATCGGTCCTCATCAATTATGGTGAATTGTTGATTGCTTATCCAGCCCTCAAAATTGTCGAAAGCATTGCGGATCTTGCTCCATTTTTTTCTTTGCTCCAAAACCTTAAAATGTTCACCGTACAAAAGTTGGGATACCATTTCGCTAGTGTCATCTGCAATGGAGCGTACTGGAACAATACTAAGGTGGCAAATACCGTATTGCATGGGCTTGCTTTACAAGAACTTATTAATTTTTTTCTATAATTATGGCAGAAGCTCCACCACCACCGTTGCAAATGGCCGCTGCTCCAATTTTAGCATTGTTTTGTTCAAGTACGCTGAGCAATGTAATTATGATTCGGGCCCCGGAACAACCTAAAGGGTGGCCCAAAGAAACGGCTCCGCCATTTACATTTACATTTTTATCGGTAAGTCCGAGTATTTTCATATTGGCGAGACCAACTACAGAAAAGGCTTCGTTGAACTCAAAATAATCTACATCCTCAATGCTAATGCCCGCTTTGGTCAAGGCTTTAGGAAGTGCCTTTGCTGGCGCCGTGGTAAACCATTTTGGTTCCTGTGCGGCATCGGCATAGCTTTTTATGGTTGCCAAAGGCTTTAATCCTAGTTCCTTTGCTTTTTCACTACTCATTAGTACCAAGGCCGCGGCGCCATCGTTAATGGTTGAGGCGTTGGCTGCCGTAACAGTACCATCCTTTGAGAATGCTGGTCGTAATCCCGGAATTTTGTCCAGCTTTACATTTTTGAATTCTTCGTCTTCACTTACCAGTATGGGTTCACCTCTTCTTTGGGGAACTTCCACCGGAACTACTTCATTGGCAAATTTACCGTTCGCCCAGGCTTCGGCCGATCTTTGGTAAGATTGTATGGCAAAATTATCTTGATCTTCCCTACTAAATTTATATTCAGTAGCGCAGGCGTCTGCACAGGTCCCCATGGCCTGCTGATCATAGGCGTCTACCAGTCCATCTTTTTGCATACCATCCACTAGAGTGGCGGGTCCAAATTTTTGACCGCTCCTTAAATGAATATAATGCGGTATTAGGCTCATGTTTTCCATTCCACCTGCAACAACAATGTTATTGTCTCCCAATGCTATGGACTGGGCGGCCATCATTACTGATTTCATTCCTGAAGCACAAACTTTATTAACAGTGGTGCAAGGTACAGTATTGGGTATTCCGGCATAAATAGCAGCCTGTCTGGCCGGAGCCTGACCAGTTCCCGCTTGAACCACATTCCCCATAAGGACTTCCTCCACTTTAGAGGGGTCCAATTTTATTTTATTCAATGCACCTTTAATTGCAATAGCACCAAGTTCAGGCGCCGTAATAGTAGACAATGAGCCCATAAAGCTACCTATGGGTGTCCTTGCGGCAGAAACGATTACAACATCTTTCATCAAGTTCATTTTTATTATTTGCGAATTTAATAAATTAATGTGCAATGAGGTGTGCAACCGTGGAATATTCCAAGTTTTTTTATGAATTACGAGATTAATTTCAGTAGCAATAATTTGGGGAACAAAACAGCCTGTTACATGTAAAATAAGATATGTTGCACGCCAAAAGTTGTGTTATTTATGTAAAGTGGCATTTTAAGTTTATATTTTTCTATTTTTGACTATATATACTTTCCGTATGCGCACTTTTTTGGACAGCCTTTATAAAAATCATTCACTGGTTTATAAGTATTTTTTATATTTCTTGGCTGTTTTCTTTATTGTATTTTTTTTCCCTAAAGGAGGAAAATTTAAGTATGAATACCAAAAGGGCAAACCTTGGCAATACAACAATTTTTATGCTCCTTTCGATTTCTCAGTAAATAAAGGTGAGGAGGAAATTACTAAGGAAAGAGAGAAAATAGAAAGCGATCATATAGACTACTATAATTATGATGCCAATATTGTAGTAGAAGTAGATAGCACCATACAAAAGGAATTGACAAAGGTCTTTAATGCCTCTGAATTTGATAAGAACGAATTGGATGGGATAAAGGATGTGGCCAAAGACGTCTTGGATGAACTCTATGCAAATGGTATTCTATCCAAAATAGAACGCAGGAGTACCAAGAATAGCCTTTATCTGGTTAGGAATAATGAAGCTGTAAAGCTGAAATTTGATGAAGTTTATAGCTTATCTGATGTAGAAGGAGTTGTAAGAAGAAAATTGGCGCAAAGTCGATTATCTATTTATGAACCTTCATTTCAGGAGTTGTTCTTTAATTTTATTAAACCCAATGTTAGTTTCGATAGTGATTTGTCTAACAAGGAGTTGGAATCGGAGTATTCCAAGATTTCTTATACTTTGGGCAATGTAGACGAAGGCAAACTAATTATTGCCAAGGGAGAGGTAGTGGAGGATGGGGATCTTAGGGTTTTGGATTCGCTTAAAAGCGAGTTTGAGTCTGAATTATGGGAAGAAAATAATCAGTATTTAATACTGTTTGGGTACACCTTATTGGTGGCAATGGTATTGATGATGTTCTTTTTGTTTCTCAAAAAATATCGCCCGGAAATCTTTAAGGATAATACGAAGGTTACCTTTATCATAGTCAATATTCTGATTATGGTATTTATGACCACGATGGTGGTTAAATACAATGTAGAGTATGTTTTTGTGGTTCCTTTGTGTATTCTGCCTTTGGTGCTCAAAACTTTTTTTGATGCCAGATTGGGACTTTTTGTCCATGTTCTTACCGTTTTAATCCTGGGATTTGTAGTACCCAACAGTTTCGAATATATATTTCTACAGACCCTGGCGGGCATTGTTACTATCTTATCGGTGTCGGAACTGTATAAGAGGGCTAATTTATTTATATCCGTAGGTCAAATCACCCTGATTTATATTATTGGGTATTTTGCTTTTCATATGATCCACGAGGGCAACTTGGATGATATACAATGGATGGCTTTTGGATATTTTTTTCTCAATGGTATGATAACCTTGTTTGTTCAGCCATTGATTTATATTCATGAGAAAATATTTGGTTTGGTTTCCGATGTATCCCTCTTGGAATTGTCCGATACCAATTCAAAATTATTAAAGGAATTATCCAATAAGGCTCCGGGAACCTTTCACCATTCACTTCAGGTGGCAAATTTGGCGGAAGCAGCCGCCAATGAAATCGGTGCTAATGCCATGTTGGTTAGGGTTGGGGCGCTTTACCACGATATTGGTAAAATGAACAATCCCACCTATTTTACGGAAAACCAAATCACCAATGTAAACCCTCATGACGATTTGGAACCTATGGATGCTGCAGCCATAATTATCAACCATGTTATAGAAGGAATAGAAATTGCACGTAAAAATAAGGTACCGGACCGAGTAATTGATTTTATTAGGACCCATCATGGTACTTCATTGGTCTTTTATTTTTACAAAAAGCAAGAGGCTTTGGAAGGAGAGGTCAATGAAGAGGATTTTAGATATCCTGGTCCTATTCCATTTTCAAAAGAAACCGCTATTTTAATGATGGCAGATTCGGTAGAAGCCGCTTCCAAGAGTTTAAAGAATCCAACTTTTTTGATAATCGATGAATTCGTGGAAAGGATTATTGAAGGCCAGATAAAGGCAGATCAATTTTTAAATGCCAATATTACCTTTAAGGAAATTGAAGCGATCAAGAAGATATTAAAGCAGAAATTGGTCAATATTTACCATTTAAGGGTGGAATATCCTGACTAGTTGAATTTATGAATTGTTTGAGGGTTAATGAGATAGGAGTGATAAATACTAAATAAGTCATAAGAAGTGAAAAAAATATTGAAAAAATGTTGCGTTCTTATGAATGAAAAAGTACATTTGCAACCGCATTTTTAATGCATGATCTTTAAAATTATTGGAGAGGTGCCGGAGTGGTAACGGAGCAGATTGCTAATCTGTCGACGGGTAACTGTCGCCAGGGTTCGAGTCCCTGTCTCTCCGCTTTTTTTAAAAATAGTATTGTAGAGATGGTTTTACCATTTCGGGGTGTAGCGTAGCCCGGTTATCGCGCCGCGTTTGGGACGCGGAGGTCGCAGGTTCGAATCCTGCCACCCCGACCAAGAAAATCCGATCACATATGTGATCGGATTTTTTGTTTTCCAGTGCGTAGTTCCGACAGGAATTTAAGCAAGGGAAAACAAAAAAGGGATCATGTCCAAAATCTGGGTTTTTACCATTTTAAGAATATAATTTAATCAAGCGATATAAGAAGTATTCCGTATTCCTGACTCCCCTAAATTGTGATCTAAAAGCCTTTACTTTGGCATTAAAG
>NZ_JACLHY010000040.1 GCF_014397245.1 Arenibacter arenosicollis | reverse complement strand
CAAAATGGGTTGTTAATACTTCTGGCAGTATAAACTTTAATAGGTCCAATGATAATTCCAATGCGATCGTTTTTCCGCAAAGATCTTATTCTATTTTCAATTCACACACAACTTTTGGGATTGATCCTTGATTTTACGCACCGATTTAGCTGTAATGAACTAAATTTCAATAGCTTATAAATGTAATTTTAAAATTAAATTATTAATTTTAACTATCATTTTAAATACGCCCCTATGAAAACAACATTTTCCGTACTTTTTTATCCAAGAGGTAATGATGTGGATAATGAGGGCGAAGCTCCTGTTTATGCTAGAATTACAGTTAATGGTAAGAGGGGTGAATTCAGTATTAAGCGTAAAGTACCATTGGCCAAATGGAATGCGTCCGCAGGAAAAATGAAGGGTGCCACACAGAAAGTTCGCGAATTGAATGCCTATATGGATAAGATACGTTATCGAATTTACCAAATTTATGAGAGTCTTCTAAATAGCAATGATCCAATTTCCGCTGATTTAATAAAGAATATTTTTTTGGGAAAAACAGACAACGAGAAAATGTTACTGAAAATTTTCCAGGATCATAATGATAAGATTGCACAATTAGTAGGTAAGGAATATGCCCTTGGAACAATAGAACGATATTGTACGGCCAAAAAGCATGTGGAAGCCTATATCAAAAAAGAATATAAAGTAGCGGACATCCCGATCAAGAAGGTAGACCACGCCTTTATAGATGGCTTCGAGTATTATCTAAAAACAGAACGTGATTGCGCCCACAATACGGCCGTTAAGTATATCACTAATTTTAAAAAGATTGTCCGGATAGCCTTTGCGAATGATTGGATTCAAAAAGACCCTTTCCTTCATTGGAAAGGCAGATTAAAAATTGTAGACCGTGAATTTTTAACTGAATCGGAAATTCAACAAATGTTGGAGAAGGAAATCAGTAATGCTCGACTGGATCAAGTTAAGGATATCTTTCTTTTTTCGTGTTTTACCGGATTGGCCTATGCGGACGTGAAAAAGTTATCCAATGACAATGTTGTCTTGGGTATAGACGGTGAAAAATGGATAAAAATAAAAAGGTCCAAAACGGATACTAGGAGCAATATACCCATTTTGCCATCTGCACAGGCAATTATCGATAAATATGCGGAGCATCCGGCCGTTCTAAATGGTGACAGACTATTGCCTGTGTTGAGCAATCAAAAAATGAATGCCTATCTTAAGGAGATAGCTGATCTCTGTGGCATTAATAAAAATCTTACCTACCATTTGGCCAGGCATACATTTGCCACAACCGTAACCTTGACCAATGGTGTTTCAATTGAATCCGTTAGTAAGATGTTAGGTCATAAGTCGCTGAAAACCACCCAGCATTATGCTAAAATATTGGATAGAAAGGTAAGTGATGATATGAAAATGTTGAGGAAGAGATTAAATTTTAATAACTAGATCTAATATTCTGTTTGATTTGATTGGCCTTTTTCAATTTCTATTTTGAAAAGGATTGCTCCAGTATATCACTCATTATATTTTAGGGTGTAAATACCTCGAGATGGATTTTCTAAAATCCCCAGGTTTTTCAATTGGGAGATATAGACTAAAATAGAACTTATTTTCAATTGAGGGTAATCTTGCAATATTCGGTCAATCAGCTGATTTTTGGTCAGAATCTTTTGTTTCAGAAAGTAAGATTGTACCCTTAGTTGAAATAAATTGTTCAAAATCAAACATTTAAAATACCCGGTACATAAAATTACAGACAATTATAGAATAATTGTATAATTATTTTGGGTTTTGAACGTCTTTGCAATTGGCAATAAAAAGGCTACTGTTTAACGATTGAGTTAATTTTAGTATTAAAAAAGAACTTTTTGGAGTACGTAATAGCTATATTTGGTAAACATAAGTTAAGACTTGCAAAATAGGTTATTAAGCAAATCTATTTTTACAATTTAAAAGAGGACGTAGGGGTGCGTCCTCTTTTTTATTAAATATGATTGCTTTTGCAATCCTGAATATAGTCTAAAATTGGTCCATTGAATATAACGAGGTAGGCTATTTTGAGCTTTGATTTTCTTTATAAACTATCATCCTCATGAATTTTGTTATTGAAGCGTATAATTAGCTCTTCCAAAAACCTTGTTTTACTATCCTTTCTACTTTTTATCTCCGCGTATGTTTTATATATGTTGTCCAATCGGATATTGAACAAATCTTCAAATGCCGTTGCAATACCTTTTATATCCTCCTTACCATGGTTAACCGCGGAACTGGAATAAAGTGCATATATCAACTCAGTTAACGCCGCCTTTGAGGCACTCCAAACCAAAGTTCTTTTAGGTTTTCCTAGCTGTAAGGCTTTGTGCTTATGTAATTTTAATTGATTTATTCGCTCCTGAAGGTAAATGATGAATTTGTTCATTCCCTTTATCCTTGCCCAGAGCATATCATGTGAAGTAAAGAACTTAGGGTCCAAATAACATGATTCAGGTAGGGAATAGAGAGGAAATACTTGATTGGACCGTGTAAAGTACTGAATATCCAAGTATGTGAGTTCTTGTTCCATGTAATGGACAAAATCCCAATTTCTATTGAAGAATTTATTGATTCGTTTAATTTTCTTTTCCAAGAAGTTCAATTGATTTCCAAGACCAATCTTGGGCATCAATAGCTCACATGATCGGACTTCGCTAAAATAAACCAGATGGCTTAGAGGTTCGGACTTTACTTTTTTAAAGAAGTATATTTCTTCCTCAATGGACTTAAAGCCATTCTTTTCCACTATTTTTTTCAACAAATAAAGGGCATTATTGCTTAAATGAATTCCTTCATTGCTTTTTTTGAAATCAATCCTTTTATTTGGTATAATTTCCTCTAGTTTTTGAAAATAGCCATCAATAATGTGTTTGAATCGGTTATCCATCCTACTAACTTTTTATGGTATGTTGGAGAATAGCAATTCAGAAGATTCAGTTCTGGTTTAAATAATTTTGTGGGGCGTTTTATTTTATTTAACCACTGTTTTCAAGTATCCCAACCAATTCAAGGTTGTAATTGTCCTTGGACTGTATATATGAAATCTGTGATATTGTTACTGCTCCTAGCTTTCTTTTTTCGAAGGCTGCGGTCATTCCAAATAGAATCTCTCTATATCCCAACTCCCCTGCCCTCTTTATGGTTTGGTACAATAGTTGACGATATACTTGATGAACTTTTGCATACTCATAATCCATTCCAATAAAGGATGGAATATAGGCCCTTGCAATATTTTTATAGCAAAACATTACACCTACTACTGGTTCCCTGGCATCCTTGGAATAATCGGACATTAGTTTAAGAATAATGAATTCCCAATTTTGGTGGTCGCTCATATATTTGAATATTTTTTTTGGAAAAGGGAAAGTGTTTAAACCAAGGTTGTTTTGTCTAACGTTTTCCAACAGCTTAAAAAAATGATCGTATTCACGGGGTTCAATTGTATTTTTTATCTCTATTTTAAATCTTGCTTCATAAGGCTCAATATCCTTTCTAAAGTGACTTCGTGATCGCTTGGATAGATTTGATATGTAGCTTGAACTGTCTTTCCATATCAGGTTTGATATTCTGCTGGAATCCGGCATTGAGACTTGAATAAATCCAAGATTATGGAAAAACTCATGGAGCTTTTCATCTTTGATAAAATCCCTGAACACCACCATTTTAGAATTCAATTTACTATCCAATTTTTCCAGTTGATCCATCAGGCTGTGCAATGCTTCATGCCAAAGTGGATGGGAGGTGTCCAAATACAAGTGATTGCCTTCAGTGAACAGGGAACCCATCCCAAGAACATAGGAAGTCAAGTAATAGGGGTCCTGCTGTCTTATTTCCTCCACCTTCTTTGAGACCGATTCGGAAGCCAACATATCATCCTTCCATAGGGAGTAAGTAAAAAAGGTGGCCAATATGGGTTTGTCCATGAGGTCACGAACAATGTAATAATGAAATTTCCAATTTTCTTCTTTCTTCTTGTTCTTTGAAAAAACCGATTCCAAAAATCGTAGGCCCTCCCAATCGAAAATGCCATTACCACCTAACAAGGTATCCCAATCTTTTTTAGGTATCTTGGAAATGCTATAGGCAAATTGAATGTTAAGCTTAATTTTTGGTTTATTATTTGTTTTTTCTGTTTCGTTTAGGGGAAGTTTAAAAGCTGATCTTACCTTAGCATTATTAGTGTATGTTGCTGCCAATGCACGCGGATAATGATATTGCATGGCTTCCACCAAACCTTTGATTTCCTCCTTCTGATTGTGCCGAGAAATAGTTATTCGCACACCGGTATTCTTTACCGGTACGGCTGGGAACAAACCCAAATTGACAAAATAGCCTTCTTTCATCATTCGGTTTACAAAATTATAGCCGGTGACAGGCATCCCTGTACCAATGTAGAATACGGGTGAATTGTTCTGTTCAACAAGAGGTAGGCCAGATTCAGAAAGAAGCGTGTTAAAGTACTTTACACGTTCCATAAGATCGGTTTGTAATGAATAGATTTCGGGAGTCAAATGTATATCTGCGGAAGCAATCGCGGCAGCGACTGACGCCGGTTCCAATTGGGCAGAAAAAGTCAAGGGTCCACCAAAATTTTTAATTTTCGCGTACATTTTGCGATTGGAACATGTAAGTAACGAACCGCTTGCCCCAAAAGTTTTGCTTAAAGTTCCAAAAAGTAAGACCTGTTCGGGAAGTTCTTTTAAATTATCGAGCACATATCCGGTGCCGTTCTTACCGATCCAGCTCATTCCATGAACATCATCAAAATAAAGGTGTAGTTGGGGATATTTATTACAAAGCCCCATGAGTTCCATTACTGGTGAAACATCGCCAAACATAGAATAGACTCCGTCTGCCATATACCATATTTTCTTATGTTTGGAAGAAAGTTTTCTAATCCTATCTTCGAGCATTTCAAGATTATTATGCCTGATCATATCAATTGGAATGCTCCTGGATTTTAGAAGTTTGGCTGCGCTTTGAACGCTCCAATGCACTTGATGATCTAGAATTATAGCATCTTGATCGTCAACTGCGCTTGGAATGACACCGATATGGCCTAAGGTGCTGTTTTTAGTAATAATAACAGGGTTGGAGTACATTTCTGTAACCTTTTCCTCCAAAGTCTTGTACAACGGGTGTGAGATATAGGTTTTAGAAAGTGGAAATTGAGTTCCATATCTATTAATGGCATCCACTGCGGCTTTTTTCAACCTTGAGTCTTGTTCTAAACCTAAGTATCCGGTAGTTCCGAAATGGAACATATCCTTTTGTCCTACCTTGATATGCCTACCGGTAAACTGGTCACCTTCTGCATAAAGGTGTAATATGCCTTGTCGCTTGGCATCATTGAATACACTATCCACGGTATCAAGAAAATTATTGGGTTTTATCTTTGCCATTTTAACTTGGTTTATGTACGCTGCAATAGTCCTATTATTAATTTTAGATATATAAAGTACACAAAATCAACAGTGTAAAGCTTCTTCAAATGGTCCTGGCACCGAATAAATCCTTTATAGAACATTAATAATCCCTTACAGATAAGTTCTAAAGCATTTTATCGATAATCCTACAAAATTTGTATAAAAATTATTACTTTGAGTGGCATTTTTGAAAAGTTACCATGGAAAATAGTTTCGAAAATGAATATGCTGAGTATTATATAGATAATGGAGTTGTCCGATTTATTTACAAGCAAAATTTAACTATTCAACTGGCCGGTGCCATGGAAATAGTGTCTGATCGTTTACAACTTCAGAAGGGTAAGGCCTATCCCATACTCTGTGATATTCGAGGAATAATAGATATAAGTAAAGATGCCAGAAGATATTTGGCAACTGAAGGCTCGTCACTCACAAAAGCTGTGGCCTTTATATCAGATAATCCCTTATCCCAAATTTTGACCGACCTATACCTATTGGCCAATATGCCCCCTATACCCACTAAGGTGGTAAGCAATGAGTTGGAAGGAATGGAATTTCTTTCCGAATTTATCGAATAAATGAACGTACTAAATTATAATTGAATCCATAATTAATAAATATAGAAGGGTAATTAAGTACCATAGCCCATATATTCATGGAAAATATAACGTACAATGGCAGGCTTAACAAAGTTTTTCAACTGTTGATCGAATTATCAAGGGGTAATTTCTCCTATCGCCTGGAACGATCGGATAAGCGGGATGAGCTGGAGGCACTTTCTGCAATGGTGAATATTGTTGTAGAAGAAATAAAGGATTCCTTTTTACATCAAGGGTATGTTAATATGCACGACTCGTATATGCATATGGTGCAAATGATTTTTTTCTTGGATGAAACCTTTAAGATAACTTATATTAATCAAGATGTGACTAAATTATTACACTGGGAAAATAGTGAGCTACTAGATCAACCTATGGTTAATCTACTTGAAAAAAAATCGATCCTAAAATGGGTCGATTTAACAAATTCATTAGGTAGTGACCATGATTTTGAAAGTGAAATGCGACTGGTATTTAAGACCAAAACGAATTTGCAACTTCCTGCATATTGTAAGATGGTTGACCTTCCTCAAGTGGAAAACTCCATTGTCAGGTATATGCTAATATCATCGGATATTATTAAAAACACCAAGCTGTACGAAAGAAAACTGCAATCTAAAATATTAAAACAAATACGACTTACTAAGCACAAACATCCTGTAGAAGAAAAGTCTTTTTTAAATATATCCGATTTGGAAACTTTTAGGGCCATAGGAAACTTTCTCAAGAATAATCTAGATAAGAATGCACCATCCCTTCAGGAGTTGGCCCATGAATTTGGAACCAATGAATATAAATTAAAGAAAGGTTTTAAGGAGTTGTTTGGTATGACAGTGTTTCAGTTTCTAAAAAATGAGCGGCTTAGAAATGCACATGTTTTGGTAAAAAGTTCCAATGAACCCTTTAAGCGCATAGCTCGGCAAAACGGATTTAAGAACGCTACCCACTTCTCACGGGAGTTCAAGGCTAGGTATGGGTACACTCCAAGAGACCTTAGAGCTAACTCTTGACCGTGTTACTTACTTAAAACTAATCCTTTTCAGAACAGTTATTATCCCAGACAGATAAATCAACCAGCTTAATTTTATACCATTCAATATCAAAACGATTCAAATGATATGAAATGGTATCAAAAGCATAGGGAGACAATTGTCGAGGTCACCTGCTTGTTATTCATTACCCTCTTTGCTTATGCCGGACTCACCAAACTCCTAGAAGGGCATCTGTTCTATGACAACATCAGGAACTCTCCCGTACTTGGGGGCAAGGACATGGCCTCCTTGGCTTCTTGGACCGTACCGCTATCCGAATTGGCTGTTGCCCTATTATTGATTGGCCGCAGGTCCAGATTGATAGGTCTTTACGGAGCTGCTGTCCTGATGCTCCTATTTACCGGCTACACCGTGGCCATTGTATTTTTTGCTCCCTATAGGCCCTGTTCGTGTGGGGGCGTTATCTCGCTACTGTCCTGGGAACAGCATTTGGTGCTCAATGTGATATTGTTCCTGTTGGCCCTACTGGCCATATGGTACTCCCCCAAACATAAAAAAAAATCCATGGGACAAGATCCATCAAAGCCCGTAGATGGCCATGGGGTCTAAACATTAAATGTAAAATAATGAAGATATTTTGTTGCAACAGAAGCAGGGGGTAGACCGAAAACCTGTACAAAAGAGTAGGCACTTATTATTAATTAAAATTACATTATCATGAAAAAGTTAAAATTGATTTTACCGATGTTGGCATTTGTTTTTGCCATTGCACTGTCGTTTGCGTTTGCGAACAAATCAGCAGACAAGGATATCTATGACACCAAGTACATCTTGGTACAAGCACCCAACGGATGGGCAACTATAGATGTCTTGTGTAACCCGGATAATTCCGATTGTACAGTAGAATTTTCCGAAGAACCAGGAACCGAATATAGGGTTTATGACGAAAAGGATACTTCTAAGCCAACCGAGGGTGATGGTCAGATTATAGAATTAAATGGATCAGCACCGGATCCTGACTGATTTTATAATTCAGATTAATGGGAAGGGGGGCGCATTGAATGCCCCCTTTCTTTCTTTCTTTCTTTCTTTCTATCTTCAAAATACCATATTAATGCATCCTCTTGGCGGGGAGCATTTTAAACTCAAGTGGGTTGCCCTTTAACAGTCTTTTTGCCAAGATTTCGATATCCCTTGGTGAAATGCTTCTTATATATGCTTGCCGCTGTTCTAAACCACCCCGGGGCCATGAGGTTCCATACTTGTAATAATCGTATATCATTTTTGATGTATCGCCCCTATGGTATTTTTTCCTTTCCAGATAATCCACTCTTTCCAACTTAAACCTTTCCAATAATTCCACATCTGCGCCATTATTTTTAAACGATCGCATAAATTGTTTGGCCGCCTTTATCAATTGTTCTACATCTTCCGGACTGGCCCCAAATTCTACATAGACCTCATTGAACAAACGGTCCTTATCAAAATTACACACTACTTTTATTGTATAAATGCCCTCATTTTCAATGGAATTAAATCGCATTTCCTGCATTATTGAAAAGTTCATCATGGACTGTAAGAGTTTTAATTTTAAATCTTGTTTCCAATCCAAATCTCTTTCCGCCAAATTTGAAATGTATTCCAATTGCACCTTAACTTCTCGGTCAAATTCCTTGGCCACCACAACTTTTTCTTGGGGTTTTGGCAATCTGAACTTCTTTGTATTTTTAGGAATTTCACTTTTTGGCTGCACATTCGCTGTAGGTAAATTCCCCAAATACTTCCGGCAAAGGGACAATACTTCTTCTTCGGGAAAATCCCCTGTAATAATAAAAGTGAAATTCTTGGCATTGGCAAAAATGGTCCTGTATATCCCATATGCACGGTCCAAGTCGGTATTTGGCACCCCCTCTAAAGCCTTGGTGCCTTTAGGCAAAAAGGTACTGTCTCCCAACTTCAGTTTAATGAAATTCTTGAAATCTTGGGAATTGATGGAATGCAATGCATGGGATGACCGAGTCCTAAGCTTCCAATCCTCAAAAGCCAGACTATCCTTGTTGGGCTCTGTGAAATACAAATAAACCAATTGAAACGCCGTTTCCAGATCCTTTACGGACGTACTTCCCCTTATTCCGGCTTCATCATACCCTACATAGGGCGCTACCTGAGCGTTGTATCCGTTTTTGGCAAAATATCTTTTCAACTCAAACCTATCCATTCCACCTACTCCCGAATTGTAGACAATGTCCGCTGCGTTCATTGCTGAAAAATAGTCACTTCGAGAATAGCAGCTTATACCCTTGGAAGAAAAACCGTGAAAACTCAGTTTATTTCGTTCGCGTGGTACAAGTACGGCATCAAATGGTTTTAATACTACTTTTATCCCATTGCCCAATGTGTATTCCGAGGCTCCGGGAATGTCCACTTTATTTTTCTGAAGAGTACTTGGCTTTAGGGTCTGTATTAAAGATGCTTCCATCAACTCCTTGGGTATTTTTGGAGGACTATATTTGGTAATGGGCAAATTATTGGCTTCAGAAATCCATCCCCTTATTTGCTTTTCAGTATAGGACAAGGCCCTGTGCCCGGATGGTGACAGCATAATAATATCCAGTTCTTGAGGATCTGTTTTGATATATTGCCTCACAAAAACGTTCAGTTCTTCTAATGTTAGGTCGTCCATCATATTTTTTAAAAGGGCCATTCTATTTGCGGGCAATATTTTATCATAAACAAAATGATCCACGATATTATCTTCCCAAAACATTTGTTTCATAGTATCAGTTTTGGACAAAGACTCCAAATATTCTTTCTTGAATCTTGTAAATTCGGGTTCCGAAAAGCCATTGGTCCTTAGTTCCTTCAAAAGCTGGATCGTTTTGGACAGTGTCCCTTCTACGGTACCTTCTTCCATGGTAATATGTAATTTAATGCCTAGGGAAGATGGTAGGGCCATATAAGGGGACACGGTATAAGGGCTAACGTAATAATCCTGTTTCTCCTTTAACCTATTGTTCAAAATGTCGATTAAAAGGTGTCCTTTTTGTTCCTGTTTCAATAATTCCAGCCCTTTTTTATCCAGATTTTCCCTTTGGCGCATATAAATACGCATATTTACCGCTTGTCTTTTGGATTCCTTTGTAGTCAAGCGATGCTCCCTATTCATAAATTGGGGAGGGGAATTTCTGTAAGCCCCGAATGCCCTGATCGGGGAACGGGGATTTTTAAGGGGTTTGGCCCTGGAGAACTTGTCCTTTATTTCTTTTTCCAGGGCATCCACACCTACTATATCGCCTACAACGACGAGGGCCATTAATTCTGGACGGTACCAATCATCATAATACCTCCTTAGAGCATCGTAGGGAAAGGTATTTATAAATTGGACAAAATCGGAAGGTCTATCGGCCCCCCTGCCCATCATCGTACTTTCCAGATCGGTCAAAATGGATTTGGCACCGAATCCACCACGTATCCCTTTTTCATTGAGGATTACCGAACGCTCACTATCAATATATTCTTTTTTGAGGTCCAAATCCCAGATAATATCATGGAAAAGCTGAAATGCAATTTTTAGTTTCTCCTTAGTGTCCACGGAACTAAAATAATATTGTGTAAAATCAAAAGGGGAATTGCCATTGATTTCACCAGACCGGAACCCCAATTCATTGGCTTTGGCCATGGTCATATTTTTCCCTGCCTTGAATGCGAGATGTTCCATAACATGGTCCAGTTCATATTGGTCCGCATCCTGGACCGCCGAACCGGCCTTTACCACAAGGCGCAGGGACATCTCAGAGCTGCCATCACCTGTGGGTTTTATATAATAGGTAAGGCCATTGGGAAGTTTTCCGTGCCGTATACTGGGATCAAGGGGCATCGTATCCTTAAAGGTCATGGAATACAAAAAAACTGTACTCCAAAAGAAAATATTGATCAGTAGCATTAAAATGCCCTTTCCCATTCTATGATTTTTCATCGTAACTTCGTAAATGTTAGTAACCATCGTTTTGTTCCAAGTTTGGGTTTTTGTCTATTTCGCTTTCAGGTATTGGGTATAGCCCATCTGAAGGCTGCCAGGATGTTTTTATACTTCCCAAAACATCCGATGCCCTTTCGGTTCGTTTAAGGTCTAGCCATCGATGGCCCCATTCGGTAAACAATTCCCTGCGGCGCTCCAAGTGAATGGAATCCAATAAAGCCGTCCTATTAATTCCAGGTGCTATTACCGAGAGCCGTCCAAGATTGGCGCGTATCCTTATTTTATCCAAGTCACTTATGGCCTCGGGTATTTTACCCAACTGAGCACGTGCCTCGGCCCTTATCAGATATTGCTCTCCCAATCTCAGTACCATGGAGTATTCCGTTATTTCATCAGCGCTATTTACTTTGTACTTGAACGGATAGTGGTACACTTCATCTTCAGTGTCCAATTTCCCTATCCAATGTTCCCGCCTAATGTCCACATCGGCATAGGACCCTATCAGATCTTTGGTCAATGCAACCGGTTTTTGGGAATCGGGGGGAGGACTTGTCAAGATCAGGATACGGCCCTCATTGGTAGCATAACTGAGACTTCTCCCGGCGGGGGTTATCTGCCAAATGGCCTCCTTGCTATTGGCTAAAAAAACTTCATCCAGATTATTGAGGAGATCAAAATTTGAGATGTTCCCAATAACTTGGGTACTTGCCGCTTCTGCTTTTTCCCAATTTTCCCGATAAAGGTATACCCGTGCCAGCAAGGCCAATGCAGTATACTTATTGGGACGTATTCTTTGGCCGGCCAAAAAGGAATCCCCTAGATTGCTTATGGCTGTTTCCAGATCGGAGATTATGGATTCATAGATTTCCTGGGCATCCGAACGGGAGGCCAGGGCATTTGTTCTGTAATCCGGGGATAGGATCAGGGGCACTTCCCCATAAAGATTCACCAGGTAGAAATAGACAAATGCCCTAACAAATGCCGTTTCCCCCAACAACCTTAGCTTCATTGTAGATGAAACCCCATCATATTTTTCCAGGCCGTCCATTACGGCATTGCACATATAGATAATATTGTAGGCACTGGACCACAGTGGCAAGTTATACGAGTTTTCGGCCAATATTTCGTTTTCGCCGAATTCCAACAGTTCATCGTTCAACGCCGTAGTCCAAAATTCGTCCGCTGAGAGTCCCCCCACAAGGGAAACGGAACGTAGTCCGCCATTGGAAAAATCCGCATTGAAAAGTTCGTTATAGATACCTGTGACCGCACTATTGGCGGTTTCATCGCTTCCGAACACCGTTTCGCTTACTATTTTGTTATCAGGTACATCCACCTCCACAAAATCCTCACAGGAAGTTTGTGCAAAACAGATACCTATCAAAAGGGTATACCATATATTTTTCATGTTCTTGATTTTATAGGTTTAACTGAATACCACATGTAATGGTTCTTAACGGGGGTACGCTACTTCTTCCCCCCTGCGGGTCCAATCCCTGATAAGGGGTAATGGTGAAGACGTTCTGTGCCCGGACATACACACTCATTGCACTTATATTAATTTGTTGCAGTACCGCTTTGGGCAAATTATAGGATAGGGACACGTTCTTTAATCGTAAAAACGCGGCGTCCTCCATTCCATAAGAACTACTGGCGGCCCTACTAAAGGCCGTACGGGCCGCACTTGACTGGGATAATTTCTGGATATGCGCATTATCGCCAGGTTCCTGCCAGGTGTTCAAAAAATCCACGGGTCCGTTTCCGTAACGACCAGGTGAAGGAGCTCCAAATACATTTCTTAAATTGTCCTGGTCAATGTACTCGAATAGGAACTGCAAGGCGAGACCCTTATACTGTAAATGATTGCCAAGACCGCCATAATACTTCCTTCCCCTATTTATTATTACTTGCCTATCCTCGCTATTGTACCTTCCATCTTCGTTGATGTCCACCACCCGGTACAGACCGGTTTCGGGATCGATGCCGTCATATTGATAGACCATTGATATGTTCAATGGATAACCTACCTTATATTGATTGTCATAGGAAGTCTGCCCAATATTATCGAATTCCAAAAGCTTGTTGTCCGGGAAGGTTACATTGATGGAGGTACTCCAGGAGAAGTCTTTTGTCCTAATGTTGACGGTTTCCGTTTGCACCTCCCAACCGGAGTTCTGTACCAGAGCCGGAAGGTTGGCCTGTACCGATCCGAATCCCGTAATGAATGGCAATGGAAAGCCTACCAATTGATTGGAAGAACGATTTCTATACCAGTTCAATTCCAGATTTATGCGGTCGTTTATAAAGCCTAACTGTAGCGAAGCCTCCAGTTTTTTGTTCACCTCCCAGGAGTAGTCGGGATTGTACAACTGGGTAGGGAACAGCCCGCCTACCCCATCCGTGGCCTCATAGGCATCCAAAAATCCGTAGTCCGGGATCTGGTCGCTCCCGGTAGTCCCGTAACTTCCCCTAAGCTTTCCAAAACTCCAGAAAGGAACATTTTCTTGTACACCCCTATTTTCGCGGAATATCCAGGCCCCTCCCAATGCCCAGAAGTTCGAGAACCGCCGATCTGGACCAAATCTAGAGGACCCGTCCCTCCTGCCCGTAAGGTTCAGAAAATACTTTCCGGCCCAATTCAGACCCAAACGCCCAAATAGTGCCCCGTACCTATACTCCGTATTATCATCGCCCAAAACCCTGACCTCGTTGGCCGCGCTCAAATTGCCCATTAAGCTTTTGTTGGCATAGCCCGTGCTGGAAACATTCAGATAACTGTTCCGATTGTCCTGGAAGGTGGATCCTATAAGGGCATCCATGCCCAATTTGCCCCAATGCCGTTGGTACATTAATTGTGGTTCCACGATCCATGATAGCCTATCGGTAGCACTTTGGGCCGTTCCCAAATCTATTTTATCCCATCTTTCAGGGTTGTAACGTTCCCTGTAATATCTTATCATATCCTCACTGTCCAGTTTGGAATATCCAAGATTGACCTTAAGGTCCAATCCCTGTATAATGGTATAGGAGAGGGCCATATTGGCAAGCAGATTATTTGCCCTTATGTCCTGAGGCTGTTCCAAGACCGCCAAGGGATTATCCACCACCCAATTCTCCCAATTGAGACTGCCATCTTCCTTATAGATCGGAGGTGCATTAGGGGGTGCGGTAAGGGCATAGTTTATAAAATTGGAACCATTAAAAATGCGATTTTTATCTACCCCATAATTGGCGGAAAAATCCAATTTAAACGTGTTATCTTTGGATCTATGGTTAAGGTTTATATTGGCCGTGGTCCTCTTATAGTCAAAATCTCCTGGAAAAACGGAACCTTGGGCACGGAATGATCCCCCAATACGGTACGAGGTATATCCATTGCCCTCTGAAACCGCCATATTCACATCTGTCATTGAAGCAGTACCGCCAAAAAGTGTTTCCTGCCAATCCGTATAACGGTTTTGGTCCCATAAAGTGAGTTCGGGCGCGTATACATCCTCCGGCGTAAAACCATCATTTTCTATGGCCTTTCTTCTAATGGCGAGATATTCCTCAGTGTTCAAAAGTTTAACCTTGTTGGACACCTCGGATATTCCAGAATAAAGACTAAGGTCCAAAGAAGTCTCACCCTGCTTGTCATATCCTTTTTTCGTAGAGATCAGTATTACCCCGTTGGCCCCTCGAGAACCATAGATGGCGGTAGCATCGGCATCCTTAAGTACCTCTATGCTTTCTATATTGGCATGGTTCAAGGTGTTCAAGGGATCTATTCCTGTGGAAACGGTCAGCGAACCACCACTTTGTAAGGGTGTGGAATTAAGGGGGATTCCATCCACTATATAAAGTGGATAATTACCATCATTTCTTAGACTATTGGTGCCCCGTATGCGTATGGTAGGTGCCAGGCCGGTAATACCTACCCCCTGCTCCACCTCCACCCCTGCCATACGGCCCTGCAGGGCCTCTAACGGACTTACAATGGGTTGCGGCTCTATTTCCTTGGCCGTGACCCTGCTGATGCTCCCGGTGCGTTCCTTTTCCTTTACCGAATAGTAACCGGCATTGATTTCTACCTCTTGAAGCTCGGTGACCTCGGACTGCATTTGCACATCCATGCTAGTCCTGCCCATTACGGGAAGTTCCCTACTGTGGTAGCCCAGATAGGAAAAGACAAGGATATCATTATTATTTGCCAAAAGAAAGTACTCCCCTTGGGGGTTGGTAAAGGTACCCGTTTTGGTACCTTTTATAAGTACATGTACCCCGGACATGGGACCATAGTTATCGGTAACGGTACCGGAAATTTGTTGCTGTTGTGGCAGCAGTAGGTTGGGTGAAGTTGTAAAACAATGCCCATGGGGGAAATGGGCAAAGTATGGTGGGGGGACCAAAAAGCAGAGAATTAGTAGGCATATACGTAGCATGCCCTTATACTCAAGATTATTTTTCATAATTTTGAAGATTAGATGAAACTTAGTTTTATTTAGTTAAGGCCTTCCAAACTTGTCGGTCAAACAGGGTTTGGGAGGCTATTTTGTATATGTTCTATGTCATAGGCAATAAGGATCTATTGGTTGATATTATGGTTTTGTGTGCAAGATTAGGTTGCTGTATGGGCATACCTCACCTGGCTCACTGTTATGGCTCCTCCCCTAGCCTTTTAACAATGCTATAGCATAGCACAGTTGAACCAGCAAAGGGATGGCCTTAAATGATGTTAGGCTGCTTTTTCGTTATTTGGCCGGATGCCAAAAAATGTGTGGATCGTGATTATGGGATAAAAGGATTTTTTAGTTCCGGAAAAAAGGGTATAACACAAATCCCATAATAATGCAAAACCTATATTGGGTTCTTGGGCTTTTTGGTAAAGAGAATGTCGTACACGGTATGCTGCAAAAGAACGGTAAGTTGCCCAGTGGCCGTTTTACCATTTAAGTTACGTAAGGTGTGTTTCATAGCTCTTTTAGCCTTTTGGTTACTGCTTGCAAAACTTCCAAATAAAACAACGCTCAGATAAAGAGGGTTAAACGCCTCTTTAAGATCCATGAACTGGTTTAGTACGCTGTGATAAGAAAACCCATGCCCCGGGTCATGGGCATCTTGCTTATCATCCCGTGCATCAAGTTACCAGTTTTTAGACCGGGAATCCAAGCGACTGCTTCCAGACTAATTCAAACAAAGAAGAATCGCATAATAAATATTACGCGACTAATATAATAAAAAAATAATAAAGGATACTTATAGGTATCCTAAATTTTAACTCTAATGAAGGAATTTTATCCTAATGAAGAATTTTGACCTTAAGAATGAAAAAAGGGCTTTAGGATATAGAATTGCTGAACTTAGAAAAACAGTACTCAACCCTAAAACAGGAAAACCTATTTCTCAAGAGGAATTAGGTTTTAGGACTGGTCACGCTAAAAAGACAATTGGAGAACTTGAAAGAGGGAATACTAACCCAAGGTATGAGACCTTACTAATGATTTCAAAAGAACTTAATGTTACAATCAATCAGCTTTTTGATTTTGATATGAAAGAGTACATTAAATTATCTAAATAGTAACGTTGTTACCTGCCGTTATTCTTCCTCATCTTGTTTCGGTATTAGATTTTGGGTGAATGAATTATAGGGAAAATATTTCGGCATTTTACTGTGAATTAATTTATCTCTGAAAAAGCATTGTGCAACTTTGTCATCAAAAAATGCTGGGTTCAAAGGAATTTTTGCATTTGGATTGTGATAAACAACTGTTCCTTCTGACCAAGTTTCTTTACTTCCTTTATCTACTTTATAAGTCACGAAATTTGGTTTGTCAGCATTAGGCGTATGATTATAAAAAGTTCCCGTTCTTATTAAAGTTGGAATATCACTTCCAAGTTCAGCTTGTTTTCCCATTCTGTTGAATTTAGATAAAGTTCCGCAAGAAGAAAATATTATTGCACTTACGTTTTCGGAATTTGGTTGAAAGAAGAAACCGCTGGGTATTTTGGTTCCATTTGGTTTTGTATAGTCTCCAATTTTAATTGGTTTAACAATAAGTTCTCCGCTTTTGTCAACTGAATGTTCGTACTTATAGCCATATAAATAATCTGATAATGAATTAAAAGTCCAAGTCATTGACATAGTATCGTGAAAGTCGGCTATTGCAATTACGAAAGGTTTCCCTTTTACGTGTTCTTTTTCCCAATATTTCTTTTTCATTTTGTCAAATAGAGCATTTCCAAACAATAGAGGAACATCATTTTTTAATTTCTCCTGAATTTCTTTATCGTTTTTTGCATTGCTATCCAGTTCGGTCTTTCTACTTACAATTACTGCCTCAACAGCTATTTCTTCATTAAATTTTTCAACCATATAATCTGGTGCGTTGTAGTTTCTTTTAAATGAAAAAAATTGCTCTCTAAAAAAACAGAATAGGAATAATTCCCAAACTCTTGAATCAAATCCGTTTATTGATTGAAACTGGTCAATAAAATTTCCATCAATATCTTTGTAATGATATGAAACTTCTTTTATAGTTTCTTTAGCCATTGATAAAGCAATGTTTGAGCTTAATAATTTGAAATTTGGATGCTGATTGTCTTCATTGTCTAGATTTTGGAAAAGGTCAAAGTATTCGTGTTTGTTATCGTGAAAGACAATTGAGTTACTGCTCATTTTGTCGTCAATCCATTGTCTTACTTCTTCGATAGTTTCTACGCTTGCGGTTACTAATTCCGCTCTGTATTGTTTTGACTTATCTCTTGATAAAATACATCCATAATAATCTTGGTCCATAATGTCAAGACTTATTAAACCAAGCAGTCCACCATTTCCATTTGAATAAAATTCTAATTCCTCGGAAAAATATTGAACAAATGGTTCTCTCGTGAAGAGAAGGTAAATATCAAATAGCTTTTTGTTAATTGGTATTGCGGTTTTCATCTAATGGCAGGTAACGTTTAGTAAATGAAAAGTATGTGATTTCGAAGCACGAAACTTTCGGATAAGCACAAATTTTGATTCGAGCTAAAACCCTTGATTTTATTATTGTTTCGCCTATTTTTTATATACATTGTTACCTGCTGGCTTTATTCTGTTCTGCTTCGTTTTCAGCGTTGGTAAAGACATACTCTTTTGCAATTTTTGGCTTGTGTGTCGGATAGTTCGAATTGCAAATGTGTATGGCTTTGAGCGTTGGCTTATTCGAATTCATATTGTTTAAATTCAGTTATCAAATTATTTAGTTTATCATCATTCTTATGTCGAGCTAAAATCAGCTTGTTTTCTTTTGTTAGAAAGCACTTACCGTTAATTTTTCTAAAATTCTTCTCAACAAACTCTTTTACATTACCACCTTTAAATTCATAAAACTCAAATTCCGACTTATTTTTATCAGAGAAAAAATCTATAAAATTTTCTCGAAATCTATTTTTGGTTACTCCTCTTAATTTTTTAATAGTTCGGTTTCCAAATTGGGTGTATGCTTTTAACACATATAGAAAATTTATTTTGTATTGATGCACAAATAATGTGTCTCTATCAAACAATCTATTCTCAAAATGAAAAGATTTTACGATACCTCCTTTTTCGTTTAATTCATCGCTATCAAAATTTTTGAAATCCTTTATGTACCCGTATATAAAAAAGTTAGGCGTAATATTATAGCCTTCGGTCAATTTATCTCTATATCTCAAGTTTTCCGTATAATATGTTCCCGTTTCATTTAGTAGGTCAATATTATATTGAATCACATTTTTAGCATATGTGAACTGCTTAAATTTTGAGACTTTTCCTGCTGTGTTGTCCGACTTATAATATTTTGAATCACCAATGTAAAAAATATCACTTCTATCAAGCAGAGATTGATAATCGAATATGTGGTCAATGATTTTACCATCATCATTGTATTTTAAATTTTTTAGAGAAATACCATCTTTTGTTTTCTTTTCTATTATTGGGTCTGAAAACAATTTATCGACCATATCCTCAAAAACGAGATTATAATTATTAACTGAAATAAATTCTTCTTTTCGATTTCTTATACTGCTTTTGTCCGTTTGTGAAAAATAAATCTCGCAAAGGTGATACATCTTTTTTAAGGTGTCGTTGAAATATCGATATTTGATTTTGCGAAGTTTTGATAAACCGTTTTCTTGAAGTTGCTTAAATTTTCTGCCTTCTATCAATTGATAAGACTTATCAATTTTAAGATACAATTTATGGTCGTTATTAAAATGATTGAGAATTGAAAAAAAATAGACTAATAGTTCTTCCTCGGTGTTTACTATTTTCTTTTTATTTCTATAAACGTCATAAATAGGTTGTCCGTTCTTTGTAATTAATGGAACTGATTTGCGTATTGTTTTCTCCCAATTTGGTTTTCTAATCTGTTGGGATTTAGATTCAATATGCCTAAACAGTACATTGTTTTTATTCTTTTTATAAAAATTCACAAAACTTAAAAGTAAATCTAAATAAGAGTAATCCTGCTCATTGAGATTAGTGCTCAAATTGGTCGAAAGTGAACTCTGGACAATTGTTGAGGATTTATTTCTGCGTTTGAATTCCAATAAGCTGTTATAGAAATATACAGAAACTTGTCTAATCCAATTATACTCTTCTTTATGTTTAAAAGTGTCGGATTGTTCTAAATTGTAAAGACTGTTTTTGCTTATACCAAAAACTGTTTCTTCATTAGTTTTCATAAAGACCTTCGGAAGCATATAAACAAGCTGTGCTTTTTTGTGGGTCCTTGTAAATGAATGGTAATAGCCGACTGATAATATAGTTCCCTCTTGTCCTTCTTGATGATAAAATTTTGGGTCATCAAAAATTTCTCTTAAATCATTTAACGGATATTTTTCTCCTTCAATTAGGATTTTCATTATTCTGAAGCTATGATAGAAATATCAACTTTAAGAATCTCAAGAATTTCCTTAATTTTTTCAATACCGTTAGGTCTAATAGGGAAGAAGTCTTCGTAGGTAGTACTGTCCTTAAAAATACTATGTTCCTCTATTTCATCTTTAAAAACGTCATTCCATAAATAGAATATCGCTTTGTTGATAAAGGTGTCAATTTCAATTATATCGTTTTCGGGTTTTAGGAAGTAATTTCCCAAACATTTATCCATACCCAAATTGTCATTTTGTTTTATGACATTATTTACAGATTTGATAAAAGAAAGCCACGAAAAGTTTTCGATTTTAGAAATTTGCACAACAAATTTTGAAGAATTATTTTCATCAGAAAATTCATAATTAATTGGAATATACTCCCAGTCCCATCGTCGTTTAAAAGCACTATCCATAGGGAATAATGATTGGTCAGATGTATTCATTGTAGCCAAAATATGCAAGTTTGGCGGAAGGATTAATTTGTTCCCATCTGTTTTGTCGTTGTCCAAAAACTCTTTTATTAAATAATCTTTTAATTCTTTAGAAGGTGTAATCTCATAATTATTCGACCTATCTAACAATTGAAAAATGTCTCCGAAAATTTCTGCACAATTCCCTCTGTTAATTTCCTCTATGACGAGATAGAAATCATTATCCAAATCATTCCAAGCATCAACATATATTTTTGTAAAGGCTTGTGGAACAAATTCATATCTTATATCATTATCTAACATTGTTGGCTTATATCCGCCAACAAATGAAGAGTAATCATACTCTGGATGAAAAGTAACTCTTTCAGTTCTTTCAAGCTTATCACTTATTATCAGATTAATCCTATGTGATTTACCTGTACCTGGAGCACCGTAAAATATTATGTTTTTGGCAAGTCCGTTAGTTATTGAAATATTTCGTTGAGATTTAGGATAGTATTTGTCTAAATCAAATTTAGTGAGTAAAACAAGTTCTTGAATAGCCATACCTGAATATAAGGTTTGGATATAAGGCCCTCTACTTAATTCACTTGGATGACTTTTGACTAAAAAGTGACTGTCAAATGAAATTGTTTCATAATCACTCGTCAAATTATGCTTTACCTTATAAGCTGTTAAAAGGTCGTCATTCGAAAAATCAACTTCGGATAGTTTTATATCTCTATCCTCGTAATGCAAATCAAAAATTATCTCAATAGCAGATTTTGATATGTTGAGTTTGTCAATAATATCTTTGACTAAAGATTTTGAATTGGGTAATTGCTCGAAGCGTTTATTTTTAAAATAGAAAATCGAGAAATCCAATATATTTGGTTTCTTGTCACTTATTAAGTCCTTTACTATTGTTTCCCACTTTTTAGATAATCTGAAATACCAAAATTCATTATTGTTATAATCTCTTAAATCCTTACCGAAATAAAATAAGTCTTGTAATTGATTTGAAAGGTCTGAAATATCAACTCGATAAGTTGTATTTGTTTGTATTTCTTCAATGTTATGTGTGGAAAGGAATAATGTTAATAGCCCAAATAGTTTGTTATTTATAGTTTCGTTTAAAGCATATGTCGATTTGAGTATTTCGTTTTGGTCTATTCTGTTCATAAATATTTGGTCATTTCTTTAATTATCAAATCAATAACTGGAACAGAAACGCTGTTACCAAGTTGTTTGTAGGCTTGGTTGTCGGAAACAGGAAAGCCATATTTGTCTGGAAAACCTTGAAGCCTTTGAGCTTCAAGTACAGATAGTTTCCGACCGATATCCCATAATTTTGGAACTCTATTGGCAATAATAGTTGGTGAATACGTATCTAACGTACAATAAAAGGCTTCTTGAATTTGTGTTTTGGCGTGGTCGCCTACGTGAAATCTCAACGAACCATCTGGCTTTTGATATGAGAAAATACCGTTTCTGCCTTTTTTTGTGGTAGGTTCATATTTTGATGAATCGTGTTCGACTCGCTGATAATCGTCTCTTACATTTTGGAAATGATAATTTATACGGTTGAGTTCGAATTCGGTAAGTTTTAAGTTTTCTGAATCTTCATTTTCATCAATAATGCTCCTCAATGTAACTTTTTCGTTTATCTTTTTTGGAAATTCAAAATCAATTTTATTCAAAGAGCCTATACAATACCATCTTTCTCTTTTTTGAGGAAGACCGAAATCAGTGCTTTTTAAAATTTCCCAATGTAAATGATACCCAAGTTTAGTAAGAGAGTCAATTATTGTTTCTAAGGTTTTACCTTTATTATGAGATTTAAGCCCTTTCACATTTTCCAATAAAAACATTTTGGGTTTCTTCTCTTCCAAAATACGAAGTATATCGAAAAATAGTGTTCCGCGAGTTTTATCTTTAAAACCTTCGTTCCTGCCTGAATAGCTAAATGGTTGGCAAGGAAAACCTGCAAATAAAACGTCATGGTTTGGAATTGCGTTAGCTTCGATTTTTGTTATATCTCCAAACGGAATTTCTCCAAAATTTTCTTTATAAGTTTGTTGTGCAAATTTATCCCATTCCGAACTAAAAACGCATTTGCCGTTATTTTTCTGACCGCCAAGTCGAAAACCTCCAATTCCCGCAAATAGGTCAATAAATTTAAAGTTTGGATTTTCTGGTGCAGGAAATCGAGCCGATTTATTTAAATCAAAGAGCAAATACTGTAATGCGCTTTCAGCAACTTCAAGAGTTATTTCAGTAGTAGGATATTCTTTTTCAAGGATTTCTTTTACGTAAGAAAGTGCATCTTTTTTGTAAAATTGAGAAACTCCATTTTTATGATTGTGCAAATAATGCGTAAAAGAAGCATGTTTAGAATTATCTGGGTCAACTAATTTTATTTCAAATAGTTGTCCGTCAATGTTTTCAATGTCAATTCTTTCTTTAATCATTATTTCTTATTTAACCGTACAAGTTAATAAAGTTTGTTGTTTTGGTTGGTCGGTTACTATATTTTTATTCACAATCTTTTCACTATGTTTTCGAGCGCAAAGACAAAAAACAGCTCTTTTGGTTTTTCAGCGTTGGCTTATGTGTTGGCAAAAACCAAATGTGCTGTTTGTGCGGCTGGATTCAGCTGTTCGTTAAGGCACATAGTTTACACAAGTTAAAGATTAGCCTTTACACTAAATTAGTCTCTAACCTTGTTGCTTGTTCTTTATTTCTTAAATACTTTTCATCAAAGAAACCTAAAAATGTGTTT